>JBAZWO010000010.1:2197-5811 GCA_041660305.1 Patescibacteria group bacterium | reverse complement strand
ACACTCTGCACTGCACAGAACAAAATGCCTGCTGATGTGAAGGCAAATTGGGTTTGGTGGAAACTGACAAACCCAGTAAACAGAAAGACAGAGCTTGCAAAGCTGATTGAAGAAATGCCTGCTGATGTGAAGTGGCATACCCAAGCTGAAACAAAACAACTCTTGGGGATGATGTCAGAACTTAATCAGCAAAAAGTTCTTGATGCCAAAGCTTCAGGCCTGAAGATGGTAGGGACCATCTATAAAAGGACTAGAAGGAATGAACATGGCATCAAAGTGCAGAGGGCTGAAGTTCGGTTTGATGGCCTTGCTGGTTGCCTGAGAACCCCAGCAGGTGGCTCCAGCAGACAGCTTGTGCTGTTGGTGGAAAACAAATCAGTTAAATCAAGACTCATATCAGCCAGGGAAACAGCAAGGCTGATGGGCCTGCCTGACAGCTACAAGATTCCCCAGAATTACAATGAGGCCTACCACCTAACTGGGGATGGTGTTGTAGCTCCTGTGGTCAGGTTCATTGCCAAGCACCTTCTGGAGCCAGTTCTTAAAGATGGGGTGGTAATCACCAGAGCTGCAGCATGAGTGTAATTCCTTGCAAGCAGAACAAAGAATTGAGAGAAAAGATTGTTGAATTCTCTGAGGTCCTGAAAACCCAATCTCACAAGCTCAATACTGCTGGCTTGTCTGAGCAGGAGTTTTATCAAAGTGGCCTTTTCAGAGGTGCCATTGAGAGGATTAGGGGCCAGTTCTCAGCCACCATGGGAGAAAAGAGGGACTTTGCAGCCAGCAACCTCAATCACATGGAGGACCAGAAATATATTTCTGGTTGGGAGAGTGCTGGTGAAGCCAACAGGCATGATTATTCTGTTCAGTTGCTCAATGGCAAGACTGCTGTCATTGAATTAAAGGGCTGTCTCGATGGAAACAACACCAACATTTTTGAGAGGCCTCCACATGCTGAAGAATTCATCTTGTGGAGTGTCTGCACAAATCCTGGTGCAGACCCTCCCCACAATGTCTGGTCTGGAATTCATACCAGGCTGAGTGCTGAGATTATTTCCAGGCAGCAAAGAGTAGATGGCTTGATTGTGTGGGACATGATTTGTGGAACTCTTGGCAGGCCATGCCCAAAGCTGGAGAAAACCAGGAAGGATGGAACCAAGAGACTGACTACTGTTGGGCCATATTCTCTCCCACCTCCATGCATCTACCTTTTCCCAGCCACCATCCCCAGTCCCAGAAATAATCCCAAGCCAGCACCTCAGACCATAGCTGATGTTGGCTTGCTGAAGGCATTCCATGAATGCTTTGGGGGCTTGGATGAAGAACTGAACCAAGTAGAAATAAAGGCTGAGAATGTTGGGCCTGACTTGGTAAGAACAACAACTATCACCAGAGGTGGTCAGGTAGAACAGCAATCCACAGGCACAGCAATTAGAAGGGCCTGAAGCAAGCCTTATCTCCAGCCTCTTGAGCCATGGCACTGGCTGTGACATTGGACATGGCAAATACAGTGATTGGTGTCAGCAGTGGTGCAGCCAGAGTTATTGGCCTGCACTGGTGAAGTTCCTGAAAGTGAAGCAGAGTCTTCGATAGGGTCTGCCACTAGCCTAAGCTTGGTCTGAACATCAGCTAAATATCTTTTGTGCAGTGACTCAATTTCCTTTGTGGCTGGATTGGCAACCCCATACCTTGCAACCAGCAGATTATAAGAGGCAGCAAGAGCTTCCCTTACTGATTTCTTTTCAAAGATGTTTTGCAGCCTGCTGTCCAGGTCAGGCATTGCCCCAGACCCTTTGAAGGCTTCAGCAGAAATTATCTGGCCTCTTGCCTCAGCTATCTCAGCAGCTTGGGCCATGGAAGAAAGTGCAACCAGTGCCATTGATGTTGTCATTCTCAGTTTCATTTGTGGTTTCTCCTTTTCTGTTGCTCTTGTGTTTCTAGCAGGCTGGCCCTTTCATATTCCAAGGCTTCAAGCTCCTCAGATACCATTTCAAATCTGAACCTGCTTTCTCTAAATTGCATTTCTGCCATTTCCTTCTCTAATGTTTTTCTGAACAGGTCACTGACTACCTGACCAAGCCTTAATAGCTGAGCTTGAGTAGATGGACTCAAGCTGGGTTTAGTTTTCTTCATTGCACATCCTTGGGCTTGGGTAGCCTTGAGCTTGGCTGTACTGGCACCAGCTTTTTACCAATAGGCAAATAATCCTTACCCCTACTCTTGAAGGCCTCTAGTCTTGTTTGGTCAGAGCCCTCAATAAGGGTGTGAGCTTGTGCCAGAACTCCTAGAAACAATTCCTGGTCACCCTGGGCAAGGCTTAACAGCCCCATCTTTTCAACCATTGCCCCAGTCTGATAACAAGCCCTGTCTCTTGTCCTCCTAGATTTGCTGGCCTCCCTATTCTTCAAATCCTTGTCTTTCAACATCTGAGCAGCCTTGACCTGGGCAAGCCTGTCAGTGAGCTTTGCTATTTGGTCTTGGTAGTTCAAGAGAGCCTCCTAGCTTTCAGCTTGAAGGGGTCAAAGAAGCCCACAGGGTAGGAGGGGGAAGGGGAATGGCCTAACGGCCGGTTTAACTTGTTCTCTAAGACCTTGCAGGCCTTGGGGTCAGTGTCTTGGTGTTGTTGTTGCTGGATTGTCCCTAATAGGTCTGTTGCTGTTTCTCTGGCTTTGTCATTTTTCATTTTTCTTTTTCTCCTTTTTTGTTGTTGTCAACTTTCTTGCTGTTCTTTCATGATTGACATTTTTTCTGCTGACGTCAAGCTGGTAATGGAGGTCTACAAAAAAACATCAAAACAAAGGCAAGAGCACGGTTATGCAAACCCCTTCGGGTTTTGCCGTGTGAGGGGGTTCCCCCTCAACCCCCTGCCAACAAAAACCCCCATGGCCATATACAGGTGTGAAGTAAAAACATTTACCAGGTCAAAAGGCCAAAGCTCTACAGCAGCAGCTTCTTACAGGGCAGGGATAAAGCTAAAGGATGAGACAACAGGAATCACCCACAACTACACCAGAAAGAAAGGGGTGGATTTCTCAGCCATCATAGTTCCAGAGAATGCCCCAGCATGGGCAAGAGAACCTACCCAGCTTTGGAACAATGTTGAGAAAGCAGAAACTAGAAAGAACTCAACAGTAGCCAGAGAATTTCTAATAGCCTTGCCTAAGGAACTTAACCAAGAGCAAAGGTATGAACTGTCTCAAGAGTTGACCCAGAACCTTGTAGACAGGTTTGGTTTTGCAGCCCAGTACTCCATCCACCTTCCAGACAGACCAGGTGGGTATAACCACCATGTGCACATTCTCACCAGCACCAGGCAGCTTGAACCTGAAGGCTTCACAAAAAAAACAAGGGAACTGGATGACAGAAAAACTGGAGCTGTTGAGGAAGTCAGGAAGATGGTTGCTGACACAACCAATGAACACCTAGCCAGAGCTGGCCTGAATATTTCTGTAAGTCACCTGAGCCTGCAAGACCAGCAGACCAGGGCAGCAAATGCAGGGGACATAAAGAAGTATTCAGAAGTGAACAGGCTGCCAACTGTAAAGGTTGGCTATGGGCCTCAGGCTCCAAGGCTGCTTGACTTAAACCACAACATAAATAAAACAAATAGTGGC
>JBAZWO010000010.1:0-2187 GCA_041660305.1 Patescibacteria group bacterium | reverse complement strand
GGCTGAGTTCATGAACCTATTGAAAACGACTGTCAGCCAGCAGATAACAGCTCCAGCCATTAAAGCTGGAGGCTTCAAACCAAAAGCAATGATCCATACACAACCAAAGACAACGAGAGGACCAGCACCATCAGCAGACATTGGAGATGGTGGAGGGTCTGTGGAGACCTTGGACCAGATTGCAAACCTTGAGGCTCTGATGGGTTCTTTAGAAATGCAAATAGGGGTGGCTAGGCTGAGAACTGACCCAGAGGGTAAGAAACTGCTGAGTAAGCTAATGTCAAAGAGAGCAGCAGTCCTGTTGATATGGAGGAATGCCAACTCAAGGAAGATGGCCCAGAAGGGTGGTGGCAATAAAATGCAATTGCTACCAGGACAGAACTCACAGCAGAAACAGCAAGAGGAAATGCAGGAGCAACAGGAGCAGAAGAAAGAGCAGCAGCTTGAGAAGGAAACAGATGACAAGAAAAGCAAGATTAGAGAGCTACAGGCCAAGGCCACTAAGCTGGAGCTGGAGGCCTCACTAGCTCCACCCACTCAAAAGAAGGCCCTCTATGACAGAGCCTATGAAGCCAGACAGAAGGCTAGTGGGCTTGAGGAACTGGCAAGGCACAAGGAAAAGCAAAAAAGATCAGGGCCAACCTTCAGGCCTTCAAAGATGTAGAGTTGACCAAAGCAGAGGGCTGCTGAAACAATCCCAACACAACCAACCCAATTGAGAGGGGCAATAAGTGAGCAAGCTTAAGGAATTGGCAAAGAAGGTTCTTGAGGGAAAGGCAACAGAGGCTGACTTGATGGAACTTGCTGAGCTGTCTGGCAGCCAGGCTAAGCAGGCTGCCCAGGAAGCCATCAGGCAGAATGTGGAGAAGGTCAAGGACTTCATCACAAAGCAGGGACTAAGCCCTAAAGCCGTAGCAGATGCAATCCTGAATGAGCCCATTTTCCAGTGGGGGGATAAGGTCAGGCAGAGTCTGAAGGGAAGAATGCCCATCTGGGCTGAGGAGCTTAAGAAGGCCATGGGCAAGGCTGAAGCCATGGCCCTTGCTGTTACAGATGAGGGCAGGAAGTTTGTTGAGCAGGTCTACTCTGCACCCAAGCCCAAGAAGAAGGCTGAGGATAAGAAATAAATAGCAGCAGGCCTGGCATACCCATTGACAGCTTCAGAGCTTGTCCTAGACTGAAGTTGTCTCCCTGCTTGATGCCACTCAGCACAGACATAAAGCCCAGCCCTCTTTGCCCTAGCAGACAATAAAGCTGGGCTTTATTTTGCCCATTGACTCCAGAAAATAGTTGTCTAATCTGGAATTGCTAGGGTAAAGAAATTTCAACCTTCTTTTTAAACCCAACTGGAATGAGAGCCAAGCCTAGCTAGAACAACAAGGTTCGCCGCTTGTATCTGTCCTAGGTTTTGCTGGTTTTGTTTACCCTATGATTAACCAGCAGTGCATTGGCCTAGTCACTACTTTCCAAGCAGTTGTTTAATAAGTTTCAGAAGAGTTGATGGGGAAGCACAATTGGTTACCCCCTGGATGTGTCAAGAAACAAGCAGAGCTTTAGAAAGGATGCTGGCACATGTGGAACAGCCCACAAACCTTTCACTGTTGCAGGAGCTGAAATCCTTGCAACAGCAGGATACAAACTCCTGCAAAGAGCAAGCTACCCCTAAAAATGGGGTTCCTTGAGCTTTGCAGCAAACAAACAGGGCAAAGCAAAAAGAAAGGGGCAGAATCTGTACTAAGAAAACCTAACTACAAAAGAAGCAGACCAAAGCACTACAGATTAGGAAGTACAAAGCATCTGATTAGTAAGAGAAGATCAAAAATATTTTCCAGCCAGGGTGGCGCCAAACAAAATCTCCTTGACCCTACCTGGCAAGCTCAATCTTCTTCCTTTTTAGATAGGGCATGAACTCACCCTTTTTGTATTTGAACCAAGAGAAAGCCAAGAAAGGATAAGAAGCTGTCTGGAGCTGTTCTAAATAGAAAGTAAATGGCAATTGCCTGCCTGAGTAAATATTGTGATGAACTGAGTAAGGCAGGTGGCCTATGTAGTGTTGGGAGTAGTTGGGAAAACTGGTAAGCATAGCTTGGGCAATGTTTTTCCTGAAACTGTGAAAGACCTTCACAGGGCTTTTAATTCCTACCCTGTCCAGGTATCTGGCAAAGCCAGCACCAAAAGCCTTTTCCA
>JBAZWO010000009.1:0-19734 GCA_041660305.1 Patescibacteria group bacterium | reverse complement strand
GTATGCCAAACACAAAATCACAAAATTAAAAGATTTGAACGTCGTGTTGTGAAAATACTGGAAATGTATTATTATGTACTCAACAAAACTTGAGTGAAAATATGGTTTTTCACGCAGGTTCTAAGTATATAATGCAGTAAAAGTCAATTAGTTGCACACCGCTCACTACTTGACCTCTACCCTATCTTCCTATACACTACCCTAGTTAAAAAATGATTAGGTAGATAACTTTATATGGATCACTCTGTTATTTCTATTCGCGGCGCTCGCGTGCACAATTTAAAGAACATTTCGGTGGATATTCCACGGAATAAATTAGTGGTAATTACTGGTTTATCTGGCTCGGGTAAATCTTCGTTGGCGTTTGATACTATCTATGCCGAAGGGCAACGCCGCTATGTGGAAAGCTTATCGGCTTATGCCCGGCAATTTTTGGGTTTAATGGATAAGCCAGATGTTGACCGCATTGATGGGTTATCACCGGCTATTTCGATAGACCAAAAAACTACTTCGCATAATCCCCGCTCTACCGTAGGCACCGTAACCGAAATTTATGATTATTTGCGCTTATTGTATGCCCGCATTGGCATGGCACACTGCCCAAATGATGGTACACCGGTAGTAAAACAAACGCTAAATCAAATTATTGAGCACGTGTTAGCCATGCCTAAAGATACAAATATTGTAGTAATTGCTCCAATTATTCGTGATAAAAAAGGTGAACACAAGTCCGTAATTTCTGAAGCCAGAAAATCCGGCTATATGCGCATTCGCATTGATGGGGTAATGATGCCGATTGAAGAAGCGGAGGATTTGGCCATGGACAAAAAGAAAAAACACAATATTGATATTGTGATTGATCGTCTGACTTTAAATAAAGAGCTCGATAAAGAACGTTTTGTAGAATCGATTGAAACCGCGTTGGAGTTGGCTAATGGTTTAGTATTGGTACACGATAATAATACCGAAACCGACCATTTATTTTCTGAACACTACGCCTGTGCCAAATGCCAATTTAACATTGAAGAATTAGAACCGCGCAGTTTTTCGTTTAACAGCCCACACGGTGCCTGCAGTACTTGTACCGGTTTGGGCACTAAATTAGAAGTGGACTCTAATTTAATCATTCCAAATCGGCGTTTATCTATTGCCGAAGGCGCTATTCGCCCATGGTCACGCACCTCATCGAATCAAAGCTGGATGATGCGCATTTTAGAAGCGGTGGCCCAGGCACATCATTTTTCTTTAAATACACCGGTGCAGGATTTATCTAAAGATGCCTTAAATATTGTGCTGTATGGCACACCCGGACAAAACTATGATATTAATAATCCCTTTGCCAATGGAAAAATAAAGGCATTTCTCACCGATTACGAAGGCGTTATTCCAAATTTAGAGCGGCGCTATAAAGAAACCGAATCCGATTACATGCGCCTAGAAATTGAACGGTACATGCGCATTTCCCCTTGCCCTACTTGTAACGGTAAACGCTTAAATAATATCACTTTAAGTGTAACCGTACATGATAAAAATATTTCTGCAGTAACTAGTTTAAGTGTAAGTGAATTACTCACTTATTTTGATAAGCTAAAATTAACAGCGCGCGAACAAACGATTGCTAAAATTATTTTTAAAGAAATAAAAGAACGGATTGCGTTTTTAAATAATGTGGGTTTAGGTTATTTAACGCTAGACCGGGCGGCGGCTAGTTTATCGGGCGGCGAAGCCCAACGGATTCGTTTAGCCACCCAAATTGGTTCGGCCTTAACCGGTGTAATTTATATTCTCGATGAACCGTCCATTGGCTTGCATCAACGCGATAACAACAAACTCATCGAAACCTTAAAAGCTCTGCGTGATTTAGGCAATACCGTAATTGTAGTGGAACATGACGCCGATACTATCTTGGCCGCCGATTACGTTATTGATATTGGCCCAGGTGCCGGTAAACACGGGGGTGAGGTAGTAGCGGCTAACCCTCCGGCTCAACTAGCTAAAGCGAAACATTCATTAACGGCCAGATTTATCTCTGGCTTGGATACTATTCCTTTACCAAAAAAGTACCGGATTGGTAACAAAAAATCTTTAACCATTGTTGAGGCCGAAGAATTTAACTTAAAAAAAGTAACGGTAGATATTCCCTTGGGTAAATTAGTTTGTATTACTGGTGTATCCGGCTCTGGTAAATCCACTTTAATTATTGATATTTTAGCGAAAGCTTTAAGCCAATATTTTTACAACGCTAAAGATAGGCCCGGTAAACACAAAACCATTACCGGCTTAGAACACCTAGATAAAGTAATTCATATTGATCAATCCCCCATTGGCCGCACGCCCCGCTCGAATCCGGCTACGTATACTGGTGTATTCACTCACATTCGTGATGTGTTTACCCAAATTCCGGAAGCCAAGTTACGTGGTTACAAATCTGGTAGATTTTCTTTTAACGTAAAAGGCGGCCGCTGCGAAGCTTGCCAAGGTGATGGTGTACAGCGGATTGAAATGCAATTATTGCCCGATGTGTATGTACAATGCGATGAATGTCACGGTCAGCGTTACAACAAACAAGCCTTGGAAATTCATTACAAAACCAAAACCATTTCTGATGTACTAAACATGACTGTAGAAGAAGCCCTTGGTTTTTTCCAACACCTGCCCGCTATTGCTGAAAAACTCCAGACCTTATTTGATGTCGGTCTAGGTTATATTCAGCTTGGGCAAAACGCTACCACACTATCGGGGGGTGAAGCCCAGCGCGTAAAATTGGCTACCGAGTTATCCCGCCGCGCTACCGGCAAAACCCTCTATATTCTAGACGAACCCACTACCGGCTTACATTTTGCCGATGTAAAACAATTATTAATCGTATTAAACAAATTGGTTGATAAAGGCAACAGCGTATTAATTATTGAGCATAATTTAGACGTGATTAAATCAGCTGATTGGTTAATTGATCTTGGTCCAGAAGGCGGCGATCAAGGTGGTTATGTATTAGCGGCCGGTACACCACGTGAAATAGCTAAAGTTGCTCCCTCGTACACTGGCCAATTTTTAAAAAAACTATTTAAATAAAGAGCATGACCGCTCTACAACGTTCCTTATTAACCACGATCGCTTATTTTGATTTATTTGATTACCCGTTAACACCACAGGAATTATTCCATTATTTATGGCAACCGCCGGAGCAGACTACACTACACGATGTGTTAACGTGCTTACCTACTGTATCCGGATTAACCCAACAGAACGGTTTAATTACTTTTTCTAACCGTACTCAATTAGTTAAAACTCGAGCCGCGCGTTATTTGGCCAGCGAACAGAAATTAAAAAAACGCTTACGTTATATAAAATTATTGACGTATTTACCATGGGTTCAAGCTATTTATATTGTAAATAGTTTAGCTTATTATAATGTGCAAGATCACAGCGATATTGATTTATTAATCATCGCCAAGCCTGGCACTATATGGTCTACTCGGTTTTTTACCACCGCGTTAGCTAAACTATTAAAACTAAGACCTCAACCAAATAAAACTAAAGACACGTTATGTTTAAGTTTTTATTTAACCAACTCTAAGCTTAATTTAGATTCTTTACGTAATTCTATTAACGATAAACACGAAGCCTATTGGCTTAGCCAAATATTCCCTATCTTTGATCCACATAATATTACTCCTAAATTTTTCCAAGCTAATATCTGGCTAAATCAAGTATTACCTAATCATTTAATACCAGTATTACATCCTCGTTTTACTATAAAATATTCCTGGCTACATGCTATATTACAAAATTGTTTAGGAATATTCGCCTGGGAACAAGTTTTAAAAAAAAATCAGCTCGCTATTCTACCAAAAAAACTACAACAACTCAGTGAAGCATCCACTGGCTTAGTTATTCTATCCGATACTCTACTAAAATTTCACACGTATGACCCTCGGCCAGAACTGGAAAAACAATTAGAAAAAAATTCTTACCTCTCCCCCTAGCCCCTCTCCTTTACCTTCCATCCCCGACCCTTCCCTCCTATAAAGAGGGAAGGGAGAATTACGAAATTATTCCCTCCTGCCTTAGAGGAAGGAGGGTTGGGGATAGAGGTAGGCCGTTACTCCCTATAAGGACTTCTTAACTCGATATTTTTCTCAGAAGCCACTACATATAAACGCACTTCCGTTTGATATTTACCAGCTAACGTTTCGGCTTCACCAGAAAACACATAGTACGGCTCGATAATATGATTTAATTCATCATACACGTATTCTAATTTTACGGTATTGATTGTTAACGAACGTAATCGTTTATCACCACGACTATATTGCCACTGGATAAAAGATCGAGCTAAACGTTGTTGTTCAACTGCCTGATTAGCCGCTGAATAATAAAACTGTTGGGCTGTGATTAATGCTTTATCCAATGGTATTAACGTAACTGTATCTGCTTTAATAACATGCTCTTGCAATAATTGTAATTTATCTATGCGCATATTAGTCACTGTATCACCATGTAGTTGCACTGCTATACCACGTAACCGCAATGGTAATAATGCATTAGCTGTAGCATTGTAATGTAAAGTGGCGTGTGGTGGATATACTACCAAACTACGATCTTGCACGGGCATCATATCACTATTTTTACAAAACGCATTTTTTTCTATAGTTCGACTATCTTCACTAAAACGAATAGTTTTTATTTGCTCTTCTGGTGCTTCTATAAAATGATGAGCCGCTAAAAAATTATAGGCCGCTGTAAAAGCAGCTGTATTAGTAATTTGGGCGGTTAAATTTGGTAATGTACAAATAGCTGCCTGCCGCATTTGATATTCTACCGAACCATCATTATTAAACGCTACAAATAATGGCCTAAATTCTGTAGTAGAATCCGTAATATAATACGTACCATTTACATAAGAAAATTGATTAAGCGGCAAACTGCTAAAAAATCGCAAAGTAGCTAATACTAGTTGTTGTTCTGTTAACGCTTCCGGCACTTTATAAACATAGGCTTCTACCACCGTATCTTGCGCTGTAGCTGGTAAATTAATGGTAATAGCTGGCCGCCACTCATTATCATTATTTTCTGGGTTGTTTTTTTCATCGTGCACATAGTTAGTGCCATAAATAATATTTTTTGGCTGAGTTAATGAGCGTGGATTATAAGCAACTACTGGCAAAGCACTTAAGGTGCTGACATTATTATTTTTATTAATCGTTACTACTAAAGACTCGTTGGACTGATTCGTATTAGTATTACTAGCCGCGTCAGTTATTTGTTTCGTATGTTGTAAATTAGTAATTTGTGCCCATAGTAATGGCTGATACTGCCAGCCTAATAATAATAATCCCACTAATATTATGGTACTGCCTAAACCAAATGCTAATGGTGTATTTAACCACCGCCACCAAGCTGGTTTAACAAAAGTTGGCGTATGTGTTGATTTTTTCATGACTCGTTTTAGTAAACGAGCCGGCTGACGTAATTGTGTTGACGCTGTTTTGTACCAACGAGTATAAATCACCTTTAATTGATCTTCGCTCAGTTGTTGGCTACATTTGTATAGCACCTGCTGAACAGCAGTGATATCTTGTTGTAAAATAGTAGCTATTTCAAATACTTCTAACTTTAAACCAAATCGTAACGCACAAATACGCTGGTCTTTTACCTGAAACGAACGAATGATTAACCAGTGATCCATTGGAATACTAACATGGGCTGGCTGATGCATTGGTTGATGGGTAGGTAAAACTGTATAATATTCTAAAACTTGTTCCGCTAATTGAAATAAATAAATACGATAACTATTAGTTGTAGCAGGTTTGTATTGATGAAAATAATACCACGCTCTAGTAAAAATTTGCTGCGTTAATTGCTCAATTACTCTAGTATTATTATTACGTAACGCCAAAGCACAATATGCATAAGTATTATGTACATAACATTGATATAATTCAACAAACACAGTTTCTCTATCTAAAGCTGGGTTAGTAAATAGTTCTGTTTCGGTTTTAGTTGGTTTCATGCCTACTATTAGTATAGCATAAATAAATGTTGCGGGGGCGGGATTCGAACCCACGACCTGATGGTTATGAGCCATCCGAGCTGCCACTGCTCCACCCCGCGTTGCGTTCACTATGTTACTGGAATAGAACGCTATTGTCAAGCAAACCATATCCGCTTACAATAACTTTCATGTCTCGTTTATCTAAACTAGTTACACAAATTCTACTAAGCGTTTGGTTACTGTTATTGCCATGGCAAACTCACTATGTAGTAACCACTGGCCATAATCAATTTACTATTCTTCGTTTATATGGCTATGATTTAATTTTTATATTATTGTTATGCAGTTTTATTGTGTATTGGTACCAAATTAAATTAACAGTAAATAATAAAATATTTTGGCTCATGCTAACCTTATTAATATTAATCAGCTGTTCTGCCTACTGGGCTAGCGATCGAGCCGTAGCGGCTTATTATTTACTACACGTTATTGAAGCTTGTATTAGTTTGGGCATCGTCTTGAGCGATGTACTCGCTAAAAAAAATATTCTGCTAATATTAACTGCTAATGGTTTAATACAAACTGGTTTTATTATTTGGCAACAATTTTCCCAACAAGTGGTGGCTAACAAATGGTTAGGCATGGCCGAACAATTACCAGACACCTCTGGCACACCAGTGCTAGTAACTTCATTAGGCCGATTTTTACGATCCTTTGGCACACTGCCTCACCCTAATATTGCCGCCGGTGTTGTATTAATTAGCTTATGTGCCGCTACTATATTATGGTTGCAATTTGCTAAACCAAAACATAAATTGCGTTATACATTATTAATTTCGTTTCCAATATTAACCTTGGGGTTATTATTCACTTTTTCTCGCGCCGCTTTAATTGCTTGGGTATTTTATTGTATTGGAATATTAATCAGTCAACGTTTTAAAAACTGCTCGGTTATCTTTAGTTCATTAGCAATCCTAGTAATTATCTCTGGATTATATTGGCCACTGACTCAAACCAGACTTAGCGCTCAAAATTATGTAGAACAAATCTCTATTCAAGATCGCTGGCAACAATTACATGCCGCTATGCCATTACTATTAAGTTACTGGCCGGTTGGCTTAGGTGTTGGTAATTATACGCTAAACAATATTAATGGTGGCCAACCATTATTTTTAACGCCCATATTAATTGTCATTGAAATTGGTCTGTTTGGTGCTATTTTGTATTATTATTTATTTGGTTTAGCACTGGCTCATTCTAAGCACTATCTGCCTAGCCTGTTATGGTTAATAAGCTGTGAATTAGTCAGTTTGTTTGATCATTATTTTTGGACCATACCAAGTTTGCTGATACTATGGTTTGTTGTTTTAGCTCTAAATTCATTTGACAGCTCTAATAAGCTTAGCTAAGATGTATTAGCACTCTCTTATTAGGAGTGCTAATTAACTAATCTATTTAATTTTCTAATTTATTGTTAACGTATGAACTTACAACCCGTTGGAAACCGCGTCTTAGTACGCCCACTTACTGAAGAAGAGGTAACTTCTTCTGGCATTGTGTTACCCGCCACACATGATCGCGAAAAAAAAGCTGAAGGCGAAGTATTAGCGATTGGTGATGGTGAGGATGTAACTAAATTAAAAATAAAAGTTGGTGATCGCGTGTTATTTGGCAAATATTCTGGAGATGATGTGGAATATAACGATGAAGACTTAAAATTCATCAAACACGATGAAATTTTAGCTGTGGTGAAAAAATAATTAATTAACTTTATTATAGAAACAATAAATTTATGGCAAAAGACATTCAATATGATGATGTATGCCGCGATGGTTTGAAAAGCGGTGTAAATAAATTAGCCAACGCGGTAAAAGTAACGCTTGGTCCAAAAGGACGCAATGTAGTAATTGATAAAGGTTATGGTAACCCAGTTATTACCAAAGACGGTGTTACCGTAGCTAAAGAAGTAAATTTAGCGAACAAGATTGAAAATGTTGGCGCAGAAATTATTAAAGAAGTAGCCTCTAAAACTAATGATGTAGCTGGTGATGGCACTACTACTGCTACAGTACTGGCTCAATCCATTGTTAACGAGGGTTTAAAAATGGTAGCGGCCGGCGCCAATCCACTTAGCTTAAAACGTGGTATCGATAAAGGTGTCACTGCTATTGTTAATCATTTAAAAACCAGCTTAAGCAAGCCTATTTCCACTGAAGCTGAAAAGGCTCAAGTAGCTTCCATTTCTGCCAATGATCCAGAAATTGGTAAAGTTATCGCTGAAGCTATGGAAGAAGTGGGCGACAATGGCGTAGTCACTGTAGAAGAATCACAAAGCTTTGGTATTGATAAAGAAAAAGTAGAAGGTATGCAATTCGATAAAGGCTATGTTTCTCCTTACATGGTTACCAATGCCAATCACATGGAAGCTGAATATCGCGATCCGATGATTCTTATTACCGATAAAAAAATCTCCGCTATTAACGACATTGTACCAATTTTAGAAAAAGTGGCTCAAACTGGTAAAAAAGAATTAGTGTTAATTGCTGAAGATGTAGACGGAGAAGCTTTAGCTACGTTAGTAGTAAATAAATTACGTGGCACCTTTAATACTTTAGCTATAAAAGCACCTGGTTTTGGTGATCGTCGTAAAGAAATGTTAGAAGATATAGCTACTCTCACTGGTGGCCGGGTTATTACCGAAGATGTTGGTTTAAAATTAGCTAATATTGAATTAGCCGATTTGGGTAAAGCTGCCAAAGTAAAAGCTACTAAAGACAATACTACTATCATTGAAGGTAAAGGCGAAAAATCGGCCATTGATAACCGTATTGCCCAAATTAAAAAATTACTAGATCAAACTGATTCTGACTTTGACAAAGAAAAATTACAAGAACGCTTAGCTAAGCTATCTGGTGGTGTAGCAGTATTAAAAGTAGGCGCCGCTACTGAAACTGAAATGGAAGAAAAGAAACACCGAATTGAAGATGCTTTATCGGCCACTAAAGCGGCTGTAGAAGAAGGTATTGTAGCTGGTGGTGGCACTGCATTAGTACGCTGTTTACCAGTCTTGGATAAAATAACCGTAACCGGTGAAGAAAAAATTGGTTTGAATATTTTACGTCGTGCCTTAGAAGAACCAGTTCGGCAAATTGCTCAAAATGCCGGTTATGAAGGTTCGGTAGTTATTGAAGAGGTTAAAAAACGCTCTGGCAATGAAGGCTTTAACGCCGCTACCAATACTTATGAAGACTTAGTAAAAGCTGGTATTATTGATCCTACCAAAGTAACCCGTTACGCTTTGGAAAATGCCGCTTCAGCCGCTTCTATGTTATTAACCACCGAAGCAGTTATTACTGATATTCCAGAAAAAAAAGACGCTCCTGATATGGGCGCTGCTGGCATGGGTGGTATGGGAGGAATGGGTGGCGGCATGGGTATGATGTAGTATTCTTGCGAGGATGTTAAAATTATGGTATAATGAAAATGATATTTAAATTAAATAATAAATAAACAAAAAAACATGACAAACACCACACCTAATAATGATCTGCAATTTGATGCCAAAGACATAGCCGATAACAAAACAATGGCTATGTTAAGTTATATTGGTATTTTAGTACTAATACCATTATTAACAAAAAAAGATAGTAAGTTTGCCCAAGCTCATGCTAAACAAGGTTTAGTGATGGCCGTAGCTATGATGCTTTATATTATACCGGTAGCTGGCTGGATTATAGGAACCATTGCATTAGTACTAGATGTTATTGCTTTAGTTTCAGCTTTGCAAGGTAAATTCTGGAAAATTCCCGGCGCTTACGATTTGAGCCAAAAATTGAAAATCTAAAAAAACACCTTACTCCTTTTTTACCCCTCTCTCCCGCGACCGCGGGAGAGAGGGGTTTTGGTTTACAGCATTAAATTTTTCCCCCTCTCCTGGATAGGAGATGGGATAGGGGGAGAGGTAGTTAAGCCTCTAATTCTTTTTCATGCACAGCAATGGTAATATCTTTTTTAATCGCTTCCATTACTTCTGTATGTTCTCGTAAAAATTGTTTAGCCGCTTCTCGGCCTACGCCTAAACGCGCTTCTTTGTATTCATAAGTATTCCCGCTCTTTTCTACTACGCCAAACTGTACGCCAATTTCCAACACATCACCCGTTACAGAAATACCTTCGTTATACATAATATCAAATTCAGTAACACGAAATGGAGCGGCTACTTTATTTTTTACAATTTTAGCTTTTACTCGATTACCAATAATTCGATCACCTTGTTTTATTTGTGCCATCCGCCTAATTTCAATGCGCACTGAAGAATAGAATTTAAGCGCTGTACCACCTGGGGTAGTTTCTGGATTGCCAAACATTACACCAATTTTTTGCCGAATCTGATTGATAAAAATAACAATAGTATGGCTTTTACCCACTAACGGCGTTAGTTTGCGTAAAGCCTTGCTCATCAATCGAGCTTGTAAACCAATTTGCATGTCACCCATTTCACCGTCAATTTCTGCTTTTGGTGTTAAAGCCGCTACAGAATCTATTACCACTACATCCACTCCATTTGAGCGTACTAATGTTTCTACAATGTCTAACGCTTGCTCACCAGTATCGGGTTGTGAAATTAATAAATCTGTAACGTTTACACCAATTCGTTTGGCATATTCAGGATCCAACGCATGTTCAGCATCCACAAATGCCGCGATGCCGCCATTGCGTTGTGTTTCAGCTACAATGTGTTGTGCTAAAGTAGTTTTGCCAGAAGCTTCTGGGCCATAAATTTCAATAACCCGACCACGTGGTACACCGCCTACTCCTAGCGCCAAATCCAATGAAATACAGCCAGTGGAAATAGTTTCTACTTTCATTTGTGTGGCTTCACCTAAACGCATAATAGCCGTTTCACCAAAACGCTCTTTAATTTGCGCAATGGCTGTAGCCGCTGCTTTAATTCTTGAATCTTGCACTGCGTCCGTTTTATGTTTTGTCATAAAGTTGTGTTAAGTTAATTATTATTTATATTAGTATTACTATTAGTTTCTTCCACTATAATCTGTTTATATTCTACGCGTTCTCGACTACGTTTAGTCTTGGTAGCTATTTTCAGCAAATTAATACCTGGTTGTAATGTAATGGTTTGTGTAAAGCTGCCGTCTGGACGAACTGTAACTGGTTGATTATTAATTAACACCGTAGCTTCCACGGCCGTTTTTCCACTTACCGAGATAAAATATTGATTCGCCGCCACTTGCTCCGGTAATGGTTGTAAAATTAACGGCGGCGGCTGAATAATATTATTAATCTGTCTTAAAAAATAAATACCAATACTAAACGCCAGTAAACCAATGCCTAAAGCCATGATAACCTGAATCACTTTTAACGGTTGCTTTAACAAATGTCGCTTGATAGTGGGAATTTTGGCTACTTGTTGATATACGTTTAGCTCTTCCTGTAACAACTTGTCGACACTTTGAGAATAAATATGTAAATACTTAGCATAATTACGTACATATTGCTTCACAAAAATCGCGCTGGGTAACTGTATATAATTACTGGACTCAATAGCTATAATATAATCTTCACGCACATTTAACGCCTTGGCTATCTTCGTTACAGAAATACCGGCTGCCTGTCTAGCTAGACCTAATTGTTCTCCTAATGTTTTCGCTTGGGCAATTGAGCGCCGCTGAAATGTTATCATTTATTTTACAGCTTCTGCTTTAGTATCTAATTCATCTTCCATTACGTCTGTGGCTTCTTCTGTTTCTTCCGCTTCGGCTAATTCTTCTGTAAACTCACCTATAATTTCCCGTGGTTTAGCTCCATCGGCTGGGCCAATAAATTGCTGATCTTCAAGAATATCTAAAATACGCGCTGCTCGTGCATAACCAATCCGTAAACGTCGTTGCAATAATGAAGCCGAGGCTTTTTGCGCTTGGGTGATAATTTTTTTCGCCTCTGGTAACAATTCATCGTTATCGCTACTATCATTAAACGCTTGTGGCAAGCTACTGTTTAGCTGTTTAGTTACAACCGTATCATCATACATTACTTTGGTTTTCTTTTTTAGGTATTCAACTACACGCAGTACTTCTTGTTCAGACACAAACGCACCTTGTACTCGTTTTGGTTTATTAAACTCGGCGCTGATATATAACATATCACCTTTACCTAATAACTTTTCGGCACCAGACGCATCTAGAATAGTGCGCGAATCTACCAACGAAGCCGTACTAAACGCACACCGTGCCGTAATATTGGCTTTAATCAAGCCAGTAATAACATCTACTGATGGCCGTTGGGTAGCTAAAATTAAATGAATACCAACTGCTCGCGCCATTTGTGCTAACCGGACAATCGCCGCCTCTACTTCTCGTGGTGCTGTAGCCATTAAATCAGCTAACTCATCAATTATAAACACAATGTACGGCAGGGTATCGTCTGGATGATTAGTATTATATCCGGCAATATCACGATTTTTCGCGTTAGATAATAATTCATAGCGCCGATCCATTTCTGTAACCGTCCATTTTAACGCATTAATCGTTTTTTGTACATCGGTAATTACTGGGGTAAGTAAATGCGGTATTTCATTATACATGGTAAATTCTACTCGCTTAGGATCTACTAATACTAATTTTAAATCATCCGGGCCGTTTTGATATAACAAGCTTAACAATACTGAATTAATACACACGGATTTTCCAGAACCAGTGGAACCAGCAATTAACAAGTGTGGCATTTTATCCAAATCAGCCAAAAACGGCTGACCTGAAACATCTTTACCAAATAATAACGCCAAATTACTCCGTCGATGTTTAAAAGCGTCGGCCAATAACAGTTCTCGTAAATTAACCGCTGCGGCGGCTACATTGGGCACTTCTACTCCAATTAAAGATTTGCCTGGAATAGGCGCTTCAATTCTAATAGGGTGTGCTGCTAGAGCTAACGCTAAATCGTTTTGCAAAGACACTACTTGAGCCACTTTAATACCACTGGCCGGTTTAAAGCTATATTGGGTAACGGTTGGCCCTACACTTACCGGGCCTAGTTCCACTTCAATACCAAAGCTCTGTAACGTTTGTACAATAATGTCCTTATTCCGTTCAATATTGCCACTAGTTGGTTGGGCAGTTTGGCTAGAGAGTAAATCAATCGGTAAATCGATGTGTCGATGTCGTCTTACTGGCACTTTTACTAACTCCATTTGTTCTGGAGTACTATTGGTATGCACGGTAACATCTGGCGTATCCGTAACTGCTTTTTTTGAAAATGTTTTTACTGCCGCAGACGCTTCTTTAAGTACTGGGTAAACTGTAGCGCTTTGTTGTTGGGCTAATTCGCGCGCCGCGGCAATTCTGTGCCGTGCCGTAGAAAACAATGCTACCACAAAACGTAATATCTTGCCGGCTATATTAGTAGCTGGAATACGCTCTACAATTTTTTCTAACGAGGTATTAAACACAATTAACACCGCAATGGCTAATAACGCCAAAAATACAATCACCGCTACTACTACACTAGTTAATTGACGCAACACATAAGTAATACCAACTCCAATATATCCCCCGGCCGACGCTTGCATGATATCCAACAAACCAAAAATACTGATACCCATTAAACATAAGCCAATTATGTAAATTGGTTTAATTTCATCATCATTTGGATACATTAAGCGATAAACCGTAATAAAAAACAGTATCGGCACTAAATAACGTCCTACTCCAACGGCTAACACTAGCCCGGCATTAAGAACATTACCCAAAGTACCCGCTAAGCCAAATAAACTGAAAGTGGTAATTAAGCCCAAAGCCAACAACAAAATCGCTATTATTCCGCGTTGGGTATCGGGTTTTACATCTAATTGCCACTTGCGTTTTGCTGTTCTGCCCATAAGGTTATCGGCTTACACTATACCATATTGTCAAGGTGCCGCCAATACAAAAAGCGCCATTAGGTTGGAGCGCTCGGATACATACTAGCATAAGATACATTTTTATTCAAAACTAACATCCCACCTCACCTCCCAACCTCCTTCTCCTAAACGTCCTACCTCTATCCCCGACCCTTTCCCCTAAACAGGGGAAAGGGAGAAATCCAATTTGCATTTCCCCTCTCCTCTAAGGAGAGGGGTGCCCGAAGGGCGGGGTGAGGTAGGTTATTATTCCCACTCAATGGTAGCCGGCGGTTTATTGGTAATATCGTAAAACACGTAATCAATATATGGAATTTTTTTTAATTGTTTCACGATATTGCTTAAAATAGTTCTGGGCATGGGGTAAAAATTTACGGTCATAGCTTCTTGGGATTGAATGGGTCGCAAGACAATTGATTCACCGCCGGTTTGTTTGTGTCCAAATGGCACTAACACCACCGGAAATTGCCAAATATTATTAATAATTTTTTCCTGTTTAATGGTACGCATTACGATATCATCGGCTACACGTAATAAATTTAAACGATCTTGAGTGAGATAACGTTCGTGCATTTGGGCGTCTCGTAGAGACACGCCATGGCGTGTCTCTACGTGCCACAACACCCGATTCACCGCAAACACCTCATTTGTAATTCTAATGGATAACTCATTTAACTGTTGCCAAGTAGCTTTCCCGGTAATAACCACCGGGTGTTTATAAGACCGCTCATCCCCTTGTACGCCTACGCTTTTCATAGGCAAAACACGTGCTTGTAAAGACGCACCCGCCTTGCCGCGAGGCAGGTTGCCATGCGTCTCTACAAATTTCGTTATTATTTTTTTTAATTGTCCATTAATTTCCTGCTCATCATTAACATTATTATCTCCAGTAGAACACAATGTTCTAATAGCTAAACCAGGGCCAGGAAAAGGATGACGCTCCAATAAACTTTTGGCGATTTTTAAACGCTTACCAATCGCCCGCACTTCATCTTTATATAAATCTTTCAGCGGCTCAATAATTTTACCTTGATTAATCATGGTTTGAATTAAATCAATGCGGTTATGATGGGTTTTTATTTTATCGGCATGTTGTGTGCCGCCTGATTCAATGGTATCGGGATAAATAGTGCCTTGGCCTAATAGATAATCATTTAATGGTAATTTACCCATTTCTTCATTGGCAATTTCAATAAACAACTCGCCGATTTTTTGACGTTTTTGTTCTGGGTCTACTAAGCCTTGCCCGGCTCGCAAAAACCGAGCTGAAGCATCTAGCACATGCATGTTAGTAAAACCAGCTCGCTTTAACGCTACGGCTACTTTCGTGCTTTCTTTTAGGCGCATGAAACCGTTATCGATATGCAAACCATAAACCCGTTTTTTACCAAGGGCTTTTTCTAATAACGCGAATGCCACGGTAGAATCTACGCCGCCAGACATTAACAAGAATACATTGCGCTTAGTACCGGCTTGTTGTTTTAATTCACGAATAATATTATGTTCTATAGCTTGAATATTCCATTTAGCCTTGGCTCGACAAATATCATAAACGAAATTTTTTAATATCATTAAACCATGTACCGTGTGATTTACTTCTAAATGAAATTGGCAACTCCAGATTTTTTGAGATTTATTTGCCATAGCGGCTACGGCACAATCTGGTGTAGTACCAATTACCTGAAAATCAACCGGGGCTTTGGTGACTACATCCCAGTGGCTCATCCACACCGTTTCTGTTTTGTTCGTTCCTTTAAATAAATCCGTTTGCTCCGTAATATTTAATTTAGCCTGACCATATTCTTTAGTAACGCCCTTGCTTACTTGCCCGCCAAAATGCTTGGCAATTAATTGATGCCCGTAACACAAACCTAAAACAGGCACCCCTAATTTAAATAAACCTGGATCATACACCACCGCACTATCGTCAATGGTGCTTTTGGGTCCGCCGGATAAAATAATCCCTTTAGCGTTTTTATAAGCCGACACCGGCATGTCTGGCGTGAATATTTTCGCCAATACATTTAATTCTCGCACCCGCCGCGCAATTAAGTGCGCGTATTGCGAACCGAAATCAAGCACGGCAATGTAATCTATTGTTTGTGATTGTGACATGAGTAGATAATAACATATGTGTTATGCTTGACAAATAGCAGAATGGTGCTATAGTGCCAGCACTATGAAGCAATTTTCCTGCCTTAGCCAGAATACTACTACTACCACAACGCGCTTAGCGCTGAAGTTGCGGTAATTTTCTATAATTGTTCAATAGATAATCATCATCCGCCTTCAGCCAGGCGGTTTTTTGTTTATCTATTTTTTTGTTCTTTCATTATTGTTCTTTGAAAAGTAATTCTTATGCGCTCGGTGACTGCGTCAGACCCCACCTCCAGCTCCTCCCCTGCAAGGGAGGAGAGTAATTGGTAATTGCTCCCTGCCCTCTTGCAGGAGGGAAGGGTTGGGGATGGGAGGTCTAGCGTAGCTACCGGGTGCATAGGAAGGGTGCTAATGGAGCTGTTTTTAGCTGAGATGTGTCAGTGATAACAGCTAGTTCTTCGGACCTTCTTTTTTTGGAGATGTTTATGAAAACGAAGTTCCCCTGCAACGGAGTTAGGTGCCCCTGCGGGGGCTTCATGGTTGTCGCTGACATCACTCCCCAAACGGGGTGCGACCTCAAATGCAGACCCACATGGGTCTGCAAAAAATGTGGAATGGAGAAGCCAATGATTTTACATGCCCAACTTGGAAATTGTTCCAAACATAGGTGTGTTTAATCTTAGCGGCAAAAAAAGGAGAAAGAAAGATGTGTACTGACCAAGATTTGATGAGTTGGATCAACGGATTGAGAAAAAAATTTTCGATTAAAGAACGACCCTTTAATAAATTTTCAGTGCCGCAATGGGCGGCACTAGGATTGCCGTGTGGTTGTCATAGAGAAAACTTGACAACATATACCAGCCGAACCCAAAGCTGGGGGAAATTGTATGTCCGTTTCATAAACGGACACTTCACCTGTGACAAATGCGGCACACAAATCGACTAAGCCGATTTTGTTTGCCGCCCAACGGCCATGATATCTATGATATCCTCTGGCCGTTTTTTATATTAATTAAATAATTTAGTTTTGAGTACACTCTAATAGTTAGTATTAGTAATGATTTGTAAAGAGGTTACATTGATTAATGCAAAAACGCTCGTACGCCAGTAAAGACCATAGGGATTTTATGTTCGTTAGCCGCTTCAATCACTATATTGTCTTTTATTGATCCGCCGGGTTGAATAATAGCGCCAACACCCGTTTTGGCAATTTCATCAATAGAATCACGGAATGGAAAATAGGCTTCTGAAGCTAAAATGGTACCTTTGGCTTTTTCGCCAGCTTTCCACAACGCTTGTTTCACGGCATCCACCCGCGACGTTTGTCCCATACCAATACTAACCGTTAATAAATCTTTCACCAACACCACTGAATTTGATTTCACGTGTTTGGCTACTTTCCAAGCGAACAACAAATCAGCTAATTGTTCCTCGCTTGGCGCTGTAGTGGTAACTACTTTCATGTCGGAACGAACTAGCTGGTGTTTATTCGTTTCTTGCACTAATAATCCGCCAGCAATTTGCCGCACTTCCCAAAGGTGTTGTACAGGAGTTAATGTGCCTAACTTTAATAACCGTACTTTTGGTTTTTTAGCGAATAATTCTAAAGCTCCTGGTTCATAATCCGGCGCCAACACTACTTCCACAAAAACTTTGTTTAAATATTCCGCAATCTCTTTCGTGCATATTTCGTTCAACCCAACTATACCACCAAAAGCCGATAAACTATCAGCCTCATACGCTCGCTTAAACGCTGTATTAATATCATTTGCTTGTGCAATACCACAAGGATTAGAATGTTTCACCACTACGGCCGTAGGTTGATTGGTAAAATCACGCACCATGCGTAAGGTAGCATCGGCATCCATAATATTATTGTACGATAACTCTTTGCCTTGAATAATTTTTGCCTCGGTAATACTAGTTTCTTTTACAAACGGCTCTTTATAAAAAGCGGCTTTTTGATGTGGATTTTCACCATAACGCGGCTCGAAGATTTTTTTGTAACCAAACGTGAGCTCACTGATAAATTCATGCGCTTTATTAAAATAATTCGAGATCATGGAATCGTAATAAGCCGTATGGGCAAAAGCCTTTTGCATGAGTCGCGCTCGCGTTGCACTAGACAAATCTTTCTGCTCGATTAACTCTTTAATAATATTATCGTAATCAGCCGGATCTACTACAATACCAACAAATTTAAAATTCTTCGCCGCCGCGCGAATTAAGGCCGGCCCACCTATATCAATGTTTTCAATCGCCTCGATTTCAGTCACATTTGGCTTTTGCACAGTGGCCGCAAACGGATACAAATTCACTACCACCAAATCTATCGGCTGAATATTATGTTCCTGCATGCTAGCCACATGTTTTGGGTTATCCCGCCGCGCTAATATGCCACCATGAATTTTAGGATGCAAGGTTTTTACCCGTCCATCCATCATTTCCGGCCACCCGGTTAGTTCGTCTACGGTTTTTACCGGCACCCCTTGTTCTGCTAATTTGGCTGCTGTACCGCCAGTAGACACAATTTCTACCCCCAGCTTATTTAATTGCTGGCAAAACAGCACCAACCCGGTTTTGTTTGATACGCTAATTAAGGCTCGTTTGATCATGGAAATAATAATAAAAAATTAACTATTATATACACAACTTTAGTATACAATAATTACTCTACCGTATCCAATTTTCAATCCGCAATTCATTAAATCTCTGATAATGTTGAATATTTCCAGTAATTAATTTATCGCACTTAGTTAAAGCCGTGGCCGCAATCATAATATCGGCATCGGGCAATAAAATATTACTTTTCCATAATTTGGCCTTTTGTTCCCCAAATTTTTGCATAATATCAACACTACTTTGAATTACGGTTACCGTTAATAAAAATTTTTCAATCTGCAATAAATTATGCGCAACAAAATTTGATTTATGAGCACCATAAAATAATTCGCCAGCCGTAATAAAAGAAATAGCTACTGCGTCATGATCTGCTGCTCGCTTTAAAATTACTTGTTGGTTACCACGTAATAATTCTACACAAACATCTGTATCTAGTAAGATCATAAATTTACTTCTCGACCTAAGGTTCTGGTTTGATAGATATCTTGCACAATTTGTTCTGTTGAACGATCATCGTTCCACTTACCGGATAATTCTTGCCATAAGGAAATTTGGGCTGTTTTAGAAAGCAATGTTTTATCATCAACTCTATCTCTAGAAACCATGTAATTAGTTACTCCCTTTTCAATAAACAACACCAGCTCATTATTAAGGCTTCTTTTTTCTTTTTGCGCCAACATTTTGATTAATTCCATGATTTCATTGGGTATATTTCTAACAGTAATTGTGCTCATAAAATAATAATTATAACTATTATAGTTACATAATATAACTATTCTATAATCATGTCAAGTAAGTATTAAAACGGACTCTTAATGTTTTTTAGCTTTAAATTGGTTACTTGCGTATAACGTTGCGTTGTTCTGATATTATTGTGCCCTAACAATTCCTGAATATACCGCACATCCACGCCGTTTTCTAGTAAATGCGTAGCGAAACTATGCCGCAAGCTGTGAAACGTAGCGGGTTTTTTGATGCCAGATTTTTTTAAAGAATTTTCAAATACTTTTTGCGCAGTTCGCGTAGTAAGCTTGCCGCCGCGTTCACTGCTAAAAACAAAGTCGTTTTTGTCTTTTTTGTCCATAAAATATTGCAACTCTATTAT
>JBAZWO010000008.1:0-53303 GCA_041660305.1 Patescibacteria group bacterium | reverse complement strand
CTCCGTAGGCCATACAGAGAAAGCGTACATTACGGACGGTTTCTCTGCAAGAATAATAACTTGTAAAACAATAATGATTACAAGGCTGTTTTGAGTAACTACTGGTTAGCTCACGCAGGTTCTAAGTTAGTATTTGCATTATCAGTGTAATCAGAAGTTTATCTGAGCCATCTGTGTTTCTCAGAATTATCAGTGTTTCAACGCATTAATTAGTGCTATAATATTTCAGTATGATATTTTTCAGTAGTTTCCTAGGGGGTAAAGTAATTGATAATACCAGTACGGTGATCGGTAAAGTAGACGATGCTATTATTAATGTGGCTAAACAATATGAATTTCCGCCGGTAGTGGGAGTAATTGTGCGAGTGTTTAGTAGTAATCAATTGTGTTTTTTGAAGATTAACGACATTGAACATTTTGGCGAACAGAATATTGTATTACGAGCTACGATTAATCGGTGTGACGCTGTTCCAACTGAACCAGAATATATTCACTTAAAAAAAGCGGTGCTAGATAAGCAAATTGTGGATTTAGAAGGAATACGGGTAGTGCGGGTAAACGATTTACAATTTGGCCAAATTCACCAAGTATTATCACTCATAGCTATTGATATTAGTACACTGGGTTTATTACGGCGCGTTGGTGTAGTGGCGGGTACATTTACCCGCTGGTTTAAGCCTAATTTATTAGAGTGGAAAGAAGTGCATATTTTAGAAAATAAGTTGCAGTTAAATTTTGGTTTAAGCGAATTAGTTAAATTGCATCCGGCGGATATTGCCAATATTATTGAAAAACTAAATTTGAACCGTGGCAGTTTATTATTGCAAGCGCTAGACAAAGAAACGGCCGCGCGGGTATTAGAAGAAGTTCAGCCGGATTTACAAAAATTATTAGTAAAACATTTAGGGGTAGAGCGCGCGGCCGACATGATGGCCAAAATGTCTACCGATGAATTAGTAGATCTCATTAAGTTATTGCCATCACAGGAAGCACAGAATATTGTGCAACGTTTGCCGATTGATAAAAAAATGCAGCACGTGAAAAAAATTCTGGAATACGATGAAGATACGGCCGGCGGTTTAATGAGTACAGAATATTTAAATGCTACTCCAGCTACCACCAAACAACAGGTGATTGAAGAAATAAAACGCGTGTCGGCTAATTATCGCTCCATTCAATATGTGTATGTTACGGACGTGAACAATCAGTTTTTGGGAGTGGCTTCGTTACGTAGTTTAATTGTAGCCGAGCCTAATCAAACCATGCAGAGTATTATGAAACCAATAGATACTACGGCCACGGTAACAGTGCACCAGAGCATGACGGCAGTAGCCGAAATTATGACTAAATATAATTTAATGTCAGTAGCCGTGTTGGATAAAAGTGAAAAAATGTTAGGAGTAATTACAGTAGATGATATTATGCGTAACTTTTTACCCCATGCTTAAAACATTTTGGCCACGGGTAATCTTTTTTTTAGGGATTATTGGTCCTGGTATTATTGCGGCTAATGCTGATAACGACGCTGGTGGCATTAGTACCCTGTCTATTGTGGGTGCGCATTTTGGTACGAATATGTTATGGGTATTGTTTCTCATTACGTTTTCCTTGGCCATTACGCAAGAAATGGGCGTGCGGATTGGCTTGGTAACGCGCCAAGGGTTAGGTGGAGTGATTCGCGAACAATTTGGAGTACGCTGGACGGTGTTTGCTATGGTTACAATGTTGGTAGCTAATCTTGGTACCGTTACGGCTGAATTTGCCGGTATCGCGGCTTCGTTTGAAATTATTAATGTGCAAAAATATTTATCGGTGCCAATTGCGGCTATAGTAATTTGGTTTATTTTGTTTAAAGGTTCATTTAAAACTACCCAGAAAATATTTTTAATTTTCTCCATGTTTTACATTGTGTACATTATTAATGGTTTTTTTGTTCAGCCAGATTTTGGCGCGGCGGTGCAAAGTTTGTTCATACCACACATGGAATGGTCGAATAACTTTTTGCTAACCATGATTGCCTTAATTGGTACTACCATTACGCCGTGGGGACAATTTTTTATTCAGTCTTATGTAGTAGATAAACGGTTAGACGTAAAACATTATCGGGCTGAAAAATTAGAAGTATATATTGGAGCATTTATTACCAATATTGTTAGCTTTTTTATTATTATTAGTACGGCCGCTACGTTATATAAACACGGCATTGATATTCACGATGCTAAAGATGCCGCGTTAGCCCTGCGGCCATTGGTGGGGGATTTTGCCCAATGGTTATTTGCCTTTGGATTGTTCAGCGCGTCTATGTTAGGAGCCTTTATTTTGCCGGTTACTACCGCCTATGCCATTTGCGAAGCCTTTGGTTGGGAATATGGTTTTAATACGCATTGGAAAGATGGCCAGGCGTTTTATACTATTATATTAATCAGCTTAATTATCCCAGCGTTATTAGTGCTTATTCCTAATATGCCATTAGTAAAAGTAATGTTGTTATCACAAGACATGAATGGTATTTTACTGCCAATTATTTTAATCTTTGTGATGAAAATTATTAACAATCCACAAGTAATGGGCAAACACGTGAATAAGCCAGTAGGTAATGTTATTGCTTGGGCTACGATTATTGGCTTAATCGTTGCTACGATTGTATTATTAGTTTCATCTATTTTTGGAAATTAGAAACACAGATGTCACTGATGAAAATACTGATAGCACAGATAAATTATAATTAATTTTGTATTATCAGTGTAATCAGAAGCTTATCTGTGTAATCTGTGTTTCAAGCTAGTTGTATTTCAAATTAGCACTCTTGACGGGAGAGTGCTAATGATTTAAAATACTATTATGGAAACGCTCCATGATAGAAAAAAGGCTTTATTTAGCAATATTATTGCTGAATATGTTAGCACAGCTCATCCGGTTGGTTCCAAGGTGCTTGTGGAAAAGTATGGGCTAGATTACTCTTCGGCTACTATTCGTAATGATATGAAGGAGTTGGAAGATTTAGGTTTAATTTTTCAGCCGCATACTTCCGCCGGACGTGTGCCTACCGAAACCGGTTACCGTTATTATATTGATAATTTTATCGGTGAACCAGGTGAATTATCCGCCCAGTCACGTTTGGACATTGATAAAATAGCGAACGTTGCGAATAATTTGGAGCCAGAGCCGTTTGTAAAAATGTTAGCTAAGGGCGTGGCCGAATTATCTGATGAAACGGTATTAGTTAGTTTTGCGCCGAACAATTTTTATTATACAGGGCTAGCGAACATGTTTCGTAAGCCGGAATTTAGCAATTTAGAAACGGTTTGCACTATGTCGGAATTAATCGATCATATCGACGTAGTGATGGAGCGAATAACGCCGCAATTAACCGCTAATCAGATTGAGATTTTTGTGGGTACAGATAATCCTATTAGTTCAGCCTGTAGCGCGATTATTGCTTCGTATCATTCGGCCGCTACCAAACATAGCACCGGTGCTATTATTATCTTAGGCCCGTTACGGATGCAGTATCAATTTAATTATCAATTATTGCGTTACGCGCAACAATTATTAACGGCTAATTAATTTTTAACACACACTCATGACTGAAGTAGATCAAACAACTAAAACACCGGTAGAACAATTAACCGAAGAAGAGTTATTGGCCAAAGTAATTGAATATAAAGTCCTAGCGCAACGAGCTACCGCCGATTATCGTAATTTGCAGCGCGAAACCGAACGACGCCTGAACGATATGCGGCAATATGCTGGCGAAAGTGTAATTACCGAGCTGTGCCCATTAGTGGATTACTTCAATACGGCGTTCGCGGCAGTACCAGAAGCCGATAAAAATTCCAGTTGGCTACAAGGCATGCGCCACATTCAAACTTATTTAATGACGATTCTGCAAAATCATCAAGTGCAAATTATTGAAGCGGTTGGTAAGCCGTTTAATCCTAGTGAACATGAATCGGTTGGTGAGGAAGATAGCGATCAGCCGGCGCACACGGTTACCAAAGTAATGCAAGCCGGGTTTACACTTAACGGCAAAGTAATTCGACCAGCTAAAGTAATGGTAGCGAAAGAAAAATCTACAAAAGAAAAAACCGAACAAGCAGAAAATAATGATAGTGTAGAAAATAAAATTGAAAATAAATCAGAATCCGAGATTAACCCACTGGGCTAAACCCAGGGGTTAATAAACGTGATTCATCTAAACATTAACCTAATAAATATATGCGTATCGTAAAATGGTCTCCCATGTTTCCTCAAATTACTCCACAAAATTATGATGATATGTTCGCCGATTTTGGCGGAGATATCACGCCAGCCGTGGATGTGTATGAAAAAGATAATAACATTATTGTAGAAGCGCCGTTGCCTGGCATCGATCCAGATAACGTGCAAGTAGCGGTGGAAAATGATGTATTATCTATTGAAGGCAGCAGCGAAAAGAAAACCGAGGTGGACGAAAAAAATTATTACCGTAAAGAAGTGCGCTCCGGCTCATTTCATCGCGCCGTGGCCTTGCCGGCCGGTGTAGACGGTGAGAAAGCCGTAGCCTCCTACAAAAAAGGTGTGCTTACCGTTACCGTTCCCAAAGCCGCCCAAGCCATTAAAAAAACCATTAAAATAACTAAACACGAATAAATAAACTATATTTATGAGCAAGATTATCGGCATCGATCTAGGCACTACCAATTCCTGCGTGGCAGTAATGGAGGGCGGTCAGCCTAAAGTATTAGAAAATTCAGAAGGGTTGCGCACTACGCCTTCCGTAGTAGCGGCTTCCAAAACCGGCGAACGGTTAGTAGGGCAAGCCGCCAAACGACAAGCAGTTACGAACGCGAAAAACACTATCTTTTCTGCCAAGCGTTTAATTGGTCGCCGTTATGAAGAGGATTCCGTTCAGCGCGATATGAAGTTATTACCTTATGGTCTTAAAAAATCCGGCGAAGGCATTCAGTTGAACATGGCAGAGAAATGGTATGTACCGCAAGAAATTTCGGCTATGGTATTAGCTAAATTAAAAGCCGATGCTGAAATGCGTTTAGGCGAACCGGTTACCGAAGCCGTAATTACCGTGCCAGCTTATTTTGACGATTCGCAACGTAAAGCCACCGAAGAAGCCGGTAAAATTGCCGGATTAACCGTGCGCCGGATTATCAATGAACCAACCGCGGCCGCCTTGGCTTATGGGTTTGATAAAAAAGTGGATCAAAAAATAGCGGTGTACGATTTAGGTGGCGGTACGTTTGATATTTCGGTGTTAGAAGTAGGGCACGATACCGTGGAAGTAAAAGCTACCAACGGCGATACTCATTTAGGCGGAGATGATTTTGATCAATATATTATTAAATGGCTAATTGAAGAGTTTAGAAAACAAGAGGGCATTGATTTATCCAAAGACCCATTAGCTTTACAACGTTTGAAAGAATCAGCTGAAAAAGCGAAAATCGAATTATCTTCAGCGCAAGAAACTGAAGTGAATCAACCGTTTATTGCCAACGATCCAAATTCCGGCCCGAAACATTTAGTAATTAAATTTACTCGGGCTAAACTGGAAGAACTAGTCGGAAAATTAGTAGACGATTCCATGGAACCAGTGCGCAAATGTTTAGCCGATGCCGGCGTAAAAGCCAGTGATATTCAAGAAGTAGTCTTAGTCGGTGGCATGACCCGTATGCCATTAGTAGTGCGCAAAGTAAAAGAATTCTTCGGCAAAGAGCCGCATACCGGCGTGAACCCGGATGAAGTAGTAGCCGTCGGCGCGGCCATTCAAGGCGGCGTATTACAAGGTGATGTAAAAGATGTGTTATTACTAGATGTCACTCCATTAACGTTTGGTATCGAAACCTTAGGCGGTGTGCGCACTCCATTAATCGAGCGCAACACTACCATTCCCACTTCCAAGAGCCAAGTGTTCAGCACGGCGGCCGATAATCAAACTTCGGTAGAGATTCATGTGTTGCAAGGCGAACGCGGCATGGCTAATGATAACAAATCGCTTGGCCGCTTCGTGTTAACCGGTTTACCACCGGCGCCACGCGGTATGCCGCAAGTAGAAGTAACCTTCGATATTGATGCTAATGGTATTTTAAACGTAAAAGCCAAAGATAAAGCCACTAACAAAGAACAATCCATTCGCATCGAGGCTTCCACCGGCTTAAGCAAAGAAGAAATTGCCCGCATGCAAAAAGAAGCCGAACTGCACGCCGATGAAGACCGCAAGAAAAAAGAAGTAGTGGAAGTGAAAAACTTAGCCGAAACCATGATTTATACCACCGAAAAAGCCGTTAAAGAACACGGTGCCAAAGTTGGCCCAGAAGTGGTGAAAGATATTCAAGATAAAATGGAAGATTTGAAGAAAGCCAAAGACGGTACCGATATTGAAGACATCAAAAAGAAATCCGATGCCCTAGCCACCGCCGCCCAAAAGATTGGGGAGATTGCCTACAAAGAAGCCCAGGAAAAAGCCAAAGCTTCTGGTAATAACGCCAATGCTGGCAACGCTGATAATGCTGACAAAAAAACTGACAACACTGATGGTAAAGCCAAAGAAGGCGAGGTCGTAGAAGACGCGGAGTTTAAGGAAAAAAAATAACAGCCCGTGTTTGGTAGAGACGTAGCATGCTACGTCTCTACCATTTCACGCCAACCATAAAAAATCATGACTAAAATCAATAAAGTTCAACGAGGAGCAGATATAACCGTAGCCAGCTTATATCTTGGAACCTTATATTGGCCGTTTCAAAACAACATCACCACCTTCGCACTACAGAACGAACACTACATTGCCATCATCACCAACCTCATGATTATCGGGGGGATTGTGTATGCGTTTGTGGAATGGGGGAAATATAAAAGATTGAATCACAGATAACACAGATAAAATGCTGATGACACTGATAAATAATAAATAAGAACACAATGCGTAACCCACCGGCGTAAAACAAAAGTCCCTTGTATCTAACCCACCGGGATAAACCCGGGGGTTAGAAGAATAAGAACAATTAATTTATATGGACACAAGTAGTAACCCACTGGGATGAACCCAGGGGTTACTAAACAGGCAACATTATTGATATGTACGGAAAAACAATTGGTTATAAAGAAAAATTTATCTTGCAACATCCAAGAATTTTGTTTTATTGGATTAAATTTATTAATTATCGGTTATATTTTGGTATAGGCTTATTAATTCCCCCGATAATATTAATATTTTTTTATTTTAAATATTCATTAATTAATTATCAGATATTTTTTGATAAAGGATTTGATTTATATATTGCGTTATATATTTTTATTTTTACATTTATTTTAAGTGTTGATTTAAAGAATATTTCTTTATTTAAAGTAAGGATGGCTAAATGGGAGACAAAAGGATATCATCCAGATACAATTTATGTTCTTTTGCCAAACGGGCTATATCAATTACCATCTGTTATTGAATTTTATGCTCTGTTTTCTCGAGGAGTTATTAATTATGTTAACGAAGAATTTGTTGATTATTTTAAAAATAAAAATATATTAAAATCTATAATATTTTCTGATAAAAACCCTATTCGTGAAACAGGAACTTCAACGGTGTATGCTATTTTCGAAGTCATTACAAAAAGTGATTTAATAGAAACAAGAGAGGAATATTATTATAGCTGCGCTAATGAAAAAATATTTGGGATACTTTATCCGAATAACAAAGCTGTTATTGAGTTGGGTCATATGGATTTTTTCGAAAAACGAAAAAATATAATGGATTCCGTTGATGGTGATGCGATCATTCAATATCTAAAAGAGATAAATGCAGAAATTAATAAGCGAGGCATGGAGTTGAATAAATACATTAAACTTACCGGTGTGAAGCCGAGGGTTGATCAAGCAGGGGAAGGTAGTAACCCCCGGGTTTAGCCCGGTGGGTTACGGGTCGTCTAGATATTATGAATTACTATGAACCAAGAAAAAGCTATTGCCGAAATTTCAGAGGAAAAAACTTATCATATTACTTTTCCAACTTATAAACGTCTAGCTATACTCTTAAATGACGAATATAGAATAAAAATGACTAGGTTAATAAAAGAGATTTGTCAGGAAAAAGATATTAAATTAATCACTAGTAAAACACAAACTGATCATGTTCATCTATTAATTACAAAACAAGCCGGACAATTATTACCACAATTAATCCAAACCATCAAAGGAATAACAACATATGAATTTTATAAACATTTTCCAGACATAAAGATAGATATTGGTAGGGGAAAGTTATGGGCTAGAGGTTATTATGAAACTTTGATACAATCAGACGGTCAATTAAAAAATACAATTAATTATATTAATCAAAATCACGATTGTTATAAAGACGAGCCATTAAACTAACCCCCGGGTTTAGCCCGGTGGGTTAGTTCCAAGGAGCCTAGTGAGAGGTTAGTTATCGATGCTAGAGCTCTGGTTCAAAGAGGAGACAAAAAAATATATATGTCCAAAGACTACTACAAAACACTAGGAGTTGAGAAATCGGCTTCACATGAAGAGGTTAAGAAGGCGTTTCGGAAACTAGCGCACCAATATCATCCGGATAAAGCGGGCGGTAACGAGGCTAAGTTTAAAGAAATTAACGAGGCCTATCAGGTTTTAGGTAACGAAGAAAAACGTAAGCAGTTCGATCAATATGGTGCTGATTTTTCACAGCAAGGCGGCTTTGGCGGCGGCATGAACTGGGATGATTATATGCAGCAGGCGCGTCAAGGTGGTGGTGGTCAGGGGTTTGGCGGTTTCGGCAATGGCGGCATGCAATTTGATTTTGGCGATATCGGCGATATTTTTGGTGAGTTGTTTGGTGGTGGTCGGCGGTCATCTAGCCGGCGGCGGGCGCGTGGTTCGGATATTGAAATGAAAGTAGATGTTAGCTTTGCTGAAGCGGCTTTTGGCGTAGAAAAACCGGTGGAGCTGTTTAAAACATCGGCTTGCTCACGCTGTCATGGCAATGGCGCCGAGCCTGGTAGCAAAGTAATTACTTGTGCTACGTGTGGCGGCCAAGGGGCAGTGGAACGAATTCAACAAACTATTTTAGGTGCCATGCGCGCGCAAAGTGTTTGTTCTAGTTGTAGAGGTACCGGCAGTAAGCCAGAAAAAACCTGTTCAGCGTGTACTGGTACCGGTGTTACTAAGCAAGTTACTAAATTAAACGTAAAAATTCCAGCCGGTATTGCCGATAGCCAAATGATTCGTTTAACTGGCGAAGGCGAAGCGGCCGCTTATAATGGTACTAATGGTGATTTATATATTCGGGTAAAAGTAAAAGCCAGCAAAGAGTTTACGCGTGATGGCGATGATGTGCGCTCTACTGTAACTATTTCTTTTGCTCAAGCCGCTTTAGGTACGAAAATAGACGTCACTACGTTAGATGGAGTATTGGAAGTGAAAATTCCGGCTGGTACCCAATCTGGTAAAACTCTTAAATTAACCGGTAAAGGCATTACATCTTTAAATAGTGGCGACCGCGGTGATCATTTAGTTACTGTAACTGTGCACACGCCCACCAAATTATCCCGCAAAGAAAAACAACTCTTTAAAGATTTAGCGGAACAACATAATGAAACCGTAGAAACCAGCAGCGGGCTGTTTGGATTTTAAGGCTAGATGTGGTATAATACTGTTGATGCCAAAAAATAAAACTAACATTAAAACAAGTAATACGAATAATAATAGTAACACAAATACAGAAGTGGTAACTGCTACCACTACGGCTACTGGTGAAATACAAAATACCAACACAAATACCAATACAGCCCTCGTTACTAATGTAAACGTTAACACGAACACCGTTACCGAATCGGCTACTGTTTTATCCGATACCATTAAAGAGCTTAACTTAAACAACCCCTCATGGGACATGTTTTTGGTAGGATTTTTTGTAGTCGGCGCCGGTTTATACGGATTATCGCTTGGTAAAGATAGAATCATTTCTATCATGATTAGTATTTACATGGCGTTAGCAGTTGTGGCCGCGTTGCCGCAGTTTGTTTTAAACGTAAAAATTAATAGCAGCTTTACTGTGCAAATTACCGCTTTTTTTGCCGTATTTGTAGTCTTATTTTTCTTTTTATCGCGCCAGGCGGTATTAAATTCACTAGCGCCTAGTAGCCATGGCAAATGGTGGCAAGTAATTATTTTCAGTTTTTTACATGTTGGTTTGTTATTATCCGTTACCTTAAGTTATTTGCCGCCACAATTATTAACCAAATTTTCCGAGTTATCCAGATTTATTTTCACCGGCGAATGGCCAAGATTTGCTTGGATTATTGCCCCAATTTTAGCCATGATTTTTTTGGGGAAGAATAAAGAATAAAGTAGGTAATTGACATAAAATCATTCATTGATTAATATTTATCTTGTCTTCAGGAGTAGCTCAGTGGTAGAGCAGTACGCTGTTAACGTATTGGTCCTGGGTTCGAATCCCAGCTCCTGAGCCATTAAGCTACATAGTATATTAGTATGTCGAAAAAACAAATTATTATTTTTATCTCCATTATTGTTAGTTTAATAGTGTTTTTTAGTATTATAATAATAAGTATTTTAGGTTATTTGTTATTAAAATATATAGAAAAACCAGATAAAGTTATTAATTGTACGATGCCGAAATTAGGATATGAGATTAAACTAGAACAATATTATGGTGGCGCTACGGCACCAGATGTTATGGATGTACATATTTATGGTAAAAACTATAATGGAGAGCGAGTATATTCCTCTTACGGCAATGCTGAATTATTGAATTGTTATATAGATAGAATTGAAATTACTGATAGTCAAAAAGATATTTCGAATAATGTGCATGTATTGGAAGTTGATGATTTTAAAAAATTAATTAAAGATACGTTATCTCCAGATACTCGTGGACAACCTAGTCATTTCACTTCGTCAGCGGAAAAATAAAAAATAAATTACAATGTTTTAATCACGCCGTTATCGGCATAATTGTTTTACTCATTGCCATGTTCGGCATTGCCAATACCATGGTAATGAGTGTTATGGAAAGAACCAGAGAACCAGAGAAATTGGCTTGTTTATTCGCAATATATACGCTACACTGGGCGATATGTTGCTAATGGTGAATAAACTTACTAAATGTTACGGATCTTATACTGCGGTGAATGGTATTTCTTTTGCTGTTCCGAAAGGCAAGGTAATTGGTTTATTAGGGCCAAATGGTGCTGGTAAAACTACTACGATTCAAATGTTGTTAGGCATTACACTGCATAATGGCGGCACGATAAATTATTTTGGATTGGATTTTGTAAAACATCGCCAAGCTTGTTTACAGCGGATTAATTTTGCTTCGTCGTTTAATACTTTACAAGGTAGAATATCGGTTTGGGAAAATTTATTGGTATTTGCCGATTTGTATCAAGTAGTTAAGCCGAAACGGAAAATTATGGAATTGGTGCGTTATTTTCAAATCGAAGAATTGTTGCCAAAACGGTTCTGGGATTTATCGTCTGGTCAAAAAACGCGGGTTAATTTAGTGAAAGCGTTAATCAATGATCCGGAATTAATTTTAATGGACGAGCCCACTGCGTCGTTAGACCCTGATATTGCGGATAAATTACTTAGTTTAATAGAACAATTAAGGCGCGAACGTCAGTTATCATTGGTGTACACTAGTCATGATATGGCTGAAGTAGCTAGAATTTGTGATGAAGTAATTTTTTTAGATCATGGTAATATCGTGGCGCACGATACGCCGTTAGGGCTTACTAAACGCATTACGCATAGTCAATTTACTATATCGTTTGATGGAGATAAAAGCTTGGTTAGTAAAACTTTAACGGGTTATCAATTAGCGTATGAATTTGTTAATCCATTTACCGTGGTGGTTACTATTACTGAACCATTAATACCGAAAGTAATTTTTAAATTGAGCGAAACCGGTATTTGGATTACCAATATGGAAATAAAAAAACCAACTTTAGCAGACGTGTTTTTACAAATAGCCCGCGGCGCTTATGATTTCACTAAAACGAATTAACGCGGTAATTATTCAAGAATGGCATATTTCCCGTCGATCGCTGGAAGTAATTATGGATTTGCCGTTTTTTTCATTAATCAATGTGGCGCTATTTGGCTTCATGTCCATTTATATGTTGGGTTCAACGCAATCGGTTACCGCTCATTATTTATTATTAGGCGCGGTTTTTTGGGAAATTATTCGCATTACCCAATATTCCATGACGGTGAGTAGTTTGTGGAATGTCTGGTCGCGTAATTTAAGCAACATGTTTATTACGCCGTTATCTACAGTAGAGTACTTATTAGCTAACATGTTAGCCGGTGTTTTAAAAAGTGTTGTGCTGGTATCAGGTTTGGCGTTGCTTACTATACCATTATTTAATTTTAATATTTTTATGTTAGGCTGGCCGACTTTAATTTTATCGGCCATTAACCTAATATTATTTGCCTGGGCGATTGGCCTAATATTATTGGGTTTAATTTTTCGGTTTGGTATCCGCGTTCAAGCGTTGGGTTGGGCAGTGATTTATATTTTTCAGCCGTTATGCGCAGTCTATTTTCCGGTTAGTATTTTTCCGAAAGTCTTACAATATATCGCTTATTTATTTCCGCCCACCTATGTATTTGAAGCTTTACGTTATAATTTACAATTCAATCAAGCCCAATTATCTGGACAAATTTGGGCCTTAGGATTAAACGGCATTTATTTTTTATCAGCCATCGGTTTATTTTACTACCTATTCAATAAATCACGCACTACCGGCCAGTTTGCTCGAAATGAATCCTAGACTCACTTTTTACATGTTCCATATTTTGTTGTAAAATAACTGCCAATGGCCAAAGGGAGGTAATCAAACGGTTACAAAATGTAGCTAGTTGAAATTAGTAGCGTTATGCCGGTAAATCCAAAAAGGATTTTGAAAAATTAATTTCAATAAGTATGTTAACAGTAAAACAATTAACTAAAAAATATTATCTTAATACTCCCCGGGAGTTTTTTGCTTTAAACAATGTTACTTTTTCTATTAGGCCAGGCGAGTTAGTGGCCATTCTTGGTAAGTCTGGTTCAGGTAAAAGCACGTTATTAAATGCCATCGGCGGTTTAGAAACGCCAGATTCAGGAGATATTATTTATCAAGGGCAATCCATTTATCAGGGAAAGAACAATCATCTCATTACCAGATTTCGCGCGCAACACATTGGCTTTGTGTTTCAAGCTTATAATCTTATTCCAAATTTAACGGCCTTAGAAAACGTTCAATTGGCGTTAGATATTGTTAATATTCCTAAAACCAATAGCGAGCAACAGGCAGTAGAAATTTTAAAGTTTTTAGGTTTGGAAAAATATACTTATCATAAAGCCATTGAGCTATCCGGCGGACAGCAACAGCGCGTAGCGCTTGCCAGAGCATTAGTGAAAAATCCCGATTTAATTTTAGCCGATGAAGCGACCGGTAATTTGGATACTGAAAATTCCCAAGCTATTATCGATTTATTAAAAAAAATTAATCAAGAAAGAAATGCCACTATTTTATTAGTTACACACGATTTAGATATTGCCAAACAATGTCAAAGAACTATTAAAATCCAAGATGGTAAAATAATTGCAGATTATAAAAATGACACTAAATAAAGTAATAAAATTAGCGTTTAAAAATTTAGGTAAAACCAAATCTAAAACTATCTTATCGTGCATTGGGGTGGCCATTGGTTCGATTTTATTAATTTTATTAATGTCGGCTGGTTACGGTTTGCAAAAATATACTATTGAAGAGATAATGTCTCATTTTAAATCTTTAGAATGGATTACAGTGTTGCCGTATCAAGCAGAAATTGGTTTAGGCATAGATACTTCCGATGACACGGGCGCAAAATTTAAGCAGAGTGATGTGGATAAAATAAAGCAGACTATTGGCGTGTACAATCCAGTTTATCCCGATTTAATGCTATTTGCCGGCACGACGGATTTTAGTAAAAAAATTATTATTTCTGGCGGTTCAAACGAGTATTATCAGCAAGCATTTATTAACCAGCCTAACTTAACAGTTGCTGGCAGTAAATCATTGAAAGATAATGAAATTTCCATTAGCGATGAATCGGCTAAATTATTAGGCGTGCAAGTTGGCGATAAGATTGATTTGATTTTTTCTTTTCCTCAACAAACCGCGGAATATGCTTACGCGAAAGATGTGCCGATGGAAGAATATGCTGGTGGCCAGAAAATAAATATCACCGTTGCTAATATATATAAAAACAATGAAGATGTTGAAAACTTAATGTCTGGGAAAAATTTTATCAATACGGCCACTAGTGCCAAAATTTTGCAAGAAAATTATCAAAATGTTACAGACAGATTTAATCAAATTATCGTAAAAGCTGAAAATGTTGGAAAAGTGAATGAAATTTCCGCCCAGATAGACGCTCTTGGTTATTATAATTATAATTTTAATAAAATAACTGAAGGTTTCAATAAATCTTATAAAGCCATTACCTATGGGGTAATTATTATAGGCATGATTGCTTTACTTATTGCGATGTTTGGTATTACTAATACCATGGTAATGAGTGTAATAGAAAGAACCAGAGAAATTGGTTTGTTTAAAGCTTTAGGTATGACGAATAGAACGATAAAAATTATTTTTTTGTGCGAGGGTGGATTAATTGGGTTTATTGGTGGACTAGCTGGAATAATTATTAGCGTTACAATTGCGCTGGTTGGTAATGCATTATTATTAAAATTTGGTGGGGAAAGTTTTAACTTTGCGTTATTCGATGTAAAAGTCTGGTTATTAATGGCTGTATTATTATTTACAGTGGTGGTTAGTGTTTTAGCCAGTTTAATTCCGGCTTCCCGAGCGGCCAAGATTGATCCAATTACAGCGTTACGGTCTTATTGAACAGGTTGCTATTGACTGATTAAGTATTGCTTGATAATGTGTATTTAGTTATGAATATAATTTTATTTACAGTATCTTTAAAAAGCAAAAAACCTACCCTACGTTCTAGGTAGATTTTTGCTGTCAATTTGATGATAACAAACTGCCTAGATCGGGCAGTGTTTTTTTTATATTAAAATTTATGTCCCTACACCAATTTCATATTATTGCTAAAAATAAATCATTCTCACCACCGTGAAGAGCTAGATTTTATATTACTTAAATAAATTTATCAGGCTCTTCCGTATCATCGTTAGAGCCTTATTTGTTCTTTGAAAAAACTTCAATCGTTTGTAGTGAATAGTCTATAGAGTTCCCTGTATATTATTCGCTGTAAATGATTAGACATATTTGTTTTGCAATACCGCAAAATGAATGCGTCTGACTTTACGGCTTGTTAGGAGGACGTTATGAGTCGAATTGAAAACGATCAGAAGTGTAAGTGCGGCCAGGCCATTTGTGTCTGCGCCAAAGTGAACGTGCCGACGCAAGAGCCAGTACAAGAGAAGAGGAGGTTTAGGTCTTCTCTCACAGTGGCTTTGATCAGAAGCAGAGGTTTTATTCGCTTCGATGGAAAAGCCATGTAATCGTTTCATAGTCACAACACGTTGATTCTCTACGAACCGTTAGGTTCAACAGAGATATGGCGTGCAGTGAACAGGTCTATGAAAAAGAAAGTTCGTTCCTTTTTGAGCAGTTGCCTGTACTGCTCATTCCTGTATCACTATTCATAACGAATGGTGCTAGAGGTTTTTACATGTCTCATGTTTTGTTGTAAAATAACCTCCAATGGCCAAAGGGGGAATTTTAATTATTGATGCGCAAAACATATGCCAAATCGGCCAAAAGCATTAGCTAAATCCATTGTATTATTCGAAACCGATCCTATCCGGCGGCATTGGGACGCTAAACAAGAGAAATGGTATTTTAGCGTGGTGGATGTAGTAGCTGTACTTACAAACAGTACAAACCCTCAAGTATATTGGAGAGTACTAAAAAAACGACTATTAGATGAGGGTTCTAATGAAACCGTTACAAAATGTAACGGTTTGAAAATGAGGGCTCCTGACGGTAAAATGCGCTTAACAGATGTTGCGGATGTTGAAACATTGCTAAGAATTATACAATCTATTCCATCACCAAAAGCTGAACCGTTTAAAATTTGGCTGGCAAAAGTAGGTTATGAGAGACTGCAAGAAGTAGTTGATCCAGAACGAGCAATGAATCGAGCTAGGAGACACTGGCAAGAACTTGGCCGTTCTAAAAAATGGATTGAGCAACGTATGCGCGGTCAAGAGATCAGAAATAAGTTAACCGATTATTGGGCTGATCATGAAATTAGTGAACAAGAAGAATATGCCAAGTTAACAAACATTATTCATAAAGAATGGAGTGGCGTTACTATTCAACAGCATAAACAAATAAAAAAATTAAAAGGTCATAATTTGCGCGATCACATGACCGATGCGGAATTAATTTTTACAGCACTAGCTGAATTATCTACGCGTAATGTAGCCGAAAAAGATACAGCAACTGGATATTCTGAGAATGTAGTCGCCGCTTCAAAAGGCGGTCGTTATGCCGGCAAAGCCAAGAAGGACTTTGAAAAATTAACCGGCAAAAAAGTAATTAACCAAGAAAATTTTTTACCAAGCAGTAAAAAAATTGAAACACAGATTACGCAGATAAAATCGTGATGTTATTTTACGGTTAAATTTTTTTGATAATTTAACGGCAGTACACTTTTTACTTTAACGATAGGCTTGGTTTTTCCAAGCTTGGCGTAAAAATGATAGCGTTCAATATTTGTAATTTCTTTGGCAGTAAGTGATAATTTAAATTTATTTGTGACAATATCAGCTGTGCGTGTGTTGACGTTAAAACAGAATAATTTATCTACAGATGTTAAAAGTTTATCTATCGTATCATTAGCATAATAATTTAGCGATTGATCTAACAAAATTGTCCGTAATTTATATGATTTACTTTTTGTAATTTGTTTCAAAACTGGTATATCAATAAAATTATGTGCTTCATCAATAAATAGCGAGTGATTGGCTAAGTGATTATTTTTTCCTAATTTAGCATAAAAAGTTTTTAAAATATGCAACCCAATAGTTCTGGCCGTATGAGAACCGATAGTAAGATAACTTAAATTACACAGTAAAAAAGCACTTGAATTATTTTTGATTGCTGATCAATTAATTTGTTGTTCAAATCGTTTAATATTTTGTTCAGCGCTGCCTTTTATAATATTAAATATTGTTAAGTTATTTTTATAATGCGCCGGTACATACGGCAAGATAGCTGCAATTAAATCCCCGTAAGGATCAATTAGCATTCCGCCACGGGCAGACATTAAATCTGAAAATATGATATTTTCTAAAACTACACTTTTGCCTGTACCGGTCCGGCCAAGCATATATAAATTACCGATTCTTTCATTGGCGGTAATGCCAAAAGATTGTCCGGTTAACAGGGTTCCTAAAGGTGTGATTTGATTTTTTTTGTTGGTGGTTAACATATTCTGTAATACATTTTACTATGGATATAATTGCTTTGCAATGGAATGTGAAAAAATTAAATTTTTACTGATCTGTTTACAACAATCTGAAAATTTGGTATAATGATAATAATTAATAAATTTAATTATTAAATAAGGAGGAACAATATTTATGGACTACTACAATAGTACCGATTATAACTACGATACTAATACGTATTACGACACGAATTCATACGATTATTACAATACCACGACCACTACCGGTTACGATGACTATGCAACTGTATCTGATGTTTCAGCGGGAGATACGGCCGCGATAATGGGCATTATGGGTGCTTTTATAGTGGTATATATGATAGTGGCGGTGGCGTTTTATGTGTATTTTGCGTTAGCCTTACAAACCATCGCTAAGAAAACTAATACCGCTAATCCTTGGATGGCTTGGATTCCATTAGCTAATATTGTGTTAATGTTTCAAGTTTCAAAGAAACCAATGTGGTGGATAGTGTTATTATTTGTACCAATTGCTAACTTAATTGTGTCTATTATGGTGTGGATGGCTATTGCTGAACAACGGCAAAAACCAAGTTGGCTAGGTATATTATTGCTAGTGCCAGGAGCGAACGTAGTAGTACCAGGTTATCTAGCTTGGTCTAAATAGTTTCTTTTTCATTAAATAATTTAAAAAATCAAGGAGGGACGCATAATAATGCGTCTCTACTTGTATATAAAATATATTTATGGATAATATTTTAGACGGATTATCACCAACTATTAAAAAAAATTTACTCGGGCATGCCAAAAAATACCATGAAGCTGGCGCAAGTCTTAGTGCTGGTGGCAGGGATGGAGCTGAAGACCATAGAAACATGTTAAAAAACATAGCTGCTGAAGCAATTAAATATTTAAGTGAAGTATGTCGTGATATTAGCGCTGAACAGTGTCAGACACTATGGGGAGCAGCTAGAACACAATATTCAGCAGAGCAACAAGAAGCATCAGAAAGAAGGATAACACAAACAGATGAAACATCTAGTGTATTTGTAAGAGAAAGTTTGAGAAAAAATAAATAATTTTTACTGCCCTGCCTACCTTGCTAGAGGTATAATTTCGTAGTATACTACATTGTTAACGGAACTAATTAATTATTATTTATAAAATTTTATGACGAACGCAACTGTTAAAGCGGTAAATAATCAAATTAAAGAAGAACTTTATTCTTCTTACTTATATTTAGCCATGTCGGCTTACGCGCAACAATTAAATTTAGCCGGGGTGGCGAATTGGTTTTTTGTACAAGCGCAAGAAGAACTAGATCACGCTAAAGGATTCTACCAACATTTAGTAGCCTGTGGCGCTAAAGTTACTTTGCAAGCCATTGCGCAACCGCCGGTTGAATTTACTGGGGTAACTAAAATGTTTCAGGAATCATTAAAACACGAGCAATTTATTACTAGTAAAATTCATCAATTATGTGATTTAGCTAGTAAGGAAAAAGATCGTGCCTTAGAAAATTTGTTACGCTGGTACGTTACGGAACAAGTGGAAGAAGAGGCTAATGTTACAGCGCTTATAGAAAAAATTAAACTTACCGGAGATAAAGGCGCGGCTTTGTATTGGCTAGATAAAGATCTGGCGGCGCGAGTTTACACGCCGGCAGTTATTACAGCTAAATAATTGTTACGTAAAAATTAGTTACAATATATTATGTCGGGTACACGAAAAACCGTTGGTTTGGCGTTGGGCGGCGGCGCCATGCGTGGTTTGGCGCACGTTGGAGTAATTAAAGCGCTATTAAAACATGGTATTCCCATTGATTATTTATCTGGCACTAGTATTGGTGCCTGGGTAGCTACTTGTTTTGCCAGACACCAAGATATTAATGAACTTGAACAAAAAACCATTGGTTACAAAAAAGCTAAATTAAACGCTTTGTTTGATATTACGTTACGAGGCGGGTTTATTCGTGGGAACAAATTAGATAAATTGTTAAAGCAGTGGTTTGATAATGTTAAGTTTGAACAATTACAAATTCCTACTGCAGTAGTGGCTACCGATTTAATCTCTGGGCAAGAAGTGCAATTTTCCAGTGGTTTAGTAGTACCGGCAGTACGAGCCAGTATGGCCATTCCATTAGTATTTCAGCCAGTGCGTTATAACAAACAGTTGTTGGTAGATGGTGGCTTAACCAATCCGGTGCCAGATGATGTAGTGCGAGCCATGGGCGCCGATGTAGTAATTGCGGTTAATTTAAATAGTCATTTAAAGCGATCCAATGGAGCAGTTGATACTGTCAATTTAAAATCAGTCGCTATGCGTTCGTTTGATATTGCGTATCATTATCTTACTAAAAATACTACCCAACATGCAGATATGGTGTTAGAACCGGATATTGACTTATATTGGTTCGCCGGCTGGAAACGTTATTTTACCGAAAAAAATATTGCCGATTTAGTAAAAACCGGTGAGGTAGTAGTAGACGAAAATATCGCGGCAATTAAAAAATTGACATTTATCTCACAATAATTCACAATATATCACATAGTTAATTTGTAATAAAAATAATGTGAATATAACCGAGAGATTAAACAAAAGATTACAGTTTTCACCACAAACTACGCAGTTAGTATATAAGCTGTTGTCTGAAATTGATACTGTAAAAGGGCAATGGAAATTGAGTAGTACACTATCGCCGCAAATGATCACGCGGTTACAGGTAGCTGTATTAGTTACTTCAGCCGGGGCATCTACTAGGATTGAAGGTAATAAACTTACTGATGTACAAGTGGAAAAGTTATTACGAGGTTTAAACATCAAAAAACTTAAAACTCGTGATGAACAAGAAGTAGCGGGTTATCTTGAGTTATTAAAAAACATTTTTAATGCGTGGTCTAAAATCAACCTGTCAGAAAGCACTATTCTTCATTTTCATCAGGAACTTCTCAAATATAGCGAAAAAGATGCTCGTCAACGCGGCGCCTATAAATTTGGGCCAAATCGCGTAGAAGCAAAAAATTCCAAAGGTGAAATTGTTGGCATTGTATTTGATCCTACGCCACCACATTTAGTAAAAAAGGAAATGGAGGGATTATTAGCTTGGACAATTGCAGCAATAAAACAGAAAGATACTCATCCATTATTGGTATTGGCTAATTTTATATTTGAATTTTTAGCAATTCATCCTTTTCAAGATGGTAATGGAAGGTTAAGTCGTATTCTAACTAATTTTCTGCTTTTAAAAACAGGTTATGACTATGTGCCTTACGTTTCTCATGAGCAATTAATAGAAGCTAAAAAAATTGAGTACTATATCGCCTTGAACAAAACACAACAAACTTGGAAATCACAGCACGAAAACATCACTCCTTGGGCGACATATTTTTTAGAGATTTTAAAACAACAAAGTCAAAAAGCCCTAACCTTGTTAACGCAAGAAGCGGTAGAAGAATTCTTATCAGAAAAACAGACTATGATTTGGCAGTTTGCCTTACAACAAACTACATTTAGTCGTGGTCAGGTGATTGCGGCAACTAAACTGAATGCTCGAACAGTGGAACATACTATTAAAAAATTAGTGGAAATGAATAAGCTGGAACGGATCGGCGAGGGGAGAGCGACAAGGTATAAAGTGAAGTAAATACATGCACCAATATCAACACATTCAAAATATTTCCAAACAATGCCTACAGCATTTGCGTAGATTTATTCAGGTTGGTTTGAGTGAAATAGATATCGATCATGAATGTAAAAGTTTTTTTAAACAACACGGCGTTACTAAAACCTGGTATCATGGCAAATTAGCTTTAGTGTTTGTTGGTGAACGCAATAAGTTATCGATGTCTGGCCGAGATTATCAGCCTACTAATATTAAAGTGCAAGAGTTTGATTTAGTATCCGTAGATTTTTCACCAGAGCTCGAGGGTTACTGGTCGGATTACGCACGCTCTATTGTAGTGGCTAACGGTAAAGCTGTCACAGAAAATAATTCAACCTATCCAGATAATGTTCAAGAAATGTTTGCTGGTTTAGCCGCCCAAGAAACCTTACATAAAAAGTTAGTGGAGATATTTAAACCCGGCCTGACATTTGCGGAAATAAATCAAATCATGAGCGAACAAATAAATAATTTAGGTTACAAAAACTTAGATTTTAAAAATAATTTAGGCCATACCATAGAAAAACATATTGATGATAGAATCTATTTAGAAGCTAAAGAAACCAGAGTAATCGGGGAGAACAGATTATTTACCTTCGAGCCGCATATTTTACGCAAACAAAACGGCCATTACGGTATTCGCAAAGAAGATATTTATTATTTTGCGAACGGGAAGTTGCTGGTGTTATGAAAACATGTAGCGACGGCGCTAAATAGCGCCGTCTGGGGATAAAGGGATTGTTATTTAGCTCCGAATTGATAAAATGTATATTCAACATTTTATGTTTTGATATGACAGAAAATAACAATCAAATTATTATTTACAATACAATCGACGGTCAAACAAAAATTACTGTTCGGCTAGAACATGAAACCGTCTGGCTTAGTCAAAAACAAATGGCGGAGTTATTTGATAAAGATAGAAAAACTATTACCGAACATATTCAGAATGTCTTTAAAGAAGGAGAATTAGCAGAAAATTCAGTATGCCGGAAACTCCAGCATACCGCTTCAGATGGAAAAAATTATACGGTTACTTTTTATAATCTTGATGTAATTATCTCCGTTGGTTATCGAGTGCATTCCCTACAAGGCACTCAATTTAGAATTTGGGCTACGCAAAAATTAAAGGAGTATATCATTAAAGGTTTTGTGATGGATGACGAACGTTTGGCTGAAGGCCGTGTAGCAAAAGGGTATTTCGAAGAATTGGAAGAACGGATTAGAAAAATCCGCACTTCGGAACGAAATTTTTATCAAAAAGTAACTGACATTTTTGCTACGAGCGCTGATTATAATCCTAAAACTGATTACGCTCAAAAATTTTTTGCTGTTGTACAAAATAAATTTCATTTTGCCATTACTGGTTTAACAGCCGCGGAAATTGTATCTAGTCGGGTAGATAGCACCAAAGTGAACATGGGTTTAACTAATTGGAAAGGTGAAGTGATTACTCGTGATCAAGCTGAAATAGCTAAGAATTATTTGGAGGAATTAGAATTAAAACGTCTTAATTTATTAGTTGAACAATTTTTATCATTTGCTGAACTGCAAAGTGTGGAACAACGAGTAATGTACATGAAAAATTGGTTACAAAAATTAGATGGATTTTTGATATTAAATGATAAAGAAATTTTAGGTGGATCCGGTAATGTATCACATAAGAAAATGGAACAAAAAGTACGTAAAGAGTTAGCGTTATTTAATCAAAAACAGTTGCAGAGTAGCAAGTAAAAATTGTTGAAGCAGTAATAATTATGTAATTCTGCTATAATAGTCAGCATTATGTTGTTATCTTTATTTTCTACGATTACCGAAAGTTTAGCTACTGTAATAGACAAATTTAATCTGAAAGTACAGAAGCTTACTGGCAATACTTTTACAGCGGTTTTGTTTATAGCAATGGCAATTATTAGTGTACCGTTACTGCTATATTTTAGTATTACTAACCCGTCTGTTTTTACACCAACTACTTTTGGATTGTTATTACTGGTTGTGTTTGGTTCCACCTTACAGAACATGCTTTTTTACAAAGGTTTAACGCAACGCAATTTATCATCATTAGAACCATTACGTAATACCGAGCCAATGTTTGTTATTATCATGGCTTTTTTTCTTTTCCCAGACGAGCGTAATATCACAGTACTTATTTTAGGGGCTATTACCAGTTTAGCTTTAGTGTATGCGCATATTGAGAAAAGTAATGAAGGTTTATGGCATGTACAGTTTGATCGTTACACTTTATTTGTAATTGTTTCAATGTTTATTTCAGGATTATTACATCTGGTTTATAAAATCATATTAGTATCTGTATCGTCAGTCACTTTATATTCAGTGCGAGCAATTGGGGTGGCAATTATTTTAGGTTTATTTGTACGACCGAAATTAGCCTTAATATCAAGCAAACAGCGCGGGTATTTTTTTCTTTCAGCCATATTATATTCGGCGGCGGCTATTTTAAAATATTATTCAATCACCACTATTGGTATCGGATCAACTGTATTAATTTTAACCAGCGGTCCGGCTTTGGTTTATTTGCTTTCAAAATTCTTACTTAAAGAACAGCTTACAGCTAATAAAATAGTAGCTAGTGTTATTATAGTTATTTGTTTAATTGTTGCGGTTTATCGGATATAAAATGAAATATTATGAAAAGTAACAAATAAGCATTAATTTATGATATATAAAGAAGCTAGGAGAAATTTTCAGTAACTAGAGAAAAATCTGCTATAATAAATACCAATATGAATAACTTGTTAATTTTGTTATATATTTCGAATGCTACCTTATTAATTATTCACGAAATCGATTCGGCTTATTGGAAAGAATGGGAACTGTTTAAGTTGCCAGGCGGCATCACTGGTTTTTTGTTGCTACACATTCCGTTAGTAGGATTCATTCTATATGGCACAGTTTGTATAGCCCTTAATCAGTCTCTGGGTTTGTATTTATCATTGGCACTAAGTGGTGGTGGAATATTTGCTTTTGGAATTCATAATTATTTTATGAGTAAAGGACACAGACAATTTACAACACGAACTTCGAAGACGTTATTAGCAGTATTAATGGTCACTTCTGTTGCTGAGGGAATAGTAACGGTATTAGTAATGATAAAATAATTACAAATCATAAAATGCGCCCGTTACTCAACAATACTATATCTCTTCAATATTTTAACTCATATTATTGGCTCAAAGAAGAGTTAGTACAATTTTGTAAACAACATAATATTAGTACTCAAGGTGGAAAACTTGATATCGCAAAGCGAATAGCATTGTTTTTACAGACTGGCCAAGTAGTAGCAAAACCAAAACAGATAACTAAGAAAAGTGTCTCAAAGTTTAATTGGAATACAGAGCAACTAACCTTAAATACAGTAATTACCGATAATTACAAAAACACCGAAAATGTCCGGGCATTTTTTATCAAACAGATTGGCAAACACTTTGCGTTTAATGTTCAGTTTATGAATTGGATGAAAGTAAATACTGGCAAAATATTGCAGGATGCAATTGTAGAATGGAAACGTTTACATGAATTAAAAAAAGATAAAACACAAACCAAAGAAATTGCTCCTCAGTTTGAGTATAATCGATACATTCGTGATTTTATGAAGGATAATCCAGGCAAGACTTTGAAAGAGGCGATTAAGTGCTGGAATGATAAAAAGAAAATGTCGGGAAGCCTTAGATATCAGAAAACTGATTTACTACAATAAAACAAAGTCAATAATTATTGACGAATCATAGGCTAGCTTATAGGATATTACTAATATGTCATTAAATCGCAAAGAAACCGCTATTTTACGCTCTATTGTGGTGGCTTCAGATAACGATCCAAATCATCCGGAATTTCCGGCTAATAATCCTAAATTTCCAGCTACTCCTACTTATCGTATTGCCGTGCCTGGTTTTTCTAATGTGTGGTTAAAGGACGAGAGCGTTAATCCTACCGGTACGCACAAAGATAGAATGGCCTGGGAAATCATTGTGACTTATCGAGATTTTTTACTGGCCAAGCAACGCGGTCAGTTGAAAGGAGTATTGCCAGCCATGTCGATTATTTCTTCTGGTTCGGCGGCGGTGGCTATTCAAACTCAATTACGGTTTTATCATTTACCGAATTTAAAAGTATTAGTAGATATTCATTTGAATGGGCACGTTGCGCAAACACTAAAAGAATTAGGTTGCGAAGTTTATGAAACAGATTTAAGTAAGCGGCCGCTCCAATGGGAAGAAATTCTCGCTCTTACCCATAATCCTAACGGTTTTGATATTACCTCTAGTGAAGCGTTAGATCCTACTACTCGGTTTTATGATTGGTTAGCTTATGAAATTTTAAATAGTTCTCCCGACTATTGTTTCGTACCGTTTGGGACAGGGAATCTTTATGAGAATATTTTAAATATCAATAAACGCGAAGTAACAGCTAAACAGCCCGATCCTCGCTTTAAAGGCAATGTTAATATTTTACGAACTTGTAATTTTTTTGGTGCCACTGTTAATAATCCAACGTCTAAAGCAGCTGCTAAACTCTATTCACCACATTTACCCTTTGTCCATTTTGACGAGCGTTGGATTAGATTATATCGTTCGGCTGGTTATTGTGGCATAGAATCTAACGTGCTGTTGCTTGAAGAATGTTATTTAGATAAGGCTATTCAATTAGCTGATAAATTACATATTACTTGTGAACCGTCTGGAATAGCTGGATTAGCTTTATTATTACAATTACACAAACAAGTACCAAAAAACAAAAAAATCTTAATAGTAAATACAGGAAAAGTTAAATATTAATAAAATTATGGATTTTGAAAACGAAATTAAAATTATTAAAGAGCGTAATCAGCGCGTAGAAGCTGATAAAGCTTGGGAAATTAGCTGGACTCGTAAAATAACCGTTGCTTTACTAACCTATGTAGTTATTGTGATTTTTTTAATAATAGCAAAATTTCCAAAACCATTTTTAAATGCTGTTGTACCCACAGTTGGATTTGTATTATCCACATTATCTATGTCGTTGGTTAAACGGGCATGGTTAAAATATCATGTCTAACATTTATACAATTTTATCAGAGCTCAATATTAAATTCCTTGAGCATAAACACCCGGCTTTGTTTACGTGTGCCGATGCTGAGCAGTATTATGGCAAAATACCGGGCGGAAAAAGCAAGAATTTGTTTTTGCGCAATCGGAAAGGCAATCAGCATTATTTAGTAGTTGTAGAAACTAATAAAATGTTAGATTTAAAACGTCTGACTCAAGCGTTAGGGGAAACACCGCTTAGTTTTGCTTCGCCACAACGATTATTAAAGTATTTAGGCTTAACTCCCGGATCCGTCTCGCCGTTTGGGTTAATTAATGACGTTAACAAAGAGGTGATTGTGGTGATTGATAATGATTTATGGCACCATGAACATGTTAATTTTCATCCGAATGTTAATACAGCTACATTAGAATTAGATCGTGAAGATTTTAAAAAGTTTTTGCAGTGGTCTGGGCAAAAGGTGATGACGGTGGATTTGAACGATTATCATATAATGTAAGGGGATTGTGCATAACTCGCTTGACTATTACTTGGGTAATGGTATACTGTTTTAGTATCTAGTTTCCATTAATAATTTAATGTTTAATAATACTAAAATATATGGACAAAACAGCATATTATTTATTAACCACTCACTACAATCAACAATGGTGGTGGTTAGGTGTTATATTTTTTATCAGTGCTATTATCTGTTTATACTATGCTTATGGTATAAAAAAACAATCTAAACCATTAAAAATTTGGATGGTTATTGCGTTAAGTTGGGTCAGTATTATGTGGCTAGCGCTAGTAGTGATTAAAGATCATACTGGCTTGATTGGTAAACTTGCAGGAGCTGTTCCGGCAGTGATGGTGGAGAGTTTTTGGGTGGTGGTAATGTTGTTTGTTGCGGGAGCAGTATTACGAGATGTATTGGGTGAAAATAAAATTACTTTTACATTACCTGTTAATAGTTTTGATAAAATCATAGCTGGTTTATTTATATTTATTGCATTATTGTATCCATTGTATTATTTACCCTGGGGTCTGCAGTTTCCGAATACTGCCATGCTTGGGCTAACTATTTATCCTACGCTCATTTTTTGCGGGGTACTTTTAGCTACCGCTATGCCCAAATCGAATCGTTGGCTAGTATTATTATTGCTACTGGCCAATACTTCACCTTTAGCCCAATTAAGTGCAGGGATTTATGAAAATCTAATTCTGGTACCAGTGATTATTTATATGTTTATTAAACTAATAACAAATTGGAAACAGACTAAATAATGATTTATAAAATTTATTATGACTACAAATAAAATTACTAAACAAGCTAAAATAGCCGAACAATTTCAAAAACACTTTGAGCATTACGGCTTTAAAAAAACTTCAGTCGATGATATTGCGGCAGAATTGAAAATGAGTAAAAAAACTATTTATCAATATTTTAACAGTAAAGAAAAAGTATACTATTATATTGTTAGCAAAGTTGCGCAACAATTTTGTAATAAGATGGCTAAGCAACTAAGCGCAGTTTATACTAGTGAGAAAAAATTAAAAATACTGATTGAGCTGATCTTTAAAGAGTCACGAAAATGGTTAAAAAGTAATGATGCTTTCGAGTTTAAGTACAAATACGAAATTGCTGAATTAGCTTTTCAAGAAGCGTATAGTCAGCTTATTAAGCAGATTATGGAAGAGGGAATGAATCACAAGGAATTTGCTAAGCAACCGTTAGACTTAACAGTAAAATTTATTCAAGGTTTGATTGCTGAAAGCATGAAATTGTTACATGCGAATCCATTGTTAAAAGTTGAGCAGCCTTTGCAACAGGCAGTGCTGAAGTTGGTGAAATAGGACTAAAAAAATAATTATGCTTTCTACACAAATTCTTCTTGGTAAGTCTACAGTCGCGGTTTAAGGTGTAGAAATATTTTTATCAATGAATTATAGTCTTTCTGGTATTGATTTATTCTCGTAAATTAGGCATAATGTAGGTGTTTAATTATGAAGAAAAAGAAACGACAAGTTATTCCAAATAATAGTTTTACTGAGTTTTTACTATACACCACACCAAACGGCCATGTGAAAGTAGAGATTTTTTTGCGTAATGAAAATATTTGGTTAACGCAAGTTAAAATCGCTCAGCTTTTTGGTATTGATAGAAGCGTAGTTACTAAACATCTACAAAATATTTATAATGATGGCGAGCTTAGAAAAGAAGCAACTAGTGCAAAAATTGCACAAGTTCAAAATGAAGGAGATAGACAGGTTTTACGAGATATGGAGTTTTATAGTCTGGACGCAATTCTTTCTGTTGGTTATAGAATTAATAGTGTGCAAGCTACGCAATTTCGTATCTGGGCTACTGCAAGGTTAAAAGAATACATCATCAAGGGTTTTACAATGGATGATGAACGATTAAAAAATCCAAACAATATTTTTGGTCAAGATTATTTTGAAGAACAACTAGCCAGAATTAGAAATATTCGAAGTAGCGAAAGACGCTTATATCAAAAAGTTACCGATATTTATGCAGAGTGTAGCGCTGATTATTCACCGGACAGTGATATTACCAAGAAATTTTTTGCAACAGTGCAAAACAAGCTTCACTTTGCTATTACTGGTAAAACAGCGGCAGAAATAATTCATGAAAGAGTTAGTAGCGTCAAGCCAAACATGGGTTTGACTGTTTGGAAGAATTCTCCCAAAGGAAAAATTAGAGAAACGGATGTGATGATTGCTAAAAATTATTTGAACGAAAAAGAGCTTGATCACCTAAACAGAATTGTAACGATGTATCTTGATTTTTCCGAATTGCAAGCCAAACGCGGAGTTCTTATGAGAATGGCTGATTGGGTAGCTAAGTTGGATGCGTTTCTTAAATTTAATGAACAAGAAATACTTGGTGATGCTGGACGTGTTAGTCACACAGTAGCCGAAGCTTTAGCACTGGATGAATACGAAAAATTTCGAGTTAAGCAAGATAAAAATTATGTGTCTGATTTTGATAAAGTTGCACTGCAAGCACTAGAGAGTGCAAAAAATAGAAAGCGAAGTAAGAAATAATAGCTATATGCTTCATAATACTATTGATCAAAATAAATGCCAGCGCTGTGGGACGTGTGTAGCGATTTGCCCTAATAAAGTATATAAAAAAGATGCTAACGGAAATATTGTAGTTGATCCAAAGCGCATTCATCTATGTGTGCAATGTGGTCATTGCATGGCAGCTTGTCCAAATAAAGCTGTGTTTGTGGAAGGGCTATCATATGATAAAGATTTTTTTGATCTGTCAAAAAATAATGTAGCTTTTCAAGATTTTTATAATTTCATTAGCACGCGTCGTGCTATTAGAGTATTTCAACCCAAAGCGGTTTCTCCAGAGCTATTACAAAAAGTTGTGAGCGCTCTGGAAACGGCACCCATGAGCTACCCGCCGAATCATAAGGTGCAACTAACGATTATTAATGGTAGAGAAAAAATTGTACGCGCTTTACCATTGCTAACAACATCATATAAGCAGCTCGTGCGATATATGCGCAATCCTATTATTAGGCAAGTAATTAAACACAGAGCAGGTAAGTCCAATTATAATTCTCTAAAAGGACATGTGGTAGAATTGATGACTACTAAATTACCAGCCATGGAACAAGGCCAAGAAGATATTTTTACGCGCGGAGCGCCTGCTATGATACTGTTTCATGCCAATAAATCAGCGGATCATTATTATGAAGATGGTTTTATTTCATTAACTTACGGCATGTTAGCGGTTCATGCCCTTGGATTAGGTGGATGCGTAACGTCTTTAGTTCCTGGGGGAATTAATTGGGTTCCAGGATTACGAGCAATGTTTAAGATTCCAAAGCAAAATGAAGTGGTTGGAGCGTTGCTAATTGGTTATCCCGCATATCGTTTTAAAAGAGGGATATGTCGTAAAATTAAAAATGTACAGTGGGTGTAAGCAATATTTCTAGTTCATAACCGTGAAAAACTATGTTTTTTTTGTAATTATTCACGGTTATTGAGTCGACAAAAAAATAATAGTCATTTATACTATCAGTAAATTAAGTTTGATTTTATAAATTTATTATTTATATTATGGAGGATAATATTTTAAAACGGTCAGCCGTAGTCGTTATACTAATTGGCATGACCATATTGTTTGCTGGACGAATTCAACCGCTATTGGCTGAAGGGGACGGTTCTGGTAATGGAAGTGGTAACAGTAATAGTAGTAATAGCGACGTTGCTACAGATAACGCTACTACAGCAACAGTTACAAATATTGGTCCATACGGTGGTAATACCTGGGATATTGCGATTGATGCAACACATGACATGATTTACACTACAGCAAAAGATGCTCCAAACGGTGTCTATCGATCCTCTAATGGAGGCGCTAGTTGGGAGGGGTTATCTGGCGTGGATTACGGTGGGGGTGTAGCCGTGGAATTGAACCCTAGTAATGGCTATGTCTTTGCTTTATTTAGTAACGGTTTATATCGGAGTACCGACGCAGGTGTAACTTATACAAAAATTACTGATCATTACGGTGCCGCGCTGGCTTTTGACCATAATACGTTAGTGTTGTTGGCTTCAGAAGGCGGTATTGCTTATGTAAGTTCGGATGATGGTGTTACTTGGTCTGAAGCTACGGTGACTAGTGGTGCTAATATGGTATTTTTGTATGTGACAGGTTCACCTACTGATGGTGAATTTTTCGCAGTTGGTTTTGATAGTAGTAATACCGCTCATTTATATAAAAGTAGCGATAGTGGGGTCAACTGGACTGAATTAACAATTCCAACTATTCAAGATAACTCCTGGGGTGCTCAAATAAGTGTTGATCCAATCAATGCAAATTATATGGTTTTAAGTGGTGGTTATAGTGATACTAGTTACCAAAGTGTGAATGGAGGAACAAGCTGGACAGTTATTTCACCAGCCGGGCAGGCGGTGGTTTTTGATGGTACTGGTCGAGTGTATTTAGGTGGTGAATATAGTGATGATCGGGGTGCAACTTGGCAAAGTATGGGTCGGGATGCAAACGACAATAATACAGCCCTGGGGGGACATGCCATGATTATTGATCCAACGAATACGAATATTATCTACGCTGATGGCATGCCCGGTATAAGCAAGAGTACAGATCGAGGTGCTACCTGGAGTGATATTAATTCTGGAATTGCTGGTGTAAAAATTACGGATATCAGTCAAGCAACTAATAAAGATATTGTCTGGGCTGCTGCCTATAATGGCGTAGCTAAAACAGAAAATTTTACTAGCAGTAGTGTAACTTGGACTTTTCCCGTATTGCCAGATCCGGCCAGTGCTATTTGGACGCTACCTGATAATCCTAACGTAGTAGTGGTAGGTGAGTTAGGTGCCATGAAACGGTCAAGCGATGGTGGAACCACTTGGTCTGATAACTTAGTGTCTGGTTTAATGAGTAGTAGTTATCAAGTTAATCAGATTATTGTTGATGTGACCGATGGAAATAAGCTTTATGCGGCAGTTGGCAATAATAATCCTAATAATCCAAAACTCGGTATGGTGTTACAATCTACCGATTTAGGAGAAACTTGGACTGATTTATCTATTACTGATAACGCGTCTGCTCAAGCGATTGCTCAAGCCAGCGACGGTACACTTTATGTTGGAGTTGGCGCAGAAGGTGGTAATAATTATGTGGCTGGTATCTATAAATATAGTAACGGTACTTGGAGTTTTCTCAGTAGTAGTCCGGCTGAAGAAATTGTGCAGGTAGCAGTGGATCCTCATGATGATAATATTGTGTACGCGGTAGCTAGTATTGCTTATGGCAATAACGATACCGGTAAATTTGGTTTTTATAAATCGAGTGATGCCGGCGCAACCTGGACCAAGATTACCGAGAATCTAGATAATAATCAAGAATTTAATAGTTTAGCGCTGCAATCATCCACTGCACCAACTACTCTTTACTTGGGAGCAGTAAATTATTCCGGTCAAGGCGTATTATATAAATCCAGCGATGCTGGAACTACTTGGGGCTTATTGTACACTGGTTTAAAACAAGAAACGTTCTACACGCTATTATTCGACGGTGTCACACTTGGTACTACTCGTGGTTTATTTAATGTTACATCTAAAGTGGCTATTACATTAAAGGCCAAACCAAAAAAAGTTACCGTTGGCAATGCTGTAACATTCACTATTACATTAAAAGATGCCGTGACCAATAAAGCGTTGAAGAAACAACGAGTTCAGTTACTCAAAAAACAAGGTAACCATTTTAAGAAAGTTAAAACTATTAAAACCAATAAGAAGGGTGTTGCCAAAATTGTATTGCCATTTGCAAAAGCTAAAAAATACACCTTCGAGGCACGCTGGAATCCCAAAGCTACCCTGGCTGAAGAATATACTAGTGTAGTATCGGATACGGTTAAGGTTACCGTGAAGAAATAGAAACAATTTTTCCTTTATATTAATCCATAACCGTGAAAAACTATGTTTTTTGTAATTATTCACGGTTATTGTTGACATAATCGTGAAATTTAGTATAATTAGGCTATGGCTAGATTACAAAATGCGTTTAATAAATTACCGAATTTACGTGAACGGTACTACAAAGCCGCCGTTGGTAAGGAGGCTTTGCTTAGACTTATTAATGAAACAGAAGTGGCTGAGCAGGTATATAACTCCAATGCTATTGAAAATAGCACACTAACTCTTGAAGAAACTGAAAAAATATTACTGCAAATAGATTTAGATAGATACATTACCGAACGAGAACTGTTTGAAGCTAAAAATTTAGCTCGAGTGGTATCTTACATTGACAAGAAATCTAAAGAACACGAATTAACACTTGAAATTATCTTGTCGCTTCATCAAATGTTAATTGCCAATATTCGTGATGATATTGCTGGCAGATTTCGCAAAGACAATGAGTACGTTCGAGTTGGTAATCATATTGCACCGGCTCCACAAGAAATTATCGAACGACTGAAAAAAATGTTAGTAGAGTATTATGCCGCTAGCCATGAAAATATTATTAAGCGCATAGCCAAATTACACTTGGCCTTTGAATATACGCATCCATTTATTGACGGTAATGGTCGGATTGGACGAGTGATTAACAATTATTTATTAATCCGGGAAGGATTTGTGCCTATTAACATAAAATTTATTGATCGCAATAATTATTACGAAGCCTTTAAAGAATTTAATACACAAGGTACAGCTAGAACTATGGAAGAAATAGTCGGTAAAGCTCTTACTAATAGTTATCACAAACGACTAGCTTATTTAGAGGGCAAAGAAATAATCGCGTTAATTGAATATGGTAAAAGAAACAAACTCTCCCAAACAAATTTATTAAACAAAGCCAACCGGCAGACCATCGAGGCCTTTCTTGAGAAAAATGTGTGGAAGATTGGAGTAACGCACAATTTACAATAATTATAATGATAAACTACCAACCTACTCAAGTCTTGAGCAATCAACTCAGTCCATATATTAAATATACAAAATCTGTATCGAAGGGTAAATTATCTCAATGCATAGAATGTTTCTGGGAACTATCTGCTCAAGCAACACTCACTAAGGCAACAACTTTATCTATTTTACCAGATGGTTGCGCTGATATTGTATTTGATTTAAGTAATAAGCATAAAGCCAAAGCTTTGATTAGCGGAACAATGGCTAAAGTATCAGTGATTAAATTAAAACCGGGTGCAAATTTTTTTGGTATTCGTTTTTGGCCGGGAAAACTATTTACATTGTTAAATGCTCCAATGAAAATGTTTGTTAAACAAGATATTAGTTTAGAATGTATGTTACCTGATACTAAAGCGTTCATTTCTCAAGTAGCAGCAGCTCATATCTTTCATGAACGTATTAACATTGCAGAAACCTATATCACTGCACGATTAGGATCTTGTGCATCAGAAGATCAACAACTGCAAGCTATTTTAAAAAATATATTTATGCAACAAGGCCACGTTGCTATTACTGCACTTGCTAAACAACAAAATATCACAGAACGACAATTTCGTCGTTTATTTGAACGCTATATTGGGTTGAGTCCAAAAACGTTTGCTCGCACGATTCGATTTCAATATCTCTTACAGGAATTACTCAAAACCAAAAAAACTTCTTCTATTTGGCAAGCATTACAGCATGGCTATTATGATCAAGCACACTTAATTAATGATTTAAGGTTAATTTGTAACTTGAGCCCACAGCAGTTCACTCATTTTATTAGTATATAAATTGTTGTCCGATTTTTACAATACAGCGATGCCGCAATAAGCTAGCATGAGCACATTAAGTATTAATTTATTATTTATGAAGACATTTTCACTTTCACCTAATTTAATGGTTGAAGACATGCCAAAAACCATTGAGTTTTACAGTAGTATACTATATTTTAAAGTAACAATGACCGTTCCAGATGCAAAAAAACCGGTTTGGGCCATGCTGACAAACGATAAAGTGACCATTATGCTACAACAGCGAGCCAGTTTTGTAGAAGAAGTTCCGGATTTTGCCAAGCAACCGATTGGTGGATCATTCTCTTTATATATTCATGTGGATGATATAGAAAAACTTTATAAAAAAATCCAGCAAGCCAAAATCACTATTATTAAAGAGTTGCACAAAACATTTTATGGAGCCCGCGAATTTTCTATTAAAGACTGTAACGGATATGTCATTTATTTTGCTCAAAACTAATTAATGGTATTAATATATGCCACCAGCTAAACAAGCCATCCTCAAACAATTCCAAACTATCCCTGGTGTAGGAAAAAGTATTGCTCAGGATTTTTGGGATTTAAGGTTAAGATCAATTAATGATTTAAAGGGTAATGATCCTGAACTGTTGTATGAGCAACTGTGTGTTTTTCGCAAACAACACATCGATCGCTGTATGTTGTATGTATTTCGGTGTGCAGTGTATTTTGCTAGTCATCAACAACACGATCCAAAAAAGTTACAGTGGTGGGATTGGAAAGATAAATAGCACGGTTGGCTGACAACATATGGAGTAGAGTTGCCAAAATGTCATTTTTCATCTACACTTCCTTTTTAGTTTAGTTTAAAATAACCAGAAAATATCATGAAACCATTTCATCACAAAAACCCTAAATTTGGCGGCAAAAAACGATCAGGCGATTTTTCGAAAATGACACATGATCGATCAGATCGATCAAGTAGAAGTAAAGAAGGCTACAAGAAATTCGGCGGCCGGGATTACGATCCAGCAAAGGCTACTAAAATATTACATGAAGCGGTGTGTGCGGAGTGTCACGAAGCTTGTAAGGTGCCGTTTAAACCAAATGGTAAAAAGCCTATTTTGTGTCATGATTGTTTCAAAAAAAGCGATTCTTATGATTCACGCAAACCAGCTCAATATAATAAATCTTTTCAGCATACAGAATCCTATAAAAGAGATTTTGAGCAGATCAATAAAAAATTAGATAAAATATTACAGGTATTGGAGCAGTAGAAACGCGTAGTGGTTTGACTTTTGCGTGAAAATAGTGCAACATGAACCTATGAAACAACTTAGAATTATTAGTGTTATAGTTGTATTGCTAGCATTAAGCTGGGTGAATCATCAGCCGGCGATGGCTAGTAGTGTTAATGTTGATCCAATGAGCAGGTGCCATGACAGCGCTGATAATAGTTCTATGCCAAAACCGGCTACTGTAAAGATGTGTTGTGTTACTTCTACCGACGTGGCGGAAGTTGCGCCAGTGTTAGTTAATATACCTTGGCAAATTACGGCAGTATTGCCAGAAGCGTTAACATTAACGGCTACAAGCGCTAGCGTTTTACATAGTCGAGTAAATGTTAATCCTCCAAATAATACATTATTTAACCTCTTTACCATTATTAAACGAGAGTGAAACGTATCTGTGTGATAGTTTTGGATTTTATTAGTTATTAATACAGATACTTATGAATAAATTAACCATTCCCATTATTGGGATGCATTGTCGCTCTTGTGAATTACTGATTGAAGAAAAGTTATCTAATGTTTCCGGGGTAACTAAAAGTGTAGTGCATTATAAAACTAGTATAGCCGAAGTATATTATCAAGATCAGGAGCCTAATATGAACGCTATCGAAACGGCTATAGTTGCAGCTGGCTATAAAGTTGGTTTGGTAGGTAAAAAAGCTTGGTTTAGTAGTAATATACGTGATTATAAAGAATTTGGTATTGCAATACTATTCGTATTAGGTGCTTATTGGCTACTAAAAAGTATTGGTTTAACTAATTTAAGTGTTAGTTCTGGCGCTAATCCAACGGGTTTAGGGGTAGTACTATTAGTTGGTTTAACAGCCGGATTTTCTACTTGCATGGCTTTAGTAGGCGGTTTGATACTGGGCATTTCGGCGCGACACGCGGAAAAACACCCAGAAGCTACACCAGTACAAAAGTTTCGTCCGCACCTATTTTTTAATCTAGGGCGCATTATGGGCTATGCTTTGTTAGGAGGCATTTTAGGAGCAGTTGGGTCTGTATTACAATTATCTGCTGGCATGTTAGGATTGTTAACCATCGTTGTAGGCGGTGTGATGTTGTTGATGGGAGCGAAGTTAGTAGGTGTTTTTCCTAGATTAGAAACAGTGAGCATTTCACTGCCAGCTAGCGTCAGTAAATTATTCGGCATCAAAAAACACGAGAAAGAATACAGCCATAAAAGTTCAATGTTACTTGGAGCGCTTACATTTTTCTTGCCCTGTGGTTTTACCCAAGCTATGCAGCTTTATGCTGTAAGTACTGGTAGCTTTACCCAAGGCGTTTTGATTATGGGGTTATTTGCCGTAGGTACAGCGCCTGGTTTATTAGGTATTGGCGGTTTAACGGCAACAGTGAAGGGGTTGTTTGCCCAGCGGTTTTTTAAAGTAGCTGGTGTAGTAGTAATATTGTTCGCGCTATTCAATATTAATAACGGATTAAATTTAACGGGCTGGAAATTAGGTTCAGCAACGCCTGCCAACAACGCTACTTTAGCTAACGATCCAAACGTTACATTAGAAAATGGCGTGCAGGTAGTACGGATGGCAGAAACTGGCAGCGGTTATTCACCAAATCAGTTTACAGTTAAAAAAGGCGTGCCAGTAAAATGGATTATTAATGCCCAGGCGCCGTATTCTTGTGCTAGTAGTATTATGATGTCGTCATACAATATTCGTAAAAACCTAGTAGCGGGAGAAAATATCATTGAGTTTACTCCTACCGCATCTGGCCAAGCCACTTTTTCGTGTTCGATGGGTATGTATACCGGGGTATTTAATGTGATAGACAATACAGCCAGTACTACCGTATCTAATGCCGCTATTCCTGTTGCCACTGTTCCTACTTCGGCTGCTGACCAAGTGATTCAAACAGTGTATACTTATAATAATGATATTCAGCCGAACGCTTTTACGGTTAAAGCCGGCCGGTCGGTTCGGCTTGAAATTAATGCTAAAGAAAACGGTTCTGGTTGCATGAGCACTATTATGATCCCTGGTCTTTATGAAAATCCTGAATTGTTAGTAGCTGGTGAAAAGATTATTATGCAATTCACGCCTACTAAAACTGGTAATTACGATATTACTTGCGCCATGGGCGTGCCACGCGGCACTATAAAAGTGGAATAGCTAAATTATTAAAAATATTTTTATGAACATCTTACAATTTACCATTTCTGGATTTCACTGTGCTGCTTGTATAACGCTTAGTACCTTAAAGCTAAAAAAAATTCCCGGCGTTATCCAAGTGAACACGTCTGGTTTAGACGGAAAAACAGAATTAGTGTCCAATCGAGCTATTACGCTTGAAGAAGTCAAAACTGCTCTGAAAGATACAGAATATTCCGTACAGTAATCCTTCTAGGCACAAATAAATAGGGGTGCTATAGTAATAGTATATGAACAAAATGATAACGGCACTTCTATTTATTATGGGAATACTACTGGTAAGTGGTTGTAGTTTGTCTGGGAGTAATACTACCAATACTAACTTAACCGGAATACAAGCAGAGCCCGTAGCAACTAACACCATTAGTATTCAGAATTTTGTGTTTGATCCAGCAATGTTAACGGTCAAACAGGGTACTACGGTAACCTGGATCAATAATGATTATGCTACACATACCATCAAATCAGATGCGTTTAATTCTAGCGATTTGGCTAACGGTCAAAGTTTTTCGTTCACCTTCAATACAGCTGGTACCTTTAACTATTCATGTGGGATACATCCAACCATGCTTGGAAAAATAGTTGTGGAATAATATATAAAATATAAAGCAAGTAGCATTGCTTTATGGTTTTTGTAATGCTAGCCCAACTATGCAGATTGCCCTATTTAAAGGCAAACAAATTAGAAAAACCATTTACAATAACGAGTGGTGGTTTGTTGTTGAAGATGTAGTATTAGGATTAATTGATTCTAATGATCCAAAACAATATATTCAAAGAATGAAATCTAGCTAAAGGGTATGTACAATTTGTACATACCCTTAATATTAAAACAAGTGGTGGAGAACAAAAAATGAATTGCGCAAATACAGAGGGTATTTTTCGTATTATACAGTCCATTCCTTCACCAAAAGCCGAACCTTTCAAACGCTGGTTGGCTCGAGTTGGTTAAATGTCTGAACTATGATTTTTTTGATTAAGTGAAAACTATGATGAAAGTACACAAAATTATAATTTATTAACATCATAGTCTATCAAATAATCATTTTAATCATAGTGCAAGACTGGTAGTGCAATTACATCTTTGTACTCAATCTCGCAAACTCTACAAACACTAAAGTGAATAATATTACCAAAATAAAGGGTGCAACCATGGATAAATAATTGCGTTTGCCGGGACGGAAGTAGCGTAGCAGTAGGGAATTGCTGACCACGGAAATAGAGCTAAAGGCCATGGCCAAGCCGGCTAATTCTGGTTTTAAAATTAAACCAACACCAGCAAATACGCGGGCGGCAATCGGGATGCCAATCACGTTGTAGAATAAGGCGAAGAACATGTTTTGTTTAATCTTGCTCATGGTCTGCTTAGCCAGTTCAATGGCGGTAACTACATCGCGCAGATCATTTTTTACCATTACTATACCGCCGGTTTCCATGGCTACATCGGTACCCGAACCCATGGCAATGCCTAAATTGGCTTGAGCCAAGGCGGGAGCATCGTTAATGCCATCGCCCACCATGGCTACTACTTTTTTCTGATCCTGTAATTTCTTTACTTCATTTGCTTTATCTTCAGGGAGTACTTCAGCTAATATATTAGTAATGCCAACTTGTGTAGCAATCGCTTGAGCAGTACGTTGATTATCACCGGTAATCATGTACAGTTCAATGCCTAAATTTTTCAAACGCGTAACGGCTTCTTTGGAAGTTTCTTTAATGGTATCGGCTACGGCTACAACTCCAAGGATTTCTTGTGGATTAGCAAGAATCATAGCCGTTTTGCCTTGTTCTTCTAAGCGTTTCATTTTGCGTTCGATTTTGCTGATATTTAAGTTAATAATCTCCGTCATTAATCTTCTGTTGCCAAAATAATAGAGTGTGCCATTAATACTGCCTTGCACACCATGGCCAGGAATGGCTTTAAAATCGGTAACTTCATCTAAACCCACACTTTCTTCATTAGCATAATTATAAATCGCTTCGGCTAAGGGATGTTCCGAAGATTTTTCTAAACCAGCGGCAATTTGTAATACTTCGTCTTCATCTAACGTAGCCGCAGTAACAATATCAGTGACTTCAGGTTTGCCCTTGGTTAAAGTGCCGGTTTTATCAAAAACAATCGTGTCAATTTTTTGAGCGGCTTCCAGCGGTTCGCCACCTTTAATGAGTACGCCGTATTCGGCGCCTTTGCCAGTGCCAACCATAATGGCAGTAGGTGTAGCTAAGCCAAGCGCGCAAGGGCAGGCAATCACGATCACGGCAGTAAAAGCCATTAACGAAAAAGATAAATCGGCACCTAATATAAAAAACCAGACTAGAAATGTTAATACGGCTGTAATTAACACGATTGGCACAAACCAAGCCGAAATACGATCAGCAAAATTTTGAATCGGAGCTTTGGAACCTTGTGCTTCTTCAATCAAACGAATAATATGGGCAAGTGTAGTTTCTGCACCTACTTTCGTAGCTTTGAATTCAAAACTACCGGTTTTATTTATGGTAGCGCCAATCACGTTATCGCCAACTTGTTTTTCCACCGGCAAACTTTCACCCGTAATCATGGATTCATCAATAGCCGAGGAGCCTTTAATAATTTCACCATCTACGGGCACTTTTTCACCAGGACGCACTACTACAACATCTCCAGAAATAACCTGATCAATTGGAATATCTTGTGTAATACCGGCGCGAATCACACGAGCGGTTTTGGCTTGTAAGCCCATGAGTTTTTTGATTGCAGCGGACGTTTTACCTTTAGCTTTAGCTTCAAGCCATTTGCCGAGCACTACAAAGGTAATTAGGAAAGCAGCGGTTTCGAAATATAACTCAGGAATTTTGGCTCCGGCCAGGCCTAAAACGGTTTTATTATTAACAGAAAAAATAATAAAGTTAGCTAAGCTATAAAAAAAAGCCGTAGAGGTGCCGATAGCAATCAAACTATCCATATTGAATGTTTTCATGCGCAAACTAGACCACATACCCTTATAAAAACCAGCGCCAATAATAAACTGTACAGGAATTGTTAAGATTAATGAGGTAATTCCAAAGTAGGGCGATAAAAATTTTCCGCCTAAGACGGCGGACCAGCCTGAGGCTGGAAAAAAGTCTAACAACATGAAATACAACATGGGCAGACTAAAGATTAAACTGACAACAAATTTTTTCCAGTAACTCGAAATTTCTTGGGCTCGTTTGCGGCTTTCAAATTCCGTGTCTTGGCTGTTAACCAAAGTAGCTTTGTAACCAGCTTTTTTTACAGCATTAATGAGTTGTTCAGTAGTCGCAGCATTTTCATCATAAGTAACCGTGGCTTTTTCTGCGGCAAAACTAACGTTAGCCTGTTGGACACCAGGTACTTTTTTGATCGAACGCTCAATAATACCAGCACAGGAAGCACAGTGCATGCCAGTAAGGGATAACATTGTTCGTTTAGTTGGGTTTTTATCTGAAACAGTATTTTTAGATGGGTCAGTGATGGGAGTGGTGGTAGTAACGGTTTGGCTGGGTGAATTTAGAGAGGGCTGTGGTTGAGCTGTTAAGGTAGTGAACAATTCAGATAGTTTTACGGAGTTAAGCAATTGATCCATAAAAGGTTTGATCGTGCTCTTGCCTTCAGGGATAGAAAATTCAGCGGTTTTGTTGCTAGTAATTTTTCCTTCAAAATAAGGTCGACCATTATCACCTTCTTTTACGATGCCGGCAGCCTCAATAGAGGATTCCACTTTTACAGTTAACGGATTACCAGCAGGAATAGTGGTAGTTTTGGTTGTAATGTCTGGAGCTGTCGCAGGGGAGGGGTCAGTTTTTGGTTTATTAATCAAAGTAGCCTGATAGCCTAATTTTTTTATAGTTTCCACAATAGTATCAGTGGTAACAATACTAGTGTCAGCCGTAATGTCAGCTTTACCTTCTGCATAGTTAACCTTTACCTGGCTAACGCCAGGCAGGTCACCAACATTCGCGGTAATCAGTTGTTCACACGAAGCGCAATGCATGCCTGTGATAGTAAATTGTAATGTTTTTTGCATAGTAAATGTTATTTATTAGCTAATTTAGTTACTTGTAATATTTCACTGATCATGGTTTGTTGTTTTTTATGGTTATTTGTTTTCATGGCCGTTTTAAAACAGCTATTTAAATGATTGGCCATTAGTGTATGATCAGCTGATTTTAATAAGCCAATGACGGCTAAATTTTGCTGTATGATATCGATACAATAAACATTATTTTCTAACATGGCAATCACTTTATTTAAGTGGCTGTTGGCTTTTTTTAAGCTAATAAGTACTTTATCTCGAGAGGTGTGCATAAGTGGTTGTGTTAATTATGAATTAAGTATATCCTATACCTATGGTACAGGTATAAACCAGTATAGCAACTGGTATAAAATATGGCAACTAGGTACTGTTCATAAACTAATTCACTAATTATTACACATATGATGGGCAATTATTATGGATATTACGGCCTAGGCCTAATGGGCGGCGGTCTAATGATGCTTCTATTTTGGGGAGCGATTATTTGGCTAATCATTTGGCTGGTAAAAGAGTCGGCGGCCAAAAACAAGCCAGATAATCAAACTATGCCTTTAAGTTCTGTTAGTGCAAAAGCTTTAGACATACTTAAGGAACGCTACGCCAAAGGCGAGATAAATAAAAGCGAGTTTGAAGAAAAAAAGAAGGATTTGTTGGATTAAAATATTTGTTAACTAAAATAAAAAACGGCTCGCTAGAGCCGTTTTTTAGTTGAGACCGTGTTTTAGGCACGTTGCACGTTGGTGGCACGAGGGCCTTTGTCGGAATCTTCAGTTTCAAACGACACAGCGTCGCCTTCATGAAGCTCATTGAAAGATACTCCTACCAACGCCGAGGCGTGGAAAAAAAGTTCTTTGGCTTGACCGGCTACAGAAATAAAACCGAAGTTTTTATCTGTGAGTGTTTTTATTGTTCCCGTCATAAAAATAATTATGATTACTTAGACAAACATTATAACACAAGTATTTATTTTTGTATGTAGCTGTAGTATTAAGCATAGTATTTGAATAAAAACCAGTATTTGCTACACTTAACCAGGAGTTGAATATTATTAACGATAAGGAGGGTTAATAATGGTTAGTCAAAAAATGTTGTATTTAATCTTTGTAGTATTAATCGCTGTTTATGCTAGCACGGTTTTGTTAATTAAAAATTATTAACTAATTAAAGTATATGCAAAAAAAATATTGGTTTTCTATTATATTAGCAACAGTAGTGTTGCTATTTGGAGTTAAGCCGTTATTGGCCGAAACGGATACTAGTAGCGCCTTTGAAGGTGACCAAGCTGGCGCGTCACGCTCTAGTTTAAATTTATATGGTGGTTATGTGGAGGATTTTGCCATTGATACAGCCGGCACTGTTTACGCGGCGCTAAATTCGGCTAATGGTATTTTTACTTCTACTGATAGAGGTGAAACCTGGCACGGGCCAGCCGCCGGTACAGATGTTGGTACGGTAGCTGATGTGGAAGTGAGTAATACCGCTGGTACGGCATTTATTATTGGGGGCATAAAATTATACAAAACTACCGATAGTGGTAGTACTTGGAATGTGGTTACTGGTTCAACAGGTGATTCACAAAGTGATAATTATGGTCAGGCCATGATTTATAAAAGCGGTACATTGTTAGTAGCTAAGCGTGATGGATCGTTAGATCGATCAACGGATAATGGAACTACGTTTAGTAAGATAACATTAAGCGGTAGTACCGGTACTATTAGTGCGTTTGCGGCCGGAACAACTAATGAGTTTTATCTGATTATTAGCAGTGGTAGTGACACAACTTTATATCATAGTACAGATGCTGGAGTTACTTGGAGTAGCGCTACTGTGACAGGAGTCTTTTCTAATGTAGCGGTTAATCCAGCTAATACAAATGTAATAGTTTTAAGTGGTTCTAATAATGCTAGTTATACTACTGGTGGAGCTAGTGGTACTTGGCAAGCGATGATTTTAGCTAATGGCGCCACAGCTTCGATTGCTTTTACTGACAGTAAATTATATATCGGTAGTTCTTGGACTACAGACTATGGTGCCGCTTGGCATAACTTAGCATCTGAAGCTACACACTACGATACAATATTAAAAGGCAATCACGTTATGATTGATCCGAATGATGCTACATATAATACTATGTATATAGATTCTGGTCGGGGCATTGCTCGGTCGGATGATGCTGGAGCAAATTGGTACGATAAAGTAGAGGGGTTACAAGGTGTAACGGTGAATGCCATTGCGCAGAGCGCAGACAAAACTACAGTTTGGTTAGCGGCGCAAGGCGGTTTAGCTAAAACTACTAATTTTACTGATACAGCACCAACCTGGCAATTTCCAATTTTACCTCATACTAATGTAGATTTTACTACCGCGGTTTGGGTCAGCCCATTAGATTCCAATATTGTATTAGCGGCTGGTGTAAGTGTGTTATATCGTTCAACGGATGGAGGTAGTACTTGGTTAAACGTAGCTTCATTTGCGAATAATGGTAACGCTACTGATATTATAGCCAATGCTGATGCTAGTGAAATCAATGTGTCTTATCAAGATACACAAAGTGTTAGTGGTGGAGTATTGCGTAGTGTCGATGCTGGGGCAACTTGGACAGAGCTTGGTTTAACAGCTCCAGTTAATGCTTTAGCGTTAAGCGCTGGCGGTACATTATATGCTGGTGCTGGTATTGAACAAAGCAGTGTTACTACTACGCGCGGTATTTATGTATACAACGGTAGCACGTGGTCTCAAATTACCGGCACCGAAAATTATTTAGTGAATGATTTGTTAACAATTGGGCAAAATTTATACGCGGCGGCTGGTGAAACTAGTGGCGGAGCAGTGTTACGTTCTAGTGATGGTGTTACTTGGGAAGTATTGGCTGGTGGCTTGCCTACCGATGGCTGGTTTCATGCGTTAGCGGCGGATCCTTATGATAGCAATGCCGTTTATGTGTCTACCGCTCGGCCAGCTGGTACTAGTTATATTTATAAATCAAGTGATCTGGGCGATACTTGGAATGTATATTATACCGGTTTAACCGATGAAAAGTTTAACGCATTATTATTTGACGGTTTAATGTCGGGTACGGATACTGGCGTGTACGCTTATTTAACAAAAGTAGCTATTACACTAACTACTAAAACAAAAAAAATTGTTCCTGGTACAGCAACGATATTAAAGGCCAAATTAGTAGATGCTGTAGATGGTTCAGTGTTAAATAAGAAAACAATACGATTATACAAACGTAAATCATCTGGTAAATGGCAATATATTAGTAAAGCTAAAACAAAAAAAACCGGCAAAGTAGAATTTACTGTAAAACCAACCAAAAAAACCGTGTATCAAGCGCGCTGGAAAGCCAAGTCTACCGTTGATTTAGCTACTTATGTGGCTAGCAACGCTTCAAATAATTTAACCATAAAAATAAAGAAATAAAACCCATTAAAAAATATTTTTACAAGTTTTTTCAGAGCAGTTTATTAAAAACTGCTCTGTTTTTTATCTAGCTGCATGTGTTATACTAGTAATAACTAATATTATTATTTATATTATGCGAAAAACACTAGTACGTTTGTTATCTTATTATGCTGTATTAGTTTTGTTATTTTTGGTTCCATTAACAACACTGGCTGGCGCGCCTAGTTTAAATGCGTCTAAACTTTGGCAGCGTTCAGCTAGATCGTTACAAAGTACCGGTCAAGCAACGTCTTATATCACTAATCGTATAGTGGTGGGGAAAATAGACGGCAGTGTTACCACAGTACCGGTAGATTCGGCTGGACAATTAGCGGATACGTTAGCCTATTGGCAAACCCAGCCAGATGTAAAATATGCGGAATTAGATGGACGGATGATGGCATATGGCCAACAAGCTACTTGGGGTTATAATACCGTACAAGCAACTACAGCGCATACTAATAGTGCTACTGGTTCAGGTGTAGTAGTGGCAGTAGTAGATACTGGTGTAGATTATGGCCATGAAGATTTAATTGGAAATATTTGGGTTAACAGCGATGAAACGCCTAGCAATAATATTGACGATGACGTTAATGGTTACGTAGATGATTATTATGGCTATGATTTTATTGGTGATTCTCCTACTAATTTAGTGCCCGATCATGACCCGATGGACGACGCTGGTCATGGTACACATGTGTCTGGCATTATTGCCGCAGTGGATAATACAACTGGTGTTATTGGTGTAGCTACGCAAGCTAAAATTATGCCGGTGAAAGTGTTAGATGGCGCTGGTTATGGTTCTGATTATACTGTAGCGCAAGGGATTCGTTACGCGGCCGATAATGGCGCTAATGTGATTAATTTAAGTCTGGGTTCTACAGTATCTTCTACTACGTTAAAGAGCGCTATTGATTATGCGGTAAATGCCGGAGTGCTAGTAATAGCGGCGGCTGGTAATGCTGGTTCGTTTACGTTTCCATCTTATCCGGCAGCCTATGCCAATGTAATTTCTGTAGCGGCTAGTGATGAAGATGGTATGCGGGCTTATTATTCTAATGCTGGCAAAGTAGATGTAATAGCGCCAGGTGACATGATTAATTCCACTTTAATTGGCAACACTTATGGTATATATTCTGGCACAAGTATGGCAGCGCCATTTGTAACCGGTGTAGCGGCTTTAGTGCGGCAAAAACAAGGCTTAACTAATGTTCAGGCAATTAGGCAAGTAATTCAAACTACCACTACTGATTTTGGTTTACAAACTGGCCCAGACAACACTAGTGGTTATGGCATAGTCAATGCAGTAGCCGCTACTGGTACATTAACTAGTAGTAGCGCTATGTTATACAGTGATGCTAGTTGGATTAAATCCGATGGGAGCGATGATGCGGTTATTACTGTTTCAGTACGAGACAGCACAGGAGCTGTTTTAGTTGGAAATGTAGTAACTTGGTCTACAACCAAAGGTACATTATCTGCCACTACTAGTACTACAGATATTAACGGTTTAGCCAGCGTTACACTAACGGCTAATAACACTAGCGGTTTAGCGGTAATTACGGTTCAACCAACAAACGTTACTGCTACTAGTATTATGCAAACTATCATGACAGATATACCACAACCAGACACCATTGGTGTAAGCAAAGTAATGGCCACGTCTAGTAACCTGGAAATCCCAAGCGATACTACGGCTGATACCGATACTAGTTCAACTACAAATCTAGAAAATAATTTATTAGCCCCTGGTGATAAAGTATCATTTTGGGCGCAGGCTACTAGCTATGATCATGCGGAACATAAAACTAAGTTGACCTATTCGTTAAGCGATAGCATTGGTAATGTTATGGTATCTGGTACCTCACCGCGCACTACGGTGGGAACAAATTATGATAACATGTACATAATTGCTCAGACTAAAATTACTTCTAAGCCAGTGGTATTACCTGATACGTTAGCAAACGGTAAATATACAGTAACCATTACATTAACCGATCAAACTAGTAATGAATCCAGTACGCGTACTACTACTGTTTGGGTAGGGGAATACCCAGATATTTTAGTAGTAAATGCTAATCCCGGCTCTTGTTTAGATACGCCAGTAGAAGGTTATGATTTAGGCGGTAATGTTATGTGCACGGCGGCGGCTTATTTAGTGTTAGATACGCTAGAAAATGCTGGTTATTCAGCTATGTTATGGGATAGTTTAATATTAGGCGAGCCAACAGACAGTGATTTAGCCTTATTTCCCGCTGTTATTTGGTTAGATCCAGGTTTATCTTATGTAACGAGCACAGCATTAATAAATTATTTAGATAATGGCGGCAATGTATTATTATCATCGGCCTTATTAGCTAGTAATGAGACAATGCAGTTACCAACCGATTCTGATTTTTTATGGAATTATTTGCACGCGCATTATGTAAAAACGTTAATGCAGCCTAATCAAGTGATAGGTGCCGCTGGTTCCGATTTTTCTGGTTTGTCATTTAATACCGATTATTATAATTTAAATGGTAATGGCAGTAGAACTAATTTTTATGCAGCAGAATTGGAACTTAATGATGTTGATAGCGCTCAAGCGTTATTTAACTACACTGTCGGGGATTCAACTTCTAAAGTAGCCGGGCTAAAAGTAGATAACGGCACTTATCGGTTAGCGTTTTTGCCATTTAGTGTAGCCGCTATTAATGATGTTTCTGGTAATGCTACTAAAAGTTATGTGTTAAGCACATTAACTAATTGGCTGTTAGGCGGCGCGCCAAGCATTACAGAATTATCACAAAGAAAATTAAAAAATAATTTAGCTCGTACCATTACGGTTACGGGTGATAATTTTAGTACCGTAGGAACTACCACGGTAAAATTAGGCAACAAAGTTTTAAGTGATGTAGTAGTATCTAGCCGTACTAGCTTAACAGCTACCGTACCAGCGGGCATGAAAACAGGTAGCCGCTGGTTGACCGTTACTAATCCTAATGGTCAAATCGCCACCTCACCACGGCGCATTAAAACTCTAAAAGGTGGTGTGGTGTTAGATGCAGTAACGCCAACCTTAGTTACAAACGATGGTGAACAATGGCTAACCTTTACTGGTGCCAAATTTAAACGAACTACCAAAGTTATGTTAGGCGATACAGTATTAACTAAAAAAAAGTATACTAGTCGCAATGAATTAAGCGTATTAATTCCAACAACTATTCAGCCCGGTACGTATGCTTTAAAAATAAAAAACCTTGGTATTAAACGAGTAACGCGGTATAGCGATATTATTGTGCGTCAAGGTCTTACCGAATTATTGAAAGTAGGGGATAAAACAACCCAAGTTAAAGTATTAGAAGCACGTTTAAAAAAGTTTGGCTATTTAAAAGAAAAAGCTAATACAGATTTTACCAAAACTACTAAACAGGCGTTATTGCGTTATCAACACGATAACAATCTTAAAGAAACCGGCGCAACAGATTATCTTACTAGGCACTATTTAAATATTTTAGAACCAGCGGCCGATAGCTATACCGATACTACAACTGATTCAACTAGTTTCCCGTTTGGCATTAAGTAATATTAATAAACGTGTTATATTATAGATATGGATGACAAAGTAACCATTAAAATTCCTCGGCCACTTTATAATCGCTTGCAAAAAATTGTTGATGAAACTGGTTTTGATTCGGTAACAGATTTTATTGTGTATTGTTTGCGCGATATTGTGGCCGAAAAAAATGATGAGGGCGTAAAAGAACGACTGCGTAGCTTAGGATATGATATTTAATAAACAGTAGAGACGCATTGCAATGCGTCTCTACTGTTATGTTATCCACAGGACTGACGCTTGCCATAATACTCTTATAGCACTACAATAAGAGTGCTATAAGAGTATTAATTTTATTAATCTATGAAAAAATGTTTAATAGCAAGCTTATTAGTTGGGGTAATTAGCCTAACAGGCTGTGGTAATTCTACTGCTACCAGTGAAAAACCTACCATTAAAGTAGGTTATTTTCCAAATATTACCCATGCCCAAGCTTTAGTTGGGCTAGCCGATGGTACGTTTCAAAAAACGTTAGGTGATAATGTAATAATAGAAACCAAAACATTTAACGCTGGTCCAGAAGAGATTGAAGCGTTATTAGCCGGAGCCATTGATATTGGCTATATTGGGCCTAGTCCGGCTGTAAACGGATACATAAAATCTAATGGTGAAGCCTTAAAAATTATTAGCGGTTCAGCTTCCGGTGGAGCGGCCTTAGTGGTTCAGCCAGAATTAGCCGAAGCGTTTGTTAAAAATGGTGTGCAAGCATTAGCCGGTAAAAAGATAGCTTCACCGCAACAGGGTAACACGCAAGATGTAGCGCTACGTTATTATTTAAAACAAAATGGCCTCGATCAATCTACACAGGTAATACCAATAGCGAACGCTGACCAATTAACTATGTTTAGCCAAAAAGAACTAGATGGCGCTTGGGCACCAGAACCTTGGGCGGCACGCTTAATTCAAGAAGCCAGTGGCCAATTAATAATTGATGAACGTGATTTATGGCCCGATAAACAATTTACTACTACCAATGTCATTGTCAGTACAAAATTTTTAAACGAGCAGCCCGATTTAGTAAAACAATGGTTAACAGCCCACGTAGCAGTAACCGACTGGATTAATAATCATCCCACCGAAGCACAAACTACGGTAAATAATGAAATTGAAAAGTTAACCACCAAAAAATTAAAAGATAGCGTGTTAGCCGAAGCTTGGCAACGTTTAAACATTACCGTAAATCCTTACCAAGCATCCGTAATTACAATGGCGCAGCATGCTTATGATCAAGGCTATTTAGGTGAACAACAGCCAGTTTTAGATAGCTTATATGATTTAACCACGCTCAATGAAATTACAGGTCAACAATATTAGTAAACAGTTTGCTAGTACTACTGGAACAACACTGGCGTTACAGAATGTAAGTTTTACAGTGCAAACCGGTGATTTTGTGTGTATTGTTGGCGCATCTGGTTGCGGAAAATCAAGCCTATTAAATATTATTAGTGGCTTAGAAAAACCAACTACCGGTGATGTTAAAGTACAAGGTAATATAGGCTTAATGTTTCAAGAAGCGGCGTTGTTTCCTTGGTTAACAGTGTTTGATAACGTGGCCTTTGGTTTAAAAATGCGCAATGTTCCTAAATTAGAACAGAAAGAAACAGTTAAAAAATATTTACAGTTAATGCACCTAGAACATTTTAGCCAGCATTATCCGCATCAGTTATCGGGCGGCATGAAGCAGCGGGTAGCGTTAGCTCGCACCCTCGTTTTAAATCCGGATGTGTTATTAATGGACGAACCCTTTGCCGCACTTGATGCTTTAACTAGAGAACATTTGTATACAGAATTACAAACCATTTGGCAAACTACTAAAACCACTATTATATTTGTTACGCATAATGTGCGCGAAGCGGCCTGTTTAGGGGATAGGATTTTAGTATTTTCACCGCGACCGGGCACTATTAAAGCCGAAGTGCCGGTTAATTTACCACGGCCACGTGATATTAATCATCCAGCGGTGGCACAGATTAGCCAACGTGTGGCGGAATTATTAAAATAACAATATGACCAATTCTTTAAAAACCTGGTTCAAATTATTAATTATCAAGCTTATCTTTACTGCTTTACTTATAGGCCTATGGCAAATAATTGTTTGGTTAGAAATTTGGCCAATTTGGTTAATACCGGGGCCGGCACAGGTAGCTAATGTGCTCTATCGTTATAGTGCTAACCATAAATTATGGTTAGCTATTATAATTAGTTTTCGTAGATTGTTAATAGGCTTTGGTATATCGTTAGTAATTGGTTCAGTGTTAGGAGTGTTGTTGGCTAAAGTAGCGTTGGCGCGGCAAACCATTGGTTTTTTAGTAATGGGTCTGCAAACGCTACCGAGTGTATGTTGGTTACCGCTAGCCTTATTATGGTTCGGCTTAAATGATAAAGCAATTATTTTTGTGGTGATTATGGGTGCGTTATTAAGTATTACTATTGCTGTACAAGGGGCGATTAGAACCATGCCGCCACTGTGGTTAAGAGTAGGTAATATGTTAGGCGCCAATGGTTGGAAAAAATACTATCATATTATATTACCGGCTATTTTGCCGAATTTAGTAACCGGTTTAAAACAAAGTTGGTCTTTTGCTTGGCGCTCACTCATGGGTGGAGAAATGTTGTTTATTTCAGTGGGCTTGGGTCAATTATTAATGATTGGCCGAGAACTAAACGATATGGCGTTAGTAATTGCTATTATGATAACTATTATCACGATTGGTTTAGTGGTAGATTATTTTATTTTTGGCTCACTTGAACGTAGCTTATATAGGAAGTGGGGATTGAAATAATACATATACTTGCTATTTTATGTATATATATTGTATGCCATATGTACATAATATATGAATTTTCAACCGGTCACATTTTGTGACCAGTTCACTTCCTTCGTTTTTAAAGCGGTTTTTGAGTGTAGTCCAATAACTTTTTGCTTTCTTAAAATCTGATTGTTCAATTAATACAGCAATAATGTCAATCACTGAAAAATACCACATTTCTGTTTTTTCATCATAATGACGACGAATTTTATAGTTTTCAAATATAGTAAGTGAAGTATTATTTTTCATTTGTTAAGAATATCAAAAATTACCCCTTTTAGCAAAATAAAAAAGCATTCACCTTTTTCAATTTATTTAATGCGTTTAACTGCCACCTTCTTTCTTTAGTAATTGCTCCCAAGTCATTATTTGTAATTAATCCAATAGTTTTTATTGCATAATCAGATGCCACCATAGCATGTTCTTTCATGTGTCCACTTGCTACTGCTTGTCCGGCAGTTCTGAAAGCAGATTTTTGTATCTCAGAATCTGAATCATGTGCCAGTTTATGTATTTTAAAACCTGCTTGTCTAACAGTATGCGTTCTGGCCTTACTGTTTTGCCATAATTCATTTACTTTAAATCCTCCTACAATAACAGCGATGTTTTTATAATCAATACCTGCCGCTTCCAAAATTCTTTTTGCTATTTTCAAAGACCATTTCGCTAAAACTATTTGATTTGTTTTTTGATATAAATCATCGATTTGGGTTCTTAACCCGTTGTTATCAGTAATTTTTATTTTTGTTTTCGTTGATGTGCTATTTCCCGCTAAATATCTAGCGGTATTAACATTCCGTATGGTCATAAACTGATAAAATTTGTGGCTGATTATTTTGTTCAAATGGCTTTTGTTGTAATTTTTCCTAGCAACATTCCAAAAAATCGCGCCTTTGACGTAGCGAATATCCATAAACTCTTTTTTAATTGGCAAATCGTCTATGGTTTTCTTTAAATCAATTTCGGGAAACAAGTAAGCAACATCGGTTCGTTGTTCGGTATCGTTTTTCCAGCTTTTTGGTATCGCTTCGGCTATGTTTATTAGCTCTTCTTCTGTTTTAACAAGAGTTGGAATATTAAAACCAAACTCTTTTTTAAAATTTAATTCCAATTTTTTGCGTATTTCCGGTTGCTTATCTTTTCCTTCAAAAATAACATTGCCGGAATTTATGTAGGTTGAAACATTGCCATAACCCAGAGATTTAAAAAGTGCCTTGAGTTTTTTCATCTCAACTCGTTTTTCTTTTCCAACATTTATTCCTCTAAGCAACGCAATAAATTTCATGTTTTTTATTTTTTACCCCAGCGCCATTTGGCCGGCTCACCCTTTTTGTAACTGATATAGATTAATAATCCAGTAATAACAAAAACTGCTATAAAATAAAAAACTGAATATTTTTTAATATTGGTTTGAAAAATATAAGCTAATATGCCAAAAACTATAAAATACACCAAAATAATCAGCCAGCCCTGCCATGTGGCAGGAGTCCAGCCGGTCACCGTTGCATTTTTGGCTCCTGACAACCTAAAATCTTTGGCCAAGGTTGATCTAAACGAATAGAGTTTTCTAACGGCACATGCTTGTTAAACTTTTTGAATTGACCCTCACAATCCGTAAACGG
>JBAZWO010000007.1:0-63831 GCA_041660305.1 Patescibacteria group bacterium | reverse complement strand
TTTTTCAGGAGACCACACGTTAGGTGACGGGGTATTTATCTAAACAAAATCCCCAACAGCGCGTTCGTGGTTCTCACGAAAGAAGCATACCATTACTGGTATGCTTTCATTATACGAACAGCGCGTAGGCGCAATTGTTCATTTCGTGTTGTGGTGTTATTCTAACTGTACCACAACACTCATTCACAACATGCGCCTATGCGCGAACGTTATATAAAATATTTTCTGTTTTTTATGAATAATCATACTCCCAAAACATTAAAACTCATTAAAGAAATCGAATCTGCTTTTGAGAATGTAAAAAGAGAAAACGGTATCACCTTACACGAAGCAGGATCAATTGATTGTTACGAGACTAAAGAAAAACAACGAGAGGCAAGGAAATTAGATACTGATAGTCGCTGGCAAGATGTCCCAGATGAATGGATTCGTGATTATCCACAACCCTGGTGCTTTTTAGATGCGAAGGGAGAGCGTTATTATTTGCCAGCTTACATGCGCTTTTCAATAAAATTCCCCCTCTCAGATTCCTGCAAGGAAATGGTTCTTCATATAGTTCCATTTTCAGATTCACAGGGTGTAGAACATGAGGAATCGATAAAATCATTGGCAAAAAACCTTAATCTTAATAAAAATCAATGCAAAGCAGTTTTTGATTTTTTAAAATTTCAACAACAATATGAAATAGATCCAAAAGAGCCTGACTATATTAGTGCACTTGAAAAATGGGAGAAGTTATCAAAATGAAAAAACAGAAAATACTTCATATAACAGCGCCTAACCGGTTCGCCTGCGGGCTCTCCCAAATTTTTTGCTGGTGTGAGCACTCCGTGCTAAATTATACACCAGCAAAAAACTTCGGTTAGGCGCGAACGCACTACCGTTGCGTTAAAAATCGAATAAACAGGCCTGTTTTTGCGTGTGATCTGGAAAATTATGTAACTCAGCCTTAGAAACTAGCGTATTTATTGGGGTTTTCTCAAATTGAGATACTGACAAAATTTGTAGAATTTCGTATAGATCTCGATCAATTTTTAATTCCTTTTTTAAAATAGCCACTAGCAGAAATGTGCAAATGGCAATGCAGATTTGGGTTTTAACGGCGTTGCGTGAATACCCCCAAAACACTTCAATATGTAAATGTTGTTTGATCCATTTAAAAAATAATTCAATTTGCCAACGATGTTTGTATAAATCAGCGATGATTTTGGCATCTAAGTTAAAATCATTTGTTAAGTAAACGTAATAGCGTTTGGTTTCTTGATCATAATATTTAATTGTGGGATGATATAGATTAAATATATTGTCTCAACGCCTGAAAATCTTTGGCTAGAGTTGTTCTTAAACTGCCGTTATATAAAGCGGCGGCCGGATGATACTGCACTAATATTGCTAATGGCCCATAACTAGTAGTAGTGGTAAATAGCTGCCCGTGCATGTTACTAATATTAGTTAGTTTGTGTTGTAAACCAAATTTAGTCATGATATATATCATTGAATAACGGCCTAATGTTACTATCACGGCTGGCTGAATAATATTAATTTGCCGATCTAAAAATGGACCGTATATTTCAATCTCGGCTGGTAACGGATCACGGTTGTTGGTCGGACGATCTTTAACAATATTAGTAATGTAAACGTCTTGTCTTGGTATACCCACGCTAGCGAGTAATTCATCTAATAATTTCCCCGCCGCTCCGCAGAATGGCCGCCCGTAAATAGCTTCATTGCGCCCGGGTGCTTCTCCGACAAACATAATTTTAGCCTGATGATTGCCTTCGCCAATCACCGGTAACATTTTATTTTTAATCCGTTCAGTATAAAGAGGTGACTGCGTTAAATTAACGACTTCATCTTTGATTTGTTTAAGAGCAATAGTGCGATTGGGCATATGTTGCATTATAGCTAAAATATTATCTGCTTGGCAAAAGCTATAGGGCAATTGCCTTTGCGTCATGGTGATGATATTATTAAATTAGAAAAAATGCCATATTTAACTTATGAATAAAACCGGTGCAAAAAAAATAGTACAAGACTTGCTCGCTCTAGCTGATGTTCAAATTAATGGTACTCAACCAACTGATATGCGCGTTTATAATGAAAATTTGTACTCCCGTATTTTAGCTGGAGGCACTTTGGCAGTAGGCGAAGCTTATATGGACGGTTGGTGGGATAGTCCTCAGCTGGACGCATTTTTTGCTAAAGTATTAACAGCCGAATTAAATAAAAAAATAGCCCCTAAAAAACTGGTTTGGCCTGTGCTAAAATCCAAAATAATCAACGCGCAAACTAAAACGCGCTCGCAAAAAGTGGCTAAACAGCACTACGATTTAGGCAATGATTTTTACGCCGCCATGCTGGATAAACGCCTGCAATATACTTGCGCTTATTGGCCAACCGCCAATACTTTAAATGAGGCTCAAGAACATAAGTTGGATTTAGTGTGTCGTAAATTACAACTGTCAAAAAACGATACGGTGCTAGAGTTAGGAGGCGGCTGGGGTGGGTTTGCCAAATACGCGGCGGAAAAATATGGTTGCGCGGTAGTAAGTTATAATATTTCCGCTGAACAAGTGGCCTACGCTAAAAACTATTGCGCTAGTTTACCAGTGAAAATTATTCAAGCGGATTATCGCACCGCCAGTGGCAAATTTGATAAAGTGGTGTCCATTGGTATGTGTGAACATATTGGTTATAAAAACTACGCTAGCTTTATTAAGTTAGTGCAACGTTGCTTAAAACCAGGCGGACTATTTCTTCTACACACTATTGGTTACATTACTTCTTCCACTACCATTGAACCGTGGTTTAATAAATATATTTTTCCTAATGGTATGTTACCATCTCTAGCACAACTAACTACGGCGCTGGAAGGACGGTTCGTTATTGAAGATGTGCATAATTTTGGAACAGATTATGACAAAACGTTATTGGCTTGGCACCGCAATTTTGTTGAGCACTGGCCACGCTTTAAAGAACAATATGGCGAACGTTTTTATAGAATGTGGCAATACTATTTATTATCTTCAGCCGGATCATTTCGCGCTAGAAAAAACCAGCTCTGGCAATTAATTTTATCCAAAGACGGTGTGCCAGGTGGTTATCAATCCATTCGCTAATATGTCTACCTCTCATTATCAAGTTAGAAAACAAGCACTCACACAAGCTTTGTTAGCCGCCAAACAAACTGGCCCAGTGGCTTTAAAAAAATCTACTTCTAATTTGTTTCGCGATCGCCAACAAACTAAGGTGAAAAAAATTGACGTGCGCAATTTTAATCACGTTATCGCGATTGATACAACCAATTTAATTGCCGAAGTAGAAGGGATGACTACCTATGCCACTGTAGTAGCGGCCACTTTACCACATGGTTTAATGCCGGCCGTAGTACCAGAGTTAAAATCAATTACAGTTGGCGGCGCCACTACCGGTGTAGGAATTGAAGCCTCTTCGTTCAAATATGGTTTAGTGCACGAAACTATTTTAGAAATAGAAATTTTACTAGGCAATGGCCAAGTACTGGTGTGCGATAAAAATCACAACGCCGACTTGTTTTATGGTTTTCCTAATTCATATGGCACATTTGGTTACGCTTTAAAATTAAAAATTAAGTTAGTGCCGGTTAAAAAATACGTGCAATTACAACACATACATTATACCAACCCAACCGAATATTTTGCGGCTATACAAAATGTTCATGATGTTGATTTTGTAGACGGCACTATTATGGCCGCGGATAGCTTGTATCTCACCTTAGGAAAATTTGTCGCTACGGCACCAATCGTGAGTGACTATACATACATGAATATTTATTATCAATCCATCGCTCAGAAAAAAATTGATTATTTAACTACCGCTGATTTTATTTGGCGCTGGGATACCGATTGGTTTTGGTGCTCCAAACACTTTCACGTGCAAAACCCGGTTTGGCGCTGGTTATGGGGCAGACGTTACTTAAATTCTATTACTTACGCCAAACTCAGCCGATTAAATGCTAAGTATCAACTAGTGAAAAAATCCGGAGAATCTATCATTCAAGATGTGGAAATTCCAATTGAACACTGCGTGGAGTTTATTAATTTTTTCCACAATGTGATTGGTATTAAACCAATTTGGATCTGCCCAATTAACAGCTACGATAAAACAGTAACGTATAGTTTGTATCCAATGGACGTGAATAAACTATATATTAATTTTGGCTTTTGGGACACGGTGCCTAGTGATAAACCAGCTGGCTATTATAATAAGCTAATCGAACAAATGGTGCGTAAACTTAATGGTAAAAAATCATTATATTCAGACGCGTATTATTCTGCCGAAGAGTTTTGGGAGTTGTATAACAAAACCGTCTACACTCGTTTAAAAACCAAATACGACCCCACCGGCACTTTTCGCAATTTATATGAAAAATGCGTATTAAAACAATAAAAACTTACCCGTACCTTTCATGCCCAGTATGCCGCCGCTTAACGTCAACACTTCGCCTTGTTTTACTATCTGATTTTCTTTAACCAAAATTTTATTTACATACTTAATTACACTAGCTGTTTCTAGTAATAAGTACTTCGTGATGAAAAGAAAAAATGTGACATTATCGTTCTACCATCTACTTCGCAGAAAAGCAAGAAAGTGTGGGGAAATTTCCGCTACCAACCTTGTAACTAGATTGGTACAACGCTAAGCGCATCTATAATAAAAAGAACCGGGTAACAAGTTAGCGCAATATATATGCAAATTTTAATATTGTGCTAAAATTCATGCATATGAATATAATCTCTATATTGATTTTCATTGCTACTATCACCTGTTATTTCGGCGCACATGTTTTTTTGTACTTTTCCACTATTAATTTTTTTAGCATTACTAATCACCCGGCAAAAATTATTATTTTCGTTATTTATTGCGTGTTAGCGATTAGTTTTTTTGGAGCGGCGGCTTTGGCGCACTGGAGTAACGGTTGGTTTTCTAAAATGATTTATTTTAGTGCCAGTGTTTGGTTAGGTTGGTTTATTTATTTAGTGTTAATCAGCCTAGTGGTTTGGCTGTTAATTATTGTTTTTAAAATGTTTAATATTGATACTAAACTTATTTTTGGAATTATTACTTTTATTAGTTCCTTAATAATTATAGGCTATGGTGTTTGGCAGGCTTTTCATCCAATAGTTACCAATGTTAATGTGGCTTTTTCTAATTTACCCAAGGCCTGGGAAACAAAAACTATAGTGCAATTATCCGATGTGCATTTAGGCAGAATCAATGGAGTAGGTTTTGCTGAAAAAATAGTGGCTCAGGTGAATGATTTACAACCAGATGTAATAGTAATTACCGGCGATTTATTCGATGGCATGGGCAGTAATGTAGTAGAATTTTTACCAACGCTTAATAAACTTACGGCCCCGGATGGTGTTTATTTTGTGACCGGTAATCATGAAGGTTATTTAGGAGAAGATAAAATAATTAGCCAATTAAAGAATACCAATATCACTGTCTTGGATAATCGAGCGATAGATCTGGCTGGCGTGCAATTAGTTGGAGTAAGTTATTCACATATTAGCACTATCGATCAACTAATTAATTACGATCCGGCAAAAATTAATATATTACTTTATCATGAACCAGTTACTTTAAAACAATCCCGTACAGAAAATAATCAATATAATACCTACTTGTCTCCCAATACCAGCTTTGCCACTCAAAAACAACTAGGCATCGATTTACAGTTATCTGGCCATACTCATGCCGGACAATTTTTCCCGTTCAATCTTTTCGCTCAAAAAATTTATCACGGTTTGGCTTACGGTTTGTTTCAAGACGACACCTTTCATTTATACGTTACCAGCGGCACCGGTACCTGGGGTCCACCGCTACGTATTGGCACACGTTCAGAAATTGTAGTACTGCATTTTAATGAACGATAAAAAATCGTCGGCATTATAGCGGATTACATGATCCCCGCTATCAACCTCCAGCATAGCTTTACGCGTAGCCAAGCTTAACACTGGGAATTGCTTGATTCATAGGCGAGTTTACTTCAGAAGAAAAAACCTTGTGTCATCAGTTCGCTCCTGATCGTGAGCTACAAAATTAATACACTTGATTATGTGTGCCAACGTCTAAAATTATTACTAAAATGTAATTATCATGTTCTTCAAATACTACTCTTATATATCCAGTAACCGAAAACGCTCGTAATCCAGCCAATCTACCAACCAATACGTGGTTATGTAATCTAACATCATGCGGATTAGTGCTAAATTTTTTAATAGCGCTTATCACCTTTTGTTTTAATTTGGGAGATAACTTGGCAAAGCGTTTTTCAAAATGCTTATGATACTGAATGTTCATCAATATTAAAATTATTCAGAGTTTCTTTAAATGCTTAACGGCTTGCTGAGCCGACATGCTTTTAGTAACATTTTCTCCTAACTTAGCTTCCGCTACTGCTTGTAATATTTCATCTTCTGCGGCCACAGAGAAACCATTGGCCGTTACTAATTTGAGCGGTACCCCCTGATTAATAATTACCTGATGTAGGTAAATTTTAATAGCGGTACTCATATCCAAACCAATTTTATCCAGCACTTTAGTGGCTGTGGCCTTGGTTTTGTTATCAATTCTAACTTGAATAGTAGTCATGTTTATATACTATCATGCTGTAGTGACAATGTCAATACGCATATATTCAATGTTTTTTACTTACTCTACGTTGAATAAATTTTTAATTTTATAACTTCCACTATTTACTTTCTGCGTAGTTTTACATGAAGCAGAAATAAACACTGGGAGTTGCTTGATTCATAGCCGCACGCAGATCGTTTCAGGAGAAACTATCGGTGGGTCAAATCAAGCGAGAAACAATCAGTAGTTACTTTTTAAGTATGACTCGCAATCCCCCGTTATCAACGGGGCCTCATCATACCAGCCAACCAGAGTGTATTCATTAGCAAAAGCCACCTTATAGGTGCTTCCATCCATAAACGGGAAAGCATCTATTTGAGTTACGCCTGTTGCCAAAAGCCCGTCATTTACGTAATTCACAAACTCCACCGTAACATAAATGCGTTCCCCCTCGTGTTCCTTAATGTATTCATCACTCCACTCCCACTCCACCGTGTACCACCCTTCCATTTCCGAATACATTGCCGCATTTTCTGAATACACCGCCACTTCCTCATCCCACCCGCCTGTCCAAAAGTTCACATACAGCGTTGGGGCCTCCACGTACACTCTCAACGATGTTGGGTTTTCCGAACAATACAATAATCCTGAATACTCGAAATAACTGTTATACTCGTCCATTTCAACTACTTGCCCAGATCCCACATCCGGTCGTGGCGTACCCGGTTCATCCCAATAAAAAAACACGGAAAGATCATCCAAAATAGGCACTCCCATAATCTCATCCGCCTCCGTGTACAGATCGGTAGCACAGTCTTCTTCGGCCGCCAACAATTCTTGGGGAGTCGGAATCCTCCCCTCTATGGCCGCCTGCAGTCGCAACATCTGCACCTTCCTAGCGCAGGGGTCTTCCGTACATCCACCAAAAATTACCGCGAACAAAAAAGACACCACGATCATGAGCGCATGAGAAAGCTTCATAGCCCTCTCCCTTCATACAACGCCCTATTCGTCGGGACCGACGGCTGAGTATGTTGTCTGCCAAAATCGGCAAATGACACACCTAGCGTTTAAGTGAGAAATTGGTTATTTTCGCCTAAACGCTAGGCACATCATTTACTGGTAAATTTTAAAAGAGCCTCCTAATAAAAAAGAACAGGGTAACAAGCTATCACAATATATATATATATGCAAATTTTTTTAATTTACTTGTCAACTTGACAAGTATCTAATTATTAGCTAGGCTGTATTCATGCAAACACTAACCGTAGGAAATTTAAAAACTCATTTTTCGGAAGTGCTCACCAAAGTACGCCAAGGTGAGGACTGTGGTATTTCTTTTGGTAAAAAAAAGGAGCCTGTGGCGGTAATTGTACCAATTGAACGCTATGTGGTGCGTCAAAAAAAACTTGGCGTATCGGAGCAACGTGGTGCTAAAATTATCATAAAGAAAAATTTTAAAATGACCGATGAAGAATTTTTGCGCTCATGAATATTTTACTAGACACTCATATTTTGATTTGGTCGTTAGCTAATACAAAAAAATTACGACCATACGAACAAACATTGTTGCTGTCTCCACATATAAATATTTTTGTCAGCGTAGTTAGTTTATGGGAAATATCTCTAAAATATTCATTAGGAAAACTTGCCCTTCATGAGTTGGATTTACCGTCTTTATTGAATGATGTTAATACCAGTAATTACACTATTATTACCATATCCCCTAATGAAGCTGTTGATTTTCATAAATTATCACCTTCACTAAATACCGATCCATTTGATCGTATGCTGTGCTGGCAGGCCATTTGTAATAATTATTATTTTATGAGTCGAGACCAGAAGATAAAACAATATCAAGGTTTTGGTTTAAAACTTGTTACAAAAAAACTGGTTTTATAAAGCCGCTTTAATAACTTCTGATAAGACCGGATGCGACCAGGTAACTTCTTTCCAGTCAGCAATGGTCATGCCTTTTGTGACCGGTATGATAGCTTGATGAATTAAATCTACGGCTTGGCTGCCAATAATATGTACCCCTAATATTTTTTGATTAGTTTGTTCAACAATGATTTTCACCAGACCTTCCCGCTCTCCCATAATCATGGCTTTAGCATTAGCGGCATAAGTGCTGGTTTTTACTACAATATTCAACCCTAATTTTATAGCCTGAGCTTCGGTTAAACCAACTGCGGCCACTTCCGGCTGAGAAAAAACCGTAATCGGCATGTTAGCGTAATCAATATTCATATCTTGCTGATTAATAATATGTTTAGCTACGCACTCACCTTCTTTTTCACCGCCATAAGCAGTTAAGGTTTTGCCAGCCGCATCGCCGATGATATAAATATTGGGCTTATTAGTTTGTAAATTGTTATTCACTACCTTTAAATCTGTGTTAGCTTTTCTGCCAATTACCACCAAGGCTTTATCTGTGCTTAATACTTTATCATTATCATAAATTATTTCAGCTTGATTATTTTTATCGGTGCAAGAAGCTACTGTAGTATTTAGTAGGATTTTACAGCCTTTTTTTTGCAATATATTTTTTAATTGCTCGCTGATTTGCTGATCCATATTACCTAACAAAGCGGCGGCTTTTTCAATAATGGTTACTGGCGTGCCTAAAGCACAAAATACTGAGGCTATTTCTACGCCTATAACACCGCCGCCAATAATGGTTAAGCTGGCCGGAATTTTATCTAAATTTAAAATTTCGGTGCTAGAAATTACATGTTCGCCAGGTATAATGCCTGGTATAAATAATGGTTTAGTGCCAGTGGCCAGTACCATGTATTCAGCTGATAACTTTTTATCAGATACCTCAACAATATGATCATCTACTAATTTACCAAAGCCATTTATAATGGTTACTCCGGCCTGCTGTAAAGTATTTTTTAAGCCCAAACCCAATACTTTCACATTTAAGTCTTTTTTCTTTTTAATATCTTCCCAAATAATTTCCGGTTCAGCTATTTTTAGCCCAAAACGTTGCGCTTTTTTTATGTTGTTGAGCAACTCAACGGTATATAAATATGATTTAGTTGGTATACAGCCATGATTTAAGCACGTGCCACCAATGGCTTGTTGCTCTACAATGGCCACTTTTTTTTGCTGTTTAGCCAACTCAATTGCACAAGCACAGCCGGCTGGTCCGCCGCCAAGAATTATTACGTCGTAATCGTACATATTATTTTATTTAATTATAATTAAAGATTGATTGTACAATATTTGCCAAAGCGCTGGTTTTAATTTTATCTGGATAATTGTACAATTGTTTCTGTCCGGCTCGATCATTATAATATGGCCGATTACAATCGGTGCAACCAGATGTTTCAAAAGCATTGGACTGTTCTAATATTTTCTTTAATTTAGATTTAGTTACGCCAAAGCTGATAATTTGTTTTTTACTATTATAACTACATTTAACAGGATAATTATTTCTAATCAGATACAAAGCCGTTTGAATGCGCCGATAACTGGATAAATTTGGCGATGGTTGGGTTGGTAGTTGCGCGCCTACTACCGGTGTAAAAGCAAATAGAGCAATAATAACTTTATATTTACTTAATTGTTTAATTATTTGTACCATGTCTTTTTCTGATTCGCCTAAACCAACTATTAAATGGGTGGCGATTTTGTTGGGATATTTTTTGGCTAGTATAATAATAAATTTTAATAAGCTGTCCAGTTGACCGTGTCTGATTTTTTTAAATATCTGGGCATCAATCGCATCAATGCTTAAGCCTATCTCATCGGCTCCGGCTGTTATCAAATTATCAATCACTTTAATATCTAGCGTTCTAATATTTACTGCTAACTTAACCGCTGGATTGGCTAATTTAATTTGTTTGATAAAATCAGGCAAGACTGGTAATATATTTGGCGTATTAACAACCTGTAAACAGATTCTGCGGTATTTAGTGTGTTTTTGTTTGAGGGCTTGTAGAATAGCCGCCGTAGTAAATTCTGGCCACGACACTCTAGCTAACTTATCCGCCCGGGCTGTAGCCTGTTTAGCTTGAGTACAAAAACTACAATTGTACTGGCAACCGCCTGAATTCATTAAATAAATAGTGCGCGGTAAAGCTTGCTGTTTTAGTTTTGTTAAACCCAGCACAGCCGCCGAACCAATCGATATTCTAATCTTACATAACACAGCATTCATAAGATTTACTAATTACCAGGCCTAATTTTTCCGCCAGTTGTCTAGCCGGCGGCGTGGGCTGTACAATCCTATCTACCAATTCTGTGATCGCTATTTTATCTAATTCTTCACGATACCGGCCGGCTGGCCGCATGCAACCTAATATGACAATGCCTGGTTTAAAAACCTGACGGCAATATTTAATCACCGCGCGCACTGCGGCTAAATCCGGCGGTTTGATATTACTAAATTCAGTTTGGCGAGTAGGAATTAATACATTTAAAACTAAGCATTTTACTCCTAATTTATACAATTCATCAATCGCCGCGTATTCCCAATGAATTTTGCCGCCATCTAAGCCAATCGTAATGTGCGGATAAACTTTAATTTTTTTGGCTAATAGTTTATAAAGTTTTATATAATCCTGTTTGGTTTTTTTAATTTTATACACCCGCTGAATGACTTTTGGATCAGTTACAAAATCAAAACTGACACAATCAATAATTTTTATTATTTGCTCGATTTCTTCAGATTTAACAAAACCAACATGAGCATTAAAACGCAAATGTCTGGTTTTCTTTAAATCTAGCAAAGCCTTTTTTCTGTCTAAAATAAAAGATTGACCAGTTTGTTTTAAACCGCCACTAATTAATAAACTAGTAACATTATCAGCGATTGGATCAGACAACTTGGCCATGTGCTTTAAATAATGTTTGTTACAGTGCGCACAATTAAAGCAACAGCCTGTGCCAGACAGGCTGATGGCTTTGGTGTTGAATAAATAAACAAATTTAATTTTATGCGCCATATTTAATAATCGGTTGACGAGCCGCTTTTACCGAATCAACCCGACCAACCGGTGTAAGCTGTGGAGCAGATTGTAACAGACTAGGATTTTCCTGAGCCTCTTTTGCTATATTTATCATCACGTCACAAAACTCATCTAACGTTTCTTTGCTTTCGGTTTCGGTTGGTTCAATCATTAAAGCGCCCGGTACAATTAATGGAAAATAAATTGTGGGTGGATGATAACCAAAATCAAGCAAGCGCTTGGCAATATCCATAGTAGTAACGTGGTAAGCTTGTTGTTTGGTATCATTAAATACAACTTCATGCATACAGTGTGCTTGAAATGGCACGTCAAAATGTTCGTGCAAACGTGCTTTTACATAATTAGCATTTAACACCGCATATCTACCCACCCGCTCGGTACCGGTTTTGCCTAACCTTAACATGTAAGTTAAAGCTCGCACTATGACGCCAAAATTACTGTAAAAAGAGCGTACTCGGCCAATACTATTAGCAGTATCGGCGGTTAATTGGTAGTCTGCACCGTTTTTCATTACTTGGTCGGCTGGCAAATATGGCGTTAGAGCAGAAACACAACCAACAAACCCGCCGCCTGGCCCGCCGCCGCCATGCGGCGTAGAAAATGTTTTGTGCAAATTAATATGCATTAAATCTACGCCCATATCAGCCGGCTTCACCAAACCTAAAATAGCATTAAGATTAGCTCCATCCATATAAAGCAAGGAACCGTTATCATGTAATTTTTTGGCTATGTCTAAAATGTTTTTATCAAATAGGCCAACGGTATTAGGAATGGTGAGCATCAAACCAACTACGCTGTCGTTTAACGCTTCGTCTAGCTTGGCTAAATCCACATAACCATCTTTATCTGACGGCACGGTAACGGTTTTAAATCCGCACATGTTAGCAGTGGCCGGATTAGTACCGTGCGCTGAATCGGGTATTAATATAACGTTTCTTTTAGCATCGCCATGGCTTCGATAATAAGCTTGCATCATCATCACGGCCGTAAGTTCGCCATGAGCACCGGCCGTTGGTTGTAATGTTACGCCGGTAAAACCAGTTACTTCTTTTAAGTACTCTTGCGTACGATAAATAACTTCTAAAACACCTTGGATGTTTTTGGTTTGATCCCATGGATGAGCGTTACTAAAACCGGATAAACCAGACATGTCTTCATTAATTTTCGGATTATATTTCATGGTGCAGGAACCTAAGGGGTAAAAACCATCATCAACGCCGAAAGCTCTTTTTGATAATGCTGTATAATGCCGCACAATGTCTAATTCAGAAACTTCCGGTAAATTTAACTCACCCCGTTGCTGACTATTTTCAATTTCTATATCGTTAGCTATTAATGATGGTAATTGCACAGCACTTCTACCGGGAACGGTTTTTTCAAATATTGTTTTCATAGTTTTCCATATCATCTTGGCTAATTAATTCTGTCACGCAAATTAATAAATGATCTTTTAATTCTGGATACAATCTACCTAAATCTATCCCAGCCGCAATATTATGTTCAGCTAGTTTTTGTATAACAGCGGCATTGTTAGATGTTTTTACCACAAATTCATTAAAAAATGGGGCGCTAAAAGTGCGTGGCCATTTTTTTGCGATTAGGGCTTTTTGAAAATACAAACTGTGCTGATGATTCAACAAAGCCAGCTCGCGTAACTTTTTGCCCAAACTGGCTAAATAAATCACGCTGTGCAAGGCGCACAAAGCTTGATTGGAACAAATATTAGAACTGGCTTTTTCTCGCCTAATGTGTTGTTCACGGGCTTGTAAAGTAAGCACATATGCTCGGCGACCTTGATTATCTTCTGTTTGGCCAACAATCCTGCCGGGTAGTTTACGTAAGTATTTTTGCGTAGTGGCCAAAAAGCCAAAACCCGGACCACCAGCCGATACCGGCAAGCCAAAACTTTGGCCTTCGCCTACAGCTAGATCCACGCCGTTATCGCCCGGTGGCGTTAAAATGCCTAAAGATAAGGCTTCAGTTATTATTTGCCCGATTAATTTATTTTTAGCGTGCAATTTTCCAGACAAATATTTTACATCTTCAACCACTCCAAAAAAATTAGGGCTTTGGATAAATAATCCGGCTACAGCATCGGTTAATAAGACTTCTAATTGATTAATGTCCACTCGGCCACTAGCTTGATCAAACGGCACCGTTTGTAAGGTTAAGCCTTTGGCTATACAGTACGTCTGCAACACTGCTCGATATTGCGGATTTACATTGCTAGCCACTAAAATAATGTTTTTCTGAGTAATATCGGCCAGCATAAAAGCCGCTTCAGCTGTTGCCGTGGCTCCATCATACATCGAAGCGTTGGTAGCGTCTAAAGCGGTTAAGCGCGTCATCATGGTTTGATATTCAAAAATCGATTGCAAAATCCCTTGGCTGATTTCCGGTTGATAAGGAGTATAAGCGGTATAAAATTCACTGCGCATAGCTAAATGATGCACCTGGGCTGGAATATGATGATGATACATACCGCCACCTAAAAAAGAAGCTTGGTAGGTTTTGTTTTTATTAGCCATGGTTGTAACAACTCGTTTAACATCTTGTTCAGATAAACCAGGGGGCAACTTAAAATCATTTTTCAAAAAAATACTATCGGGTACAGCTGAAAATAAATCTTCTATGGCATTAACGCCAATGGTTTTAAGCATGTCAGCCGTATCTGTTTGCGTATGGGGAATATATGGCATAGCAATAATTTTAGTAATAATTATTTCGCTTTGTCTTGGTCAAGAAACGTTTTATAAGCAGGGGCATCCATTAAATTACTAGTTTCAGCGGCGTTCACGCCGGATAATTTATAAATCCAGCCGGCTCCATACGGATCGGTATTAACTGCTTCTGGCGTGGTTTCCAAAGCCTTATTTACTGCCGCTACAATACCACCTACCGGCGCATAAACATCGGATACTGATTTAACCGATTCTACTACGCAAGCTCGTTCAAATTGTTTTACTATTTTGCCGATATCTGGCAACTCCACAAATACGACATCAGTTAATAATTGCTGGGCATAATCGGAAATTCCTACGGTAGCTTCGTTGCCTACTATTTTCACCCACTCATGGTCTTTGTTATAATATAAATCATTTTGAATTTTATGTTCGCTCATATGTATATTTATTAGCTTTTTTTATAAAATGGCAATTTGACAATTTTTGCCGCCACTAACTTAGTTCTAATCTGTATCTGAATTATTGTATCTAATTTGTGTAAACCATATTTAACATATCCCAGGCCAATATTTTTACCTAGCGTTGGCGACGGCACACCGCTGGTTACTGCACCCACTGTTTCACCATTATAATAAATTAAATATCCGTCTCTAGCAATGCCTCGATCCAGCATCTCAAAACCAACTAACTTTCTGGTTAAGCCGGCCTGTTTTTGCTGTTCCAGAGCGGCCTTGCCAATAAAATCCTTAGTAAAAGATACCGCCCAACCATACACTGCTTCTAGCGGTGTATGATTAATATCAATGTCATGACCATACAACATCATGCCGCATTCTGTGCGTAAAGTATCGCGCGCCCCCAAACCGCAAGGCAATAAACCGTAGTCCTGACCAATGGCTAATAATTTATCCCAAATTTGTTCGGCCGCTGTGTTAGTAAAATATAATTCAAAACCATCTTCACCGGTGTAGCCAGAGCGAGAAATAGTCATTGGTATGCCGGCAATAGCTGTGTCTATAAAATTATAACGTTTTATTAATTTTAGATCAGCCGCGGTTAATTTTTGCAAAATAGTTTCAGCTTGCGGACCTTGCGTGTCCAATTTCGTCATCGTGTCGCTAATATTGTCTACTTGTACCGTTAAGCCAACGGCTTGTTTTTTTATCCAGTCGTAATCACCGGGAGTAGTACCGGCGTTTACTACCAGCATATATTTCTGATCACTGTATTTATAAATGGTAATATCATCAATTATACCGCCTTGTTCATTGCAAATTACACCCAAGGCTACTTGTTGATTAGTCATTTTGCTAATATCACGTGAGGTTACTTTTTGCAATAATGTAACGGCATCACTACCGGTGATAATAAATTCTCCCATATGAGAAACATCAAACAGGCCGGCTCGTTGCCGAACCGCTTGGTGCTCTTGAATTTGGTTTGTATACATTACCGGCATTTCCCAACCGCCAAAATCAACCATTCTAGCGCCTAGTGTATGATGTTTAGCATTTAAAGATGTTTTTTTTAACATAATTTATCTTTGGTTAGTCCAATTATTGTTACTATATTTTTCAACGGCTAATTGCTGTGCCAGCTCAATTTCGGCTGTAGTGAGCGTATCGGCTTTAAATTCTATCTCAGAAAATTCTTGTTTAAATCCTTTAATTAAAGCGGCGACAACTTCAGCATAAGTATATGGCTTAGCAGTGATTTGATTAATGCCAATCACTCGTTGTTTTACATCAGAAATTAATTTATCTTTTAATTTTTCATTTGGCACTTTGAGTAATTCAAACATTTTATCAACATCCACTTCCCGTAAAATAGTGCCATGTTGCAATATAATTCCTTTTTTACGAGTTTGGGCATTACCAGATATTTTCTTGCCATGCACCACAATATCATTGAGCGGCACAAACTGCGCAGTTAAATTAAACTCTGCCAAACCAATAATAATAGCCTGACAAATTCGTTGATAGGAATCTAATATTTTAACCGGCACCAAATTTAATGCCAATGGTAGATGAATGCTATAGGTTACTTCTTGATCGTGAAAAACTGCTCCGCCGCCAGTTTGCCGACGCACGATATCAATACCTAGTTCCTGACACCGTTGCACATTAACTTCAGCTGTTAAAGATTGGAAATATCCAATCGATATCGCGGCTGGTTGCCAACCATAAAAACGCAAACACGGCTGCGCTAAACCTTGATTAATGCGCTCTAGCAATATTTCATCTAAAGCCATGTTAAAAGCGGCTGAATTATGATTGGTTTTTAATAAGCGAAAAGTAATCATAACATATATTAAGAATTAGCCGCTAATAAAATAGTTTTAACTATACTCTCGATATCTACGCCAAATAATTCTAGCTGCTGCGCAGAAATTACTGCTTGAATTTTTTGTTTTAACCGCTCTTGAATAATTGGTATCTGCAGTAACGCTTGTTCAATACTCATGATAGCTTCTTCTGGATAAATAAAAAAATCACCGGTAATTTTGATGTTTTTTATAATATTATTATCTAACTCTAAAAAAATCTTGAGTAATTTACCATTGGGAATTTTATAAACAGCTGATAGCATATTTCATTATTTTGTTATTAAAGACACTATAGAATATTTTTTTAAAAAAAGATACTATAATTTCATACTACAATTTTTAATTTCATATTTGATTTATTTACATATTTCTGCTATAATAGTTAGGTAAATTTTATGTCTGGGCACTCCAAATGGGCCACAATTAAAAGAGCGAAGGGCGTTACCGATGCTAAAAAAGGAGCGCTGTTTACTAAGCTTTCTAAAAATATTAGTTTAGCGGCGCGCAAAGGTAAGGATCCGGAATTTAACGCTTCGTTACGCACGGCCATTGAAGCCGCTAAGGCCGTTAGTATGCCTAAAGATAATATAGAACGAGCTATTTCACGTGGAGCCGGTGAATTACCTGGCCAAAAAATTGAAGAAATTACCTATGAAGGTTACGGGCCAAATGGCGTAGCCATGTTAATTCGCTGTGCTACCGATAATACTAATCGGACTAGTTCTAATTTAAAAAGCACTCTAAGTAAACACGGCGGTAATCTAGGCGGCCCTGGTTCAGTGAGCTTTCTTTTTAAGCCAGCGGGTATAATTAGAGTTGAACAAAATAGCGATGCCCTGCAACTGGCCGCTATGGATGCTGGTGCCGAAGACATTATTGAAGAAGCTGGTGGCATTACCATATTTACCCCACCAGAATTGTTCGAAACTGTAAAAACTACTTTAGGCAACGTAGTGGCGGTAGCTGAATTAACCAATCGCCCTCTTACCATGATATCATTAAACGATGACGCACAAGCCTCGCTAGGTAAATTATTAGAAGAGCTAGAGGATAACGATGATATTATGGATTTGTACCACAATGCCGCCCTCTAAAGTTAATGTAATTTCAAATGTAGTAATTGGCATAGATCCTGGCACAGCTATTACTGGTTATGGCATTTTGGAAATAGAGAATCGTACAACCAAAGTTCTAGAATATGGAGTAATTCGCACTCCTAGCAAAACCGTGTTGGCTCAACGCCTGGTTTTACTCTACGCTCAACTAACTAAGTTGTTAGGACAATATCATCCGGCTTATGCTGGTTGCGAACGATTGTTCTTTTCAAAAAATGTAAAAACTGCCCTAGATGTTGGTCAAGCTCGCGGCGTGACTTTGCTAGCCTTGGCTCAATTTAATACTAAATTATTAGAATTAACCCCACCCCAAGTAAAACAAAGCATTACTGGTTATGGCGCCGCTACTAAACTACAAGTACAACAAATGACCCAGCGTATTTTAAAACTAACTAACTTACCTAAGCCAGACGATGCAGCTGATGCTTTAGCCATTGCGCTAGCTACTCAACAATTTGCCCGTTTAGCTTAATTTTTTTATGAAATATTTAACAACTTTTATTATCACTAGCTTACTAAGCCTATTTAGTTTTTGTATTCTGCCTGCCTACGCCGAAGATACTGCAAATATAAACGCCGACACCAACCCAACCGTTACGCCAGCTACACCGGCCGAAGTAATTACTACCATTGAAGCCAAACCACTACATGCCGAGGCTGGGCCAGATAAAAATGTAGCTATAGGCCGTAACGTATTATTTGATGCCTCGGCTTCTACTGGCCCTAGCGAACAAGCTTTAAACTATGTGTGGGACTTTGGTGACGGCCAATCATTTCAAGGGATTGATGCTTCTCATATTTATAAGCAGCCCGGAGTCTATAAAGCTAAATTAACCGTTTCTGATGGCATAAACATTTCTCGTGATTACACTTTAGTAACTGTAGCTAGAGAAGTAATGTTGTTAGTCACCGATGATTCAGTAGCTAAAACCGACATTAAACAATTAAAACAAACCGCGAAAAATAATGGTATTTTATTAGTGTCCGTAAAGCCCACTAATACCGCCACTACCAATTACACATTATCACAAAGCATTGCCGAACAATTAGTAGCCGCCTCCGATGATTTAAATCAAGCTAAAACTATTTTGATATGGACCAATGCTAACGTTGGTCTAACAGCCCTAACAGAAACCGAACGTATTTTATCTAGCAGTAATGATGAAAAAAAAGCTTCTACTATATCGTTTAAACAAAAAACTATTGTCCGAGTAGACGAGCATCCCACTAGCGTTGCTTCTGGCCGATTGGTGCAAAGCACCTACAATACCTTACAACCTAATTATATTTTACTCACCACCAGCGCTGCTTTAGATACTTTGCTGGCCAACTCTTCCGATTTAAGTTGGTTTGAAATTTTACAAAACCAAAACATTCCTTATCAAATTATTAGTAGTCATAGCCAGCGCGCTTTAGATAGTATTACTTTTTTTAATTTTACTTCTTATGGCATTAATTATTTAATTAATCAGGGTGTTAGCCAAGATACATTATTCTTGTTGTTAGTATTGCCGGTAGTAGCTACGTTAATTGCTTTCGCTCGTCAGGTGGTGGGTGTTAAAGCCTTTGGTATTTATGTACCTTCCATTATTACTCTAACATTTGTTGTTACCCAGTTAAAATATGGTTTGGTTATTTTTGCGGTACTATTAGCGGCCGCTACTATGGCTAGAATTGGTTTACGTTACTTAAAGTTACTGTATTTACCACGCATGGCCTTGGTTATGTCTTTGGTGGCGTTTACTATTTTTATTATGTTCATTATGGCTGGTTATTTTAAACAAACTGGTTTTTTGGCTATTTCAGTTTTCCCAATTTTAGTAATGATTATTCTAACAGAAAAGTTTGTCGAAGCCCAAATTGAACAAGGTAATAAAAGCGCTATTATTTTAACGTTAGAAACATTTGCTCTTTCGGTAATTAGTTATTTTATTATTACCTGGAGCACCTTTGAAACGTTAATGCTAGCTTATCCAGAAATTATTATAGGCAGCTGTTTATTATTGAACGTATTATTAGGTCGTTTTAGTGGTTTGCGTGTGCTAGAATACTTCCGTTTCCGTAAGTTATTAAAACAATAATTGTATGCGCATCTTGGGCATGAATGCTCGTAATTTATTATTCGTACGACCATATAATACCGGCCGCTCAGTTAAATTAGCGCGTAACAAATTAGCTACTAAACGGCGTTTATTAAAATTTAATTTACCTACGGCAAAATTATACGGTTCTATTAGCAGCCGACGCGAATTATTTAGTTTCGATTGGTCAACACTACCCAATGGCTTCGCTTTAAAACCAAATTCTGGTTTAGGCGGTAATGGTATTGTAATTATTTACGGAAAAAACAAACAAGGTGATTGGATTGGTAGCGGTGAAAAAACCTACACTACTAAACAACTTATTACTCATGTAAGCAATATTTTAGATGGTAATTTTTCTATTTCTAACGTGCCAGACACGGCTTATTTTGAAGAACGCTTAACTTTGTGTGAGGAATTTAAAGCCATTAGCTATAAAGGCATTCCCGATATTCGCGTAATTATATTTAATTCCGTGCCAGTGATGGCTGAGTTACGTTTACCCACTAAACAATCGGAGGGTAAGGCTAATTTAGCCATTGGTGGCGTCGGCGTCGGCGTCGATTTAACTACCGGCACTACCACATTCGCTCATGCTAAGCATTTAGGAGAAATTACCTTGCACCCGGATTACCAAACAGCCTTATCAGGCATTAAAATTCCACACTGGAACGAAGTCTTGCGCATTGCCATTGAAGCCCAGCGCGCTGTAGGCTTAGGTTTTGGTGGAATTGATATTGTGCTGGATAAAAAACTTGGGCCAGTAGTGTTAGAAGTAAATGGTCACCCTGGATTAGAAATACAAAATGTAAATCACGCTTCATTACGCGATCGTTTGGAACGCGTAAAAGATTTGAGCATTACTAGCACCGCTAAAGGTTTGGCCATTAGTAAAGAATTATTTGGTACACATGATTTACCAGAACGTGCCACCCCCATTTTGGGAGTATTTGAAACGGTACAAGTGTTTACCGCCGCCAACGAACCACAAATTGTACGGGCTATCTTAGATACTAGCTTAGCCTCTACTACTCTTACCAAAGATTTTGCTATTAAATTAGGGTTTCAGTCCGCATTAACCGCGTTAGCTACCGTTGCTATTCCTAGCACCATTCAAGCTGCCGATGCTCAACAAGCCGAAGCTGGTTTTCGCGAAATCATTAAAGGCCTGCATAAGGATTTAGTAGATATTGTGGCTGTACGTATTGATAACCGTTATGTAATTCGACCTAAAATACCCCTTACCTTTAAGCTGGGTCAACAGCTGATTACTACCGAAGCCGCAATTGCCTTAGATAATAAATTATCTCACCCTTTAGTAATTGGTCGAAAAAATTTAACTGGTTTTTTAATTAATCCTGGAAAAACTAAATAATAATTATGAGTCATCAAAAAATAATCTTGGGCCTAGAAGAAGAAATAAAAATATTCTTACCTAATAAAAAATTTATTCGACGTAAAGCCAAAATCGATACTGGAGCGCGCACTACCGCTATTGATATAAGTATTGCTAAAAAAATTGGATTATATCACGTTTATGAACAATTTCATGCGCTACTTCCCAAGTTAACTGTTACTCATAACAATTTTAAAAAAATTAGAAAATTAATAAATCAAGAAATAAAACCACAACTAAAAAAACAAATACCAAATTTGTATGATGTGCAAATTACTCCAGCAACTAACGGCGTAAGTATTAGACCATATGTAAAATTTAGTTACCGTTTACGCAACAAACGCCTTAATACTATTGCTAGTATCGTTGATAGAAAAATTTTGCTTTATCCAGTTTTAGTCGGCAAGCGCGACATGACCGGCTTTTTGATTGATCCAACAAAGAACGTATATAGAACGGCCTAGGCTAACCTCACAAACTTCCGTTTTCCCACTTGCAACACATCTCCGGCTTTTAATATAAGCGGTTGTTTCCAGTCGGTGACTGGTTTTTGATTTATTTTTACGCCACCTTGTTCAAATAGTTGTTTGGCTTTGGTTTTTGATTCAACTAATTGTAGCTCTACTAAAATAGTGAGTGCTTCAGTAGTAACTGGAACTGGTACAGTAGAGATATTACTAGGCATTACATGTTCGGTAAATACTCGTTTAAATTCGGCTTCGGCTTGTTCTGCCGCCGCCGCATTATTATAAAGCGCTACAATTTCGCGAGCTAAAATCATTTTAATATCACGTGGATTGGCGCCAGACATTAATTGTTGCTGTAATTGCTTGATTTTTTCCGCTGGCATATCAGTACATAGCTCTAGCGTTTGAATAATTACATCGTCACCCAAAGCCATGATTTTACCATACAAATCCGCCGGCTCGGCCGTAATGGCAATTACATTGCCTTCGGATTTACCAATTTTTACACCGTTAGAATCGATTAATAGCGGCACAGTTAGCACGTATTTTTCTTTATTATTTAAACTGCGTTGTAGCGTACGGCCAGCTAACATGTTAAATGTTTGGTCGGTGCCACCAATTTCTAAATCTACGTTCATAGCTACCGAATCGTATCCTTGCATCAGCGGGTAAAAAAACTCGTGCATAGAGATGGGCTTGTGTTCTTTTAAACGTTTTTCGAACATATCGCGCTCCAACATTTGCTGCACGGTAAATTCGGAAGCTAATTTAATAATTTGTTCAAAGGTTAATTTACTTAACCAAGTGCTATTATATTTTATTTCTACCGGATTAGTTGGATGATTAAAATCCAAGATTTTTGCGGCTTGATCTTGATATGTTTTAGCATTAGCCAGTACTTGCGCATCAGTTAACGGTACGCGAGTTTTATCTTTACCGGTAGGATCGCCAATTCTGCCGGTAAAATCGCCAATTAACAAAATTACTTTGTGGCCTAATTTTTGAAATTGCGCTAATTTGCGCAACACTACGGTGTGTCCAATATGCAATAAAGATCCGGTTGGATCCACTCCTAAATAAACTGTTAATTTTTTATTATTTTGTAAAATTACCGCTAAACTTTCTTTATTTGGATAGATACTGTCCACGCCTCTGGTTAATAATTCTTGTGTTGTCATGCTAAAACTTTACCACACTCCATTATAATGAACAAATTATCAAATATCCACACCTACCATTGACAATAAAACAAAATGAGCTATCATGGTACGTCTTTTTTGGAGGAATCTAAACAAAGACAATTCAATAAAGTTCTTTTACATGGTGGAGGTTTTTACATACCTGCAATTTGAACAGAATCTTAAAATTTTATTACTAATAGAATTTTAACGTTTGTTTATGTTTAGATTGCAGGCATGTAGGAAGGGCGTGTCTATAGGCTGAACTTGAGTTGTTTCAGGTTCAAACCTTTCCCCTAATCCTTCCGTTCGAGAACAGTATGATGAAAGTTGTTGTTGTCGTAGTCGTGGCAGTCGCAATGATCGCAGGGTGCTCAACGAGAGCCCTCTGCGATTACGACTGCGATAACTATTGCCCTGAGGAGTTTCTCGATCCGGGGGAAACCCCGGACTGGAGTGACAACGACTGTAACGACTATGACCCCGCCGTCTACCCCGGCGCAGATGAGTACTGCGACGGTGTGGACAACGACTGCGACGAAGAGATCGACGAAGGGGACTGTACGGCGGGGACTCCCCCACCGTACACGCTGGGGTGTGCGAAACGGCTTGCCCCCCCCCCGCCGCTAAAAAAACACCCCCCATGCTGAGCTAGCCAGCGTTCCCGCCAAGCTAGCATTTCCCAGTGTTCAGCTTTAAATAAAAAGCTGGGTAGTGGAAAATAACAATTTATGGACAGACTAGGCCTTTTTTGGTATAGTGAGTTTGTTTTATGGAGAGTCGTCACACCAATCCAACCCACTCTCGCTCACCACGGGTCGATTCCGTTCATGTTCCGCATGGAGTAAGAAAAACCGAGCTTAAATCCGCTAAAAAGAAAGCTACTCCTCGTTGGAAACGTTGGTTGAAACGTGGTGCTTTAATAATATTAATCGGCTTTATCACTTGCAGTGCTTTGGGCGTTGGTGTATTTGCCTGGTATGCCAAAGATTTGCCTAGTCCAAGCCAAATAGAACACCGCACCTTGGCCGAAAGCACTAAAATTTTTGATCGCTCTGGTGAACATTTATTATATGAGACTGGAAAAAATGTTCGTCGTACTTACGTAACCTTAGATCAGATTTCGCCTTTTTTAATTAACGCCACTGTAGCATTAGAAGATAAAAATTTTTATCAACATCGTGGTTTTGATCCAGTGGCCATCATTAGAACTATCTGGACCGACATAAAAACCGGAAAAAAATATGGCGGATCAACTATTACACAACAATTTGTTAAGCAAGCGGTATTAACTAATGAAAAAAAATTTGATCGCAAGATAAAAGAGTTGATTTTATCTATAGAACTAGAGCGTCGTTATAGTAAACAACAGATTTTAGAGTACTATCTTAACGAAAATCCTTACGGAGGTATTAATCTTGGCGTAGAAGCCGCGGCTCAAGCTTATTTTAATAAATCAGCTAAAGATATTTCGCTGGCCGAAGCAGCTACATTAGCAGCTATTCCACAAGCTCCGTCTTATTACACCGACACAACCAATGCCGCCGACTTATTAAAGCGACGAAATTATACATTAGATCGCCTGGTTGAAGAAAATTATGCCACTGCCGCAGAAGTAGAAACGGCCAAACAAACCGAATTAAAATTAAATAAAGTATTAGTGCAAAAAGATGCACCGCATTTTGTAGATTATGTAATGCAACAATTAGAAGATGATTTTGGTGGAAATTTTATTGATCAAGGCCTAAAGGTAACTACTACATTAGATTATAATAAGCAAGTTATCGCTCAAGAAGAAATTACTAAGGGCATGACTATTGTAGAAAAATATGGCGGTAGCAATGCCGCGCTAGTAACTATTGATGCTAAAACTGGCCAAGTATTAACCATGGTTGGTTCGAAAAATTATTACGCCACTGATTACGAAGGAGAATATAATGTAACTACCAGTCTTAATCAACCAGGTTCATCATTTAAACCAATTGTTTATTTAACCGCTTTTGCTAATGGCTATAATTCCAATACAATGATATTCGATGTAGAAACGGACTTTCCTATAGAAAGTGGTGTATATCATCCTCATAATTACGACCTAAGCACACACGGTCCTTTACCAATGCGCCGTACGTTAGCTATGTCGCTAAATATTCCTGCGGTAAAAACGTTTTATTTGGCCGGCAAAGACAAGGTAATAGATACGGCTGAAAGTCTAGGTTACGGCACTTTTTATGATCGTTCACAAATTGGTTTGGCCGCCGCATTAGGTAGTAATGATGTTAAATTATTGGAACATGCCGCTGCTTTTGCCACTTTAGCTCGTGAAGGCGAACGCCATCCTACTACTACTATTCTTAAAGTAGAAGATCGCCAAAATAAAATCCTTTATGAATGGCAAAACAATTCCAGCCAAGCTGTAGACAAAACCGCCACTCAAATGTTAAATGCCATATTATCAGATCCGGCTAACCGTGGCGGCATATTCCCTGGTTTGGTTATTCCTGGTAAAACATTGGCCGCCAAAACAGGCACAACCAATGATTTTAAAGATGCTTGGGCCATGGGTTATACTCCAAGCTTTGCTACCGGTGTATGGGCTGGTAATAATCAAGGCTCTGTAGCAATGGATAAGGGAGCCGACGGTTCTTTTGTGGCCGCTCCAATTATGATTAGTTACATGAAGCGCATTTTAGAGGGCTTGTCAGATGAAAAATTCTCCCCCATGCAAACTATAAAAGCTAATAAACCTGTTTTACAAGGAGCCGTTGGCACTACTACACAAAAATATGTGGATAAAAATACCAAAAAATTAATTAAAGACGAGTGCTTAGCTGCGTATCCAGCTGAATATAAAATCCAACAAGACTTCAAAGAAGTGCACACTATTTTGTATTATCTTACCAAAGAAGATCCGCTTGGTCCGGCTCCCACTCATCCAGAAAAAGATACTATGTTCAAAAGTTGGGAAACCGGCGTATTAGGTTGGGCTAGTGGACAAGCTGCCTACTTAACTAGTAAAACAGAATATGAGGATTGTAATTTACACGCCGCTAATCAAACACCAACTATAACCATTGTCTATCCTGCTAGCAATACTTCTATTACTAAAGCTGTATTTAGTATTGGCGCTCAAATTAATGCCGGCGCCACTGGTCGCACTATTAAACAAGTGGAATATTTAATCGATAATGCTCGCGTTGATATAAAAACCACAGCTCCATTCGATTCAACTTATACCGGTCACAGCCTTACTGCCGGTACCCATACTCTAACTGTTAAAGCTACTAATGATCGTAATAATATTGGCACAGCTACGATTAAATTCACTATTATTACTGAATCTACTAACAATAATAAATCCAACACTAATACAAACAAAAATACTAACACCAAAAACAAAGTAAATGGCAATTAGTTATATTTTAAATTGAAGACGTTGAATAGTAACCGAACAAGCTTGTTTAATATATTGAAACAACAAGGTTTCTTGTTGTTTCAATAAATGTGCCGCAATAGAGTTGGCTGATTGAATCACTAAAACCTGCTGTCGAACATATTGTGGGATCAATTCATTATGATAATCTGGCAATTCACTACTAATAAATAATTTAGTGGCTTCTATTACTTGTGCCGCGCGTACGGTTTCTGTAACGCCAGCTCGATTTAAGCGTTTAATAATATCGTGCTGCTGTAATGCTAATAATGCCATGTGATTATTGTTTTATTGGCATAATTACATAAGCATAGTCCGTTTGTTGTTCAGCTTGCAACACAACCGGACTAATCTCATCAATAATAATAATATTAACATTAGCGCTGTCTATTTGTTGCAAGCCTTCTAACATATATCGATAATTAAAAGTAATTGACGCGGCTTGTCCCTTGATATTAGCCGCCAACATAATAGTATTATCACCTAATTGCATATTAGCTGCTTTAATCTCAATAGTATTGTTATCTGGGTTAACCGTGAGGGTAACATCATTAATGCCTTGGCGTGAAAATAAAGCCGCTCCTTTAATGGCTTTGATTAGCTGTTTTACTAATAATCTAGCCACCGTGTTGCCTTGTAAAGAAATAATCTGTTGATATTCCGGAAAATTTCCTTCTACCAAACGTGAAACAAATTCAATATCTTTAATTACACAGGCTAATTGATGTTCCGTAACAAATAAGTCAACTTGTTCTATTTCAATGGCTTCTAAAATACGTAATAATTCTTGAGCCGCTGCGTACGGTAAAATCACCTTATACTCTTGATCACCTTCTACTTCTAATAAGCCCTTTTTTTCTGCTAACCGATAACTATCTGTGGCAGCTAAAATTAGCTGCCGTTCTTTAAACCAAAACAAAACTCCAGCAATTTCTGGCCTAGTTTCATCTAAGGCAGAAGCAATGATTACTTGTTGTAAATTGCGCTGTAACCGTTGTTTATTAATAATATATTTACAACTACGATCAATTTCTGGAAACACTGGAAAATCAGTAGCTTCTAGCCCTTTCATGATAGTTTGTTGTTGTTCAGAAGTAATTGCCAACTCATTACCATTCAAAACGCAATCTACTCTTTCAGTAGTTAATAAATTTATATAATTAGCAAACAGCTGCGCTGGTAATGTAAAATTCCCAGCGGTTTCCACTTTGCCACGCACAATTACTCTAATACCAATTTCTAAATTAGTAGTAAATAATTTTATAATTCCATCAGCTACTTGTAATAATACATTTTGTAGAATTGGTAAATTAGTTTGTTTAGTAGCTACATGACTAACAATTTGTAAACTTTGGTTTAAATTATCTTTTGTGCAAGAGAATTTCATAAAATAGCTACTAGATTAATTAATTTATTATATATATAAAAAATATACTAATAATACTAATAAGGCCTGTTAATATCCGGATAAGTTATTTTGCTTAATAGTTATAGGGTTAAACATATAAACTAGGGTGAATAATAAGTGAGTAAAGTTGGAAAGAAAAGTGGATAAAAAGTTATACACAAAGCGCACTAATAAATTGTGCACAAAATTAATTATATAATTTTTGTTTTATTAACAAGATATCCTGAGATAATTTATCATCAGTGGATAAGGCTTTTTGAATTTTAGTAAAAGCATGAATCGCTGTAGTATGATCACGGCCACCCAATTCATTGCCAATGGCTGGATAGGAATAACCAACTTCTTCGCGCATAATAAACATAGCAATTTGTCTAGGCACTACCAGTTCTTTTTTACGAGAGCTACCAATTAAATCTTCAAACCGAATACTATAATACTCAGACACAGCCAATAAAACTTGTTTACCAGTTAAAGCGCTATGTTTAGGGGGCTGGATAATAGTAGATAATAAACTACGAACGCTTTCCACAGTGGGCGGTGTATTAGTTAGCTGGGTGGCAGCAATTACTCGATTTAGAGCGCCTTCTAGCTCTCTAATATTATTATGCACAGATACGGCAATATAATTAAGTATATCATCAGCCAGAGTAATATTTTTTTCTTTGCATTTAATTTTTAATATAGCAATCCTAGTTTCTAAATCTGGCGCTCCTACATCTACAATCATACCCCATTCAAAGCGTGATACTAGACGATCCTCTAAAGTAGGGATAGCTTTGGGTGGGCGATCAGAAGTAATGACTATTTGTTTGTCGTTTTGGTGTAAAAAATTAAACGTGTGAAAAAAAGCTTCTTGTGTGCCCTCTTTGCCAGCTAAAAACTGAATATCATCAATTAATAATATATCAACTGAACGATATTTATTTTTAAACTGATCAGCTTGACCGAGTGTAACGGCTTTAATATATTCATTAGTGAAAGTTTCACAAGGAGTATATAAAACACGTTTATTGCTAGCTTGTTTAAGTAAAGCATTGCCAACGGCTTGCATTAAATGAGTTTTGCCTAGACCGACTCCACCGTAAATAAACAAAGGATTATAAATCGTTGCCGGGTTTTCACTCACAGCTTTACAGGCAGCATAGGCTAATTCAGTTTTTTTGCCTACGACAAAACGTTCAAAATCATAGCGGACGTTTAATTCTGAACGAGGTAAATCAGCTTTTTTAGCTATTGGCGCTGGTGTTGAAATGGGCATGGGTTTTTCCGGTCCAGTGAATTGATTTGGTTTAGTGGAAATAGCTTTAATTTCAAACGTTTCTTTTTTACTGAGAGGCGCCACTTTGAAAAAAACTTGTTTTAATTTTCCTTCAGTTATGGTTTGGAGTGATTTAAGAATTTTTTGATGATATTTATTTTCCATCCAGGCCTTGGTAAAAGCATTGGGTGTGCCAATAGTAACAGAAGAATCATTATGTTCTAAAACGAAAGTATTTTTAAACCAAGTAGTAAAATTAGCCTTGGTTAAATTTAGTTCTAATTCACCTAAGCAAGCTTCCCATAGTTGTTTTGAATCCATAGAACCTATATAGTATCACACCCTAACTAAACACAGAATTTATATGTGTATAAAAATGTTAACAAGCTGTGGACGAGATGTGGAAAATAAGTTATACTACCAGCTATGCCAAAAAGAACTTATCAACCAAAAAAAAGAACTCGGTCTAAAATACACGGGTTTCGTAAACGATCGCTTCGACCAGCTGGTCGCAAGGTTATTAAAGCCCGGCGCACTAAAGGTCGAAAACGCTTAACCGCTTAACCATGTTAGTGCGCGCCCACCGGCTAAGAGCCAGTGCGGAAATTAAAGCTCTTTATCAACAGGGGCGAAGTGTTAATCAACCCCTATTTCGAGTGGTGTATGCACCGGCCAAGCAGAGTTTTAGTAGAGCTACAGTGATTGTTTCCAAGCGCGTTTCTGTTAAGGCGGTGATTAGAAATCGTATTAAACGACAATTACGAGTACAATTAAAAAAAACACTTAGTCAATTTGTACCACCGCTCGATTTAGCAATAATCGCCAAAGTTAGTTGTGTTAAGGCCACGAGCCAAGCTATAGCTAGAGCCTGGCAATTAACAGTACAGAACATATGTGGATACAAGCAGTTTTACAAACGATCGCGTTAAAAATGATTAAAAGTTATCAGCGGTGGTTATCACCAGATCACAGTTGGTTGGCGTCGTTTACTGGATATGGTTGCAAATATCAGCCAACTTGTTCAGAATATACTTACCAAGCCATTGAACGCTTGGGCTTAATTAAGGGGATGTGGTTAGGTAGTTGGCGCATCTTGCGCTGCAATCCTTTATCCAAAGGCGGCTACGATCCTATTCCAAAACAATAATTTATGTTTGCATTATTAGGACAATTCTATAATATCGTCATCTACCAACCTATTTTTAATGGGTTGATTTACTTATATCATGTGCTACCTGGCCATGATTTAGGTGTAGCTATTATTGTGTTAACTATTTTTATTAAGTTATTGTTGTTTTGGCCGTCATTGTCAGCGCTTAAGTCACAAAAAAAACTACAGGATACACAGCCTAAAATTGAAGAAATTCGTAAAAAATATAAAGACAACAAAGAAGAACAAGGCCGCAAGCTAATGGAATTTTATAAAGAAAACAAAGTTAATCCATTTTCTTCCTGTTTGCCGCTGATTATCCAGCTGCCTATTTTAATTGCGTTATACCGAGCTTTTTTTCAGGGTTTACAAGTAGATCCCACTACGCATTTGTTGGCAGCTGGCCAAGTACAACATTTGTATGGTTATTTAGCGCAAATTTATTCAGTTCAGCCGATTAATATTACTATGTTTGGCTTTTTGGATTTAGCCGCCAAACATAATATTGTGTTAGCTATTTTGTCTGGTGCGGCTGCTTTTTTTCAAGCCAAAACCATGCAGAGTCAACGGCCAGTAGTAAAAAGCGCCGGATCTAAAGATGAAGACGTGGCCACTTTAATGAACAAGCAGATGATGTATTTATTACCGATTATGACGCTAGTTTTTGGTTATCAATTTCCGGCCGGAGTAACTTTGTATTGGTTGGTGTCTACGTTATTTAGTTTGGGACAACAACTTTATTTTTTGCGGGTTAAAAAATCATTAACCAATCAAACCAATGCGCTTAACGGACAAACAACTCATTAATTTGCCGGTTTATACGGAAATAGATGTATTATTAGGTTATGTGGTAAGTCTGGAGATTGACATTGATCATCAAACCATTACTAAATATTTTATAGCCAAACATAAATTAGTACCAGAGGTACTACGTTCATTGGTTGGTGTAAGTGTGTATGAAGTGGCACCAAGTCAAATTATTTCTATAAATACTGATAAAATGATCGTGCAGGATACGTTTACCAGGGTGAAAGCCATGGTGGTGCCAGCATTAAGCGCCCAACCACTGTAATAACAAACCATCATATTTAATATAACGATGGTTAAAATCGCCTGTTGTGAAGGTTAACGTGCCTAATACATTTTTCCAAGGCTGAATACTGCGTTCCGGCCATTCTATGATTAATAAATTATTTGGGTCTGCTTGTAATGATTCTAGGTCTAGTTGAGCCAAGCTAGCTTCTTCGGTGATACGATAAAGATCGATATGAATTAGCTGTTTTAGTAGACTGGACTGTGGTAATGGATAAACATTGAGTAATACAAATGTAGGACTGGTAATTGGAGTATTAATGCCTAAGCCTTGAGCTAGTCCCTGTACAAAGGTGGTTTTGCCAGCGCCTAGTTCGCCTTCTAATAAAATACAACCACCACGATCAATACGTTCGCCTAATTTTCTGCCGAAAGCCATAGTAATACCAGTAGAACTAGATTGACAGACCATCGTTTTCATGCTAAAATATTACTACACTTTAAACAAAAAGAAAAGAAAGTAAGAAAACCATGTCATTAGGTAACACAGAACATATCGATAGTATTTTGGCTTTAGCCGCTTCTAGTGGTGCTTCTGATGCACATTTTATTGTTGGTCGGCAGCCGGTATTTCGTATAGATGGAAATTTAGTAGATGTAGAACAAGAAACGGCGTTAACCCCGGCTAGCATGGAGGAATTAGTGTATTCTGTTATTACGCCAGAACAAAAAGAGCGCTTTTTAGAGCAGCGTGAATTGGATTTTGCGTATCAAGTAAAACGCGATGCTCGTTTTCGTGTAAATATTCATTGGGCACGTAACAATATTGGCATGGTAGCGCGGGTAATTCCAGTAACTTTACCAACTATGCAACAATTAGATGTGCCAGAAGTAATGTACGATTTATTAAATTTACATCAGGGGTTGATTTTAGTAACCGGACCAACTGGTTGTGGAAAATCTTCTACATTAGCGGCTATGATTAACCATATTAATCAAACGCGGCGGGCACATATTGTAACGCTGGAAGACCCAATTGAATATGTGTTTTTTTCGAATCAATGCATTATTCGACAGCGAGAATTATATAAAGATTTTTTGTCTTTCGGGACTGCTTTAAAACATGTGGTTCGGCAAGATCCGGATATAATTATGGTGGGAGAAATGCGCGATTTAGAAACTATTTCCGCTGCTTTAACGGTAGCTGAAACAGGACATTTAGTATTGGCTACATTGCACACACTAGGTTCGTCTCAAACCATTGATCGTATTATTGACGTGTTTCCACCGTATCAACAAGAGCAAATTCGTTTGCAGCTATCTACTGAATTACGAGCGGTTATGTCGCAACGATTAATACCACGGATTGGCGGTGGACGAGTAGCTGTCCGAGAAGTGTTAATTAATACACCGGCCGTAGCGAACTTAATTCGAGAAAATAAAATCACACAAATTCAAACAGTCATGCAAACATCATCGGCCAGCCACATGAATACACTAGATCAAGATTTAAAGCGTTTATATGAAGAGCGTGAAATTAATCGAGAAACGGCGCTAGCCTACGTAGAACATAAAGAGTTGCTAGAATAGCTATATTTGCTAGACTATACCAACTGCCCCCGTGGTGTAATGGATAACACGTCAGTCTTCGGAACTGAAAATTCTGGTTCAATTCCTGACGGGGGCACACTGGCAGGCCCTCATAGCTCAGTTGGTTAGAGCAGTCGCCTCTTAAGCGAACGGTCACTGGTTCGAATCCAGTTGGGGGCACAAATAATAATTTTCACTTAGCGTTTCACTACAAAAAAAGTAGTATTGTTTGTTTTGTCGTCTTGAAGATTTTTACCAATAATCTCAAAATTATACCTGTCTGCTAAGCCTTTTGGGCCAAGAATAGCATAATTACCTGGTAATTTATTTTTAGCCAATACCAAAGCGGCACGAGCGGTGTCTACCAAATCGCCTTTACCGCTAACCAATTTATAAGAACCATAATGTTTTTTTAAGGTAGACTGGCACTGTTTTAATACTTGAGGATGAGCAATAATAGTAGTAACTTTTTTACTAGTCTTTTTTTTCATTAAAAAATGCTTAATTGGAATAGCAAATTCATGAATAATTTTGAATTTATATTTGGCCATAGCATAAGTAGATTCTTGTACTACTCCGCCAATAGCATTTTGAATAGCAAAAACGCCATAATCAATATTACCAGCATGTAAATTACGCAATACTTTTTCTGAAGTGTATAGATATTTTATTTTTAGGTGGTGAATGTGCTGTTTAGCGGCATAATGCAAAATAGCCTCCTCATTAAAACTGCCTTTGCCACCTTGAATGCCAAATACCAAATAATTTTGATTAATACGTTTTGGTAATAATTTGTTATAGAGCTTATCGTATGATTGGCCTAAACGTAGGCGCATGGTTTTGGTATAAGGGTTGTAGTTTTGTAAGTTAAGAAACAATTCCCAGGTATCGTTACAAGTTTGTTTAGTTACTTCATGTAGCTTAGTGGCGCCTAATGTATCAATAAGCGTGGTTTGATAGCCATATTGTTCTAAGAGGCGGCCAATAAAATGAGCCATGCCTTGCGATTGAGCGGCTAATTGATCGTGTTGTTTGGCAGATAGTTTAATAACGCACAAGTGTTTACTTTTAAAATAATTTTTCCAGAATAAATAATTTTGTTGAGAGGCCATGAATTTATCAATTACCAGTGGTAAGCCAGCAAATCCGGCTTGGCTGCTATCGGGTCCAAATAAGGGGTGAGTTAACAAGGCTTGGGTTTGGGTATTATTTAAATATCGTGAGAAAACTTGTTTAGGATGCAGTTTTACCGATAATACGTCAATTAATAAATGATTAGCAAAATATGGTTTATGTGCCTTGATGATTGGTTCAAATGAAGAAATTGGTACAGCATAAAATATGGTAGGAGCAGTATAAATCTCTTTGAGGGTTTTGGCTATTATAGTATTTAATTCGGTTTTGTAATTATAAAAAACAGCTTTGTTTGTATCAAATAAAACAATTTTAAAATCGTATTTTAACAATTGGTATAGTGTTTTTCCGAACCTGCCAAAACCAACGATGGCTACAGTATCCATTTACTCCGCTTGGGGTTTCGCTAATTTAGCTTGTTTTAGAGCGTCTTTCAGTGTTTTGCCGGCCTTAAATTTTGGCACAACAACTGTTGGTACTTGAATTTTTTGCGTAGGGTTTTGTGGATCAGCGGCGGCACGAGCCGTGCGTACCCGAGGCAAAAATTTACCAAAACCAGTTAAATTAACGCTTTCGCCAGCTTGTAGACATTGAATAGTGACAAACTCAAAGGTGTCTAAAACACTTTCAACGGCTTTTTTATTTAGGCGAACGCGTTCGGAAATCGCTTCAATGAGTGATGCTTTGTTCATATATGATAAGTATATTATAGGTTGATTTGTTGGTCAATGCGTTTTAAAGATAAGGTTTTTTTAGTAGCCGGGTCTATTTCACACAATACTGAATTGAATAGTACAGGGCTACTTTCAGCCGGTGTTAAGCTTTGAGGCATTTGGGTTAAAAAGCGATATAATACCTTATCAGCTTCGGCACCAATAATGGAATTAGCCGATACAACACTACCTACATCACATACCAGGCCGGTGCCCTTAGGTAGCGTACGCAGATCAGCTGTGGGAACATGGGTGTGTGTACCAATTAATAAAGAAATTCTACCGTCAGCATAAGCGGCCAAGGCCTGCTTTTCACTAGTAGCCTCGGCGTGTAAATCTACAATAATGGCGCTATATTGTTCAGCGGAATGTTGTTTTAGAATTTCATCTAAACAATGAAATGGATTATTGGCTTGCTGTGGCATAAATACTTGACCAGTTAAATTAATGAGCAGTATTTTTCTGGTGCCAATAGAAAATTCTAAATAACCTTTGCCTGGATTATTGAGTGGCAGATTAGCTGGTCGAATGACTTTGGCGTGTTGTTGTTGTAGATAAGCTAGGCCATCTTTATTGTCCCAAATATGATTGCCAGAGGTAAAATAATCAGCGCCAGCTTTTTCCATTTCAGTAATAGTATCAGGTGTAATACCGTTACCGTGAGCTAAGTTTTCCACATTCATTATTACAGCGTCAGGCCGGTATTTTTGGCGTAATTCTGGTAATATTTTGGTTACAGCTGCTCGGCCAGCTTTACCTACCACATCACCAATTAATAGGAAATGCAATGAATTAGCGGGCATATTCTATTACTCTAGTTTCTCGAATTACATTTACTCTAATTTCTCCGGGGTATTTTAATTCCTGTTCAATTTTTATAGCAATATTTTTAGCTAGTTGAGCCGCGGCATAATCATCAAGTTGTTCTGGGCGTACGAATATGCGTACTTCTCTACCGGCTTGAATAGCGTAGACTTTTTCAATGCCGGCAAATGAAGCGGCTACTTCTTCTAGTTCTTCAAGACGCTGAATATAATTTTCATAAGAATCTTTGCGGGCACCGGTACGTGAACCAGAAATAGCATCGGCTACTTTTACAATAATCGCTTCTAGGGTAGGTGGGTAATCATCATGATGATTTAAGACAGGAGCGATAATAGCATCAGACATGCCAAATTTTTTAAGAATATCGCGGCCAATTTCTGGATGAGTACCCTGCACTTCTTGATCTACCGCTTTGCCAATATCGTGCAATAAACCACCTTTTTTGGCAATAGCTACGTCAGCGCCCAAGTGTTCGGCTAGCATAGCAGATAAAAAGGCCACTTCAATGGAATGGCGCAAAACATTCTGGCCATAAGAGGTGCGATATTTTAACCGACCTAAAATAGCTACTAATTTTGGTTCAAAACCAGTTACGCCTACTTCATACAAAGCTTCTTCGCCGGCCTTTTTAATATCTAGTGCCAAATCTTTTTTGGCGCGTTCTACCGCTTCTTCAATTCGAGCGGGATGAATTCTACCGTCAGCAATTAAAGCATCTAAGGCACGCTTGGCTAAATGCCGGCGAATTGGTGAAAAGCCTGATAAAACAATGGCTTGAGGAGTATCATCAATTAATACCTCAACGCCGGTTAATTCCTCAATGCGTTTAATATTACGGCCTTCTTTGCCAATAATTCTGCCTTTCATTTCATCGTTCGGTAAATCTACTACAGTAGTAGTGGTTTCGGCTGTGTGATTTGTTGAACAACGTTGAATAATAACAGTTAATAAATCTTTAGCTTGGCGCTCAATTTCTTCACTGCCTTGGTCTTGTAATTTTTTTAACCGGCTAAACAAAGCGTCTTTGGATTGTTCTTCGACGCGTTGTTCCAGTAATTGCAGAGCCGCCGCTTTATCCATACCAGCTACTTGTTCTAGTTGTTTTAGCTGTTCAGTTTTAATATTATGAATCTCGATTTTTATCTGTTCAATTTCTTTGGCCTTATCTTGTAAACGTTGTTGTTTATTTTCTAAATCCAGTAGCTTTTGATCGAACATGTTTTCGCGTTTTTCTAACCGGCGTTGACTTTGGATTAATTCCTGACGGCGCTCGGTTTCATCACGCTTGGCTTCTTCCATGATTTTTATAGCCTTGTCTTTGGCGGCTAATAAATATTCTTGCTGCTTACTTTTGGCTTCGGTAATGATATGTTCAGCCTTAGCTTCGGCCGAATCTTGAGTGCGCAAAGCCACTTGCTTACGATACCAATAACCAAGCGCAATACCGCCACCTAAACCAGCGACTAAAAAAACAAATACTAATACAATTAAAATAATTTCCATATAATAATGGGTAGATTGCAAAAACCTAGGCAAATTACTTTATTGCGGTTGGCAAGTTGAATTGAATTGTCCTGTAAACTGGCCCAAAAACGTATTATTTAAAGTGAAAATGCTGGTTATTCTGCAGTGTATCTACCAAAAGCACACTTAATTCTGATTAAATTTACCATATTCAATGGTAAATTAATTATAGCAACAAAGCGGTGTTTATGTAAAGACCGGTTTTTACCCAATAATCTTATCGATAATGCCGTATTTTTTGGCTTCTGCAGGAGTCATGAATTTATCGCGGTCGGTATCTTGTTCAATGCGTTTAATTGGTTGTTTAGTATGTTTGGCTAATAGTTTATTTAAAACGGATCGGCTATATAGAATATGTTCGGCTCTAATTTTGATATCAGAAGCCTGGCCTTCGGCGCCACCAAGCGGTTGATGAATCATAATTTCGGCATTAGGCAAAGCAAACCGCTTGCCGGGAGCGCCACCAGCTAATAGTAATGCGGCCATAGACGAAGCGCTGCCTACTACGGTGGTAGACACAGCACATTTAACATATTGCATAGTATCGTACACAGCTAAACCGGCGGTAACATAACCACCTGGACAATGAATGTATAGCTTAATATCTTCTGCCTGATTATCTGATTCTAAAAACAACATTTGGGCGATAATTGAATTAGCTACGGCATCATCAATGGCGGTGCCTAAAAAGATAATTCGATCTTTTAATAAACGAGAGTAAATATCATAAACGCGTTCGCCGAACGAGGTTTTTTCTATTACAGTAGGTACTAAGTTAAAGGCTTTAATGGGTGATGGTGTAGTCATGGTTAGTGTAAGTTAATGTTCCAGTTAGTGTGAAGCCGGCGGCTTTTTTGTGACCACCGCCTCCATATAGCTTAGCAAACGTTGTTACATCCAGCAAAGGGCTGGTGGTGCGCAAACTACCTTTTATAACATTAACTTTGGTTTGACTAAGAACTAATACCGCTTTATTAGAGGCGTCTTCTAGACTATTTAAAAAATTAGCAATGCCGGATATAGCCTCGTCAGTAACATTTAATTCTTGCGTATCGGCTAAAGTAATTACTGTGGTAATAAAGTGTGTTTTTGGATCTTCGTACAGGCGTTCTAAAGCCCGCCCCCATAATTTTAAAGTATTAAACGAACGTTTTTGCAGGACAGTTTTAGATAATGCTGGTAAATTAATGCCATAATTTAGTAACTGACCAGCAATTTTGATGGATTGGGGTGTGGTGGCTAAATTAGAAAAACCGCCGGTATCAGTAATTAAACCAGTTAACAAACACTGGGCAATAATTTTGTTAAAATACTTGGCGGTACTCAATAACTGAAATACTAATTCACAGGTAGACGAGGCGCGACTAGATACATAATTAATATGGCCGTAATAATCATTACTAGCATGATGATCGATGTTAATGATAGTAGTACGAGTACGTTGTTGCTTAATTTGTTCGGCCACACCACTATGCCCAAGTGAACTGCAGTCTAATAGAACAATTACGTCTAAATCGGCTCGTTCCCATAATTGAGCATGCGATCCAACTAAATGAGCTTTTGGTAAAAAATTAAAATTATCTCCTACAGCATCATGATTATACAGAGTAGCAGGAATCTGTTTAGCTTCAAGGTAATGCGCTAATGCTAACACAGAACCTAAGGCATCACCATCTGGTTTTATATGAGAAACCAACGCTATATGTTTAGCGTTGGTTAAAATACGTAAAATTTCGTTATGTAAAGTTATAGACATAACGAACAAGCGTAGCGATTTTACTTTAAGCTGTCAAGCAGTTTTTCAATATGCGCTGCTTTACGTTCGGTTTCGTCTAGTAATATTCTAAATTTAGGTACACAGCGAATTTTTATGCGCGGAATAGCCTGTTCTATGATTCTGCTGAAATTTTTATGAATCAAGGCTAAAGCGGTGCCTGTATAATTATCTGGTAAAATTGATAAATAAATAGTAGCAGTATGCAAATCTTTAGCTGTACGAACTTTGGTTATACTAACTACAACATTGGTTGGTAGTTCTAGTACAGCCCTAAACTCACGAGCTAGTTCTGTGCGCAATAATTCGTTAATTTGACGCAGACGATCTACCGGCATACATTATTAATCGTGTAATTTACGTTTGCGTGCCTCGGTTTTGTAAATTTCTAATATGTCACTTACTTTAATTTCGGTGTTGGTTTCAAGTTTAAAACCACATTCATTATTCGTGGTAACTTCCGATACATCTTGTTTATTGCTTTGTAGTTGAACAATAGTGGCTTCACCAATTTTACTGCCGTTGCGAACAATTTTAGCAATGGCTTTATTTTGTATCACGCCAGACAATACTTTACCACCGGCTACAGTAGTTTTAGCTTTGGCGCGGAAAATAGCCAATACTTTTAATTCGCCTAATTTATTATAAACAATTTCCGGAGTAAGTAATTCTTCAGCAAACACCTCTACTTGTTCTAATAATTTATAAATAATAGAAAAGGTTAATACCGTAGTTTGTGTGCCTAATGCGTAATCAGCCGCCGCGGCAGTAGCTGTAACATTAAAACCGATAAGTTTAGCTTTAGAAGCCACGGCTTGATCAATATCTTTTTCCGTAAAGTTACCTAAACCACGTTTGACAATGTTAATTTCAATTTCAGAATGAGTAATTTTTTGTAATGATTCTACTAAAGCTTCCAACGAACCAAAAGTATCGGCTTTTAATACTATATTTAACCGAGTTTTACCGCTGTTTTTTTCGGAAGCTTGTTTTAAATAAGAAAACGTTTGGTAAGATTTATTTTTTTTGCGCTTTAACACTTGTTTATCAGTAGTGGCTAATAAAATGTCTCCGACCGTTGGAGTGCCTTTTAAGCCCAAAAACTGCACTGGAATAGAAGGAGTAGCCTTAGTTAACGGCATGCCTTTCCAAGATTTTAAGGTGCGTATTTTACCAACTACATTACCTACTTCAACAATGTCGCTAATTTTTAATGTGCCGGTTTGAATTAATACCGTAGCTACTGGGCCAGCGTCTTTATCTACCCGAGCTTCAATAATAGTGCCAACGGCCAAACGATTAACATTAGCTTTAATGGCGTCTTGATTGACTTCGGTTAGTAATAAAATCATGTCTAATAAATCATTGATATGCAAATTTGATTTGGCTGATAACGGCACACAAATAGTTTTTCCGCCCCAATCCTCAGGCGTTAAATTAAGCTCAGACAATTGTTTTTTTACGTGTTCAATATCGGCTTCTGGTTTGTCGATTTTATTAATGGCTACAATAAACGGCAACTGAGCTTTTTCTAATATTTCAATGGCTTCAATAGTTTGTGGTTTAATACCATCGTCGGCAGCAATCACTAACACGGCTAAATCAGCAATGTTGGCGCCACGAGAACGCATGGCGGTAAACGCCTCATGACCAGGAGTATCAATAAAAGTAATGGCCTGATTTTTGTGTTCAATGGTATAGGCGCCGATACTTTGGGTAATGCCACCGGCTTCTTCGCTAACTACATCGGTATTACGAATAGCATCTAATAATTTAGTTTTACCATGATCTACGTGACCCATTACTACTACTACAGGTGGACGAGGTTTTAAATTTTTTTCAGCGTCGGCATGTAACGCGGTTTGTAGTTTTTGTTCACGTTCTACAGTGGCTTTGGCCTCGGTAATTTTTGTATCAGATAACGTAACGGTGTAACCCATATCTTCTGCTACAATCGATACTGTTTCAAAATCCAAATTTTGGTTGATGGTGGCCATGATGCCATTTTTCACCAATAGAGAAATTACATCTGTAACGGGCTTGCCAAGCAATTCGGCAAAATATTTAGTGGTAATAGGATTGGTTACTTCTATGGCGCGTTTTTTTATGCTAACAAGCTTAGCAGTTTCCGGTTGTTTTTCATGACGAAACAAGCTTTGATGTTGTTGCTGCTTACGTTGTTGTTTGATGGCAGTAATTAATTTAACGGCAATGCGATCATCTACTTTAATAGCGTGTTCACCTACGGCAAAACCAAGCTTAGCCACTAGCGGGAAAAACTCGTCCTTGGTCATTTTTAGTTCGCGAATAATTTCAGAAACATTCATAACCTGGTTACCGTAGCGATTTTTTTACGATCTGTCAATTAAGGCTTAACGTATTAAGCGGTTTTTTCCAACGATTAATTTAAGTTGCTTAGGCTTAAGCGTGATGGTTATAGGTGTTTTTAAAGTAATTTCATTATCTAATAATACGGCTAAGGGCTGTTCTAAATGATTAATAATAATTTTATTAGTTAAAATTTTTGTGGCAGTTTGTGGAATATTTTGTTTAGATAAAAAAGCAGTTTTAATTTTTCTTGGCTTAATTTCCAGTAACAGCTTTTGTGATTTGCTGTGAGAATTACTAATGATCACAGAATTAATATCAGCGTGGCAAGTTACGTCAAATTTGTCATCACATCTAATTTTGGTATCGCGAGCCTCGTTTAATGTCAGGGTACCTAAGAAAAACGTTTGATTCGCTTTGGCTAAATTGGTTACTGTAGTAATGCGGCGTGATAAAACATTGCAACCATCCAAAGCGGAAGTAATACCTAACCATTGTCCTAGTGGTGTGGGATCAGGAAAAGGAATATAACCTAAAGCAATCTGGCTGTGTTGAGCTAATACATTAATTGTACGGAACATCGTGCTGTCGTTACCTAACACTACTACAGTATGAGCCCCTTGTTTTAAACCACTTTCTAATAATTCTTTCATGTTACGTAAAGCCGTGAGTTTTTCTACGCGGCCATTAATACCAAGCTCAATAATTCTACTTTCTATTTGATTTAATAAAGCAGCGTGTTTGTTTTGCGTAACAAAAGTATCGTAAAAATAAAAAAACATAACAACCTAAGTAAACTATTATACAGCCGAATCGTTAGCCGTGATAGTATCTGGCCCTACATTACATTGCCCTTTAATTAAGGCACCAGTTTCTACGGCAATATTAGCAGCGGTCACGTCGCCGTAAATTTTTCCACTGGCATGAATGTGTAATTTTCCTGTGCTATTGACATTGCCATGTATGGTGCCAGCTAACACAATATCATTAGCTTCAACATTAGCTTTAATAGTTGAAGTATCTTTAATAAACAAATCACCGGTGGTTTTTAAAGTGCCAATCACATCACCATGTATCACGATATTATTAGTACCAGATACAGTGCCTTCAATTTTAATTGATTCACCGAAAATTGTTTGATTAATTTCGTTAGTGCCTTCCTCCTTAGTTGAAGCGAACATTTTTGCCATAATGAAAAAAATTATTCTTTATTTAATTTAACTAAACCTATTTTAGCATATGTTGGCGGCGAATGCATTGTTTTATTTTGTTGGATAGGATATGTTAGTTACATTAAGAAATATATTATTAATAATTATGAATCATCAGCCAACAGTTAATTTGCAAAAATATGTTAAACAGGATTTAATTTGGTTTTTTATTTTACTAACAGTGTTAATCAGCGGGTTATTTATTTTATATTATTTTGATAGAACCAATAATTGGGTGGGAATATCGGCTGAACGCTTTTATCATTTTCTATTAAATAATTAAACGACACTAAAAATAATCTAATAATAGATAATAAGCCCCTATAGTTCAATGGATAGAACAGTCCCGTCCTAAGGGATAGATGTATGTTCGATTCATACTAGGGGCACGAATTGACTTGTTATAATTGTTCCACGTGGAACAAAATTCATCCCCTGTTTTTGACACAGGAAGGTATTGCTAGTAAAATAGGTTGTGTTTTGAGGGCTCTTAGCTCAGTTGGTAGAGCGCATCCATGGCATGGATGAGGTCAGGAGTTCGAGACTCCTAGGGTCCACCATTTCATATTTATAAATCATCGCTTTTGCTCATGGATTTACTTCACTTGCCAGAACACGTTAAATTAATGGTTGTTACCAAAAACCAGTCAGTTTTAGCTATTAATAATGTTATTAAACAACACTCAGTCAAATTAATTGGCGAAAGCCGTTGGCAAGAAGCTAAACAAAAAATTGATTATTATCCTAAAAATATACCAAAACATTTTATTGGACATGTACAAACTAATAAAGCTAAGGAGATTATTGAAGCGTTTGATTGTATTGAAAGTGTTGATTCATTAAAATTGATTAATATTATTGATAAGTCTGTAGAGACATTGCATGCAATGTCTCTACGATATCAAAAATATCCAATATTTTTACAGGTAAATATCAGTAATGATCCAAATAAACATGGTTTTATGGTGTCTGAATTAAATAAAGCGATAGAACATTGTCATAAAATGTTCCACGTGGAACTTTTAGGCTTAATGACTATTACCGCCAAGCAAACTAAAGAAGCAGTTAAACAAGATTTTAAAAAAATGAAACAGTTACAAATAAAACATTGCTTAAAAGAATTATCAATGGGCATGAGTGCTGATTGGGATTTGGCTGTGGAAGAAGGAGCTACGATTATTAGAATAGGAAATAAATTATTTAATAATTACTAATTAAAAACAATTATAAGAGTCGTAAAATAATTATATTTATCATATTTTTTTCTGTTCAAGATATTACAAAGTATGATAGTATAAAAAGCCTAAAGATTAAATAGTTATAACATTAATTATATGCTTAAAGAACTAAACGATCAGAATTTTCAACAAGAAGTACTAAACGCTTCAAAACCAGTATTAGTGGATTTTTGGGCAAGCTGGTGTGGACCATGTAAAATGCTTGGGCCAATTGTAGAAGAATTAGCTAAAGATTTTGAGGGTAAAAATGTGGTAATTGGTAAATTGGAAGTAGATGCCAATCAAACGGTACCAGCGCAATACCAAATTATGAGCGTGCCAACAATTATTGTGTTTAAAGATGGGAAACCAGCTGAACAAATGGTTGGTGTGCAGAGCAAAGAGCATCTGACGGCCGTATTAAATAAATTCATGTAATTTCATGACTACATTATCATTACCAACTATTGCTAAACGAGCACAAAAATTTCAAGCCTCACCTTTACGGAAATTAGCGGCCAGTGCGGAAACCAGAAAGAAAGCCGGTGTAAAAGTTTATCATTTAAATATTGGTCAGCCGGATTTACCAACCAATCCAGCCGTGTTTAAAGCCTTGCGGTCTTTTAAAGAAAGTACCTTGGCTTATGCACCATCAAATGGAATTAACGAAGCATTGGAAGCTTGGTCTACGTATTATAAAAGCCAAAATATTAAATTAGCGGCCAACGAATTAGTGATTACTACCGGTGGGTCAGAGGCAATTATTTTTGCGTTAGAAACCGTGTGTGATCCTAATGATGAAGTGCTTGTGTTTGAGCCATTTTACACCAACTACAACACCTTTGCGGCCGAAGCGAATGTTAAATTAGTGCCAGTAACACTAGATATTAAAGCTGGTTTTCATTTACCAACAGATAAACAAATTAAACAGGCAATTTCTAAACGAACCAAAGCCATTTTAATTTGTAATCCATCTAATCCCACTGGCACGATTTTTTCAAAACCAGAATTACAGCGTTTAGTAAACCTTGCCAAACAATACGGCTTGTTTATTTTATCGGATGAAGCGTATCGTGAATTTGCCTTTGAACGCAAAGCGTATTCCATTATGGAATTTCCGGAAATTAGACAACAAGCTATTTTGTTAGATAGCGCTTCGAAACGATTTAACGTGTGTGGGGCAAGAATTGGTATTTTAGGTAGCAAAAATAAAGCGGTAATTACTGCCACGGTAAAAATGGCCATGGCTAGATTATCTGTGGCTACCATAGAACAATTAGCAATTATACCGTTGTTAAAACAGGCCGCTAAGTATACCAAACCAATTGTGACAGAATTTAGAAAACGGCGCGAAGTAGTTATTCGTGAATTAAATAAGATTCCAAATATTACTTTTTCAAAACCAGAAGGGGCGTTTTACATTGTAATTGGTTTGCCGGTGAAAGATGCAGATGAATTTGCGCGGTGGTTAATTGAAGAATTTGAGTATCATAACGAAACAGTATTATTAGCACCGGCCGCTGGTTTTTATGCTACTCCTGGTAAAGGTGTTAGCGAAGTGCGTTTGGCATTCATGTTAAATTGTGCCGATTTACGTAAAGCTTTAACAATTCTGCGCATAGCCCTGGAAGCATATTGTAAATAATCGTAAATAAGTTATAATAATTTCAATTTTATTAGAACAAATTATTAATTAATTTTTTATGTCTATGACTAAAGTAAATCCGTTTCAATCGGCCTTACAACAATTAGATAAGGCGGCTAAGCTAATGGGGTTAGATAAAACCGTTCATGAACGCTTAAAACAACCAAAGCGCGAAATTCATTTTTCATTACCCATTCGTATGGACAATGGGGCTGTAAAAGTGTTTTCCGGATATCGCGTGCAATATGATAATTCCCGCGGCCCTAATAAAGGCGGCATTCGTTTTCATCCTGATACTGATATTAATGAAGTAAAAGCATTGTCATTCTGGATGACCTTTAAATGCGCTACAGTTGGTATCCCATTAGGTGGTGGCAAAGGTGGCGTTACAGTAAATCCTAAAAAATTATCAGAACGCGAATTAGAACGGTTATCTCGTGCTTTTATGCGAGCACTCAGCAATGACGTTGGTCCAGATAAAGATGTACCAGCTCCAGATGTGTATACCAATCCAAAAATTATGGCCTGGATGTCTGACGAATACAATACGTTGCATGGTGGCCGGCAATTACCTGGCATGATTACAGGAAAACCATTGGCTGTAGGTGGTTCAGAGGGGCGCGGTTATTCCACGGCGCAAGGTGGTGTATATGTAGTATTAGAATTAGCTAAGAAGCTTAAATTAAAAAAAGGCGCTAAAGTAGCTATTCAAGGATTTGGTAATGCCGGTTCATACATGGGTAAAATTTTAGCTAAAAAAGGCTATAAAATTATTGCTGTATCTGATTCCAAAGGTGGAATTTTGAATGAACAGGGCTTAGATTTAGCGGCTGTAGAAAAACATAAAGCCGCTACTGGTTCGGTAATAAATTACGCCAAAGCCAAAACCATTACTAATGAACAAGTGTTAGCCTTAGAATGCGATATTTTAGTACCAGCCGCGTTAGAAAATGTAATTACTAAAGACAATGCTCGTAATATTAATGCTAAAGCGGTTGTTGAATTAGCGAATGGTCCAACCACACCAGAAGCCGATGAAATTTTAATCAAACGTAATATTGTAGTAGTACCAGATATTTTATCCAATGCCGGTGGCGTAACAGTGTCTTACTTTGAACAAGTACAAAATGCTTATAATTATTATTGGACAGAAAAAGAAGTGCTGGCAAAATTAGAACCAATTATGATTGATTCGTTTAACGCGGTTTGGGCAGCTAAAGTAAAATATAACTGTGATATGCGTACTGCCGCCTACATTCACTCAGCGCGCAGAATTGAACAGGCTATGTTAGCCAAGGGCATAGCGAACGGATAATTAAATCCATTCTTGTCTGGCACGCTCGTATTCTTCGGGGTAAGACACATCGAACCATTTGCCAGAAAACGGATAGCCCGCAATTTGGCCGCGATGAGCTAAATCTGGTAGTATATCACGGGTTAAATCGGAACGTTTTTCTGGTTGTAATAAATAATCAAATAATTGTGGCTCACAAATGGCTAAACCGGCAAATACTAAATTAGATTTATTGTAAGAAGCGGGTTTTTCAATTAAACGTAAAATATAATGCCCTTGTAGTTCAGTTACTCCATAATGTGATGGGTTAGTACAAGCCGTAACGGCTAATGTAGCTGCAACACGATCCAATGCTTTGTGATATTGAATAAACTCTTGTAAATCAATATTTACCAATACATCACCATATAGTAACAAAAACGATCCGGTTATGTATTGTTGAGCTAATTTTAGAGCAACTGCCGTGCCTTGACCGGATTTATCTTCAATGTAAGTAATAGCCACTTTCCATTGCGACCCATCGCCAAGATATTTTTTAATGTCTTGGTTATCACTATTAATTACCATAATAATATTTCTAATATTAGCCTGACGTAATAATTCTATGGTGTAAGCAATAATTGGTCGGTTTTTAATGCGTAATAATGGCTTGATGCTTTGATCTGGACTGCCACCGGCTAAAATAACGCAAGTGGACACGTCAGTGCCTAAATGGTGACTAACAATATACTCAATAGCGTGTGAACGATTACGTATTTTATCACCGTCAATATATTTATCTAATTTAGACAGCACGTCCTCGCTCATGGTTATTGTTAAACGATCTTTTCCGACTTTTTTTATCATGTCAACAATATATCATATTTCATCATACAATACTACCTACCTCTATCCCCAGCCCTTTCTCCTAACCAGGAGAAAGGGGACAATGCAATTAGATTATTTCCCCCTCTCCTAATAGGAGAGGGGGCTAGGGGGAGAGGTAGTTTATGTTACAATGAAAATGAATGCGCAAAAATATTGATAAACAATATTATAAACAAGGCTACAAGTTAATTGCTGGAGTTGATGAAGCGGGGCGAGGGGCGTGGGCAGGGCCGTTGGTAGCGGCGGCGGTAATTATGCCACAGCAGCCGATTATTCTTAGCATTGATGATTCAAAAAAAATAACCGCTAAAAAACGATTAACGCTTTACCATGTTATTATGCAAACGGTCATTAACTGGTCGATAGTTTGTATTACGCCGGCAGAAATTGATAAAATCGGTTTACATCAGGCAAATAAATTAGCGTTAATTAAAGCAATAACAAACTTACCAGCCCAACCAGACGTAGTGTTAGTAGATGGTTTTAAAATTGAAAATACACAACAAATTATTCACGGCGATGCGTTAAGCTATAATATTGCCGCAGCATCTATTTTAGCCAAAGTTACTAGGGATCGTTTATTATGCATGTTGCATAATCAATCTGGGTATTATGGCTTTGCTCAGCATAAAGGCTATGGCACGGCATTGCATCAGAAAAATTTAAAAAAATTTGGTGTGAGCATTTGGCACCGGTGTTCGTTTGCTCCGATTAAACGGCTGGAGTATACTAAATAAGTTATGATTTCATCAACAGTGATTATCGATTTACCGGCGTTAATTAAATATGCCGAATTAAAACCAGGTGATAAAGTGGCCGATTTAGGTACGGGGCGTGAAGGTAAAATGGCCGTGTTAGTTAGCCGTTTAGTGGGCGATAGCGGAATAGTGTATGCGGTAGATGTGGTAAAAGATATTTTACCGGCCGTAGCTACCAAAGCGCGCATGCAGGGATTAAATAATATTCAAACGGTGTGGAGTAATTTAGAGATTTATAATGCCACACGAGCTATTCGTGATAACATATTAGCTGCCGCATTTTTAGTAACCGTGTTATTTCAATCCAAACAACGCAAAGCAATTTTACAGGAAAGTATGCGCATGATTCGGCCGGGTGGAAAATTAATTGTGGCCGATTGGAAGCCGGGCATAAAAATGGCCTTAGGACCCGGCGAACAATTACGCGTGCAGATTGAAGAGATAAAACAATATGCCAATGAACTAGGCTTACGGATTGAAAATGAATTTGAGGCTGGTCAATATCATTGGGGTCTTGTGTTAGTGAAATAATACTAAAATTAAATAGCTATTTAACAAATTAAACAAATATCCAACCACTGGATGTTTGTTTTTGGTTTAATTTATTATTAATTTAATATTTTATGTATCAACAACATCAAACTGGTCATGATGGGGAGCATTTAGCCACAAATTATTTAAAAGAAAAAGGCTATAATATTTTAGATACCAATTTTTTTGTGCGTTGGGGAGAAATAGATATTATTGCCCAAAAAAATAATACGATTTATTTCTTTGAAGTAAAAACCAGAAAAACCTTACGTTATGGGCATCCATTTCATGCGATATCGCGCCGCAAAATTCAAAAAATAAAAGGCGTGGCCAGTGTTTATTTAAGCCGCCATTCGTTATCGTATCAAGCTTTAGCCGTAGGCGTGATTGGTATTATCATGTTACCGAATAAGCCGGTTACAATTGAGTGTTTGCCACAGGTAATATAAAATTTGACAACCATGCCTATTCATCGCTATACTCTGTTTATAGTAGTATTTTAAACGATACTACTTTTTTTATTAGTTAATTTATTTATTATGCCAAACATTGATGTGAAAGAAATTGGTGCTGCCATTAAGCAGATTTGTGAGGAAAAAGGTATTCCTTTTGAATCGGTGGTAACGACCATTGAGGCCGCTTTGGCGGTGGCTTATCGTAAAGAGATGAGCAAGAAGGGTAAAGATATTCGAGCAGAATTTAATCCACATACCGGTACAATGCGTATTTTTGAGGTAAGTACGGTAGTAGAAGATGAATTGTATAATGAGTATCTAAAAGAAAAAGAAGAAAAAGAGCAGGGTTTACTAGCTGAATCTGCTTCGTCCCCAAGTTTTGGGACTACACAGGATTTTAAAGACAGAAAAAAACCAAATACAACTAATGAAATAATAGAAGAAGTCAAACCACGCTTCAATCCAAAAACCGACATTGCTTTAAGCGAGGCTAAAAAAGAAGATGACAGTATTGAATTGGGTGATGAAATTCGGGATGAATTAGAAGTGCCGGAAGAATTTGGCCGAATGGCTGCACAAACAGCTAAACAAGTAATTATTCAAAAATTGCGTGAAGCTGAACGTGAAACGTTGTTCAATTTATACAAAGATCGTAGCGGTGAAATTATTAACGCCATGATTCAACGAGTAGAGGGTAAAATTGTGTTTGTAGATTTAGGCCAGGCCATTGCGGTAATGCCGCCATCGGAACAAGTGCGTAATGAAGTGTATAAACCAGGGCAACGAATTAAAGTATTATTGCTCTCGATTGAAAAAACAAATCGTGGACCAGAAATCGTGGCATCACGTTCCAGTGCTAATTTAGTTTCAGCGATGTTTAAAGCGGAAGTTCCAGAAATTGGAGCTGGTTTAGTAGAAATTAAAGGCGTAGCGCGTGAAGCCGGCTCTCGTACTAAAATTGCTGTAGCGGCTACTGATGCTTCAATTGATCCAATTGGTTCTTGCGTAGGACAACGTGGTACTCGTGTGCAAACTATTATTAATGAACTAGGCGGCGAGAAAATTGATATTATTCAATATAATGAAGACCAGGTTCAATTCATTATTCATGCCTTAAGTCCAGCTAAAATATTTAACGTTACTTTAAAAGAAGCGGAAAAAGTAGCGATAGCTGAAGTGAACGAAGATCAATTCTCGTTAGCCATCGGCCGCAGTGGACAAAATGTTCGCCTAGCTTCTCATTTAACTGGTTGGTCGATTGATATTAACAAATCTGCTACACCAGAGGCTAATAGCGATGGAAACACTGAAAATTCTGATAAAACAGCTGATGGCACTGATAAGAAAGTCAAAAATGCTGAAGAAAATTCAAAAAGTACAGATAAAACAACAATTAATGAAATTAACAATTAATTAAAGTTATGAACGGAGTAATATTATTTTCTCTTCTCGCTTCTATATTAGCTATTAGCTACGGCATGCTATTAGCTTGGAAAGTAAATCAATACCCAGCCGGTAACGAAAAAATGCAGACAATTGCTAAAGCCATTCAACAAGGAGCGGCGGCTTATTTAAATCGGCAGTATCGCACAGTAGCCGTAATCGCTACGGTGTTATTTGTGTTATTGTGGTTAGTGCTTGATTTACCATTGGCATTAGGCTTTGCTGTAGGCGCTATTTTTTCAGCGTTAGCTGGTTATATCGGCATGAACGTATCGGTTAGAGCGAATGTGCGCACAGCGCAAGCGGCTACGGAAGGCATGAGTGCTAGTATGCGCGTGGCTACGCAAGGTGGTGCGGTAACTGGTTTATTAGTAGTAGGTTTAGGCTTATTAGGAGTAACGAGTTTTTTCTGGTTATCCGGTGGTAACGTTCCAGCTTTAGTAGGTTTAGGCTTTGGTGGTAGTTTAATTTCCATTTTTGCCCGGCTAGGCGGTGGTATTTTTACCAAAGCGGCCGATGTAGGTGCCGATTTAGTTGGTAAAGTGGAAGCCGGTATTCCAGAAGATGATCCGCGTAATCCAGCCGTGATTGCCGATAACGTAGGCGATAACGTAGGTGACTGTGCTGGTATGGCAGCTGATTTATTTGAAACATACGCGGTAACTTCTGTAGCGGCTATGATAATAGGATCGTTATTAACGGGAGCGGCTACAGATAATTTAAGCAATAACTTCGTGTTGTTTCCATTATTAATTGGCGGCGTATCTATTATTACTTCCATTATTGGTACCTGGTTTATTAAATTAGGGCACAATAATAATATTATGGGCGCGCTATATAAAGGTTTGGCGGTAGCGGGCGTATTAGCGGCGGTAGCGTTTTACCCGATTACGAAACAATTAATGACTGGTAGCTTATACACCACTTGGCAACTATATTTATCAGCTTTGGTAGGTTTAGGTGTTACAGCCGCGTTAATTGTAATTACTGAATATTACACAGCTACGCGTTATGAACCGGTAAAATCCATTGCGGCGGCAGCGGAATCAGGACACGGTACCAATGTTATTCAAGGTTTAGCGATTTCGTTAAAATCTACAGCCGCTCCGGTAATTGTAATTGTGTTGGCTATTTTAGCCGCGTACTCATTAGCCGGTTTATACGGCATAGCGATTGCGGCCATGGCCATGTTATCCATGACGGGTATTATTGTAACCATTGATGCCTTTGGACCAATTACGGATAATGCCGGTGGTATCGCAGAAATGGCCGGTTTATCGGAAGATGTACGTAAAGTTACTGATGCGTTAGACGCGGTAGGCAATACCACTAAAGCTGTTACTAAAGGTTATGCTATTGGTTCAGCTGGCTTAGCCGCGTTAGTATTGTTTAGTGCTTATGGTCAAGATTTAGCCAGAGTTACTAAAGAGCCAGTATTATTTTTATTAGATGATCCAAAAGTAGTAGTGGGATTATTTATTGGCGGCATGATTACTTATTATTTTGGAGCACTGTGTATGCAAGCGGTTGGTAAAACGGCCGGCTCGGTAGTAACAGAAGTGCGGCGACAATTTAAAGAAATTCCCGGTATTATGGAAGGAACGGCTAAGCCAGATTACGCCGCGTGTGTAGACATTGTTACCAAAGCTGCTCTACGCCAAATGATCTTGCCGGTATTAATTGTAGTATTAGCCCCAGTATTTGTGTGGTATGTATTTGGCAGAATTGCCGTTGGCGGATTATTAATGGGCTCTATTGTGACGGGTATATTTTTAGCGATTTCTATGACTACCGGCGGTGGTGCTTGGGATAACGCTAAAAAATATATTGAAGGCGGTCATTATGGTGGCAAAGGCTCCAAAGCCCATGCCGCCGCTGTAACTGGAGACACAGTCGGTGATCCTTATAAAGACACAGCCGGTCCAGCCATTAATCCTATGATAAAAGTGTTGAACGTAGTAGCGTTATTGTTAGTGGCGTTATTGGCATAATTCTAATCCACAACCCCCGGGTTAAACCCGGGGGTTGTGTCTCTAAATAATAAATGTAATTGATATATGAATATAGTTCGTGAGCAACCCGCTAAAACAACGGTTAAATTAAAAATTGAAATTCCAGTAGTTGATTTAAAACCGTTTTTAGACAAAGCGGTCAAGCGTATTTCTCAAGAAGTAAAAATTCCAGGATTTAGACCAGGGCACGTTACATATGAAATCTTGAAAAATAAAATTGGCGAAATGGATATTTATCAAGAAGCCGCTCGCTTGGTAATTGATGCTACCTTACCGCAAGCCGTGCAAAAAGAAAAAATAGATTTTGTTGGTCAGCCGAATATTGCTATTGAACAAGTGGCGCCAGGCAATGCCTTAATTTATACGGCCGAATTTGCCTTAATGCCTACCGTAACGTTAAAAGATTATAAAAAAATATCTGCTAAGAAAAAACCAGTTACTGTAGATGAAAAGAAATATAAGCAAACCTTAGAACAGTTACGCAAAATGCAAGCCGTGTCCAAACCAGTAGAGCGTGCTGCCAAAACGGGCGACAAAGCGGTAATTGAGTTTGCCATCACGTTAGCCGGAGTAGCCGTAGAAGGTGGTCAAGGCAAACACGTGCCAGTTACCTTAGGCGAGCACACGTTTATTCCCGGTTTTGAAGAGCAACTGGTCGGCATGAAAGCCAAAGACACCAAAAATTTTAAAGTAACCTTTCCAAAAGAATACGGTACTAAACATTTAGCTGGTCGCGAATGCGATGTAACGGCTACCGTAGAAGCCGTGCAAGAAGTAACCTTACCGGAATTGAATGACGCGTTAGCCAAAACGTTAAAATTTAATTCGTTAACCGATTTAGAAAAAGCCATTCGAGAAAACATTGCCAAAGAACTAGAACAAGAAGCTAATCGTGTATTTGAAACGGCCATTATTGAAGACTTAATCAAACAAGGTGAGTTCGATCCTATTCCAGAGCCCATGTTACAATCCGAATTAGATAGAATGCTTCAAGAGTTAAAACAAGAAATAGAGCAACAAGGCGCCAAATACGAGGATTATCTCAAGCACATTAAAAAAACCGAAGCCGAATTACGTACCGCCTGGAAAACTAAAGCCGAGCAACGAATTAAAGGAGCGTTAATTCTAAAATTAGTTGGCGAATTAGAAAAAGTAGAAGTTAGTGAAGCCGAAATTGATGAGCAAGTAAAACAGTATCAGACCATGTACAAAGACGCCGCTGATTATGCTGATAAAATTAACAGTTTAGAATTCCGTTCCTATGTTCGTACAGTAAAACGCAATGATAAAGTGATGGAAGCGTTAAAAAAATACGCGGCCGGTGATACTAAAAAATAAATCTCGTTTTAAAAAATAGTTTTCAAAAAAACAGCCGCCTGAATTTAGGCGGCTGTTTGGTGTTTTCTAGCAAAATATATTAGCAATAAAACAGTGGGTCCGAGTAAGTTTGGAATAACAATATAAAGCATTGAGAGTTTAATTAAATCTAAATGAATATCTGCGTAAACTTCGGAATAAGCTCGTTTGTCTGTACACATTTCTTCTCCAGCTGGTTTACAACGATCAATAAAATTAAGCATTGGAATAGATGATAAAACTATAAAAGCACAGCTTATTGTAAAAATGGCAATGCTTGTAAGAATAGCTGAGCGTATGAAAATTTTTCGAGAGGTTTTATGTTTTTTAAATAAAGCGCTATAGATTACCAGAGTCAATATAAGTGCCGAAATACAATCAATCAAAAAAACAATTAGTATAAATATATTAGTTTGAAAAGTATCCATATTATAAAAAGTTTAATATGTTTATAAATTAGTGTATATAAAGACAATTAATTTTATTAATATATAGATTAATAAAATATTTAGCAAAATATCTAGCAATATTATAAACCAAAAACTAATCGGTTGTTTTGTTCTGTAATATGGATGCGGATTAGGTTTTTTATACATGGCGTAAACCATGCCTGTTTTTATGGCGGTGAATATTTTATTTACGGATATAATAGTAATAGTTCCAATAAATGAGCCATAAATAATCAATAATATTAGGGCAATGTATTTTCCGCTGTTCATTGATTTTTAATTTTTGATCAACGCCAGTGCTTTTTTAAGAATTTTGGCCGATTTTTGCAGAGTAGCTTGTTCGCTACGATTTAGCGGCAAGATCAGTTCTTGCTCTATGCCATTTTTACCAAGTATTGCTGGTGTACTAAGAGCAATGTTTTTCAAGTGATACGTTCCTTGCTGCACGGAAGAGACACAGAAAATTTCACGAGTGTCGTTAAGAATGGCATGCACTAACTGATTAACACAAATAGCAATAGCATGATTAGTGTAGCCTTTCTTTTGAATGATATTATAAGCAGCTTTTACTACCTTTTGGTGTAAGCGTTTAATCATGGTTTGGCTGTAACCAGGGAATTTAGTAAGAGGAATAGAGCCAATATCGGCGGTGCTTAGCATAGGGAACGAACTGTCGCCATGTTCACCCATAATATAAGCGTGCACATTATGAGAGTTAATATTAAAATGTTTGGCTAAATAACTACGAAAGCGGGCGGTATCTAATACCGTGCCAGAACCAAACACGCGTTGTTTTGGAAAGCTAGAATACTTATAAGCCAAATAAGTTAATATATCTACTGGATTTACCACTACTAAAATTACGCAATTAGGCGCGTAGCGCTTGATGTTTAAAACCACGTCTTTTGTAACGGCGGCATTATGTTTGAGTAAATCTAGTCTGGTTTCGCCGGGCGTTTGCTTGGCTCCAGCCGTTATAATTACCACATTAGATTGTTTGATATCAATAAAAGACTTGGTGGCAGTTAATTGCACATGGGGCAAAAAAGAACTGCCGTGTTCAATATCCATTACTTCTCCTTGCGCTTTGGCTAAATTAGTATCCAGCAAAACAATTTCTTCGGCCGTGCCTGATAAAGCTAGTGTAAAAGCCGTGGCCGAGCCGACATTGCCAGCGCCGATGATGGTTACTTTGTTTGACATATAGAATATGGTTAATAATTGGTAATAAACAAACAGTGTCCTGTATGTAGTATAGCATAAACTTTAGAGATGGTTTTTCATTTTGGGTGAGTTGGGTTTAATTAAAGGCCCGCTATTGTGAAGCCTATAATATATATGAAGGTAATAATTATTTATGAGAAAAAAATTGCTACAAATTATGTACTGTGTTCTTTAAACAGTTTGTCTAATGTATAACACATAATATTATTCCTGCGCCGTTAATATTTCTTTGGCTAACTCGGGAATTTCCTCTAACAAATCTTCTTTTGTCGGGTGCTTTGCCAGTTTATCTAAAACATTCATTAATTCTCTACTTGTTTGTTTATCCAAGTTTTTCACGATTATAAGCAATGTCCAATACTTCCAAGTGCTATCTTTACCAGTTAGTATTTCAATAATATAAGGGAGGAGAGGGGGTATTTCATTGTTCTATCTTTCGCCGCCCTACTGGACGGTATATATGCTATTATCGGATGTAAATTATTTTCACTTTTTATTTTTTTCATTAGTCATTTGTTTTTGACTAATATTAAGCATATTTATAAATTGGATATATTAACTATATTCAATTAGGGTAGTCGCGTCTACTGCTCTACTCTGTTTGCGAAGTGCGTTTTTAAAAACAATGGAGCAATTACACTTACTTTGTTTCTTCAAACTCTCCAATTTTTTTATTCTTGCGAACATTATCCCATTTGAAATAGCGACCATTCATAGCAATATACACACCGGCCGGTAAAGTTTGAACAAAGGCAAGAGCGGAGCCAAGATTGAAAAGACCATCGGAGCTCCCAAATTTATACGGAATCATTGCTCCGACTATAACAATGGTTTTGTCTTTTATCTTTTCAGCGAGCACTCGGGCAGTTTCTACCATAGTATCAGTGCCATGGGTAATAATAATTTTATCTTCCGCTGTTTTAAGACAATTTTGAGCGATAGTTTCTCGGTCAGCATTAGTCATATCTAAACTATCAATCATCATCAAAGTGCGTAGATCTACCGGAACACGCGACCGTCCGAGCGTGAGCATTTCCGGCAGGTGTGTATCTTTAAAATAAAGCGAGCCGTCTAGTTCGTTATATTCCTTATCAAAAGTCCCGCCCGTTAAAAAAATTTTAATTGCCATAATGTTTTGAGTTAAAATTAAAGCTCCTTATTGTATTTTATTTTGATGATTCTAATTTCTTCGCTCCATTACTTGTTAAAAACGACTCCATCTGAATTATTGCAGTATTATTTAATTACGGCAAATTCGCCATAATTAAAATTTGGATTATAAATTTTTTCCCAAATACCCAAAAATTCAACCGTATTTCTATTTCTCAACCAATCAGAAATAAAAAAATCACCATCTTTCGCCTTGAGCATGTCAGTCAGGGAAATATAATCATAGTCAGAATTACCCTGCTTTATGATTGTGATTTTTGTTCCTTTTACATTGATAGTTTTATTTTTTGACATAGGCTTATTTTACTATATTTCCAATAACAACTCCATGGCTATTTTTTCTTTTTTGGATAAAGCAATCAAAATTTCGGAGGCCTGATTAATATGTTCAATATTTTTGGTTTCTGCTGTTTTTTTAAATAAAATTGCAACTTTTGTCCACAAAATTGCTATTTCAATAAACATCTGGTGAGCTTCATTTAATTTTTCTATTTTTAAAAAATTATAACTTTCTTTCAAAAAATCTCTGTAGAGGTTTCTAAAAAGCGCCCCACCTGTTCCACCCTTTTCCATCAACATGGCAGTGGTTTCAAAATCTCCTTGAATATCCTTGCTGTTTTTAAACCATTTTTTAATTTCCTCGCTTGCCTTCAACACGCCTTTGTACCCGATATTCTTGATTGGCGGATTCAGATAATCCTTAGCATTGTTTTTAATGGCAATAATTATAGCTTTTTTTAGGTCATAGCCCTTTTTCACATCTTGAATTGTATAACTTAAATTTCTTGAAGACATTGGCCCTTTTTCATTTCTTGCTAATTCAAGATTTTTCAATGATGTTTTTACTTTTCCTTGCTGTTTTGTATCAACCAAATATGCAAAATTATCATCATATCCATACATAGCTACATAATGACCCGCAAAATGAATTTTGATTGTAAAGTAATCCAAATGATAACAATCGAGCTTGAGTCCAACGGCAATATTTTTATCAATATTACTTTTGACATTTTCCCAGGCTTTTTTTGTCGATGATGTTTCTTGGACATCTAATTTCAAGTTTAAATTTCGTGCAATATTTTGCGTCAAAGCATCCGGTTTTATTCTTCCACCAATAAATGGAAAACCCATAATCTTCATATTCCAGAAAATAAAACCCAGTCCTTCTCCCAAGCCAAAAAGCATTGGTTCGGAAAATTCAATCCCAATCTGATTAAGAAGAGAGCCTGTTGCAGTGGTTTCGCAATGTTGACCTACGAATGGCTTGAAATCTTTGATTATATTTGTCATATAAATATTCTTATAAATAAATTCTTTTTTTCTACGATTCCAGGAGCAGAAAAACACCTTTTTGCCCCTCTTTAAATAAATTAAAAATCAAATTTTCTGTCTTTATTTATATCACCAAAACCCTAAAATTACCACCAAGATAAAAAATTTATTTCGCCTAACGTATCGGAGTAAACGAATTTGGGTTAGGAAATTTTGTATACCTATAAATATAACTACGCAAAATTTTTGAACCGTTTACTCCGTGTTGTGTGATGTTCGGCTCGGCGCCTCCTACTTTAATTTAATTACTGCCGATTTCTTCGTTCCATATTTTTGCTTCATCCACTTTTTAGCATCTTCCAAAATAAATTCTCCATGTTCTCCAGTTGGTGCAACCACAAAATCAACTGACCAATTAAATTTCGATTTATCTTTCATCTGAAGCAAAATTATAAAATCAACATCAGCCGGTCTCTTTTTTTCAGTGGTGAAGCTACCCAATAAATAAGCAGAAGAAATCGGCAGAACTTTTTCAAGCTTCTTGATAATTTTCTGTGAGTTTTTCCACATCTCTATTCGATACTCTGAACTTAATAATTCTTTTGGTATTTTTTGTAGCATAGTAATTAAATTTTAATAATAAGAGCCGAGCCAAAAATGTATTTCAAAATTATTAATGTTTTTATAAAGAGATTTTCTCACTATTTCGTTGAATGTCCGCGCCACTACCGTTGCGTTAGAAAACACTTAATACCTTAAAAATACCACAACTAAGCCAAAAAGCAAGCTGGTTGGTATTTTTCGATTTGAATCATTTTCCAGAGCACATGCAAAAACAGGCTTGTTTATTCGATTGTTGAAAGATTATTCTTTTTTCATCTCTCTTTGTGTCTTGATATTCATGGTCAATCTAGCAAGCTCGGCAACGATCATGATAGCAATTAGTATATAGTGCAAAGTTGCAGCGAAAAATAATGCTTCTATTAAAAAGATAAATCCAAAACTCCAAGTAAAAAAAAGAGCACGCAATACTAATTGCGGATAATATAGGAGTAATGCTTTTTTCTGTTTTTTAAAGTGCAGGTATGTAGTTAGTAGTAGTGATAGCAAAAATAAAACATGTAGAATAGTAAGCAAAAAAAAGATAGTATTATTGTTATAATCTTTAGGTAGGCCGGCTACCAATCGAACCAGTAAGTTGAAGTTAATAATGAAGGTAATCAGATCCAGAGATGAAAAAAGGTAGTAGGTATTTTTTCTTGTTAGCATGGTATTTAAATTACGAATAAAATTTTACATAACGCTCGCGCGTAGGCAGTAGTTGCGCCGTTATTTTATTACTAAGAAAATTTGATTTTTTTTCATAATTATTTTTCCGCTTTAAAAGTTTTAAACCACTTTTTAGCACTTTCTCTGCGATGAGGGCAACCAGGCCAACAACAAGGCCTTTTTTCCCCTGCTAGGAGCTCTTCAGATAAACGTTCAATATGTTCTTTACGTGTTTCTGACTTTTTCACAATAGTGACCCAACAAATCCACTCATTACGAGATAGAGGTGTTAGGCTATTCCATTTGGCAAGCAACTCTGAATTGGAGCTTAAAACCGTCTTTAAATCATTAGGCACTTCATGAACTACGCCCGTAGCGATTTCTATTTTTTTTGTTTTCATATTGATTCTTTACTAAATAAGAGGTGTATATATTACTTAGAACCTGCGTGAAAATATGGTTTTTCACGCAGGTTCTAAGTTATTATTAAAATGACGATGTACATATTTGTTTATTGGTAATTCATAAAAATATTTTATTTAGTTAGCGAACCGGCTACCCGCTGGGCTGGTTTTATGGGATATACTTTTCTTGTATTGCTATGACAACGCTGTTTTCTATTTGAATGACGAAAGGGGCAAACTCAAAATATTCTTTTTGTGAAGTAAAATATTCACCGAATTCTTGTAGACTTATTTTTTTATTAGCTGGATTTTTGACGGGGTCTATTATTCGTAGGCTTGCTGATGGCAAAACTTCGTAGGTTTTTAAATCTGGACTGCTATTTTTAATTAAAAATCCGTTGGGATTGCATTGTGGCATGTCAGGTTTTATTTCTGGTGGTGTGCTACATGTATTGTCGGTAAAACTTAGCCATTCAATTTTGTCGATTTCAATAGAAGTTTTGCCGTCTTTTGTGGAGACATTTTTAATATAATAAAGATCTCCTTCAATATTTTGAGCTTCATTAGTTGATTGGACTTCTTGTGTTTCCAAGACAGATTGTTCTGGAACTTGTTCGTTGGTGTTATTTTGAGTTTGCCCCGAATTATTATTTGTACAGCCTGTTAATAACAGGCCTAAACTCAATAAAGTGATGATGATTTTCATATTTTTAGATTAAGAATTAAAATCGGCACAATGGCATATAACGTCCGCGCGTACGCGATGTTTTTGCCCACTTCCTTATTATATTCTAAAAGAAGAAAATGGCAAAAATTTGGGTTGAGAAAATTTTCTTTCTTTATTTATTTTTTTCAACATGACAAATTGGAGGTTGATATTTTTCGCAGACACAATATTCATCAGGTTTTAAATTATTACAAACATTTGGGTCGGAGGGAATCTTACCAGAAAAATAACCAGAAAGTATCAATTTAATAAAAAAATAAATAAAAATCACTATCAAGAAAATAGCCAGCGATATATAGAATAATTTTTTCATCGTATTAAAAAAATTTAATTATTTCGCACAACGTCCGCGCCACTACCGTTGCGTTAGAAAACACTTAATACCTTAAAAATACCACAACTAAGCCAAAAAGCAACCGGGTTGGTATTTTTCGATTTGAATCCTTTTCCAGATCACACGCAAAAACAGGCTTGTTTATTCGATTTTTAGGTTGAAGTTGCGCGCACTTAGGGGAAAATCTTTATTAAAGTGTTGCCAATTAAAATAATAAATACAAAAGAAATTATCCAATACGATAATCCGGCTAATATGCTTTTTCCAATTATTGGCCATTGTAAAACTTTATTCTCGTTTAATTTAAAAAATGAAAAGAAGACCAATAGTAAAAATAGTATTGCTGTAAAAAATCCTGGTGATAATTGAACATCCTTTATGGAAAAAACAATATGTTCCATTGCATTTGTGAATAACCACACTATTATACCAATACCTAAATATAAATATTTCTTTTCATTTTTTAAATAAAAAGTTAAACCAATCAACAACACGAGCAAAAAAATTCCATTGTTAATCAACCAATGAGAATAAGAAAGTGGTTGCGGTAAACCGTAATAATGCTGATGCATCCATAATGGGAAATTACCCAGCGCCTCTTCTAATACATGAAAAGGCACATAGAGAATGAGGCCAATAATTGGAAATATTTTAAACTGAATATTTTTCATACTTTCTTTTGTGCGCGCAATTTCGCTTAACGTCCGCGCGTAGGCGGCAGTTGTGAATGAGTGTTGTGGTACAGTTAGAATAACACCACAACCGATGCAGAGCAATTGCGCTTACGCGCTGTTGTGCGCCGTAATGTGAATTGCACTCTATTTGTGATAGGCCTAATCGAGTATTCTAAAACTTTCTTTTTGTTTGAGATAATTTAAGACTTCTTCTACTGATTGAAATTCAAATCTTTCATCTCTCAATGTACAAAAATCATGAAAAATATCTGCTTTATGCCCACCTTCTCCAATTGTTAAAACATAACCTTTTCCTTTGATTCGGAATACTCTATATTCCAAAAAGAAAGTTTTAGAATCTTTTGTATATTCATAATCAACGTAGAGAGTATAATCATTCTGCAACCTCATAATAAAAGATTTTTCCTCAAGCTTTCTCGGTTTATTGATAATTTTCATATTGTATTCTTGAAGTATTATGACGCACAACGTTCGCGCGTAGGCGCATGTTGCGACGCAAGGTTGTGGTATGATTTTATCACCACAATCGAAGCAGAGCAATTGCGCTTACGCGCTGTTGTGCGATTGGCACGGCTCTTTAAGTTTTTTATTTAATAAGTAATACATTAAGGGTATAAATAATAAAATAAATACAAACAAAAATATTATAAATTGTATTATGTCAATAAATTGATACGGCTGATTCCATGGATGAACTAGTGTAATTATTACTCTTGAAAACCAAATAAACACAAGAAATATAAAAAAACTAAAAATACCTTTTTTCAATTCTATTTCCCGTTGATGTATTATCAATAAAAAACTACTGCCAGCTAAAAATAAGGAAAAAAAGAAATTAATCCAATCAATAGATACGATAATCTCTCGAGGCGCATTTGGAATGTAATCATACCAATGATAAATATAAGGAACAAAAAAATGCCAAATACCAAATATTGTACTTGTGAATAATCCAAAATTTAGAACTACTTTAACAATTTTTTTCATTTTTCCTTATTTTTATTGCCGTGCCTTTCGCACAACGTTTGCGTGTATGCGATGTTGCGTTAGCAATATGGGTGGAGCGTAGCGGAACCGCATACACGCTGTTGTACGATGTATCCCCCCATTTATTAATCCATTAAACGAAACCAATCTTTAACAGTTATATCTAGTCTGACGATTTCATCTTCTGCAAGTGGGCAACAATGAGCTATAGGACCACGTAGAAGGTTCAAACTCGCCATTATTTTTTGAAATGCTCTTTTGCTTTTAAATAAATCCTCAAACGCCTCCCAGTTGGAAGTAACGATCTCACTCAATTCACCAAAGGTGGTGTAGTCAATTTTTTCTTCAGATCTTTGTGTATATCCAGAATCAGCATCTTTTGCCATATTGTCACTAACATTTTTTTTGATGTCTTCTCTTACCTTTTCATTCCACCAGTTAGCACTAAATTTTTCAACCATAAGTTCAATGATAAGGCTTCTTATGGATTTTTCTAGGCAATAAAAAACTTCATAATGTTTACCCATTGCTTGTGCCTCTTTCCGAAAATTTGCTTCAAACTGAGCATAGTAATCTTTTTCTTCCGTTTTAGTTACTTCTGCACGGCATAAATTTAAATCCAAATTTGCTTCTAGTTGGTCCAGCGCTTTTTCAGTTAGAGAGTTTGCTAGGGTAAATAGCCTGACTTTTGAATTGATATCTATATTAGTCATGTAGCAGATTGTCTTTTAGAGACTTAAAAATGGCATTGTATACTGCAGGGTCATCAGTTTTTGGCAAGGTTAAGTTAATAGTATAGTTAAGTCCGAGCTTTACTTGCTGCGTATTCTTTTCAGCAGGCTTCTCAGTTGGTTTTTCCTCTTCCTCAGGCTTACCAAAATTTGGATTAGCATCAAAATTAGCCAGAGATTTTGCGTTGAAAAATGTGGCGACAATCATTTTTACTTTTGCTGAGTTTTCAGGTTCCCCGGTGGCCTCCACTACTAACCCCTTGAAACCTTTTTTATCTAGTTCATGGCAGTACTCATTCCTAGAATATAGTTCAGAATATCCATTCTTGAGGGCTGTGGCCAAGCTTGCTTCAGAATGCTGAGGGTTCCTGTATTGTTTATACAGTGCGGTGGGGGTACCATCACTATTAAGAAGTCCTGTTTTTTTTGCCCATGATATAAACATTCTATTATTACCCCCTTTAAAACCGAGTTTTGTGCCGAGAAAATCCGGATTAAAATTAATAGGTGTTTCAGCCTGTTTTATTTTTTCCAATATTTTTGTAATAGATCCAGGAGTCGGCATGTAAGGAATGTTTTGTGTTGTTGTCATATTAAATTGAATTAAAAAGTTAATAAATGGGGGGATATTTCGTACAACGTTCGCGCGTAGGCGCATGTTGCGACGCGAGGTTGTGGTATGATTTTATCACCACAACCGAAGCAAAGCAATTGCGCATACGCGCTGTTCGTATAATGAAAGCATACCAGTAATGGTATGCTTCTTTCGT
>JBAZWO010000006.1:0-83307 GCA_041660305.1 Patescibacteria group bacterium | reverse complement strand
CTTAAGTCCGGTGAAAGGCTTTCAATCCTTTGCGTCGGCTGAACGATTCTTAAATGCTTATTTGATTCGGCGCCGAACCAAACCGTTTACGGATTGTGAGGGTCAATTCAAAAAGTTTAACAAGCATATGCCGTTAGAAAACTCTATTCGTTTAGATCAACCTTGGCCAAAGATTTTAGGTTGTCAGGAGCCAAAAATGCAACGGTGACCCGGACGACGCTCTGATGGCTCATGAACCCGCACACTCAAAGAGGTGCCACACGCGCAGATCTCGTGGGGAGCATCTGCAGGAACATCCACCCTGGGATTCTCCCGATTGATGAGATGCTCTTGATAAACGATCTTGATTCCAGGAACGCTTTGTCCGATCCGCACGATTCCACCACCTTCCATCCAGAGAATCACTTCTGGATCGGCGTGGACATGGAGATTTCCTTCCTGGTTTGGATGAAGCTGTCTTTCATGAATCATTTTTTCCCTCATGGACAGTGCGCTGGGCCAAAGCGCGTGAAAAACGATGTTTTGATTTAAAAAACTAAGATGGCCCTGGATAATTCTAAACGAATTGGTTTAGCCTTATTCAGAGCCATCCTGAAGTTTTATACATATTTTAAAGAACAAATCTTACAAAAATAAAAAGCATCACGTGCTTTATGAATGAAGTATTTATCATTTTACTGATACCACCGTCAAGCGCCCTAGTATGATGCCCGTATGATATTGTATGATTTCGCTAATAATATTGGGCTTATGGTATACTGTTTACCATGTGGAAAACTTTTGCAAAGTTATTGGAAAGCTATTTTTATGCCTGGCTGATTTTGGCGGTAATCATCGCCTTAATTTACCCAACGCCGTTTTTGGGCTGGAAGAATTCGATTTCTTATTTTTTAGGAATCGTAATGTTTGTGAACTTTTTAAAAATCGATGTGCGGGATCTGGTTGGCAATTTAAAGAAGCCCGGATTAATGCTGTGGCTGTTGGGTGCGCAGATGCTACTGGTGCCAACGTTGTTGTATGTAATTGCTCTGCCGTTTAACCATGAGGTGGCGGTGGCGTTTTTGTTAATTGCGGCGTTGCCGCCAGGGGTAGCGTCGGCGGCATTGGTGGATTTATTTAAAGGGAACGTGTCGTTGGCACTGGTGCTAACAATGCTTGGCCATGTAGTGGTGCCGTTTACTATTCCGTTATTACTGTGGGTACTGCTTGGTAATAGTGTAATGTTGCCGCTGTTGGATATTTTTAAAATGTTACTAATGGTTATTATGATACCATTAGTATTGGCCTATTTAACCAGACGCTACGCTAACAAAATAATTTCACCATTAAAACCGTATTTCCCTTTGCTGGTAGTGGGATCGTTATTCATGGTAGTGCTAGTGGCCGTATCGTTAAACGCCTCGTACGTGCGCTCTAATGTAATTGGCCTGTTAGGATATTTTATGGTATTTGTGGGCTTAAGTTTAAGTTTTCATGCCTTAGGTTGGTTAATGACCTGGAAACAATCTGGCGCTACAAAAATAGCTGCGGTAGTAACGTTAAACTACAACAACATTGCCTTAGGCATTTTACTGGCTGTGCAATTTTTCTCACCCACGGTAGTACTGTATACCACTATTTATGAAATAATTTGGAACTTGTTACTACCGGTTTCCAAAACCGTATTTAAATTAACGAAACGTCCAGCGGCTGTTGAGCAGATAATTCCAAAATAGGACTATGCCTACTACTAAGGCTTTACTGATTAGATCATTTATGTGCCACACATGTACTAAAACATAAAAACACAGGGCGTTAATGCCTAAACCGCCCGATACTACTAACATGAATTTTGTATACTGCACCCGATGCTGACCGGTAGTTACTTTAAATGTCCAATAGCGATTTAAAATATAGCTACTGGTACTAGCCGCTATAAAACCACTGGCGGTAGCTAATAATAAATGTTCGGTCCAAAATGCGAAATTGCGCGTTAAACTAATATAAACCAAAAAATCTAAGCCAGTATTAAATGTGCCAATAATGCAAAATCTGACAAATTGTTTTATATTCACTCGCTGAATAAGTTTGTTAATCATTATTGTTTTTGTTGTTGACGTGATTGCTGCATGATCACATCAAATAAGTGCGCTACAAATTCTACTGGTAATTGATACTGTTGCGCTAAAGCCGCCACACGTAATAACAATTGCTCTTCACGATTAACGTCTTGGACTGATAAACTATGCTGCTGTTTATATTGTTTAATTTGTTGCACAATATTAAACCGTTCAGCGATATTTTTTACAATCTGTTCATCAATTTTATTAATGCCCTGCCGCAATTTATCTAATTCGTTTTGTGTTTCAGCAGAAACCTGCTTATCCGTTAGCGCGATTTTCATACTACTTAGCGGCATACTTGTTTATAAGTTTCATTGTTTTCTAACGCAATGGTCGCATAAACAAAGAACGTTCTAACCCTACCAAAAGAATCGTCTTTATTTTCACTTAATAAAGTTTCTTTAACTAAATTCAGTGCTTCAATATATTCTTTAATACGTTCTCCTAATGTGCAAAAACCACGAACATTTTCATTACTAGTAATTAAATCAGCTACTACTTGTAAGCTAGCTATATACCGATCAACCTCTTCATTAGTAAATATATTATCTTTTTCTTTTTTATTTACTGCCATATCCATTTGTTTTGTAATATACTTCAACATGCTCGGTAATTTTAACTCTCTTAAAGCTTGTTTATAGCTTTTTTCTCCTGGAAATCTTTCATTTTGTTCATTTCTGGCCAAACACCTTCTTTCTGCACCTAATGGCCTAATTCTTCTAACAATTGCTTTTCTCGACATATAAAAACTTTAAAAATTTATTGATATATCTTATTTCTTAGATAATGATCGGCTAATACTAAATTAACCATTGCTTCACACACCGGCACAGCCCGCGGTAAAATACACGGATCATGCCGACCGCCGACATTAATAGAGGAAGTAGGCTTTACGGCTACACGCATAATAATATTTTTACCGTTAGCAATACCACCGTACATGCCGGCTTCTAGCTTATTATGCGTTAAACCAGATAAATGCGCCACGCTAAAACCGGCGCCGTATTCAAAGCCTACTACCGCGTTAATGCTTAATAACGCTTTAGCTAAATCGGCTTTTAGTTTATCGAACACCGGTTCGCCTAAGCCAGACGGACAGCCTTTGACTATGATTTCTATGATACCGCCTAAAGAATCGTGCTGCTGTTTAGCTTGTAAAATTAAGCGCTCCATTTTTTTGGCTAATACGTTATCCGCGGCGCGCACACTATTTTGTTCAATCTGCGCTAATTTTGGTTTGGCTACAATAATATTTTTAATTTGCTTGGTGTACGCCACTACCATTGTTTTTTTAGGTAATATTTTTTTAGCAATCGCCGCCGCCGCTACTCGCACTGCCGTTTCACGGGCACTGGCTCGCCCACCACCACGATAATCTCTAAAACCATATTTTAAATCGTACACTTCATCTGCGTGTCCAGGCCGATAAATATTTTTTAACTTGGCATAATCCTGTGATTTTTGATCTTGATTATAAATAATTAAACTAATCGGCGTGCCGGTAGTTTTACCTTTAAATACTCCCGATAAAATTTGCACTTTATCATCTTCTTTACGAGCAGTGGCAATATTGCTCTGCCCTGGCTTACGTTTATCTAAATCCTGCTGAATATCTTGTTCATTTAATTTAATTCCCGCCGGACAGCCGTCTACCACGCCGCCAATAGCAATACCGTGGGATTCTCCCCAAGTGGTGACACGAAATTGTTGACCGAAAGTATTGCCGGGCATAATATTAAAATTATAACATAGTAGAGACGTAGCGCGCTACGTCTCTACTAGTCCACAATCTAAATTGCTCTTTGGCTTGATTGATTAACATTGGTAATCCATCTATAGTAATTGCGTTCATTTTTTTTGCCACACGTAATAATTTAGTAGCGCCACCTGCCTGCCATAGCTTTAGCGAAGGCAGGTAATTACAATCCATCACGATTTTACCGTGTAATAATTCTTTCGGAATTAATAATTTATCACGCACGGGTGTGGCGTTAATTAGAATATCAAAATTTATATCTGGTTTATCATGACGTGATAACATGTTAATTGATTTCGCACCCATTTTTTTCATGGCATACGCCACTGCCTGAGCTGCGCCACCGCGGCCTAAGATTAAGACGCGTAGACCCTTCCCCCTACCCCCTTCCCTGCAAGGCAGGGGGTTAAATACTAATTTTACCCCGATCCAATCGGTATTATAGCCAATTAATTTATTTCCTTTCCGCACAATGGTATTAACTGCACCAATCTTTTTGGCATGAATATTAATGCTATCTAAATATTTAATAATATCTTTTTTATATGGCATGGTTACCGACGCGCCGGCTAAATCAAAAAATCTGAATATTTTCATCATTAACTGTAGAGACGTTGCATGCAACGTCTTTACCTGCCAGCGTTGATATAGTGCTAAAATATTATGCTGCTTGAACCAACTATTATGTAATTTTGGCGATAAGCTATGCTGCACCGGATTACCAATAATGCCATATAATTTTAATTTTTGCTCTTGAATAGTTAATTGCCCTGGAGCAATTTTTTTGGTAGAGACGCCTTGCAAGGCGTCTCTACCAAAGCCAATCGCAAAATAACTAATCTTCTGCCACGGATGCAGTCTTGTCATGATCCCTAATTCCCCCATGCCAATAGCGGTAATTTTATTAGGATATTTTTTTAATAACTGCGCGATTACCCAGTTATCCTCAACCGCGTTAATCATGGTTGCTATTTTATTCACGCCTGATTTAACCAACCGATCCAACTGTTTGAATGAAGGAGTGTGAGAAAAATTATGATACGAAATAATTAATTTGGTTTTATTATTTTTGTTATTTTTTTCAAAATAGTTTAACAGTAATTTATTTTTGTAATCAATATCAATATAAGCTACGTTTAAATTTAAAGCTTCTTGCAATAACTGTTTATCTTGATTTTTAATGGTAACAATAACAGGTTTCTGGCATTGTTTCACTAATTTACTTAAAGAAAAAATTTTATATAAATCTGTGCGCAATTCTAATAAATTAGCGGCGGTTTTGTTGGCTGTTTTAATTTGAGATGGATTGGTGATGACAATACAAATCATACCTCTATCCCCCTCGCCCCCTTTCCCCTATTAAGGGGAAAGGGGGAAATTAAATCCGCTATTTTATAATATGTTTCTTTGCGCTTATCCCAAATCGCCTTTAATTCTGATAATGCCGTGTTATTTTTTGATAATGCTGGCCTAATATTGTTATCTTGTTTAATTCTTTTAGCTAATGTAGTTAATGGCGCGGTTAATAAAATAATATAATTATGTTTTAGTAATTGGTAATTACGTGTATACATTAATGTGCCGCCGCCAGTTGCAATAACCGTATTTTGTAATTTAGTAATTTGTTTACAAACTTGATGTTCAAGTGCACGAAATTTTTTCCAGCCGTAGCGTGCAACAATTTCAGCAATTGGTAATTTAGCTTTACGTTCAATAAGTTGATCTAAATCCACAAACTTCATACCCCATTGTTTGGCTAATTGTTTACCTAACGTAGTTTTGCCTACCCCACGCATACCGGTTAACACTACATTAGCCTCTTGAATTTTTTTATAATCTTGCCAAAAATTAGGATAACTTTTATTTACACAATTTGGTTTATCTACTGGCAAACCTAATACCCCAAAACTCATGGCCAAGCGGTGATCATTAAAAGTTTTAATTTTGGAATGTTTAAATTTACCACCCGTGCCATAAATAGTAATGCTGTTTTTTGTAATAGTATTTTTTATGTTGATTTTAGTTAGATTATAATGTAACGCTTGCAAACGATTACTTTCTTTGTAAGTAAGCTGGGAAATATTTTTAATAGTAATTATTTTCTTGGTAAAAATGGCTGCTACAGCTAAACTCATTACGCTATCCGGCATGGTATTAAAATCAAACGCTGTTTGGCCGTTAGTTAACTGTTGCAATGCTTTAGCATACTGAAAATCAGGTTGATAAGATTTTACTGGCCAGTTACTAAACGTTATTTTTGCACCAGTTATCCAGTTATAAGTGAGCCAATATGTGGCCGCACTAGCATCGGGCTCGATAATATATTTTCGACCGCGTCCGGAAAAATCACGAATAACGGCTTGTGTCATGGCCACATAACCTTTGGAAACTAACTTATCAGGTATCTTAGTTAGGGTACCGGCTAATAATTTTCCAGATATCGTTTGACTAGTTGGCGCCGTTTTTAGTAAACGTTTTTGTAATTGAGCTGAACCCGTTAATTTGGTACCGACTGGTACTAATTCGGCTAGAAAACGATAATTAGCACCGGAATCGCCTACATAAATTGGCTTAGTTGGCACACAAAACTTTCCAGCTACTCCATTTATAATTAGTTGGTTCGATTTTTTTTGTATACGTACACCTAGTTGTTGCAATGCCTTAATTAAATATTGTAAATCATCACCATAATTAGGTGCCGTAATAATTGATTGCCCTTGCGCCAAGCTAGCACAAATTAACGCTCGTTGGGTTAACGATTTAGAACCAGGTAAAGTAAGGGTGATTTTGACGGGTTTAAGATGCATAACTCTTTGGCCTTCTGTCTCTTCTCATCAATACTACCTTCCTCCCTAACCCTCCTTCCTCAAAGGAAGGAGGGAATAATTTCGTAATTCTCCCTTCCCTCTTTAGAGGAGGGAAGGGTTGGGGATGGAAGGTAGAATCAGAGGAGAGAGGGGGTTAGGGGGAGTGAGGTAGGATGTTTAGGGGGTTGAGGGTGTTTAATTTATAAAAAACTTAATTATTTGCTGCTTAGTAATATAATTATGAATGGTGGTGTGCCCAATGGCTTCGGGTAATATTAAGGTAAATTGATTACCATGACGTTTTTTATCAGCCTGCATAGCTTTAATTACTTGATTAATGGGATACGGTTTAGCTAGTTTGATAGGTAGATTAAAATACTGTAACAAATTAATTAAACGCTCTAGTTCCAGCATGTGAGCAAACTGAGCAGCCTGCACTAAACCAATGGCCACCGCTTGACCATGTGGTAACCTGTAGCCACTTAATTGTTCAAACGCGTGGCCAAATGTGTGACCTAAATTAAGTAGCATACGTGCCCCGCCTTCATGTTCATCCGCTTCCACAATGGCTTGTTTTATTTCCGCACACTTAATAATTAATTGTTGTAAGGTATTTAATTTACGCTGTTTTATATTAACTTTATTTTTTTCTAACCAAGCAAAAAATGTGCCGTCTAATAAACCATATTTTACTACTTCACCTAAACTAGTTGTGAATATTTTATTTGGTAATGTGGTTAAAACTAACGGATCCATTATTACCGCTACCGGTGGATAAATAGTCCCAACTAAATTTTTCCCAGCCGATAAATCCACTCCCGTTTTTCCACCTAAACTAGAATCCACCATGGCCAATAATGTAGTTGGGCACTGATAATACGCCACACCACGCATGTACACCGCAGCCACAAACCCAGTAATATCCCCAATTACCCCGCCGCCTAACGCCATTAACGTAGTAGATCGATTGCAACCTAACTTAACTAATTGCTCACAAATTTTTTGAATAGTAGTTAAGTTTTTAGTAGCTTCACCACTAGGTAGAATAATGCGCCGATATTTTTTAATGAACTTGGCATAGTGTTTAGCAATTACACGATCGGTAATAATTACTGAATCTTTAGGAAATTTAAATTTAGCTAAACTGCCAGCTTGAATAAATACTGGATAACTTTTTGATTGGGACTTTGAAGTGATTGTTAGTGTCATAATTAAATGGTTCGTCCAACTGCCTCGGCAATCCGTTTTAACTCTACCATTAATTCAGCAAATAATTCAAAGTTTAACGCTTGATCGGAATCTACCAACGCTTTTACCGGATCAGGATGCACATCCATCAGTAACCCATCAGCTCCGGCAGCAATAGCGGCTTTAGCTAAGGCTGCTACGTAATCTCGTTTGCCAGCGGCATGCGAAGGATCCACTATTACTGGTAAATGCGTCATGTGTTTTAACACGGGAATAGCGGAAATATCTAAGGTATTACGGGTGGCGGTTTCGTAGGTACGAATCCCCCGTTCACATAAAATCACGTTAGGGTTACCACTCGATAAAATATATTCCGCTGATAACAAAAACTCTTCAATGGTGGCCGCCATGCCACGTTTTAACAATACTGGTTTTTTACAGTTACCCACTTCTTTTAACAATTCAAAATTTTGCATGTTACGTGTACCGATTTGCAAAATATCAGCGTAACTAGCTACCTGCTCTACATGCCGCGGATCTAATATTTCTGTAATAATTGGCAAGCCTGTTTCGGCTCGCACCGCTTGTAATATTTTCAAGCCGGCCTCGCCTAAACCTTGAAACGAGTATGGTGACGAGCGCGGCTTAAAGGCACCACCCCGTTGAATATTAGCTCCAGCTTGTTTTACCGCTTTCGCCGTGGCCATAGAAATCTCGGCTGTTTCTACCGCACAGTTGCCGGCCATGATGGCTAACCGTTTACCACCAATACTTACCTGCTCCGTAATATTGATAACCGATTTTACATGAGCGTGTTCACGGGAAGCTAATTTAAAAGGCGCTAATACGGGCATTACTTTTTCCACACCGGCCATGGCATTTATGGCGTGCATATCTAACGTACGCTCATCACCAATTACGGCAATCACATTACGTTCGGTGCCTTCTAATAACACAGGCTTGAGGCCTAATTCTTTAACATGATTCACTACGGCCGTTACTTGTGCTTTGGCCGCTGCTTCTTGCATTACTATTATCATATTTGTATTATGGCTTAATTTATTATTTGTAACTGATTCATATAACAAAACCTTCCGGTGATCCGGAAGGTGTAGTGTTTGTGGTAGAGATTTATGCTCGCACTAACACAGCTTCCGGTAATAGCGGGTAAAGTAGAAAAAGTAATAGGTGTTGGGTTGGGAGCGCATAGCTATAAAGAGTGTAAAGAAAATTGTTTTATCTGTCAAATTTTGATTTTAACAGAAAATAAATTCAGCATCTGCTTGATAGTATTTCGAATATCTATTTGTGCAATAAAATGATCATAATTCAAAGTAGTTGGATTATATTCTATTACTACTTTAACCATGGCTTGATATAAACTAGTAACACTTTTAGGTTCACAATAAATAATGTTGTTTCTATACATAGCTTTAATGTCACTAACATCGGTACTAATAATTAATTTTTTATATACTGTTGCTTCAATCACTGCCATGGGATTGGCCTCAAAATAAGATGGCAATACTAAACAATCAGCTTGGGAAAAAAATTTGGCTTTATTTTTATTATCAATGTAACCTTGATAAATAATATTATTAGTTAAATTATGTTGTTGAATAAATTTTTTAATATAACTACGTTCTTCGCCGTCGCCACCAATATATAATTTTTTGTTTGGATATTTATCCAATAACTGTTTAAACGCCTCTAATAATTCATATAAACCTTTAGTTTTTACTAAACGACCAATAAATAAAAAATTATTAATTGTGTTTGGATAATGAGAAGTTTTGTAAGGTGTAATATCAATACCATTATTGATTTGCGTGAGTTTATTTTTTGTAAAACCAAGTTGTTGATAATGTTGATAATTTTCAGAACAAATACTATTTAAATAATCGTTGTGATTAAGTAACCAAACAATAATTTTTTTAAAACGACTGTGCTTAATGGTATTAAATTCCGAATCTTGACCACCAACTTCTGCTGATACAAATGTTTTTATTTTAAGAAGTTTTAACCATTTCAATATTCCAAAACAAATTGCATACCAAGTAAGAGTACGAATAATAATACCTTGATATTTTTTTCGATGCATCAAAACAAACCCTACTAATTTTATAGCCAAACGTAACAATTGTAGGCTAGCTCCTCTTGGAAAATATCCCAAGCGATAAACTTTTATATTATCAATTACTTCTTGATTAAGTTGTTGTGGTGCTTGTTTCTCGGTAACTATTTCTACTTGATAACCTTGCTTTAAAAGCTCTTGGGCTGTGGTGCGCGCTACTTCTTCCAAACCACCAAAAGAAGGAAAATAACGTGGGGTGACAATTAGTATTTTTTTATTTATATTTTTACGCTTTGTTCTTAAAAATTGTATTTTTTTAAAAAGATAGCGTACAAAAAAACTAGGTTTTACTAATAAAACAACCATTACGTGTTGTAAAAATTCTATAAACTTATGTTGTTGACAATATGCTTTAGCAAATAATAAATGAAGTTGAACAAAAAAATCAGAATCGGACTTATCAGTTTTATTCCAAATTTCTGACCAAACACGATATGGAGCGGGGCCAACTTCACCAAAACTTTCCCAAATACGGTGTTGAATCTCTTTGGCTTTGCTGTGTTGTTGATTAGATTTTGAAACACTTTCACCTTGTGGATTAACTCGCCAACTATATAAGTTAACTGGTAACGATGCCAATTCACCAATGGTAGCTAATCTAGCCCATAAATCATAATCTTCCACTAAATAAGCTTGCTCTTTATAACCACCAACCGCTTGTACTGCTGTTTTACGAAACATCATAGAACCATGTGCTAAGGGGTTATAAACAGCTAATGATCGTTTAATAGCCATATCGCCGTGCGGAGTGGCTTGCTGATAAAGAACATTGCCAGTTAAATCAATGGCCGCAAAATCACAGCCTACTGCTACTGCTTGAGTATGAACCATTAAATAATTATATTGCTGTTGCAAACGCATTGACACTGAAATATCATCTGAGTCCATTCTAGCAATATATTCGGCGTTGGCTAATTGAATTCCTTCATTAAGTGTGGTAATTAAACCTTGATTATGCTCATGAATTATTAATTTAATCCGTGAATCTGAATAAGTGCGAATAATATTAACACTATTATCAGTTGAACCATCGTCAATAATTAAAAATTCAAAATCCTGAAACGTTTGTGCTAAAATACTGTTAATTGCTTCAGCTAAATATCGTTCTCTATTATAAACTGGCATTAATACAGTAACTTTCATATTAGATTTTATTACAACTTGATCCATGTGGCAGGTAAAATATCACTGGTATTAATTTTTGTATCAATAAACCATTGTTTAGGAGCTAGTACTATTTTTTTAGCACTAGCATTTAACCATGCTCCCCACCAACTAAATGAACTGTTAGCAATAATATGATGTTTACAATATGACATTAGAGTTAATTCTTCATAATCTTTAATTTTACCATTAGAAACGTATGTAACTTTTCCTGGCAATAATAAATTTTCCTTTGTCCACTCAATATCGTCAGAAAATACAAACCAATGTGGTTGTGTAACATGATTTATTATATATTGTACACAACGTCGATAATAACCTAGATCACATAACCCATGAAATTGGCTAGCTGCTTGATTAGTAATATAATCCCCACGCCGAACGTGTACTGATACAGCCGTGCTATTTTTAATCTCTGCACGTAACTTTGGATCTATGTGATCATATGCCAGCTGCAACGTAAAATCATGACGAATAAGCTCAGTAATATCATTAAAATATTTTTCCGTTTGCCAGTACCCTTCTAAATAATTACCTGACCTCAATTGAAAAATCGCGGGATTAAAGTTAAACTGTACTTCTCGTTGATAATGCTGTCTAAACTGTAACCAATGTAAACGCCAGCACGACACAGTAACCGGTTGCGCTAAAATTTGAAAACAATCTAAACTATAGTAGCGTGGCGTGTTACCTACAACTTGATGAGCGTATCCAGAAATATCAAGCTGTAATGAAGTATGTTGTTTCTCTGCTAAACTACGTCCAACGGCATATTGAAACATTTGATTACCTAAACCTCCAATTAACTTAACAATAATCATACTCTTAAAATGTGTTGATAAAGTTGTTCATATTGTTTAGTAATTTTTTCCCAAGTAAACTTATTTTGCCAAGCCGTAAAACCAGCTTGACCCAACTGCTTACGTAAATCAACAGCTTGATAAATTCGCTCTAATAACACAACAGACTGTTCTAATATAGCATAACTTTGTCCGTTATTAGTAAACCTAGTAGGTAATAATAAACCGCCCTGTGACCAATTAATAATTTCTCTAGCGTTGCCCACATCAGTAGTTAAAAATGGCAAATGTGCTGCCATGCTCTCAAATAATACTAAGGGCGAACATTCTAGATTAGACGGAAATAAAAATAAATTAGCTTGCTGATAAGCAGCAACCGTTTCTGATCTGCTACAATTAATAATAATTATTTTCTTATCTGCAAATAATCTATGTTTGATGTTAAATTTATTCAGCCAACTTTTGATTTGACATGAGTACGTGCATCCACCGCCAAAACTATTGCCAATAATAAGCAATGTAGCGTTTTTAATACGAGCTTTAGTAAAAATCTTAATTGCTTCGGCATGCCCTTTGGCTCCAGAGTGCGAACCAACGGATAGAATTAAAAAATGTTGTTGTGGAATGCTTAATTGCTCTCTAATATTACATGTACTGGTTGGCAAAAATTCATCACTAGCCGCACCATTTGATATCACCCTGATATTTCCAATATTATGTTGTCGGGCAAAATCAATATCTCGATAATGTTCAGATAAAAATACATTCATCTCATATTGTTGCATCCAATTCGTCATGCGCTCAAAATACGATTTATATTCTGGTACATATAATCCGGAAAACCCGGTTGGCACAAACACTTTCTTTGATTTAATAACTGATAGTATTGGTAAGGCTAAATCCGTAGCCCACTGTTGGGCTGCAAAATTTGTCATGACATCAAAGTGTTGTTGCTGTAAAAATTGCTGATATTCAGTTATATTACCTTGATATCCACGCACTTGATTACCACTAATACTGAATTCTCGAATATGTACACCGTTGATTTCAGTACTGTTGCGGTTCAATAATTTTGTGGTAGCTACTGTAACATCATGACCTAAACGCACTAACCGTTCCGATAGTTGTCGCACTACTTCTTGCATGCCACCGACGGATGGTGAATAAAATTCTACGGTATGAAGTATTTTCATAGTTATTTTAATTTATCATGCAGGTGGGTATATATTTCTTTCCAAAAACGCCAGCGAGCAGCTGTGCTATATTTTTTTATCGAGGGTTGTTTTTTTCTTTGTTGTTGATTCCAATGCAAAAAATCTTTAAATATGATTTTGCGTTGTACCCATTGTTCTAAATCGTGTGCTCGAATACTATCTTGTGGATTATCTCGATACACTAATTGTGGTTTAGCACAATAAACAAAATCTGTTTGTGTGGCCACTCGCAGCCAAAAGGCATAATCTTCTAAGGTTCCTAAAGCATCTACTTCTGGAAACAAACCAATTGTTTCAAATACAGAACGATGCACTAGCGCAGAGCTACAAATCACTCCATTACCAATTAATAAATCTTGAAATGTAATTTTCTCTTTTAATTCACGAAAAAATACCCGCTCAATCTGTTCCTTAGGTTTCACAGACAACGCATTTGTACAAGCTGCCCGACAATGAAATCGCTCTAATAAAAAAAATTGCTGCTCTATTTTTTTTGGTAACCAATAATCATCACTATCGAGAAAAGCTACCCACGGACTAGTAGAAAACTTTAATCCACAATTACGTACAATCGCTGGTTTGCCACTGTGTTTACCTGGTAACCAATATATCCGTGAATCAGTCTCCGCTAACGCTTTAACTATAGTTTCAGTGTTATCGGTAGATCCATCATCACACACTAATACTTCAAGGTTAGTATAAGTTTGATTCAAGACGCTTTGAATGGCCTGACTAATGGTATGAGCACGATTCCATGTAGGAATAATAACGGAAAGATGTGGCATGACTTTTTTATATTAGTATTGTTCCCATGGCAAAACCGGCGCTAATAAACCAGGTCGTTTAGCTAACCAATAAGGTGAATCGCTCAAACCACCTTGAATAGATAAAAATATAGTAGGGGTATGCACGCCTGGCTCACATAACCATTGTCGAAAATGTAAACTAGAAATAAGCTCTATTCGATAATCACCCTCATTTAAAAAACGTTGGGGTAAAGCGCTGCGTAACTTAATTTTGCCCAACTTTAGTTTTGGCCATTGAGATTCTGATTGATCAGTTTGATAAGACCAGTATAACAAATTGCCTTCCATGGAATAAATCGCATAACCAATAGTTAAGGCTGTATCACTTTCTGTAATATCGCCTTCAATATGAACCCAAGCTTCTTTATTATTACTATGTGGTAATATAAGCGCTTTACCATAAGCATCAGCTAAATAAAATTTACATGGTGTAAACCATTGATTAGCAAATTCATTGTTATTATTCACCCACTGGGTAGCCTGAGTTTTGTCTAGACTTTCTGCCACATACGCTTTAATAACACTCGATACATCATTATTGCTATGTGCTTTAACCATGCCATGATCTAACCATACACAAGACCGACACAATTGTTCAATCGCATTCATGTTGTGGCTAACAAAAATTACTGTTCTTCCTTGCTTGCCTGCTTCGCCCATTTTACCAAGACATTTTTTTTGAAATTGAATGTCTCCGACGGCCAAAACTTCGTCAATAATTAAAATTTCCGGTTCAAGTTGAGCGGCTACAGCAAACGCCAAACGAACATACATACCACTAGAATAACGTTTAACTGGCGTATCAATAAATTGTTCGATTTCCGCAAAAGTAACAATGTCATTAAATTTTTTATTAATTTCTTTACGAGTCATACCTAATATTGCCCCATTAAGAAAAATATTTTCCCGCCCAGTTAACTCTGGATGAAAGCCTGTGCCTACTTCTAACAAACTAGCCACTCGCCCACATAACGTAATTTTCCCTGCAGTTGGAGGTGTAATTTGTGATAGTACTTTTAACAATGTGCTTTTACCCGCACCATTACGACCAATGATTCCTAACGTTTCTCCTTGTTGAACAGTTAGATTAATATCTTGCAATGCTAAAAAATCCACCTTAGCAGACTGCTTGGGCTCATTACGTTTATAAAGCGCGTGCGTAATTTTATCGCGCAACGTATTATCAAGTGCTACCCTGTTTAGACTATATCGTTTACTAACGTGTTCAATGGTAATAACTGGTTTATTCATAAAATATCAGCAAAAAAACGTTCAGTTTTTCTAAAAAATACTATCCCAAATAAAAATAAAAATAAACACAACCCTATTGTAAATACTACTGGCCAAAATTGTATTGGACCGCCAAGTAAAGTAGCACGCGCTGTAGTAATAATACCCGCCATAGGATTTAACCAGGCTAACCAAGTATATTTTGCCGGAATCATACTTACTGGATAAATCACAGGGGTAACAAATAATAATATTTGAATAAAAAAAGGAACAATGTATTGCACGTCACGATATTTTACATTTAGTGACGACAAAAATAAGCCCAAGCCAGCTGCGTTAAGAAATGTAAAAAAAATCAACACCGGCATAATCACAATACCTAATACATGTGGTACAAAATGAAAATAAAACATTAAACCAATAAATACAAAAAAAGAAAACACCAGATCTATCGTTGGTGTTAAAGCGGTAGCTAATGGTAATATCAATCTAGGAAAATAAACTTTCTTAATAATGCTTTCTTGTGCCACCAATACCGTGCTAATGTTAGTTAAAGCTACTGAATAATAATTCCATAACAATAACCCAGCATACACAAAAATGGGGTATGGTACTCCATCAGAAGGAATTTTGGCCAAATTTCCAAAAAAAACCGTAAAAATTAGCATGGTAACTAATGGCTGAAACACAGCCCAAGCAATCCCTAACATTGTTTGTTTGTATCGCACCTTAACATCACGCCAAACAAAAATATAGAACAATTCACGAAAGCGCCAAAATTCCTTAATATTCAAACTCAACAACGTCGTTGGTGGAGTAATTACCTTAGTTTGTACACTAACTTCCTGTCTAAACATGGTTGGAAAACTATAACACTAAACTAAGTATTTGTAAATACAAGCGGCACTTTTATTTATTACTGTATCAAACGATAAGCTGCAATATCATCACTTTCCCAATATAACTTATAGTGAGAAAATTTAGGGTGGGCTTTAATTTCTGCTACTAATTGTGTTTGATTTTTTTCGTTCATAGCCTGCTCGATTGCGAAATTAACGTAACCGGTATCGGTAGATAAGGCTTGTGCCGATAATACCGGGTCTAAATTATAAAATTTCTTTGGTAGTATTAGAATAATTTCATTAGTAAAGTCACCGTTTTGTTTCTCAAGACTATCAATGTTAAATGGAGCCAAAATAAAATCAGGCGACAAAATTAATAATTCCTTTTGGTTAGAAATAAAAATAATTTGCTTGTTTGGATACTCTTGTTTTATCATGGCTGCCACAGTAAATTGATCAGCAAAATAATTACGATAAAACACCGGAGGATATAACACTCCAGCCAAACAAGCTAATATTCCAAATATCACAATTAAAATGTTAAGTCTTTTATGATAAATAATATCAAATAAATATGCTGCGCCTAACACAGCTAACCACATTAAATACCAGCCACTACGTCCACGATAAATACTCATTTCCAAGATACCTGTTTGCGTAGCTACACCAAATAAAACACTAAACACCCCAATAATAACCATAAGCTTATTCTTTTTCTTGGTAGCGTAGCCGGTAATAACGCAAGCTAATATAATCCACAAATAAGAACCTATTGCCAACATTCCTGAAAAAGAACGAACATTTTTTGCTTGCAAAAGATCCTGTCCTGTAACAAGCATTGGCATGATATTTTTCTGCCAAAAATCTGACGCGCTTAATTTATTATAACGAGCTTGCCAGGCATCTTTACTAACACTCCACCACGGGTATTCCTGCGACGTAACTACTTTACCTGTTTTAGTAGCTGGTGGCACTTTTGTTTTATTATTCTGAGTAACCGTTTTATTTTTTTGTCTTACCACTACTGGTATTTCTGGAAAACCAGCTGTTTGATTTTTATTAATTTTATTTTGTAAATACACATGTCCAAATGAAGCCGCTAGCCCTAAACCACCCAGTAGAACAAAAACCAATAAAAAACGAACGTATTTCCAACCAAAATATTTTTTAGCAACTACAGCAACTAAAAAACATAAGCCCACAGCTGAAACGTATTGAACGTATAAGTATGGCACTATAATTGCTAACGCTAATGTTAAAATAACACCCAAAATAATTGTTTTCCAATAACTTAATTGTTTAGGTTGAGCTAATAAAAAAATAAACGCTGTAAAAAAAATAAACGTAAGACAAGAAGAAAAAAAACTAATCGTTACTAAAGTAAGCTGATTAAATACTGGTAATATTAGGAGAATGATTGTTACATATTTTGTTACAGTATGCTTAAAAATATCTCTTATAAATAAATATAAGCTAGCTATAATTAATAAACCTAATACTGGACCTACAAATCGATATAATATGACAGTTGGTAGTATTTTAAGTAGCGGATATAACACCAAATGAAAACCCGGAGCATAAAATATCTGATGAAGATACCCTAACTTATTTAGATCGTTTAAAAAAATCGTATGATTATAGGTATCTACTGCCCCTGGGGCAACAACGGTTAAAGCATCATAAAAACGAGTATAAACCAATACTCCTATTACACCTAAACCAACTAATAATGTTAGCCAATGCAGTTTTGATAATTGTTGCCAAAACTGAATAATTTTATGACGTAATACTATACCAATTATAATATTAATTACTGCCACTACACCAATATAAGCTAAAGGAAACCAGTGCACGATTCTAAAACAATAAAAAACATAACCAAATAAAATTTCAATAGCTAGTGATATTGGAATAACAAATTGCAGTGCTGCACGATAATTTTTCAACCACCACCACAGTGGTAAAAATAATGCAAAGCCACTACTAAATAAAACCAACAAAATTATAATAATAGATAAAATGTCACTGCTAGTAATAAAATTCATTTGATTTTGATACTAACATAGCCTATTAATTGAGTCAAAAACTATGTTGCATATACTACTATTATTCATAATAACTCTTCAATTTTATCACATACTGCCTTTAAACTAAAATGACTTTTTACTAACATTTTTGCATTTTCTGACATTTGCTTATATTTAGCAGCATCTGTTGATAACAATATTATTGTATCTACAAAAGCTTTTTTATCTGCACTATCTAACACAAAGCCTGCTTGATGCTCTCCAATTTCAGGAATATTACAATTAGTGGAAATGATTTGCGGAATACCAAGTCTAGCAATTTCTAATATTGTCATGGAAAAACCTTCATTGCGAGAAGTGAACATAAATAAATCACAAGATTTAATAGTTTCCAGTTTTTCTTGATGAACTAACATGCCGGTGAAAATAATATTATTTTGTAGTTCTAATTTTTTAATAATTTTTTCCAATTTTTCTTTTTCACCTTCATTGGGTCCTATAATCAAAAAAGTAAATTTCATTTTATCCTTTAATAAATTCAATATCTCAAGAGTAATGTCAATTCCTTTGATATATTGTACTCTGCCAATATAACCGATTATTTTATTTTCTTTTGGTATAAAAAATTTTTGATGTAAATCTACTTTTTGAACGTGCTCAAATTCTTGTCCATCTAATCCGTTTGGAATAATATGAATTTTATCTTGGACTGTTTGGTTAATTAATATAATATCTTGTTTTTCCTGTTTGGTTAAAGCCACAATGCCTTTAGCGTTGGTAAAAATAATCTGAAAAATATTAATAAAATGTTTTTTAATATTTTTAAATTTTGCTTCTTGCCTAATTGGAGATAATGCTCCATGTGGTTGAATAAAATAAGGTACAGAATATTTTTTACAAAAGTGACTAACAATTACATTTTGCAAAGTAAAAAAATCATGGCAATATACTAAATCAAAGGATTGCACATTTTTTTTAAACCAGAAATAGAAACTAATTGGCAAATAAGCATTGTACTTTTTTGCAAATCGATTGCTCACATTTTTAAAACGTAATATTCTTACCCCAGCGATTGTTTCGTCTAGCTGTTTAATACGCCGTTTATCGTCTAGCGTATCGGTAGTGGCCACTGTAACATTATAACCACGTTGCACCAGTTCTTTAGACACATCAAAACACACTTTAACTGGCCCCCCATAACCATAGGCTGGTACAAAATAAGGAATAACTTGTAAAATTTTAGTATTGTTTTTATAAAAAGAATATTCTTCTCTAGATGCAGAAATAGAAAATATTTTATATCCTGCTTGATTTAGCTGTCTGATAGCTTTTTTTGTTTTTGCAACAGAAATTTTAGAAAATCGATGATGAAACTCAATAAGGATTTGATCAATATCAAGATTCTGCCGCAAAATGTCATCAAGCACCTCGTATTCAGAACCTTCAATGTCCATTTTTAAAATATCAATGTGTTGATGTCCAAGTTGCTTCATAATAGTCTGTAAGCGCAATACCTGTACGTTAATCGGCGGTTTTGTACTGTCTTTTTGGATAATACTATGTGAAACATGGGCCGAATTTTTTGGAGGAAATAATTTTATAAATCCATCTTGAGACGCTAAACCATATTCATAATAAAAAAAATTTTTAGGCAGCTGTTGTTGTTTAAGCCAATTAATAGATTTTGGTGTAGGATCAAATGCAAAAACCTTACAGTTAAACTTTTCTATTAATGCCAAATCAAATGAAATATCTTCCCCTATTCCAAAAGAATATATGATACTATCTTTATTAATTTTTACTGGATTAATAACCCACCCACCATATTTTTTTGAACCAAAAAATTGCTGTGGAATTTTAGTCTGCACAGAAAATAATACCTCTTTACCTAGCACTACTTTTAATAAAAAGCGAGCTTGATTGATAATTCTTTTTAATAAAGTAACTTTTTGATTGGAATGTTTTACGTTTAAAGCAAGGTATTGTACTAAATTACTTTGTATTTGTTGAACTGCTTCTTGCCAAATAAATTTTTTATGCACTACTAACCTAGCTTGTTCAGAATACTGTTGTAATGTATCTGGCTGATCTAATAATTTATCTATACAAGTACGTAATTGTTCAACTGTACAATCTATCAACTTACCTGTAACATTATTCTGTACAATTTCTTTTGGTCCACCGGAATTATCAGCAATTACTGGTAAACCATGAGCCATAGCTTCAATGAGAGTCATACCAAATGGCTCTTGTTTAGCGCAACTAACAAACAGTTTAGCTGCCGCATAATATTGCTGTAATGTAGCATCATTAACATTAGTTAAAACTTTAATGCTATCTGATAAATTATATTGCTCAACCAATTTAATGATATTGTTATGTTCTTCTCCATCACCAATAATGTATAATTTATAATCTTGGTGTTGTAGTGTATTAAAAGCATTAATCAGCACATCTATGCGTTTAAATTTAGTAAGCCTTCCCACTGTCATAATCATTTTTTCACGCTGCACCATTGGTAGTAACTTGTGATTTAGTAAAGTTACTCCTGGATATACCACGATACTTGATCGTTGATAAATTTGCTGAATATATTTTTGTGTATAAACCGAATTTGTAAAAATAACATCAGCTAAATTTACTAGCCGTTTATCAATCCAAGCTAAAACAGGTTGTAAAATTTTAGCTAGATAACGTTTTAATTTGCTTTGAATGGAATTTTTCCAAGCAGCTATGTAAATAAACGCACTCGGTTCATGACAATACCATACACAACATATTGTGGGATGTAACCACTTATAAGTTAAGCCTAACCACTGTGCTGGAAATACATTACAAAAAATAGTTACTTCACCTAATTTACGATAATCATTAATTATTCTGGCTGTGTGCCAATACCAATATGGAAATAATAACCAAAAAACTAAGCTACTAGTAATTGGACCAGCTGTACTTTTAAATCTAACATTTGGATAAGCTTTAATCCAAGCTGGTTTTACTTGTTGAGCCACGGTAATTACTTCCCAAACATTAGTTAAACGCGAGCCAATTTCTAAGGCTAACTTACCAGCCCCCCCTGGTAACGTAAAATGCGGATGAATAATAATAAGATAGCGCTTCATTTAAGATAATAATTTATAACAACTGATAATCAACCAACTGTGCAATTTATGCAAAAAAATAATCAATGGATTATTTGTATATTGAGCAGCTATACGATGCTCACTTTTAAATTGTTCTACAAAACGTAAACTACTTTTATTGCTTTGATACGAGCGAAAACCAGCTAAATACTTATCAATCACATTTAACTGATATTTTTTACTCAATCTTAACCAATATTCATAATCCATCACCAGGTGTTCTTTTTCGTTAAATTCTCCAGTGGCCAATAAAACTGTTTTACGCCAAAAAGTAGCTGGTTGAGAAATATAATTTAATACCAATAAACTAGAATGACTATAATGTTTTAGAAAAAAATTTTTATAACACGTGATAATTTTTTTTATTTCAACATCATGCTTATTAATAATCTTACACTGTCCGGTGACCCATGAAATAGTAGTATTTTTTTTAAATTCTTCCATTACCATTTGTAAGGCATTCGGCAGATAGATATCATCTGAATTTAAATAAGCAATAATATCACCGCTGGCTAATTTTAAACCTTTGTTAATAGCATTAGATTGTCCACTGTCTTTTTCTGATCGCCAAATAATGCGTTTATCTTGCTGGGCATAATGTTTAATAGTTTCAACACTACCATCAGTTGAGCCACCATCCATAATAATATATTCTAATTCAAAATCTCCAGTTTGGCTTAAAACACTTTTAATAGTACGTTCAATAAATTGGGCTTGATTATAGGAAGGTGTAATAATTGAAAATTTCATAACACATTCTAATGGTCACTTTAACTGCTTAAAAAACTGTCGCCATAATGGTAGCTTAGCAGCATCGGGCGCTGGACGATTATGCTCACAGACATATTCCCACAGTTGATATTCGTATAAATCTTGCGGTTTGCCCCAACCCACATATAAATCTACATCAAACATCACACTTCGTTTATCTAGTTTTTTGTAGAATATCGGCATAGCATCTACATAAAATTCATTATTAATACGATAATTATCTTGAATCATTAAATCATAGGCCACTTTAAAATCACTGGCTTTTTTAAAATAAAAAGTAGCCACTACCGCATGATCGTTAAACGGATTATCAGATACTGGCACTTTAACCGACATATCATCAATCGTTAAACCATCACTAGCTAACTTTACCCAACCCCAGGCAGTTGGTTTTTGAACTAGTAATTTTTCTTGAGTAAATGTCCAAATAATCGCGTCAATTGTTGAATCGGCAGTAAGTTGCGCATAGCGTTTACGATTATAGACAAAGCTATTATCACAAGCTGCAATAAACATTTCATCATTTGGCTCAAGATAAGGCATTGCTAGCATAGTCGTACAAGCTTGTCCCTCGGTAGTTTTCTCTACTGGAATTACAATCGCTTGCGGTAGTAATTGTTTAATGAGCATATCAATACCATATTGATTAATGTGCTCTTGGCGTACAATAAAAATATTTTTTTCCGCTGGTGGCAAAGCTTCGATTACCCGAGTAATCATTGGTTTACCGGAAACTGGGATTAAGGCTTTGGGTAGTAAATACCCGGCTTCGGAAAAACGTGAACCGATACCGGCCATAGGAATGATGTTTGCCATATGGCACATAGTATAGCATAAAATATTAAAAGCGATTAAAATAGAGGATAAGTATATGCTTGATATAAAATATGAATTAGACTACATGACCAATCTGGTTCGTGCCGCAGCAAAACAAGAGATTTTGCCGAGATTTGGAAAAGTGACTGGCAAACAAAAAGGTATACCAAAGAAATTTCGAGATATAGTAACCGAAGCTGATGTGGCGGCTAGTAAATATATTTTAGATAGAATTAGACCTCGGTTTCCTGGTTCATATTCTGAAGAACAAAAATATGAGAATCGTTTTAAACATGATTTAATTTGGCAAATTGACCCTGTAGATGGTACTGATGAATTTTGCGCTGGTTTGGTAGATGGTTATGCTGTCAACGCCGCCTTGTTACAACGCCAACCAAATAGTACCTATAAATCTATTGCTGGGCTCATTTATTTACCAGGAGTAGATAAATTATGGCGCAGTGATCAGATTACTACCAATATCTCATCCCGTTCTAAGCTGGTCGGTTGGGTACGTAAATTAGATCCAAATAAAATATTAGAACATTTTTATTATAATTTAGGAAATAAATTAGGGTTAACAACACAACTATATTACGATGGTGGTTCTGGCGCTTCAATCGCTGCATTGTTAGCCGACCAGACTAATTTAGTAATTATGAACTACAACTATTCCAAAGATTGGGATATTGCTATGGCAGAGCCAATTCTTAAAGCTTATGGCGGATTCATTTGCGATCTTAAAGGCAATGATTTTACATTTAATCGACCAGATAGTGAAGGTTATGATGAACCTTATAATCTTAATGGTTATATTGCTTCGCTAGTGTTTACAAAAGATGAAATTCTATCTCACGTACCAGCAGAATTATTAATCAACCGTTTATAAATAAATTCACGGCACGCACCTAATTCTTCTACCTTGTAAACCACTAAGGATTCAAATTCAACTATCTTAAAATCTGGAATTGGTAGTAATATTGGTTTGTTAATCTGATCCACTTTAATGTGTGCTAATGTAATGTGCGGTTTATAAGCTTTTAAAGAAAATGGATAACCGATTTTATCAAAACTAGTTTGTTCATCTTGACTAATGTCCGTAAAAGCTTGCGGATCAGCAGATTTACCTTCGCATATTGGAAATAATATGTTAAATATTTGTTCATGAAATTGTTGAGATACAGCTGTATTATAAAAATCAAGAAAAATAATTTTTTCTGCCCAGATACTCAAATTCTTCACCATTAATTGATTGATGTTTTTTGGGGCTTCTAATTGTTCAATTACCTTATGAACAACTTGTTCGAATTCGAACTTACCTTGAAATAACGTTAAGTGAGAAATGCTAACATCAGACTGGGCAGCAAATGCTAGCGGTATCGTTTTCTTTAATTCATTAACTAATTGATATATTTTATTTTGAGAACTTACTGTGGGTAATAACCCTACCCCTAATTTATATGGATAATTCATAATTTATCTGATTATATCACTTCTGGCCAAATTAGTGATTATTTTATATACTATGTTCTGTGATTAATAAAAAATTTATAAACCAATTAGTAAAATTTTTAGTAGTAGGTGGTTTGTGTACTGTGTTAAATTATACTGTATTTTATTTGAATTACTCGGTAATTCAAATAAACTATGTAGTCGCGAGTGGTATTGGCTATATTACTGGACTAATATTAGGATATTATTTGAACCGTAATTGGACATTTGCGACAGAAAAATCCCATAACCAGAAACGCCGTGAATTTGTTATTTACATTACCGTGTATCTTATTTCTTTAGTACTAAGTTTACTCTTAGTTGCTTTATTAGTAGATGTATTGCGCTTTAATCCGTTATTGGCTAATGTATTTGCAATTGGGCTATCTACAATCACTAACTTTATTGGTCTAAAATTAGTTGTATTTATTGAGCACCATGATCACTCTCACAAAAATTGAAGAACGCTATCACATACCGTTGAGAAAATTATTGTTCAACAAATGGTTCTTAATTATTTTGGGTATTAAAATTATTGCCGGCAGCCTACTTGGTTCCGATTTTTTAGTGAAAGGCTTTATTCCGTTTGTAAATTATTTTGTTACCTCTGGTTTTCATAATCCCTATGAATTTTTTGTACAGCAAGGTTATCCAGGAGCTTTCCCTTACCCACCAGTCATGTTGTGGATTTTTACTTTAGCTCGATTACTTTTTATACCGTTTGTAAATCTAGACGGGTCTGTAGTACAATTTGGGAATTTATTAATGATGCGTTTACCTATATTATTAGCAGATACTGCAATTTATATAGTATTAGCTAAATGGCTTGAAACCAAAGAAAAACAAGTGCTATGGTTATATTGGACTTCTCCAATTTTATTTTTCATTAATTATGTTCATGGACAACTAGATGTAATGCCAATGGCTATTTTGTTCATTTCGTTAATTTTTCTGTTTAATAAGAAGCCACTTCCAGCTGTGTTATTACTTGGTTTAGGAATTGCTACCAAAACCCATTTACTAGTTGTTCTGCCGTTTTATTTTATTTACTTTTTTGTTAATCGCTATTCCTTAAAACATGCGTTTGGTTATTGTTGTGCCGGATTAGCCGCCTTCGGTCTTATTATCACGCCTTATTTGTTTTCTAATGGTTTTATAAAAAGCGTGTTTGGTACCGATGAATCTGCAAAAATATTTTTAGTTTCCTTACCTTATCTACATAATAATTTACAATTACTATTAGCTGTTACCGCTATTTTTATTTTGTTTTTTAATTTTTTTCCATACCATAAACTTAATAAAGATGCTTTTTTACTTATTTTAGGTTTGTTATTTACGGTGTTTGTAATTTTTGTTCCACCAATGCCGGGCTGGTTTTATTGGTCCATTCCTTTTTATGTATATTTCTTTGCCAAATATCAGAATATTCCAAAAATAAGTTTTTGGTCGTTAAATATTGCTTATCTATTATATTTTGTATTAAGTCCGGATGCAGCGTTTACTTCAAGTTTTCAATTAATCAATTCTGGTTTTGTTTTGGCCATTCCTGGTTTAAATATTCCATTACTACTTAATTTAATATTTACTTTACTAGTAGCATCGATAATTATGAATGCCGTGTGGATTTATCGCGTGGGAGTGAAAAGCAATTTAGAATACAAAATAGCTGACAAGCCATTGGTAGTTGGCATTGGCGGAGATTCTGGCGCTGGTAAAAACACTTTAGCTAAAAAACTGGTACAATTATTTGGTAATAATAATGCAATTTGTATTGAAGGAGACGATGCCCATAAATGGGAACGCAATAATACTAATTGGCAACAATTTACGCATTTAAATCCAAAAAGTAACAATTTATACAAAGAGCTACTACAAACTGCTATATTAAAAACCGGTGCCAATATTAAGCGTTCATCTTACAATCACGCCACCGGTAAATTTACTTCCTTAAATAATATTACAACTAATAAAGTAATTATCTATGTTGGGTTACATCCCTTTTATTTAAGTAAAATGCGTTCTATTTTTGATATTAAAATCTATGTAGAACCAGATGAAGCTTTACGTAAACATTGGAAATTAATGCGCGATCAGAAAGATAGACAACGTAGTAAAGAAGAAATACTAAAACAATTAGGAGCACGCGAAGCTGATGCTAATCAATATATTCGTCCACAACGTGCTTTTGCTGATGTTGTGATTTCTCTAACACCAACACAACCCTTACAAGAAGGCATTGAACCAGTGTTAGTACTGGATATTAGTTGTGATAATTCTATTCAACTAGATCCACTAATTGAACAGTTAGCGAATTACCCCACAATAAAAGTGGAACATTGGTATGAACCTAATTTACACCATCAAACTATTCGTTTTGCCGGCATACTAGGCAAACAAGACATAAGAAACGTTGCTTATGTGCTAATACCTAATTTGGAGGAACTAACTTATGGCAGCCCAGTGTGGGATGATAACTACAATGGCATTGAACAACTATTTGTACTTTATTTTTATAGCGAATTAAATAAACTGCCCGAATAACTTCATGGACAAAACATTAGCAACATTATTAGAACTGTCTCATCAACTTGGCTCACTGCCAACAATGATTCAAGGTGGCGGTGGCAATATTTCAGTTAAAAATGATACAGCGTTATATATCAAGGCTTCTGGTACTACTTTCAAAAACATGACCATCAATCATGGTTACGCTGTTATTGATCGCAAAACACAAGTAATTCTTGGATCTACTGCAACCATTCGTCCTTCTATGGAGCTACCGATGCATCTCTCGTTACCGAACATTACTATTCATACTCATCCGGTGTATGTAAACGTATTCAACTGTATGGTTAATGGCACTGAGATACTACATAAATTATTTGATGATTTGAAACCACTATTTGTTACTTACCACACTCCTGGCCAAGCCTTAGCCAGGGCTATTCAAGAACAGCTAAAAGAAAATAATAATCCCAAGGTACTGTTTTTAGCCAACCATGGCTTAATTACTTGTAGTAATAATGCTAATGAAGCTCTACAATTAACATTAGCTATTAATGCAAAACTAGAACGTTATTTAAAAATTAATCTTCCTAATTTTAAAGAGTTTTCACCGGTAGATTATAAAACTATTATTGCACCTACTACCTGTCTTTTTCCCGATGCCGCTGTATTTTTAAATACTAAAAACATTACTCCTGGTATTCAAGAAGTATTTGCGGCCAACGCCTATATTATAGATACTATTAATAAACTTAATAAAACTATTAAACCATTATCTGTAGATGAAATTTACCAGTTACAGAACATGGAAAGCGAACAATATAGAAAAAACATTCACTAGCATTCAACTATATACACAGCATTATTATGGTAATACACGTTGATAAATAGACCATTGTTCACTACATTTGATTTCTTCAAAGCCCGCATTTAATAATATATTTTTGTCATTTTCAGGTAAAGTATTATATTGGATTACATGAGTAGTAACATTCGTTAAGCATGGGACTGGTGATATGGTCTGTCCCCAGCAAGTGGTAAGCAATAATGCATCAGGCACTGGAGTTCTATGTAATTTAACTATTGATCCGGGTACACTTGAAGTAGTTAACTCTTTTTGATGTTTTAGAATGCAATTAATATAAAAATTATTATAAGAAATAGTTTCTTTATCAAAGCGACTATTAAGATACTGTTTGTATTTTGTGATGGTGCCGGGTAATATAAATACCCAATGTAATAATAAAAATATGATAATAAAGTATTTACCAGGCTTATTTTTATTTAAATAAACAGTAACTACTCCAAAACCAATCGCCATTACATACACCGCTGATAATAAATACCACATCCAAACACGATTAGTTATTATTATTGTAATAATAAACAAAGAAACACCGCTAAAACCAATAATTAATCCCATATAAAACAATTGATTTTTTTGTTTTATATTTCTGATTAATAAATAGATTAATAATATTGCGAATCCAACAAATAAAAATATATTTATTATTTCATGTGACATTCCAATAGTATTAATATCATAATACGTCTTTCCAGGATTATATATCCAATGCTGAATTCTGCTAATTATTCCTAGTGGTTTGATGGCGTGTTGAAAATTAGGTGATATTACTGCTATATTTAGTTCTTCTAATTTATCATTATAATTTTTAAAACCATAACGAATGATATAGCTATTGGCCGCAATAAAACCAACAATAAAATATACTATGCCATTAAATAATTTTTTAATATTTTTTGTGATATTTTGTAATGATAAAATTTGTTGATAGAGTAAAGGTACAATTATTAATAATACTAGCGGTAAAACAAATAATTTGATACCAACAGCTAATCCAAAACAAATGCAACTTATTACATAAAAAGTAGTTGTTTTTTTCAAATTAATAATTGATTTTATTAATAAAAAAACTGCTAATAAAATTAAAAGGGTTGCTAAATAATCTGGACTAAATGGTTTATATAACAATAATAGCCCGCTCATTGGGGCTAAAAAAAATAATGCCGCTATGTTCGGTTAAACATTTTTTACATATATTAATTTTAAAATCTTCATTACAAGAGTTAAAGAGGCAACTTGAAAAATAAAAGTAATACAACGTAAATTAAAAATAATTAAAGAAGAATCACTTCCATTAAAAAAATTATGGAGCCAAATTGACCCTAAAGCATATATTTGCCAAAAGATTGCTCCGTAACCAAATGGTTCATTTGTATATATAAATTCAACCACGCCTTGTTTGATAAGTACACTTTGGTAATTGTTTAATATTGGCAAATATTGATATTCATCCCAAGATAAATACTCAAATAATGCAAGCGGAAATCTAAGATCAATAATCCAAACAGAAAATAGTATTATCCCCCAAAATAAAATTACACAAATGAATAACGTTCTGTACGCTGTGACTGATTTTATTTTTTTAATAAATCTTTTTAACATAACTATTGCTCTATACTGTTTTTTACAATTAAAACTAAAACCCTGCAATCAAGCTACCATTCCTATATATTTAGCGTATTTAGAAAGTTTTGTTAGTAATTTGGAAATTACAATAGAACTAATAATAATTATTGAAAATGATATTAGTATAACTACAAGAAATAATCTAGGATTGTTTAGTAAGATAACTTTGTTGTAAATCATTATTAACTTACCCATCACTACTAAGTGTAATAAATATATAGGCATACTATACTTGCCAATGTAACTTAATATCTTTACTGGATTAATTATTAGAAAAAAAATAACTATTGCACTTGATAACAACATCATTGCACCATACCCAATAACAGTAAATGGTACGCTAAATTGTGCTAGATCAATTCTTGCTATGTAGGGCGTATAATCCTTCATTGGCTCGTAATAATCAATTAATCGAACAGCGCTTATACCTACTGGTATTAATAATAATGCATACCATTTATTATATTTGGTAAAAAAATGTTTGTGTTTATAAATGGTATCAATAATAAATAAATAGGGAAATAAATAGATAGCTAAATCTAACCCAAACGGAATCATTACATGGTATGTTTGCGCGATAGACTTGGCTAATAAAAAAATAATACCGGCTAATACAAAAAATATACCTACGTATTTTTTATGTGAATATTTGCGATATAAGGCATAATATATATTTACACTAAACAGCGCAGGCAAAAACCATAATATGGAAACAATGTTAATCCAATTACCATAAAGTAAATGTTTTATTGTTACTAATGGGTGAATTAAACCTGTATCCAAATGAGGCCATACAAACCAAAATACATATGGAAATAATATTGTAAGCACTCTTTTTTTAACCAATTCAAAATTGATGGATCTAACAAAAATAATAGACAACGCAAAAAATAAAGGCATATGAAAATAGTATACTGGAAAATAAGTATTAATGAGCTCAAAAAAAGTATTCCACAAGGTTGCATCAGCATTAGTAAGACCAGTAACCAAAACACACATATGCCCCCAAAGTACACAAATAATTAAAAAACCTTTTAAACTATCTATTTTTAGATCTCTCATTTTTTACCATATAATAATATTAAAATTAGTATACAATACTTAAACAAATAATAATAGATTTCTTTATGCATTGTCTTGTTAAAATATATTTGTTTAGCTATGATATGCTTATGCAAATCATTATCCCCATGTCTGGTTTAGGTAGTCGATTTATACACAAAGGATACAAAGAAATTAAACCACTTATTAAGGTAGATAATAAGCCAATTATTGAATATGTTGTTAAATTATTTCCGGGAGAAACAAACTTTGTATTTATCTGTAATAATGATCATTTAGCCACTACACCTTTACGCAAAGAGTTAAATAGAGTTATGCCTAGTGGCAAGATTATTGGCATTGAATCACAAAAAAAAGGCCCAGTTTGGGCAATATTACAAGCCTTAGAAGCAATTGATGATAATGAACCTACTATAGTAAATTACTGTGATTTTAATTGTGTTTGGGATTATGCTAATTTCAAAAAAGACGTATTAGAAAAAAAATACGCTGGTGCTATACCTTGTTATATCGGTTTTCATCCTCACTTATTAGGGCCAAACTTGTATGCATCATGTAAAGTAGATGCTCAAAAAAATTTATTGGAAATTAGAGAAAAATATTCCTGGACAGCAGATAAAATGCAATCTTATCAATCGGATGGCACTTATTATTTTCAATCTGGTGCGTTAGTAAAAAAATATTTTCAACAACTAATAAACGAGGATGTTAATTTAAATGGTGAATATTATGTTAGTTTAGTTTATAACTTGTTAGTACATGATAAATTACCGGTACATATTTATGAAGTTGAACAATTCTGCCAATGGGGTACGCCTGAAGATTTAGAAGAATTTATGAGTTGGTTTAATTATTGCAAATATCAACAAAGCAATAAAAACCCTTTGCCTCATAATCTAGCTACTCTCATGTACTGGCAAAAATATATCGCGAATCAAGCTAATTAATGATGAAAAAATAAGTCCATTCTTGTTTCAATTCCTCCCAAGGTATCCAACCATATATTTCTATAAACAATTTCTAGTATATGTCGGGTCGGACCAATTAAAATGACAAAAGTTATTATAACTGAAAAAAATATTTGCTGCCTTTTTTGTTTTAAACGACCTAATATAGTAGAACCACTAACGACTAATAAAAACATGCCAAATACATAAGCCGGGATAATAAAACGAGTTAGTTCCCATTTAAAATCTCCTAATTGGAACCAAAATGCAATACTTACTCCTGTTATAAAAACGATTAATGTAATTGATAAAAAGTGCTTAATTTTGCTTACTACATTAGTATTCCAATCAATGCTTGTTTTTTTGGTTTTTTGAAAATATAATAATATGCCCGTTAAAATACAACCTACTAATGGCCAAAAAGTGATTCGTAAAGCCAACCAAATATTATTCTCTATTTTCCATACATCGTCATTGTTTAGTTGATAGTGAAAAAAATTATTAAGCGGTACGGTAAAATGATAGGGCGAATAATGATATTCACTGCCATAATATAGATACGGGAGTTCTGGAGTAATATTCACAATATTCTTGGCTAAAGGAGCAGTTAAAATGCCTGGGACATGAACTACATCTTGAAACTGCTTTATTGTTAACATGCCTCCATACATACTACCTAATCCCACTGCCATGGTAAAAAAAAGTGCACTAATACTAATACGATAAAATGAGATTTTTTTATTTCGTAAAATAACGATCAACATTATCCCATATGTTACTATGCCCATCACAATATTTTGCGAGGCAAACATATTCCAAACAAAACCAAAAATACTTGGTACTAATACATACTGTAAAATGGTGGTTTGACTATACATATTTTTCAACCACAATACAAAACCAAAGAAAGTCGCAATAGCCAAAATAGTATCGACATAACCAGTTCTAATTAATGGGCTGTAAGAGTCGATTACACCGATATCAAGAAAGGATAAAGCCGTGTTACCAACCAGAACAATCAATAAACCTAAATAACTTAAACGCATGTTAAGATCAAACCAGCGGAAAAAACCGTACACAATAAACGCATAAAAACACATAGAAACTACCAGCCATATAAACAACGCTGAAAATGGAGTTTGAAAACCAAACCAAAGTACTATACTGGCCAGAAGAGCATGTCCATAATTTTGTGTTAATGCGGGAATAGTATTGTTATCATAGATATATTTAGCAATGTTAACATTACGACCACTATGAATTGATCCGAAATGTATAAATGGATCCGTCGGTAAAGGACAGTTTGGTAGCCACAAACAAAATAATAGAACAGAAATACCGCTGATTAAAAAAACACTTAACATTATTTGCCAATAATGTTGTTTTACAAAAAAAATAAAATATTTACTCCGCCAACGTACTAACTCCAACAAAGCTAAAATTGCACACACTATTAATCCAATTTTAGCAGCCGTATTAGCTTGCTGTAACCAGGCCGTTACTAAACGATACACTATAAGAAATACAGCCAAGCCAAAAAAATAGCCTAATCCCAAGCGAAGTGACCAAGGATGTTCCTTGTACCCTATTATTCCATATCTATAGATTGTTAAACCGGCTATAACGAATAAACCTGATAAAGCAAGAATTAATAAAACCGGCAACAATCCTGTCCAAAAATTTATCATAAAACAGATTATAGCATATTTTTCTAAAATTAAGTATAATACTGTTTATGTCTTGGTTGAAACAGATTATTACAGTTATTCTATTTATTCTGGTAGTAATGGCCATTAACTTTCCAGCTTATCGAGCTGTCAGTACCGATGCAGCGATGTTAAATACATTATCGCTTGATGAATGGGTAAATATTGATTTTTTAAACAATCAATTCTATCGTTTGCTCGATGCTAAATCTTATCGAGAGCTACTAGCTTTGCGCGACAACGTAGGGTATGGAACAATATTTTATTATGTTTATGGATTACTTACTTATCCCATTTATCATTTTGGAACGTTTCAATTAGAGATAATTACGCTACGTTTAATTTCAGCTGCCTGGTTAGGCATTATATTGTTTTTTGTATACAAAATAATTTTTCTTTATACACAAAAAACCTTACCAAGTGTTCTGGGAGCTATCATGATATTAACAATGCCGGCTTATTATTTTTATGCCAAAGCGTTTAGTGTAGAATTCATGGGTACAGGATTGCTAGTTGCTAGCATTTATTATTTATTGAAAGATAATTTTACTTATAAAAAAAACTTATACTTAGCTTTATTTTTATTTGCTTCGGCTATTGGTACAAAAGCCTCGGCAATTATTATTTTGCCAGTAGCTATTATTTACTTACTAGTTGGTTTACATTGGTTATCATGGCAAAATTGGTTTTTAAAAATCATTATTGGCAGCTGTATTGGCTTGACTGGTTTTTTAATTAGCAATCCTTTCGTTATTACTTCATCCGGTGGTACAGCTTATTACGTTATGTTATTGCAACGTAACATCCAAGATAATAAAACTGGTCATGGGGCAATTGATGTTACATCTATTAATTATATTAGTTGGTACACCAAAGGTATACATTCAGATTATATGGTACTGCCTTTTATAACACTATTTATTATTGGGTACTTACTATGGATTATTTTTTTACCTAACAATAAAAAACGTTTGCAGGCTATTTTGTTGTTTAGTATTAGTGTATTATTTATCTTATATATTATATTTACTGTAAAAAAAATTTGGACGTGGTATCTTTTTCCAGGATTCACATTACTTCCAGTTGGACTAGCTGCTTGGTCAGATGATATTTTTTTACACTGGAAAAAATATCATCTTAAAATTATTACTTTAATCATTTGTTTTTTAGGATTATTACTAACTAATCATAAAACAATTGCTAGCCATTATTCGGCTTTAGCTGAGAGTGAACAAAGTGCAGATTTTCAAATAAAAGTTCGATCAAAACAAACGTTTAATAACTGGTTAACAACCCAAAATTTTCATAACATTTCTATTTTAAAATCACCTTATGTATACTTCGATGAAACTCCTTATGATCATTTTACGATTAACCCATTTTGGGGAAAATTGAGTGAGTGGCATTTTACTTATTATGAGCCAAATATGATACTATTAGAAAAATGGGTATTCGCTGGAATTCAACAAGATCCCAAACATTTCTTTAATGGCATGATTGACCCTGAACCAAATTCAGGATACAGTATTGACAATAAATTATTTCGTTATAAAAAATCATTTGAAACAGAAAATTTTTATGTCTTCGTTCGTTACTAGAGTAATTGCTTATTTGAAAAAAAATATAAAAAAATTTGATGCTCTCATATTGATTAGTTTTATAGTTGTTTGTATGGCAATCAATTTGCCAGCCTACCTGTATGTAAAAACTGATGCCGCAATGTTAAATGTGTTATCATTGGATGAATGGGTTTTTACAAATTTTTTAGATCGTGCATGGTATCAACCATTGCAAGCTCATAATCCTCACGTTTTTTTAAACCTAGATAATTCTTGGGGATACGGAACATTATTTTGGTATGTTTATGGCACTATTGGATTAATTCCACATTTTTTTATGTCTTTTCCTGCTGAAATTTTAACGATGCGCTTGTTATCGTCAATATGGTTAGGAGTAACTATTTTTTTTATATATAAAATTATTCTGTTATTAAGAGCTAGCCGCATAAATGCCGTATTAGGGGCTTTAGCTATTTTAGCTATGCCGGCTTTTTATTTTTATTATAAAGCGTTTAGTATAGAATTCATGACCATGGCTTTTAGTACGGCCAGTGTTTATTATTTATTAAAAAATCCATTTAATAAACGTAACGTCTATTTTACACTAATTCTACTTGGCATAGCGGTTAGTTTAAAAATATCATTATTACTGTTTGTTCCTGTATTTATTTTTTATCTTTTAATCGTCTATTGGCAACGATCTTTAGGTACATTTGTTTATCTTATGTTATTTTCCGCTCTACTATTTTGCGGTACATTCTTAATATCTAACCCAACATTACTGGCCAGTGGCAAACCAGCTATGGTAAGGTATATTAATGTAACCAAGACAATTATGGAAGATAATCGCACTGGTCATAATGGTTTATTTACCGGTGTAAATTATCAAACATGGTATACAGATATTATTAGCAAAGATTTTCTTCCTACCAGTTTTTTGATATTGAGCATAATCGTTTTTATCTATCTAGGCATTAGAGCAAGTAAACATAATGATCATCGATTATTGTTTCTGTTCTGTTTATGGTTCAGTTATACAAGTTATATCATAATCACTGTTCATAAATTATGGAACTGGTACCTGTTTCCGAGTTTTGTATTTGTATTGATTGGAATATTTACTATTAATTTCAAAGAATTATTTTGGTTAAAAAAATATGAGAAGTATGAAAAAATGTGTCTAATCATTTTTGTTATAGTATTATTTAGTATTAATGTTGATAAAATCATTGCACAATATGCTGAAATAGCTGGCCGTGAAACTAGCGCAAATTTTCAAAATAAGATTGTAGCAAAACAACAGTTTGAGCAATGGTTGTATCAACAAAACAAAAACAATCTAGTCATATTAAAAACCGCTTATGTTTATTTTGACCCTACGCCTTTTAATGGTATTAAAATTTACCCAATTTGGGGAAACTTAGATGAAACACAATTAATTAATTATCAACCAAAATTAATATTAATAGAAAAAAATACCGGATCTAATGAAATACTCCAACGCTTAACAACGGATGGGATATTTGTTAAAAATGTATTTTTTCACTATAAGGTTACCTTCGAAACAAATAATTTTTATGTTTATGAACGCACTTAGTATTATTGTACCTTGTTATAATGAAGCGAAAAACATTCCATTGATTTTAAAAAAATTCGCCGCAATCATTGTTCAACAACCCATTGAAGTGATTTTAGTAAATAATGGTTCCACGGATGCATCGGCTTCTATATTCGCTGAGGAATTAAAAAACCACCAATACAATTTTGCTCGTGTTGTCACTGTGCTTAAAAATATTGGTTATGGCCATGGTATTATGACTGGTTTACAAGCAGCTAGCGGTGAAGTATTAGCCTGGACACATGCTGATCTGCAAACAGATCCAGCTGATGTACTTACTGCTTACCGAGCCTTTGTAGAGATTAATACTCCAGACAAGATTATTATTAAAGGCAAACGAATTAATCGAAAATTTACAGATTGGGCTTTTACGTTTGGAATGTCGCTTATTACCAGTGTTGTATTAAGAACAGCACTATATGATATTAATGGCCAGCCAAAAATGTTTCATAAAACTTTTTTGGATAAAATGATCAATCCTCCAACTGATTTTTCGCTTGATCTTTATACTCTTTACTTAGCCAAAAAAAATGATTATACTATTAAAACCATCCCCGTAAACTTTAGTAAGCGCTTATACGGTGAATCTAAGTGGGCATTTAGTTTTTCCTCAAAATATAAAACGATATTACGAACTATAAAGTATATTTTTCAATTACATGGACATCTACATTCATCGCGTAAATAGCGTTGCACAACTTAAAATCATCCCGCCTAAATATGGTGTTGAAATTGATATCCGCGCTAATGGTAATAAACTATATTTAAGCCACGAACCTTTTACCTCTGGCGATGATTTTGAAGAATATTTAAAACAATTTCGTCATGCCGGAATTATTCTTAATATCAAAGAAGCGGGTATTGAACAACGAGTACTCGATTTGTGCAAACAGTATCAAGTAAAAAAATATTTTTTACTTGATGTTGAATTTTCTTATATTTATCAAGCTACCAGACAAGGTATACATAATATTGCTATGCGTTATTCAGAAGATGAAGTCATTGAAACGGTACTAAACTATAAAGGCAAAGCTGATTGGGTATGGATAGATACCAACACTCGCCTACCACTAGATGCCGCTATAATAAAACAGTTACAAGGTTTTAAAACTTGTTTAGTATGCCCGGAACGCTGGGGTCGACCGCAAGATATCCCTAACTATATTAAACAATTACATCAATTACAATTTCCTCTAAATGCTGTGATGACGGCACAAAACTATGTTGAACAATGGGAAAAATATTAAAATTAATGTAAAAGCAGTTATACTTGATTTGGATAATACCCTTTACGCTTATGCGCCATGTAACTTGGCCGGTCAACAAGCTGTTATTCATTGGCTTAATAAAAAAACACAGGTTACCCCATTATTACTTAAACAGTATTACACTAAAGCTCGTAAGCAAATACATAAACAACTTAATGGGCAAGCCGCATCACACTCACGTTTATTGTATTTGCAGCATGTTATTGAACAGGTCTATCAACAAACCAGGCCACAATTAACGCTGCAAGCTGAACAAGTTTTCTGGCGGGCTTATTTTAAAACTATGAAATTACGCCCCGATATAATAACATTGCTAAATTATTTACAACAACACCACTTAAAATTAGCTATTCTATCGGACTTAACAACAAGTCTTCAGCTAAATAAAATCAAACAACTCAAGCTTTCCAGCTACTTCACCTATATAGTAACTTCTGAAGAAGCGGGACATGAAAAACCAGCTTTACATGGCATGAAACTATTACTGCAAAAAATGCGTTTGCACCCTAGTCAAGTTTTGTATATTGGTGATTCTATTAAACGAGATGCAACTGTAGCAAAAAAAATGCGTATACCTTTTATATTATTAAAATCAAATAACGATATTGGTAAAATTAGTAGGTTCTTATCTAAATATCTTTGCTGAATTATGAAACGAATATTATTTTTAAGCCATTACGGAGCTCATCAACAATTTCAAGATTTCTTCTCTGCTATAGCTAAACAAGGCAATTACGAAGTAAAAGTAATTATCCCTAAAGAAATTGTATATTCTTATGGTTATGGCACGCACCGCTTTCCAGAACGCAAGATAATTAACAATGTAGAATATATTCCAAGCGCTTTATTTGATAAATATCGCTACCATTTTTCTGGCTATTTTCCAGAATTACCCAAAACAATCTTATCGTTTAAGCCTGACACTATTATTGTCACCGATGAAGTCTACACTTTAGATGCTTGGTTTGTTGTATTATATAAGTTTCTGTTTTTTAAGCATTACCAGATCATTACCTGGAGTCAGGCTAACTATTTAGAAAATAGACATACATTGGTGCCGGCTGCCCAACTAATTTTATCTTTAAATAAGCCCTTTATTAATAAATTTATCGCTCGCAATCACACACAGTCCTCTCGCATTAAAGCAGTTATTCCTTCCTCTAAACATGTTCAAACTGTTTATTGGAGCAGCCATCCCGATCGTTTTCAACATTTAAACATACCTCGACCAGAATTATTAAAAAAATTAGGTATTACAGCTAATCTAATCAATAAACAACTAATTGGTTTCGCCGGACGGCTAGTACCAGAAAAAGGTGTACTCGATGTTATTGAATGTTTACCTCAATTAGAAGGCCAATTTGTTTTTTTGGTAGTTGGAGAAGGTAAAGCTAATTACATTGAAGAAATTAAACAATATCTTGAAGAGCATCAATTAAAACAACGTTGTATTTTACTTGGTAAAAAAGATTATGAAGAATTATTGTTGTTTTATAACGCCATTGACTTATTGATTTTACCCACAAATAATCATAATAATTTTTACGAATTATTTGGACGAGTGCTTGCTGAAGCAATGATGTGTAAAACATTAGTATTGGGTAGTAGTAACGGCGGTATTCCAGAAGTAATTAATAATGAGCTATGTATTTTTAATCAAAATGATCGTATTGATATGATTAATAAAATTAAACACTTGCTAAATTTAACTTCTGAGCAAAGAAATAGTTTATTAGAACAACAATACCAACATGCTATTAACAATTTTTCAGTAACTGCTTTTGCGCGGAATTTAATTACTTTAATTGAACGGTAACTTAAAGTATACGACTTTTGTTGGCTGTATACACAGAAACATCGTAAATAATTTTTCGAGCTTTCTTGGGTAAATGTTCAATAGTACCGGCAATCATTCTTTTGATCATCTCTTTTATCCCGCTGTCACCTAGTGCACTATGAAATTGCCATGCAGAAGTATTGCTTAGCTCTTGATATTCAGTAGAAGTGATTAAATTTAATGTTTGAAATAATCCTGCTAATTCATAGCCATAATCATAACAACCTTGCACAGCACACAACAATAGAACCTTTAATGCTTTAGTTCTAGTAAGCTGAGCAATTTGTGGACTATTTTGTTTATGTAAGGCAATATAATCCTTTAAATAGACTGCTTCTGTCCAAAGCGGTTGCTCTTTGCCGGTAAGATGATGTTGAAAGACGTTATCACGAGCAATACGGTGTGAATCGTTAAAATCAAATAATAAGAAATTATGCTTCCGCAAAAAATTATTTACATCTGCAAAAGTAGATTCTCCCTTATAATTTTCCACAAAACCCGTTTCTGGTTCTAGATAAAATATTTCTTCAAGTATAGATTCAGCTTGTTGTAAAATTGGCAATTCTAAACCCTGGGTATCAATTTTCATAACATCAAAATCTATTCCACACAATTCTTTAATGTCACTCAAGGCTTTAACATTGATGGTAGATGAATCAATAACCGTAAATAAATCCTTATAGTAAAATCGGTTTAACCAATTTGCATTCGGTTCTAACAAAGAAAAACAGAACTTGCTTTTAGTATGATATAAGATTGCTTCACCGGCTTGACCAGTAATAGCATATGGTAAATATCGTGCTGATCGAAATGGATGTGGTAATTGTTCCATTCTTTTACACTCTTCAGCATTGGCATCAAAACCGGTTAGGTTAATAATTTTCTCAATTGGTTTCCATTTTGGATCTAACCCGCCGCTACTTCCAATATCTAATAAATTAATTCCGTCAGCTAAATCGGAGTTAGTAAAATTTAACAACATAGTGAATAGTTTACCACTGTTCAATTTTGTTGACAATGCCCGCTTTGTTTTATACACTAATCTTTAGTAATTTACTAATCTAGTAAGTAATAATCTGATAACATTCATGTTAAATGCGTTAAAACAGACAGTGCTTGGAAAAAGGTTAGAAAAAGCAAAATCTGTTATCTATCAACGATATTTTCAACCAAATTATCCTAATATAGCGGCCAAAAGAAATATTATTCCGCTTAATCATGTTTATTGGATTTATAACGATGCGAATTTAAAACAACATCAACCAATTATTATAGATTGTGGTACAGGATATACTGCTGATTTTTCAATTGCACTAATGAGTAAATATAATGCAATATGTTATGGAGTAGATCCAACAAAAAAACATACCCCTGCCTTAAATAATATCACGAAAAAATATCCAAAGAATTTTATACGCTTAATGTATGCGTTATCCGATATAAATGGTACAGCTATTTTCTATGAAACAGCTGAAAATGAAAGCAGTTCTATGTTGCAAGATCATATTAATGTAAAAAATGATACCATTACGCCTTATCCGGTAAAAACAATTACTTTACAAACATTATTTACGGAATTAAAACTTTCTACTGTTGATATCCTTAAAATTGATATCGAAGGCATGGAGTGTAAAGTGTTAGATAATACTCCGAATAATATTTTATTACAAGCTAACCAAATTATCGTGGAATTTCACCATCACACTACTGATAGTATAACGGAAACCGATGTCCAACACACAATTAACAAACTAACACGTTTAGGATATAAAAAATTTACTAGCGATAATATTAATTATTTATTTTACCAGATTTAGCTGTTATATTGTTTAATTATGCGTGTAATAGAATTATCAACTTCAGATATTGGTGGGGGCGCCGCTATTGCAGCTTATCGCTTACACACTGCTTTAAAACTGACCTACATTGACGCAACTATGATTGTAAGTCAAAAAAAAAGTAATGATGCGGCCGTCTTGGGAAATGAGACATTATCATTGCGAACAACATTGAGCCGTTACCTTGATGCTTTGCCAACTAAATTTTTTACCACTTCAAATACAACATTACATTCTCCTAGCTGGATTGCTGATGGCACTTTTCGCCAAGCCTTAACCCAGCCAGCAGATATTATTCAATTACATTGGATTTGCGCGGCCTTTCTTACTCCCAAACTGCTGTTAAAATTTCAACAGCCAATTGTTTGGACACTACATGATATGTGGGCTTTTTGTGGTGCTGAACATTATACCGCCGATACCAGATTTATTACTGGTTATACCTCTACAAACAGACCCACTGATGAGTCTGGCTGGGATTTAAATCGCTGGGCCTGGCAAAGAAAAAAAATTGCTTGGCAGAATTTATCAAACCTAACATTAGTTACCCCGAGTAATTGGTTAAAACGATTAGTAAAACAGAGTGCTCTTTTTAAAAATCATAGAGTGGAAGTCATTCCTAACGGCATTGATACAAATATTTTCTCACCCGGTGACCAAGAAGCTGCACAAAAAGCTTTACATTTACCTATAGATAAACATTACATTTTATTTGCGGCTGATTATATTCAAGATAAACGTAAAGGAATAGATTATCTCTATCAAGCGTTACAACGATTGCAAAACAATCCATCATTCACAAAAACGACTGAATTAATAATATTTGGTCATGGTAATGAATTAACTTTAAAAAATAACGCCTTTAAAATTCATTTTTTAGGCCATCTTAATAAAGCAACCGACATTGCAAAAGCTTTTCGAGCAGCCGATGTATTTGTATTACCATCAAAACAAGATAATTTACCTAATAGCGTGTTAGAAGCATTGAGTTGCGGCACGCCTTGTGTTAGTTTTAACATTGGCGGTCTTCCTGATATGATTAAACACTTATCTAATGGTTACTTAGCAAAAGCATTTGATGTTAATGATTTAGCGCGAGGTATTAGTTGGGTTTTATCTGATATGAATAAACGAAGAATATTACAAACTCGGGCACGAAAATCTATTGAACAGCATTTTACACTTGAACACCAAGCGAAACGTTATATAAATTTATATACTTCTGTTTTAAAGTCATGAGTATGTGGTGCTTATTAGTATAGACAAGGTCTTACTATTACGTTATAGTATAGAACGTTATTTATGAAAACAGTTATTACTCCACAGCAACATTGGTATACCTTTAATTATAAGGAACTAAACAATTATAGAGACCTATTCTATTTTTTAGCGTGGCGAGATATTAAAGTTCGCTACAAACAAACTGCTGTTGGAGTATTATGGGCATTTTTTGTTCCGTTTATAAGTATGGTTGTATTCACTATTTTTTTTGGAAATCTTGTTACACTCAATACTGCTGGTATACCTTACCCTATCTTTGTTTTTGTTGGATTATTATTTTGGACTTTTTTTTCTCAAGCAGTAACTAATGCTAGCAATAGTTTAGTAAGTAGTCAGGATATTATCAAAAAAATTTATTTTCCTAAAGTGTTGTTACCGGCTGCCTCTATTTTAGTAACCGTTTTTGATTTTTTTATTGCGGCATTAATACTTATAGGCATGCTGCTATACTATCACATTACTCCTAACCTATTAGCTCTGGTTATTGTACCTTTGTTAATGGTTATTACCTATATTACTGCTTTTAGTCTTGGCTTATTCTTAGCGGCACTAAATGTAAAATATCGTGATGTTCGTTATGTGATTCCATTTTTTGTGCAGATCTTGCTATTTTTTACTCCAGTTATTTACCCTACTACCACTATTTCTAGCTCATATCAATGGATATTACAGCTTAATCCAATGTCAACTGTAATTGAAACAGCTCGCACTGTTTTATTGTCACATAGTAACACAATTGCCTGGCAGCAATTGTTTTTTGCTTTATTAATGAGTATCATTGTAACACTAATTAGTTGGTTGTATTTTAAAAAAACAGAACGCTATTTTGCAGATATTATTTAGTATATGGAAAAACCAATTATTCAAGTAGATCATATTAGCAAACAATATCGTTTGGGCAAGCAGGCATCTTATTTATCTCTACGTGATGTTCTTGGTAAAATGCTTAACCCGAAACATTTATTTCATTCAAAAACTGAAGTACGACAATTTTTTGCCTTGCAGGATGTTAATTTTTCAGTTACTCGTGGCGAAATAATCGGCTTAATTGGACGTAATGGAGCTGGCAAAAGCACCTTGCTAAAAATTTTATCACAAATTACACCGCCAACCACAGGCCGCATCACTTTGCATGGTAGAGTGGCAAGTTTACTTGAAGTTGGTACTGGTTTTCATCCGGAACTAACTGGAAGAGAAAATATTTTTTTAAATGGAGCCATCTTAGGAATGACAAAAAGAGAAATTCAAAAAAAATTTACTGAGATAGTTGCTTTTGCCGAAATTGAACAATTTTTAGACACTCCAGTGAAACACTATTCCTCTGGCATGTATGTACGATTAGCTTTTGCTGTAGCCGCTCATCTAGAACCAGAGATTCTGTTAGTTGATGAAGTATTAGCAGTGGGTGATACTCAATTTCAAAAAAAATGTTTAGGAAAAATGAGCGAAGTAACTCATAATAAAGGACGCACTATTATTTTTGTTAGTCATAATTTAAGTGCTATCCAAAAACTGTGCCAACGAGCTATTTTATTAAAAGATGGATACGTTATTAAGGACGCTCCTGTTGAAGAAACTATTCATGAATATCTAAAAGACAATTCGGTTGTATCTGCAGAAATCAAATTAGATCAGCGTAAAGATCGACAAGGTAATGGTAAAATAAAAATAACTCAAATAAGATTTGAAAATTTTTCAAGTGAAGCTATATCAATTCTACGTACCGGACAAGACGTTCGCATCATTTTTAACTATGAAACAGACGCTACCTTTAGCACTGTTCATGATGTGATTGTTTCATTTCCAATTATGAATCAATTTGGAGAAACATTTCTAAATATGATAAATCTTGCAACTGGAAACGTGTTTAAGACTATCCCGTCTAAGGGGCAATTTATTTTAGAATGGCATAATTTGCCATTAATGCCTGGCACCTACTATTTTAATACATTTGTCTCAGCAAGCAATGTAATTACTGATTGGATTATCGATGCTGGTTGTTTTGAAGTTGAATATGGTGATTTCTTTGGTTCTGGTCAACTACCCCCTGAAGGTCAAGGAAATGTTTTACTCAAACATGATTGGCTAGTGCGTGATTTATAAAATCAATTTTTAATTTGTAATGTTAAAAAAATGTGTGGCATTTCCGGATTAATTACTAATCATCCACTTACAACCACTGAGCGTGTTAAAGCTAAACAACTTAATGTTTATCTACAACATCGTGGGCCAGACGGAGAAGGATGGCATGAAGGCAAAACTTGCTTACTTGGTATGCGCCGTTTAAGTATTATTGATGTAGCTGGAGGCAACCAACCTTTATATAATGAAAATAAAACCATCGTGCTGTTATTTAATGGTGAAATCTATAATTATGTAGAATTACGCCAAGAATTAATGAATAAAGGCCACGTGTTTCGTACAAAAAGTGATGGAGAAACTATTTGTCATTTATATGAAGAAAAGGGCATTACTTGCATTAATGCGTTACGTGGTATGTTCGCTATAACTCTTTTTGATATTACTGCCAATACTATTTATCTCATTCGTGACCGCTTAGGTGAAAAACCTATTTATTATACAAAAGATAATTCAGTCCTCATTTATGCCTCTGAATTTAAAGCGCTAAAATCTATAACAGCTTCTTCTAACTGGTCAATTAATCCAGCTGCGATTGATCTTTTTTTGCATTATCAATATATACCAGAACCCACTACAATGGTTAATGAGGTACATAAGATACCGGCCGCTCATTATCTTAAAATCGATTTAAATACTTTAGAAACTTCATTACAGCGCTACTGGGATTTAAATGCTGCTGCACCAATTACTAGCTCAAATCCAGCCGAATTAGTAAAACAAGAATTACTCACCATTGGTAATATTATTGGTCGATCGGATGTGCCAATTGGCATTGCTTTATCAGGGGGAGTTGATTCTTCTGCTGTGGCTGCTTTGGTAAAATATCATAATAGTAATAAAGATATTACTCATGCCTTTACCGTTGGCTATACCGGTCGACCAGCTACCGATGAACGTCAACATGCAAAAAAATTTGCGAAACAATTAGGAATTAAGTTACATGAAATAGAAATAGCAACACCCCAGTTTGTGCAAGACTTTCCACGTTTGATTGCCGCGATGGATGATCCAATTAGTGATATTGCAGCATATAGCATAGATCAAATAATGCAAACAGCCCATGATCAAGGCATTAAAGTAATGCTTAATGGTGTTGGTGGAGACGAATTTTTTTGGGGATACCAATGGATTGCTGATGGAGTAGCTAAGACATTAGCACAAATTAAAACTGGTCAACAACATGAACTAATATCTTACCAAGCTCATCCTGATTTTAAATATGCTCAACAACGTATACCTGGTATTTTAAAATCGGCCATCAAAGCTAAAATTCCAAAGCATACGAGTGATCATTTTTTTTCCCTGTCTAATACAAATAATATTCCCATACAAGCTATTTCTGCTCTTTGTACTACCTGGTTATACCCTGACATTATTGCTCTAGGAGATCGTTTAAGCATGGCTCATAGTATAGAATTACGTTCACCTTTTTTGGATCATAAATTAGTTGAATTAGTGCTTGGTTTAAATAAAACTCAACCAGACTTATGGCAACAACCTAGTAAACAATTACTAAAAAAAGCTATGGCTACATTAATACCAACTGAAATATTGTCCAGACCAAAACAAGGCTTTACACCACCTTCTGCTGAATGGTATATTGCCGTTGTTAAACGATATAGCAAATTACTTTTAAATGGTTACTTAATAAAACATGATATTATTAGTTGGCTCGGATATTTTAAATTAATTACACCACATAATCAACAACAAATTGTTTTTCTTTATAAATGTATTGTTTTGGAAATATGGTGTCGAATAAATTTAGCTCATCAATCTATAAATTCAATATGATTTATACTGTAATTGCAGTACATGACCGTAAACACTTTACCGAACGCTGCTTGAAAGCGTTGCAACAACAAACAATTAAAGATATCCAAGTTGTTATTATTGATGATGGTTCTACTGATGGAACAGCCGAGATGGTGAAACGCATCTACCCTACAGCAAAAATTATTCGCAGCGATGGTAATTGGTGGTGGACTGGATCCATGCGTCATGGCATTGATTATGTATTAAGTGTAGCCAAGCCTAATGATTTTGTACTCTGTGCTAATAATGATCAAATAGCTGAACCAAATGCTCTTGAAATACTATTAAATACTAGCATAAACAATCATCGTGCTATTGTTGGATCAGCTTCAAGAAAGCTTGATCATAAAAACCATATCTATGATTCTGCTTATACCATTAATTGGAGTACTTTTAAGTATATCCCCATACCGGTGTTAAAACATGGTTATTATAGTGGAAATATTGATGTGCTCACTTGTCGTTTTACAATTGTACCTATTGAATTTTTTAAACAAAATAATTTTGATGATATCAATTTCCCGCATTACTTTGGAGATTATGATTTATTTTTACAAGCTAAACGTTTAGACTATAAACTGGTATTGTCTTATGATGCAATAATATATGATATTGGTGGAATCTCTGGATTAGACCGCACAACCAAACAAATAACATTAAAACAACTATATATTAACATGTTTTATATTCGTTCACATAATAACGTGATTTTTAGTTTGCGTTATTATTGGAAAAATTGTCCAAAATTATTTTACAAACTAAAATATTCAATTGCCTTATTTTGCTATTATTGTTATCTATTCTTTAAAGCCATAGTTTTCACTTTGTTAAAAATATAGACATGCTATTAAAAAAAATTGCACTACTAATAAAAGAACATAAGTATATTATTTGTTTATGTGTCATAGCCAGCGCTTTTTTATTATGGCTAAATCCTTTAATTTGGCCAGTTAATGATGAATACCTTTACGCTGATATTGGTAAAGCTATTCATAAAAGTTTAACTACTCAACAAATTCTATTAAGCGATATCAATACAGAACATACCCCATTATTAACTTTTTTAGTAGCTGGTTATACTGGGCTAACTAGCAGTAATTCCATTTGGGAATTGCGCTTTATTTCAATTATCTTTGCTGTAGCTTCAATTATTATTTATTACTGTATTTTTTTAAAAATTGGTTTTAAAAAATTAACCGCCATAGCAACGTTGAGTTTATTATTTTTAATTACTGATTTTTGGATATATGCTGTACGCTTAACTTTAGTGATGCCGTCTGTATTTTGTTACAGCTTGTTGTTGTACTTATTATTAAACAATGCTTCGAAAATTAAAGTTGGTATTACTGTTTTCATTTTATTTCTTTTTAATGAATATTATTTTTACTTAGCGTTTGGCTTATTAATAGTCTATTCCATTTTTAATATTTTATTACCAAGCAAACAATCTAGACGTGCTAGAATTTGGCAAGCCATACATCTTATCTTAATTACTGCCGTTCCTACTACTATAATGATATTTTTTTTACTAGATTTCAATCTTTTACCCTACCCACGTTTACTAGAAAATAGTCTAAAAGAATTATTTAGTGACTCTTTTTTATTGATTCACAAGCAAATAGCTATTTGGTTAGCTCCTGTTATTGAAAGAATAAATATCTCATACACAGATATCGGATCAACTATAACTACTAGCACACCTATTATTGATAAAGTTAATCAAATATCAACAACTGGTAATATCATATCTAATAATATTATTAATTCTCCTATTCAAGAACGAACTACTGGTATAATTAATAAATTGACTTACAACTTTTCTGATACTTATCTTCATCCTTTAATTCTAGTATTTGCTTCTTTTGGATTATTACAGCGTATAAAATTTATTTGGCAACAACATTGTCGTTTAGAGCTTGTGAGAACAGATTTAATCATGTTTTTACTGACTGCTTTATTTGTTTTTTTTAACATTCAACAAGGGGGTACTGAGCATGGTTTTCGCATCTTAATGCCAATGATACCTGGTTTATTATATTTTACCTATCATGGTTTAAAAAGAACATTATATTACAAATGTAGATCAACTGAATATGCGCTATTAGCTATATTATTTATTGGTCAAATGGCGATCTATTATTATCATGTGCATGATTACCAATATAAAAATGTATTAGGCAATATTAGTTTATTAGTAAAATTAATACAATATAAATCAATTATATTTATTTCTATATTTGGTATTGCATTTGTATTTATTTTACTGTATTATCGTTTACACTTGCGTTATAAACCCGCCCTATTAGCCTTGCTAATAATTGGTTTTTGGGGTTTAAAGTTTATTCCTTATTATCAAAGTAATCAACTTAATACTCAATATTTTGGTTATGAACACGGTTTTTCGGATGCTAGACCATATTTAGAATCTATTAAAGATGAGAAAATAATTACTAATCTTTATTATCATAAATCATATTATTTAAGTGATAATATTTTTGTGCCTAATGCTGGTGCCGCTCCTACTATTAGAACATTTTCCAAAATTTACCAAAATAATAATTATAATTTAGGTGAACATTTTGAATCGAATGTAATACCACAAGCAGCTAATGATGGAGCTGGTTATGTTTTTGTTTTTCAAGAATTCTATGGTAAAGAATACACAGAGAGTCTACAAAACTTTCTACAACAATATCAGCCTTATCTTACGCCTATTAAAGTCAAAACCATACAAAACAATTACCAATGGGGTTTATATCGTTTTGATTATGAATTATTCAATAAAAAATCTATTTGATTAATACTCTTACACTTGTTTTAAACGATACCACTCCACTGTCTGCTTAATTCCATCTTCCAATGAAACCTTTGCCTCCCAACCCAACTTTTTTAACCTGCTTACATCTAACAACTTTTGTGGTGTCCCATCTGGCTTAGTAGCATCATAAACAATAGCACCATTATAACCAATAATATTTTTAATTAACTTGCCTAATTCACCAATAGTAATATCTTTTCCTGTACCAATATTTACAATCTCTGAACCATCATACTGTTGCATTAAATACACTACCGCCTCCGCTAAATCATCCACATATAAAAACTCACGTTTTGGTGTGCCCGTGCCCCACATGGTTACTGTTGGTGTATTATTTAATTTTGCTTCATAAAACTTACGAATCAGTGCCGGTAATACGTGGGAATTTTTTAAATCGAAATTATCACCAGGACCATATAAATTAGTAGGCATTACTGAAATATAATTTGTACCATATTGCTTATTAAAAGCCTGACACATTTTTATACCGGCAATTTTAGCCAAAGCATACCATTCGTTAGTGGGCTCTAACGCTCCGGTTAACAAATACTCTTCTTTAATAGGCTGCGGACACAATTTTGGATAAATACAGCTGCTGCCTAAAAATAATAATTTCTTTACCTTAGTTTGGTAAGCCGCAAAAATAATATTGTTTTGAATTTGAATGTTTTGATAAATAAAATCGGCTGGATACGTATCGTTAGCATAAATTCCACCTACTTTAGCGGCCGCTAAAAACACATACTCTGGTTTTTCTTGTTGAAAAAATTCCTGCACCGCTGCTTGGTTTAATAAATCTAATTCTTTATGCGTACGTAATATAAAATTAGTATAACCTAATTGTTCTAATTTTCGCTTGATAGCTCCACCTACCAAACCACGATGTCCAGCAATATATATTTTGGCTTGTTTATCCATAAAAAATAATAATTATAGTATTAGCTAGCTAAATGACCTTTTTCTTTTGCGTAATAATTATAATCCGCCTCGGCCATTATTTTCACTAGATCATGAAATTTAACTTTTGGTTCCCAGCCTAATTTTTGCTTGGCTTTGGAATAATCACCTATTAATAAATCCACTTCGGTTGGACGATAATACCTTGGATCTATATTTACAATTTCATTACCGGTATTTTTATCAAAGCCTTTTTCTTTGTCTTTACTGCCTTCCCAAACAATCTCCATGCCTAATTCTTTGCCGGCCACTTCTACAAATTCCCGCACCGTATGTGTTTCATTAGTAGCCACTACATAATCATCGGATTTTTCCTGTTGCATCATTAACCACATGGCTTCTACATAATCTGGCGCATAGCCCCAATCACGTTTGGCATCCATGTTTCCTAAATATAATTTTTTATCAATGCCTAATTTAATTTTAGCTAACGCGCGAGTAATTTTTCGTGTTACGAAGGTTTCGCCGCGCCGAGGTGATTCGTGATTAAACAAAATACCATTACAGGCGAACATATTATAAGCTTCGCGATAATTTTTGGTAATCCAATAAGAGTACACTTTGGCTACCGCGTAAGGTGATCGCGGATAAAACGGTGTGGTTTCATTTTGCGGCACGGCCTGCACTAACCCAAACATTTCTGAACTGGAAGCCTGATAAAACTTCGCCGGAACCTCAGCATCACGCATAGCATCAAGTATTTTTAGTGTTCCCAAGCCAGTTATTAATCCCGTATATTCCGGAATATCAAAACTAACCCGCACATGGCTTTGCGCCCCTAAATTATAAATTTCATCCGGCTTAATTTCACGTAATAATCTACTAAGATTACTGCCATCACTTAAATCACTGTAATGTAAAAATAAACGCACGTTATTAACGTGCCGATCTTGATAAAGATGATCTATCCTACCGGTATTAAATGTACTGGCACGTCTTATAGTGCCGTGTACCTCATAACCCTTATTTAATAATAACTCTGCTAAGTAAGAGCCATCTTGACCAGATATACCAATAATAAGCGCTCGTTTCATAAATGATTATTTATTAATAATTTGATTAAACTGTTCTAGTGTTTTTTCTCTTACTTTGTTTTCTAATCTTTTATTTAACTTTGTTACCGCTAAATAATTATAAAAACTTAAAAATAGCACAATTACAAATGCTATAATAGAAAATAAGTCAAAGGCTCGAATAATGCCTAAGCGTTCGGTAACAAAATTAAAACGATCTGGTAAAATAGTAGCGGCAATCAAGCCGAACCACAACATTTCCCACAAAACAAATTGATAACGACTAAGCGTTTTTCTTTTGTAATGTAAAAAAGATAAATAAGCCATGAAAAAACCAAATACCAATGCAATAATTTGAATATTAGTCATAATAATTTCCACTTTAAAATTTGAAAAAATATTTTAACACCGTCCAGCGCTGTAGTACCTTTATAGCTATCATGATAAATTGTATCAATGTCCACCTCGGTATATTGTAGCTCATGTTGGCTCATGCGCACAATTATTTCTGTTTCCACTTCATAGCCATTACTCTTCCAACGCAACATCTTGTAAGCCTGGCTAGTAAAGGCTCGAAAACCAGATTGCGTATCGTGTACTAACACATGAAACAATAAATTAATCATTACGGATAACGCTTTATTACCCATTAACATCATGAACGGCATACGGTTATTAAATTGCCTCACTCCAAACACTACATCCACTTGGTTATTTTGATTATTAAACGCCTTAATAAAACTGGGAATGCTTTTAGGATCGTGCTGGCTATCGGCGTCCAAACAAACAATGTAATCAGCACCGGCTTGTACTGCGGCATCACAACCCGTTTTTAAAGCCGCGCCTTTACCTAAATTAATTTCATGTCGTAACACAATTATATTAGGTGCTAAATGTTTTAATTGCTCATAGGTATTATCCTGTGAACCATCGTCTACTACTAATACTTGATCTACAAAATTTTTCACTTTTTGTGCTACAGTTAGTACAGTTTTGCATTCATTATAGGCCGGAATAACCGCTATTGTTTTCATGGGTTTAAAAAATAATAACCCGTAAAGTAAACCATATATCAACAAAAAAAGCAAGCCTCATTTACAAGCCATAGAAAGACCACTATGATAACTTAAACATGATTACACAACCCCACAAAAAACCTGTTGTTACAACTATTTTATTAGGCATTGCTTGTCTTATCGCCTGTGTTATTGGAATTATTCCTATTTACTTTAATAAATTCCCATTAACCACTCCAGATGCCGGTGGATTAGCTTGTGCCGCTGATACTTTGGCAAAAACTCATCAATTCACTGGTTACAGAACAACCACAATGAATTTTGCCATTTGTTGGACAAAACAAACCTATCCGGCCGTACAATATTTCAACGCCATCTTACTACGATTTATTGCCTTGCCAAGCTGGCAACTGGTTCCTATAGCTACTTTGTTAATGTATCTTGGCTGTGTAATAAGTATGTTTTTTATTGGCAAAATATTAACCAAATCAAATTGGTACGGTTGTATCACTGCTATATTAGCTAGCGCGTCCCCGGCTTTATTACGACCTTTAATTTTGACTCCACAAAATGTGTATGGTTATTTTTTAATGCTTATCTTGTTGCTAATTTTTAGTATTGCATCAACCAAGAACGCCCGCTGGTGGTTACTGACAATTCCAATTGCCGGTTTATTAGCTTTTACGCATACGTTATCATTTGGTATTGCAGTTTTTGTTTTTGTGCCCTGGTTTATTCTGTTCTTTTTAGATGCTTGGCTCTGGCGTATAGTACTTATTTTACTACCAGCTATGGCTGTTTATTTTAACGAACAATACCATTTTTTGCCGGTTACCATTAAAGAAGCTTGGTCATTATTCAATAGCTCTTACAGTGGTTACGATCATCCACTATGGGATCATCCGGCTATTTGGGGATACATTATTACCGCTTTAGCTGCTGTTGGTATAGCATTATCTACCAAACTACATTATAAAATAAAATCATTATTAATCATGCTAATTGTAGTGCCTGTATTATTAGGGCACTTATCATTCATTGGCATACAGCTACTTCCGGAACGATTTGTTCCATTTACCTGGATTGGTTTAGTGATATTTGCTGGTATTGGTTTAGCTAATATTCAAGAACAGTTACGCTTACCTAAAACGCTCTGGGTAACTATATTAATAGTACTAGCCAGCGCGCAAATTACTCATGCCGTAGTATTTATTAAAGATGATGTCGATGGTTGGAGCGCTAGATTTCGACCACATCCAGAATTTATTGAAGCTGTACAATGGCTAAATACTCAACCGGATAAAGGCGCGTTGTTAGGCATTATGGCTGTATCGAATAGAGAAATTTCATTCGCGCCATTGTGGTACGATGGTATGATTGAAAATTATCCGTGGTATAATTTGGATCATAAAAACATTAAAAATTTTCAAGCTAACAGCTCTTTATATAAACCAATTTTGGCTGATCCAACTAATTCAGAATATCAGCGTATCAAAACATTATTCACGCTCATTAACACCCCGAATGACCCAAGCTTACCTACTGCTTTAACTGGTTATAATCTAACATATTTTATCTTACCAAAAACTTCTCAAGCTTATAAAATTTGGCAAAAAGAACGCTCTGTTCCATTTGACTTAATTTATGAAAATGAAAAATACATTATCTATGCGCTTAAATAATTCCAATAAAATAATTAATATTTTATTATATAGTATTTTAGGTTGTTGCTTAATTAGCGCTATAGCGATTTTTATTTTAGCGTTAACGCACGATACTACGTTATTAGGCGACCCTTATTATGAAGATAAAATTTTAGCACCGCAACGGGCTTTAGTGCCTTGGCTAATGACCATAATTAGTGTAGGATTAGCGTTGTTATTATTAATAGTTAAGCGTTTATATAAAAAATAAATAAGTTTATGCGTATTCTCGTTACCGGCGGAGCCGGATTCATTGCCTCTCATATTACTGCTGCTTATATTAAATTAGGCCATAAAGTAGTGGTGGTTGATAGTATGCACCATGGTTTTAAACAGAATATTAACCCAAAAGCTAAGTTTTATCAGGCAGATATTCGTGATCTAACAGCTATTCGCAAGATTATGCAGACAGAAAAACCGGAAATTATTAACCATCATGCCGCTATTGCGGAAGTAGTAAAATCGGTTACCGACCCTATTCCAACTTTGGAAGTGAACGTACAAGGCACGGTAAACTTGTTGTTGACGGGCATGGAAATTAAGATTAAAAAGTTTATCTTCGCTTCTACCGGTGGCGCTATTTATGGAGATCCGGGCAAATACCCCATTTCTGAACGAGTAAACCCTGAACCACTTTCACCATATGGTTTATCAAAATTATTAGGCGAAAAGTGTATTGAATATTATGCTCGAGTTGGAAAATTTAATTACACTATTTTTCGTTACCCAAATGTGTATGGTCCACGACAAGACCCACATGGTGAGGCTGGTGTGGTAGCAATATTTAGCGAGAAAATTCGCCAGAATGTTAATCCAACTATATATGGAGATGGCTCAAAAACGCGCGACTATACTTATGTGGCTGATATTGTACAGGCTAACGTAATTGGTTTAAAAAAAGGAGATCATTTAACCGTAAATTTAGGCTTAGGTAAAGAAATAAGTGACCAAATGGTTTACGATACCATTAGTGCTAATTTTAAACATGCGCCAACGGCTAAATACAAAGCCGTGCGTACCGGTGAAGCACTGCGCTCGTGTTTAAATGCTCGCAAAGCTAGGGCTATCTTAAACTGGAAACCAAAGTATAATTTTAAGGAAGGGATTAAGGAATATTTAAAAATTACCTCTCCCTCTTTCCCTCTCCTAATAGGAGAGGGATGTCTCGAGCGTAAGTCGAGAGACAGGGTGAGGTAGGATATTATGAACATATTAATCACCGGCGGCGCTGGATTTATTGGCTCACACGTTGTAGAAACGCTACAAGCTGAACATGATTTAGTAGTCATTGATGATCTAAACAATTATTATGATCCACAATATAAATTAGCTAATTTAAAACTTTATCCAAATGTACCGTTCTATCAAATAGATATTTGTAATAAAAATAAATTAGAAACTGTTTTTAAAGAACATCAATTTGATTGCATTGTTCACTTGGCGGCACGAGCCGGCATTCGGCCATCATTATTACAACCAAAATTATATGAAGACGTTAATGTAGTAGGCACTAAGAATCTGGCTGAATTAGCTGTGCGTTATGGCATTTCTCAATTGGTATTTGGTTCATCTTCTTCTGTATATGGCGATAACCCAAATCGACCTTATGTAGAAACGGACACTACCGGCCAGCCAATTTCACCCTATGCCACTACCAAATTAACGGCTGAACAGCTACTAAAACAGTTTGCTGATAAAGAAAAATTAAAAGTGACCTGTTTGCGTTTTTTCACAGTATACGGCGAACGTGGTCGGCCGGATATGGCGCCTTATTTATTTACCGAAGCTATTTTAAAACATCAGCCAATTAAAAAATTTGGTGACGGTTCTTCTAGCCGAGATTACACTTATGTGAACGATATTGTACAAGGCATTGTAGCGGCTATAAAAAACCCGTTTAATTATGAGCTTATTAATTTAGGCAATAATAAATCTGTTACATTAAATGAGTTTATTGAGACTATTGCACAGCTTAGTGGCGAACAGGCTATTATTGAACAAGCGCCTGAACAAACTGGCGATGTAAAACATACCTGTGCTAATATTAGCAAAGCACAAAAATTATTAAATTATCAACCACAAACTTCGTTTACTGAGGGTATGCAAAATTTTATTACCTGGTTTAGAAAATATCGTTTATGAATAAATATTTAGCTGTTTTAGGTAATACTCCGGAATTATCCGCTTTAGAGTTGATTACGCTTTATAATAATATTACTTGGCAACACGGCTCGATTGCTCAATTAGATACATTGCCAGACATAGATCAATTAGGTGGCACTATAAAAACAGCTAAAATCATTGGCCAGATTGACCGTAGTTTAGCCGGCATTGAACAACTAAAAGATTACTTAGCTCAATTACAGTTACCGGATAAAAAATTACACTTTGGTTTTAGTGTGTACGCGGCCGATAACCAAGTTACACCTGAAGTGGTAACACATTATGCTAAAAAAATTAAGCCGATTGGTATTGCCTGGAAAAAAGACTTGCGTGTAAATGGTTCAGTGCGTTTAGTGGAAAGTTTGGAGCCGGCTTTATCTTCTGTAATTGTAAAAAAAGAACATTTACTCGATCAGCAAACCGATTTTATTATTGCCATTTATAAAAAACATATTATACTTGGCCAAACCTTAACCGTGCAACCATTCGAAGAATATGCCCAACGCGATTACGGTCGCCCGCAACGCGATCACTTTTCTGGCATGCTTCCGCCAAAAGTAGCGAAAATGATGGTAAATATTGTTCAACCTCAACCAGCTGAAACATTGTTAGATCCGTTCTGTGGTTCTGGTACGGTATTACAAGAAGCTCTATTATTAGGGCATAAAAACATTATTGGATCAGATATTTCTAAAAAATGCATTGAAGATTCCGCTAATAATTTAGCTTGGTTAAAACTACCTAATGTGCCGTTACATCTTAGTGATATATTGCAATTATCTAATATATTACCGGTTAATTCTATTAACTGCATTGTTAGTGAAGGTTATTTAGGTCCCGTGCACCCCAACAAAACCGAAAAAATTCATCGCCAATTAACCAAATTTTACCAAGATGTATTTACAGTATTACCAAAACTCTTAGCGCCCAACGCACGCTTAGTAATAGCACTGCCCGCTTGGCGCCGGTTTGATGGCATGCTAACTTTGCCGTTGCAAAACGTGTTACAGCAAAATCATTTTGAACCATTTCATGAGCCGATTTTTTACGGCCGCGCTCATGCCCAAGTGGTCAGACACATTTATTTTTTACGATACAATTAAATCCTACCTCTATCCCCAACCCTTTCCCCTATTAAGGGGAAAGGGAGTAATTTATCGTTTTTTTTATATAAATTAATTTGTTGCGCACTAGTTTCAATACCATTTAATTGCCACTGACCAATTAATTCAAATTGCTGAAAAATAACATCATTATTCTGTTCAGCTGTTGCAATATCTTTTAAATTAGCTGCCCATAATTTTGGCCCTTGTTCGCCGGTTTTGGTAATCACATAATCGGCTTGAGGTAATACATCTCGCCACGCCGGATTGCGCAATTTACTACTCAATGAAAAATTAAGCTTTATATTACCATGCAACGCCGTGTAATATTGTATTTGCGTAGCCGTTAAAAAAATACTATTCGGCACTACCGCTACTTTAGCTGAACCTATATTAGCTAGTTCTTGAGCAACTAACATTAATGTTGTGTGATACTGCGTAGGATACGTAAACCCATAATACACTTGTTTAGGAGTAATTTTTTGATAACCGTAGGCATGAGAAAATGGTAACAGTCTTGTGCCCCAAGATGTATCGAACCAAATACAAAACATCAGAATCACTGAGAATACTGAAATAATTACTGAGAACACCCACCTACGCTTAAGCTTCAGTGAGTAAGCTGAAAATAAATAACTAAAACAACTCATACTGCAAAGAGCTAGCGCCGGATACAACGGCATTAAATAACGAATCTCTTTTGAATAAATAAACGTGAAGATTAAATATGGTATTATCAACCAACTAACTAATAGCCAAAAATAACAACGTTTTATTTTTTTAAAACAAATAATCACACCAGTTAAAAATATTAGAGTTAGTGGCCAAATAATGCCTTGCGTAATAGATCGTGCATAAAATAACAAACTTTTTAAACGTAACAAATTCTCGTGTGGCACAGAAAACACATTATTGCGCGTAGCCTCGGCAATATCTAAAATGATGTTGGTGTGCAACCAATACCAAGGCATGGTCAACACCAAAATAATGCCTAATGCCAGACTAATATTTTTTATATTAATGTTATTTCGTTTTGATAATAATACAATAAACGCTGGCCCCACTATAAAAAACACTCCTGTCCATTTGGTTAATAATACCGCTACCACTAGTAATGAAAAAACAATAGTTTCCCGGCGTTTAGCAAAATGATTCGTTTGTAATAATACCGCCATACTAGCTGTTACTAAGGCCGTTAACGGAAAATCAAGATCATAAATTCTGCTAAAATGTGCTACCAATGGATAACACATGGTTAACGCTGTTGCGCCTAACGCTAAATATTTATTTTTATAAATCGTGTTACCAATACTGTAAATAGAAATCATTAATATTATTACCCATAACAATAACGAATACTGTGGAATATCTGGATAATAACCAACTAATAAAAAAATAATTCCCGTAACCAGATAAGTAAATGGTGGATAAATGGTATCTTGTTTTAAAATACTTAACAATTTACCATCCTGTAACCAATGAGCCATTTGCACACTACGAAACGAATGGCCAGCCATATCTGATAATGGCGGACTTTGGTCTTGATAAATCCAAATACAATTCGTGACCATGATGATCATGATCAACGTGATTAACAAGATGAATGGAAAATTAAATTTACGCATGATGAAACACCATTACGTCTCCATCGTGCACCATGTAATTCTTTCCTTCCATGCGTAACCAGCCTTTATCTCTAGCCTGTGCCCACCCTTTGGCCTCTAATAATTTATCCCAAGCAATTACTTCCGCCCGAATGAATTTCTGTTCAAAATCGGTGTGAATCACTCCGGCGGCTCGAGGCGCTAAATCGCCTTGGTGAATCGTCCAAGCTTTAGTTTCATCTTCGCCGGTAGTAAAATAAGATATTAAATTAAGTAGTTTGTAACTAGCCACAATTAATTTTTCTAACCCAGTTTCTTTCATCCCTAATTCCTGCATCATCATTTTAGCATCTTCATCTGGCAATTCTGCTAATTCGGCTTCAATTTTAGCTGAAATTTCCACTGCATCATGGCCAAAATTCTGCGAAGCCTTCGGCGTAGCAGATTCATCCACATTCACCACATACAACATGGGTTTTCTGGTTAACAAATTTAACACTTTAACAAATGGCTCTTCTAATTCCGGATCCAGCGTAACCGTACTGGCTAACTGGCCGGCTTCTAACACAGTAATAATTTTTTTCAGCACCACTTGTTCACGAATCGCCTCTTTATCATTGCCGCGCACTTTTTTATCTACCTTGTCTAAATGTTTTTTTAATAATTCCAGATCGGCCATGATTAATTCTAAATTAATCACCTCAACATCGCTTTTTGGATCCACTTTGCCATGCACATGAATAACATTCCCATCGCTAAATTCGCGCACCACTTGCACAATGGCATCTACATTTCGAATATTGCTTAAAAACTTGTTGCCCAATCCTTCACCTTTATGTGCACCCGCTACCAGCCCGGCAATATCCACAAACTCAATCGCGGCCGGAATCGTTTTGGCTGATTTTGATAACACACTTAATTTATTAATCCGTTCATCCGGCACCGGTACCACCCCAATATTAGGATCAATCGTACAAAACGGATAATTACTCGCCTCCACCTGAATTTTGGTCAGCGCTTTAAATAACGTTGATTTTCCTACGTTGGGCAGACCAACAATGCCTATTTGTAATGCCATGAAATTTAGCCTAACTCCGGATACAACGGAAATTTAGCGGTTAAAGCTAGTACCTGTTGCTTTATTTCAGCCTTCACTGCCGCATTGTCGTGATTTTTTAAGGTTTTCACAATTAAATCAGCAATTACTTCCATTTCCGGTTCTTTCATGCCACGAGTAGTGGTAGGAGCCGAACCTAACCGAATACCAGATGGATCAGTTGGTTTACGCGAATCATCTGGAATCATATTCATGTTTAAAGTAATTTTCACTTCATCTAAAACTGTTTGAGCGATTTTTCCAGCTATACCCAATGGTGTAACATCAGCCAACACTAAATGATTTTCAGTAGTACCAAACATAATTTTCATACCAGCCGCTTGCAATTTATTACACAATACTTTAGCATTCTTTTTTACTTGTCTGGCATAATCTTTAAATTCCGGCTTGAGTGCTTCACCCAAAGCCACTGCTAAAGCCGCTATTTGATGATCGTGCGGACCACCTTGTAAACCTGGAAACACTGCCTTGTTAATAGCTTGAGCATATTTTTCTTTACACATAATCATGCCGCCTCTGGGTCCGCGTAAAGTTTTATGCGTAGTGGTAGTCACTACGTCAAATATCGGCACTGGATTATTAAATTCACCTCCAGCAATTAAGCCAGCCACATGCGCTACGTCAGCCATAGTTATAGCGCCCACTTCATCGGCAATCGCTTGAAACTTTTTATAATCCAAATCACGCGAATAAGCTGAATAACCGGCTAAAATAAGTTTGGGCTTATGCTCCAAAGCCATGGCTCGTAAATTATCATAATCAATTGTGCCATCTGGCGCCGTTTTATAACGCACAAAGTTGTAAATCTTAGCTGATAATGTAACCGGATGCCCATGGGTTAAATGGCCACCATGCGATAAATCCATGCCTAAAACCGTATCGCCTGGTTTTAACAAAGCTGAATAAGCCGCTAAATTAGCCGGCGCCCCAGATAACGGCTGAACATTAACATGCTCCGCGCCAAAAATTTGTTTAGCTCGGTCAATGGCCAATTGCTCGATTTTATCAATCCACTCATTGCCGCCGTAATAGCGCTTGCCCGGATATCCTTCGGAATATTTATTGGTACAAATACTGCCTAAAGCTTCTAGCACTGGCACAGAAACAAAATTTTCAGAGGGAATTAGTTCGATATTCTCTCTCTGACGCTTAAGCTCTTCTTGGATATAACCGGCCAATTCCGGATCTTGTTGTCTAAGATGTTCGAGCATGGGATTAATAAGTTAATGATTATTTAATTACAAATATTGTAGCATAGATAAATATCCAGGCAACCGATTTTATGTGATATTAAAAATAACGAAGTATACTATCTATATTGAATCATCTTCATTCTCATGAAATAATGCTCGCCAATCTCCAGTAACATTAATACTCCGAAAACCTTCAAATTGTCCTGTTAAGGCATGATTATGTAAACTAGAATGAAATTTGTTATCTATAAAAATTTGTAAACGATTGTTAAAAGCTCTCTGAATATTTAAAGCTGCTTTTTTATATTGTTTATTAAATCGTTTACTAAAGTTGATTTGCATATTTCTGCTCAGATTCAGGAGTGTGTAACCATTTAATAGCGTCTTCAGCATTATCAAAAGCGGGCGATACTCTGCCAGCGGCAATATCTTCCTGTGACTCCCTTAAAGCTTTAATTAAATATGGTGACGGAATTTCTTTTTCTTCTAAGCTAAAATGCACTGCTTTGGTACGCACAAATTGTTTTAAAAAACCATTCACCACACCGCTTAAACTTAAGCCTAGATCCGCAGCGATTTGTTGAGCAGATTGTTTAACTTGTGCGTCTATTTTAATACTCATAGTAGTTGTGGCCATACAAATACTTTATTAATACTTAGTTAGTATTAAGTATATACTTTGTATGTATAATGTCAATACCTAATGTTTTAGCCACATCATTTAGCTGTTTATCTAAGCTAGCTAAACCGGCTTGTTTACGAATGGCTAAATCTAAGTACGAGGCGTCATAAGCGGTTAAATTATGAGTTTGCGCCAAAGCAAAAATATCTTGATTGAACACTACTGGCTCAATTTGAAAAAAACTAAAATATTTACACACTTCAATAGCGGTAACCACCTGTTGATGAGTTAAACGATGTCGTTTTACTGATAACTGTAGAATGCTATTTATTTCAAATCACCATAACGCCGGCACAAAAATTTGCATTGTTTCTTGAAAAGCCGTATTAAAAAAACCATCTATAGAATTTGATTGTTCATCTGATAAAAATAACGGCGCAGTAAAAGACGAATCCACTACCCAGCGCTCAATCATGTTTTTCATAATTTATGGCCTACCATAATTAATCATCTCTTTAATTTCCTCCCGAGTAACTGTGCCAACCACCGATTCTCGTATTTTACGAGCCATCGCTAACGCTGTGTGAGCTTTGGCTGAATTTGACTGCACCGATTTAATTTCGGCCACGGCCTTACCGTTTTTAGTAATTGTAAACACCTGCCCGGCCTGCACTTTTTCCAAAATGGCAGATAAATGCGTTTTAGCCGCAAATGCGCCTATAGTATTATTAGTTGTAATTAATTGATCCATATCAACTAGTTGATTTTGTCAATACTTAATTAATGAATTTTAGTTTACAATTACTTGACAATAGAGATTTTTAGTTGACAATCAGTTTACAATCTTTTAAAAACCTAGCGCCCCAAGCGTTTAAGTGTATTATTAGCTAACAACGCTCGCATTTGGATAATGGCTATTTCGTTTAATTTTATTAAGCGATCTGATTGTTTGATGTTTTGGCGAATAAATTCAGCGTTCAAACTTTCTAAATTCGCTAAACAAACCAGTTGTACAACATCGGCATAATCGCGGATATTACCAGCTTTTTTTGGATTTTTAGCTCGCCATTCTTTAGCTGTTTTTCCAAACAAGGCTTTATTTAATACATCGGCTTCGTTCGCATAGATAATATTAATTTCGTTTTGTGCTAAGCGATTAGGAATTAAGTGCCGTTGAATAGCATCTGTATGTATATGATAATTTATTTTAGTAAGCATACGTTTTGTACTCCAGCCTATTTGCAAACGCTCATTTTCTTCGTCTTTTAAGCGCTGAAATTCTTTAATGAGATAAAGTTTGAATTCTGGGCTAATCCATGAAGCAAATTCAAAGGCTATATCCTTATGAGCAAATGTACCACCGCCATTCCCAGATTTTGATACCACTCCAATAGCATTGGTATGTTCTATCCATTTTTGAGGCGATAATACAAAAGAATTACTACCAGCTGAATTTTTAAAGGCATCGAATTCGACCCCTTTGAATCTTGGATTATTTAACTGCTCCCAAATCCCAAGAAATTCAATAGTACTTCTAGTTCGCATCCAATTTTTGACTATATCTTTTGGTTCGTCAGTGTTTTTATAACGAGCTATGTCAGTTAAAGAAATATAATCGTTGTCATTCCGCTTAAACGTATATACTTGCAATCCTTGTGGAGTGATTTTTTTCATAATATATTTTATTAATTCTTAATTATTAATTTAAATAAAAAAGCGCCTCAGGTGTAACAGAAGAGCGCTCAATAATTTAAATCTAGCAAAATTTATTGCTTTGGTCAATGAAGATTTTTTATCATATACTCCTCGTCCAACCTATACCCTAACTTTTCATAATATTCCCGCACGCCGACGCCGGCAATAACAGCTATTTTTTGGAAATTTTGTTCTTGAGCAATACGCTCGGCTTCGAGCATTAATTTTTTACCAAAACCTTTATGCTGTATCACATTGCTGTTATCGGCTATCGGCACTAATCGACCATAGATATGCAGTTCACGAATAATAGCTGTATCCTGCAACACTCCATACCAGTGTTGTTTAATATTTTGTAAACGCAAACGCATAAAGCCAAATAGTTTAGTGCGCTCTGGATTTTCATAACTAATAAAATATTCCTGGCCAGCGCTGGCTGTGTATTGCTCGATAAATAATTGTGCTTCATTAATACCGGTATTATCACCCCGAGGCTCTCGGCAACGAATACATTTACATTGCACTTTTCTTAACTGCATGATTTGCCGTAAATTAGTTACTACATTACCGGCCGCAATAGAATTAGCGGGAATATCACGTACCAAACGCTCAATGCGCACATAACGCGGCACTTGCGTTTTAATAGCAATTAACAAATTAGTGAGTGTATCTAAATCGTAAGGCTGATATTCCTCTTTTTGCCAAACCTGGTAAAGTGGTGCTGACTTTACCACTACACAAGGATAAATTTTTAAGTGATCAGGCTGATAACTAGAATCAGTAAAAATAGTTTTTATATCTTGTAAATCTGTTGTTGGAGTAGCGCCTGGTAAATTCTGCATCATGTGATAAGTAATTTTAATACCCGCTTCTTTTAAAAGTTGTGTAGCATATTTTACTTGTTCATTAGTTTGCTCACGTCTAGCCGCCTGTAAAACATCTATATTTACTGTTTGCACTCCCATTTGTACACGTGTAGCACCTAACCAACGTAAACGTTTTACTTCAGCTTCAGTAATATGATCTGGCCTGGTTTCTATGGTACAACCAATGACTCGGTATTTAGCGGTTTCGTTGAACCGTTTCGCTTCATCAAGTGTAGTAGAAACGTCTCCATTAAACCCTTCATAACAGCGTCTCATGAACCATTCCTGATAATCAGGTTGGTAGGCCGACCAAGTGCCACCAAGTATAATTAACTCACATTTTTCCGGCCTATGACCATTACGTTCTAAAGCTTCAATGCGTTTAGTAACTTGTAAATACGGATCAAATTGTAGTTGTAAAGCACGCATAGCACCCGGTTCGGTATCCATGTAACTTTTTGGCATATTAGCTTCACTTGGACAATAGATACAACGACCCGGACAAGGATACGGTTTAGTTAAAACACAAATAGGTGCAATGCCAGATAAAGTACGCACACTACGAATTTGCAATAATTTTTCTAATACTAAACTCGGCTTAATTAGTTGTGCTTGTAACATTGTTTGATATTCAGCTAATATGCTAGCATTAGTGGGCATAGTAATATGATAACGCTTAGCATGCGTCGCTTTAATAACTCGCAAAGCATTAATGTTATCTATGTATTTATTAATGGCTTCGTAAACTATACTTTGTAATGCAATTAGCATTGGCGCAAAAATTAATAGATAAAATCACTCAGGATTATAATACCATCGCTGACGAATTTACACGAACCAGACAATATGCCTGGAGAGAGTTTGAAGCACTGAAAACACTGATAAATTATGAAAATACCCGCCTCGACTACGCCGAAAGCTCCGCCGAGGCGAGGCGGGCTGATAAAATTACAATATTAGATGTCGGTTGTGGTAACGGCAGATTAGCGGAAATTATCAATAAAATCAAGCCCGTACAATACACCGGCCTAGATATTTCCGAAAAATTAATCACCAACGCTAAACAACGATATCCTGAATTAAATTTCATTGTAAGCTCAATGTTAAAACTACCATTTCCAGAAGGTGTTTTTAATGTTGTTGCCGCCATTGCTAGCTTGCAACACATTCCGTCTGAACAATTACGTTTACAAGCGTTAACAGAATTTCATCGGGTAACCAAACCAGCTGGCCTATTATTCATGACTAACTGGAATTTGGATCAACCAAAATTAAAAAAATATTTTGTTAATCAATACGATCCAGGCGATGCGTTAATTCCTTGGAAAAATGGCGCTGGAAAAATTTTAGCCCAGCGTTATTATCATGGTTTTACGTTAAAAGAATTAAATTATTTATTAAACGCTACTGGCTGGCAAATACAACAACAAGCTTATTCAGAGAATAAGCGTAATATTGTTACGGTTGCAAAAAAAACTACCCCACCTTCCAACCTCTCTCCGAGCCTACGACTTCGTAGAACCGGAGGCCTCCCCTCTAAAGGGAGGAGAAGAAATTTCTCCCTTCCCTCTTTAGAGGAGGGAAGGGTTGGGGATGGAAGGTAGTATCTTGCTAAAGCGTTTAAAATTATGTATAGTACTCTCAATGAAAAAATTGCGCGCTACGTTTCCGTTATTATTATCATTTGGTCTAATATTAGGTATAAGTATAGCGTGTTTTTGGTTTGGTAATATTAGTTAATTGTCTTTTTATATGACCGTAAATCCTTCTATTTACAAAGCTTACGATATTCGTGGAGTATATGGTGTAGATCTTACCGAAAACATTGTTTATGCTACGGCTCGATCATTTGCTCAACTCCGTAAACGTGAAGTTACTAGAACTACATCGTTAGAGTTAGTGGTGGGTACTGATATGCGTTTATCGTCGCCAAGCTTAAAACAACAAGTCATCCAAGCCTTTATGGATGAAGGCATTAGCGTGATTGATATTGGTATGGTGTCCACACCAGCGTTTTATTTTGCTGTGGCTAAGTATCATTACGACGGCGGTGTTATGATAACGGCTTCTCATAACCCAAAAGAATACAACGGTTTAAAATTTGTGCGCACTGGCGTAAAACCAGTTAGTATCGAAAATGGTATCGCGGAAATGCGCGATCAGGTATTAGCGCAAAATTTTGCGCCAGCTCCAGGCGGCGGATCGGTGCGCACACAAACTGGTATTATAGAAGAACATGTTCAGTTTGAAATAGCTTGGGCTGGCACAGAAAATATTAAACCCTTTAAAATTGTTACCGATACGGCTAACGCCATGGGTAGTACTTATTTACGCGCTATGTTTAAGCATTTACCATGTACTGTTATTGAATTAAATGCCAAGTTAGATGGTAACATGCCAGCGCATGAAGCAGATCCATTTAAAGCCAAAAATAATATTGAATTAATGAAGCGTGTTGTAGCTGAACAAGCCGATTTAGGTATTGCTACCGATGGTGATGGTGATAGAATCTTTTTTATTGACAACGAAGGCAATATGATTGATCCAGCGATTATTCGCGGCCTAATTGCTCAATTAGTATTAGAGCGCGAACCTGGCGCTACCATTTGTTATGATATTCGCCCAGGTAGAATTACTCACGATTTAATTACAGCCGCTGGTGGTAAACCTTCGGTAACCAAAGTTGGTCATTCCTTTATTAAAGCCCAAGCTATTGCTGAACAGGCGGCATTTGCTGGTGAATCATCTGGCCACTTTTTTATGCGCACAGAATTAGGCATCTTTGAAACACCGGTCATTGTAGCTACATTACTCTTAAAATATTTTAGTCGTTCAGATAAAAGTATCGCCGATCAAGTTCGTCCCTTGCGCAAGTATTCCCATTCCGGTGAAATTAATTCAAACGTAGCTGATAAACAAAAAATCATGCAATTACTTCTAGAAAAATATGGTTCTACTGCCATTGCTACATCTAAACTAGATGGCATTACCATTGAATACCCTGATTACTGGTTTAATGTCCGCGCTTCGAATACCGAGCCATTATTGCGCTTAAATTTGGAAGCCATAAATAAAACTATTCAAGAACAAAAAACCCAAGAAATTTTAATGTTGATTCGTACTACAAAATAATTTATGAAAACAAAGCGACCAATTGTATTTACAGTGCTAGATGGCTGGGGGGTTGGTAAAGATGATAAACACAACGCCATTTTTATGGCCAAAACCCCTACGATTGATCACTTACTGGCCACTTACCCAAATAAACCCATTGGTGCCGCCGGAAAATATATTGGTTTGCCAGATGGCCATCCAGGTTCTACCGAAATGGGACACTTAATTATGGGAGCCGGGAGAAATTTGTTACTGCCGCAAATGCAGTTACTTAATGCCATTCAGAAAAAAACCTTGCGCACTAACCCGGCCATTGTACAAGCCATGCAACACGCCGTAAAAAATAATAGCCGTTTACATCTAATGGGCTTATTATCCGATGGTGGTATTCATACGTACGACGCGGCTTGTCATGAATTGTTAATCATCGCCAAAGAACATCAAGTGAAACAAGTGTTTATTCATGTGATTAGTGATGGCCGAGACGTGCCGCCAAAATCATTGGAAAAATATGTACACTTATTAAAAAATAAAATAGCTACCGTTGGTTTAGGAACAATTGCTTCCGTTCAAGGCCGCTGGTGGGTAATGGATCGCGATCATCGTTGGGAACGCGTTGAATCCGCTTATAAATTATTAGCGCTCGGCGAGGGTTTACATACTGCGCCGTCCATTCAAACAGCTATTACGGCCGCTTATGAACGTGGCGAAACTGATGAATTTATTCAGCCAACCTTAATTGAACCAAACGGACACTTTAACGATAACGACGTAGTGATTAACTTTAATTTTCGAGTAGACCGCGAAATTGAAATTACCCAGGCTATTATTGAGCCTAATTTTAAACATTTTGAACGTAGAAGTTGGCCAAAGGTGCATTATGTAGGCATGAGTAGATACTATAAAACAATGGCTGCACCATATGCTCTGCAACCTACTGGTTTAAACGCTAAAAATATTTTAGGGGAGGTGTTAAGTAAACGTGGCTATACGCAATTACGCGTTACTGAAACGGAAAAATGGGTTTACATGACCAAAGTATTCAATGTTATGCAAGAAGATCCGTTTCCGGGCGAAGAACGTATTTTAATTCCGTCGGATAAAATTGCCACGTACGATTTAAAACCGGCCATGCAAGCCGCGCCGATTTCGCAAACTATAGTTGAACACTTAAAAAAAGAGGCTTTTGATACTTATTTTATTAATTTCCCAAATGCCGACATGTTAGGCCACACTGGCAATAAAGCTGCGGCTATGTTAGGTGTTGAGGCGATTGATCAAGCGGTAGCACAAATTTATAAAACGGTACTAGAAACCAATGGCATTATGATTATTGTGGCCGATCACGGCGATGCTGAAATAATGTGGGATAATGATTGGAACTGTCCACACACATTCCATACCGATTCACTGGTACCATTTATTTTAGTAGATGAAGAACGAAAAAATGTAACCATACGAGATAATGGTGCCTTACAAGATTTAGCGCCTACTATCTTATACTTACTCGGAGAAGAAACACCTAAAGAGATGACTGGAAAAAATCTAATTTTAAGCCCCCTAACCCCCTAAAGGGGGAACAAAACTATGATCGGTATATATGATTCGGGAATAGGCGGCTTGGGCATTTTTAATGCCATTAAAGCAGTCCTGCCTGAGGAATCTATAACTTATTTTGGCGACACGGCTTATTTTCCGTTTGGTCAACGCAGTACCGCAGAAATAAAACAGATTACCTTGGCTAGCCTGAAAAAACTAGCTGAACACTGTAATATTGTTGTCATTGCCTGCAACACTGCTTCGGTAAGCGATTTAGATTATTATCGTACTAATATCAATATACCAATTATTGGCGTGGTGCCGGTTATAAAAACAGCGTCCCAGCTAACGCAAAACAATGTTATTGCTTTATTGGCCACTCCCGCTACCGTACAAGCACCATATACTGATGAATTGATTAAAAAATTCGCCCCTAACAAACAAATAATAAAAATCGGCTGTAATGATTTAGCTGAACAAATTGAATTTGGCAAAACTCCGGTTTTATCTAATGATATAAAACAAATTAATAACGCCGATGTAGTAGTGTTAGGCTGTACGCATTACACTTTAATTAAAGGTTTAATTCAAAAAGTCGTTGGAGCTAATGTGAAAGTAATCGATTCCAACGAAGCAGTCGCTCGCCAAGTATTACGTGTAATGACAAAATTAAATTTATTTCAACCGGCCAAAAATCCACAGTATCTTTTTAGTTGTAGTGGCAATAAAGAAAAGTTTTTAGGCCAAGTAAAAAAATATATTAAAGTAATTTTTTAACGTATTTTACAAACTGCCTCCCTCTTGCAAATTCGTTCATAAAAGGTAGCCAAGTAACACCGGGCGATAACAAAATAATATCGTCTGGTTTTGCGTATTGCCAAGCAACTTGCACCGCTTCTTTCATGGTTTTTACTAATACGCCGGCTGGAAAATCTTTAGTGACATTGCCTGGTAACAAAATTAACTGTTTAACATGTTGCGGTATAATTTTCACTAAATGCTTCAAAGATAACTGCTTAGAATTGCCACCCGCTATTAATATTACCGGTTTCTTAAAAGCGTTGAGAGCTGCTATTGTAGCATCTGGTGTAGTAGCGGTAGTATCATTATAAAAAGTAACTTTTTTATATACCCAAATTTTTTCTAACCGATTGGGCACACCGTTAAATTGTTTTATAGCCTGCCGCATGCTAGCTGGAGTAATACCAAATATCTGGCCTACCGCCCAAGCCGCGCCGATATTTAACTGATTATGCGCCCCAATAATTTTTGCGCCGTTAATTAATTTTGGCTTGAACCAAATCTTGGTTGCCACTGTTCTGCTGGCCATACTTTTTACCGCAGTATCTACTGGATTTAACACGGCAAAATTATATTTATTTTGACCAATAAAAATGCGTTCTTTATCACGTTGATACGAGCTCATGGAACGATAATAATTTAAATGATCCGGTAATAAATTAGTAACCACCGCCACTGCGCATTGCAAATTATTAATATCACGCAGTAACCAACTAGATAATTCTAATACTACAATGTGTCCGGCTTTAATTTTAGATAAAAAATTTAACGGTGAATTACCAATATTACCGCCGCAGTGTACTTTAGGTTTACCAAATTTCGCCCGTAATATTTCTGTAATTAAAGCCGTGGTAGTACTTTTACCACGCGTACCGGTAACACCAACAATAACTACTTCCTTGTTAGTAAAACGTTGCCGTATAGCCTGCAAAAACAAGCCAACATCATTAACAATCGGCTTGCCCAACTGTTTGGCATATTTAATATATTCATTATCCGGTACGCCGGGATTGCGTACAATATATTCCGCTTGGACAATATCTTGTTTTCTGTGTTTACCAAAGACAAATTTCACATTTGGAAATTTTTGTAATTTTTTTAACGTTGGCTGATGTAGCTGTTTCGCTAATTTTAAATCGGTAATGACTAATGGTATGTTTTTTTTAGCCAAATACAATGCGGCCGATGAACCACTGCCTCCTGGATAACTGCCTAGACCAAATATCAAAATCATAAACCAAGTTTCTGCTTAACATCAAGTAAAGTTTTATTGGCAATCAATTCAGCTTTTGTTTTGCCAAGTTGCAGAATATTTTTCAGTACCGTTCGATCGTTAATCAATTCGGCATACCCGGCTTGAATCGGCTCTAAAAAGGTAATAATTGCTTTAGCTAAATCTTGTTTAAATTTACCGTAACCTTGCCCCGCATAAAGCGTTTCAATATCATGAATAGTTTTACCTGTTACACAAGAATAAATCGTTAACAAATTCGTTAAGGCTGGTTTATCTTTACTAGATTTAACTTCACTGCCGGAATCCGTTACGGCTTTTTTGATTTTTTTCAACACACTATCTGGAGAATCTAATAGTGAAATATAGCCCCATTCTGAAGTGGCGGATTTGCTCATTTTTTTAGTTGGATCGTCTAGACTCATAATCCGCGCGCCTTGTTTGGGATGCATAACTTCCGGCACAGTGAATGTTTCACCGTATTGCTGATTAAAACGTTCCGCTAGATCACGGGTTAATTCAATATGTTGTTTTTGATCTTCGCCGACCGGCACTAAATTAGTTTGATAAAGCAAAATATCGGCCGCCATGAGTGCCGGATAAGTGAATAAGCCGGCGTTATTGTTGGTTTTATGCTGTTTAGCTTTGTCTTTGTATTGCGTCATACGCTCCAACTCACCCATGTAAGTCATGGTACTCAAAATCCAAGCTAATTCCGTATGAGCTGACACATCTGACTGCCTGAATAAAATAGCTTTGTTTGGATCTAGCCCCACCGCTAAATAAATAGCCGCTAAGTTATAAATATTATTAGTTAGCTCCTCTGGATCTTGTCTAACAGTAATAGTATGATAATCGACAATGCAAAATATGGCATCGTGGGTATCTTGCAGTTTAACCCATTGCTGTAGTGCCCCAATATAATTGCCTAAATGTGGTACGCCGGAGGGCTGGATACCGGAAAAAACGCGTTGTTTTAACATATTCGTTATTATAACATACTTAACCAAAATAATTATGCACGGCAAAATCTAGTTGTTCTAAAAACAATTTTTTAAAATAAGTAATATTATTTTGCTCATAAAATAATAGCAACGCTTTTTTATATTCTATTTCATTAATACTACGATACGATAATGGGCAACAGCCATGCGCTAATAACACCGCATTGCCTATTAAGCGACTAGTGCGTTTATTGCCATCCGTAAATGGTTGAATATACGCAATTAACATTAATACCAGCATAGCTTTGGCAAAAGGATTAGCTTCTGTATTAACTAATTTACAAGTATCATCTAAAGCTTCTTGAATTTGATAAATATTATCCAACGGTGTATAGGCTGTGCCGGTAATACGGACGATTGTTTTTCTAACATTCCGTGAAACACCTAAATCTTTTATCAATAATGAATGGATGTCCTCAATTTTACTTCTGGATAGTTTTTTAAATTGAACGGCCTGCTGCCTAATATAATCTAGCGCCGCTTTATGGTTTAAAATCATAGTCGCCTCTGCCTTGGTGTGTTCAGAAGCAACTTGTTGTTCTTTAATTAATTGTTCCGTTTCAAGTAAAGTGTAAGTATTTCCCTCGATTTTAGAAGATTTCCAACTTAACTCTATCGTTAATCGTTCAAATTCTTTACGTAAAACATCTGGTGGTAAATGTTTAATTTTAGATTGATACATTTGTTGTAAAGTTTGTAAGTGCACTTGTTCTGCTTCTGAAAAAATAGTATGCATAATACGTAACTGCGAAAATATTTCAAAATTAAAGTGCGTCTTGATATCGCGCTCATCTATTTCACTAGCAAAATATTTCTTTACGTCGATCGGTTTTACAATGCTATAGGCTGGGGCTAAAACATACGCCGTTCCTCGGCCAGATCCAGTTTGCACTAGTAATTTTAGTTGAACTAGTTTTTTTAAATCTCGATTAATGGTAATTTTTGAAACTTTTGGCCACTGCTTTTGCATAAAACTAAACACTGCTGAAACAGCTGCGTTATTATGCTGATCAATATAACTTAATATTACATCCTGTCGTTTATTGAGCATAATAATAGTACTTTAAAATCATATCATTTTAATACTATAATTGTATCATAAATGATATGATTAATCAAATATATATCTTTTACACCTCCACCACTACCGGTAAAATCATTGGTCGACGCTGGGTTTTTTGGAAGAGGAACTGGCCAATGTCATCACGCAATTTGTTTTTGATGTACATTGGATTAACGCTGTTATTTTTCGGATCTTTAGTTTGGCAAATTTTCTTTACTCTATTACGCGCTTCTTCAATTAAGTGTTTAGCATCTTTCATATACACAAAGCCGCGGGAGATAATATCTGGATTACCAGTTAATTCGCCGGTTTGCGTACGAATCGTAACAATAATAACGAACATACCATCTTCGCTCATTAATTGTCTGTCTCGTAATACTACTTCTTGTACATCGCCTACTCCTAAGCCATCTACCATTACATAATCCGTAACAATTTTATCTTGAGTTAATTTACCAGTACCACCGTAAAATTCAATCACCTGACCATTCGATGTAATAAACACATTATCCTCTTTCCAGCCTAACTGTAACGCAATATTTTTAGAAGCCTCTAACAGAAAACGATTGCCTTCTATTGGAATAACGTATTTTGGATTCAATAACCGATAGAGTAATTTTAAATCTTCAGCTTTAGCGTGCCCGCCAGCGTGCACATCCATCATTTCGTAGTGAATTACTTTGGCTCCCTCGCGCAACAATGTATCTTTTAAGCGCTGTACCGTGCGTTCATTGCCAGGCACCACGGAAGACGAAAAAATAATCGTGTCGCCTTTTTCAATGTGAAAGAATCGGTGCTCGCGATTGGCCATGCGCATTAACGCCGCATTGCTTTCGCCTTGGGCGCCAGTACACATAATGGTTAATTTATTCGGTGGTAATTTTACCGCTTCTTGTGGCGAAATAATGGTTTTTGGATGCATGTGTAAATAGCCTAGCTCTTTAGCTATTTCGATATTGCTTTTCATACTAAACCCTTCTATTACCACTTTGCGACCATATTTTTCGGAAACAGAAATAACTTGTTGCAAACGATTTAACAACGAAGCAAAGGTACCAACAATTACTCGGTTTTGTGCTTGGCGCACAATTTCATCTAAGGTACCGCCAATGACACTTTCAGAAATTTGGTGTCCTGGTTGCGGCGAATTAGTAGAATCGGATAACACAGCTAACACACCCTGTTTTCCTAAATTAGCTATCTTCGCAAAATCAGTCACCTCATCCATAATTGGCGTAAGATCGAATTTAAAATCTCCCGTATGCACGAGCGTGCCTTCCGGAGTGTGTACTACTACAGCCACACAATCCGGAATATTATGATTTACGCGAATAAACTCTACTCTAAACACCCCTAATTGCAGAACTTGATCGGCATTAATCGGGCGTAAATCTAATTTACCTTTATCTTTGAAGTCTTCTTGTCGTTTGGCAATAATACCAGCCGTAAGCTTGGTAGCATAAATTGGTGGATGATATAAAATTGGTGAAATTAATGGAATACCACCAATATGATCATAGTGGCCATGGGTAATAACCATAGCTTTTACATCACGCTCACGTCCCTTCAAATAAGACACATTCGGAATAATATAATCCACTCCCGGTTGATCTTCCTCTGGAAACTGTAAACCACAATCAATTAAGATAACGTCTTTGCCATATTCTACTAAGGTCATGTTGCGTCCAACTTCTTCTACGCCGCCAACTACAATTACTTTTAATTTACTGTGCCGGACGGTAGCACTGGTATAAGCCGCTTTGGTTATTATTCGTCGCTTACCACCGGCTTTAGTAATGGTACGCTGAATCGTTCGGGCAGTTTTAGAAAACGCTGACCGCTGTGAATACATTTGCTGCATAAGTGTTACTGAAACAATTAGATTAATTAGATTAAATTAACGCCAAATTCGTTTGGTATCAATATACCAATGCGTTAAATCGGCTAACCGATCGGACGGCGTATCAATATATTGAAAGCCAACGCCTTGGATATCTGGCGTCATGATATAAGTATAATAAGGGTTGTAAAGAAACACTGCTGGTAATTCTTCGGCTAGAATATTTTGAAAATTAAAATATTTTAACCGCCGTTGCTCTTCAGCGTTAGTTTTGCGCGCCGTTTCTAACAAATCATCAATATTTTTTTGATAAAACACCGCTAAACCTAGCCCTGGGTACTTCATTTGGGTAGAATGCCAAAACGCATAAGGATCTGGATCCACTCCTAATGTTTCGCCAAACAATAATGCTTCATATTCACGTGGCTTAATAATTTGCTCTTGAATATCCAACGCTTCGTACATATTTACATTCACTTTAATGCCCATTTTGATCCAATTTTCCTGCAAAATAGTTAAGGCTTTCACATAATGCGGCTGATTAACTGTAGCAATGCTAAACTCTAATGTTTTACCATCTTTCGTACGGTAAGGATTACCATCAGTTAATTTCCAACCAGCCTCATCCAACAAACTACTACCCTTAGCTACATCGAACCCGTATTTATTTATTTCTGGGTTGTAACCTAAATAGCCTGGTAAAATCGGTGCATAAATTGGTTCACCCTCACCTTGCAAGGCTTCTTTAATAATCCGATCACGATCCACTCCCCAAATTAAAGCTGACCGTACTTTTTTTTGCGCTAATATATCTGAATGATCTTCATTAAAAAAAATAGCAGTATACTGCGGTAACTGTAAACGATAATACGCCATCGTGCGATAACTATCTTGCAACACTTTTTTTTGTTCTGGATTAATAAACGCTACGCCATCCACGGCTTTGTTTTGTAACGCCAAAACTGCACTAGCGCTGTCTGCATAAAATTTGTAAGTGATCTTTTCTAGATAAGGTTTTGTACCAAAATATTTTTCATATGGCACAATACTATAAGATATTAGCGAACCACTACTATCTTTAGTTAATTCGGAAAATTGCCATGATCCGGAACCAATTGGTCTAGTATTGTATTCCGATAAAGTAACATTTTGTAACGAGCTATTATAAGCCATCGCCCAAATATGTTGCGGTAAAATACCAAAGGTTAAGCCAGATAAAAACGGAGCGAAGGGTTCTTTTAACGTTAAAGTAATGGTGTAATCATCTACTAAAGCCGCTTGCACACCGCGCAAACTAGGTTCTAAAGGGCTTTGGTAAGCCGGATCTTGAATAGCTTGAATGGTAAATAACACATCATTGGCTGTTAATGGTTGGCCATCATGCCAAGTGGCATCACGTCGAATAAAAAATGTATATATTAATTGATTATCGGAAACGGTATAATCACTCACTAAATCTTTTTCTAGTTTCTGATCTTTATTACGCACAAATAAACTAGAAAACAATAATCGGGTTAAGTCTAAATCCACATCATTATTTTGGGCTAACACTGGATTAACATATTGTGGCTGACCAACCAATGCTTCAGTATATTCACCGCCGCTTACTGGTACTACCGTAGTTAATGACAAATAACGATAAATACCCATAAAACCAAGTGAGACAACAATAACTAAACCACAACCGCCTACCAGCAAGCGCTCACGCAAACTTAACAAATCGCCTAAATAGCGCATACGTTTCCACCATTGACCACGTTGAGCATTGCCGCCCCCCACGATTACACGATCTACCATAAATATAAATTACTTGATGAAAATATTGGCTATGCCTAATCCTAAAAATAATACCGCCAATACAATACCTGCGTTAAAAATAAATTTTTCAGGACCACGCCGAGTGGTATAAACACTGTCGCCACCACCAAAGGCCGAACCTAAACCAACGCCTTTTTGCTGCAACAAAACTGTTATAATAAATAGGATGACAACCACTACTTGCGCAATGGAGATAACTAGACGAAGAGTAGACATAAACTAATCAAAGCCTATCATAATACACATAGCAAAAACTGTCAATACGTGTTATGGTAATGTTCCATGCATCAATTATTAGCACCACTTAATACTCAACAACGTCTCGCTGCACAAACCATTGCTGGCCCGGTATTAATACTAGCTGGAGCAGGCTCTGGTAAAACCAAAACACTTATCCATCGCATTGCTTATTTGTTAGCGACTAAACAAGCTAAACCGGAAGAAATTTTAGCTGTTACGTTTACAAATAAAGCGGCTAAAGAAATGAAAACTCGTTTGGCTAAGTTGTTAAACAATGCTGTAGCCATGCCGGTAGTTGGCACGTTTCACTCCCTCTGTGCTCAATTATTACGGGCTGATATTGCCTTACTAGGTTACCGCCCGCGCTTTGTTATTTACGATGATAATGATACCACTAGCTTAATTAAAGGCATTATTAAAGATTTAGGTTACGATCCAAAAGCCATTTCTTACCAAGCGGTAAAAGCTTTAATTTCAAAAGCTAAAAATAAATTATTGTCACCAAGTACTTATGATGCTGACGCCAAAGCTAATATTGAACAAACTGTATCTAAAATTTATCAGCGCTACCAACAAACGTTACAGCAAAATAATGCATTAGATTTTGATGATTTAATTCGGTTAACCGTGCAAATTCTACAACAATTTCCAGACCGCTTAAAATATTATCAAACCAAATTTAAATACCTCTTAGTAGACGAGTATCAAGATACTAATCACGCTCAATTTACATTAATACAACTATTGGCCGAAAAGCACCAAAATATTTGCGTAGTCGGCGATGATTACCAATCGATTTACGGCTGGAGGCAAGCTGATATACAAAATATTTTAGATTTTGAAAAAGATTATCCTAATACCAAGGTAATTTTACTTGAACAAAATTATCGCTCGACGCAACATATTTTAGATGGCGCTAATGCCATTATTAAAAAAAATAGCCGCCAAAAACACAAAACCTTGTGGACAGAAAATATCCGCGGCCACAAAATTACTGTTAAAGAAGCCGCTAACGAAGAAGCGGAGGGGGGATTTATTATTCAGGAAATATTTAATATAAAAGACAGAAACACAGATAGCACAGATAAAATACAGGATGACACAGATATACAATATATCAGTGAAGAGGTACCGGTATCCATATTAGATCGTATTATGAAAAGCGATACGTTTAAAACCTATCGTGAACACACGGCCTTAGAACAAACGATTAAGCAACAATTACCGGGCATGGACTTATCTAAGTACGTTATTTTATATCGTACCAATGCTCAATCGCGGGCTTTGGAAGAAACCTTTTTGAAATATAATGTGCCGTATCGAATTGTGGGCGGCTTAAAATTTTATGAACGCAAAGAAATTAAAGATTTAATTGCTTACGCGCGCGCATTAATTAACCCAACGGATTGGGTAAGCCTGGAACGAATTTGCAATGTACCAACGCGCTCACTTGGCAAAACTTCTTGGTTAAAAATTGAACAGTACTGTCGAGAACAAAAAATCAACTACCTCTCCGTGAACGAGATACCATTACGCCCAGCTGCACAACAGGCATTTTTAGCTTTTCAAGCTAGCATGCAAGCCCTTACTAAATTATTACCCAAATCCACTCCTTCAGAATTAATGCATCACATTGCCACTAAAACTGGTTATGCTCAACAGTTTGATGAACACAGTGAAGAAGGCAGGTATCGTTTAGAAAACATCGCCGAATTAAAATCGGTCACCAAAAAATACGATCACTTAACTGGCGCTGATGGTATTAGTGCGTTTTTGGAACAAGTTAGCTTGTTATCCGATCAAGATGATGTGGATGAGCGCGCTAACGCCGTGCAAATGATGACGGTGCACGCCGCAAAAGGGTTAGAATTTAACACGGTGTTCATTACCGGCATGGAAGAGGGCCTGTTTCCACATTCGCGCAGCTTGTTTGAGCCCAACGAAATGGAAGAAGAGCGCCGCCTCTGTTACGTAGCCTTAACTCGGGCTAAAGAGCGCGCTTACTTTATCTACGCCACCCAACGCACCGTATACGGCGAAACCAAAATCACCGCTCCCGCCCGATTCCTGAAGGATCTACCAAAACATGTGGTAACACATGAATAAATTTTCGTGTTTTTCGTGTTTTTGCTTGACAAAACAAGAAAAAAGGTGATATAATATTGTTAATTATGGGTTTATTTGAACGATTTAGATTAAATAAAAAAGAAATCGTTGCTACTCCTGCAGTGCCTTATGATAACAAACATGAATCAGATTTTATACCGTCTAGTAAAGATAAAAATAAACCAGAATTTAAAAAAGCACTAAAAGAAGCTGAGTATAACTATAGGGATTTAACGGCTAAAATTGAACGATCGTTAGATATTGTAAAAAACGAAGAAGCCGGCGTACGAGGATTGTTACGAAAAATTAGTCGTTGGATAAAACAAGAACATATTAGCAAACAACATTTAACAGCTATTAGAGATCAACATCTACCTAACATTAAAGGCGCCTTAGAGGGAGCTACTAGTTTAGAACAAATAAAACAAACTGAAAAAAGAATTAATGATTTAAATAAGACCTACGAAAATACTGTAGCCAGCATGCCTGTATTATTTGAAAAACAACCATTTTCTAAACAAACTCCAGAAACAGTTGTTAGTCAAGAGCAATTACCATCAAATGTAAATCCTGAAAGAATAATTGGTGATGACGAAGTAATTGATGAAGGTATTCGTGTAGCTGATTTACCAGACTATCCGGAAGATGATGAACAAATTTTTAATGATGATGAACGAATTTTTAGTAATGAATTAGATAGAGCTACTGATCAAGCAATTAATAATGTCTGGGATGACGCTCCTACTGAACAAACGTCTGAAATTACTACTGAATCTTCTCCTAAACCACTTCATTCACGTTTAGTAGATAATAATGCTACTTTAAAAAGTGCACCAGAGGTTATTAGAATCGGACAAGACGCTATTCGTCATAATACTCCATGGGCAGAAATATCTCGACAAGTAGTATTAGACAGCATTACGCCAGAAAAAGCTGAAAACGAAATGAGAACGTTTATTGGTGTGTATATGCCTAATATTTTAGAACGAAACATTAATTTTCGTTCTACTGTTCGTCGCACTTTAGATAATCAAGGAGTGGTGGTTTTTGAACCTACTAATGGATCTGTTCATTATATTTCTCGTCAACAAATTTACGATGCCGCTACTCAATTAGCTGAAGAAAAACATATTAGTGTACTTTTAAGACCAGAAGTATTTGAACGTTTACCTGTTACTAGGTTATCTGCGCAAGAAGCTATGGCTAGAAGCGAACAAACGGAAAACATATCTTATTCAGAAGCCGCTTAAAAAATAAATAAAAAAATTATGCCAGACGAACAAACAAATTTTGCGGGACCAAAAATAGTATTTGCGCCCGATATGAACGAGACTGAACAAGCTGCTGACAGTTTTAATCCGGCGGCGGCTATTCAACATGCGGTAAACGCTCCCAGCTCTACGCCGCAGCCTAGCATGCCGCCTTTACGCGCTAATGTGCCGCCTGCCTCACCGTCCGATACGGACACCTTATCTACTACGTTAGATATGTTGAATCAAGCTGAACAGGCGTTATCTAGCGAAATTCATAATATTAATCGCCAAGAAACCGGCGCGCTCGATGAAATTAAATCGTTAGTAGACAAAGCCAAATCGATTGAGCAACGTGAAGATCAATTAGGCGTGTTTGTTAATCGTATTCAAGAACGCCGGGAACAAATTACTAATAACCCGGCTAGCGCCTCTAGCATTGCGGCTGAACCCTGGTTAAATGCTTTGGTAGAACAATTTAATAACTATCAAAAACAGCAATCCGGTTTACCGGCCGCCCCTGCCCCCGTTCCTGCTCCAGCACCTGTACGTATTCCTGTACGACCCGTAGTAAGCGTGCCTATTGCGCCAGCGGTTCAACCAGTGCCTGCACCAAAACCAATAACTACTACTCCGGTAATTCCGCCTACACCGGCCGAACAAAAAATTGTACAAGCCGTACGTGCGAATCAGTCACCGGAAAAACAAGCTTTATTTGATAACACGGCTCATGTATATCGTGCTACCGATGGTTTTGGTGTGATAATTTGTCATGGTAAAGATTATATTCACGTAGCCGATGCTGAATTAATTCAAGCTGGTTTATTTGTAGATGATTTAACGGATATTAAACCTGCTCCAGCGGAAGTGGTTGATCAGCTTAATCGCCCCGCATAGTTTTGCGGTGTAATAAACGATAATATCTAATCGCAAACCGATGCGCTTCATCGCGCATGCGTTGTACTAAAAATAATTCCTGACTGCCCGGCGCACATAATTTTGGTAAAGTTTTTTCCGGCCAGAATAGTTCTTCGCGTTGCTTAGCTAGCGCTACTACCGGAACATTTACTTGTTGCCACAAATCCACCACGGCTTGTAGCTGACCCTTGCCACCGTCCATAATGGCTAAATCTGGCAACGGCCAAGCCCGTTTTAAACGCCGAGTTACTACTTCGCGTAAACTTTTAAAATCATCCGCGCCTGTTACAGTTTTTATTTTAAAGCGCCTGTACTCGCTGTTATCAGGCAAACCGTTAATAAATACAATCATCGATCCTACACTAAAATTGCCTTGGATATTGGAAATATCGTACACTTCAATCCGATGCGGTATTTTGGCTAAACCTAACACTTTAGTTAAACCACGCAAGCCTTGTTGCGGATCGATATTAGTTTGCTTATAATGCTCCGCTAAATATTGTTGCGGCGTTTTGCGTAACGATTGTAATTTTTTTAGCGCCGTTAGCTGATCACGCGCTCGCGCCGCTACTTCAAATAATTGCTGTTTAGCCGCTTGCTGCATCCGGGCTTGCAATTTAGCTTGCACGATTGCGCTGTTACCTTCAAATACATCAATAATTTGCTGAATAATTTTTTGGTAATCTAGTGCCGCTATTTTATTAATACACGGCGCCGGACAGTTGCCTAAATAATATTCCAAACACGCCCGCTTGGGTAATTTCTTACACGTGCGCACTGAAAAAATGGTATGCACTAATTTCAACACATCGCGCAAACTGCGGGCAAATGGATACGGCCCATAAAACATTCCGCCCGTTTTTAAATTCGGCCGGCGCACCGCTAACACGCGCGGAAAGGTTTCGGCTGTAATATGAATATATAAAAAATGTTTATCATCTTTCGCCAAAATATTAAAGCGCGGCTGATAATCTTTAATAAGTTTATCTTCCAACACCAACGCATCCGTTTCCGTTTTGGTTTCTATCCAATCGAGTGTAGTAATTTGCTGCACCATTAACTGCTTAGCCTCACTTAAATCCACGCTCGCCCGAAAATAACTTTGCACCCGTTTATTTAACGCTTTGGCCTTACCTACATACAACACATTCCCCTGCTGGTTTTTAAACAAATAAATACCAGGCTTGGTGGGTAATTCTTTTAAACGATTTTGTAATGGTAATACGGACATAGATAATAGATAAATGATAGCACAAACTAATAGAGACGCCCCGTGATATTGGTAGAGACATGCCATGGCATGTCTCTACAAAATAAATTTTACGATTTTAAATGGCAATCCCGTTTCCACGATCACACCCCCTTAATTAACCCACCGGCCTAAAGCCGGGGGTTAATGATGCTAACCCCTGGGTTTATCCCAGTGGGTTAGCAAGAGAATATTAAAAAAAATGATATCTGGATTGGCAAAATGTTTGAATAAATCCATTAGGGGCCTTGCCGTTACAAGATCCATATTGGGTTTTGCCGATAGGAGAGACGCGTCATCGGCGGGACGAAATGAACATTAGGAGCTGGGCCGTTTGAAGGCCCAATTGTAGGCGATGGGCTCTATGAACCCAAGGACGAAGAAAAGAATGGCAGAAAAAACACTGCCGGTCAGCAACAGAACTGCCAAACCGGCAAGCGAGCCGTCTCTGAGGCAGCGGAGAAAAAATGATTGGTTCATCTCTCACCTCTTCCCCAGCCCTGGAGCTCCACCGCTCACCTCCACGGTGCTGGGGCGGATATACCCGCTCGGCCTCTGGAGAGTGTCGATTTCGGCCCGCAGATCCTTCTCCCCCGCCAACCTAAACACTCGATCGGCGTAGAGCAAGTAATCGGCTGCGAACCTACGCAAAGTTTCCACATCGGGTTTTTTAGTTTTATCGGAACCAAAAAACCCTTCCACCCACGGCACAAATGATCTGTCTGCGACCAATTTGTGCCACAGAAGCTTAAAAGGAGTACTGTGCCTCGGGTGAAACCGAGACCGTTGCATTTTTGGCTCCTAAAAAGTCGTTTTCTTTGCTATAGTTAGCTTCCATATTAATCCTTAACCTGTTAAGAAGCCTACTATGACAAAAAAAACGATCTAAACACTGTCCAAAGTG
>JBAZWO010000005.1:0-89143 GCA_041660305.1 Patescibacteria group bacterium | reverse complement strand
ACGAAAGAAGCATACCATTACTGGTATGCTTTCATTATACGAACAGCGCGTATGCGCAATTGCTTTGCTTCGGTTGTGGTGATAAAATCATACCACAACCTCGCGTCGCAACATGCGCCTACGCGCGGACGCACTACCGTTGCGTTAAAATCGAATAAACAGGCCTGTTTTTGCGTGTGATCTGGAAAAGGATTCAAATCTAAAAATACCAACCAGATTGCTTTTTGGCTTAGTTGTGGTATTTTTAAGGTATTAAGTGTTTTCTAACGCAACGGTAGTGGCGCGGACGTTAAGTGAAATTCATTCCGCCTTTGAACACATAAATAATGATAACAACCTTAATTTTATGAACTACAAACACACTCAAATTGGTTACCTGATGCTGGTTGTTACGCTGGCCGTGCTGGTGCTTTTTGCATGGGTTTATATTACGGCCTCCGCCGAGCCCCCATCGGCTGATTCAGGCACAAATCTTCTCGTTACTACCATAATGGTATTAATTCTGTTTATTCTTGCATCTTTTTGGTCACTTCAAGTAATTATTGATGAAAAATATGTACGAATCAAATTTGGCTATGGTATTTATCAGAAAAAGTTTTTGCTTAATGATGTAGTGTCCGCTAAAACCGTAAAGAATCATTGGTATTGTGGCTGGGGAATAAAAAGATGGTTATGGCCCAAGATGTGGATTTATAGTGTTTCCGGTCTTGATGCGGTTGAAATAAAACTGAAAAATGGTAAAACGTATAGGATAGGCACGGATGAACCTAAAAAATTAGAACAAACAATTATCTGTTCGCTTCGCACATCCCGATCGTATTAAAGTTAAAATTATAAAATATTCATTGCGGTTAATTTACTAATAATATTATTTGCGCTAATTTAATTTTTTATACAACGCATAAGAAATTTTTGTTACTGCTAGTTACTATCAAAAATATTAGGTAGTGTGTAAGCAGTTCGTAAGCTAGGTTAATAGCCATTGCTCCATTTCGATTATGTTGTGATGTTTATCAAACTTTGTTATACTTTAAATCAGTAATGAACTCATAGAAAATTAAATCAATTAATTATTAATCTTAATAATATGGGAGGAGAATATTTATTAAAATATTGGCGCCTAGCCAGCTTAGGGCTGTGTGTTATGGGCGCAACATTATTTGCGTTACCAACTAAAGCGGCTCAAGTAGCTTACGGCACTGTTACCGACACTGCTACCAACGCGCCAGTCGCGAGTGTAGTAGTAGAATGTCACACCGCTAACGGTTCATTTTTTGTATCTAGCACCACCGATAGCAGTGGTACTTATAATTGTGAGGGCGATACCAGTAGCTTGGTGATAGGCACTACGCAAATGGGCGTGGAGGCACGTACTCCCACTGGTTATAACACGTTGGGTGGCACAAATTTTACCTGGAACGGCACCGCTCAACAAGTAAATTTACAATTACGCCGCGCTCCTAAAACGATTAATTTTACGGTTACTTATTTAGATGGTACGCCAGTACAATATGTAGATGTGATTGCTCAGCCAATTAGCGCCTCTACCGGTGGAGCTAATCAGGTAAGTGGAAATTATTCCGGCTCGGACGGTTATTTGCAAGTAACTGGTGGCAAATGGGTAGTGGAAGCCGATCGTAATCTTAGCGAACAAGACCCCTTGCGTTACCCCTGGGTAGCCATAGGCACCGATCAAGTAGTAGAATTTGCCAATGATGATACCAGTGAAACGGCTTCACTAACTTTTAAAGTAGCGCCTAGTCAACAATTAGTAACCATCAAGCCGGTTGATGCCGCCGGCAACATTCTTAATCAATACGATTTTAACGCTGATGTGCTTATTTCTGGGCTAGCTAAAGTAGGCTCTACTGATGTTACGGTAGATACTTACGCCAAAGTAAGCGGCACTACTGGTATTGCTCAACTTTACTTGTTGCCTGGTATTTACAAAGTTAATGTTTATCATGGTCGTCAATTAGAAAATCAAAGTTTTCCGGATCAAACATTTATTGTGGAAGACGCGCCCGGCACTTACGATTGGGGCACGTATCAAGCCGAAACTAATTCAGCTACGTTAAGTGGTAAAGTTACAATTGCCGATCAAAGTGCCAATAATATTACCGTAGTAGCTACTAATTTAAATAACGGCCGCACTTTTCAAGACAATACTGATAACGCTGGTAATTTTTCCATTACTAACGTAGCTAGCGGCGAATATAACATAGCCGTATCTAACGATCAATATATTTCTACCAAAACGGCTTATGCTACTGTATCGGCCGGCGAAACTATTTCCGGTTTGGAATTAGCGGCTAGTATTATTGGTGTTACTATTCAAGGTAATATAGTAGATAGCAACGGCACGGCTGTTACTAATTTATCCGCCGTGGTTACTGCCACAGTGAACGACACAGAATTTTCTGGAGCAGTTAATACTGCCGGAGCTTATACTATAACGTTAGCCAACGTAACTGCTAATTCAGCTACTCTACGCCTAGTTACCGAACCAGGTAGTAGCGTTTATTTAAGTGAACCAGTTCCTGTAACAATATCTGTCACAATGGTGCAACAAAATTTAACCGTTACTGCAAATGAAGGCACTATTAGTGGTTTGGTAATGGATGCGGCGTCTGGCGCAACATTAACTTCTAGTGTATTAGGCAATAACGCCCAAGTGGTAGCTATTCAAAGCGCCAATGGCTCGGTAGAAACCGGTACTGTTAATAGCGCCGGTACCTATTCATTAACCGTGGCTCCTGGTACTTGGAAAGTACTATTAAGAATTACCGATCCAGCCGCTACGGCTATCTCTTCTATTGTAAATACTGTATCCGTAGTAGTTAAAGCCGGCACTACTACCACGGCCAATGTAACCGCTTACACCACTACGGGTGGTAGCGTTACCGGCCGAGTATTAGATGCCAACGGACAACCGGTAGCCGAAGATCGCGTACTGTTCACCAATTTACCGGCCTTACAACAAGCCGCTACAGCTAATAAAACCACCGTTCAAGCCAAAGACATTATCAATGTTAGCACTAAAACATCGACTACCGGTGAATTTTCCCGTAATTTACCAAACGGTATCTTTACAGCTTATTTTGGTGATGATCCTGCCGGTAGCAACGCTATTTCCCCTACCGTAGAAGCTTTCACTGTTGCTAATGCTCTGGTAGCCTTAGGCGATGTATCTTTCCGCGCTACAGATTTAACAGTTACTGGTGAGATAAATAATGATTTGAATTCACCGAAATTAATTTTTTATGCCACTAATGGTGGTGTAGTTAAACCAACCATAACGGCTGAACATACTTATAGCGCTGGTTTAGTAGCCGGCGAATGGAACGTGCTTGTTTCTGGCATTAATGCTAAAGATGAATTAGCTCTCTATCAAAATAAATTTACCCTTACTGAATCTGGTACACTTAATTTTTTAACCGTGCCTAGCACGGGCGTAACTGTACCAGCGGCAGCCAGCGATACCTGTTCATTAGCTGTTGTTTGTGTGGTTAGTAACGCCGCTGGTGCCCGAGTGGAATTGCCACCGTATGCGGCTGGTTATTCTGATACGGTAACGGTACAAATTGCGCCCCGACCTAATTTAGAAGTAAGTAGCGGCGGCATTGCCCAAATTGGCATTGCTTATGATGTAAACGTGTGGAATACTAGCTCTGGTATGAAAGTATCACAACTAGAACAACCGGCTAAAATAATATTGCCGATCGATCAAAACTTAACTAACGGCAACGCCACTAATGAATTAACACCTTCATTTCAACAAACCGATTTGAATATGTTTTTAGCTGATGGTGTGTTAGGCGAAACCGATGGTAATACCATGACCATTTACACTAATCATTTATCGCAGTTTGCTGTAGCTAGTAATATTACTTTAACCAAGCCTTCGTTACCGCGCAAATTATCGGTTAAAAAAATAACCGCTACTACCGCCAATTTAAAATGGTTAAAACCAAAACGTAGTTTAGCTACTCGCTATGTAGTGCAATTACGTTCTTACCAAAATACCGATAAAACCACTTGGGATAAATATAAAAAAGTAAAAACTACCAAAAAACACGTTAAAAATCTTACCAGTTTAACTCGTTATCAATTCCGCGCTAGAGCCTGTAATAATTTAGGTTGCTCTAAATTTAGCAAATGGAAAGCGTTTAAGACGAAATAACCCCTTAACATCCTACCTCTCCCCCTAGCCCCCTCTCCTCAAAGGAGAGGGGGAAAAATCTAAAGTTGTATTACTCCTCCTCCCTTTATAGGGGAGGAGGTTGGGAGGTGGGGTAGGATTTAGGAGAGGGGTTAGGGGGAGAGGTAGTTTGACAAAAAATCCGTTTTCTTTTAAACTCTATCCGTTAAGTAAAGCAAAGTTCTGCTTAATAAGCAGAGTTTTTTAATCAAGTTATTATCTATTATGAATAATATCCGTAACGTTGCTATTATCGCTCACGTTGACCATGGTAAAACCACCTTGGTAGATGCGTTATTGCGGCAATCACTCACTAAATTAAATAAAGCCAATACCGGACACGATTTGATTATGGATAGTAACGATTTGGAACGTGAACGTGGTATTACAATTTTTTCTAAAAACGCTTCCATTCAGTATAAAAATACTAAAATTAATATTATTGATACGCCTGGTCATGCTGATTTTGGTGGTGAAGTAGAGCGCGTGTTAACCATGGCCGATGGTTGCTTGTTGTTAATTGATGCCAAAGAAGGCCCTATGCCACAAACCAGATTTGTCTTAAAAAAAGCCTTACAAAAAAAACTGAAAGTAATTGTGGTGGTAAATAAAATTGATAAACCTGATGCTCGTTGTAATGAAGTATTGAACCGTACCTTTGATTTGTTTATTGATCTAGGGGCCGATGATGCCACGGCCGATTTTCCGGTTATTTATGCTTCCGCTAAACAAGGCAAAGCTGGTTTAGAGGCAGATTTATCTAAAATGACAGATATCTCTTCTATTTTTGAAGCTATTTTAAAACATGTACCAGCCCCCTCGGGAGACGTTACCAAACCGTTGCAAATGTTAATTACCACCTTAGCTCGCGATGATTTTAAAGGCAGAATTGCTACGGGTAGAATTTATAATGGTGTAATTAAAGCCGGCCAGGATGTAATGCATATTAACCGTGAAGGCGCTATGAAAAAATATCGCCTGGTTTCGCTTATGACCATTCAAGGCTTAGATCGCGTACAAACCGACCAAGCTAGTGCGGGTGATATTGTAGCTTTGTCTGGCATTGATGATATTACCATTGGCGAAACGATTGCCGATGTAGAACAACCTATAGCGTTACCGGTACTAAAAATAGATGAACCAACTGTAAAAATGACGTTTAGTGTAAACGATTCTCCATTTGCCGGCAAAGAAGGTGACTACTCTACCTCTCGCCAAATTCGTGAACGCTTGTACAAAGAGTTGGAAACCGATATGGCCATGCGCATTGAGGATGGACCAAATAGCGACTGGGTTGTATCGGGTCGGGGTGAATTACATTTGGCTATTTTTATTGAACGCCTACGCCGTGAAGGCTATGAATTTCAAGTGTCTCGTCCGCAAGTAATTATAAAAATAATTGACGGGAAAAAACATGTGCCGTATGATCGTGCCTTTATTGAAGTGCCAGAAACACATTCTGGCGTAGTCATTCAAAAACTTGGCAGTCGCCGTGGTGAATTATTAGATATGCGTAATGAAGGTAATATTGTATTTTTAGAATTTGTAATTCCAACTCGTGGTTTATTTGGTTACCGCAATGAATTTTTAACTGATACGCGTGGTTTAGGAATTATGAACACTATGTTTGAAGGTTATAAGCCCGATCCTGGTGCTTGGAGTGAACGTGACCAAGGCTCATTAGTGGCGCATGAATCTGGTACTACCAACATGTATGGTTTATTAGCCGTGCAGGAACGCGGCGTGTTATTTATTGGTCCAGCTATACCGGTTTATAAAGGCCAAGTGATAGGCCAAAATGCTAGAAACGATGATTTAAATGTGAATGTATGCAAAGCTAAACAACTCTCGAACATGCGTTCCAAAGGTGATGGTACTTCCGAACACTTCAATACTCCTAGAACTATGGGTCTGGAAGATGCTTTAGAATATATTACCGATGATGAACTAGTAGAAGTTACTCCAAAAAATGTCCGTATCCGTAAAAAAGTGCTGGACAAACAAGCCGAACGTCGTAAGGAACTTGGGATTAAATAACAGCCAACAACTCAACCTCAAATATTAACGTGGCATCTGGTGGAATTACGCCCTGCACACCGCTTTTACCATAGGCTAAATTTCCAGGAATAATTAGTTTGCGCTTCCCGCCTACTTGCATACCCTCTACCCCAATATCCCAACCTTCAATTACCAGGCCGGCGCCTAACTGAAACTCAAATGGTTCATTACGATCTTTTGAACTATCAAATTTTGTACCATCTTCTAACGTGCCGGTGTAATGCACCGATACCGTATTTCCGGTTTTGGCTGCTGCCCCAGTGCCTACTACTTCATCTACATACTGCAGGCCGTTTTTAGTAATCATATTTTCTTGGGTTAGATTATTAGTATTATTAGTTGTTGTACAGCCTACACCCATTAACAAACTAGCTATTATTGGTACGCTAAATAAAAAATATTTTGTTTGCATAAAGATAATTTAATTAATACTTAAACCTAATGCTACTGAAAAAACTTGTTTAGCGCCAGATGCGTGTTTAATAATAATTTTATGATGTTTAATGTTTATTTTTTTCAATAAAGAGCTTTCCGTATACGTTTTATCACAAAACTGTGTTTTAGGCTGATGTTTTTTGGTTTGAAAACAACGTAATGTAACTTGATCACCATTTTGTTTCGCCCTAACCAACACGTGTCGCTTTTGAATAATGCCTCGTTTGTGTTTGGTCAATTCTTGCGCTGGAACAATATCGCCACCAGTTACAATGCTTTCATTTAATAATTTTTGAAACGATCCATCCGCTACCGCTGAACCAAGCATGGCTAGTGATTGATTAAAATAATATAAATACGCCTGGCTCCAGTTATTACTAAAGGCCTGAATACTCGGCATGTACATTTTTTCTAACTCCAAGCTTAACTGATCACGATAAGTAGTATTACTAGCCCCCCTGGCTCCCGCTGCCCACATAGCTACCGCTAATTCATTATGATATTCAATTTTATTCCCGCTTGGAACAGCATACATTTGTACACCACTCGCTCCATCTTTATTCATTACATAAGGAATTACCGTATCCAAATATTGTTTAGCTTGTGTATTATTATTCACTGTGGCGTCTACCGCTATGCGCCAGGGTGTACGAATACCATCATAGCGCATACCCCAGCTACCATTTACTTGATTACCATATTGATCTTGCCAATCAGGAATCAAACCATTGTATTTAGCACTGGTGCTTAACAAAATACTATATTGTTTATCAATTACCGCATTCCAATCATGATTAGTGGTTTCATAGCTATCAAACATACGGTACCAAGCCGGCGCAAAATAAGATAAATTCAGCAAATCCGATCCGCCCCACGCATCACCAGGTTTTAAAAAACTATTCGTAGTTTCTTTATCATAAATCATGTTAATCAATTTTTGCGCCCAAGTTGCATAATTACTATTAGCCGTCCACGTACCTTTGGCCTGTAACTTATCCGCTATAATTAACGCTAACGCAATATCTTCATCAGCATCGGTTGCTCCATTCGTACCCCATTTTTCACCGGCCGTACTTATTTTCCAATCATACGTAGTGCCGTTCCACATAAATTGATTGGCGGCATTAAAAATTTTATCAAATGTAGCTTGATCGTTTTGTAATGTGGCCAACAGTAAACCATAACCAACTCCCTCACTCACCGCGTAATCCCCAGCGTCTGATTTTGAAGAATCAGACACGGACGGATCAAATACTAAACCGTAAGCTTTGTAAGATTTATAAGCCTCAATATAGTTAGTTTTAAACGTATTCCAAGTACCCGCGCGCTGACTAGAAAAATCAGCGGCCAATATTGCCTTAGGTAAGAAAAATATTACCACTAAAAGCCAGCTGTATTTTGCAATTATGTTCATGCTAACACTTTACCTGTTTATAAAGATTTTATCAATAGAGCAAATATAATATAACCTATCTTTTTTTAGAAAATACGCTATGATATGAGCATGTTTGAACTTAGTTACTGGATTATATTTATGATCGCTTTTTTAGAAACCTTAACGCTTGTTGGCTTAGTTTTTCCAGGAACTTTTTTAGTAATTGGCACAGGCGCACTGGCCGCCCTAGGCTGGCTAGATATACAGCTAGCTATCGGCTTGGCGGCGGCTGGGGCTTGGCTAGGCGGTATGCTTAGTTTTTATTTAGGTAAACGAGGTTTTAATTTTTTCTCAAAAGATAGCCGGCTATTTAAATTACACTATTTACACAATGGTGAAGCTCTATTTCGTCGCTATGGTAATAAAAGTGTTTTATTTGGTCGCTTTATGCATTCTGTGCGTTCACTAATGCCTTGTATTGCCGGCATGTTCAACATGCCAGATATTATCTTTTTTTTCTATAATCTTATTAGTAGTTTAGCCTGGGCGGTATTATATATATTATTAGGCTATGCCTTAGGTAAAGCGTGGTTAATTATTGAAACCTGGTCTACTCGAGCTACATTATTAACTAGCGTGGTATTTATTAGTTTAATTGGTTTATATTGGCTACGTTATTTTATTATAAAACAAGGCAAGCGCCTGCTCTTTATTAGCCAATCACTTAGCCTGTCCGTGTGGCAAGCTATTAGGCAAAATCCAGATATACAACGCTGGTATCAACGGCATCCTCGTTTAATACGCTTAATATTAAATCGTTTTAAACTTAATAAATTTTCTGGATTATTTCTTACCTTGTTAATAATGTTATTTATTTATATATTAGTATTATTTTTCGGTGTAGTAAAACAGGTAATTACTTCTGATTTTGTAACCGCCACCGATGCCGGCCTGGAAAATTTATTATATGTATTTCGTAACCACACGGCCATTCAAGTAATGTTGTGGTTTACCTTATTAGGCAAAACTGACATTGTAATTGGTATAATATTATTGTTTTTACTTATTTTAATATTACGCAATAACAAAAAATACATCTTACCATTATTAGTTACCGTAGGTGGTAGCGGCTTGTTTTCGTATATTACAAAATTAATTGTCCATCGCCCTAGGCCAAATTTTACCGCTTTTTATCTAGAGCCAACTTTCTCTTTTCCTAGTGGTCACGCTACTATTGCCCTGGCATTATATGGCTTCATAGCTTATTACTTATGGCGCACTCAAAAACACTGGCAACATAAAATGAATTATATTTTTTGTTTAATCGTTATTATTATTGGCATTGGTATTAGTAGATTATATCTGGGCGTACATTATTTAAGTGATGTAATTGGGGGTTATTTATTAGGAGCTACTTGGTTAATTATCGGCATTAGTATTGCAGAGTGGCAGAACTTTACTTATCCAAAAAAATGGCTGGTATTACTCACCAAGCGGCAAACAATTAGTGCCGAAAAAATTATCGTGTTCATTGGCATAATTAGCTATATTATTTATGGCTTACAATACGAACCTTTGGTAGCTAGTTATGAACCACGTTATATTCCAGCGCTAGTTTCCAGCGACATTATCGCTACATTTAATCAAAACCAATTACCCCGCTATACCGAAACCTTGCGTGGCAACGCCCAAGAACCACCTAGCTTTATTATTATTGCTCCCAACGATACTGAATTGCTTAATACCATGCAACAAGCCGGCTGGATTATATCCGATCCAGTAAATTGGCGCTCATTAGCTTTTAGTTTAAAACAAGCCGCTCTAAATCAATCCTACCCCACTGCTCCAGTTACGCCAGTATTTTGGAATAATGCCGTAAATAATTTTGGCTTGCAAAAACCAACGGCGGCTAATACGGTACGTGAACGACATCATGCTAGATTTTGGAAAACAAATATTCAAACACCAACCGGTCAAGCCGTATATATTGGCACAGCTAGTTTTGATACTGGTCTTAAATTTAAATGGGGTGTTACTCATACCATTAACCCGGCAATTGACATTGAACGCGAAACTTTATTTACGGATATAAAAAATACCGGACGGATTAGTCAATATCAAAAAGTTCCTTTCGTGCAACCTACTTTAGGAAAAAACTTCGTTGGTGATCAATTTTTTACCGATGGAGAATTATATTTAATTCAGTTGAAATAATCAGTTTTTAACCAACCGCCAGTCTTTAGTAACTAAATAACTAGCTAATTTTTTATCTGTTTTACTAAACAATAATATAGTTGAATCTTGTACTACGGTGTGAGTAACGTTTACTTTAGCATTACGTAAAAACTGACGAGACATTTTTCCTAGTTTTTGCTGATCAATCAATAATTTTGTTAATGATAATTGCACATTTAAACCTCGTTTTTCCGTAACTACTGCCACTACTTGATTTTGTACAGTAGTTAATTGTAAAGCCATTTTTTTGTAACGCGCTTTTTTAGCTATTTGCCGCGTATTATAACTATAACCATTAAATGCATTTACTAATGCTAATTTACTACCAGTTGGATGCATTACTATCACATAACCAGTATCATCGTAAGTAGCTAACACAGTTACTCTGGCCGTTTTTACTTTAAATATTCTATAACGATAAACTGAATTATCAGCATACGTTACATTAATATTCCCATTTTTTGCGCCAGCAACACTAACAATACCACTGTTTGTATACGCTGGGTTTTGCGTACCATATTCTGGATGTGTTTCGTTTTTACTAACGGTATTCACTTCATCAATTACACCGTCACCATCATTATCTACGGAATCACCGCCAATTTCTACGCCGTTATTTTTAATTTCATCATTTGTATCAGTAGTATCATTTACATAACCGCTCGGCGGTGTGGCCGCACAAACACTAGTAGTTACTTCTTCATTACCTAAACCATCAGCATCACTATCTTGATAATACGTTTGATTGCTAGTAACAGCGCTATCAGCATCATTGCAATCACTACCAGTAATTAAACCACTACTACCCGCTACCCCATCGTAATCCGCGTCTACATACACTAAACCAAGATACGCCGCTCCGGTACCGCTATTACTTAGATAAGCTCCATTGCTAATATCAGCAAAACCATCATTATTTACATCGCCAGCACTAGCTACCGTGCCACCAAATGAATCATTTGTAGTTTCACCGCTAAACTTAATGTTGGCATTAGCTAAATAAATTAATGAACTAAGATTAGTTTTGCCATAAATAAGATAACTGGCTCCGGCAGCACCAATGAGTAAATCAGCTTCCCCGTCATTATTTACATCACCGGCTCCGGCTATAGCGCTACTAGCATTATTATTAGCCTCTTCTCCAATAAATTTTACATTGGCATTAACTAAATTGATACTAGCACTTAAATTGGCCGCTCCATAAATAAGATAAGCCACTCCACTATTCGTTCCACCACTATCATTACCAGACGCGCCAATTAATACATCCGCTTTGCCGTCGCCATTTACATCACCAGCTCCGGCCACTTTGCTACCGGCGTAATCACTGGTATTTTCTCCATTAAAAACCACATTAGCGCTGTTTAGATTATTTATTCCACTAATACTATTTGCTCCATAGATTAAATAAGCTTTACCGGCGGCACTATCTACATAATTGGTTCCAATTAATATATCAACCTTACCATCGCCATTTACATCACCGGCTCCAGCTAAGGCACTACCAGCTGCTTCGCCAGCAACACTGCCAACAAAACCAGTGGTTACATCCGCTAAATTATTAGTACCAATGTTAAAATTAGCGGAACCGTAAATTAAATACACTTTACCAGTAGAAATATTATTATACGGCGCCCCGATTAAAAAATCTGTTTTCCCATCACCATTAATATCACCCGCACTAGCCACCGCGCTACCGGCATAATCACCGCTGGCTTCGCCTACATATTTTGTGGCCGTAGTAGCAGATAAATTAATCACACTACTTAAATTGGCACTGCCCATTACAACATAAACCGCACCTGTATTACCGTCTAAATTGGGAGCGCTAATTAATACATCCGCTTTGCCGTCGCCATTTATATCTCCGCTGGCCACCGCATATCCAGTTGCGCCATTACCAGCTTCGCCAACTAATTTAACATCGGCCGCGGCTAAATTTGTACTGCTAGTAAAAGTAGTTTTACCATAAATAATATAAGCCACATCATTACCATACGCCCCTATTAACAAATCGCTTTTGCCATCACCATTAAAATCACCGTTAGTTAAAGCATAACCAGCATAATTACTAGTACCTTCACCAATAAATTTATTCAATCTACTAGCACTAATATCTTCGCGCAATATAGATACTACTGGCATCATAACCGCTAATAATCCTAGCACTCCCAGTTTTGTTAAAAACATAGCTTAATCTATAATAATTATTTCGCTTATCATTATAGCATAATATTCGCTTCCTGTTTGCTTTGCAATTTCAGTTATGCTATTATTAAAATAATTAATAATTAAGGAGGTTTAATTATGAAAAAAACTATCTTATCGCTTACTACTTTAACCACAGCGGTTTTACTTACATTAGGAGCCGGTTGTGGTACTACCACCCAGACTCAAACACAAACGCAAAAACCAACCAATACCACTGCCACAAATACTAATACCAATACTGCAACCGTTACTACGTTTAACGAAGAGGCTACTAATGCCGAAATTACCGCTGAAAAAAACGGCCAATGGGCTACCAGCGCCACAGCTTCAACTCAATATGGCACCGATTCCTGGTCTGCCAAACAAGCCACTGCTGAACCTAATGTAGAAACGTATGGCGATAACAGTCGCGCTTGGGCTCCAGCCGAAAAAAATAAAGGCACCCAAACTTTGGAACTAACTTATACTAAAGCTGCCGTACCAACCGGCATTCGCATTCATGAAAATCTAGGCAGTGGTGCAGTAAGTAAAGTAGAAGTAAAAAATATTGACGGTGAATACAAAACTGTTTGGCAAGGCACCGACAAAACTGAAGGCTTGGCATATTTACAACTACCTGTTACTGGCGTAACCGATAAAGTAAATGGCGTTAAAATAACTGTTGATACCACAAAAGCGCCTACGGATTGGGTAGAAATCGATGCCGTGCAATTAGTTGGAGAATAGCTAACGTGGTTTTAATCATCGATAATTACGATTCGTTTACCTATAATTTAGTACACTATTTTCAGGCCTTAAAACAAGCTGTTACTGTTCAAGCTAACGATTGTATTAGCTTATCTAAAATCAAGCAATTAAAACCTAGCTGTATTGTATTATCACCCGGGCCAGGCACACCTAGCCAGGCCGGTATAACTTTAAATGTGATTAAACATTATTATCGTACTATCCCAATGTTCGGGGTGTGTTTAGGTCATCAAGCGATTGGTGAAGCGTTTGGTGCTCGTATCATTAAAGCGCGTAAACCTATGCATGGTAAAACAACCTTGATTAAGCATGATAATAATACTATTTATCAGCGCTTACCTAACCCATTACTAGTTACTCGTTATCATTCTCTAGTAATTGATCCTACTACATTACCAGACTGTTTAGAAATTTCTGCCCAAACAAAATCCGGCGAAATTATGGGCATAAGATTAAAAAACAATCCCGTACCGATAGAAGGTGTACAGTTTCACCCTGAAGCCATTTTAACTACGCTTGGTAAAACCTTACTACAAAACTTTTTAAAGTTATGCTGAAAACCACGTTAAAACTACCCAAATATTATTTAAGGTTTGATTATAGTAATTATGTATTCACAAAACCGATCGCAGTTTTGTGTACCAATAACTATAGTGCATTAAATAATATATTTAAAAAAATTGAACAATATCTAAAACAAGATTACTGGGTGGCTGGATACTTCGCTTACGAACTAGGTTATCACTTATTGCCTAATTTACCCCATAACTCCCGTTCACATCATCCCCTGCTTCATTTGGCTGTATTCAAACAACCTGCAATCATTCCTAAATTAAATGGCAATTTATTACATAATCCTTACCACATTACCCAGCTAAAATTCAATGAAACGATAAACTCTTACCAAAATAAAATTAATTTGATCAAAAATTATATTCGTAATGGTGAAACTTATCAAGTAAACTTTACCGGCCAATATCGTTTTAAATTTTCTGGTAGTCCGTTAGCTTTGTACGAACAATTAAAACAAAATCAACCCGTGCCTTACGCCGCTTATTGCAAACTAAATCAAGAACATATTATTTCATTATCACCAGAATTATTTTTTGAGCAAACCGGTAATATTATCACTACCAAACCAATGAAAGGCACAGCGGCTCGTGGTTATAATAATATTACCGATAACAAACAAGCTAGCTATTTACACGATAATAAAAAAGACCGCGCTGAAAATGTGATGATTGTGGATTTGATGCGCAACGATTTTAGTAAAATTTGCCAACCCGGTAGCGTAACTGTGCCGAAATTATTCACTGTAGAAAAATATCGTACGTTATTACAAATGACTTCTACCGTAACCGGCCGGTTAAAACCTAATACCAGTTTTACAGATATTATAAAAGCGTTATTTCCTGGTGGGTCAATCACCGGCGCGCCAAAACTGCGTACCATGCAATTTATTCAACAGCTAGAACAAGAACCCCGCGGCGTGTATTGCGGTGCCTTAGGCTACATTGATCCGAATCGTCAAGCGCTATTTAATTTACCGATTCGCACGATTTATATTAAAGGTCGCCACGGAGAAATGGGAATTGGCAGCGGCATTACTTATGATTCTGATCCGAAAAAAGAATATCAAGAATGCTTGTTAAAAGCGAAATTTTTAACACACACCCAAAAACCATTTCAATTAATTGAAACTATCTTATGGAAAAATGATTATGGGTTATTAAATGAACACTTACAGCGTTTAAAAAATTCCGCTAAATATTTTTCTTATCAATTTTCTTTACCGGCTTTAAAAAAACAATTACACCAATATGCCAAACGGCATTTATCCAAGAACCAACCATATAAAATAAGAATATTATTAGATCAAACAGGTCATGTAACGATTACCGGTAGAGACGTTGCATGCAACGTCTCTACCAAACAAAAACCAATTGGCAAGGTTATTTTTTCCAAACATAAAACCGACCCAACAAATATATTTTTATATCATAAAACTACCAACCGGGCTTTATATAATAAAGAGTATAAAAAATATTCTAAGCTAGGTTATACTGATGTGTTATTTTGTAATAAAAATAATGAAATCACTGAAGGATCTATTCATAATATTATTATCAAAAAAAATAATAAATATTTTACTCCCCCGGTTGCCTGTGGCTTATTGCCTGGCATCTACCGCGCTTATTTCATGAACACTCACAACGTTACCGAAAAAATCCTTACTAAACAAGACTTAAAAGAAGCTGATAAAGTTTATATTTGTAATTCAGTAAGAGGGTTGGTGAGAGTTGACATTAACATTTAATTTATATATTATGAATATACTAGATTAGTAATATATTATATTTATATGAAAGAAAATGCAATGTCCATGGTTCGTGTTACCGGAAATTATCAAGTTACTATCCCAGCACTAATTCGCAAAGCTCTGCGAGTAAACATTGGTGATTTTATGTCCGTAACACTTGATACGGCAAACGGGGTACTAATTAAACCTATTGAAGTTAGAGAGCGTCACACAAAACACACAGAAGCTGAAGCCTGGGAGCAAGCCGGTTCTAAAGCTATGCTCTCGCAATACAATGATAAAGACGCTGCCTACAATACAATACAACTATGAAAACTTTTAGTTGCGGCGACGTAGTGTTAACTTCGTTTCCTTTTACCGGTGATGATGGCGCCAAACAACGACCAGCTCTTGTGTTAGTTGACACTGGTGACAACGATTGCATTCTTGCAGTTATTACTAGTAAAATTCGTACTAGTTCATACGACGTTAATTTAACTGATTGGAAAAAAGCCAAGTTACTATTTCCATCCATAGCGCGAATTCATAAAATATATACCAAAGAAAAATCTACAATTATTGGAACGCTGGGTAATATAACAAAAAAAGATTTATATGATGTTCAACGGGTCATAAAAAAGTTATTTTTGCTATAATTGACAAAATAAATAAAAATCATATAATTTAAATATGCTAGCCAATATTGAAATTAACGCTCTACAATCACTGCTCGGAGTAGCTGTTATTTTAATTGGTTTAGGCATGGCCTGGGGTTCATTGCGCAACGAAGTGCGTGGCATTAAAAAAACCCTGGATGAAGAGGTAAAACCGGATTTAAAAAATGTGCGGGAGCGTTTTGCCGCTTTAGAAGCCCGTTTTGTTATTTTGGAAGATCGTGTAGACACTTTATGGCAAGACCAGTTGGCTCCAGTTGGTTCACCACGTCAACTAAATGAACGCGGTAAAACTATTTTGCATGAAAGCGGGATTAAAGAAATCGTAGAACAACATCAAGGTCAATTATTGCAACTGATAAAAGATCAGCATTTAACTAATGCGTATGATACCGAACAAGCGATTAATGACGTTATGCAAAATCTGCTTAAACATTTTCCAGAATTAACCGATCAATTAAAAAACGGCGCCTTTTCCGTTGGAGCCAATATGGATGAAGTATTATTTGTTGGCGCTATTTACCTACGTAATCTTATTTTTAAGGATTTAGGCTTTACAATTGACGACATAAATCAATTAAATAAGAGCAAATAGTGCTCTATAATTATAGCTTCAACCTAACCTGTGCATAAGGTTACTTGTTTTGTTTTATACTATGTGGTAAATAGTATATAGCAACTAACTACTAATTACCAATTACTTATTTTATATGCAATTCTCTAAAGAAATCATAAAAGGCGTAGCCGAAATTATTGTACTACAAACATTACACGAGCACGGTGAGGCTTATGGCTATCAACTAACCAGAGCCATTGCTCAAACCAGTCAAAATATTTTTGAACTACAAGAAGGCACGCTCTATCCTCTGCTGTATCGCTTAGAATTTAAGAACTTAGTAACTAGTCAAGTTAAACCAGCTCCAAATGGTAAAGATCGCCGCTATTATCACATTACTAATAAAGGTAAAAAATTATTACTAGAACGTACTACTGAATTAGGCATTTTGCTAAAAGGCATAAAACAAGTATTGCATTTAGCTATATGAAATCTACCTTTTTTGAAACATTATCTCGTAATCTTAATCATTCTAAATATAGTGAACGCCTGCAAGAAGAATTAGCCGCTCATATTGAAGATGCTGTTTTAGATTTAGCCTGGGAAGGAATACAACCGGAACAAGCCACGCAACAAGCTATTCAAACACTAGGCGATCCGAAAGTAATTGCTCGTGAATACAACACTATGTTAAAACAACAATCTCCCTACATTAATATTATTACGTTAATATTAATTACTCTTTTTACAACTGTAATATTTAAATTTTTACCAATCATTATTAGTATAGTAGCCGGCAATACTATAGGAGATAATCCAAAATATCCTTTATTTACAATTTCGTGGTTAGCAATACCAATAACTGCTGTAATCTTTTTGTTATTTTTTCTGTTGGTGTTACCGAGTTTATATCAATGGCTGCACCAATCAAAACAGCGCTTAATTATTTATGTATCAATATTAGGTTTACCGAGCCTCTTAACACTTCGTACTATCGGTAAAATATTACTAAACGCCTATTTTGATCACTGGCAGATTATAAAACCATGGAATTTAGTATTAGTAACTGAACTAATTATTCCCATGTTTATAATAATCATCATGGGACTATGTATTTGGTTAGTTATAGGCCTTATTAAACAAGAAGAAAAACATTTATTAAAAATAAAAAATGATTCTATGTTACCAACAACTTACCTTGGCAGCAGTTGTTTAATATATGTTATTGTTAGCTATATTTTATATTTTTATCATGTTAAATTATTTATTTTACCACGTTCTATACTAAGTGGTTTAATTTGTTCTATTAGAGCACTATTACACAACTATAACTGTTCACAAACTGTAATAATTTATGGAGAGCTCACTTTAGTAGTTTTGTTGTTGTTCAGTTCCAGTTTGGTATTATTGAATTATTATCGCAAACGATTTATAAAAAAAATTATCAATGAACAACTGCCATGGTTCATGCTAATTATTTTTATTTACATTATATTATTACTATTCACTTAAACTCTTTTCGGCTTCTCCGACTGTCGATACGTGCTTACTATTTGTTTAATGAGTAGTAACGGGGTTGGTAACAAAATAATCCACAGCACATAATATTCTAAATGTAATAACGCACCAAAGGATAATAAAAAGATAATCACGTCTACAGTACCAATATGTAACCCATATTTTAAAACAACCTCCGGCTTACGTTGTTCTAAAAAGATACTCTTTTTGGCCTCGCGTAAATAGGCCACTAGTAACACGCTCACGCCGGTTAATAAGGCTAAGTAAATAATCCAGGGATTATGGCCAAGTTGGCCGGTAAACAACGCTTGCCAACTTTTCCCAGCCGGCCAATTGGCCATTGGGGCAAAGCGATAAATTTGTATACTAATCGCTAAAAACCATAATATTTCTTTGGTGCGATCGGAAATACTATCAAACCAAATCCCAAATTTACTCCCCCGCCCGGTCATACGGGCAATTTCTCCATCGGAACAATCAAACGCAAACGATAACTGAATAAACACAAACGCCAATATGCGTGCCCACCAGTTTGGATACATTAACCCCACTACACCTACCAAACCCACTACAAACGAAATAATCGTCACATCTGGCGCCGCAATACCAGGAATATATTTTAACATGTAATACGTTAAATATTTAGAAATCTTGCGATAAATTAACCGGCTAAACACACTATCATGTGGCTGTTGATACTGAACTACGTCGTTTGGATGACTAGGTAAAGACATAAAAATTATTTTATTTTGTAAATTACAACTTTCTGCTGAAAACTAAAATCATATTGTGTTAACTCTTCTAATGTTAACTGTGCCCGTAATTGCTGCTCTGTATTGCTGGCCGAATCATCATACCATAAATAAAGCTGGTATTGTTCACTTAATTGTGTTAACCAACCAACCATGTTGTTTACTGGCGGCTGCTCCGCTGCTTTTCGCGGATAACGAATCACCGGCAACGAATCGTGTGTCATAATCATTTCAGCTATGCCTGATTGCCAATCGCCGATCATTAATAATAACGGCGGTTTATTGTTTGGTGTATCTTGTTTAATTGCTACGCCTAATTGTTTCAATGTTTGCAAATCTTGCTTAGATATAGCTTTATTTACTAGTGCTTGATTCTGTACATGCTGTATTCTAGCTAATATTAACGGCTGTAACGTAATAAATAACGAACCAATCATTAACACAATAACACCAACATACATCCAGTGCGTTAATTTTAATTTTTCTTTTAGCCAAATTAAACTAATTACCACACCATACCCGGCCAACAATGTTACTACCGGAAATAATGGCAAAATATAACGCGCATACGGATTAATCCAAGCGCTAAATAATAAAAAGATTAACCCAAACCAACTAATAAACAGGTACGCTAATTTACGTTGTTTGTTCCACAAGACTAGTAAACCAATTACCGCCATGAACAAAAATAATGGCCAAAACGCGAATTCCGTTTGCAACACATCAATATATTGTAATACTCCTCCCACTCCACGCTTATACTTACCTTCGTTGTCATATAAATTTTGTACGCTTAAAGATTCAATATGATCAAAATTAGAAGTAATGGCTACACTGGTAATATCTTTGGCTTTAAATTTTTCTTTATACAACGTAATCCAGCCAGAATTCCAGATTGATAATAATCCAGCTACAACTATGCCAAGACATAAGATTAGTAATGGTTTTTTAATTTGCTGCCAAGCTGGTTTAAAATAATATAACAACAAAATAATAACCGGGAATAATATAAAAAAAGTTTCACGAATATTTATACTATAACCATAACTAGCGCCCGCTAACAATAATATTATACTACTTAAATATTTATTTAGCTTAGCTTGTAATGTATAAACAATCAGTAGTAAAGCTAATAAAAAAAATGTTAACGCTGGAATTTCACGCATGGGTTGCGATACCGCGTAACTTGAATATAATTCTGTAAATCCTAACGTAACTGCTGCTATTAAACCAATTAGGCGTTGATAAATTGGTGATACTAAAAATAATTTTATACTTAATAAATAAGTAAATATTATGGCTAACACGGCCAAGGCTGGTACTACCACATAAAATGAATCCATCAAGCCGCTAATAAGCCCCGCTAGATACATTAACGCCCCTAAACCAATGGGATAACGAGATGCTATCCAACCACTGGGTGAGATAATTTCATGATGCGTAGGAGCCGCTAACCGCGCCCAAGGTTCATTACCAAAAAACGTTAGTGCACTTTGTACTAACGAACTCTGTGTTACTAATGGCTCGTGTTTAAAAAACTGCCCAGCCGTATAAATGTAGCCCGGCGCATCATCACTCCACGCTCCCCAAGCATGCGCGCTGCCATACAGCCAGCCGAAAATAATACTTAATAATAGAACAACACTAATATCAAAAATTAGCCACCTTTTACTTAACCCACCGGGATAAACCCGGGGGTTAAGTTGAACAAGAGGTTTGTTAGACTGGTTTTTTTTCATGCTTGAGGGTGAGTCTCTGACGAGCCTAGCTGTTTAATAATCAGATCAACTGATTCATTAATTGATAATTTTTCTGTATCAATCACTATTTCCGAATGCTCTGGCGCTTCATAAGGTGCAGAAATACCGGTAAAGTCTTTTATTTGTCCGGCTTTGGCTTTAGCATACAAGCCTTTCGTATCACGTTGTTCACAACCAGCTAATGAACACTTGGTATAGATTTCAATAAATTCGCCCGACGCAAATAATGCGCGCACTAAATCACGATCGGCTTGATACGGCGATACAAACGCGGTTAATACGATTACGCCGCTATCTACAAATAATTTAGCTACTTCACCAATTCTCCGAATGTTTTCAGTGCGCTCTGGCGGAGAAAACCCTAAATTTTTATTTAACCCATGGCGAATATTATCACCATCCAATCGATACACTAATTTACCTTCAGCAAATAACCGTTCTTCAAGAGCTACAGATAAAGTTGATTTCCCTGAACCAGATAAGCCAGTGAACCACAACACTTGGGCCGTTTGTTTTAATAATTGTTCGCGATTCTGTCGCGTAATTCTACCATGATGCCAAGTAATATTGGTAGCTGGTTGTGTAATCATACTATATAGTTAGGCTGTTAAGGTTAATAATTTAGCTTGTAATTTTGGTAGTATGGTAGCCCAGTGCGCTAATGGCACAATAATGCCAACTACTTCTGGCTTGCCGCCCGCATTTAAATTTAAATCATGCGCCCAATCAATTAAACTACTCACAGCTACGGTTGAATTCCTGCGCCGCACATAACAATTCACCTGTGCAGCGGTAACTTGATAAGTAAATATAATATCAGCTGGATACTGCCGTGATAAATGGCGGGTAACTTGTGACAATACTTGTAACTGGGTATCCACTACTAATAATTTTACTTTCGCGCTAAGCTGCTCCACTGATTTATTGATTAAATGTTGTATTTCAGCATTAATGGTTACCAGATGCTCCTGTAACCGCACGTCATTTAGTAAGCTTAGTGGATCAGTTTGTAATAACGCAATCGTTTCTAACATACCGACATAATCATTGGTAATATAATTACTATCAATTAAACGGCGTAACTCTAATAATTGAGTAAATGTTAAATTATAATCAGCCATTACTTCTTGCACTATGGGATAATAAATTTTGTCTGCCTGAATAAGTTCTTCTTTATCCCCCACCAAACCTAACACCATTAATAAATTATTAGATAAATTTAATAATTTAGTAATTAACGCCGCGCAAGCTGGAATGTTCTCATGAAAATACTGTGCTCCAGAATAATCTGTTTTCCGGTGATGATCAATTACATATATCTGTTCGGGAAATAATTTGGCTAATTGTGTAATCGTTTCTGCGGGAAAATTAATATCGCAAGTAATTACAAATTGATAACCTTGCTGCTGTAGATAATCGTATTGTTCTGTTGTTAAATAATAGTTACCAAATACCGGTGTAAATAACTCTACTTTTTTTTCAGGATACTGCTGTTGAAAATAATTTAATAATAACGCCGCGGATACCAAACCATCAGTATCCCAATGATGAATAATTACTCCTTTTTTTAAATTGACTTGCAAATTGGAAAATATTGCCATAATTAAAAAATAAAGAGGGTGAGTGTCCTCACGAGCCTAAACAAAAATATTACCGTGTTCAATTAATAGTTTTGAGATCTCTGGCCGCATAATTTCTGGTGGCACTGTTTCACCAGCCTGTAACATTTTGCGAATCAATGTACCGGATGGTCCGGTTCGTTGCTCATCATTATGCGCACAAGTTTTAGCCGTGGCTACTGTTTCGCATTGCTTACAGAAAAAACTGTTTTCCAGTTTTAAAATGGTAATGCCTAAATCGGGCAGCGTATCAAAAATTTCTTGGCCGGCATACGTACCATAATACTTGCCTACGCCGGCATGATCGCGCCCCACAATAAAATGCGTGCAACCAAAGTTTTTCCGAATAATCGCGTGTAACACCGCTTCACGTGGGCCGGCATAACGCATTTGTAACGGTAAAATAGATAGTACTGCCCGATTACGTGGAAACACTTTAGTAACCATATATTGATACGATTTTAAAATCGCCTCATCCGTAAAATCACCGGTTTTCTTTTTACCAATTACCGGATTAATAAATAAACCGTCCGTAACCTCTAAACCAATACGTTGTAAATACTCATGCGCTCGATGCGGAGCGTTCCTGGTTTGAAAACCAACTACCGTATGCCAGCCTTTGGCTTTAAATAATAACCTGGTTTCTTGCGGATCCAAATTCATGTCGTTAAACGGTTCTTTAGTATTATCAATTAATTCAATTTCACCACCTAACAAACATGGCTTCATGGCATAAATCATGGCTACACCAGGATGTGCCGAATCATTCGTGGCAAACACATGTTCCGCTACTGTGCTAGCAGTAAACATATATTTATCACGCACGGTTAATATAGCTACCGGTTCCTTCGCTTCATTCATCAGTGCTACTGGTTCACCAATGGTAATGTTATTAGCGGTACTTTTTTCTACGTCTAGTACAAACGGAATTGGCCAAACCGTACCATCGGCTAATTTCATTTCTTGAACCACACGCTCAAAATCCGCCTGCCCCATAAAACCAGTCAGCGGACTATACACACCGCGCGCGATATTTTTTACATCTTTTACTAATTCTTCATTAATAACAATTTGCTGGAGCGTATTTATTTTAGCGCGCCAACGCTGGGCATCTTGTTCAGTTAATACTCTGTTCACTAACACATTGCCATGCGGCGGTAAGCTCATAATTTTATAATTAATCCAGATAGCCTAAATTTTTTAAGCGCTCACGAATTTTATCCTCATCAGCTTTGGAATAATTACCGGTAGTATCAGTTGGCGTTTTGGTAGTAGCGCCTTGCTGTAATTTCTTTTGCACTACTTGCTCCAAAATATAACTTACATAACTAGCTACATCGTTAAATTCTTTACTGTCTTTAACAATGTTTTCTAGTTGCGCATATAATTTGTCGTTTAATTGAAGTTGAGCCATAAGGCGTCTTTTCATCAACCCACCGGCCTAAAGCCGGGGGTTGTAACCCCTGGGTTTAGCCCAGTGGGTTACATGAGCGTATTAAATATGTTAAGGTATTGCTCCTTTAAAACATCCCAAGAATATTTATCTTGCACAGCCTGCTTTATTGATTTTTCATTCATCTGTGACATCATGAATTTTATCTGTGTAATCTGTGTTTCAATAGCCTGTTTCCAAGCCTCAGGACTGCCTGATTTTACCAAAAAACCGGTCTGTCCGTCAATCACGGCAGCTCTAATTCCTTCTAGGTCAGCTGCTAGCACTGGCAAGCCACAAGCACCTGCTTCCAAGGCTACAATACCGAACCCTTCCGGATTATTATCCACTTTAATATTTGGCATAATTAACAGATCAGCTTGAGCATAACAATCATGCAGAACCTCATCATTTACCCGTCCTAATAACTGGACGCGTTCACCTAATTTTTTTTGTGTAATTATTTCTTGAATAGAATTATATTCTACACCAGAACCAATTATTACATAATGATATTGTTTATCTAAATGCACAAATACCTGTTCAATAAACCAAGCTACGCCTTTACGTGGTACTAAGCGCCCTACGGTTAATAAGGTGATTTGATTGGTTTTTTCATGAGCGCTAAATGTTTTAGGTGCCACCAAATTGTTTAACGGAACACCGTTTGGTATTACGTGTATATTTTGTAGAGACGCATTGCAATGCGTCTCTACAAAATGTCTGGTATATTCGCTCACACAAATTATCGCCTGATATTGTTTTAACGCTGACCAGATTAATTTCTGATAACCATATTTTTTATAAGTAACATCTAAACCGTGTAATGTAATAGAAATTGGTTTGCCGGTAAACCAATGTAGTAAAACTCCTAACCAGGCCAATACCCCATCGCCTAAATGGATCACTTCTACATTGCGTGCCAACCATATCCCTTTAATTAAAGCATACGGCAACCACCAAATTAAATTAACTTGTGCACGTTTTTTTAACGCTAACAATGTACACTGATCTTTAAACGTAACATAAAAATCTGCGCTATACCGCTCCATTCCCCCAATGCTTGGTGGGTATTTTCTGGTAATAAACAAAATACGCATAAATCAATGCTAAATTCCTCCCCTCTCCTTTGAGGAGAGGGGTTGGGGGTGAGGTAGCGCAAGTTCCATTTTCTTAACTCGATACAACGTTTCTTCCGTTACTTTACGGTGCCAGCCAATGGATGAGCCTAATAAACCCAATACTAAATTAATATACCCTAACAACACCAACATAGTACCGATAATCAAAGATTGTAAATGACCATTACCATCGCCAGTAATAAAATAAAAATAGAAAAACCGTAACACCGGTAATGCACCAGCCAGCGCTAAAAAAATACCAATCGAGCCAAAAAACCGTAATGGATGAAAAATAATAATATTGCGTACAATATTCCAACCAGCCAGCCAAATATGCTGTGGTACATTTTTAATTAACCGTGATGGCCGCTCTACTGGCCGATCCGCAATCTGTAATTCCACAGTGGTTAAACCAATATCTTGAGCGGATAATAACGTAGTGTGCACATAAGTATGCGTAGAATACACTCCTAAGCGCAAGGCAGCTTCTTTATTATAAGCTCGAAAACCGGTAGATACATCATATTTTGGCAAGCCGGCCCATTTTGTCATTACAAAACTGCCAAAGCGATTTAGCCAGCGATTTTTAGTTTGCAAATCTTGGCGTGAACCAATTACAATATCGGCTTGTTGTTGTAAAATCGGCTGAATCAGCTCGCTAATTTTAGATTGATCGTAGTGATTATCACCATCGGTATTAACAATAATATCAGCTCCTCTACTAACAGCTTCCCACAAGGCTTGTTGAAACGACCGCGCTAAACCAATATTGCGTTTATGAGAAATAATATAATCCGCTCCGGCTTGTTTGGCGGTAATTACTGTATTATCTGTAGAGCCATCGTTAATGATTAATACCTCTACTTGATCAACACCAATAATATTACGCGGAATTTCTTTAATTACTGCTGCAATATTTTGCTCTTCGTTATAACACGGAATAGTGACAATTAATTTCATAGGTTACCGGCTAACGCCCAATGGAATGATAATCAAAACCTAACTCGCACATCGTAGCTGGTTTTAATAAATTACGTCCATCAAATATTACCGGCTGTGCTAATGTTTGTTTTAACGTTCGCCAATCTAGCGCTTTAAATTCTTTCCATTCAGTTAACACTAACACCGCTTGAGCTCCTTTAACCGCTTCTTCGGGACTAGTACAATATTTAACTGTATTTTTTAATACCATTTTACTATTAGTCAAGGCTTTGTAATCAAATACATTCACTATGGCACCAGCTGTCACTAATTGCTGTACAATATCTATGGCCGCGGATTCACGAATATCATCGGTATTATCTTTAAACGCTAAACCAAGTACAGCAAGTGTTTGGCGTTGTAAATTATTATTAAAATGATTTTTAATTTTATTCACAAAATGAGCTCGTTGTTCCTGGTTTACAGAAATTACTCCTTTTAATAATTTAAAATCATAGCCACCATCGCCGGCCATTTGATCCAAGGCTACTACATCCTTAGGAAAACAAGAGCCCCCCCAACCAATTCCGGCTTTCAAAAAATTAGGGCCAATTCTACGATCCAAACCTACACCATAGGATACTTCTTCAATATCGGCACCGGTGCGTTCACAAATTTGGGCAATCTCATTAATAAACGAAATTTTAGTGGCCAAAAAAGCGTTGGAGGCGTATTTAATTAATTCAGCCGATTCAATCGCCGTTACCAACTTCTGCCCTTGAATCGGTTTGAACACTTCCAATAACACATCGGCCGCCCGTTGGTTTCGTACGCCAATTACAATGCGATCTGGTGCAAAAAAATCATCTACCGCGTTACCTTCCCGTAAAAATTCCGGACAAGATGCTACAGCAAATTCACCGGTGTAATTCTTTTTAATAATTTGCTCCACTGCCAATGCTGTCCCTACTGGCACTGTAGATTTATCTACCACCACCACATAATGATTCAGATGTTGCCCAATCGTTTCAGCGGCCGTATACACATATTCTAAATTAGCTCGGCCATCCGGTAACGCCGGCGTACCTACCGCAATAAATATCACCTCGGCCTTTGGTAGTGCCGAAATTAAATCGGTAGTAAATGTTAACCGTTTAGCTTCTACATTATGTTTTACAATTTGCTCCAAACCAGGCTCAAAAATGGGAATATTACCATCTTGTAAACGCTTAATTTTAGTCTGATCAATGTCTACACAAGTAATATTGTGCCCGGCATCCGCCAAACAAGCTCCAGTTACCAGCCCTACATAACCAGTGCCTACTACGATGATATTTAATGCCATAATGATAAGAATTGTACTGAAGTAGAAGGAAAATGTCAATCCGCGTTCACACTGGCATACGTCAACACCCTACTGCCTAACATATCCGCTACCGTTTGTTTTAAGCCAGTATCTAAGGCCACCACTGGAAACCAACCAATACGCTGTTTAGCTTTGCGAATATCCGCTACACCCGGTTTATTTAAATCTGGTATTTCATTGGTAAATTTAATTTGCGAGCGAGAGTCAGTATACTGAATTACTTTTTGGGCAATATCCACCATTTTACATTGTTCCGGACTACCTAAATTTACCGGCCCGGCAATTTTATAACTCATTAATTTTAATAACCCGTCTACCACATCTTTTACATAACAATACGTATCAATTTCCGAACCATCACCATAGATTAATAAATCTCGGCCTTCAGAAGCCGCTAAGATAAAATCTGGTAACATGCGCCCACTGTTAAAGGCCATCCGCGGCCCATAAGTATTAAAAATCCGCGTCACCTTTACATCTAAATTAAATTGTTTACCAAAACTAAACACAAAACTTTCCGCAAACCGCTTACCTTCGTTATAACAACTGCGTGGCCCCACATGATCCACAAAACCCCAATAATCTTCCGCAAACAACGTCTGCCCTTCCAATAAATTACCATATACAGCCGAAGATGACGCAAATAAATATTTTGCCTGATACTGCCGCGCAATTTCTATGGTATTACGTACACAATATGAATTCGCCAACAATGTAGTAAACATGTTTTTTTCATAATCATGCTTACTAGTAGGTGAAGCTAAATTGTAAATTTCTTGCACGCCTTGAAATTGCACCTGAAAATTTTCTAGTTCAATAAATTGCGTTAAATCAAACGCTTCATTGGCATCGTGCTTAATAAACACAAAATTAGGATTACCTAATAAATGTTCAATATTTTGCACTTGTCCGGAAATAAAATTATCAATACAAATTACTTTATTGTGTTTTACTAGCTCATCACACAAATGCGAGCCAATAAACCCAGCTCCCCCAATAACTAATACATTTTTTTTATCAAAGATAGTTGTCCGGGCCATAAATAATACTTGTTGTTAACGTTTAATGGTTAATATTGTTTTAAAAATTTGATAGCTATTTTTAATAAAACCAAACGGTGACCGAAATAATGTGGAGCTAGTTTTATCTACCCATACCGTTGGTACTTCCAAAAACCGATATCCCTGCTTAGTTGCATTATAGAGCAATTCTACATCAAACGCCATATTGATAACGGATAAATTTGGCATAATGGCTTCTACTAATGTTGTGGTAAATATTTTAGCGCCACATTGCGTATCAAAAAACGGCATATGAAAACGCCGCCGCACTAACCAGACAAATAACCAACTGGCAAATTTACGTAACCATGAACTACGCCACACTTGGGCTCCCGGCAACCACCGTGAAGCAATTACTCCATCGTAATGGCTTGGCTTTAATAACTGCCACAACCGATTAAGTTCGGCCGGAGCAGTAGACGCATCCGCATCTACAAAACCACGCCAATTGCCTGTGGCGGCTAACAGGCCAGCTTTAACAGCGCCACCTTTACCCAGAGCCTGCTCTAAATTTAAATACCGTAATTTAGTAGGATATTGTTTTTGAAATTCTTGTACAATCTCTAAAGTCCGATCAGTACAACCATTTAATACTACTATTAACTCCACGTCAGCTGATTGAAAAAAAGCTAAATAATCCGTTAACATTGGTCTAATACGCCGTTCTTCGTTATAAGCCGGTATCACAATAGAAAGCTGGGTCATGTACACAGTATACTATATAATCAGCTCTGTCAGCTAACCCACTGGGACCAGCCTCGCCGGCTAGGCGGGTAAACCCAGGGGTTAGCTGACAGTTTTTTGGATGGAAACCCCCGGCTTTAAGCCGGTGGGTTGAAACAATTCTAAAGCTGGCTGCTTAATTGTTTGATATACTTTGCGATAAATTATATTAGTTTGCGCTACAATATCTTTCCAGTGATAATTTTCTAACACATGTTGTTGGGCTTGTGCTCCTAACTGTTTAACCTTATTTGGATTAGCTAATAAATAAGTTAATTGCTGTTTCAAATCGGCTATATTGGCATTTTTAAAACTTACTCCACAATATTTTAGAATGTCTTCATTCGCTGGAATATCAGCTGCTAACACGGCTTTACCATAAGCCGCAGCTTCCAATAAAGCTAATGATAAGCCTTCAGATTCAGATGGTAACACATACAAATATGCGTTAGAAAATAACTCTTCCAAAATAGCGCCCATTTGATTGCCAGTGAAAATAATATTGTAATTCTGTTTAGCTAATACTCGTAATTCTTTTACATAATTATCGGTATGAGCACTACCGCCTACAATCACTAATTTTTTATCCGTAGACAATTGTTCATAAGCATTAATTAAGTGATGAATGCCCTTGTGCCGCACTAAACGAGACACTGATAAAATATATTGCTCCGGATGTAAACCAAATTGACTAGTAATTAATTTAGCTGGTTGATGTGTAGTTTCCGAGATACCGTTAGGAATATACGTAGTAATTTTACGATACGATTCATAAGTATAAGATTGCAACGCTTTAGATACAGTAATTACTTCATGAGCAAACTTCATGGCCATATATTCACCTAAATGTAGCATTACTCGAGCCAACCAACCCCATTTTTGATGTTGGCGATCCATGGAGTGAAAAGTTACTACTACCCGAGTTTTCGGGTGTAGTATTCTAGGCAACCAAGCTAATAACGCCGGCCCTACCGAATGAATATGCACAACATCTACTTTGGCCTTTAACGTAGCATGAATAATAGAAATAAATGTATGGGTAATAGCATCAAAATGCTTGGTATTAATAGTAGGTAAGCTAATCAAACGAACATTATGATAATGAGCTAGTGTTTTAGCGGTATAAGCTGGGCGAGTATATACCAATATTTCATGTGTATTTGCCAAACGCAGCGCTAACTCTTGAACGTGTTTTTCCACGCCTCCACCTTGAGTTACCGGAATGCCTTTTTGACCAATCATTGCTATTTTCATAACCGCGCACCTTATCACAGATTTTGGTTTTTGTCAATACCAAATCCGCCTAAAACAAAAAAAATAGCTTATTTTAGCTAAAAAATACTACCTATCCCTGTCCTTCCTGCCTGTCCGGCAGGCAGGCGGACATCCCTCCCCTAATAGGGGAGGGAAAGAGGGAGAGGTAGGTTCCTATCTAATTTTATCCCTTACTCTCAACGCCCCTACCTGTCGTTTTAGCAGGGTGGCTGTAAAACCATCACGCGCTGAAAAGCTGGTTTCGTTGGTAATATTAATAATTTTGCCGATTTGGGCTGAGTTTGGCCGGATCCGGACTTCAAAACTAGCCCCTTGCGCCGTGGAAAAACTAGGTACACGGCTAGTATGCCAAGTAACTACTCGCGTAGCTGGATTATAAGAAATATCAGAACCAGACGTAACGGATGATAACCCTGTCCATTCCACTTGGCCGGGCAACGTAGCTTGAATAGTAACATTCGTTAAATCGTTGGTAAAATCTTTAATTTCCCAAAACACCCGCAGTGCCGTAATATTATCGGCTTCTAAAGGATATGGCCCATAACCAAACTGCTCACCGGTAGTGCTAGAATAACGATAACTAGCCGTAAAATTAAGTGTAGAATTAAATTTAATATTGTAACTTACCGCTGGCACATAAGTAGCTACCCCAACATCATCGATCATAGCTGTAGCTGAACTAGTATAAGACATGGCTACATTTTTTTTACGCAGATTAGGGTTCGTATAAACCGTAAAACTACGCTGATGTGTTTCTCCTGGAGCAATACTAGGATCTACCCAAGTAATGATATCGCCAGATACTTTTCCATCACTAGCTACAATGCTGCTATAATGTCCAACAAAATTAGTTAACTTAGTAATAATAGTTACGTTGGTTAACGTAGCATCACCGGTATTTTTATACGTATTTACATAACGAGCCGCCTGACCAACGTTTACCACTCCGGTACCACCGGTAGTTAACGTAAACCGAGGCGTTAATACTGTAACCGGATTAGTTAGAGCCACTTGTTTGTAATCGCCATCATTACAGTTATCTAGAGCTACTACATCTAGTAACTGTTCGCCTTCACCAATGGTATGTTTAAAATTACCATGAATAGTAATGGAACCACTACCGCGCGCTGGAATATGTTTTAGACGAATCCGTTTTTTCTGATTAATCTTTTTGGTGCTAGATTCAATATTAAATGTATTCGGAAAAGTAAGTTGCAAACAAGTATCATAGCGCGGCCAATCAGAACTATTGGTATAATCTACTTTCCAATCCACTGGTTCGTTATAAAGAATGGTGTCTGGCGCCTGTGCTACCACTTCAAAATTAGAGCCAGCTAATTTAGTGCTTGCTCTGGCAAAACCATAATACGTTCGGCCAAAATATTGATATTGATAAATAACTAAAAAGCTCTCACTATCCCCAACGGTTCCGGTAAGCGTTCCCGTATAAGGCAATTCCCCTACTTGTTGGGCTGCTAATTGTTGCACTACCACCGGTTGTTTTACATCTATAACAAACCCGGCTGGCGCCTGTAAATTAAACGTTAACTGATTTATGGGCTTGGTAACATTTTGATAATTAAGCGTAACGGTAACCGGCGCGCCACTTAACGTAGCGGCTGGCGCCTGCAACGTAACCGTTACCTCTGGTGGAATCATGAACACATAAAACTGATACCCTAACACCAAATTTATAATTATCACACACAATAACACTAATGATAATAATGAATCTATTATTAAATGATGTAGTTTATCTTTGTACGTATCGGTTACATAATGCCACACATATGGAAACAAAAAATGCACGGTTTTTTTACCAACATGTTTTGAGATTCGCTTTGTGTGATGAAAAAAAGTCATATTTCGATCTCGATTCCTAGCCCCCTAAACGTCCTACCTCTATCCCCAGCCCTTTCCCCTAACCAGGGGAAAGGGAGTAATGCAATTAGATTATTCCCCCTCTCCTATTAGGAGAGGGGGTTAGGGGGAGAGGTAGCTCATTGATTAAAAATATTAAACGACATAACTACTACATCGGCCACATTATCACCATCAATATCGCTGGCCGTTACTTTGCTGCCGCTGCGATCGGATTTACTGAAGGCATAATAACCTGGCCGTAATAATTTACCACGGCTATTAAATACTTTAACATACGGCACGCCACCTGTACCAGGCACGGTGATAATTTCCACTTTGCCGTTATTATCTACATCCCCCGCCGCTACGCTAATACCAGAACGCATCGAAGCATTATAGGCCATGATTTTTTTAGATAATAATTTCATTTTTTTGGTAAGGATACGTACTTCTGGTGCGTAATTACTAGCCGGCGCCACAATAATTTCGGCTGCTTTGGTTTTACGTTGCACATTACCAATGGCTACGTTAATACCACCCGAAAAACTATTGCCAAACGGATAACTACCTTTATTTAATGGTTTACCTTTCAGTGAAAATAGCTTTACCGGTTGAGTGCCCCGTTGCGCTCCTACTACAATATTATATTTTTTATTTTTAAGAGACAACTGCCCAACAGCGATATTTACACCACTATTATATTTGGTGCCATATGGTGCAAACCGTGCAATCTGTTTATTGTTTTTATATACGGTAATATAGGTATTATCACTCACTACCGTAATATTCGCATCCGGTATTTTTTGAATGGTAGTACTGCCCACGTAATTAGAATTATACGAAAAAAAACTATTACGCTTAATGTTGCCGGCACCATCGAACACTTTGGCATAAGTACCGTTTACGAACGGCGCGTTTACCACTTGAGTAATACGACCACGCAAAATAATACCATCATGAGCGGGAATAGTTACACTACCAACCACCTTGCCATTATTCGTATTAGTATCTTGTGTGCCTAATATCTTCTCGAAGCCATCTTCTAATAAAACTTTTTGCTCTTTGTCGGTGGAATTTAATAATACAATTCCCCGCTCGAAGTTGCGCCGCCACACGCCCGCTTGAATTTTGGTTGGATTAGCTTTATCCAGTATATTATAAGCTCGTTCCTGTGACTGGCCTAAGGCAGCATCGTATTCATCGTACCACCAGAGCTGAGAATGATCGTTCGTTCCCCAATCATAACTAAAAAACCCATCATTTAATAATGTACTAGTAATTGCAAAACGCATATCCTGATAATCTTTGTCATTGCCACTATTATTAGTATCTCCATTAATCATGATTAACGCCGGTACATAACCTTTATTTTGAAAATCATTATAAAGCTCAAAATTATTATCCCATGCTCCTAACCAAACATTTGGAAAACTTTCAAACATTCTACCATTTAAATATTTCTTATATCCACTGCCGCCGTTGCCAAGCAAAAATTTATTTTTTCCAACTAATTGACGAGATGTTTTTAACATAGTCACCATGCCGTTATACCAAGCTTCGTCTAAACTGGTAACACTATCTTGCACACCATCTCGATTCATGTCCATATCTCCATTTCCAACCCAAGAAACCGTTTCCCAAACATTATCATAATAAATACCGTCCCACAGACCAGTGGACATTACTTCATTTTGCATAAAAGTTGGTAGATAGGTATTCCAAGCAGAAGCCATGTTCAATGAATAATTTCCTGGCCAAGAGGAAAATCTTTCACCGGTTGATGTATATAGCCACCACTCCGGTTGAATACCACTGTATAATTTATGCCATGGACCGCTCTGGCTTTCAATCTCATCAAGCCGGCTAACCGGAAATTCTTGAGCTGCTACATAAGCTAAAATTATTACATCTGGATTAAGTTTGCGAAGCGCTCTTATTTGTTCAGCTGAACTGTCTTGTAGTTGCATACCAAAAACCAACACATCCCACTTAGCCAACTGTTCTACTTCAGCATCTGTAATGGGGGCTTTTAAATAAAGATTGGCTAAACGTGGATAATTAATATCAGACAAATTAACCACTTGATCACTAACCGCTAAACTTGGCGCTTTAGGAATTAACCCGCAGCAAAGCATGATACACAGACATAACCTTCTCATAGTGCTGTTGTTTGTTATAATTTTTTTCCACATATAGCCTAGCATTTTTCCCTAAAGAAATTATCTTTTTTTCATCTACCCAAATGTTATTAAGTTCTTCCGCTAATTGACTCGGCTGATAAATAATTCCCGTTTGATTATGTATCACCACCTCGGCCAAACCTCCTTGACCACTCACTAAGGCTGTTTTCCCGTAAGCAAACGATTCTAGTGCTGCTAAACCAAATGTTTCCCAAACCATAGATGGTACGATGGTTAAGCGCGCCTGTTGAATAGCCTGCTGCAATTGATTAGTATCAAGGTGACCTAAAAATTCCACTTGGTTTTGTAGAGAATATTGTTTAACCAGTTTTTGTAAAACTGGCAAATATGGCCCGTTACCAGCAATTTTAAACTTTATTCTCAACGCGCTATTATAAAGAACTTCTAGTATTTTGTCAACCCCTTTCTCTGCAGACAACCTACCAAAATACAGTAAATACTCACCCGGCTGGTACACTGGCTGTTTATTGTTTAAATCTATAAAATGAGCAATCTGCTTTATTTTATTAGCTGGTAAACCAAATTCTATTAATTTATTCTTGACAAATTCAGATGGCACGATAAACACATTAATGTTATTTTCATAACTTTTCCAAAATTTATGCCAATACATTTCCAGTGCCACCAGACTTGATTTGGCATATGAATTTTTGATACAACGATGGATGACACATTGATAATAATTATAACGTTTACAACGTATACATGGTTTGCCTTGGGTAAACAACAAATAATTTGGGCAGATTAATTTATAATCATGCACCGTCATGACCACTGGAATACGATAACGTTTTAACACTGTTAAAACCGCTGGCGTTAAATGATGATACAGTAAATGCACGTGAGCAATATCTGGTTGCTCTTTTTTAATTAACTGCTCTAGTTTAGCAGCCACTGCTGGCGATGAAAAAAAACGATATTTTGTTTCTGGAAAATAATCAGCATAAGCCGTGACCATATTATTATCATGTTTTTGAGAAAAAGGTATCACCTGATGACCGTGTTCCATTAACAACTCAGTTAAAGCAAAATAATAACGCTCCGCTCCTCCCTTGATGTAATAATATTTATTGATATTTAATATTTTCATGTTTTATACTTCAAACGGTAATAAGCCTGACTGTTTTTTTCTGCCTCATTAGCTAACTGTGGTTTTTTCTTGGTAGACTGCATATGATAATGTAATACACTTACTGCCGGTGTAAAAGCCGCGGCCAAACCAGCTTGAGCAGCTCGTTTACAAAAATCAACGTCTTCTAAATACAGAAAATATTTTTCATCCCACCAACCAATTTTATCAATTAATTTTTTACTGAACATAAGAAACCCACCTGAAACCCAATCTACTTTAGTTAGTTTATTATAGCTTGGTTTATAATATCGCCCATAATGGAATATTTTACTTAATTTTAGTTTGGTAGCTAAGTTTGGTAGCCAAGCCGGAAAATTGCCCACGGAAGCTTGCGTCTGGCCATTAGGATACGTTAACCTAGCGCCTAATAAGGCAATGTCAGCCTGCTGTTGTAAAATGGTTTGCATGTTAAACAAAGCCTCTGGCGGCACAATCATATCTGGATTAACTAACAATATGTAATCACCTACCGCTTGCTGAATACCTTGATTAACTGCTTTAGCAAAGCCGCCATTATTCATATTAGCGATTAATTTAACCTGGGGAAAATTAGCCCGTACCATAGCAACAGAATTATCAGAAGAATTATTATCCACCACCATTATTTCATAATCAACTTGTTGCTGTTTTTGTAACGATTCTAAACATTTCTGTAAAAAATCCTTGGTGTTGTAGCTAACTATAATAACAGAAATCATAGAATAATTTAGCCTTAGCTATTTTTTAGTAGCACACAAAACAAAACTTAATATTTCCATTTGTGCGGCTTTATTACGAAATGGCTTAGCTAACAAAGCTTGATAACGCTGTAGCTCGGCTTGGTTAGTTGTATTTTTCGGTATTACACGTATGTTTGTCCAACCGTTTTGCTCTAAAACTTTTTCATAAGCTAACGGACGTACCCGGTTAGGTAAACCAGAAAAATAACCCCATTTATATACAGTTTCTGAATAACGATAAATATTTAATGGATCTTGCGTACGCAACCAACGGGTATGTGTTTGCAAATCAATTTCAGCAATTAACATTGCTCCGGATTTCACCACCCGGCTTAAATGTGTTAAAGCTTGTTCAGGATTAGTAAAATGCTCAAAAGCCGCTTGACTAACAACAATATCACAATCTGTGCTAGATAATTGTGCTAAATTAAAATTACTATCCCAAATATAATTAATTTTATTTTTATTTTGTAACGCACTGCTTAATTCTGGTTTGCCTAGCTGAGCTAATAATTTTTCATAAAATATTGCTGGCACATTTTTATTTAAATTATTAACGTCCACGGCACTATATTTTTTAGAGCCTTTGCTTAAAAGAATTAATGCTACGCCTAAATCTGCCCCTGGCCCAAGTTCTAATACTGTTTTATTAACTACACCAACACCAGCATACTCTGTTAAAGTGTTTAACCAATTATTTACCACCGAAACATCGTAGGTAATTGCCTGATTAATAGCTGTGCTTGGAAAATCACGCGGTCTTTGATAACCTAATAAACTGTATCTAATTTTATTAATCAATAAAACAGCTAAGCCAAGGCCATAAAAAAACCACTGTTTTAACATAATAAAATTATGACATGTTTTTAACAAATCTACAATTAATTAAGCTTTGGTAATACTTGAGTAATTATGTTGTAAGCCTAAAAATAACCAGAAAAAAATTACTAATAAATTAATATCAAAATACGTACCAAAATTAGCACTAAATAAAAACAACCCTATGATGGCCGTAATTTCAATTAACTGTTTTTTTTCACTAATAGAAACCTGACGAAACTGCTGTACAAACCATTTGCTAATCTCCAGAATAAACCACCACCAAGCCAGCAACCCGATGATACCAGTTTGTAATAATATGGCCACAAAATCGTTGTGTAAATCGCGCGGTAAAATTTCACTTTGCCAACCAAATAATTCAACCGTTATTTTATTTACAATACCTAGGCCAAACACTGGCTGTTTTGTCCAAATTTGGAGTGCCGCTTTCCAACTTTCCGTACGCCACACCGCGCTTTCATCGGTAAAATTAAACTGTATAATGGATTGAGCGCGAATGGTTAAACTACTTAATACATCGCTAGTAGCTAAACCAGTGGCTTGTTGCCATTTATTTACTACCACTAAACTGCCAAAACCTAATAACGCTACTAAGGCTACCGTGCCTAAAATTTTTCCTAGTTTTATTTTTTGCTTAACTGGATAAACTAACGCCATAAAAAACAGCCCTAAAAATACTCCTAGCCATAAATGACGTAATAATGATAATACTAGTGCTAATAAACAAAATAATAATACTAAACCATGTAAAAATAATGGCCAACTTTTTACCATGCGTTGTTCGTAAACTAAATGACTAAACAGCAATATAATAATAATCGTAATATAAAAACTATGGCTACCTCCTAGATAACGCGTACCATAAGTTGACAACGGAATGAATTGTGTTAGCACTCCTTGGCCAGTAATTAAACCGAACAAAAAAATCACTAAAATAACCAGCGTAGCCAGAAGCATAACTTGCAATAATTCTTGATAGCGCGTAGCCGTATTAATAAGCTGAATAGTAATTAAATAAACCAAACTATAAAACATATAATTCTTCACTACACTAATAGCGTTATCTAAATCTCCCTGCACTACTACTGCGCGTATTAGATTAGCTAATAATATTAAAAAAAATATGCCCAAACTCCAAAATAGTTTTTTATTAGCTTGATACAGCGGTAACCAACGCGCCGCTAATGGTTTTTTAATAAACACAATAGCTAACGTGATTAATAATAATAAATCCAGTGGATAAAATTTATAGGTTGCGCGATTAACGATAATTGGAGTAAGCGTAAAAAACCGTTCAAAGATCATGGTTAAAAATACAATTAAATACAAACCCACTACTGGTTTGAGATAAATAAACACTCCAGCTCCCACTAAACAAAATAAATACAAATAAATATTAAAACCAATAACCGTATTAGCTAAAATAAAAACACTTAAATAAAAAGCTGCCATGATGAAATAAACAATCGTAGATGTTTTAGATGTAGCAACGCTCATATTGGTTTGGCCACACAAGCAAATTGTAAATATTGTGTATCAGCTAGATAGCCAAATGATAATAATTTTAACCAAATAAACTTCCAGGGTGTAATAGGATTAATCCCTTGTATGGTTAATACCGAATAACCTAATGTTTCAAACATATTTTTTAAACTGTTCTTGGTAAAAAAACGCAAATGCGTTTTATCTAAAATGCCCGCATCTGTATAACGCCACTGCTTATGTAATAATAATTCTTTCAAGATAAAAAAATAACGCACGTTCGGCACTGAACAAATAATTACTCCTTGCGGACTCAATTTTTTCTTGAGTTTAAGTAATAATGTAAACGGATCCACTAAATGTTCTAAAATATCGTTACAAGAAATACAATCAAAATAAGCCTCTGGTAATTTGCTTATTAATTGAGTGATGTCGCCACATAAAACATTATCCAAGTGCTGACGCGCCTGGCTACATGATTGTTCGTCGATATCAACACCCCACACTGTGTTAACATTCAATTGCTCTTTAGCAGCCGCACCAAACAACCCCTCGCTACAACCTATATCAAGTAATGTTTTGGTATTACTAGGCATAAACGCTAACATTTCCGAACGAAATTGCGAATAATACCCATCTTCTTTAATCTTAAAATCAGTTAAATTTCGCCCATTGTTCATGATATTAAACAAAAAAATATAGTTGTAATTAACTTATATTATAACAAAATTTTATGTTTTTTGCAATAAATATAGTAAAATGTTTATTTAACCATCGTTAAAAGAAAAAGAAAGACCGAAGTATCGTGCGAAGTTATATTAAGCGAGTGACTCATATTTCCAAAGCCCAACTCAATCGCTTAATTGCCAAACATAAAAAAACTAAACGATTAATACCATATGCCGTGCAACAATTGAGGGAGGCAACGAATTGAATCACTGATAATACTCTGATAAAATGCTGACCGCACTGATAAATACAGCTTAGTTTGATAATCTACCAGCTTGAACAGACTTCCTTTTGATAACCCACCGGGATAAACCCGGGGGTTAATATCTAGAATACTGTAAAATGATTGATTATTTTTGGTGGATTAGGGATAATAAAAGCGTGATATATAATTTATTTTTAATTTTATATTATGGATATCAATAACTTGAACCAACAAAGAAAAATATTAAACAATTTAATGGAAAATAATGATGATTTTTTTAAAGAATTTGGCAATCTTGATGATAAAACCTACAGTTCAGGAGCTATTCCAAAAAAATATAAAGAATTAATGGGCTTGGCCATTTCAGTATTATCAAAATGTGATGAATGCATTTTGTATCATATTCAGGGATGTATAAGTACTGGCGTCAATAAAGATGAAATGATAGAGGCAATAAAAATTGGTGTTATTGGTGGTGGCTCAATTACCTATCCCAATGCTAGATATGCCTTCAGTATTTTAAAAGAACTTAAAATTATTGATTAAATTTTAGTTATCCACAAAAACGCTTGACTTTACATAAAAAATAAGCGATAATGCCTTTATAAACGCCCCAGCCAGCCGAAAGGTCCGCTGGGGTTTTTAGTTAAATTATTATATAATGTTACGAATGAAAACTGTTTTATTAATTGATGGAGAAAATTTCAAAGCTAAAATTGCAGCTGTTTTTAAAACCCATAAAAAATCTCGTCCAACATGGCATACTTACAACTTCAACAGTCTATTTCAAGCTATATTATCAGATTTACACATTGATCATAAGATTTTTTACTTTGCCAAAATCAAAGAAGATCCGAGAACTAAAAATAAATCTAAACAACTAATTGAAGAACAACGTTTACTAAAAACTCACTTAGAAAAAACTGGTTTTTCAGTAACTCTTAGTGGCCGAGTACGTGGGCACATGGAAAATGGTGCATTAGTTTTTAAAGAAAAAGGTGTTGATGTAAAAATTGCTGTTGATATGGTTAGTTTTGCTTGTGACCAAGTAGTAAAAAATATTTTATTAGCTAGCTCCGATTCTGATTTACAACCTGCCGTACAAGAAATTAAAAAAAGACACGTTAATTGCATTTATATTGGTTTTGAAAATCAACCCAATAAAGGATTAACCTACACTACTCAACAAACCATTTTAATCAGAGATTATGAAGTTCTTAAATTTGTCTAATCAATAACTACCTTATTTAACCCACCGGCATAAACCTGCCTTTGTCTAATAGTTGCCTTAATTAACCCACCGGGATAAACCCGGGGGTTAATATCTAGAGTACCGTGAAATGATTGATTATTTTTGATATATTAGCCATACTATAAAAGCGTTCAACTTACTAAGCATATTTACAAAATTTGAAGTTAATTTGCAACTTACGCTCCCTTTACTTAATTAATCAGAATACCACTCCTAGAATGACTCCTTAGTTCATGCTCATTACTGGATTGGACAATACTAAGGTTCGTATATGCACTAGTGAAATAAAATTTAATATGCACCAAATTATCAAAACAAAGTTTATAGAAAAAGAAGGACATTGGTTTAATATAGTAAAATATAGAGAAAATTCTTATTCTGTTGTTAACACTCAAAGAAAGAGAATGCAAAATGAGAGAGATGGTATTGATTATGAAGTTGAAAATTTTGATAATTTAAAAGATGCGGAATCATATTTGAATCGTCTTGCCAATACTAATTTTAATTGAAAATTTAAATCACTCAGCGTGTAAGCGTAATTGTTCATTTTGTTTTGTACTGCTAAAATAACCTCACTAATTAACACGATCATGCTTTTTCTGTAGCCTTTTCAAAAAAGGCCGGTAAAATCATGGTTAGGTAACATAAAAAAAACACTATGCCTAATATTAGCCAAGTTACACATCTTGCCATATTTAAAGGCAAAACTATCCGTAAAACCCTATTTCAGAACGAATGGTGGTTTTCGGTAGTAGATGTGATTGAAGCACTAACAAACAGTATAAATGCTAATGATTATTGGTATAAAATGAAAATTCGAGTAAATGAAGAGGAAAAAATTCAGTTATCGACAATTTGTCGACAACTGAAATTAGTTAGTTTAGATGGTAAAAAATATTTAACCGATTGTGCCAATACCGAAGGTATTTTTCGAATTATTCAATCCATTCCTTCTCCAAAAGCGGAACCATTTAAACGCTGGCTAGCCAAAGTTGGTTATGAACGAGTACAGGAAATAGAAGATCCTGAATTATCTACTAAACGTACCCGGGCTTTATATAAAGCCAAAGGCTATAGCGATGCTTGGATAGAAAAAAGAATACGCGGCATTGCGATTCGTGAAGAATTAACGAATGAATGGCAACAACGAGGTGCTCAAGAAGAAAAAGATTATGAAATTTTGACCGCTGAAATATCTAAAGCTACGTTTGGCGTAACACCAAATGAATATAAAAAACTTAAAAGCCTAAAACGAGAAAATCTACGAGATCATATGGATGATTTTGAATTGATTTTTACCATGCTGGGAGAAAAATCTACTACTGAAATTCATCGTCAAGAACAATCTAAAGGCGTCCCAAAATTAAAACAAGATGCCAACAGAGGCGGCCGAGTAGCCGGTAATGCTAGAAAGGCTCTCGAAAAAGAACTGAAACGGCCTATAGTTTCTAAAACCAATTATCTGGCAAAGAAAACAACCATAAGCCAGTAATGTGGATAATGATTTTACTAAAATTAACATGCAAAAATTTAAAACACGTGAAGAATTAAGAAATCTTGTTATCGATTCGTTTGCCAAAGAAGCGGAAATTTTTTCAATTTTTTTCTTCGGAAAGGAAGTTGATAACAAATCCGACGAGTACTCTGATATTGATATGATCGTCTGTTCAAATGATTTAGCAAAAACCCAAGCAAAATATTTGCAAATATTCAATGCTATTTCTCCAGTAATTGGATTACATCTGCTTGATAGCACTGAAAACAATCTGTCCCAGATGATTATGCTAAAAGATTTTTCATCTTATCAAAAAATAGATTTTTCGATCACTGATAATATCGCAACCAAAATATCTGCTGGATTCGGTCCTTTTATCACTGTTTACAAAAATGCTCAACCTTCTACTAAAACTAATTCTAAACTAAAAATAATTAAAGAAAATAGCGTGAAAAATCAGCTGGCTGATATTTTATTTTCTGTGCCACGTTTTACGAAATGTCTTTTTAGAAAAGATCGCGATATGTACAGACGCTGGAAAGGAATCAGTGATATCGTAATGGTTTTACTATATGAAAAATATTTTGGCTGGAAAGAAAATACTTTGCAGAAAAAAATTTCCGCCAAGGAATCATCTGCCTTGTACAAAAAACTGAGCAATAATGAAAACGAACTACTGGATAAAATATTTCCACTGTCTGGTAATTTTAATATCGCAACAAGTTATGCGATTTGTATAAAACTCCTGATTAAGTTATGTAAACAAAAAGCTGCTCATTATGGAACCACACTAAACGAAGACTTTATCCAACACATTGAAATATTTCTTAATTCCGAAATAAATCGTTATGCTAAAGATTGAACCATGACTAATTTCAATTATCGACAATTTGTCGGTGGTTGAAACGCAGTTATCCAACCATCACAAATTTATTTTTTTTATACACCGAATCAAAGCTAAAAATTTGATCAATGTTGTCTATTTTTACCAACGCCATATTTACACAATCTACAAAACTAACATTTTTAGATGTTTGTTGTTCAAAAATAGTCACCGCTTCATCTGCTATAATTTCATCAACCCAACGAACAATAAAAGGTGAATCTGTTGAACGCATGATGTTGATAAATTGTTTAGCACTAGCTTGGCTAACGCGCTGACTCAATACTGTAACCACTTCAGCAAACACATAATTAGAGGTTAAAAAAATAACCTCTTGCTGCACTAACTTTTCCAAACACTTGAACGCCTTATCATGATTTATGTCGTCATGCTTCATAATAGCAATTAAAGCATCGGCATCAATAAATACTTTCATAGCCTAATTTTTATATAAATATTTATCCAGATTTTGCGACAAATCTTTTGGACCACCAGTAATGTTCATTTTGCTTAACGCTAACAAAGTAGCTTTTCCAGAATGATCAGTTGTGGTTGTTTTTAAGATTTTCTTATGCGTATTTTTTAGCAAATTTAATGCTGTTTTAATCATAAAATTATAAATTAATTTTATTTATTATCATGCGTATCTAACAGGGTGGAGCGAAGGGGAGTTGAACCCCAAGCATCTAAATGGTAAGTCAGATGTCGGGACCGCCCGATTTCGCCCCTCGTGTCCACCCTGTTAGATACGGATATTTATTTTTTAAAAAAATAAATGACCAATAATTTGGCCATTTATTTTTTTGCTCGGGATTCGAGCGATCCTTAATTGATCATCTGACTTACCATCTGAGATAATAATATATCAAAATAAACTCTCTGTCAAATACGTATCCACATGATACTCTGTTGGCGCGGCACCGGAGTAAATAACGGCTAAGCTTTTGGCGGCGCTGTATAAGCGTGGTTGAGTAGTTGCAGAAGCGTTAATTTGTTTAAGCGAGACAGGTGTAAAATAATTTTGGAAATCGGTGCTGAATGGTAATAACATCCAGCTGTTGGGAGTGTTAGCTAGTTGGGCTAAACAGACAAAATAATTATTCAGTTTAGTAATATCGGTAATCTGTAAGGTGCTATCTGGCAACTTAATCTTTACTTGTAATACTTGCTCTAAATTATCTGTATTAATTTTGGTAATAAATAACTGGTTATTAACCTGTGAAAAAACAAATACTGAACTATCGGCATTATTGATAACTCTAATAAGCTGACCTAAATTTAATAATTGTTTTTTCATCATTACCTGATTCTGCAACTGACCTTGCAGGTTCACTTTACTTAACGTTATTGCGTTATTGGTTTGTTCCGCAATTAATAAATTATTATTAATTAACGCCATGTCTACCTGACTTGGTTGTTGTGTTACCGCTGGTAAATTAAATTGCTGTTGCGACTGCCAGGTGCTGGAAAAGATCATTACTTGATAATATTGTTGCTGCTCGGCTTGGCGCCGTAATATTACAACACGTTGCTCGGCATTACTAAATAACCAAGGCGCCTGCATAACCTGCTGTGGTAAATTCAGTTGCTGCACTAATGATTGCGCCGGCTGATTAGCAGCACGCCATTCCAAATTAGCTTGGTTTTGCACCACTAAACCAGTAGCTTGTTCACTTAATAATAAAGCTGGCTGAAATGCGGCCGTTAACTGATTGGTATGAGCTGGTGTTAATACGGTACCTGTTAAAGGTTGTGGCGTAAGCGTAGCCGCTAGATTAGTAGTTGTCTGGTTCATGGGATACAACCAACGCAACAACACTGCGGCTAACGCTACAATAGCTATTAACCCAACGGTAATTTTTGAAAGTGTACCGTCTTGCTCGGTCATTAGGCTAGAATTAATTTATTTTGTTCACAGGCTAATTTAATGCGCCAACGTAATTCGCGCAGCACACGCCATTGTTCGGCCGCGCGCACTTCCCCATCAATATGAAAAATCATTTTATTATCTTCAAATCGTTCAATACCTAATACTGTTAGTGGTGTTATAGAAAATTGTTTAACAACATCAGTTAATACTTGTTGCACTTGTTCTACAGAATTATTACAACTAAACGGTACCATTAAATTAATTTTTACCCATTGCTTAGTATAATTTGCTACTTGGGTTACCGAACCATGTGGCACAAAGTGCTCTACCCCATCGCTATCACGCAACACAGCTGTTCGCAATGATAAGTGCGTAACCGTGCCTATAACATCTCCCAATTTAACCACATCCCCTTTTACATATTGATGTTCTGTAATCACAAACACGCCCCCTAAAATATCTTTCACTAAAGATTGCGCACCAAAACCCAAGGCCACCCCCACAATGCCAGCACCAGCCAAAATAGGGCCAATATTAATACCTATTTCCGATAAAATCATGGCCGCGCCAATTAATATAATTACTGTTTTAACGGTTTTGTTTAATACCGAGCTAATGGTTTCAATACGCTGCGTAAAATCACCGGCCACTTTGGTTGCTCTAGTTAACACGCTCTGCTCTTTAGATAAAAACGTTATCCAAGCACGCTTACCAAAAAAGCTGAACACATAGTACAACAGCAACGTACTGCCAGCAATAATTATTAACCTCCAATTCATAAGCTAAACTATAGCAAATTTGCCTACAATCCGCAAAACTGCTATACTAGTTTTATTGAGCGCTCACTATCTTTTAATTTAGTAGCGTTTTTTATTTCATGAACATTATTCAACTAACGCCTAATGAAGCGGCGTTTCCATTATTATTAAAATCCATTGCTCAAGTACCAGAACAATTATACGCCTTAGGCAATATAGCCCTGCTTAATCAACCAAGCGTGGCTGTGGTAGGTAGCCGAAATATGACTAATTACGGCCAGACTAGTTGTGAACAATTAGTGAGTGGTTTAGTACCGGCCGGCTTAGTAATTGTGAGCGGTTTAGCCACGGGTATTGACGCGATTGCCCATCGTACCGCACTCGATTCAGGTGGTTATACCATTGCCGTGTTAGCCAATGGTTTGGCATCGCGCTATATTTTTCCTAGTGAACACCAGCAATTAGCCAAACGTATCATAGATAATAACGGCCTGCTTATTTCTGAATATCCGCCAAACACGGTAGCGCGCCGCTATTATTTTCCAGCCCGAAACCGCATTATCGCTGGCATTAGTTTAGGCACATTGGTAATAGAAGCGCGCTTAAAATCTGGGGCATTAGGCACGGCACGCTATGCCCTGGAAATGAACCGGGAAGTATTTGCCGTACCTGGCTCGGTGTTTAGTACTCGATCGGCCGGCACGCACCAACTTATTAAACAAGGGGCTAAATTAGTAGAACAAGCGCCTGATATTTTAGAAGAATTAAATTTAGCCACGCTTAATTCCGGCACACTGCCATTTGCCTTGCCTACTACTTTATCCTCTAATCAACAACGTATTATTCATGAGCTAGAAGCCACGCCATTAAGTGCAGAACAACTAGCTGATATACTGCCGTTTTCGGCCGAACAGGTTGCCGAAAACTTGACAGATTTGGAAATACAAGGAATAGTACGAAGAAACATGGATTACACTTATGAAATTAGTTATTGTAGAAAGCCCAACTAAAGCTAAAACCATAAAACGATTTTTACCTAAAGACTATGCGGTAGAATCTAGTTTTGGTCATATTCGCGATTTACCGCAATCGGCTGAAGATATTCCAGCGGCCTACAAAAAAAATAGCTGGGCGCGTCTAGGAGTAAATGTTACAGAAAACTTTGCTCCCCTCTATGTAATTCCGAATGATAAAAAAAAGCAGGTCGCTAAACTAAAACAACTATTAAAAGACGCAGACGCTCTGTATCTAGCGAGCGACGAAGACCGTGAAGGAGAAGCGATTAGCTGGCATTTATTGGAGGTGTTAAAACCAACTATACCGGTTTACCGCATGGTATTTCATGAAATTACTAAAGAAGCTATTACGGCTGCGTTAGAAAACCCGCGCGAATTAGATATGCACTTAGTAGAAGCTCAAGAAACGCGACGCATTTTAGATAGATTATACGGCTACGAGGTATCCCCTGTATTATGGAGAAAAGTGGCGCCAAAATTATCGGCTGGCCGCGTACAAAGCGCCGCCGTCAGCTTAATTGTGGAACGCGAACAACAGCGCATCAATTTTCATACCAGTAATTATTATGATGTACTTGGTACGTTTACCACTGCCACTAATGAAACATTTGAAGCTAGACTGGTTAGTAATGCTAGCAAAAAAATTGCTGCCGGTAAAGATTTTGATAGTGCTACGGGAAAGTTATTAAATCATTTGGCAGATAAAGTAACCGTATTAAACGAAACCAATGCCGCTGAATTAGTTAAACAATGGCAACACAGTTCCTGGCAAGTTACCGATGTTCAACAAAAACCCATTACCTCTCGGCCTTATGCTCCGTTTATTACCAGTACCTTACAACAAGAAGCTGGCCGTAAATTAGGTTTATCGGCCAGCCAAACCATGCGTCTAGCCCAGCGCTTATACGAACAAGGTATGATTACCTACATGCGTACCGATTCCATTCAGTTATCGCAACAAGCCATATCGGCTGCTCGCGCACGCATTGAACAATTATACGGTGCCGATTATGTACCGGCCTCCCCTCGTATCTACAAAAGCAAAAATAAGTTAGCCCAAGAAGCGCACGAGGCCATTCGTCCGGCTGGTACTAGCATGGCCACTCCAGAAGAATTAAAAAACAATTTAGACAGTGATCAACTCCGGTTATACGAATTAATTTGGAAACGCACCATTGCCTCGCAAATGGCCGATGCCCAAATGTTACAAACTACCGTAAAGTTAGAACAAAGCAAGGCGCTGTTTCAAGCTAGCGGCCGCGTGATTAAATTCCCCGGTTATTTACGCGTTTACGTAGAAGGCTCCGATGATCCGGAAGCCGATTTAAGTGAACGTGATAAAACGTTACCGAATTTAAACACTAACGATACCGTAATCGCTACTACATTATCAGCTAATCCTCATACTACCCAACCACCGGCACGCTTTACCGAAGCTGCTTTAGTGAAAGAATTAGAAACAAAAGGTATTGGTCGCCCTAGTACTTACGCCACCATTATTGATACTATTCAACGCCGTGGCTATATTCACAAAGAACACGGCGCGTTAATTCCAAGATTCGTTGCCTTTGCAGTGACTAATTTATTACGCAGTCATTTTAGTAATTTGGTAGACGCCAAATACACGGCCAGTATGGAAGAAGATTTGGATGCTATTGCTGCCGGCACGAAAAAACACTTGCCTTATTTACAACAATTTTATTTTGGTGATTTGCCAGAGTTACCCGGTTTACATGAATTAGTAAAAACCGAAATCGACCCTCGCCAAGTATGTACTATTCCAATCGGTACCGCGCCTGATGACAAAGCCGTGAACGTGCGGGTTGGTAGATTTGGACCATTTGTAGAACATATTACTAATGGTGAAGAATCCAAAACCGCCAGCATTCCTACCGATCTTCCGCCCGATGAATTAACCGTTGCTGCCGCTTTGGAGTTTATTGAAAAACATCAAGCCGGTCCAACTGAACTAGGCAAAGATCCGGTTACCGGCAAAGCTGTGTACGTTTTGGAAGGACGCTTTGGGCCGTATGTACAATTAGGATCTGCTTCGTCTCGCGATACCGAGACTACGCAGGATTCTCCTGAGAAAAAAAAGTCAACAAAAAAAACCAAAAAACCAAAAATAATTAAACCGAAAATGAAAGGGTTACTGCGCGGCATGAAACCAGCTGACGTTACATTGGAAACTGCTTTACAGTTATTGAATTTGCCTAAAGTGATTGGCGTGTATCCAAAATCAGGCGAAAATATTGTGGCCGATAACGGTAGATTCGGTCCGTATATTCGCTGTGGCATTGAAACTAGAAGCCTAAATAAAGATTATAATTTATTAGAGCTAACTTTTGAACAAGCCTGCACCTTCTTAGACACGCCAAAATTAGGCCGCGGTAACCGCTCTAAAAGCAGTGTCTTAAAAATTATCGGTGAATATCCAGCTACCAAAGATAAAATCCAGCTCTGCACTGGTAAATATGGACATTATCTTAAAGTCGGAAAAAAGAACGTTAGTGTACCCAAAGGTACCGACCCACAAAGCCTTACGCTAGCTGAAGCTATTACGTTAGTTGAGAAAAAATTGAAGTAAATCTAAAGCTCTTGTGTTGCTCTCATCTTAGCAGCTGTTAAACCTAGTGCATCTGCCATAAATTCTGTTTCGTTTAAATACGCTCCGTTTTTTTGTAATCTTAGTACTTCTCCTCTATCCTTATTAGCTTGTGACTGTTCTTTAATAATAACAATAGTACTAACATTTTTTTCTAGCGCCCTACCTGCTAACTCAGTATTATAAGAATCTAAGTCTTGTTGAAAATTCTCTGCTTTATATTGTTCTGGTGTTTTTCTTTCATTTACTTCACTCATAAAAAATTTGTTTATTTAAAAATTAATCTTTTTGCATATTAGCATATTTTTATGATTTTGTCCATAAACGGAATTCCGATACTAACACACCGGGATAAACCCGGGTGTTAGTGATGTTAACCCCCGGTTTTACCCGCCTAGCCGGCGAGGCTGGTACCGGTGGGTTAACAATCAGGTAGCGAATATCGAGATTCACGTCCATAAACTTGAATTTTCTAGTTAAATTCAGTATGCTGAAGTGATGAAAAAGCAGGAGTTGATGGATTTTATTAAAGAACAGAACCCCGATGCTAACATGGATTTGTTGAGCCGGGTTTATGATTACGCGGAAATTGCGCATGAAGGGCAGATGCGTAAATCGGGCGAGGCTTATTTTGAGCACCCTAAGGCCACGGCTTACAAGCTAGCTCAATTACGGTTAGATGATGCTACTATTGCCGCCGGCTTATTACACGATGTACCAGAAGATACTAGCTTTACTTTGAAGGATATTAAAAAAGACTTTGGTTCAGAAATCGCGTTTTTAGTAGAAGGCATTACTAAGTTAACTAAATTAAAATATCGCGGTATTGAGCGCTACATTGAAAATCTGCGCAAAATGTTCATGGCCATGGCCAAAGACATTCGCGTAATTATGATTAAACTGGCCGATCGTATTCATAATTTAGAAACATTGTCAGTGTTACCACTAGATAAACAGTATAGAATCGCTTTAGAATCACTAGAAATTTACGCACCGATTGCTAACCGCTTAGGTATGGGTGATTTAAAAGGCCAATTGGAAGATTTGGCTTTCCCTTATGTTTATCCTAAAGAATATAAATGGTTAATGGAAACCATCGATGTAACGTTGCATCAAAAAGAAAAAACCATGGTGGAATTAAAAACCAACATAGAAAAATTATTACAAGATCATAACATCCCCTACATTTCTGTGCATGGTCGTGCCAAACGCTTATTTAGTTTATATAAAAAATTATTGCGCCACGATCGTGATGTAAGTAAAATTTATGATTTAATTGCTCTGCGTGTTATTGTGCAAAATATCTCTCGTTGTTACGAAACGCTTGGCATTGTTCATACTAAATGCACCCCATTAAAAGGCCGGATTAAGGATTATATTGCCCAGCCCAAACCAAACGGCTACCAATCATTACATACCACTGTCTTCACTCCTAACCACGATATCGCCGAAATTCAAATTCGCACCCCGGAAATGCACGAAGCCGCTGAATACGGTATCGCCGCCCATTGGCATTACAAAGAAGGTGTGCATAGTAAAAAATTACCGGAACATTTGGCCTGGATTAACCAGCTAGCTAAATTACAAAAAGAAATTCGTGACAGCACGCAATACTTAGAATCGTTAAAAATCGACGTGTTTCAAAATCGCATTTTTATTTTTACACCGGAAGGAGATGTAATTGATCTACCAGAAGACGCTACGCCAATTGATTTTGCTTATCATATTCATACCGATTTAGGTAATAAATGCACCGGTGCTAAAATAAATGGCCAACTTACTACATTAGATACTATGTTAAAATCAGGTGATGTAGTAGAAATCATGATTGATAAAAACCGTAAACTACCTAATCCAGATTGGATGAACTTTGTAAAAACCAGCAGCGCTAAACGTCACATTCATAATACTCTAAATCGTAAACGGTTTCAGGATAGGCTTAGTTTGCTGCGGCAGAAAATTTAGTAATTTTCTTCACCAACTGCCCTAATTCTTCAGCAGAATAATAATGTATTTCAATTACTCCACCGGTAGCTTTGGATTTAATTTTTACTTTAGTGGCTAAGTCCAGCGCTAAAACATTTTGCCAAGCATGCACATGCGGCGGTAAACCAACATTTACATGTCTTACTACATGCTGATGTTTGGTTTTGCCATGAACCGCTAACTCCAGAGTACGAACCGACCAGCGTTCGGCTACAATATGTTTAAAATGTTTACTTTGTTCAACCGCAGAAGGTAACCCTAATAATATTTTGGCGTGTCCCTCAGTAATTGTTTTGTCTATTAATGCTTGTTGAATTTCTTCTGGTAATTCCAATAACCGAGCTGTATTAGCAAACGTAGAACGCGAAATGCCTAATTTACGCGCCCCCTCTTCTTGATTCAAACTAAATTCATCCATTAATTGTTTGTAACCTTTAGCTTTTTCTATCGGTGATAATTCAGCTCGTTGAATATTTTCAATTAGAGCTAGCTCTAATTGCTCTAGCTCTTTAGCTGCTCGCACTATTACTGGCACGGTAGTTAATCCGGCAATACGCGCCGCGCGCCAACGTCGTTCACCAGCAATTAATTGATACTTACCAGTTTCCTGCTCACTGTTCACTACCAACAACGGCTGTAAAATACCATGCTGTTTAATAGAACCGATTAAATCTTCTAGCTCATGGTGCGAAAATTGCTTACGTGGTTGATAAGGATTGGCAATAATATGCGCTACTGGGATTTGTTTTACCTCCAAACCGACTACGTCTGAATCCGGTTTGGTTATTTGCACAGCCGAATGATCCGCTGGTTGCTTAGCAGATTTTGATGGGATTAATGATGCTAGTCCTCTACCTAATGCCATATTTTATATTATAACACGTTTATATTATTTTATTTAATTTTATTGTTTGATTTCATCGGTTAATTGCCGATAAGCTCGGCTGCCTTTAGACCAGCTATCATAAAATACAATCGGTTTTCCATACGAAGGCGCTTCAGCTAATTTTACATTACGTGGAATAATGGTATTAAAAATTTTATGCGGCAAATTTTTCTTAATTTCATTCACAATTTCTTGGGAAAGTTTATTACGTTTATCAAACATGGTTAATACTACACCTTTTACCGTTAATTTAGGGTGTAAATTTTCTTGAATAAGCTTAATGGTATTAAGTAATTGAGTTAAACCTTCTAGCGCATAATACTCGCATTGCACGGGTATAATCACTTCATGCGTAGCTACTAACGCATTTACAGTTAATAATTCCAATGACGGTGGGCAATCGATAATAATATAATCGTAATACGGCAACACAGTTTGAATGGCTTGTTGTAGCCGATACTCGCGGCGCTCTACGTTCACTAATTCCACCGAAGCGCCAGCCAAGGCAATAGTAGCCGGTACAATATGTAAACGCTCCACCGGCGATTGAAATAACGTATCCGCCATGGCTTGTTGCCCAATAATTACATCGTACACGCCTTTTTCCAATTTACGTGGATCAATACCAATGCCACTAGTAGAATTAGCCTGTGGATCACTATCCACTAACAAAACTCGAAAACCATCTAAGGCCAAAAAACTAGCTACATTAATCGCCGAAGTAGTTTTACCAACTCCTCCTTTCTGATTCACAAACGCATACACTTTGGCCATATTGGAGTAGTATACAGTATTAAAAGCTGATATTCAAATGCTAGAATCACTGTATGTTTGACATCTTCCTTAATTATATTTATTATCAATTACACATCAGCCGATAATAACTGGTCAAAAGGCCGGCTTGTCGGCCGGAGTCCCGAGTTATTCGGGACGTAGGCCGGAGTGGCGGAATTGGTAGACGCACACGACTCAAAATCGTGCGGAGTTTCTCCGTGAGGGTTCGATTCCCTCCCCCGGCACCACTATATAATTACGTTGATATTTATTTAGCCCGCTGTGTTACTACGTTCCAATTAATGGCTTTAATAAAGCTATTTACGTAAGTGGGTTTATCGGTGCCATAATCTAGCGCAAAGGCGTGTTCCCAGCAATCGAGTGCTAGAATAATTTCGTTATGCACAGGAATGTTTACATGATGCTCATATACCAAATAAGTGTGCAATAAGCCATCGATCTTGTTTTTAGTAAGCACCACCCAACCCGGTGTAGACGTGGCCGAACCTTTTAGATTGTCCAAAAAAGCCTCGTAAGAACCAAAGGCAGCGGTTAACTGCTGGGTTAATTCTGGAGTAATGATCGTAGGCTTGGTGGTAAGATTCTCAAAATAAAGCTGGTGCAAATAAGCTCCATTAAAAGCCACCGCTTCACGGCGCTTTAGTTCTGAAAACGTGCCGTAACTATAATTACTATCTTTTGGATCAGCGGTTTTTAATTTCTCCTCAATTTCATTGAGCTTTTTTACATAGCCGGCATATAAACCTAAATGCGCTTCTACTAGTTTGCTGGAAAAGCCTGGTAAGTTTCCAATTAAATGTGAAAAGTCTTTTATAATGTGGTTCATAAATTTAAAAAATAATTAATAATTTAATATTAAAACGCTTGGTATTTCCAAGTAATTACGTCGTTTGCTTTTACTATAGTATCAGCTACACCAGTAGTAGCTGGCGTACCATTAATATCATACAACCAAAATTTATTTGCCGCGGTATCAGACGCCTGGCCGTTAATTTCTTCTACATATTTTCCGGCACTAGTACTTTCTTGAGTACGATAACTAAATTGATATTCTTTACTGACCTGTTGCATTACACTATCCACACTACTAGCTGGTTTTACTAAAACCGAATAACTAGATTGATTATCGCCATCTGATAAAACCACTTGAACCGAAATAGTTGCGCTGTTTACATTAACATTACTATTATTACTTTCTGTACTGTTACTAATATTATTAGTGTTATTAGTGCTTGTACCACAACCACTAAAAAGAATTATACTGATAACCAGTATTAGCCCACCACCAATGAAACGTTGAAACATAATAAGCTGTATTTTAAATAATTAATTATTGAATGTTTTAGAGTATTCTAAAAGTATTCTTTATGTTACAAGATCATCATAGCTTGTCAATGTAGAATATGATATACTAGGCGTATATGAACCAAACAAACTCATCTCAACTTAAAGTGCTTTATGGCATTTTAGCCCTAGTAGTGGCTGTTTTAGTTGGTTTAATCGGCTGGTTTGTGTATTTACTCATTAACCCAGCTACACCAACTGATACTACTAACACCAATTTAATTAACCAAACTAACAGCGCTACGCTAAATAATAGTAATTTAGCCAATACTAATTTAACGAATATTGCTAATGTAAACGGTAATATTAATACCGCTAATACTAACACTAATTCTAACGCTAACGATAATACTAACAACAGCAATAAAAACACTAATACAGATACTGGCTTAGTGGAGCCAGATAGTAATACGAACAACAATTCAAACACTAATAGTAACATGAAAACTGTTTCGCTATATTTTCAGCCTACCGGTGCCGATTGTGGTGAAGTCGCAGCGGTAAAACGAGAGCTTACCCCTAACGAAGCTGATCCTTATGGCCAAATTATGCTGGAAGATATGCATGGGCCAAAAGCTGAAGAAACTGGTTATTCTAATGCCGTGCCCAGCAGCGTAAAATTAAAAGAGGTACGTTATACTTCTGCTGGCCCATTAATTACCGTAAATGAAGCTTATAACAGCTTGAGTGCTTGCCAAAAACAGAGCGTAGACGCCCAGCTTATCAAAACCGCTAACGTGATGTTTGATCTGCCAGAAAACGGCTCTGGAGAAGTTACCGTAGGCGAAGTTGATACTAATACCAATACAAATTCAAATTAGTACCTCAAAACCCACTGGGATAAACCCAGGGGTTAGTAATATTAACCCCCGGCTTCCCGCCTGCCTCCTTAGACGGAGTACGGCGGGCAGGTAAGCCGGTGGGTTATGTATTAGTTTACTATCTTAAAATTAGCTCCACAGTATTGCTGAATACTGCCAGTTGGAGTAACACACCATTGGTAGGTGCCTGATTTTAGATTAGCTGGTATTTGATAGTTTAAGGCTACGGTATTGCTAAGATTGTAAATAGTATTAGGAATAGTAGCTACGGTTGTGCCGGCAGCATCGTGCAAAAACAAAGCGGCTTGGTTAGCACCGAACCATTTAATTACTCCTTGTTCACCGGCTATCCAAGTATCTGTAGCGGCTGGTGTAAGTATCTTAATAGCCACAGGTGTTTTAAAACAACTAACGCCTAACAGGCTTACTGTAATTAACAAACTACTTAATGTTATTAGTGGTTTAATGGCCATATGGCATAATCTATAACACAAAATCCTCGCCCCAGCAAATGCTAGAGAGAGGATTTGTTCTTTTATTCACTAAAACTTTTAGAGAATAGCGTCTTTGGCGGCTTTGGAAACACGGAATTTTAACACTGTTTTGGCTGGGATTTGAATGGTTTCGCCAGTAGCAGGATTGCGTCCTTGACGAGCAGCGCGATGTTTTTTCTGTAATTTACCAACACCTGGTAAAGTTACTTCACCGTCTTCTTTCGTGTGTTTGTACACAGCAGCTACGAGTACATCCCACATCGTAGTTACTTCTTTCTTACTTAAACCAGTTTTTTCTGCTAATAAAGCTAGAAACTGACTCTTTGTCATTGGTTTGGCCATAACAAAATATGTTAGATAATTAAGTAGATTCGTTAATACTATACACTATTATTGGATTTTTTGGAATATCATGTGGAAAACTATTAATAAACTATGGGCGTTTTTCCAGCGTTACCTCAATATCTTTCTCCTCACCTTTGTGTAAGATTTTTAATGTAACTTTATCACTAATGTTTTTTTGGCTAATATATGAGGATAATGATGTATTTTCATCTAATTTTTTACCATCTATTTCTAAAATAATATCATTGGTTTGGATACCGGCTTTATCAGCCGGTGAACCAGGAATCACTGCTAATTCATCATTAGCTGAACTAGTTACTAATACTCCATAATTAACGCTGAGCTGATTTTTTTCTTGCACACTATCGTTAATTTCTAGATAACGCACCCCTAAATATGGTCGCTCGATAGTGCCGGTGGTTTTTACCGAATCTACAACTGAACTGATTAAATTAGCTGGTAAGGCAAACCCAATATTTTGTGCTGTTTGCGAACCAGCTACCGCCGAATTCATACCAATCACCTCCCCTTTTAAATTCAGTAGCGGCCCACCGGAATTACCTTGATTAATAGCCGCATCCGTTTGAATTACGTTTTCTAATTGTTCGGTAGTCTGTCCCATGCTATCACCGGCTTCAATAGAACGCGCTAAACCAGAAATTACTCCAACGGATACTGAATTGTTAAATTCTAATAACGGGTTACCAATCGCAATAACACTTTGCCCAACCTGTAACTGTTCCGAATTACCGAAGGTTAAAAACGGTAAATTAGTAGTTTCAATTTTTAATACGGCAATATCATTACTAGGATCACGTGCCACCACTTTGGCCGGATACTTTTGTTTATCACTGGTATACACCGTAAAATCAGCATCGCTAGCAATATCCACTACGTGTTTATTAGTAACAATATAGCCATCGGCTGATACGATAAACCCTGAACCACCACCAATTTCTTGCTGTTCTGTATTAGTATTGTTATTTGTATTTGGTGTTTGTGTATCATCTTTTGTATCATATTGTTGGCCAAAAAATGGATCAATGCCAAATAAATCCTGTAATGGTGAGCGATAATTACGCTCTAATAAAGGCTCAAATTTTGGCACGTCTTGTGTAGCAATAATCGATACTACCGCTGGATTGGTTTTTTTTACCACATCTACTACTATGGCTTCTTGTTGCGAAGCTAGATTACTTAAATTTGTTGTATTGTTATTTGTAGTTTGTTCTGTAACACTGGTTTTACCTGATTTATTCAACAATGAAGCTACTAAATCTGGCTTTAATAGCATTGCTGATACTAACCCGCCAATGAGCAATCCACTAACTAATATACTGGATACTAAACTAATGATAATAGTAAGAATGGTTTGTTTTGTTGTTGTAGTCATATATTATATTTTACAATAATTAAAAATATTCACCAAATTACTTTTCATGTAATTTTCATAATAACAAAATGCCTACCTCATCCCCGACCCTTCTCCTAAACAGGAGAAGGGAGAAATTAAAATTCCCCCTCTCCTTTGAGGAGAGGGGGCTAGGGGGTGAGGTAAGTTGTTATTTAAGCGAAATGCGCAAAAGCACGGTTGGATTCGGCCATGCGGTGCACGTCTTGCTTCTTTTTAATGGCATCACCTTGTTCTTGAGCAGCATCCATTAACTCCTGCGCTAACTTTTCCGCCATTGGTTTGCCTTTACGAGACCGCGCCGCGCCAATAATCCAACGAGAGGCTAAATTAAATCGACGTTCACCTCTTACTTCAATTGGCACTTGATAATTGGCGCCACCAATGCGGCGAGCTTTTACTTCCACTAATGGAGATACATTACGAATAGCTTTATCAAATACATCTACCCCTTTTTCGCCTTTGTCACCATTTTTTTTCTCAATTACAGCAAAAGCCCCGTACACTACTTTTTGCGCAACGGTTTTTTTACCACCGTGCATAATATAATTAATAAATTTAGCCACGGCGGTGCTATTGTATTGTGGATCTGGCGCTATAGAACGCTTTTTAGCTTGTTTTCCTCTCATAATTATTTCTTAGCTGATTTATCTTTTTTAACTCCGTATACTGAACGGCCGACTTTGCGCCCCTCTACTCCGGCGGTATCGTATACACCGCGTACAATATGATAACGCACACCAGGCAAATCATGTACTCTACCACCCCGAATTAATACAATGGAGTGTTCTTGTAAATTATGGCCTTCACCGGGAATATAAGCGGTAACTTCCATACCATTGGATAAACGAACCCGAGCAATTTTCCGCAACGCTGAGTTTGGTTTTTTTGGAGTAGTAGTAGTTACCTTAGTGCATACACCACGCTTTAATGGGTTACCTTTAGCCATGGCTTTGCGCCGACGCTTTAAAGCATTAAAATTGGTTAGTAATGCTGGAACTTTAGATTTAGTAGAAACTTTCCGGCGTGGTTTTCGAATTAACTGTTGAATTGTTGGCATAAGTGGTGCTTACTATAGCAAATTAAGAAAATGTGTCAATACTTAGATTATTTAAAGCTTAAATTAAACCAAATAAAGTGTATAATAATACTAAAATATGTGCAATAATAGCGCTTAATGCCTTTTCCCCAACTAATAAAATACCTAATAAAATCCAGGGTCCATAAAACTCTAATTTTAGAATAGTAGCCTGATGTTTGGCGCCTAAAAACGTATATAAAATTTTAGATCCGTCTAATGGCGGCACAGGAATTAAATTAAACACAAATAACATTACATTTAACTGTACCACAAACATTAAAAATATTTCTAATAAATTACCGGCCTGTAACCAATTAATAATATCATAAAAACCTAATATTTTATAAGCCGTTAACGCTATCACTACCATGATTAAATTAGATAACGGTCCAGCCACACTTACTAGAGCACTGCCCCATTTTTTATATTTTAAATTATATGGATTAAACGGCGTTGGTTTTCCCCAACCAAATCCAATAAAAACTAGCAACACCAAGCCTAGCCAATCGATATGTGCCAATGGATTCATGGTTAGCCGGCCAGACGCCTGCGCTGTATCATCACCTTGCCAATAAGCGGCCAACGCGTGTGCAAATTCGTGCCAACCAATGGCTAATATAACCGCTAATAACCACGGTAATATCAGTAACGGATTAATATTCAGTAATTGAAATAACATGGTTGGGGTTGCTTATTCCAAATCGAAAGTTACATCGCCCAATACTTTACATTGGCAAGTTAAACGCTGATTAGCGTTGCCACCTAATGTTTGCAACGTTTCTTTTTCTTGCTCGGTGATTGGTGAAAGATTTTCGGCACCAGACTTAACCGTAACCATACACGTTCCACAAATGCCATTTTCACAACCAAACGGAATGGATAAATCATTTTCATGGGCAATTTCTTTAAGTGATTTTCCAACAGCTACTTCTACCGTTTTGTTATCGGATAAATACGTAACTTTAGGCATAAACAATAAAATTAAATTAGCAACTTAATTAACTAATACATCTTACACTAAAATCCCTTTCTTAAAAAGAAAGGGGGTATTAGTTAGCTCTACACTCCACGTCGTAACCCACTCCCCTCTTAAAATTAAGTGGGTGCTCGCAACTGGATGCCACGGCACACAGTAATTAAAGCTCCCGGGGAAAAATGGCTTGTCGAAAGTGGTTAAGCGTAGATAATAGAGCTACTAGCATTATAGCACAATTATTTTTTTGTCACCAGCAATAATAACAGCTCTACCATTTTTACCATGTCCGCAATATACACATGTTCTTCGATAGTATGAGGATGATGTACACCAATACCAATGTCAAACGCTTTAATACCTCGCGTCATCATAATATTAGCATCTGAAGCGCCATTAGTTTGCCGTAATCTAGCTGGAATATGCACTTGTTTCATGAGCATCATTAGACGCAACAAATCTGGATCGTGTTCTGAAATTTGATACCCTTCTAAAATAAGCTTGTTTTGCAACGATAACAATCCACCAAAATGTTCCGCCGCATCGCGCAACATTTTTTCCATGTGTTCTAGCTGTTCTTCTAAACGCTGTTTTAAAAAACCACGTACTTCTCCTTCCAAAATAACCTGTGGTGGTATTACGTTACGATTTTTTCCACCGGTAATAATACCAATATTAGCTGTAGTTCTGGCATCTACTTTGCCTAATTTCATTTTTGCTATGGCTAGCGCCGCTATTTGAATGGCGCTAATTCCACGCTCTGGCTCTACACCAGAATGGGCTGCTTTGCCAATTACCTCCACCACAATATCGGCAATATATGGGCTAGATACATCAATTTCACCAATTCTAGCACCATCTAACACAATCGCTACCGGTGCCTTTATTTTTGAAAAATCAACCTCTTTTACCCCTTGGGCAAATTGCTCTTCACACACTGAACAAATTATTTCTATCGGTCGATGCGTAATTTTTTGTTCCTGTAAAATTCTTAATAATTCTACAATATACGCGAGCGCTACTTTATCATCAGCACCTAAAATAGTGGTACCGTCACTCATAATTACATCACCCCGCACTACCGGTTGAATGTTTACACCCGGATGAATGGTATCTAAATGCGCGGAAATTAAAATAGGATCCGCCTCACTAAAAGCTCCCGTGCCATCTATTTTAGCAATCACGTTTTCGCGTTGATCGATGCGCACCTTAGCCCCAGCTTGGACTAATAGCTCGCGCATCCGTTCGGCCATTACCCGTTCTTCACCGGATGGACTAGCGATTTTAGCTAGTTCAATAAAATTTTTAATTAGCCGATTAGTATTTACTTTAGAAAGCGTAGCCACTTTGGTTTGTTGTTCTAAAACTGATTGATCTAACACATAACGATCCACCGCTCGTTTTAATAACAAAAATAACTGCTCAGCCGATGTGGCTGTGTGCGCAATACAAATAGCGCCAAATTTACCATATTTTTTTAACGGCCCCAATAAATGCAAGGTTACTCCCACATTGGTAGCTGGATCGTAGGCTAAGCCACTATGCTGCACTAACTTAATTAATTGTTCTGGCTCTAATTTTTTATACTGATTAGACACAATATTATCATACGCACAATAATAAATCGGCTGTTTTTGCTTATCACATAATTGCCCGGTAGCATCTTGCCGACCATTACTTAATAACTGCACTGTTCGAAATGGATGCGTGGTACCGCCTTTGCGTAAATTAATTTCCACTGGAAATGCCCGCCACCGCTTATGTTGTTCTACCGCAATAAAATCTATACCAAATGGCCCAATCACCTCTTGTTTGGCCATTTGCTGGCCAATTAACTTAGCCTGGCGCAATATTTCAGCGTGTACAATATCACGCGCTGGAAAACGCGCTCCTAAATATAACTGTTTAGTAACTGCGTCTAAAATTTGCTCGTGAGTTGAAACCAATTCCACGGTTTTATTTGGCAACACCAGCACTTGTACACTAGGCGATAATACTTCATCGCCTATTAACCAAGCTTCTACAATACCGCCGAGCTGAAAAAACTTGGCCAAATAATTTGTAATCGTTTCAGTGTTATCATTTGGTCGTAAATGTTTTTTAATATACTGCTCGGTGGCTACTTGGCCGCGCGGCCATTTTTTTACTGTTAACATGGCATTGCCTACTCCAGAAAAACTATAATTATATTTTAAAACAACTTGTTCAGTTTTGGCATATTGTTTTTTAATATTTTGTATAGCCAAAATTAATTGATTAAAATTATAGATATTTTCACGGCCGACTGGTATAGCTAATTTAGCTTGTTTAAAAATGGCTCGGCTACCAGATTTTGAACCCAATACCAATAAATCTGGATCGGAAGCAAATAGTGGAATATTTAATTTTACGGCCAGTGCTTTTTCTGAAGCTGATACATTAAAACACCGAATCACGGCTAGTTTTTTATCGGTAATATGTTGCAAAATTTGGTTACATAAGCGCTGAGACCGTAATACTTTTTCGGTTAACGTCCGGTGCGTTTTGGCGTTGCCCACATACACATGCTGCCAATGTTGTTTCATGCTGTTACGCTCTGATTTATTACTGCTAAACAAATCAAAATAATAATCTAAAATTACCGGATCAATTTGCCGAGAACTTACAAAAATAATCTTAGTTTGTGGATCTCGTAAATACCCAATAAAATAAAGCAGCCGCTCTTCGTAATATTCTGCGCCTTTTAACTTAGCAATTTCCTGAGGATCCAATGAAAAACCTGGCAAAATAATCATGGTACGAGCTCGCTGCGTATGCTCCGCCACTAAATAAGATTGGCGCTGTAATTGTTGTTGTAATTTTTTAAATGATTGTGTTGTGGTCATACTACCTCACCCCCTAGCCCCCTCTCCTCAAAGGAGAGGGGGAAAATTAATGCTTTTATTAATAATTGATTATTTATAAGATTAACATAATTACCTGTATTTGGCCAAAAATGGTGCTGTTTATTTTTTTTAAAAAAATGAGGACGAGTAGCATCGCGTTAAGCGAACTACTCGTCCTCTAACTAAATCCCTGGGTATCGATCCCTCAACGGGATCACCGGAACGGATTTGGCCGAGGTCGTGGCCGAGGTCGTGGCCGAGGTCGTGGCCGAGGTCGTGGCCGAGGTCGTGGCCGAGGTCGTGGCCGAGGTCGTGGCCGTGCGATTATACCGCACGGCCCTTTCCTCTTCCGAAATGCTTTTCAAAAAATCTTTTCCTCCCCACATATCTAGCCTCCTATCTATGCGGGAGATTATCACCCCTTCTCTAGTGAATTCCAGAGATTAGGGGTAGCAAAATAAATTAATCAAGCATGATAAACTTATTTTCTTACCCCGAATCTCTGAGAATATAATGTAAAGATCGATGCTAATTTTGAAAAGAACAAAAACTTACTTTTCCTTTTATATTATTATTAAAAATGAAGCCAGTTGAAAAGTATGATAACGTAATATTTAGCCTAATTGGTTAAGAAATAGAAGAGGGTGGAGAGCAGGCACGAGTAATGATTGTGAAATCATACCCGTGCCTGTCTCCGAAAAAACGAGCGGACTCCTTATAGGGGGCAATCGGCCATCGACTGCGCTTCGAGTTGTAGCCTAAGCTCCTTTACCGCTACAGCACATTCACGATAGCTCGGTGTATACCGAGCATCGTCATGCGAAATACCATGAAGACACGCTGAGGACATAGTCCTCAGCTCAAAAAAATTACCAGATAATTCGTTAATTTTTTTTTGCAAATCCGTGTCCATAGAGACCTCCTAAAAGATAACGTTTTTTTCACCACTCTCGCTGTGTAGTGACCTTCCACCCTAACCCTCCCTCCTGCAAGAGGGAGGGAATAATTAATTAATTTTCCCCCTGCCTTGCAGGGAAGGGGGTCAGGGGGAAGGGTCAAATCAACACACAGCGAGAGTGGTGAATTGTAAAGAGCCTGTATAAACAAAAACGCCACCGGTAAGGTGGCTAGAGTGCTGCAAGATTTCGCGTGCAACAACTACCTAACCACCAGGTGGCTAATAATAATGTTGCTAATGATTACGCGGGTATGTTGCATGTGAAAGTATTGTACTGCTTGTAAAAAAAGTGTCAAATTGCTCCACCGAGCTTCTGTTGATAAGTGTATTATCAACAGAAGAAGGTGGGTAACGTAAGCGAAAAGATGAAGACGGGATACCCAGCGTTGAACAGTCTTGCGACCACTCATCACACATGGAGCCTGCCTCCACATCCTCCTGGCCTATTACAGCCTAGCTTCATCGCTTCTGCGACGAAGATCCCTCCCACCCTTTTCTTGAGCCCCGCTGTCCTCTTCTTCCTGGATCTTGTCCAGAGCACGTACTAACTGCTCGTCGGATGAGCAGCTGTCCAGGAGTCCCTCTATCTGGCTGGACCTCCATGGAAAAACATCCTCTAGCTTCCGTGCCCTTGCTTCTGTACTTCGTTCAAATCCTGGCATACTAACCACCTCTAACAGCGGCCGCAGAGGCGGCCTGGGGAGTCTCAGCTCATACCACGAGCCGGGAATGGAACAGATATTATAGTTTTTGTAGAGACGCCCCGGCGGGGCGTCTCTACCGGTTGATAATATCTTTTCCATTCCCGGCTTCATGTTTTAATACATTAAAACGAAGCTTAAAAACGTGAGTGCTTACGTTACCTAGTTGTAAAGAGCTAGTTGAGGAGTGTTCTACCCCACCCTTCATCCCTCCCCTAATAGGGGAGGGACAGAGGGAGAGGTAGAAAAAATCCGCCTAGTTTGGCGGATTGGGACTTGTTTTGGTTTTCAGGTTAACTTAGGCTAGTGGGCAGGGTTTAGTCTCAATCCGCGTTGTGTATAATAATTAATAACAAAACAACGTGGGGTGTGTTTTAACACGGATACGAGGCTAAAATTGTGAGCTTGGGAGTGATTCATAACTTTGCTTTGTGGCCATTATAACTGGCTCAAAAAAAACGTCAAATAGATTTATCATATTTTTGGCTAGATCTGTGGATAACTGGTTTATCCACGAGAAATAGTGTAAAATATTACTATGTTATATCTCTTCAACACTCTAACTCGTAAGAAGGAATTATTTAAACCGCTCCACGAACATAAAGTGGGTTTATATACTTGCGGGCCAACGGTTTATCATTATGCTCATATTGGAAATTTGCGCACATATTTATTTGAAGATGTTTTAAAGCGCACTTTGGAACTAGCTGGTTATACAGTTAACCATGTTATGAACATTACCGATGTTGGCCACTTAACTGACGATGCCGATAGCGGCGAAGATAAAATGGAACAAGGCGCTCAACGTGAAAAAAAATCAGTTTGGGATATTGCTAAATTTTATACGGAAGCGTTCCAACAAGATTTGCACGATTTGAATATTCAGCCGCCGACTATTTGGTGCAAAGCTACCGATCATATTAAAGAACAAATTGATTTAATAAAAAAACTAGAACAAAACGGTTTTACGTATAAAACTAGTGACGGGATTTATTTTGATACTAGTAAATTATCTGATTACGGTAAACTAGCAAAACTTGATATTAAATGTTTGCAAGCCGGTGCTCGCATTGAGACCGGCGAAAAAAAACACGCTACCGATTTTGCCTTATGGAAATTTAGCCCTTCGACAAGCTCAGGGCAGCCTAAACGGCTGATGGAATGGGAATCACCGTGGGAAACAGGTTTTCCTGGCTGGCACATTGAATGTTCGGCCATGAGTATTAAATACTTAGGCGAGCATTTTGATATTCACTGCGGTGGAATTGATCATGTTCCAGTACACCATACTAATGAAATTGCCCAAAATGAAGGTGCGTTACATCATGTAACGGTTAATTATTGGTTACATGGTGAATTTTTGCTTACCAACGCTGAACGCATGGGAAAATCCAAGGGCAATTTTTTAACGATAAGCCTGTTAAAAGAAAAAGGTTATGACCCGCTCGCCTATCGCTATTTTTGTTTAGGTGCGCATTACCGCGCTAAATTAAATTTTACGTTCGAAGCATTAACAGGCGCTAGTAACGCATTAAATAATTTACGCGCCATGATTGTGGATTATGAATACGATGAAGCTACCGAAATTGATACGGAAACCATGGAACGCTTTACCATGGCAGTAAATAACGATTTAGATACTCCCAAAGCGTTGGCTGTTATGTGGAATATGTTGCACTCACATTTAGATAGCGGAAAAAAATTAGCTACGTTATTTGCCATGGATAAAATATTAGGTTTACATTTAGAAGGTTATTATCACGAAGCGATTAGTGCCGCCGCTAATGTGCCGCCGGAAATTACTCAACTAGTAGAAGAACGCGAAATTGCACGGGACGCCAAACAATGGGAGGTAGCGGATATGTTACGAAGAAAAATTGAAAGTAAGGGTTATCAAATAGAAGATACACTTAATGGACCAAAAATACTACCTCATCCCCAACCCTTCTCCTCTAAGGAGAAGGGAGAATTAAGTTCGCATTATTCCCCCTCTCCTCAGAGGAGAGGGGGGTAGGGGGTGAGGTAGGCCATTATGAACCCTTGGACACAATTACCAAAACCACTCATTTACCTGGCGCCGATGAGCGGCGTAACCGATAAACCGTATCGTTTAATAATGAAACGGTTTGCTTCGGATATTCTGTTTCCGGAATTTGTTTCCATTGATGCCATTCACCATTGCCCTACAGGCAAAACCGCTCGCCTACTAGATTATGATGCTAATGAACACCCTATTATCGCGCAGTTATTTGGTTCCAAACCGGATTATTTTTTTGCAGCGGCTAAACACATTAAACAATTAGGTTTTGACGGAGTTGATATTAATTTTGGTTGCCCGGCGCCGAAAGTGGCTAGAAGCGGCGGCGGCTGTAGCTTGTTGCGCGATTTGGGATTATGCAAAGAAATTATTCAAGCGGTACTTGCCGCCGTTGGTTCTGAATTTCCAGTATCTGTAAAAACTAGAAAAAGCTACAAAACTACTCACGTAAGAGATTTTTGTAACGTAATTTCCGAGTTACCACTCAGTGCTATTACCATTCACGGCCGCCCATTTGAAAAACCTTACGAAGGCCAGGCAGATTTAGATTGCATTAAAGAAGCTAAATCACTAGTTCCCTTTTTAGTGATTGCCTCCGGTAACGGCCACACTCCCGAAGCCGCTAAAGCCACCCTAGATTATACTGGTTGCGATGGTATCGCGGTAGCCAGAGGCAGTTTTGGCAAACCCTGGTTAATAAAACAAATTAAAGATTATCTGCAAACTGGCATCTACCATGTACCAACACAAGATGAAATTTTAAATACTATGCTGGAACATGCGCGATTATTGGAACAATCCGTACGAACGCGATATATCGCGTTCCCACAAAAAAGATTCCTACAAAAAAAGAGAAAGAAAAAATCCAATTACAATCCCTTCAATGAAATTAGAAAAATTTTAAGCTGGTACATTCGCGGTATTCCTAATGCCGCACATTATAGAGCACAGTTGGTAAGGGTGAATACGTTAGAAGAAGTTGAGATAATTATACGAGAAATACAGGCCTCCCTCCCTACCCCTCCCTCCTAAAGGCGGGAGGGAATAATTCCCCCTTTAGGGGGTTAGGGGGCTATCGTTCATAAACGCTATCCTGTTCTAACGGCGTAGTAGGAATATGTTTAGTACGTTCTGGGCAAAGCTTACTGGCTTCTTCTACCATGCGTAGAGCAATATTCCAATAGGATAAGTGCCGGCCTTTGCCGGTGCGTAATTTGCCAATATAATCCAGCTCATTCCAGCCCATTTTTAACAAAAATCTATTTTTACAACCCAGCGGCATAGCGTATACCCCGGCTTCATGGTTAATTTTGTCTAGTTTTTTACCAGTGGCACAAATAGCATCCATAGCTACTTGATACGGATACAAGTTACCGTACCGTTCTATTTCCGGGTGCCAGGTATAGCCATGTTCATAAGTATAATCTTGGCGCACTTGTACCGTGCGACGGTGACGGTGCATATCACGAAACGAGCCAATGTCCATTAAAATATCAAAGGTTAAGCTGTGGGTATCAAGTGCCCGAGATAATTCATCGTGCCGGGTGCGCCGTTTGGTGCCAACTTCATACACTTCCGCCAATTTTTTACGGTTCCAACTATTCACTTGTTGAGAAATTTGGCCGTAAGAATAATGAGTTACGCCGTATAATAATGTGGTAACAGCCTCTACCAATGGCTCTTGATTTTGATAGACTACTACATCGTTACTGGAATCAATGTTTTTAATTTTCAAATATTCTCGCGCTACTTGCTGTAAATCTTTTTTCGTTTCAATTAAATATTTAATTGGAGCCGTATATTTTACTAAAGATGGTACTGGTGCAGTGGTTTTTAAAATGCGTTTTAAACGTTTCACGTTGGTAGAAACGTTCGTTATATCTTTTAATAACGTATTTATTTCTTTAGTAAACGGATTAAAGCTGGGGGTATTGCAGGCAGTTTTTAAATCCGCGGCTACTTCGCGTACTTCGCTGTATTCATTTGATAATAACCGGGAAATCATTTTTTCCAACGTGCGGCCAGAAGTAATTTGGCCAACACTGGTATACGAACCGAGTGGTAACATGTATCTAGTCATATCAAATGCCCGAGCGCGTGTGGCCGCTTTGTAAGCTCCTTCCGGATAGTTATTTGGTAACGGATTAGCAACGCGCACGGCTTCAAGCAATTCTTTATATTGGGTTTCGTATTCTGCCATTTGGTATTTAATGGCTGTTTGAAACGATTTTAATAATTGCGGCTTATGTTTAATTACTGTAGGAATGTGTACCCCTTCTAAAGAAAATTTCTGGTAACGAGTAGAGCGTTCTTGCCCATCCCATACCGGCTCGTCTACTACTTCAATAGCCGCCACCATAGAAATATTTTCTAGCGCCATGGCTACATGTGCCAAATCGGCAATTGAAGCATGCCCATACTGAAAATAAAACACTTCAAAAAATTTCTTCATGGCTTCACTGCCTTTCAGAATTTTTTCAGACATTTCAGTGAACGTGTCTTTAGCCGGGGCGGCTGATCGGCTGTAGCGCGCTAAACCATAAGCCGTGGCTTCTGGCGGTAAGGCTAGACCACTTAAAGAGTAAATTTTACGTTTAATTATTGCCATACAATTCGGACCTCAACCCCCCTTCCCCTTCTCCTCAGAGGAGAAGGGGTGCCCGAAGGGCGGGGATGAGGTAGGTTGTTAATAATCCCTTAATTTTCTCATGCCCACATGCTGCTGAATTTTATCTAAGGCCTTGGCTTCAATTTGTCGAATCCGTTCACGAGTTACCCCAAACTCTTGACCAACTTCTTCTAAAGTATGGGCTACCCCATCCACTAAGCCAAAACGCATTTCTAAAATTTTCTGTTCGCGTGGTGGCAAATCTTTAATAATATCAATCACATGATCTTTTAGTAGTTGCAACGAAGCCGAGCGATCGGGCGACATGGTTTTTTGATCTTCAATAAAATCACCTAAAGTGGAATCTTCCGATTCATCATCTCCTACCGAAGTTTCTAGGGAAACTGTTTCTTGAGAAATTTTTATAATATTCAGTACCTTGCCGATTTCTTCGCCCATTTCGGCGGCAATTTCTTCCGGCAATGGTTCACGGCCTAAAATCTGCACTAAAGCCCGTTCAATTTGCTGAAACTTATTAATAGTTTCCACCATGTGCACCGGAATACGAATGGTGCGCGATTGATCGGCTAATGACCTGGTAATAGCTTGCCGAATCCACCAAGTGGCATAAGTAGAAAATTTATAGCCTTTGCGATAATCAAATTTTTCTACAGCCCGATGCAACCCAATATTGCCCTCTTGAATTAAATCTAATAATGATAAGGAACGCCCAGTAAATTTTTTGGCAATACTAACTACTAAGCGCAAGTTAGCTTCTAATAATTTGCGCTTGGCTTCTAAATTACCGGCTTCTTTTAATTTAGCTAAACGCACTTCCTCTTCGGTGTTTAACAACGGCACTTTACCAATTTCCCGCAAATACATTTGAATGGAATCGCTGGAAATATCGGATAAATCCATGGCCGCTTTGCCGGCTTTTTCTTTATTAGCATCATAAATGCCGGCTTTTTTTAAATCTAAGCCTAGAATACCACCATCGGTTTCTACAATTTGAATACCCCGTTTTTCCACCTGCAACAACCATTGCTCAAAATCAGTAATATAATCTTCTAAGTTAGCAAATATATAAATTAATTCAGTTTCGGTTAAAAAATTACGTGAAGCACCTTTTTTAATTAAGCGCTCCGCTTCTAATTGCGGAAAAATAGTTTTAATATAATTTTCTGGCAATTCGCGCACTAAAGCCGGAATATGTTTCGCTACTATTGGCGCTTTTGTTTTTACATGAACTGCTGTAACGCTTTTTGGCTTGGCCAGATGTTTTTTACTGGCCAGTTTGGTAGCTTTTTTAGCAGAGCTGGTTTTGGTTGCTTTTACTGGCTTGGTCTTTTTTTTCATGATCTGTTTTTTAGTGGGCATACGGCTAGGCTAATGTGCTTTAGATAACTGGCTACGTTCGTTATTTAAATTAGTAACTGTATTAATTAATTGATTAATCAAATCAGTATCGTGTTCTTGTTCGGCTTGTTTTAATTGCCACTCCAACTGTTGTGAGCGCCGCTTAATATCTAGTTTGTGCAACTCGTTAATACCTTGAATTAATTCTCGCTGTACTGCATCTGGCGCGGCAATAGCCGTTAAATCTGCATACAACAACTCCAGGGAGTGCAATAACTCCGCCTGGTGCGGATAAACCGTTAAATAAGCTGTGAGATTAAATTCACCGGTGTTATTATAATAAATAAGCATTTGTTTGTAAACCTCTTGCCAGTTGGCCTCTTGAATAAATTCTGGCTGTAAATATTGCACGGCGTATTCCCAAGTGCCCGGCTGGCTAATAATAATGGCTAGCACTTGCTGGGCTAATAAGCCGGAACGATTTTTTGGCAAAACTAGCGCTTGGGCAGGCACTATAGTATTAGCTGTTGTTGAATTAGTGTTAGCTAGTTTTTTTGTTGTTACCGTATTTAATTTAGTTTGAATAATTGTTTCATCTACCTGCACTAAATTAGCCAACTTTTGCACATAATGAGATCGCTCTACCGGATCGTTAATAATGCGCAACACCGGAATTAATTGTTGCACGGCCTTTTTTTTATGATCGGCTTGGGTTAAATCTAATGGTTTGGTAATACTGACAAAGAAAAAATCAAGCACATGCTTGGCTTCGCGAATGGCCGTTCTAAAAATTGCCGGATCTTTTTTAATACATTCATCTGGATCTTTAAATTCTGGTGGCAACTGAATTACTTTTACGTTCATATCATATTTTAACGCCACGGCAATACTACGCTGTGCCGCCTGCAAGCCGGCTTTATCCATATCGAACGCTAGCAACAAATTAGGCGAATAGCGTTTTAATAATTGAATTTGTGCTTCGGTAAATGCCGTGCCAGAAACGGCTACCGTGTTCGTAAAACCCGCTTGATGCGCCGTAATCACATCCATGTTCCCCTCTACTACAATGGTGGCGTTTACTTTTTTAATAATCTGCTTAGCAAAATTTAAACCGTAAATAATTCTAGATTTATCGTACAAAATAGATTGCGGTGAATTAACATATTTTCCGCCGGTAGCATCCGCTTCTAGCACCCGTGCCGTAAAACCAACCATTACCCCATGATGATCGAAAATGGGAAACATTAAGCGGCCACGGAACCGATCGTAGTACGATTGTTTGTCTTCCGCCTGAATAATCAGGCCGGCCGCTACCAAATCATTTTCTTTATAACCAACTTGTTGTAGGTGCTGATATAATTTGCGCCAATCGTTAAAACTGTAGCCTAGCCCAAATTGCTGCTGCGTAGCCGGTAACACAACGCGTTGCTGTAAATAATCGCGCGCTATTTTAGCCGCCGAATCTTCCTGCAACGTTTTAGAAAAAAATAGCTGGCTTTGTTTTACAATATCCAATAATACTGTTTTATGATTTTGTTCTTCTGGTTTGTATTGCTCTAATGTAATATTGGCGCGTTGCGCTAGTGAACGCAAAGCTTCCGGAAATTCCACTCCTTCCATTTCCTGAATAAAAGTAAACGCATCGCCCCCTTTACCACAGCCAAAACAGTGCCAAATTTGCTTATCGGGGCTTACTACAAACGAAGGCGTTTTTTCATGATGAAATGGGCAGTTCGCCTTCCAGTTCGTGCCCGCCTTTGTTAAACGCAAATATTCCTGGAGTAATTCCACAATATCCAAGCGCTGTTTAATTTGTTCTACCGCCGTGTTCATCGCCTCCATCTTAGCGTATTATGGGCAGTGAAGGCAATTCTCAAACTCCCTGCGATAAACCAACGGCTAGTTCAAAATTACAATTATGCCCGATAATTTTATCGTGAGCTTTAAAATTTTCGTCATGCCGTTGGAGCCAAGCAATAGATGCTACATGATCTTGTTGAATAGTACTGACATTCTTAGCAATACCATCTAAAATAGTGGTTGTATTGTCTGCTTTTTGTTTTAGTGATTCTACATCTTGCTTTACCTCATTAAATTCTGTTTTAGTAACCATGTTCGTTTGAACATAATTAGCAAAACCCTGAAGAAACACTACAGCCGTTTCAATTTTTTGCAAGCGTTGCTCGTTATTATTGGCAAAACCTTGAATTGCTAATAATAATTCAGCATTGCTTGGATCGCGATCCGTTTGCTGCATAAATATAAAAAATTAATGATTAATTAGTTTAGGCATCGTAACATTTCCAATCAGCTAGGTCAATCAATTGAAACACAGATGTCACTGATTAAATGCTGATAACACCCGCCTGCCTCCTAAATCGGAGTACGGCGGGCAGGCAGATAAATACAAATTTAATTAAATTTAACTAATTTAATTTATCTGTGACATCATGAATTTTATCTGCGTAATCTGTGATTCTATTTTTTCATTCTCACTACTCACCTTTGCTTAAAAAAGATGAATATTGAGAATGCCTGATGTAGAGCTACGCGAGAAGGTAGGTACATGAGGCGAGATTTGGAAACCGCTCCGCAGGCTTGAGGCCGGCAGATTGGTCATCCATAAAGAAAAAAGAGCGGAAAATTTGGCAGGAAAAAATCACTCCTCGTCAATCAGGCCGTCGCAGTCGTTGTCCTTGCCATCGGCAACTTCGGTGGCCGCGGGATTGATAGCCGCGTTGTTGTCGTTGCAGTCGCCACCAGGTATCCCCGAGGCCAGAGGGTATATGACGGTGTACCTGTATTCGCATTCCACTGACCCGCGCGGCCGGCCACCCCAGCGATCACTGTCGAAGTCTTCGTAGACATCAACAACATCAACCCGACCATCGCAATCATCATCCACCAAATAGGTGTAACAACTTTCCTGCGCGTCAGGATTAACAGCCGAGTTGGTATCGACACAGTCGCCCTGGGCTTCGGAAAGCCCGTCGTTGTCGTTGTCCGCGACGTCCATGTCTTCGTCCACCGCTCCATCACAGTCGTTGTCCTTGCCATCGGCGAACTCGGCGGCACCAGGATAGCTGTGAGGATACTCGTCATCGCAGTCGCCCGCGACAAAAACGAAATTTCCGGTTCCTGTAAACGGTTTTCCGCAATTCACTGCGGACGGGATAGGATCGCCGTCCCCATACCCGTCATGATCAGCATCCATGTAGCCGATCACTCCATAGTCAACCCAGCCGTCACAGTTATCGTCTACCCCATTGCAGGTTTCGATCGCTTCCGGATTGACCGCTGCATCTGCATCATTGCAGTCCTCTCCGCTTCCGCTACAGCTACCAGTATACCCGTCGCCATCATTGTCCGACGGCTCGTCGGTCCAACCGTCGCAGTCATTGTCCAGCACGTCACATAGCTCCGGAGCGCCGGGATAGCTGGTGGCATCCGCGTCATCGCAGTCAGTGTGATCCGCGACATAGCCGGTGAGGACGGCACAGGCTTCCTCTGTCCATGTGGTGTACATGTCACCAAACCCGTCGCCATCGGCATCGGGATATAAAGTGATCAATTCCACCCCCTCATCCACCTGCCAATCACAGTCATTGTCCAGCCCATCACACAGCTCGACGGCGCCAGGGTAGACAGAGGCGTTCTCGTCATCGCAGTCAGTTCCGCCATTTCCGTCGTCCTGATAGCCATCCATGTCGGAATCGGCTCCAGGACATGATTCATTCCCCGCCAAAGCAAGGAAAGTCAGCGACATGAAAAAACCACGAACGATCGAATTGGCGTTGAGCTTCATTATAAGCTCCTTTCTTGAAAAAAAGTCGTCAGCTTGCCACAGCTGAACGACTGTTGGTGGGTGCATTTCCGCGGATTTGCGGAAAGGTTAATGCACCCGGAGTGAAACAGCACGATGATATGGATATATCATGCGTTTTTATTCCGTGTGCAAAACACCCACAGTATTACTACTTCCTGCCAAATTTAGTTGTAATGAACAAGACTTCCTTCAGTTACTTCATTTCAAATGTGCCAACATTATACCACTTTTTTATTATTTGTCAAGTACACAATATTAACATTTACCTAATATTAGGTATTAGTTATGAACATGGGCAAAAAAATGGCTATTTTGACCAACTTAATAAAATTTGCTAGATTTAAATTATTGAGCGCTCACTATTTTTATTAATAAGCGCTTTTTATGTTTGATTTATTTTTGGATAAATATCGCGTTTTGTCTACGCGTTTGCCAAATTATAATTATACCAAATCTGGCAGGTATTTTGTTACCATTTGTGCCAAAAAACGTTTTGCCTGTTTTGGATATATTAAAAATAATATCATGTGCGTGAATAACATTGGGAAAATTATTTATAATGAATGGTATCGTACGGCATTATTACGACCATATGTAACATTGGATCAATTTATTGTGATGCCGGATCATGTGCATGGGATTTTGATTATTAACAAAAATCATGATCATTTAATATGTATTGGGAAACATAATAATGTAGAAACGCATTGCAATGAAACGGTAGAGACGCCCTGGCAGGGCGTCTCTACGGGACCACGTCCACATAATCCGCGTCATCATATAGAATGGCAACCGCATTCATTAGGTTCAATGATCAATCAATTCAAAGGCATGGTTACCAGAGAATGTCGAAAAAGAAAATATTACGATTTTAAATGGCAATCCCGATTTTACGATCATGTTATCCGTAACGAACCGGAATTAAACAATGTGCGTAATTACATTTTAAATAACCCAAAACATTGGAATAGCGATAGAGATGATTCCTGGATTGGAAAGATGTTTGAATAAACAAAAAATCCTCCGCCAGGTTGAAGTCGCTCTCGCGAGCTTCGGCCGAGGATCTATTATCAGACTAGGTTATTTTTAAATATTTGTCAAATTGATCCTCTAAAAAATTACACTACTCTAATACCAGTTTTACGAATCTCATAAGCCATAGGATTAGCATTATTGGCAAAATCTTTAACCGTAAAACCATGCGGTTCTATGTTAAGATTAACTTGCCGCCTTATTTTCCATAAAGCAAAACGATTAGCATCATAATTACGTTGTAAACGATTTGATACTACAGCTACATCAATATCACTCCAACTGTTGGCCGTGCCTTTAACTTGCGAACCAAATAAATAAATAGCACTAAAAGAATAATCGGCTGCTTGCAATGCCTGAGCATATTGAATGACTATTTTTTTGGCTTCAATTTTTGACATAATTCATGATATAACTCTGTGATTTTTTTAAAATAAGGCTGGGTGTATTTTAGAGTACATTGTTGATAAAATTTTAATTTATGCTCCGGATAACGAGCCCTAATATTAAAATCGTTTACTGCATCTAAAAAATCCAGCTGTTTTTCGTTTAAATTAAGCTCGGCCACTTCATGTAATTTAGTAAGATTATGAATATAAGGCGGTTGCTGACCAGTAGTTTTTACTACATGAGCTTTAAGAATCTTTTCTAAAATAATATGTCCAAAAAACAAACAATCTGAATAGCGTTTAGTTTTAAACAAAACGCACATAGTATCATAATCATGCTCTGCAGTTTTGCGCCAATAATCAATGCTGTCTTGTGTTTGTTTAGTATTCATCATGCGTTTATTATACTAGATTTTTTTAATAACATCAAATTTAAGATCACTAAGAATACTGATAATTTTACTTAATTTAATTTGCATTATCTGTGCCATCAGAAATTTATCAGAATTATCTGTGATTCAAGTATTCGTCGATGCCGCTAATATTATTTATGGTACAAAAAATATTAATGGCATATTTATTAGCTAATCATAAATTAGTTAAAATCATTGCTCATGGTAAAAGAACTGCTCGAGAAATCAAAAAACTTGTTGGCGTTAATTTTATTGATCTGATTAATCTAAAAGATATTTTAGCGATAAAAAAATGAAGGGCACTCATTTTTTGAATACCCTTCGATGTATTATGAGGTAATAATAGCACAGCTAAAAAATATGTCAAATTGAAAAATTTTTGCCATTCCCCCACTTATCTTCTACAATACCACTATATTATATGTCTGTTATTACCAAACGTTCACTCGGTATTAATGCTGGAATTTTAGGAATGGCTTCTTTGCTAAGTTATATTTTAGGTTTATGGCGCGATCGCTTATTAGCCGGCCAATTTGGCGCGGGCACCGATTTGGATGTGTTTAATTCATCGTTTATTATTCCGGATATTATTATTAATTTATTAGCGGCCGCGTTAACCACGGCATTTATTCCAGTATTCACGCAGTTGTGGCAACAACAAGGGAAGGAAGCTAGTTGGCGCGTGGTAAATAAATTAATGAACTTATTAAGCTTGTTAATGTTGGCGGCAGTATTATTAGCTTGGTTATTTATGCCACAACTAACGCACTTGGTAGCGCCGGGATTTAACGCTGAACAACGCTTGTTATTAATTCAAACTACGCGCCTAATGTTATTATCTCCGTTACTATTTAGTATTAGTACTATATTTGGCAGTACACTCCAAGGTTTACAACGTTTTGTCAGCTATGCCATTTCTCCCCTGCTTTATAACGTGGGCATTGTACTGGGTATTATTTTTTTAGCGCCACGGTTTGGTATTATAGGTGTAGTAGCTGGTGTAATTGCTGGAGCTGGTTTGCACATGATCGTTCGGTTGATTGAATTAATTAAAACCGGTTGGCGCTGGCAGTGGTTAACCGATTGGCATGACCCCGCTATTATCCAAACCGTTAAATTAATGCTACCTAGAATTATTGGTTTGTTAACCGTGCAAGCTAACTTGTGGATTTATAACGCGTTCGGCTCGCTGTTAACCAGCGGCAGTATTACCGTGTTTAACTTGGCGCGTAATTTTCAAAGCTTGCCCGTTAGCTTATTCGGTATTGCTTTGGCTTCAGCCGCGTTTCCAGTATTAAGTACAGCTTATGCCGATAAAAATAATATCGAATATCAACAAAAATTACACTGGACTATGCGCCAAATTATTTTTTTTACCGTACCGGCTAGCTTAGCCATGATTGCGTTAGCCCAACCATTAATTGGTACCCTGCTTGGTACTGGCGCGTTTAGCCAAGAGGCTGTGCTGGCCACCAGCATCACTTTAACCATGTTCGCTATATCTATTCCCTTGGAAAGCTTGCTACACATTTTAGCGCGGGCATTTTACGCGCGCCATAACACTGTTGCACCGGTTATTATTGCCGTAATAGCCATGCTGGTTAATATTATTACCTGCTGGATTGCTTCTAAATATATCGGCGTAACCGGTTTGGCGCTCGGCTTTGTGTTAACCGCGCTAACTCAAGTGGTATTATTATTTTATTGGCTAAAACGTAAAAAAATATACGGCCAAGATAAAACTGTATTAATTACTTTTGCTAAAAGCTTGCTGGCTAGCGGCCTAATGAGTTTAACTATTTGGGGCGTGTATCAATTGCATTTACGCACGTTGTTCACTTTGGGAATTGGTGTTATGGTAGGAACAGTTACCTATTTAGGTTTGGCGTTATTATTACGCATGCCAGAAATAACCAGTTTAACTAGTATTATTAAACAAAAAATATGGCCAAAAAACTATGGTACAACGCCTAAATAAAAAGTTACGTAAAATTATTTTGGTAATTATTATTTTATTAATAATTTGTGCTGGATTAGCTTATCTAAATCGTAGCACATTACGCGATTGGTATAATCAAAAAGATCAAGAACCGGTACCGCCGGAAATATCTGTACAGTCGTTTCAAGATATTAATACTAATACTGTTTCTAATAATGAAAATGTTAATACAAACCAAAATGTGAACGACGCCAGTAGAGACGCGCTGCAGCGCGTCTCTACATCTGAGATAAACGTGAATATGTCTATCCCCGATTCAATTAATTTAGCCGTGCCGTTTACCGTGCAAGCACCGTATGCGAATTGGAATTTGCCGTATCAAGAAGCCTGTGAGGAAGCTAGCATGCTAATGAGCGCTCGATTTTTACAAAATCGTTCTATTAATGGCGCTAGTGATGCCGATAAAGCTATTTTGGAATTGGTGAATTATAATGCTAATGATTTAAAGTATCCGATTGATATGACGGCGGCAGAAACCGCTAAATCGCTGGAACAATTTTACGGTTTTAAAACAGAATTAATTTATGATTTTACGTTAGACGATATAAAACAAGCCCTCGCTCAAGGTTATCCGGTTATTTTACCCGCCGCCGGCCGCCAAATTGGCAACCCTTATTACACCGCGCCCGGACCGGTGTATCATATGTTGGTTATTAAAGGCTACACCGCTACCAAAATAATCACCAACGATCCGGGCACTAAACGCGGCGCTAACTATCAATATAAATATGAGACTCTTTACAAAGCGGCACATGATTGGAATAATGGTGATGTTAATAATGGCCAGAAAGTAATTATTATCGTAAAACCATGACTAAACCTTTATCGCCGCGCACGCAAAAATTAGAAAAATTTATCGTATATTTTACCTTGTTTTATGTAAGTATTTTCGCGATTAACGCTTTAGTACGCGGCAACGTGGAATTTGTGTATTACACGGCCGTGATGGCTTTATCTATTGGCGTTATTTTATTCATCAACAAACGCCTGCATTTTTACCCCATCGTACTTATTTCTTTATCATTATTAGGTTTGTTACATATGCTGGGTGGAAATTATTATATTGGCACTGTACACCTGTATGATTTTTATTTACTGCCTAATATTTTTCGCTATGATAATTTTGTGCACATGGTTGGCAGTGGTATTATGGTAATGTTAGCTTACGCCATGCTTAAACCAGTATTATTAGATTCATTTGAACGTCAAACATTATATTTTGGATTTTTATTAGTATTGGTAGGTATGGGCTTGGGCGCGATTAATGAATTAATTGAATTTTTTGCCGTGCTAGTGTTTGATGCCAGTAAAACCGTGGGTGATTACACTAACACTTTATTAGATATTACCTTTAATACCATCGGTTCGATTATTACCGCTATCATTCTAGTAAAAACCAAAATCCCGCTGGTGGAAATACCGGAAACTAATAAACCATTATCATCTGAAAAAAATGACTGAACCTAGACGCGAACTAGGCGCAAAACGACACTTAGAACTAGCGGATGAAGCTCTTGAAGTGTTAGATCCTGATCATCCCCCAAGCCAGTCGAAAAATTTTTTTGCGGATCGTCTGGAAAGAATAGGGATATTAGTACCTCGTAGATTTGCAAACCCAGTTCAGGCTTTACAAGCCATGGATAATGGTATTTCTGTCATAGCTCGTAGCGAACATCCGGCTGAATTGCATGGAATGTCAGGGCTGTTAAAAAGTTATGATTTGCTTGATTTAAAAAAAGAGTTAGGTGTAGATTCTTTACTTGATGGATCGCTTGAAACAAAATTAAGAGAAAGATCGTCGAGAAAAATTCAGGAATATTGCAGATTATTAAACTTAGATTATAACGAATTTATTGCACAAGTCAGTTACAGTTTTTGGGAAAGAATTCCTGGTTATAATAGATATATGTGCGCTGATACGGCAATACCTAATAGATACCATATATTTACAAATGGTGAAAAAAAGAAAGGTGATATTTTGCAGAATTATACCTTAATCGACGGAGATGATATTATTCTGGACGGCCCCGATCCTTTACCAGATGGACTGAGAAAACAACTACAAAAAACATTAGATTTTTATAAACAAATAAGAAATACTCCAGGGCTTGATTCTTGGCAATGTCCACTAATCGAATTTCAAACCAACAAAGATGAAAATTATTTTTTGCAATATCGTTTTACTCGAAGCCTTGAACTAAGTAATTGGCAGTTAAGCAGAGAATTAGAATCAGGGGAATTTTTAGCGGAATTTGTGCGAGGTGTTACGCCCACTGAAGGACTGGTTGTTGAGACAATAATTGATACTGATGATCAGACGGAACTAGATAATTATGATGCTTCATTTGATTATGGCCTTAGCAGAGGAGGAGGCGATCCATATACAGAAATAATGAGCCATCGAAGGCAAATTTTATTTGCAGCAAACCTAGAAAATCAATTATCTCGTACCGGAGTAAAACCTATTTCTCATTTACCCTCAATTCGATTATTTAATCCAAGGCTTTTTGTAGTCATCCCAGAAGATGCAATACCTAAAAATAAATTTCAACAACAGCCAACTATAAAAATCAAAGTTGTTTCTGATGGCAGAAAAGCATATTGTAAAATATTAGATTAAGATTTATCTATGAATAATGTAACCGGAGGATTCGTTCCATTGAAAAGAAAAGGATAATAGAGCATAATACATTAGCATTTATTTTGGAGAGGTCGCATAGTGGTCGATTGCGCCGCCTTGGAAAGGCGGTATGCCTGCAAAGGTATCGAGGGTTCGAATCCCTCTCTCTCCGCCTACGCCCCGCGGTTGCGGGGCTCCGGCGGACAAGTCCGCTGGAGCGGTAACACAGGCAGGTGAATCTGCTGAGTTGATAAAAAAATTAATAATAACTAAACAAAAAATATGAACAATCAAATAGAAAACCAAGTCTGCTGCCCAAAATTTGATCCTACACAGTGGGATAATAAAGAATTTATTTGGGACAATAAAAAATTTATCAAAGATAAAGTGTTTACTTTATTCTTTATGCCCATAAACTTTGGCGCGGTGATGAAAAGATTGCAAGCCAAAGTTGAACAAGCCGGCGCAACAATAAATGATTATTTATGCTTATCTGAACACGCTTCTAAATGGCATATGGATATTTTTCTGGCCGTAGACAAAGACATACCAAATGCTGAAAATGTCACTTTAAGCGGAAAATTTTTTAGCAAAGTTTACGAAGGAAATTTTAAAGACACCGGTACCTGGATGAAGGATTTTGAAAGCGTTGCTAAAAGTAAAAACTTCACGGTTAGCAAAACGTACCTGTGGTATACTACTTGCCCAAAATGCGCTAAAACCTACGGAAAAAATTACGTGGTAATTGTGGGAAAACTATAATACAAGCTCATGCAAATTAGATCTGCTAGTTTTGTGAAGGGTATTGTAAAAGCAGATGCTGTTTTAGAAGATGGTATCCCACAGATTGCTTTTATTGGCCGCTCAAACGTTGGCAAATCTAGCACCATTAATGCCTTAACCAAACAGAACCACTTGGCCAAAACCAGTTCGTTTCCAGGTCGGACACAGGAAATTAATATTTTTTTAATTAACAAAACCTTTTATTTAGTAGATTTACCTGGTTATGGTTTTGCCAAAGCTCCAAAAAAAACCCAACAAGATTTACAAGCCTTGATTGATTGGTATTTATTTAACTCGAATTATCAACAAACAGCCGTAGTACTTATTATCGATGCCGCCATTGGCATAACAGCCGCTGACTTAGAAATGCTCCAAGCGTTAGAAATGCACCACAAAAACATTATTGTAGCCGCCAACAAAATTGATAAAATCAAACCAGCGGCTTATCAACAACAAATAAATACTATTAAAGAATTAGCTGTCGGCCACGCCGTTATTCCATATTCCACCAAAAAAGGTTTAGGTGTTGGCGCCTTAGCTGAAGCAATATTGAACAAAAATAAATTTTAGTGTATATTCTATTCACTTATTTTATGGATGCACAAACAAACTTAACTATTTTATTCGGCTTCATTATTATTGGTTTTTTAGCGGTAGATTTAGGCTATTTAAATCGCAAAAGCCATACGGTTTCCTTTAAATCCGCTTTGTATCAATCTTTATTTTGGGTGGCCATTGCTTTAAGTTTTGGTTTTTTGATATTTTTGTTTCTTAGTCGTGATCTAGCTGTTGAATTCATGAGCGCTTATATTACCGAAAAAATGTTATCGGTCGATAATTTGTTTGTGATCATGCTGATTTTCAGCTTTTTTAAACTTGAAGAAAAATACCACCACCGCGTGTTGTTTTGGGGCATTATGGGCGCCGTAGTATTTCGTGGAATTTTCATTGGCGCTGGCGCTTATATTATTCATCAATTTTACTGGGTACTGTATATTTTTGGCGTTATATTACTTTATACCGGTATAAAATTATTGCGTGATAAAAAAGAAGAACATGTTGATTTTAATAATAACAAACTACTAAAACTAGCTCGTAAAGTTTTACCGTTTACTCCCAATCATCATCGCGGCAAATTCTTTTTTAAAGAAAACGGTAAGTTCTGTTTCACTTCGTTGTTTTTGATTATGCTATTAATCGAAGGCACCGATATTGTGTTCGCGGTTGATTCTATTCCGGCAGTGTTTGCCATTTCCCAAAATGTTTTTATAGTATTCACTTCGAACATTTTTGCCATTATGGGCTTACGGGCTTTGTTTTTCTTAATTGAAAATATTCTGCACCGTTTTCATCATTTGCAAAAAGGTTTGGCGTTCATTTTACTGTTTATTGGTTTAAAAATGCTAATTACCATATTCGGCGTGCACATTTCTTCGCTTATTTCTTTTGGCATTATTATGCTGGCTTTAAGCGCTTCGATTATTTTATCGATTTTGTTTCCTAAGAAGCTTTAAAAAAACATTATAGCCAGTTGTTAAGTTAACTGCTAAAATACGGTTATGTTCCTGGATATTATTAAAGCGATTATTTTAGCTATCGTAGAAGGTCTGACTGAATTTCTACCAGTGTCTTCCACTGGTCATTTAATTATTGTAAACCAGTGGTTGAATTTTAATGAACCGTTCACTACTCTATTTGATATTGTAATTCAATTAGGCGCTATTTTGGCTGTGGTAGTATTTTTTTGGAAACGGTTATGGCCATTTAGCCAAGATAAAGTTAAACAAAAAACTACGTTAACATTGTGGTATAAAATAATTATTGCTGTTGTGCCAGCATTATTATTAGGCGCTTTGTTTAATGATGTGATTGAAGCTAAATTATTTAATCCTTGGATAGTAGCGATTATGTTGTTCATTGGTGGTTTGGCTATTATTTATGTGGAAACTACTGCTATTCCACAACGTTTTTCTTCATTAGGTCAGCTGACTTATAAAACCGCTTTAGCGATTGGCTTTATTCAATGCTTAGCCATGATTCCCGGTACTTCACGTTCCGCCGCCACAATTATTGGCGCTATGCTACTGGGTGCTGCGCGCCCAGTAGCCGCAGAGTTCTCGTTTTTCTTAGCCATTCCTACTATGCTTGCCGCGTCTGGCTATAGCTTATTAAAATATGATGCGCTGTTAACTACTACCGAGTTAAGCTTATTAGCTATTGGGTTTGTAACCGCATTTTTTGTAGCTTGGTTAGTGGTTAATTTTTTTATTCGCTACGTGCAACAACACGATTTTAAATTATTCGGTTATTATAGAATTATTTTGGGAGTTATTGTTCTAGTGTTATCGTTTATAAAACCATGAAATATCTATGAAAATTTTTGTCAAAGCCAAGCCAAACGCTAAACAAAATAAAATCGAGCAAATTGCTGAAAATCATTTTGTTATTCACGTAACAGCCGCGCCGGATAAAGGCAAGGCCAATACTGCCGTTATTAAACAATTGGCTGAACATTTTTCCGTGCCAAAACAACAAATCGTGATAAAATCCGGCCACGCCAGTAGAATAAAATTAATAAAAATTTATTAAAAATCATTATGCCTAATAATACAGCTAGTTATAAACAAGCCACCCAAACTCAACTAGAGCCAAATATCTTTTATCATTCGCTGGCTCTGCAGGCTTGCCTGGGTGAAATTTATGATTATTTACAAGCTAATAATCAATTAAACTCTAACGAGCCGCCGCGGGAAGATTGGTTACTGGCCGGGTTACTGCATGATATTGATTACTCTGGTGAATATAAAGCTGAACATCCTAATAAAACCAAAGAAGTATTGGCTAAATATAATTTAGAGTTGTCTGAAGCTGTAGATAATATTATAAAAGCGCATGCGCCAAGCATTACTGGCATACAACCGCAAACCAAAGCGCAGTGGGCTATATTTTGCGCCGATAGTTTAACCGGCTTAATTACCGCCACGGCTTTAATTTATCCGTCTAAAAAATTAGCGGATGTAAAATTATCTTCCGTGATCAAGCGTTTCAAAAAAGAACCGCGCTTTGCCGCCGGCACCCGCCGTGAAGAAGTAGCACAATGCAGTAAACCAGATGGCCTAAATATACCATTAGAAAAGTTTATCGAGCTGTGTTTTGTTGCCATGCAAAAAATAGCGGTGGATATTAATTTGTAATAAAAGAAATGGATCCATCAGCCAGAGTTGTTGTGTCACTACTAAGGAGAAAAGCAACTCTAACATGATGGATCCGATATGGAAAAAGGCGCCTCACAAGAGACTCTCACGAGACGCCTTTAAAGAACAAAAACAGCCGCCGGCCTAGCAAAGGAAGGTTCCAAAAGCCGGCGGTGTGACAGAATCTTAGCAGAATATTTTATTTTGTAAAGAAGCAGTGTGTGTAAGAGACTTGCTTTTTTATAAAAAAAATACTATACTGGTTTGTTATGAAAAATAAAACCCTGTTATCATTAACGCTTTATCTGGCAACTGGAATCTGGCTATTTTTGGCTAATACTACATTGGCACAAGCTCAAACTGCGAACTTACCGGTACCGCTGACGGTTGAAAATAACGCCGCTGTTAATCGTACTAATGAACCAACCACTGTCGGCTTGCCGTTGCCGGCCTCGTCTAATATTTTATCGACCAATGCTTTAACGGTAACAGATAGTAATAATCAACCGGTTACCGCGCAATTTTCTGTTACCGCTCGCTGGGGCGGCGCGCCAACTGATTCTAACCGGCCAATCAAATGGGTGCTGGTATCTTTTTTAGCCACTGTACCGGCCAATACTAGCGCTGTTTATTATTTAACCAATACCACTGCTAATGCAGTCAACAACAATTTGCGCGTTACTGCCGATACGGCAGATCAATTGATAATAAATACCGGAACGGCTACTTTCACTATCAATAAGAAAAAATTTACCTTATTTGATAAAATAACAGTCAACGGCGCTACTGTTGCGCAAAATAATAATAACGGCATTGTTATTACTGGTAACGATAACCAACTATATACTTCATATAATTCTGCTCCAACTAGCGTAACTATTAACGAAACCGGCCCGGTGCGCTTAATGGTGACCGTCACCGGCCAATTAAAAAATACTGCTCAAACCAGCCTATTGGATTACACGGCTTATTTATATTTTTACGTGAACAGTAGTACGGTGCGCACTCTGATTACGCTCGGCAACCACCAACCGGCTGAACTTTTACCAGGTTGTTGCAAATACGATGTTTATAATTATCCCGGCACAACAGCTGGTGGCGGCGCTAATAGCGTAACGTTTAAAGATGCTGTAATCCGGTTATATATGAATGATACTACCAGTCTTCGTTATGTAGCTCCCGGCCCAAACACAACCTTAACCGGATCAATTAATCAAACGCTAGCCGCTTTTCAAAATTCATCTGGAACAGATTATTGGAATCGCTACACTGCGGCGGCCGACGCACCACGCACCAACGCCTACAGCCAATGGCGCGGTTATAAAATTACCAATAATAGCACGGTATTAGCTCAAGGCGATAATTATGCCGGCTGGCTGGCCGCCACCACCGCTAGTAGCGCGGCTGTAATAGCCCAAACTGATTTTTGGCAAAATTTTCCTAATCGTTTAGCCATTAGCCAAACCGGCTTACTGCAACAAAATTTTTATCCCTCGGCCTATAACACTACTTATAATTTACGCGTCGGCGAAGAAAAAACTCAAGAGTTTATTTGGACTTTTTATAACAGCGTTCCAACGGCCGCTGTTTTAGCCAACCAAGGCATAATTAATACCACCCCGCTATTAGCCGCTCCGAGCGGCAGCTGGTACCGTGATACCGGCGCCGTTGCGCCGTTTGTTTTAGATACCGCTCCTTTAGAAAATCGCTTTGGCACGATAAACTCTTTAACCACCGATGCCGAACGTTATCAATATTATGTTGACCGCATTATCACAGCCGATCCGCAATTCACCGGCACTTACGCTACTTACTACCCGTTCCATGCGCTATGGCAAAGTTCAACTAATGCACCCAGCGCTATTGATTATTTTAATTTCTACGGAAAAACTTGGTACGGTAATCAACCGCTGGATTTTGAAATGTATGCTGATGGCAAGGCCGGACCGTTCGATACAAAATATAATTTTGATTATGGTGCCTGGCAACAATATTTTAGAACCAACGATCCGCGTTGGCGCGCATTAGCCACGGCCTTGGCTAAACATTCCGAACAATTAATGTTGCACGACGTGGTTACCGCCACCGGCTACGATGTTTACCGCTGGCAAGACGCCATTTTTGGCATGGAACAACATCAAGAAACCGGCAACGTTAACGGTGTGCGCAATACGCTGGGTCCGGTTGACGATACAGCCTTTGGCATTAAAGGCGCGCAATTATATTATTATCTCACCGGTTATCCGCCAAGCCTGCGTTTTGCCACTAAAGGCGCGGATTATCTGTATAATTTTTACAATATTAATGAGTATTATTCCAATTATCGCTACGAAAATTATGATTATCTGGTCAGCGGCAATGCGCGCGTATTAGCTAATGTATTAAATGGTTTGGTAACCGGCTATCGTTTAACCGGCGATGCTAAATATCAACAACTGGCTAAAGGCTTGCTAGATTATTACGCTCCTAATCAACAAACTTGGATGACACAAACTTTAAATGTTGGCTGTGAATTAGCCAATGAAAACGACGGCCGGATGAATATGTTTATGCTTGGTTTATATTTGCAAGCCATGTCTGATTACGCTACGGCTACCGCCGAGTTTGGTTTAACAAACGAATCAAATTTAACCAAAACCCGCTACACGCAGTTTGTTGATTGGATTAATAATAACGCTACGCTTGATCCAACTGGATATTTAGAAACTTATTACTATTACTGTTACAACGGTGCCAATAATCCGCAGGCGTCGGCCGACATGGTAAATAATTGGATGTTGCTGTTTGCCGATGTTTTCGCCCAAGCCTATGCTTATACTAATAATCAAGCTTATTTAACTACGGCGGATCGTTTTTTCCAAACCGGTACTAATAACCCCGCTTATTTACATGCCCCACTAACTTATTCAACCACTAAAGAAGCGGTAAATCACACTACCTTTGGCAATGTTTATTTATATTATAAAAATGTCTGCGATATCATAGCGCCAAGCGATCCACCAATCACACCACCACTCCCGCCAGACAACACTAATAATTCTAATAATAGTAGTAATAACAATACATCAACTAATCCAGCGAGCGATGTTGAGCCGGGCTCTGTTAGTGTACCACCCCAATCAACTGCCGATACCACCAATTCTACATCTAATCCTACCTCTGCCGGAATAGAAATTACCGGAGATAACATCGATAACGACGGTGATGGCATAATAGACGAAGCTAATACTCTTGCTCAAAATGGCGTTGATCCAAATTATGTTAATAGCGACCCAGCTGATGTTGCCTTGTTTCAGCAAAACGTTATTGCCATATCAGCCGGAACAAACTGCACTATTAATGTTGCCTATGCTGATGGTGCTATCTATAATTACACGATTTTTAACAATTCTTCCGCCAAAAGCACTCCGGTGCTTAGCCATAAACAAACCGGTTATTTAATAGTGCTGGGTAGTAAGCGTTTGGCTATAGTTAATGCTTATACCGGAGCTATAATCAAATACAAAAAATTACAACCAGCTTTACAAGCTCGTGCCAATCATAAACGCCAATTATTTTCTACCGTTAAACTGCAACGATCTGTTTTACGAATAAAAACCAGGAAAACTATTAAAAAATTCCAGATTATTTGGCAGCCAGAAAATAAAAAATCATTAAAAATTAAACTGCGTAGTACTAAAAACATAGGCCTGTTATAACATAAACACGCCGCTTGGCTACCATTTGGCTTGTGAGCTTATTAAAATCTCGCTATACTAAAATCGCTTAATTTGTTTGGAGAGGTGGCCGAGCGGTTTAAGGCTATTATATTGGTCATACTAATGACTTAATTAAAAGGTTGAGTTATCATAATGGTGGGAAAGTAAAATCTACAAAAGCATATCGCCCTTGGAATGTTATTTATACAGAAAACTATTTAGATAAGTCCTCTGCTTATAAAAGAGAGTTGCAAATAAAATCCTATAAAAGTGGTGTGGCTTTTAAAAAGTTAATTGCCAAAAACAAAAATTGATATTTAAAAATTATATTTGGAGAGATGGCCGAGTGGTTTAAGGCGACAGTCTTGAAAACTGTTGTGCCCGCAAGGGTACCGTGGGTTCGAATCCCACTCTCTCCGCCTACGCTCCGCGGTGGCGGAGCTTCGGCGGACAAGTCCGCCAAAATAAGTCAGCCGGAATTCCGAATGTTCGGAATGTTTACTGAAAACCACAAAAACCACACTTGATTTGTTGTTTTGGTTAAATTTCGCTATACTAAAAACCGCTTAGGCTGGTTTGCGGCTTGGGCGCAAAATTTATTTGGAGAGGTGGCTGAGTGGTCGAAAGCGGCAGGTTGCTAACCTGTTATGCGGGGTAAACCCGCATCGAGGGTTCGAACCCCTCCCTCTCCGCCTACGCCCTGCGATTGCGCGGGGCTTCGGCGGATAAATCCGCCGAAACATGGTATTTTTCCGCAATTTTGCAGGCATTTTTTAAATGCTTTTTTATTTTGCTAAAATGGGTAATTTTTGATATTCTTAATAAACGAAAAAGCGAATTTGGCTATATGAATATTACCGAGGGAAACTTTTAACTTTTAAGGAAATGCTATGAAAAATGCTATTGGCCGATGTCGTTGATACCGAACAGATTTTTCGTATTATTCAATAATTATGGAACAAAAAAATAATAAATATTGGTTTAAAGCAAAAACGTATGGTTACGGCTGGACGAGACCGTTGCATTTTTGGCTCCTAAAAAGTCGTTTTCTTTGCTATAGTTAGCTTCCATATTAATCCTTAACCTGTTAAGAAGCCTACTATGACAAAAAAAACGATCTAAACACTGTCCAAAGT
>JBAZWO010000004.1:0-100728 GCA_041660305.1 Patescibacteria group bacterium | reverse complement strand
TAATGATTCGATCACCATGACACTTTGGACAGTGTTTAGATCGTTTTTTTTGTCATAGTAGGCTTCTTAACAGGTTAAGGATTAATATGGAAGCTAACTATAGCAAAGAAAACGACTTTTTAGGAGCAAAAAATGCAACGGTCTCGTGTTTGCCCGAGTGATCCTCCAATCGTACGCGCTAGCCTCACTCAGAGCCAGCGGTCGAAAATCCCGCGTGTTTTATAAGTCCCGCCGGACCGAGCCACGCTTTGCGCTGCTCTTACCGCTGCTTCCGCCGCAGCTAGCGAAACCCTTACGCCGGGTAAGCGAATTTGGTTTCATACGCAGAAACCCGGCGATTTTCCCCGACCTTTCAGCCGTAGACTACTTTAGCGGGATCGGGTGCCTGCCAAGTAGTTTTTTCAAACGTCGGCCAGTCGCGAACGACTGTTGAACGTAGAAAAAAACAATAGTGTTCGAGCCCTGATTCGAAAATCAGGTTGTCCCGTTCTCGTGAGAGAACGTTTTTTTCGTCAGAACGGTTTAGGGTTAATCCCATGCGAGCAACGTGTAGCTGCCCGCGCCCACGAACACTAACCTTTTTTCCCTCCTTTCCTTTTTTGAGGGTTTTTCGGTTTTGAGCACAGCGTTTGATGCTGGCTCGTTTTTTGAACGGTTTTCGTTCTGCGCCTCTGGTTACCAGAGGAGTCAAGGTTTCATCGTTGTCCATTTCTGAACAACGCAAGAAAGTTACAAACCGAACCGTCGAGTAGTTCCCCTAATTGCTTAGGGAGTCCGTACTCTCTCCAGATTTCCAATTGGAAATGGAGAAGTTCTATGTTCGACACTGGCAACATTCATGCCAGGAAGTTGTCTAAAAAAACTAAACAGTACTTCATGGCTCCTTCGTGAGCCGTCCCGTTCTTTTTTACAGAACGTTTTTCGTAGTCAAGAATCCATAGCGTCTCGTCCTCCCCTTTTAATCGGGAGTTGTCGCTATCCCTTCTCGGGAAGTTCGCCAGCTGGCCGAGATGGCCGGGGCTGGGTTTCGTCCTAGCCTTTCGGCTAGTCGCTTGCTGAGACCAGCTTTAGTATTGCTGGTTCAGGTTTTTCCGATTCCACGTTTTTGACCTCCTCCAAATTGACCAGACGAGCATTAAGACCTTGAATGATCTTTGCAGAGCTTTCACCCTGCCGTTTCATTTGGATACTCAGCTCGCTGATCTGATCCTGGAGAAAGGCCGTGGTTTCCTGAATGGCCGCTTCGATCGCGACATTTTTTTCTGCTTCAGCAACTACATTCACAAACGCCGACTTGCGACGGCCAAACAGTATGTAGCCGAGCAAAAGCCCGGCCAGAACGATCAAGGACGAAACCAAGATCGCCTGTGTGCGAACCACTTCGGCCCGGTTCGCCTCAGTTTTCACCGAGGCCAGCGCCGCCACCACATCCGCCTTCTCTGCTTCAACATCCGCTTTTGCTTTTTTTACTGCTGCAGCTTCCACCAATACATCCGCTTTCACTTGCGCCGCATTTTCCTCCGCTTTCCGTGCTTCGTTCCGCGCTGCTTCCGCTGCTACTCTCTCGCTCTTCACCTGTGCCAACAAACCAGACACCTGACGCAAACTGGTTTCCGCATCAATCCGATCAGAACGAGCCTGACTGGCCGCGGCCTGAGCCGCTTCAAGAGCTCCATTCAGACCTGTGTTTTCAGCACTCAATCTCTGGAGCTGACGAACCAGCTCCAAATTGGCCGATTCGAGAGCGCTGATGCGCCCAAGAGCGACTGTCAGTTGATCTTTAAGAGCAACCAACTCAGAATCAGCCACCACGGGAGCAACCTGATCTTTCAACTCCGCCTTGGCCTGAGCTCGAGCTTCAAGCTCGGCTCTGGCCTGAGGATCGCTGTACCTTTCGGCCAGTTCCATGTCCTCGGGAGAAAACGCCTTTTTAAGGGCTTTCTCTGCCTGCCGCTTCCAAACTTTTTCCGCCTTTGCCTGCAGGGGCGCGGTTTCCCGCAAACCCTGCTCGGCTTCGTCCTCGTCTACCTCACCATCACAGTCATTGTCCCGGCCGTCCTGGAGCTCGGTCGCTCCGGGGTGGACACCAGGAACGTCGTCCATACAGTCTCCAGGGCGGTTAACCGCCCCCCGGCAAACGGTTCCGGCCGATAGGACGCTTTCGCGTCCCCCCAGCCATCACCGTCTACGTCCGGATACCACCTTGAACCAAGTAACCAGTTATGATTCCTCGAAAATTTTCGAGCCTCACCACCAGCCACAAGCCTAATGATGTTAACCCGGACACGTGCCACCTCCTTCTTTGCAGAAGCGGCAGCAGCCGGGCTAGGGACTGAACTCACCTGCGCGGCCACGGGCGCCGCGAAACCAAGAACAGTGCTGGCCATGAGCGCCAGCAAAAAAAGACACCTCTTCATACCTTCCCTTTCTTTTGCAGCCGCCCTCGGAATTGAGAGTGAGGCGCGGACTGCATAGGAGTTGAACGAACCGAACGAATAACCGCCCCAGGACGCTACAAGCGCCGGGGGCACAGAAAAAAATACGATATCGAAAATCTTACCAAACAGGTTTTACCCCGCCTGGCAAGATGCTTTTTTTCGTAGCGTAGAACACTACGAGCTTAGGAAACTACTATGGCTACCTTTGAATTCCACCTAAATACCTACCTCTCATCCTCCTAACCTCCTTCCCTCCTCTAAAGAGGGAAGGAGGAAAAATTGCATTACTCCCCCTCCCTCTTCATAGGCCTCCGGCTCTACTAGCCGTAGGCTCGGAGAGAGGGAGGGGGGAGGAAGGTAGGTATTAGGGACGTTGAAGGTAATTATAATTTATGCTAAAATAATTTTATTGAGCGCTCACCAACTAATTTTTGGCTTAGCGCTTTTATGTTTGTGAAACCTCAAAGTTATCACGCTATTGAATTGAATAAAAAATTACAGCAATTGGCCATAACTTTGCGTAATCAATCCACGCCAGCTGAACGCTTATTATGGAAACAGTTGCAAAGTAAACAACTTAACCATTATAAGTTTCGCCGACAATATGTGCTCTATCAATACATTGTGGATTTTTATTGTCATACTGCCCGTTTAATTATAGAAGTGGGCGGTGGTATTCACGACACAAAAAAAGATCGTGATGCTTTTAGAGATAAAGTGTTAACCGCCGCTGGTTACCAAGTATTACGTTTCACTAATCAACAAGTGCAATATGAATTGGATAGTGTAATCTTGGAGATAAAGAATTGTTTAAAGTAATGTTCCAGAACTACCTTCCATCCCCAACCCTTCCCTCCTCTAAAGAGGGAAGGGAGTAATTGCATTCATTCCCTCCCTCCTTTGAGGAGGGAGGGCTAGGGAGAGAGGTAGGTATTTAGGAGGCTGGGTGGTGGGGTAGTTTTTTGAGGAGAGGGGGTAGGGGGTGAGGTAGGATTCTAAGCTCGTAGTGCTCTACGTTTTTATTTTTTTAAATTGTCAACGATCTAACTAAAATCATTTCCCCAAATAAGCCCCGTTTGATTCCTAGATTCCAAACGGAACTTGTTAAGGGAGAGGCGCGAATAAGAATAGGTCTTCGCGCCTCGAAAAGGGCGAGGTGTCAACGGGCGACTTCAATTCGCCCGTTGGGAAAAACGCAGAGCCCGACATACTGGTCGAGCTCAGTCGCCTCTCCATCGAGGCGGGCAGCCCGAAAACCGGGCACCTGAATGGCCATGAACTGGCCGTTCAGGTTCCTGGCCCAGACGTAGCGCTCACGCCACGTCGGGTCGATCTGCCCTTGAACCTCCAGGAACCGCACCACCTCCTTCGCGGAGGCGACACGCCCTCCGCTAAGGGCGCACACCTGCTCTACCGCCGGAGCGGTAAACACAGATAACGGCTCCTTGGCAGCCGCTAAAAAACTGACAGAAAAAACCACTACAGACATCAGCACCAGCAGAAAAAACCGCATACTGCCTCCAATTCAGCAAAAAAATAAAAAAACACACTACCCACAAATATAAAAACTTTACTAATATTAGGTATAAATTTTCAAATTTGTGGGTATGTTTTGTTAAAGAGCGGCGCCATTGTAGCGTAAAATAAAAAAAAGTCAAGCCCCTTTAGGGTTAACTTAGGTAAAATTCATGAGAAATTCATTTTTCTTAGCGATCCTTTACTACCACACCGGGATAAACCTGGGTGTTAGTTATGTTAACTCCCGGCTTTATCGCTGAGGGATTGTACGACGAATACCGCCGTCGTACAAAGGGGAGGTAGCCCCCTGGCGGCATGTCGCGATGTCCCTGCGTTATGGGATGGGCGTATCTCGCACCCGGGTTGGATACCCTAACCGGAACACCGGAGAGAAGATAATGGCAAGGTTTCTTTTTAGTTACCAAGCCCTTTTTTATTTTGGATTGATTAATTTACGGAAAAATCAAAGTAGATTGTTGCTTTTGAAAATAACCTTTATTTTTTATGTTAATTTTTTTATCGGAAATAATCTTACCAGCTACTTGCGCTTTAATATTATATTGTTTAGCAATGCTCATTATTTGTTCCGGTTCCGGTGTGATTATTAACATGCCGTTGCCCATGTTCCAGGTTTTGTACGCTTCTTCATCGGGCACATTGCCCTTGGCCTGGCAATGCAACATGAGATCACATGGCGCAAATAAATTAGTAAGTTCCGCGCCAAAGCCGGACGCTTTTAGCACGCGGCCTAGTTTTCCAGGAATGCCGCCGCCGGTAACATGCACAACTCCATGAACACTAGTTTTGTTCATCATGGCCACTACTGCGGCAGAATAAATTCTGGATGGCGTTAAAGCGAGCTGACCAAGCGTGCTGTTATTAAATTTAACAGTGTGCCAATTTTCGCCATAACTAGTAGCTAATATTTTTCTGGTTAACGACAAGCCATTTGATCTAAAACCGGTTTCTTGTAAGGCTACTACACTGTCCCCAATTTTTATTTCTTTACCGGTAAACATTTTGTCTTTATGTACAAACCAAACTACCGCCGCTCCCCAATTGTAATTAAAAGCGCCGTAACCATGCACCCGGCTGCCTAATTCGGCCACTTCGCCATTCACAATGGCTACATTAGCCTGTTTAGCCGCCGCCACATAACCTATTGCTAACTGTTTTACGGCTTCTAACGATAAACTATTTACATCTAAAATAGAGCCGACCAAAACCGGTTCAGCTCCGCGCACTACCGCGTCATCACATACCATCGCCAATAAATCAAAAGCCATGGTGCTATGATCCCCCACTCGTTCAGCGATTTCCACTTTGGTGCCAACTCCGTCAAACCCAATATTCATGAGCGTGCCTGCCGGCAAATTGCCAACATTAATCGCCCGTACCCCGGAAAAATCATCAAACGGTACAATTACTTCCCCTAGTTTTCCAGCCCGGTTTTGCCAAGTGGCTTTAGCCGCGTTATACAAAATTTTAGACACGTCATCACCTAGCTCTATGTTTACTCCGGATGATGCGTAGGTGGTTATCATACTAATTGAATGCCATTCTGCTTAATTTCTTGAATCAAAGAACTTGGTTGTTTAAATTCCTTAACCGAAAACCCTACTGGCTCAATAGTTAAACCATCGTCATGTATACGTTTTGACCAAAGATAATTCATTGCTTGCCAAGGATCTTTAAACTTAGATGAAATAATACACAAATCAATATCACTCCATTGGTGTTGTGTGCCTTTGGCATAAGAACCAAACAACCAAACCTGATTAATTGGCAAACAATCCTGTTTTAGAACAGTTAAATATTCTTGAATACTGTTATTTACTTGTTTTGAAATTCTTTTTCTAGCCATAGCATTAATTCTTTTGTAATATTATAATACTTTGTAGTAAAAGCTGGCGTGCATTTTTTATGAAAATCAAACTTGATATCATCATAACGCCCAGCAATATTAAATGTAGTCATGGTTCTTAATTGCTGTAATTGTGTAACATTTGGTTGTAATTTAGCAATTACGGCCAATTTTGCAAGATCATGAATATATGGTGATAAGTTATTGGTTTTTTGTATAATTAGCCCTTTAAGCTGCTTTTCTAGTGTTAAATGACAAAAAAATAAACAAGCATCCCAATCTTTTGTTCGATAAAGATGAGTGGCCGTTTTAGTATTTCTTTTGGCAGATGTTCGCCAATAATTAATTTGTGCTACCAGTTTATTCATGCTTAAAGTGTAGCAATTTTTTTCTAAAACGTCTATCTATATTCTATATTTCCGTTAATTTTAAATGTTAGAGTGCAGGTTCATATATTGGAACGCTAGGTAATGTAACAAAAAAAGATTTACATGATATTCAACAAGTTATCAAGAAATTATTTTAGTCATAATGATAATAAATTAAAAAGCCCGAACATGTTTTATAACTTTCATGACTCTCCCCCAGCGTCACGATCTAAAAAGGGAGAATCACGAAAACTTATTAATTATGCCGAGCTTGATTTAATGGTAGCATATTATTAAGTAATTTGACACGTACTGAACGCAGTTTTACAGCTAAAGGAACGGTGATGATGACTAAATTTTTAGCATCTTAATAATTTTATTGAATTTTATATTTTTTTTTCAAATATTTTATTATCCTTTTCCTGCGCTCAATAACCGCCGGTAAACTCCAAATAACAATGGAGGCAAAAATCGGAAACACAGCAGTAATACTAAAGTCTAGTATATAGTTTTTTGAATAAAAATTTCCTTTCAACATTTTATCATACCAACGACCATTGGAAAATATACTACAGTGGCAACCCATCCAAAAAGGAAATCGTTCTGGATAACGCATATAATTGCTGCCGTGGCGATTATTATACGGCAAAATTGAACGGCTTTGATCCATGGAAATTTCAGTACACATTCTTGCACATTTTGGTTCATATAAAAAATATCCGAACAACAATATAAACCATACTGGAGCCAAAATCATCAACAAGATGAATGGAAAATACAACAGATTGCGCAGTTTAAATTTTGATTTTTCTTGCATAAAAATATTACACAACCGATTGCTTAAAATAATAGTTTACTTCACCGCCGCAATATTGTTTCACTACATCTGCTAAATCTTTTATTAGTTACGATAACGCCAATGACCAAATCTGGAAAAGTTTGAAAAATTTTTGGTTGAATAATTAATTCCATATAACCCTACTTTAGCATAAAAAACGGAAAATAAAACCATGAGGGATTTAAAAAATACGGTAATATTTTATTTTGTAGTAAACTGCCATTCTTTGGTATAAGCCACTCCATCTACTTTACCGGTCATTTTCACGGTATACTTAGTTTTGTTAGCTAAAGGTGAAGCTGGAATTAATGAATAATTACTGCCTTGATAAAGTGAATTTGGATCGGTAGCGTCTCCCGGCGGCTGCCAATAAGTAAAAACTTTGTCGCCTTGAGCATTATAAAGTTGCAAATATAAATCTTCTATATAAGTTCTTCCGGGCGTGGCGGTAATGGCATAGCCGGCCGGATAAGAACCGTTAAATTTATCGAGCGGATCAGGCCATTCCGATTGCGACATGGTGGTTTCCACGTTGGTTTGGTTAACGCCCGGGCTAATGACTGTTTGCAAACTCATTGGATCAAAATAAGTTACATTCGTTTCCCGGCCAGACAAAGCATAAGAATAATATTTCGTAGTGATATCCAAAGCGGAATAATAATAATGACTATTGGATGGCCCGGCTATGCCAAAACCAGTGCCGTATAAACTGCCGTCTAACATGGGAAAACGATGATAAGTGCCGTCTAGCCACATGTTTAAAGCCGTTACCATGCCATTTTTAGTATTACGCGCCACATTAGAGCTATTACCGGCCGCCTCTCCTTCTGCCGTGTAACCGGGCAAAGCGGGATCTTCAGAATGCTCTAGCATGTCATTAGTCGCCATGTATTTGGCATGTAAAGAACAGGCTTCGTCTGTATCGCTATAACGCTCTACCGGCAACACACCGGCGGCCAGGCGATGATAATTAAATAATGCCATGCCGGCATCTTGATCGGATAAACCAGACAAATCCGGATATTTGATATCGGTTTTAGTTTCGCTCTTCAAGGCTATCGGATCGTCTTTAGTGGGATGTACGCGATACAGTTTGCAAATATGTTTAGTTGGTTGAGCTGATTCGTTTAATTTTATACCGCACACTTCAATTCGTTTATCATCATTAACTACTTTGGCTAAGGTTCGTAGTATGGAAAAATCTTTGGCATCAGCCGCGCTCATCACTTTTTCCCCATCTATTTTTACCCCGTTTTTATCGTATAAAAATAATCGCACCGTATCATCTTTAAAGCGCAAAATAGCAAAATAATAATCACTGTCCCGCTCAATGCGAATGGCTTGGATATCGGTACTGCCGCTAAAATCCAACTCGGCTTCATTTAAACCATTAGTAATGGTGACAATTTTATTATTCAAATCCACCGTTACAGCCGGCGTAGTATAAGTATTGCCTTTGTCTGGGTTTGGAATAGGAATTGGAAAAGAAAATTTAGCATTTACAGCTATTGGCAATAAAAACAAACTAGCAAAAAAGATATATAAAACATTTTTATTTTTCATATTGCTTATTGTACATTAAAATAATAATTCCGCAAAATAAAACCACCACCCCACTAACCCACAACGCCGTGCTTAATTGATAGCCGGTAATTATCCAGCCTAAACCGGCGGTAGCGATCGAAAAAGCTAAGCGACCTAGAGTGCTGCGGACAGACAGCACGGTAGCTCTAAATTCTGAAGCGACTAGTTTGTGAATGACGTGTTTTAAAATCGGCTGGGAAAAGCCTCTTAATATATAGAACGCCGCAATAATACCAATGGCATAAAGCGCTGATACTAACCCTAATAACACAAAACTCGTTCCCATGCCTAACACTAACAACAATAAAATATTATTAGCCGATAATTTTTTTTCAATTACATAACTATATAAAGAAGCTATGGTAACGATAATCTGCAAACCGGCCCACACGATGCCATAATAATATTCCGGCAATTGCACTTGTGAAAAATACGGCTGGGCCAACCAAGCCATCACTAAAATAGCCGCCGACATTAACGCCGAAAAATATAACTGTAAACGTAAGGCTGGCTCATGTAATAAATAATGCCAGGTATGTTTGATTTGTTGAACATGAGTTTTTATTACTGTAATATTCTTCGGTACCTCATGCAAACCTAGTGCTATAATAATAGTAATAAACGACAAAATAATTTGTATATAAAACGGCCAGCGGAAACCATATAACCAAGCCAATCCCCCGCCTAACAAAGCTGCTACGGCTTCAGCCAGATTGCCAATGGCCAAAGTTTTGCCTTCGATTTTTAAATATTTGTGCGTATTTTTTAAATGCTGTAATGAATCATACAATAATGCTGTGTCAGCCCCGTCAATACAGCTAGTCGCTAAGCCTAATAATATTTCGGCTAACATAAACCACCAAAAGCCGCTCACAAAACCGTATAAACTAAAACCTAACGTAGTAAAAATAGCGCCGGCTATTATTAAATTTTTCCGGCCAATTCTATCAGCCAACAAACCTGTAGGAATTTCAGTAAGCGCGATAATAAAAGCATTGCCGCTTTTTAGCAATAAAATATCCCCTACACCTATGCCCACGCTAGCATAGAATAGCACTATAATTGGCATGTACACCTTAAACCAAGTACTACCTTTAATGGCGTATAATTTCCAAATGTTGCTAACTAATTTATTTTGTGTTAAATAAATCACATTAACTAAGAATAGCTCTTACGTGTTCCGCCACAAATAAATAAAACGGCTCGCGGTTACCTTGATCGGCTTGTTCTAGTGCCTCTAAATATTTTCGCCGGTCTTCGGTTTTTATAACTATCGGCGGATATTTAGCGCGCATTAACAATAAATTTAATAATAATCGGGCCGTCCGGCCGTTGCAATCGTCAAATGGATGAATTCTGGTTATTTCATAATGCACTGCGGCCGCTAATTCTACCGGATGCAATTTTTTCTCTTCATTATTAATTAACTCTATTAACTTGCTCATTTCTGTATGCACTTGCACCGGTTCAATATAGTAATGAATCTTGCCAGACACCGTTAACACATGATTAGCCTGTTGCTTATATTGGCCAGGCGTAATTTTACGCATAAATTTTTGGCCATTAGCGCCAATGGCTGGACGTTCGGTAATGCCTTTGTGTAATAAAGCGTTTAAATCTTTAATAAACCCTTCAGTAATTGGACATTGTTCTTTAACTATTTGAAATAACCAATCGATAGCTTCAGTATGATTTTTTATTTCTAGATAATCTACCAATGGCTTGCCCTCGCTGGTTAACCCTTCCCGCAAATAAAACGCCGTTTCACCCAATGTTAAAGAATTGCCCTCTAGCGCGTTAGAGTGATACGTCCAATCCAGCCTCAACTTTTCATAATGCGCTTCTTGTTCATCCAAGCTCAACGGCCGCTTAGCTAAATAAGCTATCAATAACCGATTAATTTCTGCTAATAAATTTTGTAATGTTGGCATAAGTGCTTTTAGTATAGCAAAAAAATGTTATTTATACTACTTTTTATTGTCTGACCAAATTGTTATTAATTAATTTTTTTGTGTTAAATACATCATGAATATTTTTAAAATGGCTTTTGTAAAATAATACCCCAATAATTATTTTTCACCAATTCGAAGCCTAATCTTTTTAAAAAAATATCCTCGAATCGCATACAATTAAACATACGATTAAAATCATCATTAGCGATAATTCCCCCTGGCATTAACATATTATTTAATGCCATGGCTGATGCTAACTCATTTGCCTTGTCTTTAAAATGAACCCCGCTACCATCATAAGTAAAAACTCCAATACTCACTATGGCATGAACCTTAAAACCAAACAGGTGTACGTTAGGAGGGTCGGTCAAATCCAGCCGAACATAATTATCTGACATTAGTTGAGGATCGACAATATCGCTGTATATTAACTTTCCAAATTCATCTGCTAAAGCCACCGATTGATCTTCTCCTTCTCTTTTAGAGTGCCCACTACCTACTACTAATCCTAATGGTATATAAGGAATTACATTAAGATCCGGCATATCGGGATATTGTGTCATGCCTTCGCCTCTTTTAAGATTTCCCCAAGGACAAGAAACTTGCAGTGCTTTTAAAGACTCAAGAAAATTATTTATGTCTACATCTGGAGCAAATCGCGAACGATCAATATTTAATGTAGGTGGATATTCTATTCTAAGATCTCTTTTTTCCATATAGTTTTAAAATATTCTTAGCTCAATTTTACCACTTTATTCGCTATTACACTACTTTAGTTCTATGCAGTATAAATAAAACCGCACTACCTACTAATAATACCAAAATACCTAACAAACCTAATGTTTGCGTTAAAGAAAAAATATTGGTAAACCAGCCGGCAAAAATTAATAATATAGAATATAATATTTTTTCAATCATGCCCTTTACAGACAAAACTGTGGCTCGAATATGTGTTTCTGTTAATTTATTAATATAATCAGCCATCACCGGGTCGACAAAACCACGCACGAATTGCTGTAACCATACAAATGAAAAACTAAACAGGAAAACAAAATTACTCATGAGCAAGTAACTAATAACTAACAAAACTACTAATAATATTAATGAATAACGTCCACCTAAAATATGTTCTAGCTTATGAGAATATTTTGAAGCCGCCGCCGCGACTAATTGAAAACTAGCAAATACTATTCCAAAATAAACAATGTCTAGCTTGATTAATTTAAAATAAGGCTGATACAACCATAACGCTGTTTGATTAAAAGAAAAAATAATACCGGCATAAATAATCAACCAACGTAGCTTTTTTTGTTGAGTAAATACTGTTTTAATAATCAGCCATAAAATTCTTAAATAGTCTTTTTGTATAATTGGTTTTTTGGCATGCGGTTCATGTAATGATAATGCCACTGGAATTAACAAAGTAAAAAACGGCACCGAAGCATAAAATGGATAACGTAGATCATATTGGGCTATGAATCCGCCGATAATATTGGAGACCGCCATGGCCACCATGCCATAAGCCATGCCCTTGCCCCAAATTTTTTTAAAATATTGCTGTTGGTGCAAATCTACTAACGTATCATACACAAACGCTTCGGCCGCCCCAGATAAAAAGGCTAAGCTCAAGCCAAAGATTATTTCTAATAGAACAAATTGATAAAAATAGTGCCCGAAACTATACATTAATATTCCAGCAGCAAATAATATACCGAACAATAACAATGATTTTTTTCTTCCATAAATATCCGCAAAATAGCCAGTGGGTATTTCAAATACCAAAGCCACAAAAGAAAATATCGCTTGCAACAATAAAATTTGCTGCACACTTAAACCATTGGCCTGCCAAAATAACACAATCACCGGCACGCTAAAAAACATGCCAGATAATATTTCTAGCAAGTAAAATTTCCAAATGTTGCTAGCTAATTTATTTTGCTCCAAAGCTTTCACTTTAATTTTAAATTATTCCCGGTTACTACTTTTTTACCGGTTTTTTGTTCCAATTCTAACCGAGCATGTTTAGCAATTCTGCCACCTTTCTTTGCTGGAACTTTATTTTCTACCAAACCTTTTGTTTGCATGGTTTCCGCAATCTGGCGCGTAGAAAGTTCTGCTAAGGCTGTAAACACTAATTCAGCGTCCGTCATATGATCGCGCAAATTTTCTCTTTTTAATTTTTTTAAACTTTTATGCTCCGTTACTGATAAATCGCTCCATTCTTGGTGAATGATATTCGTTAATATTGCATACTCATCTTGCTTAGTTACTTCGTTATTTTTCCAGTAATCTGTAAGTTTGTTTCTAATTTCCTGTCCCATCATTCTTTGCTGAATCCATTTTTGACTCCGGCCCATTTTTTGCCAATAATCCCGGCTCCGATTGAGCGCTTTTTCCGGATCGCTCATTTCTTCTATACGCTCGTAACCTACTCGTGCCAACCACAGCTTAATTGGTTCGGCTTTTGGACTAGGAACGGATTGAATAATTCTTAACAAATGTTCTGGAGTGCCAGCTAATGTTTTTCTTTTTTTCCCAGTTTTAGTATACATTTCTACCTGGGGACAATTTGTCCCCAGGTAATTACTGAGAATAGCATCTCTCTTTCTCAATTTTTTTAAATAATCTGTTGGATTAGCACTTTCGGTAAGTACAAAAATAATGTCAACTATTGAAAAGTACCACTTACCTTGTTCGTTATTCCAAATTCGTCGGATTTTTTTGCCTTGAAATAAGGCAATTTTCGTAGTTGTACTAGCATTGGTCATAGGTTTTAATAGTTACCTAACCATGATTTTATTGACCTAACCTCCAAGATCTATAAAAGCATAGTTGCGTTAAATTAAGTGCTTGCATTTTAGCACTTTTATTTATACTTATCCATGCTTAATCTTCAACCTCAACACAATAAACGCTAAAACAAACGTAATACTATTACCAATAATAATCGGCCATTCGTGTAATAATACACCGTACACTAACCACAGGGTAATACCAATAATAAACAATACATACATCAACAAAGAAATATCTTTAGTTTCTCTAGTTTTGATAGTTTTAATCGCTTGCGGTAAAAACGATATGGTTGTGCAACCGGCGGCTAACGTACCAATGATCGTAATAATATTCATACCCATTTTAAATTTTTTCTAATCTCTTGCGCCTGCTGTAATAATGTTTCTATATCATCGCCAATTACTGTAAAGTGACCCATTTTGCGAGCGGCTTTAGCTTCGGCTTTGCCATATAAATGTAAGTAAGCATTTTTATTGTTCATTAATTGATCAACACCACTTAAAGTATTACCGGTACCGGTGCCTAAAATATTTATCATTACGGCCGTGCCATAGCGTAAATCTGGAGACCCTAGTGGCAAACCGCAAATAGCGCGCAACTGATTTTCGAACTGTGAACAATAACAGGCTTCAATGGAATAATGCCCGGAATTATGCGGCCGTGGGGCAATTTCGTTGGCCATGACTGTGCCATCGGCTAAAACAAATAATTCCACACAAAACGTGCCAATAATATCCAGCTCTTTGGCAATCATTTTAGCAATATCGTGCGCTTGCTGGGTAGAGGATTTGGAAATTCTGGCCGGCACAATAGTAATATCTAAAATATTATTCACGTGAATATTTTCTGAAACAGGATAAGTTACAGTTTCACCATTTTGCCCACGCACACAAATAACACTAATTTCTTTTACAAAATCTACTTTCTTTTCCCAAATTAATTCTTGCTTATTAAGTTTAGTAAAAGCGGTTTTAGCTTCGTTGGTATTATTAATCACATACTGCCCTTTACCGTCATAACCAAACTGGCACGTTTTTAACACGGCCGGATAACCAATGGTTTTTTCGGCTTGCTCTAAATCTGTTTCCGTAGCTACTTGATAAAACGGCGTAACGGGAATGGAACATTTTTTAAACAAATCTTTCTCGCGCCAGCGGTGTTGAGAAACAGCTAATGCTTTGGCGCCGGGATACACCGGTGTTGTAGCAGTAATGGTATCGACTAATTTTACAGCCACATTTTCAAATTCATAACTAATAACTTGGCAACGTTTAGCTAGTTCTTTAGCGGCGTTAACATCATCATAAGCCGCTACAATTTGCTCATCTACTACTTGCGCCATTGGGCAAGTTGGCGTTGGATCCAGCGTAATTACGTTATAACCCAACCGCTTAGCCGCGTAACCAAACATGCGGCCTAGTTGTCCGCCGCCTAACATGCCAATTGTGGTGCCTGGTAATAATGGCATTATATCTTAGCTTGCTTAACTTCTTCAGCGGTTTTTTTGGCCAGCTCTTTTAAGGCCCGGGCAATTTCTGGATATTTAATACTTAATATTCTAGCCGCTAATAGCCCAGCATTACGCGCATTGCCGATAGCCACAGTTGCTACCGGTATCCCTTTAGGCATTTGTACAATCGATAATAGCGAGTCCACTCCATGTAATGTTTTACTTTCAATCGGTACGCCAATTACTGGCAAAGTAGTTAACGAAGCTGTCATGCCCGGTAAATGCGCTGCTCCACCGGCACCGGCGATAATTACCTCAATGCCTTGTTCATGCGCCGTTTTGGCATGTTCGTACATTAAATCCGGCGTCCGATGCGCTGATACTACTTTTTTTTCATAAGAAATTTCTAATTCATCTAACACTTCGGCGGCCGCCTGCATAGTTGGCCAATCTGATGTACTGCCCATAATAATGCTAACTAATGGTGGGTGGTTCATATTATTAAAAATAATTTTTTAAATTCTGCTCAATACGTTCATTGATTGCTTGATTAATATCTGGATACATAAAATCTTTACCAGTAATGGCTTCATATAACTGAATATATCTAGCTGATAATTCGGTAACTAATTCAGCGGGAGCTTCTGGTAGTACTTTATCTTTATATGGATCGCAGTGTGATTTGAACCATAATCTTAAAAATTCTTTATCTATATTGGCTGGCTCTTGACCATTAGCTAATTGTTCTTCATACGTATTAGCAATCCAATAACGCGACGAATCTGGTGTGTGAATTTCGTCTACCAAGGTAATAACACCGTTAGCATCTTTGCCTAATTCATATTTAGTGTCTACTAATATCATGCCGTGTTGCTTGGCTAATTCCTGGCCGCGTTTAAATAATTTTAAAGCAATATCAGCACAAGTATTCCAATCGGCTTGAGTCATTAAGCCTCGTTTAACAATTTCTGTGGCAGAAATTTTTTCATCATGTTTATCATCTTTAGTAGTAGGCGTAATAATCGGTTCGGCAAACGGCTGATTTTTGGCCATGCCTTCAGGTAATATATTACCGCAAAATTCCCGCTCCCCTTTGGCATAAGCTGTCCACACCGCTGTATCGGTTACTCCGGTTAAATACCCACGCACCACAAACTCCACTGGAAACACAGTACATTTTTTAGCCACCGTAACATTTGGATCCGGCACAGCAAGCACATGATTTGGCACAATATCTTTAGTATGTTCAAACCAATAAGCGGACACTTCATTTAACACCTGCCCTTTAAAGGGCACGCTGGCTAAAATCCGATCAAAGGCCGATTGCCGATCGGTAGTAATTAAAATCATTTTATCAGCTTGTTCATAACTATCACGCACTTTCCCTTGTCTTTTTTTTCCTAAACCAACAAAATTTGTTTCAGTTAAACAGTGATTAAGTTGTTTTTGCATGAGTGTTTTATCAATCATAACTTTATAATTCACTTTTACCAGATAATACATCATTTAATGGTTTGCTATTTACAGTAATCACCACCTTAACATCATCAACCAGCTGATTTTTAACCGTTTGTTCTAACTGCGCTTTAGTGCGTGGATTATCACAAGCACCATTCATTTGAAAAGATCCTTCTAATACTACGCTAATTACCCCTATTGGAACTGGATAACCTAATCCTGCAGTAACAACAACGCTCTTTACTGTTAAACTAGATTGATATAAAGCATTATACAAACCAGATTGGCCATATGTACGTTCTTTAATGGCTAACAAATTTTCCAAGGCTAATTTAACTTTTTCTTCCTGCGTTAATTCACGATTAAAAGTGTCCGGCAAAGACGGTGCCGATACATCAACTGCTACTAAACTATCGCCACACCCAATTAATTCCCCGGTTTTGCCATTATCTTCCAATGCTACTAAAAATATATTTACGCTATTGTCTGCCAGACCATTTACATTATTATTAATGTTATCATTAACAATTTGGTTGCTATTTTGATTAATATTTTCTCCCGGAGCCAATACCGGTCGCGAATAACTATATAATACTACGCTTACTCCTAATACAATTAGGAAAGCTAATATAATAGTAACAACGGTTTTAGACATAATAAAACAAGTTATGTTTAGTAACGTTATTGTATCTTAACTAAGGAAGATGGTAAAGAGGATGTATTAATGTGGGCAGGGAGGGATTCGAACCCCCGAAAGCCAGAGGCTGCTTGGTTTACAGCCAAGTGCGATTGACCGCTCCGCCACCTGCCCAGGGCTGAATAATATCTATAAATATTCAGCTTCCGTACTATAACCCAGTGTAAGAAAACGGTCAATAATAATATTTACTCCGTAGTATTTTGTTGATGAATTTGCAGCCGGCTTTGAATGATAATCGCTACCAAAGCAATTACCCCAATTAAGGTTAATAGTATTGAATATTCCGGCACCGTTAAAACCAACGGAAAAAATCCTAAAAACAACACTAAAGCCGGTAAAATAAATTTCAGAGCAAACTTCAAGCTTGATAAACGAGCGAATAGATAAAATAACATTCCGCCAATTACCAACCAAGCCATGGCAAAAGCGCCATAAAGCGGCATGGAAAAATATCCAACATTTTTAAAGATACTTAACGCTTCAATGGTTGGATCGATGGTAAAACTGGAAAGATAATGCACGAACGGAAAATACAAAACGTACAACACTGTTATTATTAGCATGTCGAAAATACGCATTTTTTTTCCAAAGCGGTAAGCCAAGAACAATAAAATCGAGATGGCTACAATATATAGCGGCGCCATTACCCAGTATATGCGCGAAACTTGGGTAGATGGATTTAATTTATCGCCCACACTAACCGAAATCCTCGGCGATGAATACAAATTTTGCTTGTTCCATTGCAATACAACCGAATTGTCGCCAAACTCGCGTTTATCTACCGATAAACCGTTTTCAATATCATAAGATCTGATGCCCTTGATAGTTAAAGTAAAATCAACGTCTTGTGCTCCTTTGGGATTCTCAATACCAACGTAACTAAATTGCGACAAACCAACTGTATTATAACTAACTTCTATTTTTACTGTACTTTGTTTCGGAATAACGCCCTCCCATTTTAAACCTTGCGTCATTGCATCAGCCGTGCCTGTAACATTGGTTGTATTAGCCTTGGCATTGCTAATTTCCTGACCATTCACCAACAATTTGGCATGGCTAATTTCTGATAACTGCGTGTTAACTGGAAAAGGAAAGAAAAATTCCACCGCGCTATCTTCGGCTAGATCGTTTTTTAATTCATACGCCGCGTTAAATTCTGTTTTATAAGTTGGCTGATAGACCAAACCTTTTTTAACAAAATCCGCCAGCATTACTACCTGGCCAGTTGTTTTTACCAAAGAAGTGTTTTCGGCATAATTTTTAGCCACTTGATAACTAAGCGCCTTGTCTTTGTAAATAGCGCTGTTTTCCGATAAAGCATCGATGCTGGGAGAATTTTGCGTGAGCGGGCCGCTGTATATCTGGTTAGTTCTAGTATAATTATTAACACTAATAGCCTGTCGCTGTTTAGCTACTACAGACATACTCAAACTAAATATCAAAATAACCAGGCTAAAAACAATGCCAAAAATAATATATTTTAATATCAAATAATTATCGCGTTTTAAAAATCCCGGTGCCTTAACGACAGATGATTTTTGCTCCATATAAATAGTGCGTCAATTAATAATAAAATATCATCATTATTAACATGCTTCTAACGGTCTGTCAATGTCCGGGTGCGCCGTAACTCAACCATATTGCTGTACTGCGATTTAAGTAATATAATATTTATTATGCAATGTCCACAATGTAACTTATTAATGAAATCCGTGCAAATTGAATCGCATTATGGACAATCGTTAACTATCGATCAATGCCCTAAATGTAACGGTATTTGGTTCGATGCCTCAGAATTATTTCGCGCTAAAGCTGGTACTGCTAAAAACATAGAACCAGCTAATACAACCACCTTCTCACCAGCTGCCACACACGCAGACGCTACTTTATACTGTCCAATTGATCACGCTCCATTATTAGCTTTTTCTGATATTAATTTTCCCAAAGATATTAAAATAGAAAGTTGTCGAACTTGTGGTGGATTCTGGTTAAATCACGGTGAGTTTACTCAATTTCAACGGTTCTGTGAACAAAATAAGCAACTATTATCAAATACGTTTAATGAACAAATCGATCGATTATTAGCTAATCATAATACTAACAGTACTTATTCTACCCTTGGTAAGCTCGGCACCTTTTTGTCCACTCCAATTGAACCATATACATTAAAAGTATTACCAAAAATCGGCGAACCACTCGAACCACCTAAAACATTAGATACCGCTTCCTACGCCGCTCAAGCTACCATGTATATACCACTGGTGATAAAATTATTGCAATATTTGAGCAAAATAAAATAAATAATTCATTTTTTACAAATTAATCTTTTGTAGTGTTTTTAATTTTACACCACCAATTTTTTTACACTGTTCCAACGCATAATCATTCAAACAATGCCCTGGATATAACTTAGCAATTTGTTGCTGTTTTAAATAATGAATAATATTATCTGTTTGTATTTGATTAAATAAATGAAATCCACCGATTACCGCATAAATTTTAGTTTCGTTACAAACTTGCTTGGCATATTCTACAATGTTATCTACTCCAGCATGCGAACAGCCGGTAATAATAATCAAACCTTTTTCATGTTTAATCACCAACGCTGAATCATCTAATAGATGGCCTGTGGCACTAGTCGGATACTTACGTGGTACTTCTCCAAGAAAAACTATGTTATCCGGCTGCAACCAATATGGCGTTTTAGTTAACGTGACTGTTAATTTTTTTTGTAACTCAGTTAATGATACGGGACAACCAATATTTCCCCTGCCGGCCACTAAATTTGGCTCAAAACATAATGGATGTGCAATTAACTGAGTAGTTTTTTGAAAATTAATTGTCTCTAAACCACCAGTATGATCCCAATGATTATGACTTAACACGATAGTATCAACATTATCTAAATCGATTTTGTCTTTACTAGCATTATTATTTACATCGTTTCCAAAAGATGTATCAAACAATATTTTTTTGTTTTCTGTTTCAATTAATAAACTAAAGCCAGATTGGCTGTTATCAAATTGATCTAATTCTGTATGCAGTACTGTAATGTTAATTTGTTTCATAGTAATTATTTTTTTATTACCGTCTGAAATTGTTTCACCACTTTCTTCACCACTCCTTTGGTACTTTTTTCATAAGGCTTCACTAATTTTTGTACTTTTGGTAGTAATGTTTTATCTTGCTTAACTGCATAAATAAAACCTTGAATCACTTTAGCGGCTTGTTTGTCTTTCCATTGATCTAAAATGATAGCCAGTGCATCAACTGCGGCATGAGCAGCGGTTTTGCTAGTTTGTGCATAATTGGCAATCGTCCAAGTAGTATAATCGCGCACAATCGTACTGTCATCTAAAATAGCAATGCCTTTTAATTTAGGTAGTATGGCTCCAATTTCTTTAGGAACATAAGTAGCCAGATAAGATAAAGAATGAGCCGCTTCCCAACGAGCCCGCGTATACTTATGATCCAATAATGGGATAATTTGTTGAGCAAATGGTTTAATTAACTCTGGTTTTTGTTCAGCCACTATGGTCATTATTTCAGCAGTATCCCCAATTAGTTTTTGATTCGCATCTATTAAACCTTTAGCAATATCTTTTAGTAACGCTGGTTGTTTTAAGCATTTAGCCGCTACCTTTTGATTAGCAGTTTCGGTTATATCCCCTACTTGTGATGAAAGTTGTGAAAGAATGTTCATATTGATTTTTTATTATTTCTATAACCAAACAAATCGATATAGAATGTTTTGTTGAGTTGCATAGTTTTTTATAAACCCACCAGGATAAACCCGGGGGGTTAATAGGATTATGTTATTAATTATCTTTTCCAGCGTTTTAAAGTTGGTAATAACGTTTCCATTTGCTGTTTGGCTTGCATTTCTGGTACACCGAATTGCGTCATAATACCTACGCAACCTTTGGTCATCTGGTCTAAAGTAATATCTGGCGCAGTATATTGCCCGGCTTGATAACAATGCGTGCAGTATTCTTGATTGATAGTTTTGTCTTGATTAGTACCAAAGTCTTTATCGGCTTTCATTGGCATGCCGCAGCTTTGGCAAATAGGCGTAAAGGGTGATGGTTGCATAAATTTATAAAGTTATTATTTAGATGTCCCCTGATTAACCCACTGGGATAAACCCAGGGGTTAATCATACTAACCCCCAGGTTTAGCCTGGTGGGTTAGTAAAGTTAATTACTGTATTTTCTAAATATTTTATCAACTTCATTGGCTTTAATCAGGTTAATCCCAGCTTGATCTTTTCTTAATACAATTAACAAACGCTCGCCGGTTTTAATCTTGAGCAGTTTTCTAATATCAGCCGGAATAGCTATTTGCCCTTTGCTGGAAATTGTCACCCAACCAAAAAAATCATTGCCGTTATTGCCAGTTGGTTTTGTTTTCATGTTTTAAGCCTACTGCGCAACAATAATAACGTCAAGATACTGGTAAGATTTTTCTTACTAGTATCATCACTAAACTTTATGCTACTATACTATTCTATGCGCTTACCAAATCGTAAACCCGGTAAATACACGTTTAAAACGTTTGATTTAAAAATCACCGCCATCAAATTTAAAGCGTTACAACAACAATTAGAGCACATTAAAACTGTTGCGTTACCACAAGCCATTAAAGATACTCAAAAACACGCCGAAAACGGCGATTTTTCGGAAAACGCGGAGTACCAAATTGCCAAAGGTAGATTGCGCGGCTTAAACCAAGCGGTCACTGAACTACAGTATCAAGTGGATCACGCTATTATTATTGAGGAACCATCAGACACTACAACTGTACAAATTGGTCACACAGTAACTCTAGCTGTTAATCAAGCTCAAGTAACTTATAAAATTCTCGGCTCCAGCGAAACCAACCCCGCCGCTGGCATTATTTCCTATCAATCCCCCCTCGGTGCCGCGTTACTTAATCATACAGTTGGTGAAACAATAACAGTACAGACCGGCACAAAAAAAATTACTTATAAAATTGAGAAAATATCTTGAACTATGATTTATATGTTATATTAACATCCATGTCAATGCTCACTATCATTTTACAACTTTACATCATTATCGCGTTAGGAATAATAATCGATAAAATATTTAAATTGGACAACAAAATTTTAACGTATATTGGTTTATATTTATGTTTGCCCGCTTTAGGTTTTTATGGCGTTTATCATGGACAATACAATTGGCAAACAGTTGTTATTCCGGCAATTTACGTGTTACTTAATTGCGTAATGATAGTAATAGCTTATGTATATGCCAAGCTGTTTCGTTATAATTTTAAAGAACAAGGCGTAATAACCGCTTTAGCATGGGCTGGTAATAATGGTAATTTTGGTATTCCAGTTATTTTGTTTTTACTTGGTGAAAAAGCTTTAGCTGTGACCACCTTATTAATTCTAGTTAATACAATTTTTCTGTCTGGCCCGGGTGCTTATTTTTTAGGTCGTGAACCTAATTCTTTAAAGCAATCAATTTTAAAAGTAATTAAATTACCATTAATTTATGCAGTATTAGTTGGTTTATTACTTAATATAAATCATGTATTTTTACCAGACGCAATATTACAACCTATTAAAACATTAGGTGATGCTTTGGTGCCGATACAATTAATATTATTAGGAACATTTTTAGCTCGGGTTAAATTTACCCAAATTCACTGGAAACTAGTTTCGCCAACTCTTATTTTTAAACTTATTATCATGCCGGCGTTAGGTTATGTTTTTCTCGTATTGTTTACTGTACCACTAGATCAAAATGCTTATGTATTGTTAATTGAAGCCGCTACACCATTTGCCGTAACTACTGTTACTTTAGCTGATTTATATCAAAACAATCCCAAACAAGTGGCAATGGCCAATGCTTTGTCGTTAGCGCTAGCTCCTATTACTTTATCAATATTATGGTGGTTTATTAATTAACGATCTCATTATGGGTTCGTCAGGAGGCTCACCCTATTTGTTACTCAATATGTTTATAATAACGGTGCGGTGGGATATGTTAGTACAAAAATAATTTAATTATTTTTTCACCAACTGCAACAACTTATTCACAAAATACGTTTTACTAATTTTAGTGTCTTTTTTCATTAAATAGATGTACTTGTTATGTATAATGGTACTGGCCGGTACTATTTTTTTGTTGGTTAAGGTAATTTGGTGTTTTAATTTTAGTGTGCCTTTAGTAAAATTAATTCTCACTAGCGATACTAATACATTACTTTGCTTTTTTGAAACAATTACAGCCAAATCTCTTTTACGCAGCACTTTTAACAGTAGAGTATTTTTTTTGTAACTATTATTTTCCGATAACACCTTAGTAGCCAACACGGTTTTAGTATACACATCCACTAACGCTAATTTTTTACCATTGGCAGATAACACTAAATAATATTGTGTGTTACTGGTATAAGGCGTTACAATAGCATTATCGGTAATTTCATCGTCAAATACATTCATGGTAGCAGTATCACCATTTACATAAGTAATTAAGATATCGCCGTTAGTAGTGCCGATAACACTGGTAATATCTTTTACCGTATCGTTCGTATCAGTAAAATCAGTAACATAACCAGCCGGCACCGTGCTGGAGCAAATAGATAACGTTACACTAACATTGCCCAAACCATCGGCATCACTATCTTGATAGTAAGTCTGATTCGCTGATACAGTATTGTCTTCATCATTACAATCCGCGCCACTGAACAAACCGGTAGTACCGGCTACGCCATCTCTATCGCTATCAATGTACAAATAGCCTAAATAGGCCACACCGGCATCTACATAATTAGTATCGTGTGTATAGGCCGTTACCAACACATCGGCAAAACCGTCGCCATTAAAATCACCGCCGGAACTTAAGCCGTCACCAGCGCCGTCATAGGCATACTCGCCAACAAATTTTTGATTACTATTGGCTAAATTTCCTCCAGTTAACCCAGCCGCCTGACCATACAGCACATAAACGGCTCCCACATCTAACATACTACCGTTATCATAACGTGACGCGCCAACTACTAAATCAGCATAACCATCATTGTTAATATCACCCACCACATCAATTGAACCGGCCGCATCGCCCGAAGCTTCGCCCCAATATTTTATTACTGAAGTATCACTCAAACTTTTAGTTGTTAATGCAGTAGCCTGCCCGTAAATAATGTACACCGAACCGGCCGCTACTCCATTAACTGAATTAAGCACTGAACTGGTTACAATATCATCATAGCCATCGCCATTAATATCACCACTGCTTATATCCATGCCGGTAAAATCACCCGCTGTTTCACCGGTAAACATAACCGAATTGGCGCTACTTAAATTCATATTAGTTAAATGGCTGCTTTGGCCATACAGTAAATAAACGGCTCCCGTATTACTATTGTGCGTGTACGTGCTAAGTAATATATCGCTATAACCATCACCATTCACATCGCCGGCGCTTAAATTGGTAGCTAAAAAATCATCCGCGTTAGCCCCGTTTATTTGTACGGCCGTAACATTTGATAATGTAAAATCGGTAAATCTAGTAGCTTGACCATATACTAAATACACGGCACCAGCATCAATAGCGTTACTATCTTTATCAAAAGCACTAATCATAAAATCAGCATAACCATCGTTATTTACGTCTCCGGCTCTGGCTATGGCGGAACCGGCTTGCTCACCAGCTGTTTCACCGTTTATTTTAATAAATGAAGCGGTGCTTAAAGACATGGCCGTGTATTTAGTAGCCTGTCCGTATAATAAATACACTACACCAGCGTAATCGTTACTGTTAGAATTACTCACTAACAAATCATCATACCCATCGCCATTAATATCACCCGCGCCAGCCGCTGTACCAACATAATCATTAGCCGCTGCGCCAGAAAATTTCACCACACTGCTATCCGATAACACCTTACTAGTAAGCGCCGCGCTACTACCATAAATTAAATAAACCGCCCCGGCATTATCTCCGCCACTATCATTATTGGTAGCGGCCGTAACAAAATCATCATACCCATCGCCATTCATATCGCCTACCGCCGTAACACTAAGACCGGCGTTATCATTAGCCGCTTCACCGGAAAATTCCTGAAACGTACTAAAACTAGTCTCTGCCTGGCTAGTTACCGGCCACAAAATAAATCCGGTGATAACAAGTGCCAATATTTTTTTGTACATAATTTTTTCTCCTTATTTTTTTAATTTAATTTATCGCTACAATGTGCACAATTATATTTATTCTACCAAATTTGGAGTTATTTAGCAAAAATAAATAGTTTCTGAACTATGATTTATCTGATTAAAGGAGTACTATGATTATAAATAATTATTTTTAATCATAATTCAAAAACATTATGCGTACTATATTATTATCATTAGTTTTGGGCTCGATTGCTGGAATCATTGATATCATCCCAATGTTGATTCAAAAATTAGATAAATATGCTACCGGTTCTGCTTTTGTGCAATGGGTAGTGTTAGGTTTTATTATTACTCATGTAAACATTCCTGGTTTGCAAACTGGCTGGCTAAAAGGTTTAATTGTGGCTGTGTTAATGTCTTTACCTATTGTAATTATTGTCGCTAAAACCGAAGTTAAATCGGTTGGTATTATTTTAGCTATGTCGGCCGTGCTTGGCAGTGTGGTGGGATATGTTAGTACGAAGATAATTTGATTATTTTATGAAGAAAAATAAGAGCGTATATCTTGAACTATGATTTATCTGATTAAATGACTACTATGATAATAATTAAAAACCAAAAACTCCCGCTGTAAATGAGCGGGAGTTTTATACATCAGATACAGAATGATTTATTGTGCGTTATTACAGGTGCCATTGCCAGAATGGTTGCCTTTGCCCATGCCGCGACCTTGACCGGCGCCAGTGCCTAAGCCAAGTTCGGTACGAATCGCATTGGCTTCAGTGGTTTTGCCGGCTAACTGTAATTTGCGCATTTCTACAAATTTGGCAAAATTTTGTTCGGTAATTACTTGAGAAACTCGGCCACGACCGTTCATCAACTCTTTCCAGGATTGGTAATCGTTATTATCAAAAGCCTTGGTCATAGCCGCTTCACGCTCTGGAGTGTAATTTGGGCCATGTTGCGTAATATCGCCTTGGTAAGCATAGGCAGTAGCGCCTAAACCTAGTGCGGCTACGATACCAACGGCCATTAATATTTTTGCTGTGTTGTTCATAAATTTATTGGTTATTTATTATTTAGCTTGTTTAGTTAGTGATAATCACTTATGCTGTACAGCGTAGTATTATCGTTACACCAGACTATACGCAGACATGCTTAATTTTATTTCACTAACCGCCGCCCCGGCAACCACGGCCTAATATCATTGGCTACAAAAATATTCTCGCTATTTAATTGACCCATAATTTTAATTTGTTCATTAGGCACCAATTGCACTCGGCCACGCACGGTTGTAGCGCTAGTGATATTAATATGCCAAACAGTTCCACTCCAATCGCGCAATGTTAATGTTTGATGATCTATCGATAAAATAGTGCCAGATAATAAACCGGCTTGCGGCTGTGACCAATATTGTTCAGGTTGCCGAATGGTATGCACCAGTGCCGGCAAATACGCCGTGATATTAAACACAGAAAACACCAACCCTAATACTAAACTGGCCGCCATTACTATTCCAATTATTTTATACCCGGTTATCTTATAACCATGTTTCGTGTGTTTAAATTCAAACCGTAGCAAAACACTAAGTAACGCTACACATAAAATCCACACTATTGGAATGGCGCTAATTAACAACGTAATGTTCCGCCGCATTTGCCACACTGCCCAAGCCTCTTCTTGATTAACTACATTAATAATAATAGCTACTAATACACCGGATAAAACCAGGCCTAAACCAAATACCACCCAGCGCAATATTTCAACCAAGCTAATTTGCCACTTGGGTTTTGGCTGTAGTTTTTTTTGCTTAATAATAGTAGTAATGCGTTTATTTAGTGGTTCCATAATGTTTAATATATTGCTCTTTAAATTGTTGTTTTGCACGCCGTAATAACGTGCCTACGGTACTAACCGGCTTTTTAATAATATCGCTGATTTCTTCGTAATTATACTCTTCTAAATAATAGAGCTCTAACACTTCTTGGTATTTTGCGCTTAACTGGTTTAATACTTCGATAATATGTTTTTTTAAAATAGTATTATCATATTTCTGACCAGCATTAATCACGGTGCTGGCTAAATTAGTTACCACTTCATCATTAAGATCGCTTTGTGCTAAACGCTGTTTGTGTTTACGCCAAAACGATACTGTTTCGTTATGAGCAATACTATATAACCAAGCACTAAACGACCGCGTTAATGCAAAGGCGTTCAAATTTAAATACGCTTTAATAAATATTTCCTGCACAATATCTTCCGCGTCCGGCTGATTTAACCCGGAAATACGTTGTACGTATCTTAACAAGCGCTGTTCGTATTTTTTTACAATAGCAGTATACGCCGAAGTTTGTAGTAACGCCTGCCGCACTAATTCTTTGTCTTCCCCTGCTGAATCTACCATATATTAATAATACGCAAGCTACTAACTATTTATTTCACATATACTGATATTCCCACGGTATTCGTACCGTGAACGCACTACCCTTGCCTGTTTCGCTTTCAAACGTCATACTGCCGTGTAATAATTCTGCGTACTGCTTGGCTAAATACAAACCTAAACCAGAGCCATCGGCCACCATTTTTTTAGCGTTATCTAACCGCACAAACTGATCAAAAATTTTGTGTTGCAAATTAGCCGGTATGCCAATACCAGTGTCGGTAACCGTAATCACACATGCTTGATTATGATCTTCTACGGTTAAGGAAATAGACCCCTTGACCGTATAAATAATCGCGTTCGTTAACAACACTTGTAAAATAATATTTAGCTTTTGTTTATCTTGACGCAATACCTCTGGTAACTTACGATCCAGCGTTAAATAAAATTTAAGCGCTTGTTTAGAATCGGTTTGTAATAAATGCTGAATACTATTGGCTTGTTCGGTAAAAAATGCCCGCGCGTCTATTTTATCAATAATTACCTCGCTGCTGCCGCCGGTAAATTCCGAGGCCGCTAAAATCATTTCCATGGTATGGTGCAGGTTATCCGCGGCCGCAAAAGCGTGATGCAACATTTTATTGGCATCCAACATACGCTGTTGTACTGTTTCTAAAGTATCTTGCTCTTTTTTAATTAAATAATCCTCGAACATCATGCCTAACATGCCACGAATCACACTTAGTGGTGTACGTAACTGATGTGAAGCCACGGTAATAAACTGCGTTTTTACCCGCAACAACTCTTCATTCTCTTTCGCCTTCTGCCGCCATTTCACCGTAGCTCGATCTACCTCTTCCTGTAAAATACGCGTGAGCACGGTTTGATCCTGATGTAATTTAGAATTAATCAACGCCACGGCAATTTCTTTACACACTTGTTCCAATAATTCCAAATCATCTTTCGTATAAGCCTTGCGCGGATACTTATCGCCCAGCACAATAAAACCCATTAGCGATTGCTGTGCGCGCAACGGCAATATCACCGTAGCCTGGCTAGCCTGTAATAAATCATAAATTGTTTGTTGGCGCTGGCGATGATCTGGAAACAAATTATTCTGTTGTAACACCATATCCAATTCATCTGCCACATACGAAGGTTGCGGCTGTTGAAACGCCAATAATTGTTCAGCTGATAAGCTAACTAACGCTTGCACATTCTGCTCATTAAAATTTTTTTGCTGTGCCAAGTTAAACGCTTTACTATTAAATTCTTCCCGAATAAAAATAGCCACTTTTTCCACCAATAATTTTTCCGTTAACGTCACAATAATCTCATTAGTCAACGCCGCTAAATCAATAATCGTAGTAGCCTTGTTCGCCAGCTCCTTAATAGCCCGATGCGCTCGATACGTTCGGTAAAATAACAAATAGCTTACCGGCGTGTAAAAAAATACATAGTGTAATATGCTGTACACTACCGTATAAAACAATAAAATAATAACTCCATTTAAAGCGTAATCTAACTTAGTATAGGTATATAACGCATAAGCAAAAACAGTCGATAATGTTATGCTTATTACAATAGGTAAAAGAAAATTAATTATCTTTTGGAGTTGAATTTGAACATCGAAAAGACGGTAACGAGCAATGGCGTAAGCCACAAAACAAACAAACACAGTAATAAATACGTTGCCAATGGGAGGAGTTGGAATATTATACCAAAGTAAAAAATTTGTACCGCCGCCTAAATAGCCAATGACTAAACCCCAAAACATATATAATAACTGCGAACGAAAAACACCTTTGGCATGGCTTATTGCCTTTAAATTAAGATATAAAGTATAGATCACACACGCAATCCATATAATCAAAAAAGGATGAAATAATATACCTGGATTAGGCCAAAACGGAAATGATAATTTCTGGCTAACACTCTCTACAAAATAGGGAGTAAAATCAGTGAATAAAAATAATATGGCAATACCATAGCCAATAATAACCAATTTTGATTTTTGTTTCCATTGATTCACATATACAACTAGGTAATGTAAGTACGTAAACGGAATAAAAATTGCTCCAGCCATCAGTAAGCGGGTCCATAGTAAAGCCATGGGAGCAGAAGATGCGATTTGCCAAAAAAAGTAAGCATAACTCCAAACAGAAATACTAAGTGTAAAAATAAAAAATAATCTATTTATCTTTCTACTGGTATTATGCAAAAGTATAGCAAAGCCTAGTATAGTTGCAGCTAGTGCGTTAAATAATCCTGAAATAGCGTATAGATTCATAATATAAATTAAAAGCTCATGAACTGTTGTTATCCTTAGTATAACACATCTTGTTCATGAGCTCATCTCCTCGCCACTATTATAGTATATACTCCGGCCCGCTCTACTGCGGTCCAGAAGTAAACAAACCCTGCCTGGCGTACCAGGCGACTGAACTGGGTGCTTGTCCGATACTTCATTACCCAGTCCAGCACGAACGTTACGAACGCCATTTCGACGTTCGGCCGCACATTTGCGGCCACCAGGGAGTGTCCGACCGGCAAAACCGCTCGGACGCGTTGGAGTAGTCGAACTAATGCTGAATCACTGAAGTAATCCAGCAAGCCAACCACTTCACACACGTCTGGGGTAATGCCCCGAGATGCCAACTCCCGTTCCAAATCCTGGGCGTTGGCGTTGATAGTAACCAAGTGCTCGGCCGGAAAACCGAGCCCAATGGCCTTCGCCCTGGCATAATCCAGAGCAATCGGGTCAAGATCGTAGAGAACTAGTCTCAACACAATCCCTAACCCGACTAGTTCCTGCGCTGAACGAATCATAGCCACGGCCGACCCACAGGCGATCGACACGGCTACAAATTCACTTCGGCCAGATGCGTCCCGCAGCCGCAAAATTTCGCTCACCACTGCTTCTTGGACCAGCAGAGCGCGATTTCTCACGGCCACAGAATTGCGGACGTTGATAAACCAGTCACCAACTATCCGCCCCCACCAAGTTTCGTTGTCCCGCTGGTGATCCGGGAAGTAAATCTGCTCGAGTGCCAGAACTCGAGCCCTATGAGTGTAGACCGTGGCCATCCTCTTGCTGGCCAGGTCAAAAACATGTCGAAACAGCGGCCCCGTGCAAGGCGCGCTGACCGGGAACTGCCCCTTTCGAAGGTGAAACTGTAAATGATACAGTAACCCCTCCAAAAGAAAGATCCCCTGGATAATAAAATCCACCGCCCAATGTAGTGGGCGGTATTCCTGCTGCCCTCCACCTACATTTGCGGTGTTCATTTTTCCTCCTTGCTCAAAGAGCTACCATATCTTTACCATAAATTATAGAAAAATTCCAAACAAAATATACTACTATGGAATATGAGAAAATAAACAATTTTACCGCCGTCGCACCAAAAACTTATCCACAGGCACAATAACCTTGCCTTTATTGAACAAAACCTATATTTTAGCCCTAGCGCCGTCGCTTAAACGATATTGCTTAAAATTTGAATATGAAGTAGAAGAAAGGAAGCCTTATGTTTATTGCTACATCATCCATAATTTTATTAATTTCTTTTATTTGCACACTAACCGTAGGTGTATATACTTTATACAAGGGAATAAAACAACCAGCAAATAAAATATTTAGTTTACTCATCTTACAAGCCGCCATATGGATATTAGTTAATTTCTTCTCTTTTACATTAACCAATGTAACATTAATGTTTTTGTTCACACAACTAACTTTAATGTCGGTACTTTTTATACCTAGTACTTATTATTATTTCGTATCAAAGTTTATTGATAAAAAAATACCAAAATTAACTACATTGTTTCTTTGGGTACCGCCAGTGATAATGACAATGTTTATCTTTACGCCTAACAATATTAAAGGCCTAACAGATGCTCCTGGCCATTTTATTCCTGGTGTTCTCTATTCAATTTATACTGTTTATTTTCTATTGTTATTAGGATCAGCTACTATAAAATTGTTTATTTTTTACAAAACTACCCAAAATATCATAAAACGATATCAAGCTGTTTATATTTTAATTGGTTCATTAATTACTGCTCTTATAAGCATTAATACAAATGCAATTTTACCAACATTCGGTATAAATACTTTAAATAATTACGGCACTTCAAGTAGTTTAGTATTTAGTTTTTGTTGTGCCTACGCCATCACGCGTTACCGCCTGCTTGGGATCACGTTTATTTTAAAAAAGTGGACAATTGAATTATGGCGTGATCTGGTTATTTTGGGATTAACATTATTAACTCTATTTATTAGTCTAGCGTTGTTAAACATAGATATTATTTCGTTCTTGGCTGCGTCTATTTGGTTATTCATAGTAATAACCGTGTTGCTGGTATTACTGTTTTCCCGCTTAGTAAATTGGTTTTTAATTGCCTATAATATGACTGGCGACACTGAAATTACCATCCCCGATGCGCTTATCTACGCACAACCAACTCAACAAGCGGTAGACAACGTGTTTAACCATTTGCAAACGGTACTGCGTGATAATTATGGTATTATGGAACCGATTTTTTGCTTAATGGATTGGAAACAGAAACGATTTCAAGCAGTTAAGACTACGGGGTTAATTTGGTTTAAACACAGCCATGCCTTAATTCAATTTGCTAAAACTAGAGATGTGCTGATAGTAGCCGATGAAATAAATAACCCAAATACTAAATTAGCACCAGATTTACGCACTGAAATTAATAAATTCATGCAAAAGCACCGCTTGGCTTTTGCTTTAGCTCTCACTACCCCAATGGATGTATATGGTTTTGTGTTAATAAAAACTACCGAACCGAGCCGCTTTAAATTGTATTCCCAAAACAACATTAGCGAACTTACTACCCTTAGCAAACAAGCCGGCCAATTACTCCAACAAATCCTGATGCACGACGCAATTGTGTTTAATCAATCACTCACTAATACGTAATTATTTAACTACGTTTGGTTTTAAATTTAGCCCAGCTGCTGAATTTAAAGCATTTCTTTTTGTTACAAGCTTTTACTCTAAATTGATATTTGGTATTGGCAGTTAGTTTTTTTACCGCTTGTTTGGTTTTTTTAGCAGTAAAGGTTTGCCAAGTAGTTTTTTCTTTGTCTTTAAATAACCGTAGCTGAACATTATAATAAGTAGCTTTGCGTTGCGTTGGTTTTTTCCAAGTTAACAAGGCCGTAGTAGCCGTTAACCGTTTGGCTTTTAATTTATAAGGTTTGCTCGGTGAAGCTTGATTTAACTTTTGATTATAAACTAAACCCACTTGGGAAAAATGGCTTAAGGTAAACGTTATCTCATCAGCCGCGGTGTCTTGTGAAGCATTATCTACATTTTTCCAAATATTACTAGCTACATCAAAATATTTCGGCAAAAGAGTAGTTTCATCAATCCCTAATTTATTAAGCACTGCTTGATCATAAGTAATAATCAGCGTTACTTTATCATTAAAATCTCCGGAAATAAGTTTTCCACTACTATCATATACTTCAAAATTCCAAGGTATGTTAGCTAATCCATCGGTATATGTTTCAATCGCTTGTAATTCTGGTTCAGCGGTTAGCGTTACATTACCATCGGTGGCTAACGCGTACGCTGGAATATTTAAACGTGTTCCATCAGATAAGGTAATGCTTTTTGGTTGAGTGGAATCAAATGTTTCTGAATAAGATTCCGGAATTTCGAATAAAGATTTAGCTAATACTAAATCTTGCGTTACTGTACCAGCTGCAGTGATGGTTACTACGGTGCGCGGACTGGAATACCACTGTCGTTTACCGTTAGCAGTGGTGGCTTCACCGCCACAGGACACATTCCACGTACCAACTATAGCGTTTAACGTGTATTTATTCGCCGAACCATCACCAAAAGAATTATAACCCTCATCGGACCAAGCATGGCACCAGATATTATTTAAATCTTTGGTAGTAATATCCGCTGCATCAGCCATGGTAATTTTTCCAGTAATTTTAGCATTGGCTTTTTGTAAAATAAATTTAGCGGTAGCTTTTTTAGCGGTAGTAAAATCAATGGTTTGAGAGGCTGAACCAACTAAATCAGATGTTTCGGATTTTACTCCTACATTACATTCGTATTCATGTCCAGCTACTAAACCAACTGTCGCTTTACCATTAGCATCAGTTGGTGCGCCGCTTTCAATGATTTTAGAATTCTTATCATCCATTTTTACTGTGCCTTTTAATTCCGGCCAATTACCGCAGTGTACCCAAGCATCACTAACCGGATTACCATCATTATCTTTAACCGTCGCCTCTAATGTGGCGCTCACTGCAAACACAGTTAAGGTTTTACTTAGTGCGTCGTTATCAACCACAGTTACATCCGTACCGCTGTTTGGACCTTGACTGGAAATATATTTACTTTGATCACCTTCAAACCAAATTCCTAAATTATAGCTACCCGGTGCCAAGCGTAACGCAACTTGACCACTTTCTAATCTTTTATCTATCATACCGCTAGCCGTGCTGCGAGCCGAAACGCGCCCGTTTTTCGCATCTACCAATTTACCATCTTGATCTTTAATATATACCGTTACTGTGGCCGTCCGACGTAGCAATGTAAAGTTAAGTGTAGTATTTACACCGGCGGTAAAAGTGGTGCGTGTTTCGCCGGCCGCTTGATAACTTTCATCATTAACCATTAAGTTGCACTGAAAATCACCGGCAATCGCTCCAAACGTGCCGGTACCATTACGCACCTGGCCACCAAAACCAAAATTATTACCCGGTTGCCAACAATTCACCCAACCAGTCACGCTGGCCGCGCTACCATCAGCTGTGTTGGTTAATGCAGTTACAACTAAAGTAGTAGCTGTTAGTGTAAAAGCTCCACTAGCACTACTGCCAGCGGCTAATTGCACGCGGTCTTCTTTGCCGGAATAAATATAAGTGGCGGTATTCCAGGTAGACGGACGAATACTCCAAGATCCTTCGTATAAATAAAGTGTCGCTACTCCGTTTTGATCGGTTTCCGCGTGTGTCCAGCCACCACGTTCTTGCCAAGCATCCACATAAATATGTGGCACAGGCGTGCCGTTATTATCTTTTACCGTGGCTGTATATACTACATCGCGTTCTTTTAGTGTTATAGTACCTAAATCTACCGTTTGATTGGTATTTACCCGTACACTATCAGTATCCCAATACATATGTTCGCCGGTACTTTGAGATTGATACTGACCTTGATAAGATTGATTGCCTACTAAGGCCACTTCGAATGCTCCGTTGTCTCGATTAACACCACTATTAAACCATAACCCCTCTTGAGAAAACATAACCGATCCATTACTGGGAAAACTGCCATTGGGATTTTTAAAAACACCGATAATTTTAGCATCCGCTCGTTTTACAAGAAAATTAATGGTGCTAGCTTCTACAGCAGTATCTTTCGCAAACGAAACTGTTTGACATTGATTATCGCCAGCTACATACCAATCACGTGGCAATTTGTTACCATTGTCATCAAATCGATCGCCTAAACAAATATCATATTCGCCACCACCTATCGTTAACAAATAAGCCCCGGCACTATCTGGTATAGCACTGCTCCAACCATTACCTTTACCATTAGCATTTACCGAGGCGGTAGCCACTGGCGTACCGGTGTCTTCATACAATACAGTGCCACTAATTGATTTGGTAGCTTGAGTAGGAGATAAATTTACCGTGGCCGTACTGCCAGAGTAAGTAAATGTGGTAGCTGTTGAGGCTAAACCGCTGCCACTGTCTGGATTAATCGTTAAGTTAACGGTAGCACCAGCGCTAAATCCAGGATTAGCTACGGCATATTCACCCCATTCATCCGTATTAAAAAATTGATTAATGCTCCAATCCTGACTAGCTACTTGTCCGCTTAACATTAAGCCGGCACCAGTGGTGGGATGAGTAATCCGACCCTTTACTAGCGGTGAACCAATTACAAATGTTTCAGACACCGTAGCCGCGCTATCACCTTCTAAATTAATAGCTGATATATTACTGGTTGGTACACTAAAAGCAAAACGTAACGACCCATCAAAATTCGGATTAATAACATTATTAATAGTAAACGTATAAGAACCGGCCGGTAAAACATCGCTATTAGAGAAAAACATATTACCATAACCAGTGCTAGTAACAGTACCGTTTAGCCCACTAATAGTAACCGGCGCCTGAAAGTTAAGTGAACAGTTTTCATAATTGGTCATGCACGAAGTTGGTCTGGTTTGAATGGAAAACCCACTATTCGCCGATAAAGTTGCCGTGGTAGTAATGGTTAACGTGTAACTTACGCCACTAGCCTCTTTTTGTGTAGAAGAAATTGTGCCAAGTGTAACACTACTAATGCTTGGATCGTTAACCGTAGCGGCTTGGATGGCCTTACTAGTTAAACCAAAACCAAACACAACTAGTATACCAACTAGCCAATATTTAAATAGTTTTTGCATATTTTCCTCCTTAATAATTAACTATTATATTTTATACTGTTCTTATTATAGCAAAAATACTTTTTAGTAACAATGGTTTAATATGTTACTTCAATTAAGGCGCTATCTTTTCTATTCACATTAAAAGTTATTACCAATGTTAAACCATTGCCACTCATGGTAATTTGTTTTTTACCATTAGTGTCAATTAACGCAAAACCTTGGGCTATTAATAACTGCTTAACTGACCGTACATCTTGTCTAGTAATTTTTCTGTTTGCCACATAATCTAATAATCCACCGATCATTTCATCTTTTATTTTTACACTATTATTAAACACTTCATCAAATACCGGCTGTAAATAATCATTGACTTTAATACTTTTTGCCGAGGTTAAATCTATTTCTGTGGTCTGTTCATATTTTATAGCTATCCAAGTTTTTGGATGATTGGGATTAGGATGTTTCAGTTTTTTATTAACTAAACAAACAGGTACAGAACTAGTGTCCTCCAAGTTACAAATTTGTTCTGGATGAATAGTAGTTGATGAAATGTTTAAGTTATAATTAGCGCTATTTGATGAATCGGTTTTCATGTCCGGTGCAGCACGGCTAATTAATACATATTGCGTCCAATCGTGTCTGGTAACTTTAGTAGTACTGACTAAACTACAGTTTTCGTGACAATCACCATAACTGTTTAATTTTAGTACATATGGATCATTATCTTTCACACCAGCTACTACATAACCGCCGGCACTAGTTTTAGCATAATCCCCTGTTTCTAGCGAGCCTATCAACTTGTGCCATTGCCTAGCGCCAGATAAGTTTATTTTTAACAAGATATATTTTTTTTCCAGTTGAGCAGAAGCATGTTCGCCAAAGATAAGATATCCATCATTTAATTTTATTATCCCTAAACCTGTTTCTATGCCACCAAAATCAAAACTTTCGGTCCACTTGTGTTTACCGTTTTTATCCAGTTTAGTAACAAATAAATCTGAACTAGTATAACCAACGGCATTAGTATCGGTTAATAACGCGGAATAAATTTGACCGGCAGCCAGATAACTACCGTCGCTGGTTTGTTCCACAGCTTTAAAAATAGCCGGTGACCAGCGCCAATCTTCATAAGTACCTGTGGTAGTAGGCAATGTTTGTGGAATAGTTTCCATTATTTTAGACCATTCTATATTTCCATTTTTATCTAGTTTAATTAAACCGCTAAAACTAGTTGATTGCCTACCATAATTATTAATTGCCGCAGTGGCGGTAATAATTATCCCGCCGTCATTGGTATCCGCCACAGCATAAAAACTACTAGAAATATCACTAGTAATAACTTTAGACCATTGTTTGCTGCCAGAACTATTTACTTTATAAAGCACTTGGCTATATAAATCACCTTCTTCACTCAAACGCTGTTGTGCTAATACAGCGTAGCCGCCATCACTAGTTTGCGTTACAGCCACTGGCCGATTTAACGAGCCAGCACCTAAAATTACCGACCAGTTTTTATTACCGGCTTCATCAAATTTAACTAATAATACCCGTTCATCACCATCTGTGGCAGTAGATAATGTATAACCAACCAACAAATAACCAGGATTTGTTTTTATCACTTTTACCGCTTCGTCCTCCGCCTGACCTGGCCCACCTTGAATAATTTTAGTCCACACATTATTACCAGACTTATTTAGCTTGGTAATAAAGATATCAGCATCTTCCATCATACCCGGCGGAATAGTAGTACCGGCTATAATAATACCGTCATCTTCAGCTGGCGCTACCGAAATAGCGCTTTCATAATTTAACACATTAAATTTTTCCGCAAAGGTTGTTATTTTGTCCGGTACAGTACAAGTTGGCACATCCGCCAACACTTGATTAGCACTTACTAAAGTAGAAAAAACAATTAATAACAAAACTATCTTAGCCCAATTAAAAATCCACGGACGAGCTAATTCTAAATTACTTGGCATGCTAGTATTATAGCGTTTTTTATTATAAAACACTAATATATTTGGCTCTACTGCTGTTTAGACTGCTCACGAAAAATATTATCAAATTGTTGTACACGTTCATCTACTAATAATGCCCGCTGATTCATACCACGAATATATAAACCCTGTAACGTTTTAACCCTAGATAACGCCACATAGCCCATGCCGGCGGCAAACGATTTGGACAAATCCACGTCTACCGCGTCTAACGTCATGCCCTGACTTTTGTGCACGGTAATGGCCCAAGCTAAGCGCAAGGGCAATTGGCATAATTCTGCTTTAATGGCTCCAGCTTGCTCCATTACCCAAGAACTTGGTTCTACCGTAATGGTTTTTCCTGCCACCGTTTCCACCATCGGCTGACCATCGGTAAATTTTACCACCGTTCCCAATGTACCGTTTACATAGCCAGCCGCAAAATTATTGCGCACAAACATTACTTGAGCGCCAATTTTTAATTCTAATTTCTCTGGTGCTAAACAGTATTTTTGTAATATTTTTACATTCGCTTTTTTACCAGTGGTTGTCATTAAAAATATTTTAGCTTTTTTGCGTAACTTCGCTAATTCTTTTTTATTTAACGCGTCCACATCAATATTATGGGTATATAATCGAGTTGGTGTAATATCATCTGGCCAAGTTGCTTGCATGCGGTCTTGTAATAATTCCATACTCATTTCACTTACCTCTCCTTGGCGCACTTCTTGTAAAATTTGTAATAACGGATCGTTAGACTGCCGATAAACCGTGTCTAAATAACACACCGCCATGTTCATTTGTGCCCAAACTTGCGCCTCAAACGCGTAATTCGTATCGGTATTATAACGATTAACCGGCGGCAACTGAAAAAAATCACCGGCTAGCACTACTTGCATACCACCAAACGGCAATGGATTATCACGCAACGTGCGCAACACCAAATCCACCATATCCAAGCGAAACGAATGGAGCATGGAAATCTCATCGATAATTAACACGTCAGTAGTGCGTAACCGCCGCTGTAAATATTCTTTTTGCGTTATCGCGTCTAACTCAAACGGTGATAAATAATCGTTAATCCCAATTCCTGCCCAAGCATGAATAGTAGTGCCGTTTAGATGCGTGGCCGCAATACCAGTAGAAGCTGTAATAGCCACAGTTTTACCATTTTTCTTTAACCACTGAATAAATTGCTCTAATACATACGTTTTCCCCGAACCGGCTGGCCCGGTTAAAAACACGTTTCTCCCCGCTTGTAAAAATTGTACTGCTCGGTTTTGTTGCATGCTCAAACAGCATATACCATTTTTAATAACGTGACTATACTAAAAAAATATGTTATACTGTATTTAATTTAAGGAGGCGTAAATAAATTTTGCTTATGACAAATATGCATACATCAATAGCCAAACAATTGGCCGGAGCGAGTGTGTTTTTAGTATTACTTGGCGCTGGTTGCACTAGTACCACTACTACTAATACAACAAACATTACTCCACCAAACACTAACTCTGTAAATGCGGTAACAAATCTTCAGGCACCAAATGCCAACGAAGTGGCAGTAAAAATTGATCCAACGGCGATGCCACTGGATTTTCCTAACTCTACCTTGGATGCCGATGTGGGTGATTATGTACTAGCACCAACTCGCGCCGCGCTTGATGAAGCCGCTACTGAAGGCGCCGACAACACCACTTTTATTTATTATATGGCTGAAGTGGCTGAAGTTGGTGAAACAGCTTCGGTACTAACAGAAATTACTGAAGAAGTTACTATTCCTAATGGCATGATTATTCCTATTTTGAATGGCCAAACGGCTGAAGTTGGTGATACCGTGTTAACCTGGTGGCAATCTGGCTCTGGCTTAACCCGCGGTTACGTAGTGGCCGGCGGTACCCCTACTCAACCAATGGTACGTTATTTGGATGTTGATACCTTAGGCGAAAGTGAACCAGAACAATTAAAAGCCGATTCTTTTGTAGTAATCACGGATCCATGGCAAGCCGGCACTTCTATTGCCGTGAAAAACGGCAGTGATTACGATCATTATCAAGTGTTAAAAGTATCTGGTGAAAAAATCTTAGCTTACGGGTTTGCTGGAAAAATCAAGGTTATAGATAAAACCGATGCTAAAACCATGCCACTTAAACCAGTTGTAAAAGTTGGTGATGAAGTGGCCGTGCCATTTATTGGCTCTTATTCCGATGGTACTGTAACTGCCGTAGATGAAGCTAATGGCAATATTGATGCCGAAGTAGAATTTGGCGGCGACAAAGAAACCGATAAATACGCTTACGGTTCATTTATTAAGAGTACCGACCTATAAAAAATTAAAGCCTTCTCAACTAATTATATTCCCCTCTCAAATGGTTCAATGTTTTATTAAACGATTATTTGAGGGAGGGAGAAAACTATTACTAGCTTAACTCCCCACTCTTCATGCTTTCGAGCTACTTACTTTTTGGGAAAGGCAAATAGCTACGCCTAAAGAACAAGAGTTTGTCTACCAAACTCCGCCTGCTACAGGACGCAGCAGACTTCCGCCATACCATGGAAAACGGCATTTGGTTGGTCAACTGGCAGAATTATCGCTCGACAGCTTTCGCGATAATCTTGCCTTCCTGCTTGACCACCTGAACAGTACTTCCGATATCAAACTCATCGAACAGTGTGGCATGCCACCACTCTTCACCTTGGATCGCGACCGCTCGCACGAGTCTGCCACACCGAACCTGGACAAGCCAGCCTTCAAACAAAACGCCATCGCGTTTACCTGCAAAGGCTTCATCCGTGATCTCGTGCAGCGTTTGACTCAGATCAGCACCTGATACGATCATAATTTCTCCTTTACTCTTCGGGGTAGACCTCGGCCAACTTGCCGTTGACCTCAGCGATAAACTCAGATTCAGTCATTTCCAACATGGCCAGCTCACCGAAAACACGTGCCAAAACCGTGCCACACTTCTGCGCAGTCTTGTGCTGCTGCCACAGCGCCCAAGCCATCTGCACACGGTCCATGATACCCATTTCGCGCCGCTTGAATACCCAAGTCCGCATGAGTTCCCAGAAACGCTCTCGCTTCATAACCAGCACGCCATCTTTATTATTCACCCTGGCATTGACCCAGTAATGGATGATAGCGGGAAGATTGTTTTTATATCGCTCCCCTACCAACAGCCATAGTATTGATGCCGTTGCTGTATGACCAGACATGGTAGCCAGTAATGCTACCCGTTCTACATAACCAAACTGAGACATCAATACTTGAGGAACCAGTGCTCGATACATGGCATAGCCCACAAAACCGTTTTCCAAAGCCAGCTTCCATTCCAGAACCACAAATGGCTTCATCCCTACAATCGCTTCCACTACATCTGCACACTGCTCACTGTCGCATCCGATCATGCCTGCCACCACGTTACCAACACCTGCGGCATGAAGTCGCTCCCTGCCCTGTGCGGTCAGGTCGGTCTTGCCTTCCGTAGGGTAATTGTCCCCAACTTCAAGAACAGTGTGAAGACAATAACCCATCTTCTCCACTGAACCTCCATACCGATGACCCACATGAGTTGCGATCCGTTCTGCTAACGTTGACATAGAACCTCCATTTTTTTCTACTGGCACCGCCCCTTGCAGGCACTGTCCCAGAACCAGCCGCGTCCAGACCTTACACAGACAACCTTTTCATCGGTTGCCTTGAAAATTTCCTCCCAAGTGCAACCAGGAGGCGGGTTAATGGGAATTCGCCGCTCTGGCGCCAGAGTCGGCGTTGGTGTCGACACCGCTGGCTGCTCATCAGGCTGCTTTTCAACAGGTTTTTCAACCTGCTTATTACAGCCAGAAAAAAGCAACAACGTCACTATGATCCAAAGCCTCATAAAAAATCCCTCCAAAGAGTTAATGACAGAACGACCGCTGTGCAAATAAAAAAATTACTCACATAGCGATCGCCCTGTCAGTTTATTGGCAGACAAACATAAATTTTAAAGAACAAGTTATATTAAAATTCACCTTCATAATTAATGAAAGTGACTTAGAAAATTACCATGATGATGATGATGATGTCAAGGCCAAATCAAAAACCTCTGAGTTTAGTATCAGAGATAATTGATTAATGATATTTTAAACTGGAGCCGTTGACCGGGAATGATCCGGTGACCTCCCCCTTACCATGGGGGTGCTCTACCAACTGAGCTACAACGGCACGGCTAACTACAAAGCATCAATCTGGGCTTGATAATCTTTTAGCTTTTGATTATCTGGATTAACAGCGGTTAAACGATCTAAGCCGCTTTGGGCTTTGTATTTTAGCTTATTGAGAATAGCAAGTTCTATGTAGGCATCAAGATTTTTTGGGTTATTAGGAGAAATTTTTAAGGCTTGCTCATAGGCTTCTAGTGCATCATCTAATTTATGTTCTGTTTTGTAAATATTAGCAATATCTTGCCAAGCCGTTTCATTTTCACTATCTAGTTGCACTAAAAATTTTAAGGTTTCAATAGCATGTGTGTAATTTTTTTGCGCACGATAAATTTTTACCAAACCAATGTACGCGGCTTGCGCAGTTTGATCAAGCGTAATAGCGGCAATATATTGTTTCTCCGCTTCAGAATATTTTTCTTGAGCTAACAATGCGTCTGCCGCTTGAATAATTGCCATAGCCGATTGTTGCTGTTTAGCTTCCTCAGCAAGTGTAGTAGCATTACCACTGGCCATCATTTTGTAATGATTTTCTAATTTTAATAATCGTTTATACAAATTTTTAAACAGTGTTTCAATAACATGCACTACTGGCAAACTAATGTTACGAATCAATACCTTGCTCTGACCAATTTTTCGACTAAACCGATTTTTAATTAACGCATCACGCTGTAACCGTTGCCGATATTCTGGCATCGCTTCTAAATCAATCGACCGTAATTGTGGAATTTTACGCGCGTGAATAACTACCAGTACTATTAAACTGGCTAGCGCCAACCCACTTGGAACAATGTAATACAATAACGCAATGTCCATAAGTTAATTATAAACTAATGCGCTTGAATTCAGCTACTTTGATATTTTCTCCTAACTCGGCAATCCGCCCCGTAATAATTTGTTGCACCGTCTTGGTTTCATCGAACATAAACGGCTGCTGGAGCAGACATACTTCAGCATAATACTTTTGCAGTTTTCCGGCAATAATTTTTTCCATCATGTTAGCCGGTTTGTTTTCTTTAGCTAATAACACAGTATATACTTCTTTTTCCTTGGCTACTAATTCCGCTGGTACTTCTTCTGGGGATAAATAAGTAGGATTGTACGCCGCTACATGTAACACTAATTGATGCGCCAGTTCTTTAAACTGATTAGTGCGTGCTACAAAATCGGTTTCACAATTTAATTTTACTAATACACCCACTCGCCCATTACCATGAATATAAGCCTCTACTAACCCTTCACTAGTAACTCGCGCTTGTTTTTTAGCGGCAATTTTTTCACCTTTTTTACGTAAAAGCTCAATGGCTTTATTAGCATCATTCTTAGCTTCCACTAACGCTTTTTTTATATCTAACACTCCAGCACCAGTTTGATTACGAATTTGTTGAATAAGTTCTGTTCCCATAATAAACTTGTTAAACTATTTTTTTAAAGCTGGTTTCACTTCTGTAGTTGGTGGAATTACCACTTTAATCCGGGCTTGACCTCGTTTGACCGCTTCCGCTACTTTAGTAGCAATATACGTTACCGATTTTATACCATCGTCGTTGGCTGGAATTGGATAAGTAATGAGTGTGGGATTAATATTAGTATCGGTAATCGCGGCAATTGGAATAGTTAAACGAGCGGCTTCGGCAATAGCGGTTTTTTCTTTTTTACAATCAAACACCATTAGCATATCTGGCAAACCTTTAATGGATTCAATACCACCGACCAAATTTTCTAAGCGGTCGATTTCTCGTTCAAACACCAGGCGCTCTTTTTTGGTATAACGTTGTGTCCATTCACCACGATCACGCGCTTCTTTTAGATCGGTTAATTTTTTCATTAGTTGACGCACGTGTTGGTAATTGGTTAATAGTCCGCCTAACCAACGCTCTACTACGTAAGGCATACCAGCGGCTTCCGCGGCAGATTTTACAATAGGTTGAATTTGCCGCTTGGTACCTAAAAACAAAATAGTTTTGCCTTGAGCCGCTACTTCTTCAATGGCAATTAATGTTTTATCTAATTGCTCTTTGGTTTTTTCCAAATCAATAATGGAAATGCCGTTGCGCACACCAAAAATAAACGGATTCATTTTTGGATGGCGTTTGGAAATGCGATGTCCAAAATGTACGCCGGCTTGGAGCATTTCTAATAACGATGTATCGGTTGTTGTCATAGAATAGTTCTTTAAGCTACTACCCTGGCCACACTAGAGAGTTCTGCATAACACGGAACCAAGCCTCTAGTGTGTTGTTTTAATAACACCAAAGTATGATTGATTATTTAATTTATTTTAAAGTTACTTTAGCACCAGATTCTTCCAATTTCTTTTTCAAGGCTTCCGCATCAGCTTTTTTCACGTCAGCTTTTACCACTTTTGGAGCGGCTTCTACTAAATCTTTAGCTTCTTTTAAGCCAAGTCCAGCTACTTCACGCACCACTTTAATAACAGCAATTTTATTAGCGCCAATGGCAGTTAATTCTACGTTAAAACTATCCTTTTCTTCAACCGGAGCAGCGGCTGCACCGGCTCCAGCGGCAGCCATCATCGCTACTGGGGCGGCAGCTGATACGCCAAATTTATCTTCTAATATTTTAACTAATTCGGCTAAATCGAGCACCGACATTTTTTCGATTTGTTCTATCAGAGTTTTAAATTTTTCTGGTACTACTACATCTTTTTTTTCTTCGGACATATAATTTGTTATGTTAATTGATTATTTATTAATTATTAATCGCTTTAGATTTGCCGTCTTTAACGGCATTAAGCACATTCACCAAACCACGTAAATTACCGGCTAATACGTTAACAAAGCCAGTAATAGGCGCTTGTAACGAACCGACCAGCTTCGCTAGTAATTCTTGTTTGCTTGGTAATTTAGCTAAATTGGTTACAGCAGTAGCATCCAAAGCTGTTTGGTTAATCAACGCTCCATAAAATTCTACCTGTTCATTTGTTTTCTTAAAATTAGCCACGGCTTTAGCCGGTGCCACCTCATCATCGCCCACGGCAATTGCTACTGCTCCAGTAATGGCATTATCTGCTAAACTCAAACCCTTATTTTTTAACGCTAACAGCAACAAATTTCGTTTGGCTACAGTTAACGTTAAATTATCTTTACGTAAGTCTTTACGTAAGTCTTCCATTTGCTTAACTTTCAAGCCAGAATGACCAAACATTACCACTCCTTTATTATCCAAAAGCTTGGTTAACTCCTGTAAGGCTTGTTCTTTTTGTTGCCTTGTTTTAGCCATAAAAACACAATAATTACTAATAAAAAAATGCGGTTTTACCGCAGACAAAAATAATCCATTATCTATACAAGTCTTATTTTAATGCTTGTAGTCTGCGATAAAGTGCTGTTACTGTAACTTAAATACTAAAAATGGTCAATTATTTAGCTCCTATGCCTGTGGAAAACATGCCTAACAAAATGAATATTAGTGTATAATTAGGCTTGTGTCTGAAAAAATTAAAATACTAAGACGACTAGAAAGGTTTGCTGAAACTGCTACGGAAACCGGACAAGCTTTAAAATTAATGCTTGAATTTGCTAGTATTTTAAAAGAACATAGGGAATTTAACACAGAAAATTTAGCTACTTTAACTTGTTTAGGAGAACATTTGCGCGATAAATCAGAACCAGAAAATACCCAAACATTGTTAAACATCGGCGCTTTAATGGCTGAACTTGGCAAGAATTGTGTAAAAGATTTTCCGAATGTAGATCCACTACCAACTCCTAGTCTACCAAATAGAGCACATATGGTTAGCATTGCCGTTAGCATATTAAAACGACAAAAACCGACCACAGAACATATTGCGGAACTAAACCGCCAAACAGCCGGTATTTTAAAAATTGCCGCTACCTGGTCTGGCCAAGATATTATAAAATTAGTAGCGGCGATTGAACAAACTGGAGCTGAAGCGGTTTTGGCTAGATTGCAGGAACAAGTTACTGATAAAACTAGCCAGACTGAATTATAATTGTATAACTGTCCCTTTAAAGTTTTTACCGTTAACTGCTGCGGCTACATTTTTTAAATTCTCCCCATTCATAATGCTAACCGTAATATTGTGTTGCTGAGCTAGCTTGGCAGCAATCGGATCGAACGGTACGTTTAAACCCGGGTTCCATGTGTTGCCTAATAATTTTCTCGCTTCACTCCAGGTCATGGTTTTAATAGGTTTAGCATCAGGAAACTGCTTGGGATTTTTATTGTAAACGTAATCAATATTAGATAAATTAATTACTTGTGTAATATTGTTTTCTACCGCTAATCGTACTGCATCATAATCGGTCGATCGACCCGGTTTCCAGCCGGAACCTATCCAAATTGGTTTAGGCCAGCGCAATTTTACGCGCGGATCGGTAATAATAATATCGTTAGCTAATTTACCTAATAGCTGTTTTAATAATTCAGCGTTTAATAACGAGGCTTTGATGCCTATCCAATCCTGCGCCGTGGCCGGTAATTTTTTAGTGATAGCTCGCGCCGCTTGTTGATAATGCCGCGCCGTTACTCCCCCACCGGTAAAAATAATAAAGCGCTGTTGGTTATTGGCCAGCTGATTAATAAACGTAATAAATTTTTTCAAATATACTGCGTTTACTTGTTGTTTTGGCACAATTAATGAGCCGCCTAAAGAAATAATAATTGGTTTAGCGGTTGCTTTAATCATAATACTGGTGTTTTAATTCTAAATGTTGTTCGTAGGTTTCGGAATATTTCATGGCGCCATCGGGCGTATTTAAAAAGAAAACATAATTAGTTTCCGTTGGATAAATAACCGCGTTAATGGCATCTAAACCAGGGTTGCATATTGGTGTTGGCGGCAAGCCATTATTACGATAAGTATTGTAAGTCGATTCAGCAGCTAAATCACTAAGCGTAGGCAGTGTAGTGTTTTTTTTCGTGATGTAATTAATAGTGGCATCGGATTCTAAGCGTTTACCGGTGGCTAACCGGTTCCAAAAAATACCAGCTACAATTTTTTTATCCTCAAAACTACGCGCTTCTTTTTCTACAATACTAGCTAACGTGATGGCATCGTAAACCGAATGCTGTCTAGCCGCTAAATCATCACGCATTTGTTTGGTAAATTTTTGATCAAAATTATCTAACATTTTTTGTAATATATCACTTGGTTCGGCGCCTTTAAAAAACCGGTATGTATCGGGAAATAAAAACCCTTGTAAATCAGCGGCCGCTGGCCGGCTTGTTAGCCAAGTGTAACCGGTAGTATCCGGCGCACTGGCGGCAGTTAAAAACTGGGCACTCGTCATTAACTCTTTTTTAGCAAAAGTATCCGCCATTTGTTCATTCGTCCAGCCTTCTAATAACGTAACTTGCACCTCTGGCTGGTAATCACCCGGCTGCGTGATAATTTTCATTACCGTATTGAAAGAATTTTGACCGGTAAAAGTGTAGTTACCGGCCTGCACATCGAACCAATGATTGGTTAATATCAAGTGCACGGCAAAAGCTACGCGTGATGAAATAATATCAGCTTCAGCTAATGTAGTGATGGACAACCAAGTACTACCAGTATTTGGCACTTGTATGGTAACCGGCTGCTCTAATTTCACTACCTGAGCTACATTTAATAAATAAATACCAAAAGCAATAGCTAACACAATTAATAAGGCTATCGCCACTCGCGCTAACCATTTCATAACACGTCTAACCGATTACGTGTTTTTAATATTTCCACTAAATCTTTTACGCCTTGGCTGCGATTTTTTTTGCAAACCAACAATGCATCTGGCGTATCTACTATAATAATATTTTTTAAACCTAGCGTAGCTATCACTCGATTAGTTTCTGAATGAATTAAAATATTTTTATCATCAATACTAACATGATTATCTGGTTTATTCACATAATTATCCGATTCACTAGGCGCTAATTCATCTTTCAAGCGCGCCCAATCACCAATATCATTCCAGCCAAAACTACCAGGCATAGCTAAAATATGCGGTGCTCGTTCAATAATAGCGTAATCCACGGCTACTTTTTCTAACCGAGCATAAATTTCTGGTAATTTATCTGGGTTAGCTTGTATTTCTAATAATTGTTGGTACATAGCTGGCATGAATTGCTGATACAATTTTAATAATGTATCCACGCGCCACACAAACATGTTGGCATTCCATAAATAATGGCCACTCTTTAAAAATTCTGTCGCTATTTCTAAACTAGGCTTTTCTTTAAAAGAATGCACTTGAAACACTTCACCAGCCACTGGCTTACCTAATTCAATATAACCATACCCGGTATCTGGCTGTTTTGGTGTAATGCCAATGCACACAATTTGTTTAGGTTGTTGTTGCACAGTAATTTCGGCTAATTTCAATACCCGTTGAAACTCGGCTGTATCGTTAATAACATGATCGGAACCTAAACTAGCCACAATGGCTGTAGGATCTTGTTTAGCAATTAGCACGGCCTCTAAACCAATGGCCGCGGCGGTATCACGCGATACCGGCTCGCTGATAATTTGTTGTGGATTAATATTTAACTGTTGTTGCACAGCTAACTCCGCCGCTTTATTGCAAGACACAAAAATATGCTCCACCGGCACCATATCAGCCACTCGGTCTACGGCTTCTTGCAATAAAGTTTTGCGGCTAGTAAGCGCGTGAAATTGTTTTGGTTTAGCTTGCCGTGACACTGGCCACAACCGTGTGCCCACGCCTCCGGCGCGAATGACGATGTACATAAACTTCTTCTACCCCCAACGTCCTACCTCACCTCCCAACCTCCTCTCCTCTAAGGAGAGGAGGAGTAATTTCTCTAATTATCATTTCTTATTTCCCCCTCTCTCCTTAGAGGAGAGAGGGGGTAGGGGGAGTGAGGTAGGTGTTTAGTGGAAGGGGGAGAAATAAATTAATTATTAAAACTATTTTATAAATAGATAAAATAGTATATAGTAGATACATGACGCAATTATTACATAACGGTCAACTGTTAATCATTCCTCTACTGGTAGTGATTATAACACAATTTGTGAAGGTAGCAATGGATGCTTATCGGCGGCCGGCCAAAAAATTCAAGCTTAAATATTTCATGCACTATGGGGGCATGCCGTCTTCCCACGCCGCATTGTTTATATCATTGGTAGTGTTAAGCTGGTTAAAATTCGGCTGGACGTCGTTTGAATTTGTTCTTGCAACCGTTCTTTATTTAACAGTCGTGCGCGATGCCGTTGGCATTCGCTGGCACCTAGGTGAACACGGCAAAATTTTAAAACAGCTCATTGAAGAAGAGCATAAGGCTCATGACGCCCATATTCAACACCCCAAAATCATTACCCGCTTAGGCCACACCCCCCTAGAAGCCCTCATGGGCACGCTGTGCGGAATTGGGTTAACATTATTGTTGTACTGGCTGATCAATTAAGAAAACCAAATAAATACATGGGAATAGTGTTTTTAGTTTTTATTAACACATCGTCTTTAACTAAAAAACTATTGGCAATATTTTTTTATTTGTCTAGTGATTTTATGTTTAGTTTGTAGAATTTATTTTCCACCTGAAGAACACACTACCGTCTTCATGTTTTAATATAATAGTACGTTGCTTGATGCTAACTTGATAGTTATGATTCGCTGGTGTTAAGGCATCGCGATAATAACCTCGTTTGATTAAACGGAAGGCATTGCGTTTTACATTGAATCGATAAACTTTAATAGTAACTCCTTGATTACGCAGAGTAGCCACTACAATTTCTTTATTGTTAGTATGATTATCTACATTACCTATAGCCAATTTGCGCCAATAGAGTTGTTTGGATAAACGTTGTTTTCTTACTAGGCTACCGGCTGTAGTATAAATATGAATAGTGGAACCAACTTTTTGTTTAATCGCTAAAACATACGGCGTGTTATTGATAGTGGTTACTTTAGGAATTACCCCACCTTCTGAAAATGCTTCCCAGCTACTTAACTCTTTACCATCCTTATCAAACAATGTAATTACCCCTTTGCCAGTAGCTGATCCAGTCATTACATTAATATCTGCCAAAGCCGGTGGTTCCATAATGCTAACTATAATAGCATTGCTGTCCGCTTCGGCTTGTTGGCTGTCTTGTGCCATAAAGGTAATGGCATACGTACCGGCGCTATTAGCCGGAGCGGTAATTGATACCTGGCCATCAACTATGGTAACTGTAATAACTACGTTTTCTTTAATGCTATAGGTTAATTGAGTATCTTCGGCATCGCTAAAATAATTATCCAAATCCATTATATTACTAGCTGTGGTGCCAGCGAATAAAGTGATATTATCTAGAGCCCCAGTAAAAGTCGGCTCTGTGTTCGTATTGGTATTGGTATTAGTGTTGGTATTGGTGGAAGTACCAGCTACTACGGTAATATCCACTTGTTGCGCGGCGGTACTGGCGCCGTCGGTAGCGTTAAACAGTACACGATATGTGCCACTCTTTCCAGCGGTTGGCTGCCAAGAGAACGTGCCGGTGTTGTTGTTATTATCAGTAAAAAGAGTATTAACATTTATAGCTTTGTCTGTAAAATCTCCGTTGTTATCAGCGGCTGATAAATCTAACAAAGAAGTATCAATATCGCTGGCATTTACCGTGAAAGATAAAGTATTGTTTTCTGTAACAGTTTGATTAGAAACCGTGGAGAAAGCCGGCGCGTCATTATCGGCTGATATATTAACAGTAACTGTATCAGTGGCCGAAGCCGCGCCGTCGTTAACCGTTAAGCGATATTCACATGAAAAATTAGAATCTTCATTAAAGATAGATACTGTCGGCTGGCTACTAGTGATATTACTGATACTGCAGCCATCACCGCTATCGATGATTTCCACCCAAGCATAAGTTAAAGTATCGCCATCCAAATCAGACGAAGTGGAGCCGTTTAATGCAACGCTAGCGTCGTCTTCCGTGGCCGTTACATCGCTACCGGCATTGGCCGTGGGAGTATCATTTGCGGCATTAACCGTAATGGTAAATGTTTGCTCATCGCTGGTGTAATCCCCCTCAATGCCGCCATTATCTGACAGATAAACAGTAATTGTGGCTGAACCGTTGATATTGGTGGCCGGAGTATATGTTAAATTACCGGTACTTTCATCAATATCCGGCTGAACAGAAAATAAGCTGTTATTATCGTTGCTAATATTAAATGTTAAAGTTTGACCGGATTCATCAGCCGGTCCTTTGCTCATACCGGTTGCCCAACCAGCCACCGTCTGTGCGCCGGCATCTTCGGCGACACTTTGATTGGCGCCTTTAGTAAAACTCGGAGCATCGTTTGCCGGGTTGATTCCAATGGTAAATGTTTGTTCAGCACTGGTGTCATCACCGCCGGCATCTGTGCCGCCGCTATCTTGCATGGTAACGTGAACAGTAGTAGAACCATTTATGTTATCTGCGGGAGTGAAGGTTAAAGCACCGCTTGCATCTATGGCCGGCTGAACAGAAAATAAACTATTACCCTCATTAGTCACGTTAAATGACACGGTTTGCCCGGATTCGTTACTAGGACCGGTGCTCATAGCCACTACCCAAGTAGCGACAGTGTATAAACCAGTGTCTTCATACACTGTTTGACTCTCGCCTGCTGTAAATGACGGCTCATCGTTAATGGAAGTTGCCTCTAAAGTAAACGTCTGACTATCACTGGTGTCGTCGCCACCGTTAGCTGTACCACCATTATCAGACAAACCGACTGTAACAGTAGCGCTACCAAAAGCGTTACTAGCAAGTGTGTACGTTAAATTTCCAGAACTTTCATTAACATCTGGTTGTACTGAAAATAGACTGTTATTATCATTGGCAACAGTAAATGTTAAAACTTGGCCAGATTCATCACTACCACCACCGGTGCCAATTCCAGTTGCCCAGCCATTTACTTGGCGACTAGCGTCATCTTCCATAACAAAATCGTTACTACCTTTGGTAAATACCGGGGCATCGTTCACAGCGTTAACAGTAATAGTTGGGGCATTAGACAACACTGCACTAGATAAACCATCGGTAGCGGAAAAACGAATAGTATCACTGCCGTTGGCATTGGCATTTAAAGCAAAAGTAACTACATGAGTAACTGGGTTAATAGTCATGACACCTAAAGAAAAACCATTGTCAGCAGAATAAGTTAAAGCGTCACCGTCAGCATCAGAGCAATAATCATCTAAATCAAACGTCCAAAACAGAGTACCGTCTTCAGGCACCTGTCCCGGATCAATTATTGGTCCACCCCAAACCGGCTGGGTATTGTTGGTAATAAAGTTATTACCGCTAGACCAAGCTGAATCACCCGCGGCATTGGCATAGCGTACAAAAACATGATAAATAGTATTGCCTACTAAAGTGGTTGCGCCGGCTAGCGCTCCACTAAAGGTGCCATTAGTTGCATTCACTACAGTGGTTTCTAAATTAACAGCATCGTCGTCTTTGCTCCATACTATGGTAGAACCTTCCGGATCTGAAGTTATTTTCCAATCTGTTGTGGTGTGAACTGCTCCGTTTGAAGAATAACTGGATCCGGTTAAAGTTGGGGTACGACTATCACTAGACATATTAACCGGCGCTGTTACAGAAGGAGTATCGGCAACCGTGTATTGAAAAGTATAAGTTGTTCCGTTAGATCCATCTAGTCTAGGCCCTACTCCTGTTCCTGCCAAACCTTTGATAGAAGTGATATTGTCTAAAGTAAAACCGCCGGCATCGTTATAATAAACAGCCACTCGACCGCCACCACCGCCACCACCCGCACTAGAAGATCCCTCGCCGCCATTGCCACCATTTGCCGAGATAGCAGCGCTACCGAGAATAGAACTTATAGAAATATAAACCGATCCACCGCTTCCACCACCGCCACCATAATTGCTGGCTGTTGGACCGGCTTGTCCGTTAGCAGAAATATTACCGTTAACCGTGAGGGCTCCGCTTACTGTTAAGCTTATTTTTCCTCCACCATAGCCACCGGCAGGACCAGCGCCGCCGCCGCCGCCAGATCCAAGTAAAGCCGGAATAGTATTGGAATCATAGGTAGTTCCACCAGTATCAGCATTACCTCGCCCACCAGCGCCGCCATGACCAGCACCGCTACCCGAAGAATGCGCTCCGCCGTAACCGGAAATATTAATCGCACAAATACCTGTACTAGGATCTGGACCATAACCATTAAGAGTACTAGCCCCACCTTGACAACCCTTGGCATTAGAACTAATTGAAGAATCAGCGTCTATGTTAAGGCTAGCTAAATTAGCCCAATTTATATTAGAATTAATGTCGGTATTTACTAGTGCTACGGCAACAGCATTGTCCATACTCAATACACCGCCATTGGCACTGGACGTTCCAGCTGTGCCACCGGTATAGGTTAGGTTATTGAGTGTTAGATTATTGGTAATGTTCCAATCTACTTGGGCTCCAGCTTTATTGAACGTTAACGTGTTTGTGCCGCTCGTTGTCCAAGTAGCCGCAGAAATATTTATAGTGTCGATAGTGCTACAAGTCCAAGTTGCTCCGTTCATGGTTAGCGTAGCCGTTGCACCAAAGTTTAAAGTTGCAAAAGTATCACAGGATAAAATAGCCCCATTATCCACTGTAATATTTGCTCGTGTATAATCACTATCGGATTGAAAATTTAATCCTGAAATAATCCGTAAACTATCAGTAATTTGATCTAGAATAAAAGTAGTCCCATTAGTACCATCTGATCTTACCCCTGCCCCTGTTCCTGCCAAACCTTTGGTAGAGGTGATATTGCCTAAAGTAAATCCAGAAGCATTATTATAATTAACAGTCACTCGCCCGCCGCCAGCGCCACCGCCCGCCATACTTGATCCTACTCCACCATTGCCACCATTGGCTGAAATAGCAGCACTGCCGGTAATAGCATTTGTAGAAATATAAACAGATCCACCACTTCCGCCGCCGCCGCCATAAGTGGTTATAGTCGGACCGTCTTGTCCGTTGGCAGAGATATTGCCGTTAACTGTGAGGGTTCCGCTTACTGTTAAAATTACTTTTCCGCCACCATAGCCACCGGTAACGCTAACACCGCCGCCGCCGCCGCCAGATCCCAGTAAAGCCGGTGTCGTGCTAGAATCATAAGTAGTTCCAGCTGTATCCATATTACCTCGCCCACCAACACCACCATGACCAGCACCGCTACCTCCCGTATGACCTCCACCATAGCCAGAAGTAGTAATTGCACAGATACCGGTGCTAGGATTGGGACCATAACCATTAGCATTAACAGCCCCACCTTGACAACCTTTGGCATTGGCACTAATCGCTCCACCGCTGGCAATGTTAAGATCAGTCGCTATAGTAATATCTAAACCAGTTGTACTTCCAGCCGCGTGAGTTAACGTAACGCCATTTTGAATAGTTAAGCTGTTTAAACTAGCTGCTGTCATCAACTGACAAAAACCGCTGCCGGTTAAAGTAACATCTGCGCCTGTAGTAGGGTTAATTGGTAAAGGTGAACCTGATGTGCCAGTACATTCAATACTTTGTGTGTCAGCCAAAGCTGAACGCGGCGTAGCTAACAAGCCATTAACAACAGTAATAACAATTACCACAAAAGTGGAAGCTACTGTAGCTACCTGAATAGAGCGTTGCCAGCGTCGATGAGCGGTATATGAAGTAGTATACCCTTTACGAGGATGCAACGTAGTAAAATGTTCGAACGTAGCTTGTGGTGAGGAAAATAACAACGATATCACATAACAAAGCGCCAATACTATATAAAACACTAATAAAACAGGCGCTACTATTAACTTTATAATAAAGCTCTTACTGGCTATTTTTTCTTGCAAACTAACAATAACAGCCTGTAATTTGTTACACCACCGCAGAAACACATTTGTTATCATACGGTTTTTATATATATTTTAATTTCCTCCATAAGCTTTATTTATATTACATTATAACATTAAGGTAAAATTTTGCCAAATGCACTTACCTGACCTTCTTGTTTTATTACTTCATTTAATGATACTACACTAGTAAATGGTTGCTTTTTGTTTATTTCAATTACCGCTGGCTGGTTATTCCATGGATAATATAAAGCTACATGACCAGATTGAAAAAAGATAATATCAAATGGTTGCGCTTGAGTTAAAATGGTAGCGGGCAATAATTTCTGTTGATGCTGTAACCAAGTCTGCCAGTTTTGCGGATTATCAGTAAATCGGTAATCCTTTGGATTAGAAATATAACCACTGGGATTATTTTTAAAATCTTCGCCCATTTCAGATGAAAAAGACATACCAATATTTGTATAAGCGCGCTCAATTAATACTAAATCGTTTACCAGACCTAAGCGTAGTGGTATTTGAATAAACCCGCCGTTAGAATAATCATATAACGAGCCTAATATTTTAGGTAATTCGTTATTTAATTGTTCACGATTATTAATATTGTTATTATCAGCATTGTTATCATTACTATTATTTATACCATCACCGTCTATATCTAAATCCTGCACATTTAATATTCCGTCATTATCTATATCGCTATACACAAATATACCATTAGTTTTATAAGTGTGCTTATCTAGCCAAATTAATCCACTCGTTACACTTACGAATAATATAATCGAAACAATAATATAAATAATTTTTGTAGTGCTTCTTTTTACAAATAAATAACCTAATATAATAAATACTAGTAATTCTACTGTGTAATTAGTAGTTAATGAATAGCTAGCTAAAATACTATGTTCATACCAGCTCCAAGAATTAAACCCATATAACAAATTGGAAAACGGATACAATAATACTATGCGGCCGGTAATACAATCGGCGAATAAATGAGTGTATACTCCTATAACGAACATTAATAAACATAAGCCTAAATACCTACCTCTATCCCCAACCCTTTCCCCTAACCAGGGGAAAGGGAGCAATGCAATTTGATTATCCCCCCTCTCCTTAGAGGAGAGGGGGCTAGGGGGTGAGGTAGGACGTTTGGAGGAGAGGGATACTAATATAAATCCAATTAACAACACCAGCAGATACGGCAAAATACCATGCGTCCACAGCTGGCGATGATTAACGCTGGCATTTACTAAATAAAAATAAAACAAATCAATATCTGGAAAAATGCCGCCGAGCCCTCCAGCGATATACAAACCACGTTGTTGCCGTTTGGATAAATTAAATTTACTCCACCATCGTCTGGTAGCACGAACCGTTAAAAAACCAAGTGGCGCGTGAGCAAATAACATGAACTTCATGGTAACACACCTGTTTCGTTGACAGCAACACATATAGCCCGTATGCTTTTAGTGTTATGCAAACCCGCCAACGTTTAGTGCTAAAACTAGGAACAAACGTGCTTACGCATGGTGAAACAAAATTAAATTTATCTTGGTTAAATCAATTGGCTAAGCAAATTCAACAATTACACGAGCAACACGATTTAATCATTGTTTGTTCCGGCGCCGCCACTGCGGGCAAAAATCATGTTCAGCTAACACCAGAAGAAAAATCTAAATATACTACCATTGCCCGCCGTCAACTTTATGCCGCCGTTGGCCAGCCTTATTTAATGCACGCGCTGGTTAATGCTTTTGCTCCACTAGGCATAACTTTAGGCCAGGCTTTATTAACTCGTAACACTTTTTCGGAACTGAACCGTTATTACAACACTACGGCTGTATTAAATCATATGTTGGAAGAACACATCTTGCCTATTATCAACGGTAATGATGTGGTAACCACGTTGGAATTATCTTCTGGCGGTAATGATGGCTTAGCCGCCGTAATTGCCGTTGCCCTAAATGCTGATCGTTTAGTACTGCTTACTAATACCGACGGTGTGTATGATAAAAATCCATTTACTGACCCTACTGCGCAACGTTTTCAAACAGTTAAAAGCCCGGATATACTACTAAAACTCATTAATAATCAAGTAAGCGCTAATGGTATTGGTGGCATGTATGCTAAAGTAGAAGCGGCGCGCTTAGCCTGGTATGCTGGCATTCCCACGTTAATTGCTAATGGTATGAATTTAGCCACTTACCCGTTATTGGCTGACGCTGACCCGCCCGGTACATTATTTGTGCCACCGCTGGTGCCTAGCCATTCGGAACAAGCTAAGGTGCGCTGGTTTTTATCGAATCGTAATAATTTTGGCACCGTAGTAATTGACGCTGGTGCAGAAGAGGCATTAAAAGAGCGCAAGAGCTTACTAGTAGTTGGCCTTAAAAAAGTAAAGGGCGATTTTCGCCAGGATGATATTATTAGTGTGGAAAATGAAGCTGGCCAAATTGTGGCCTGTGGTTTGGTAAAATATCACTCTGATCAAATAAAACAAGCTTTGCAAAAACAACAACCACTAGATAAACCAGTTATTCATGCTGATAAATTAAAGTTACTTTATGTATAAAAAAAATATTTTATTGATCGGTGGAGGCACTATTGGAGAAATATTTTTACAAGAGTTATTAAAATTAACTGACGCTAAAAATATTACCGTAGCCCAACGTAGTGTAGAACGCCGTGAATATTTACAAAACACGTATCATATTATAGCTACTCCCCTAACGTCTGAATTAGCTCTTAACAAAAATATTATTTTTTTAGCCGTTAAACCACAAGACATTACTACAGTAGCTGAAACTATCTCTAGTAATATTACTAAACAATTATTATGTTCTGTAATGGCTGGAATTTCTACTTCTAAATTAGCACAACTATTTCACAGTAATAATATTGTACGCATAATGCCGAATACACCAGCTAAAATTGGTTTAGGTATGAGCGCCTGGACAGCTACACCAACAGTAACAGAAATAGACAAACAATTAATTAAAGATCTGTTAAAATTATTAGGCCAAGAATTATATGTGAGTAATGATGATTGGATTGATAAAGCTACCGCCGTAAGCGGCTCTGGCCCGGCTTATGTATTTTTATTTGCTGAACAATTAATTAATGCCGCTAAACAATTAGGCTTTAATGAAATACCAGCCGGCCAATTAGTGATCCAAACATTATTAGGTGCTAGTACTTTATTAGCACAAAATAAAAATGCAGTAGAGTTGCGCCAAAAAGTAACCTCGAAAGACGGCACCACGGCAGCTGCCTTAAACAGCTTAGCTCAAACAAATTTGCAGACTATTTGGAATAAGGCTGTACAGGCGGCTTATGAAAGAGCTAAAGACCTCACCCCCTAACCCCCCCTCTCCTTTAAACATCCTACCTCTATCCCCAACCCTTTCCCCTAAACAGGGGAAAGGGAGAATATAAAAACATTATGCACAAACACTTAATACAACAACTAATAAAAGCTCGCACAGCCTCTAGAATATTAAATATAATTTCTACAAAACAGAAAAACGCTGTTTTGGTAACCTTAGCTAACTTACTTCAAAAAAATACAAATAAAATTTTAAAAGCTAATCAAAAAGATTTAGCCATACTACCAGCCGATTACGCTATGCGCGATCGATTACTGCTTACCCCAGAACGGATTAAACAATTAAGTGTTAGCTTATTAGCGGTAACTAAATTAACCGATCCGATTGGAGAAGTGTTAGATACCACCAAGCGCCCTTCTGGAATTACTGTAACCCGTGTACGTGTTCCTTTTGGAGTAATAGGCGTTATTTATGAAGCCCGGCCTAATGTAACTATCGAGGTAGCTAGTTTATGTTTAAAAACTGGTAATGCTGTATTGCTAAAAGGCAGCAAAGATGCGTTTTGCACCAACACAATACTAGTTAAATTAATCCAACAAAGTTTACAATTACACAACTTAAATAAATATAGTGTACAGCTTATTGATCCATACGATCGCCAATTAACCACTGACTTATTACAGGCCCATGGTTATGTAGATGTGGTGATTCCACGTGGTAGTAACCGCTTAATTCAATATGTCCGTGAACAAGCTACCGTACCAGTTATTGAAACTGGCGCTGGCGTGTGTCATACGTATGTTGAAAAAACAGCCAACGTTAACCAAGCTGTTCAGATTATTGTAAATGCTAAAACCAGACGTTATACGGTTTGCAATACGTTAGATTGTTTGGTACTAGATAAGGCTATTACTAAAAAATTACTGCCAAAATTAGCGCTGGTTTTACAGAAATATCAAATACAAATTTTCGCAGACAAGTTTAGTTATCAAATCCTAAAAAAATATTATCCTACATCATTATTAAATAAAGTTAATCCTGATAAACATTATGGCCAAGAATTTTTGGCACCAAAATTAGCTATTAAAACAGTTATTAATTATCAACCAGCTATTGCATTTATTCAAAAACACACTTCTGGTCATTCTGAAGCTATTATCACACATAATAAAAAACTAGCTAATGATTTTATAAACAATATTGATGCCGCCACGATATACGTAAATACCTCTACCGCCTTTACCGATGGGTTTGAATTTGGTTTAGGTGCCGAAATTGGCATCTCAACTCAAAAATTACACGCCCGTGGCCCCATGGGTTTAACAGCCTTAACTACTTATAAATGGCTAGTGACTAGCCAAGGGAAAATACGCGCGACGTGACCTTTTCCCTTCCCGCGCCGCCAAATACCAATACGTAGCTACTAATGAAATAGTTTTTGGCAACACTACCAAGCGCATGGCTTGCTCAATGCGTTGATTCCAACCAAAGCGCAAATAATCTTGGTATACTCGTAAACCATGAATAGTTTTAATTTCTTGTAACAAAAACCGTTTTAATGTTTCTGACCTGGTATTTTTTAAAACTAAATATTCTTTAATAAAATTAGTATACAAGGTAGCTTTAGCTAATGGCTTAAACATTAAACGAATTAACAGGTTTAATTCAAACAAATTATGGTTATCAAATAATAATGATTCGGTATCACGATCACTCCAATCATCGGTAGTATGAAAAAAACCATACCAGCGTTGCTTACGAATTGGAGTTAATTTACCGTGTTGATGTGGTGGCGTGCACACATCGGCAATAATGTGCGATAAATACGCCAACCGTTTTGGCACCTCACTTACCGCTTCTCCTTTCCAAGCGGTTACTAGCTGTTGATACTGCTCTTGCATTTCTGTTAGCCCATGACCTTGTTTAGTAACTGGATTATACGCTGAATGTGAAGGCAGTTGTTGTTCTTTCATGATCCATAAACCATCCATACCGTTCATGCCTTCGTATTCATTAATAATTTTCCAGTGCGGAATACGTTTGGAAATTCTGGTTAACCGAAGCGTAGTACGCGCTAAACGATTAATTGTACAATGAGTACCAATAGCCAAATTCGGAAATAGTTTTTGTAACACTTTTCCAGGGTACATAATGTTGTTATTATAGCACAATTTACTACTTATTACCAATATACACCCCACCCAAAAAATTACTAGGATACCCTAACCAACTGGTTTTTAACCACTGGTTTGCACTGGTATCATAATTTAATATCTTAACTTTAGGCGCGGCACTGGCCATAGGCGCTATTACTAACTCCACTTGTCCATCATGATTCGTATCTAACAAATTAAAATTAAAACTATTAGTAGCGTCTTGGCTATAAGGATATTTTTTGAAGCGTTTTTTTAGTTTTTGCTCTTGTAACGAAAAACCCACTAAATAATTATTTTGCTTTGACCAGAATAACACACTGTCATTTAATTCATTAAACACATTGCCACTAGCCATACGCACTTGACCGGTTAATTTTGTAGTTAATGAATATCGATTAACCAGTTTTAATTTCCCGCCTCTATTTTTAAATACAATTAACTGCTCTTGTGGTTCTGCTAATGTTTGATTTAAACCGTAAATTAATAACTGCGTACTGCCAACGCCCAACACATCACCTTTAGCTATTGCTAAATTGGTATAAAAATCCGTGAGAATTTTTTTATTAACTAATGCCCACTGTTGAGTAGCTGTATCATAACGATACAGCCTTACTTTAGTGCCTTTTTTATTACTACCTACCACTACTAATTCCGCTACATTATCATTGTTCCAATTACCCGTTAACCAGCGTACCGGTTTTTTAAAAGCAGTTGAATAAAATGTATAGCCACTTAGCTTTATTAACGTAGCTGTAGTGGCATCATAACCAAATACTTTTAATTCACCTTTGCCAGATTGTGGCGACATAATTAATTCAGCTACACCGTCACCAGTAATATCCGCTACCTGCACTTGTAATCCTTTCGTAAACGATTCTCCATAAGGAATTACACTAGCTAATTTAGCTCCGTCTTGGGTATACGCCCCTACTTGCGCCATGATGCCTTTGCCTGTATACACAATTACCTCGTCAATATCGTCGCCGGTTACATCTCCTAAGACGGTACGATAGGATCCACTGGTAGATGACGTTAACGCGTACCAATTGGTTAAATTTTTACCAGCGCCATCAAATACACGCACTTGCGGCTGACCACCACTATCGGGCGTTAAAAAGACTTTTTCCGGATACACGGCATCATCTAACCAAATTAATTTAAATTGCCGGCTGGCATTTTCTTCGTTGTAAGTGAACGTTAACACACCAGCTGTGTCTGTAGTAATTTTATCGATTAATTTATTATTCACTGTTACGGCAAAAGTTTGCTGTGCCGGTAATTCGCTAATAGTATATGTAGTAGCTAAATTAGCTACCCTGGGCGTTTCTAACCAGGTACGCTGATAGTGTTCGGCGGCACCACCCCACACAATATCGCTAACCTGCGTGCTCTGTGTAGCCGGCAACACTGTTAAGCCGGTAACTACATTCTCGGCTGAAGCCGGCGTAGGATTAACCGTTACCGTGCCATCGGCTTGCACGGTATTAACTGCCGCACGATATAACTGTACTGATGCGGTAATGGTATAAGTAAAATCAGATTGCGCCGGAGCAGTAGTGTCTAAATAACAAACGGTATAATCCGTAAACGCTTTACAACTTGGCGTACGATATTGCCAACTAGCATTATCGTACACTTGATAATTAGTGTACTGGTTACTAACTTTAAATTTTAAGCGCACATAAGGCAAAGCTGTGGCTGCCGTATTTTTTACTTGCGCTGTGGCTATAGCCGTTGTACCGGTATTATCTGTGTAATTAACTGTGGTGGCAAAATCATTTAAGGCAATAAATGTTGGCGTAATAGCATCATTTAATACATGCATTAACATAAAATGATATTGCCCGTCTGGCTGTGTTAAAGAACCGCCGGCACCAGCGGTAATTAGCTGATAAAAACCATTATTAATGGTAGACACGTCCGTACTAGTTAACCACCGGTAATCATAACCATGGGTATGGCCGTTAATCGCGTAATCAATTTGGTTATTATCAAGCACGCCCGCTAATTCATTGCGTGTAGTAGTATTAGTGTAACAACACGTACTACTGCCCCAGCTAGGAGTAGATACCGGATGATGAAACAACGCGATTAGATTGGTTTTAGTATTACCGGCTAGGGTAGTATTTAGCCAAGTTAACTGCTCGCTCGTTACATCTCCCTTAGCTACCGGTGAGGCCGTAGAAAAATTAACAAATTTAGTATTGGCAAAATCAAACGTATAATCGATAGTACCGCCAAAATAAGTTTTGTAAATGCTTAAATCGGTTCCATAATCGTGATTTCCCGGTACAGTGTAGATGGGCGCTGTGGCATAACTAGCTAACTCACTGTGCAATGCGGTAAACATAGCTTGCAGTGTAGCCGTATCTTCACTGCCAGAAACCAAATCACCGGAATTAGTAAAAAATACCGGATTAACCGTGCTAACTTGCTGTAACATTTGCGTAAACGCCGGGTTAACTTCTATTGTACCGCTGGGTTGATTGTCCGATAACGCTACAAAATAAAAATCATTGGTAATTGTTTGCCAAGGTGTAATATTAATAGTAGTGCTACCAGCCGCTACTGTGTATAAAAACTGTAACGTGTTAGTAGTTTTAGTTAACCCTGGTATAACATCATACTTATCTACCGTCACAAAATCCGGATCAATGTTTTCGATAGTAATATTTACCGTTTGGTTAGTGCTGGCTGTATTATTAACCGTAACAGCACAACTCGGTGTTTGCATCCGCACCGTATACACGTTATTCACATCATCGCTCACCCGCGCAAAACAGCCGGAACCCGCTATAGCTATATTGCTGGCTGAAACTAAAGTTACATTACCAAACAATATTATACTAATAACACTACATAATAATAGATATTTTTTGTAATAAATAAACATGGTTATATTATATACCATATCATGATATTTTATAAAGTTTTTTTGAAAAAATAAAAAAAAATGAGATGTTGCCCGAGCCTGCAAGCACCTCTCCGAAACCGCCGTGGCTCGGCCGAATCACCCCTCCCGTTCCGCGGGAGAGGGCGCGGGGCTCATTCGCGTGGTTCACTGAACCGCGCTAATGAGCCCCAGACCAAGCAGACAAAAAAACTGCCTGCCAGGCCTCCCACGACCAATAATGTTGTCATGGGGTTCTCCTTTCTAGCCCCCGGTCTAAACCATTTTAGACCGGGGGCGAGTGGGTTGTTGGGGATTCAACGCACATTGTTTTTGTAGAGACGCCCCGGCGGGGCGTCTCTACAAATAAAAAATATACACTCAATTCCCAACAACCCTGTATTATAAAGAACGATTAAAACGTTACTCAAATTAACATAAATAATCAGGCTAGTCAAAATTAACTGCTCTGATTTATCCTCGTAACCGCCTGTAAAGGCAATAACGCGCACTTTAAACGGGCGGGACCTAGTTCTATATGAAGTAATTCTAAGATAAATTCAGTTTTTAAATTTAACACTTCCGGTAACGTTTTGCCTTTAATGGCTTCCGATAATAACGAAGCCGAAGCGGTGCTAACGGCACAGCCCTCACCGGCAAACCCTACCTCATCGACAACACCTTTATCGTTAATATGAATACTAAACGTAAAGCTATCCCCACATGTAGGATTTAGTTCTTTACGCGTATACGTGGCATTTTTAATTAATCCAAAATTTTGTGGATGTTTATAGTGCTCGAGAATTTGTTCTTGGTAAAGATCCATAATTCAGACCTCCCCCTGCCCCCTCCTGCAAGAGGGGGTAAAAATTAATTAATTTATCTCCCTCCCTTGCAGGGGAGGGATTAAGGGTGGGGTCTGAATGTATCATACACTTTCTTTAACCCATTAATTAATTTATCAATATCTTCTGGTTCATTATAAAAATACACACTGGCGCGTGTAGTAGCCGGTACTTGCCAGATATGCATGAGCGGCTGACAACAATGATGCCCGGCGCGCACCGCTACATTGTGCTCATCTAATATCTGCGCAATATCATGCGGGTGTGCAATATCCATGGTGAACGACACAATGCCATGATTGATTTTATTCACACCGTGCAATTTAATAAAATCTAATTGTTGCAGGCTTGTTAATAAATAGTGATACCGTTCACTAGTAACTCGTTCTATCTTTTTTATACCAATTTTTTCTAAATACTCAATAGCGGCCGCTAAACCAATTACGCCGGCAATATTTGGCGTGCCAGCTTCAAATTTATATGGCAACTCATTCCAAGTAGCTTGTTCTAGAGTAACTTCTTTTATCATGTCGCCGCCACCTTGCCAGGGCTCCATTTGTTCTAGCCAGCGCTTTTTACCATAAAGCACCCCAGTACCAGTTGGCCCACACATTTTATGGCCAGACCACACTAAAAAATCACAATCCAGTTCTTGCACGTTCACTGGCACGTGCCCAACGCTTTGTGCTCCGTCAATAATTACTGGTATATGGTTTTTATGCGCCAATTCGATAATTTGTTTAATCGGATGCACCGTTCCGGCGGCATTCGAAATATGCGCCAAACTAATTATTTTTACTCGATCCGTAATTTTTCCGGCCAAAGTGTTTAAATCAATTTCTGTATCAGACGTAAGATCAAAAAACGTTAACTTAGCCTGCTTACGTTTCGCTAATAATTGCCACGGCACCAAATTGCTATGATGCTCCATTGGGCTTAATAAAATTTCATCGCCTGGTTTTATTAATAATTCCCCTAACGATGTGGCTAGTAAATTAATACCAGCGGTAGTACCGCTAGTAAAAATAATTTCCTCTGGAGCTCCGGCATGAATAAATGCTTGCACCGTACCGCGAGCACTTTCATACAGCGCTGTTGCCTGAACACTTAATGTGTACAAACCACGATGCACATTAGCATTGTAGTGCGTATAAAATTCTGTCATTTTATCTAGCACTACCTGCGGTTTTTGCGTAGTGGCAGCATTATCTAGCCAGGCTACATTAGTATATTGTAATAATGGAAAATCGGATTTGTACATAATTTCTCCCCCTTTAGGGGGTTGGGGGGCTTAATTTGTTTTTAATAAAATTTATTATTTGTTTCTGCATATCATTATTATTAAATTCTTGCAAAATTTCTGCCAAGAAACCCATCATTATCATACGCCTAGCTTCAGCTAATGCCAATCCCCGGCTTTGTAAATAAAATAACTGCTCTTCATCTATCGTAGTAATAGCCGAGCTATGGGAAGCCTGCACGTTATTAGTAGCAATTTCTAATTGTGGAATGGTTTCAGCGCGTGCCTTATCACCTAACAACAATACCGCTTCTACTAATGAAGCGCTGGTTTGCTTGCCAGTGGGCTGTATTTTAATATCCCCTTTTACATCTGCGTAAGCCGCATCCAATAACACACCGTGAATTTTGATATGCCCGGTAGTATTGCTGGCCATATGATTACTCCAATAATTCATTAAATAATGATCGTGCTCTTTACCAAAAAATAAACCGTAATGATTGCTAGTAGCGCCAGCTCCAACATGTTCAATAACAATTTCCTGTTGATTATGGCCAGCTAATACGGCTGAACAAATAGTAACATGCGCATTGGCCTGTAAAATAATTTTACGTTTTATGTTATTATCATGCGTAGCCACATAAAAATAATTAACTACATCATTAGCTTTTACCAAAATTTCTTTATTTATTTCTGTACCAAAATCAGTAATTGTAATCATAGTAATATAATATTAACCTACGCTCCCTTCCATTTCTAATTCAATTAATCGATTCATTTCCACGGCATATTCTAACGGTAATGATTTTACAATCGGTTCAATAAAGCCGTTTACTACCAGCGCCACCGCTGCTTGTTCGGTTAAGCCACGCGACATTAAATAAAACACTTCCTCTTCGCCAATTTTTCCAACCGTAGCTTCGTGGCTAATCGTCACCTGATTGTTATACACTTTCATATCCGGCACCGTAACCGATTGTGATTGCTCGTCTAATAACAACGCATCACATTTTACTTTGGCTACCGATCCCTTAGCCCGCGGACTAATACTCAATAAGCCTCGATACACCGCTTTACCTCCGGCTTTACTTAAACTTTTCATAATCACACTAGAGGTAGTATGCGGCGCCACATGCATCACTTTAGCGCCAGTATCTTGCACCTGCCCATCACCGGCAAAGGCAATGCCTAAATGTTCCGCGTGTGCCCCTTCGCCTTGTAAAATACTACACGGATATAACATAGTAGCTTGGCTACCCATATTGCCACCCACCCATTCCATGCGGGCATGCGCTTCCACCAAAGCTCGTTTGGTATTTAAATTATAAGTATCCTTACTCCAATTTTCAACGCTGGAATAACGAAAATGAGCGTTTTGTTTAACAAAAATTTCTACACATCCTACATGCAGTGAAGTAGAACCATATTTTGGTGCGGAACAACCTTCAATATAATGCGCTTCCGCGCCGTCCTCAATAATAATTAACGTATGTTCAAACTGCCCCATGTTTTCAGCGTTCATGCGAAAATAAGCCTGCATGGGAGCGGCTACTTTTACACCTTTAGGCACGTACAAAAACGTACCACCACTCCATACTGCCGCATGTAACGCGGAAAATTTATGATCGGTAATTGGCACGCAACGTTTCATAAAATATTGCCGCACTAACTCTGGATATTTTTGCACCGCTACATCCATGTCTTCAAAAATAACTCCCAACTTTTCCCACTGTTCTTTTAAACGATGATACACTACCGAAGATTCGTATTGCGCGCCGACACCGGCCAACATGTTCTTTTCGGCTTCAGGAATACCTAAGCGTTCAAACGTAGCCTTAATCTCCGAAGCCACATCATTCCACGATTTTGTACCAGTAATTTCGCCAGGTGCCGCGTAATAAATAATCTCGTCAAAATTTAAATGGGATAAATCCACTCCCCAAGTAGGTAGCACTTTTTCATAAAACACTTTTAATCCCTGCAACCGATAATTCAACATCCAATCTGGTTCATGCTTGATACTAGAAATTTTACGTACCAACTCTTCACTTAAACCACGGGTAGCGTGTTTAACATAATCAGCTGAATTTTTATGTTCAAACGTAGCTTTGTTCAGTCCAGCAAAGATGCGTTTAGTTGTATTAATTGTTTTTTTAGAAATAGGCATAAATTTTTTCTCAAATCAAGCCCCCTAAATCCCCGGCCTTTCCCCTACCCCTCTCCGAGCCTTCGGCTTCGTAGAACCGGAGGCCTTTCCTAAAGGCAAGGGGGAAAATTATCTTACTCCCCCTTTAGGGGGTTGGGGGGCTATATTTTCATACCCCTTATCTTCTATCTCTCGCGCAAATTTATAATCCCCCGATTTAACAATTTTTCCATTAATTAATACATGCACCACATCCGGCTTTAAATAATGTAAAATACGATTATAATGCGTAATCATTAACACGCTCATGTTTGTTTGCTGTTTTAACTGCTGAATCCGTTCGCATACAATTTTTAAGGCGTCTATATCTAAGCCGGAATCGGTTTCATCCAACACCGCTAACTGCGGTTTTAATAAGGCCATTTGCAGAATATCGGTTTTCTTTTTTTCGCCCCCAGAAAAACCGGTATTTAAATAGCGCTCTAAAAATTGTTCATCAAGTTTTAACGTTTGTAATTGCTCGGTAATTAACTGCTTAAATTTAAAAATAGGTAATGGTTTATAGCTAGCATTTAATGCTCGTTGCCGCGTATTATAAATTGAACGTAAAAATGTTAATAATTTTACTCCCGGAATTTCTCTAGGATACTGAAAGGCTAAAAACAATCCTAGCCGAGCGCGTTTATCTGGAGTTAACTTTTGTAACAATTCACCATTAAATAATATTTCTCCGTTCGTAACCTGATAATGTGGATGCCCAGCTAATACTTGCGCCAGCGTAGTTTTACCAGATCCATTCGGCCCCATGATAGCATGAATTTCGCCAGATTTAATGGTTAGATTAATACCATTTAATACCGGTTTATCATCTACGTTAACATGTAAATTTTTAATAATTAATATGTGGCTCATAACAAATCTTGTAACGTTTTATGTTTAAAATATTTTTGTACGGTTTGTTGTAACTCCGCCCACACTGGATTCACCAAACAATTATGATTCGCCGGACAACCTTTTGGCTCTAAACACCGCACCAACCGCATAGGCCCCTCTAGCGCCGTAACCACTTCTAACAACGAAATCGCTTTTGGTTTACGCGCCAAATAATACCCGCCGCCCTTCCCCTCTTTACTCTTTACCAAACCTGCCTGCTTTAACAACAAAATTAATTGCGATAAATATTTCTCTGATAAATGCACTTTATCAGCAATCGAATGTAACGAAACATAACCAGAGTCGCTTTTTTTAGCCAATTCCAACAGTAATAGCAAACCATAATCAACTTTAGTGGATACTACAAACATAACTACTAGTATAGTACTAGGAGTTGAAAAGACTGTCAAATTCCACTAGATTATACCATACAACGACTTAAAGCTTTTTTAAAGCCGAATATTTCTTAAACCGGTGATTAAAGAATTATTAGTACGACTGGCTGTGGATAACACAGGTCTTGCTTTTATAAGCTGTTATGGTAAAGTGTTGCGTTGATTATTCATTATTTTATAAAATAGCATTATTATTATGGTTATAAGTAGTAAATTAAAATATTGTTCACTATTTTTTTTAATAGTTTGTCTTGCCACTATAGTAAAACCCGCTCAGGCGATTATTAACAATAATAATGATAAGAATACACAATATATTCAGCAAGCATTGACGTTGTTACATCAACAAGAAAATTTTTCTAATATTGATAATTTAGAAAATCAATTAGAAGCAGTGTCAGTAGACACAAGTGATCCATTAGGCATTATTCATGTGCAATTTCAACAATATTATCCAAATAGTTCAGATATTATTGTGTATGGATCACGCTTAGGAGTGCATTTTGATAAAAATGGTCAATTGAGATATATTTCAAGTAATATCGATCCACAATTATCCACTTTACATTCTCAACCAAAGATACGTAGACGCCTTGCTTTACGAAAAGCAAAAGCTAAAATAAGTGAATTAGGCATTAGAAAATATCAATTAACGCAAGATTTGGTTTTTTTAAGTCCAAAGCTTATTCATGATACTAATACTAAACTGGTTTGGCATTTTGTCTTTTTTGACGATAGGAATTTTCGTTGGCATATTTTTATTGACGCTGAAACTAGTAAAATGCTATTAAGTTTCAATGAAATATATCAAGGATCAGGCGATGGTTATTATGCAACAGAAGTACAATTTAATACCAGTAATGTATTTGACGGTACAAATACTTATTATGTAATGAGAGACGAAGTGAACGCGATAGAAACTTACAATGATCACTATACCAGTAGTTCTACTGATGATGAATTATTTCAAGATGATGATGACGTATGGGGAATTAATAATATTGATCAAAAATCGGCAGTTGATGCTCATTATTATTCCGATTTGGTAAGTAGATATTATCAAGATAAGTTTAATATTTCTAACATATATCATAATAATGGCGGTACAGAAATTTTTGTTCACGCTCAAGGCGCTCAAACAGCTTATGCTGCTCCAGCTAATAATCCTAATTTTGCTTGGGTTCTTGTATTGGGAGATGGTGATGGTATAACATATACTTCTATGACATCCCTAGATGTTGTAGCGCACGAAATGGCACATGGTGTTACTCATTATTCTGGTGGATTAGTATATGCCGGTGAATCAGGCGCAATAAATGAGTCATTGTCTGATATTTTTGCTGCCAATGTAGAATATTATACACAACAACTTGGTTTAAACAACAACGCGAATGTCTGGTGGTTGGGAGAAGATATATATACGCCAGGCGATGATTCTGATGCTGTGCGATATATGGATCATCCTACAAAAAAACAGGGCTATATTGATAACTATTCACAATACGAACAACAAAATTACTTACATTATAATGGTGGTGTAATTAGTAACATGTATTATTTATTAACCTTTGGTGGCACTAATGATACGTCAGGAATAGAGGTGTCTGGAATTGGTATAAATAAAAGTGAACAAATTATTTACAGAGCCCAACAGTATTATCTGAGTCCTGATGCTCAATTTATTGACTTATATTATGCCACGCTGTGGGCAGCTCAAGATTTATATGATAGTCAACAATACAATATCAATGAATATGATATTGCTGCTTTAAAAAAAGCTTGGCAAGCAGTTGGTGTTACAACAGATTTTATTTTAGATGATACATATGTTTACGGTGATGACACTATTGTAACTACACCAAATATTCTTTATTCAGTTCCCGCACAATATACTTGGCATGGAACCGGCAGTAGTAGTTATACCTGGTTTATTAATTTTGCAAAGCAATACCAAAGTAAGATAATTAACGTTAGGTTTAACCAACCTCAGGCTACTTTATCAGATACATATCCAGTTCTTTCTAGTGTGATTGTATTTGATATTAGTTTGCCGCAAGTGGCTAATGTTAAAATTGGTGCTAATGTTACCAATAATGATCATCATACTACTGAAACACTTGAACAAAAATATCGTGTTATTAGCAATAGAGAAATACCATATGGCACAGGTATATTACCTGGGACAATTGGTTTTGTCGGTCAAGAGATGCGTATTCGAGGAGTAAATTTAGATAAAGTAACATCTATTAGCATCGGTACAAAAAGCATTTCGACTTTCCATTTAGATTATCCTAATTCAGATTATGATCATCCGGAAATTGTTTTTATCATACCCGATGCTAGCTATGATGGACAGATAATACTTAACGACCAAACCATTGTTGATAAAGATGTTTATTTTAATACCGTAAATACTATCCAAGAAGCTATTGATTTAGCTCAAAAAAATACTACCATCGTTATTCCAGCAGGTACATATAAAGAAAATCTTATTTTGTCTCAAAAATCGCTTACTCTACAAGGTGAGCCAGACACTGTCTTGCGCTCTTCTTTAAAAACATCGATACAGTTATCAGATTGTTCTGATGTAACTATTGAAGGTATAACATTTGATTCTAGTGATATGACTGGTAATACAGTAGAATTTATAGGTAAATCATACCCAAGTGGTATTCTTACTCTAAAAAATAATACTTTTATTGTGAATTCTAATAATAGCTATTCTCGTAAATTATTAAATTTAGAAGTAGACAAATTGTCGCTTTTAGACAATAAATTCTATGATAATATACAAAGTTTATCATCGGCTTATGCTATCTCTGTGTTTGGAGAATATCTAACGGTAGAAAATAATATTTTTCAATTGACAAATTATACAGCCGTTATTACATCTTCAGATTCAACAGATAATTTTCAAAATGGTGTAATAATAAATAATACATTTCAGAACTTATCAAGCACAGCTATAAAAAAAGTAATTGAATATAATTTTAGTGCAACAGACGGTATTTTGTCACACCTCGATATCGCCAATAATGTGTTAGATGGACCAATAACAACTGGCGTATATACAGATTTTTTCAATGACACAGTTAAAGACTACTTAGAGTTTAATATCTATAATAACGTTTTTTATGGCGTTTCTGATGTTTATTATGAACGCTATGGATCTCATGATGATGAGATTGAAGATGTAAATTCGATTTATGCTGATCCGTTATTAAAGGACACCGGACATTTAATTCAGAATTCACCTGCTATTGATACTGGCGCAGATGTTTTTGCATTTGGTGTAAAAAATGATATTGATGGGCAGAAGCGACCAAATAATAATTATTACGATATTGGTGCGGATGAATATTATTAAGAATATACGCGTTAACTAATCCTGTTAGGAAAAATTAAATGCACTAGGCGTAGATTTGGATACGGGCAATTATGGCAATTTTACATTTGATACCGCAGGTAAATTATGGTATTTGCGACAACTAGAAGAATTATTTAAAATTGCAGCCGCTGAGAGCTCGTTTCGATTCTGATCAACGGCTTAAGTAAATACTCTGTCAATAAGTAGGTAGAAATGAATAAGTGAGAATTAATTGAGCAAGGAAGGCTAATAGCAATTACTTTAACTAATTTATGCTGAGCTAATAAATATTCTAATACAATTAAAAATTAATTGATTTGGAATTATCTGAGTCATCAGCATTTAATCTGCGACATCTGTGTTTCAATCATTTCGGTAAAATCCGCACATCAATCACATGCGCGCCTTTACCGGTAGGATGTACCATCAACGGATTAATATCTAGCTCGCTGATATTTGGGTAATCCAAAGCTAATTTACTAACTGCTAACAAGGCCTGCACAATAGCGGCTTTATCGTTATGCACTAATAACGGTGCTGTATGAATAGCGTTAATCATGTGTTCGGCTTCTAATTTAGATAACGGCGCGATGCCGAAGGTAACATCGTGGAGTAATTCCACCATGCCACCGCCTAACCCAAACATTATAACTGGTCCAAACGCCACATCGCGCTTCATGCCAATAATTACCTCTTTGGCTTTACGTGATAACGGTATTTGTTTTTGTACTAACATGCCTTCTATTTCGGCTTTAGGAAATTTTTTATGAACGTGTTGCGTAATTTGCTTAAAAGCGCGCTGTGCTTCTGTTACGTTATTAATATTTAATAGCACTGCTCCGGCAGCGGCTTTGTGAATTACATCCCGTGAAGCAATTTTTATAACCACTGGAAATTGTTTTATGGTGTTGCAATCGGCTACAGTTTTTATTAATTGCGATCGTAACACTGGTAATTTATACTTCATTAATAATTGTTCAGCCGTAATGGTAGAAATTTGTGGGTGATTTTGTGCAGTAATTACATTATGAGATGATATTTTTGGAAATTTAAATGGTTTAATTTTTCGTTGCACTTGTTTAATTAATTGATCCATGGCTAACACGGCTCGCTCGGGTGTTTCGTAATTAGGTATCTGATGCTCTTCTAAATAATCCCGGCCACTTTGCACCGCGGCACCACCCATAAAACTGGCTAACACGGGCTTGCCATAACGTTTGGCGGCGCTCACAATTTTTTCCGCTGTTAAATTTACTTGCGTCATGGTTTGCGGCGTTAAAATTGCAATGGCGCCCGCTATGGTTTTATCAGCTAACAACACGTTAAGCGCGTGTTCATAGCGCTCGGCGGAAGCATCACCAATCACATCGATAGGGTTTTTTGTACCGGCCGCCGCTGGCAATTGCGTTTTTAATAATTGTTGCAAATTGGTATTTAATTTAAAAATATCTAGTTTAGTATATTGCGCGGCGTCTACGGCCATAATTCCTGGGCCACCAGCATTGGTAATAATTACTATTTTATCATGCCGCGGTAACGGCTGAGTACTAAACGTTAAACCGTAATCAAAAAACTGCTCAATCGTGGCCGCGCGTATTACACCGCATTTTTTAAAACCGGCGTTAATTGCTTCTTCCGACCCAGTTAATGAACCGGTGTGCGATCGAATAGCGCGCTGGGCTTGTTGTGAAGCACCGGCTTTTAATACAATAATAGGCTTACTTGGGGTAATTCTGGAAGCCGCCTCCATAAACGCCTGACCATGTTCTAAACTTTCTAAATAAAGCATGATAACACTGGTATTTGTATCAGTCGCTAAATAATTTAAACATTCTACTTCATCGATATCGCTTTTGTTGCCAACGGATAATATTTTAGAAAAGCCAAGCTGGCTTTGTTTGGCCCAATCGAGCATAGCCACGTTCATGGCACCAGATTGGGAAATAAGCGCAATGTTACCGGCTTTCGGCATACCGGCCGTGAACGAGGCATTTAATTGGTTGTGCGCATTAATTAAACCTAAACAATTTGGTCCTACTAAACGAATATGATATTTTTCCGCAATACGTAATAACTCTTGTTCATGTTGTTTACCTTCTTCACCTATCTCTTTAAAGCCGGCACTAATAATAATTACAAACGGAATTTGTTTTTCGCCACACTCGGTTAATACACTGGCTACAGCTACCGCTGGCACCGCAATTACGGCCACATCAATGTTACCTGGCACCTGTTTTACCGATGGATAACACACGCGCCCGGCAATAGCGCTGGCCGTAGGATTAATGGGATACACTTCGCCCTTGTAACCATACTGTACCGTATTTTTTAGTACGTCGTAGCCTAATTTGCCTGGTGTATGCGATGCACCGATAATGGCAATGGAGCGTGGCGAAAATAAACGCTCTAAAGAAATTGTGTTCATGTTAAATCCGTTTTAGCGCTTTTAAAATAGCATACGCAATTATACCGCCACCTAAGGCCGTTAATAATTGTGGCCAACTTAACATGGCTGTAGCCTTAGCCGCAATGGCTTGGCCAAACATTAATTGGCCAACAATATAACTAGACGCCGCTAAAAACGCAAACTTAGCCAAACTAGCGGCTATCACACCATACCAGTAATTTTTAACGCGCATCTTATCAAACACCGTAACAAAAATAATATTAGCCAACATAATATACGGTATTGTTGGCGCTAATGCCACTGGCAATAAGCCGACCGATAACGCAATAATGCTGGGAATTAAGGCGGCAAATCTAGCCTGATTTAATCCCGCTAACATCACTATCAATAACAAACACGCGTTTACTAACGGCCCCGTAATAAACTGAAAATTAAACAACGGCACTATTACCATTACGGCCATAATTACTCCAGCGCGTAGCCAGACTTTTGGTATCGATTTAAATGTAGTAGAGGTGGCAGTAATCATAAATGTTTTTTTAAATTATTATTTATTATCTTGTAATTTTTCCCCCTCTCCTTAGAGGAGAGGGGGTTAGGGGGTGAGGTAGGACGTTTAGAGGAGAGAAGCTAACTCACTTCCTTCTCTTTCTGCACAAATTTAGTATGACAAACTTTATGAATCATATCTTCATTAATTAAACCGTCTTGATAAATAGTCTGCACCGCCGGATTGGTATGCGCTTCACGGATTTTGGCGGCGGTATCGATGTTATATAAACTTTGCGCCCGGTCTTGGCGAATTTTGGCACTGGTAGGTAATGGCTGCCCACCGCCGCCAATACAGCCACCCCAACAAGACATTACCTCCACATAATCATAGGCCTGTGGATCTTGTTTTAATTCGGCAATAATAGTTTGCGCGTTATTAATTCCGCTCACTACAGCTAACTGCAAAGTACGCTCGCCTATTTTGATACTGGATTTTTTAATACCAGTTTGACCACGCACCGCTTCGTATTCTAATTTTGGTAACGAGGCACCGGTTAATTGAAAATAAGCCGTGCGTAAAGCCGATTCCATTACTCCACCAGAGGCACCGTAAATAACACCGGCACTGCTAGATGCCCCAATGGTTAACTCGGCCGGCTTGGGCTCTACTTTGGCTAGATCGATTTTATGTTTACGTAACAAAGTAGCTAATTCACGCGTAGTTAGCACGTAATCCACTGGTTTTTGGCCATTTATGTTTAACTCGTTGCGAGTAATTTCGTATTTCTTAGACACACATGGCATAATGGAAACCACTATAATATCTTCCGGTTTAATACCTTGCTGTTTAGCCCAGTGCGTTTTAATAATGCCACCGGAAATAATTTGGGGTGAGCGCACCGTGGTTAAATGTGGAATTAATTCTGGATGATAAAACTCCACGTATTTTACCCAGGCCGGACAGCACGAGGTAAACATTGGTAACGGCTTATTTTCTTTAATCCGTTCCACTAATTCTTTGGCCTCTTCTACCGTGGTTACATCGGCGCCTAAGGCTACATCGAACACTACATCGGCGCCTAATTGCCATAAGGCACCGGATAATTGATTGGTTACAATCGCGCCATGTGGTAAATGGAACTCTTCTCCGATACTGGTACGTATGGAAGGGGCGAATTGAAACACGATTTTCTTGGTACGATTTTTGTTATTAAGTTGTTCTTCAATTACATTAAGCGCGCTCACTTCTTCGAATGCCCCTACTGGACAGTGCACAAAACATTGCCCACAATAAATACAATCTACATTTGGTTTCTTAGACGGTAATACTTGTAAAAAACCATCTTCCGGCTGAATTTCTAAAAAATTAATCCCCTGTTTGGCACAAACCACTACGCAGTTTCTACAATCAATACACTTGGCCCGATTAAACTGCAAAGCTGGCCCGAATGCACAAGTAGGATAATTCGCTTTGCGTTTTGGATAACGATTTAAATTAGCGCGCGTAGTACGAACGCTCTTTTTTAACGCGCAGTTGCTTTGCACTGAACAAGTAACACAAGATATTTGGTGTTGCGCGGTAATTAATTCTAAATTGGTTTTACGAGTTTCTTTAATTAACGGTGAATCGGTAATAATTTCCATGCCATCTTCTATAACGGTTGAACAAGCGGTATGTAAACCAGGTTTGCCTTTTATTTCCACTACGCACAAACGGCAACTGGCTCCCGGCGCTAAATCGGGATGATAACACAAAGTAGGAATAGCAATATTGTTCGCTTCCGCTACAGCCAATATAGTTTGCTTTGGTTCGGTTTGAATTTTGGTTTTATTAATAGTTACGGTAAGCATAAAAGTTATTTTGGTAAGCCAATTTTACTAACTAAACTACGAAACGGCACGGCTACTCCTCGACCAAAACCACAAAAACTAGAAACTTCTAAGGCCTGCAAAATAGGTTCTAGTTGTTCTACAGTAAGTGTTTTGTTAATAATCATGTTGCGTAAATGATATACACCTTCACGACACGGCGTGCATTTATCGCAATTGGTAGCAAAGAAAAAATTGATCCAGCGATTCATTAAGGTGTATAAATCAGTTTTAGCATACTGATGCACAATAATTGCACCCGCACCACCAACTGGCTGGGTAAATTCATTAGCTAGCTTAATTTCACCACTGGCACCACCACCTATCTGTGCGAAAAACTTAGCCGCTGGAAAATTATCTGTCGTACGTAATATTGTTTCCATAGTAGCCGTTTCCGATAATTCATAAACCCCGGGATTGTGCACATCGCCACTGATTGAATAAAACCTGGTATGTTTGAACTGGTTAGACGCAATTTGCGCCACGGCATAAAACGTTTCTAAATTATCAATTAAGGTTGGCTGACCAAAAATACCAACTTGAAATGGATACGGCGGCTTTAAACGAGCTTCCGGCAATTCGCCGGAAATAGAAGCACACACCGCCGTTTCTTCACCGGCTAGATATCCTCCCACTTCGCGAAATAACTTAATCGGCGCCTGGCCAATTAAAGCTGTTAATTTGGTTTTATATTTATCAAATAAATCTTTCCGTAAATATAAATAAGCCGTGCTATTATTAATAGCTTCCAGCGCTAACTTAATGCCGTTAAGTATTTGTTCGGGATAATGTTCTAAAAGATAAACATCTTTAAACACGCCCGGCTCGCCTTCCGATACATTGCACACAATATATTTCTTAGCACTCTGGACTTGTTGTACTATTTCCCACTTTTTACCTGTGGGAAAACTAGCACCACCTCGGCCGGTTAATTTAGCATCGTGTAACTGTTGAATAATATCTACAGACATGAAATCAGTATAGCAAAAAAAGAGCGTGTGTTAAAGCGTAGTTACCGTAACTGTAACTAATTTTTGATCCGCGCTGGTAGGATCAGCCGAATAAGTAATCATGGTTTTTTTCTTGTCTTTGGTAGTGATATAACTATACGTACCATTAGCTTGAGTAGAAGCTTCTTCTTTCCAGCCTTTATTATTTAACTGTTGTTTGTAAAAATTTATTACATCGTTCGCTGCTTTGGTAGTATTATAGCTTAACGTAGCTGTAGTAGTGTTCACTAACGAGGCTTTGGGAATAATATTTTCTTCTAGTGGAACATCTGTCGGCCAATTAGTAGGCACGCTAGTGCCACTACCAAGACTAGTGGTAGTATCACCAATCGTTACATCCGCGCTACCATTATTTAGTTGAATATCAGTTTTTTGCCCAGTTTGTTTTTCAATCACCTTTTCAGCCGCTTGTTCAGCTAAATTTTTAGCACAGCCAGAGCCGGTTAGAGCAATACTGCTTAAAACCAGCAGCCAAGTTATTTTTTTCATAAATGTTTTGTATTTAATATTATCCTTCATTAATATTAATTAATTTAAAAACTACTAATGATTAGTATAGCATAAATAAAAGAATAGTAGCGAATAATTTTTGTTTTTTTAATAGTGTAAAACATACAATATAACTTGCTACTATAACAACGATAACTGATAAATAAAGGTTGTACCTTTGTATCAATTTAAATAATAATTACCGTATCTTTAGCTAGATGTTTTTTTATTTTCCATTTGCGTAAAATTTTATTACGGTGGTTTTTAATTAATATATCCCCCGTTTTATTTTTAGCTAAAAAATAATTATCGGTGATGTGACGAAATGATTTTTGCCGCAACAGATACCATTCATTTTTAGCTAAATTATATCTTAGTATTTTAATATAAACTTTCACTCCATATTTAGAAGAAACTGCCATTTCCTGAGAATTGGTCTGACCAATAAAATTACCAATCACCATTTTACGAGGATGTAATCTGATTGATAATCTTTTCTTATTTATCATACCACAATTTAAATCATATAAATGAATAGTTGAACCAAACCGGTTTTTTACTACAGCAATATAATCTTGTCCGGCTAAACGAACTAATTGGCCAATGGCGCCACCTTTAGACCAAGCGTTAATTGTGCAGTGAATTTGATTGGCGTCTGTATAAATAATTACCTGACCAGTGCCTTGAAGATTATTTTTAATATGATCAATCTCTTGACGATGATAAATCGGCGTAAATTCTGGTTCCTCTGTTTTCTCTGGTTCTATATCAGAGACAACTATAGTAAAAACACTAGTCGTTGTGCTTACCCCATCTGTCGCTTCAACTTGAACACGATACGTCCCAGCATCATTATTACCTGGCGTCCAAGTATATGTGCCTGTACCAGCCGCATTATCAGAAAATAAATTATCTATCAATAAACCAGCTGCTGCAAATGTGCCGTCAATGTCCGTAGCATGCAAAGTAATTACAGAAGAGTCAACATCAGTTGCTAAAAATGATACAATTAATTTTTCACCTTCGTCCACCGCCTGATCAGAAATAACCGTAAAAACCGGTTTGTCGTTATCCGCCGCAATGGCAACAGCTACCGTTTCTGCAGCACTGTCTATACCGTCACTAACAGTAATCTCGTATGTACATGAATAATTTAATTCCGCGTTCATAAACGACAGAACAGAATTTTGCTCATTAAATGTAGATAAATTACATTGTTCAGTCACATCCGCTATTTCTTCCCAAGTATATGTTAGCAAATCGTTCTCAACATCAGTGGCAGATGCGGTTAATATTACAGTCAACATATCTTCATTAGGAGTGTTAGTAGCTGTCCCAACAGAAACTATCGGCGGATCGTTCACTGCTGAAATACTAACATTGATAACATTAGAATTAATAAAAGCGCCGGCAATATCGGTAGCCCGAAACTGCACAACGTCACTAGCAGCTGCATTTGCTGTTAAATTAAAATCAATCGTCCCATTGGCATTAATAATCATACTACCTAATGAACTATCAAACGAGTCAACGGCTGTATACTGTAATGTATCGCCCTCGTCTATAAAATAATTATTTAAATCCAATATGACAGCTTGCTCTGTATCTTCAACTAATACTTGCGGCGCAATAGGAGACATGGTTGGATTGATATTATATCGAACATTAATATTATCAAGTGTAACTGGCTGGCTACCATTACTGATTAAAAATGCCCGAAAATAAAATTGTCCTGTGCCAACCTCTGTCGCAAAGGCCGGTAAATACGCACTCACTTCTGTCGCTATATTTTTATCAGTCGCATTATTCGACGCTATAGCCCACTGTGTGCCATTGTGGTAATACCAATTAGAGCCATTATTTGATATTTGATAATACACGCTTCCAGTATTTCCAACTGGACGAGTTTCTGTGAATGACAATAGCGTATCGTACGTTGCAATGCTACTGGCTTCAGTTAATGTAACAGCTACGTCTGTATAATCGTACGACGCTGTTTCACTCCCGAAACTATACGTTGGTTCTGTATCTACACTATCCCGTACATAAACAAAATCAAATGCACCGGTGGTGGTTACAGCATTCGTAGTACGATGTCCAATCATCAACCCAAGATATGACATTACATCATTAGTGGTATATGAACCGCACCGATTCCACGTTGTTCCATTTTGCGATTGGTGATATGTATATGTTGTGTCGCCAGTTTTAACAATACGTAAATATTTCGGAAATGACGTAGATGACCATTCGCTGCATATGTTACCTTGGGAAGTAAAATCAATACGAGCAGAATATGATCCATTCGCATTATTAATAATGTAGTTGTATCCATCTAGTGGATTTTCATATAACATTAATCCGGCGTATGGCTGTTTACTTGCATCACCAATTAAAGAATTAAGCCGTGTTACCATTTCCCATGTCCCTACCGGCTGTTCTTGAAATATTCCTGCCTGCAAATCATAGGTGCTTGACCACGGGCAAGAATTTACACATGATTTTGTCCATTGTCCGCTGGAAATAGCACCGATAGACGCATCTCCACGCGTTGCCTCAGTCCAAACTTCATTAATAGTGGCACCGCTAAAATCATCGCCCAGCGTCATAGTTGTTGCAATGTTAGAATTGGTTAGTGCAGTTGCGTTGCCATAATACATATAAATAGTGGTTGAAGCGAGACTACCCAGTGTGGGTAATTCCACAAAAATAGTTGCCGATGTACTAGTTGCTACATCTTGCACCCAATAATCTAACGCGGTTGATCCGTCACTATCTAAAAAACGAATATCATTAAAATTAATTTGCATATCAGCATCATAGGTTAACTGAATTCGCACCGGAAACGAGCTAAGCTCTGAAGCAACTTGATTTTCAATTATTATTGGAAGATACACGTTCCATCCAGATAGCGCGATATTAGCGTAGGAACCAGCTCCTAAATCTTTCAATTGTACCATTCCAGCGTTAAACTCGATTATATTATGATTTACGCTATATTCTGTGTCTGTTGAAAAATCATACTCAACGCCAGTTGGTGTACCTACGATGACTGTTGTGAATTGAACAGCCACTGAACGAACTGAATTACCAACAGCATTGGTATGTGTAACGAAAGCATAATACTGCGTATTGCTCATTAACTCAGTATTTAAAGCGTAGTCACCAACAAAATCACCATCTGTAGTATTAACTGTCACCGACTCCAACGAACTACTGTCTGCTGCTTGCCATACTACATTGGTTGCAGATAAATCTGTGGCGATAAGCCATGATGAAGATGTGTGTTCAGCTCCATTTGCCACATAGGGAGCCGAGGTCAGCATAAGATTTACCGACGCATTATAACTATTTGTCAGCGGACTTAAAAAAGTTGGAGTGCTAGGAATAGTTAATGTTTTTGTTAATATGGTTCCATCCGCTCCATTTTCATCCCCTGTTCCTGCCGTAGCTGTAATTGTTCCGAACCAATTAGTTATATTAATAAATCCATAAGCAACGCGCCCACCACCGCCACCACCGCCCGATAATTCTGAACTATTGCTATACATAGCACTACCACCCTGCGCTTGTATAACTCCACTACCAGTGAGAAAATTAGTAGTGATATAAATAGATCCACCAGATCCGGAGCCTGCGGAAGCTTGCAAAGCACTGTCTGCACCAACTGTATGTAGCGCATCCTCGCCATTAGCACGAATACTTGCTGTTGAATCAATAAATAGAGTATGCGTTATCATTAGTGTCACGATTCCTCCACCGGCACCACCGGCGACCTGTGATAAATCAGTACCATCGCGACCACTTGCTCCGCCACCACTCCCAAAATATGTTGGCACATCAGCACTACCATAGGTTGAACCACCGATAATTGTTTGGCCACCTAACGCGCCACCATTGCCGCCAGCACCACCGTACCCTCCGCCAGCACCACCGTAATATACTCCATTGTCATACGCTCCGCCACCAGCTCCATTGCCGGCATCAAGAATGCCACCGGCATACCCTTTTCCTGTAACATCAATCGATCCACTACCTTCAATTTGCAACGTATTAGCAGTAATAGTCACTCCATCTGCATCTGTTGCAACCTGTGTTAACACTACTCCATCACTAATAATCAACGTACTCACTGTTAATGGTTCATTTAATTCACAATATCCATCACCACTGGCAGTTAATGTAAGCACATCACCAACATATTCACTTTCTACTATAGCTGTGGGTGAATCACTAGAACCAGAACACAACACACTTACACTCATGGCAGAAACTAGTGCACTAGTAACCAATATACTCGTAACAACAATTATACCAGTCAGAATACTTGTTAAAGATACAGCCCCTACCTTTATATTTCGAACCCATGTTCGATATTGTATATATGATACTGTATATGTTTTAGTGCTATTTAATATATTATATTTTTGAAAACTAGTTTGCGGTCGCAAAAATAATACAAATCCTGCCTGACCAAGAACAATAAGCAGGTGGGCGCTAAATACATAGCACACACCAATGCTACGATATAAAAAACACGGTGCTGTGCGCACCATTTTTGTTGTTCTATAAATATGCTTCTGCAACCATATTAATACAATCATGTGCCTATATTATACCATAGTAATTAGTTATGAGAAATGGTAATCCAGAGCCATCATCAAGTTCACTGCCACATGAATTTTCAAAGAGGAGCCAATCTTTATTAAGCATTTTAGGATAAGCGTTTCCACCCGCAGCACAGTTATTGAAATCATTTTTGAATTGATCGAGAGAAGTATAACCCAGTTTGTTTGGCAACAAAAAAGTTACAAAAGTGTTAGATGCTTGGCTTTCACCAGTATATTTAAAACTATAGCTTGTTTTTGTTGTGTCACTAACGATGCACATCACTTAGTACCTTAAATGCCGCGGCCATGTTTTTATCGATTTTACTGAATACTTTACGATTTTTTAGAATATCCTTCTGGCTAAGCATATAATAAATTATTTAAAATATTAGTTAAATACTTGTTTATATGTTTACATGATATACTAACAATGATACTGTGTCAATGCGTACATTAACAAAGACCCAATCATTGGGTCAAAAGGAGAGAGCGATGAAAAATTTATAAGGACGACGACTGCAGCTCTCACTTAGAACATAGTGTTCCAAGCGAGATTTTTTAATAATTTTTTAGTTCTTGCAATTTTGTTAAATTCGGCTCGAACGCCCAAGTGCGGGAGCGGAAGGTGATACTGGAATTCAAAAAAAAGTTTAATTATATACACAAAACGCGCCTTAGTTTTGGTGCGTGTGTTTCGGAAAACTCGATTCATCCTTACTGGCTGGGGCGCTAGGATTCGAACCTAGGAAATGGCGGCGCCAAAGGCCGCTGCCTTACCACTTGGCTACGCCCCAATAACGAACTTAATCGCTTCAGTAATATAGCGATTATTGTTTTACTTGTAAAGAGTAATGCTACCTCTATCCTCACCTACGCTTCTGCGAAGTAGAACCCAATCCTTTCCCCTTAATACTACCTTCCTCCCTAACCCTCCTTCCTCTAAGGCAGGAGGGAATAATTTCGTAATTCTCCCTTCCCTCTTTATAGGAGGGAAGGGTCGGGGATGGAAGGTAAAGGAGAGGGGGTTAGGGGGAGAGGTAGGCTATTTACACCTTCAAATACCTGCCTATCGAAATCATACTACTGCCGACGGCTAACAATAATGAACAGAGTAGCTGGGCTACAAAAATTAGCCAAATATTCGTGTAAAAAAATGTATTCAAATTAAAATTATAGCCCATGAAAAAGGTGTTCACATACGGCGAGGCGGCCATGACGGTAACCCATAATAGGCCTAACGCCAGCACACTAGCCGCAACACCATAGAGCACTCCTTCTAAAATTAATGGCGCCCGAATAAACCAATTGGTAGCGCCTACTAATTTCATAATCGTCATTTCTTCACGATAGGTATAAATAGCTATCCGAATCGTGTTGAACATCATAATAATGGAAACGATAATAAACACCAAGCTAATTACCACACCCGCTTGATACAAACGCTGAATAATGGCCGATAATCGGTCGATAATAGTTTGATGATCGGCAAAACTTTTATTTTCTACTAGTTCTTCAAATTTAGACTGTTCAAATTTATTAATGATTTTTTCATAATCGTCTAACGCGTCTGCTTGCACTACCAAGCTGGCCGGTAACGGATTAACCGCTAATTCATCCAACGCCTCTTGAATTTCTTTATCATTCTCATGCGTTAATTTAAATTGTTTCAGCGCTTCATCGGGTGAAATATAACGCACGGTTTTTACACCGGCTATTTGTTCAATGAACAATTTAGCGTTCATTACGTCATCTTCCGTAGCTTCGGCTTTAAAATTTATATTCACATCTACTTTTTCTTGCACCGCAGTAATAGCTTGTTTAGCTAATAAATTAACCGTAGCTACTAAACTAATGGTGTATAACGTTAACATTAAAATAAAAATAGTAATAACCGATAACCATAAATTTCTCCAAAAATTTTGGATAGCGAATTTACTGCTACGATAAATACTAATCATCATATAATATATTTGCCGTATTGTTGATCGGAAATCACTACGCCGTCATCGATGGTAATTACGCGGCGACGTAACCGATCCACAATATCTTTATTATGGGTTACTAATAAAATAGTAGTACCTAAGGTATTAATCTTTAGCAGTAAATCGATAATTTCTTGGGCATTAATGGTATCTAAGTTACCGGTTGGTTCATCGGCTACTAACACTTTTGGCCGATGTACCAGAGCTCGCCCAATGGCTACTCGCTGTTTTTGACCGCCGGATAATTGATGTGGAAACTTATTGGTTTTATCTGTTAGGCCTACTACTTTTAACACTTGGGGAATAATAGTATTAATCTTTTTTTGAGCTACCCCACACACTTCTAAGGCAAAAGCAATGTTTTCATATACCGTTTTTCTGGGCAACAATTTAAAATCTTGAAACACCATGCCAACTTGCCGGCGCAACACTGGAATTTCATCGTGTTTGATATTGGTAATATCCCAACCACCAATAATAACCTGCCCTTTAGTTAGTCGCTCTTCGGCAATCACCATTTTGGCCAGAGTAGTTTTGCCAGTGCCGGATTGGCCAACAATGGAAACAAATTCACCCGGACGAATATGTAACGACAAATCCCGTGCCGCCGCCGTTTTATCGGAATAAATTTTACTAACTTTGTTTAAACGAATCATTGCTAGGTTACGAGCGAACTAATTGCACCGTTACGTTAATTACCCCGGCGCCCAAACTGGCTAACTGTTCAAACAGATCAGCGGATAAATCCACTACTCTGCCTGTTACATACGGCCCAGTTGAAATTATCGTGGCATCCACGTATTTTCCATTGGCAATATTTACTACCCGTACCGTACTGCCTAAAGGAAAATCATTGCACGCCACACCGGTAGAATCATTATACCAGCTGGCCTGCCCTTCGACAATGTTATTACCTAATTGCACTTTACGAGCAAACACGCCAATTACCGCCTGCGTGCGCTGCCACTGACTGCGCACTACTAATTCCCCTTTATTATGGCGTGTCACCATCTTTTCCCAGCGTTGCTTTTTAAAATTCCAATGTTTAATAATTTTACGAGTGCCACGTTCACTATCTGGAAATGATAATTCCAACCAAACCGGTTTAGTTAACTGTAAATTATCGGTTTTGCTCTGCAATTTATAAGTGTACAAATCCCCAATTAATCGCTCATCATTTAATGGGTACTGATCTACTTGCGTTACCTGGCGTAATTTTAAAATTGATTTACCGTTTGCCACAATACTATCCGCTGGCATGCCCACGGCAAACGTACCAGCTGTATTACGTAATGTATAGCCAGTGCGCTGTAATTTTTTACCAATAGCCAACCGCGTAACATTATTATCTTGTGCCATTACTGGTGTTATCCAGCCACTTACACACCAAGTTATCAGGGATAATATAAAAACATTTTGTCTTGACATACGCGTTGCATCCTACTATCTTTAAAAGCGCGCGTCAAGAACGCCCACGTAGCTCAGTTGGCAGAGCGACGGTATCGTAAACCGTAGGTCATCAGTTCGATCCTGATCGTGGGCTCTATTAGAATCACTGATTACACAGATTAAATACTGGTGACACTTATAAATACATTAAATTTGTATTATCTGTGCTAGCTGTGTTTCAAATGTTAATTTTAAATCTTATCTGTCTTTACCCATTTCCACACGCGCATACCGGCACGTTGTTGTTTTAGATAATCATCAAGCGAAAATTTAATCAGAATGTGGCGCACGTGCACTTGTTCTGGTTCGGTATCGGTAGCGGCTTTCTTTTCAATTAATTGAATCAGGTGAAAACCAAACTCTGTTTCCACTACTGGAGAAATTTGATTCGGTTCCGTTAAGGCAAACGCAGCCGCTTCAAACGCCGGCACGGTATCGCCTTTTTTAATCCAATCCAAATCACCACCTAAATCTTTGGTACCATCTTCACTATATTGCTTAGCTAAATCCACAAACTTATTAGAATCTTGGGTTAATTGTTGAGCAATATCATTAATAGTTTGTTGTGGACCGGCGCTTAAAGCTGCTTTATCATTAGTTAAGAGATGATTATTTACCTTCTGGCGTAATACTAGTTCTTGCAACACATTGGTTTTAAAATCAGTAATCGTCCAGCCGTATAGTTCTTGCAAGGTTTGGTTAATCGTAGCCTCATCAGTTTGGGATTGGCTCATAACCTCATCTGTAAAAGCAGTGTCTACTTCTGCAGCTGTTACTGTTACTCCTAAACGTTGGGCGGTTTGTTCTAACACGGCTTTATCAATTAAGCGGTCTAGTTCCGATTCGGCTAATTCCGCTCGCGTTGGCAATGTTACACCATTAGCTAAAGATGGATCGCCAGCTACTCGTTTGTTCATCTGCTCTATTTGATTTACATCGGCTACATAATCATGATACGTAATCCGTTGTTTACCAACAATGGCCGCCGGATAAGCTATCCGTTGCGTAATTACATTAGTTAAACCATTCGCTGGATAACCACCATACAAAATAACTGCTGTATAAATAAACGGTGACAATAATAACAACACCAAAACAATCACTCCAAGAATTACATAGCGTTTTAATAATTTTTTACTAGGCACTAATTGTGTTTGCTCCATATAATTTGTTCTATATATAATATGTTAATAATTAAAAAAATATTTTCGCCACTTAATAATATTAGGCACTACTACTGAAGGGGTGTCTGGCAATACCTGAATATTTCCAGCCACTAACTGCTCGGCATTAGGAATCATTACTACAGTTTCACCAGATGATTGTAAGCCTAGCCGCTCTTTCATCTGTTTTTCCTGAAATAATGATGAGTTAAAATACTGCAGCGTTTCACTTAGCTCGGTATTATGTTGCTGTAATTCTCCAATTTGCTGTTCCAATGTAGTCACTTGCTGTTTAATGTCTATTTGCCGTAAAATTTCTTTCACCATACCAATGGCCAACACTACAATACCAATTAATGTTACTGCCGTAAATAGCTTAGAATGTAAAATGTTTTTAAATTTTAACATAACTAGCTAACATCTCTCTAATTAATTGCGGTTTAACCACGTGTTGCATTGTAATTACTTGGCCAGATTTTAAAGTAATAATAATATTACCATAATGCCCTAGTATGGCTAGTATACCAGTTTGCGCATAACTCACCTGTTGTACCATAGACCAGGTTATAATTTGTACATGTTTTGTAAATACCCCTGTTCGTTGAATGTCAATAAATCGCTGATCTGTTAAAATCATAACATCAAAATACCAAATAATAAAATGTCGGATAGTAAATATTAATAAAACAAATAGCCCTAATAAAAAAATTATTACACCAAATTGGCCAAATTTAAATAACCAGGCCATTAAAAACAACCATAAAAAATAACTACCAATTAATATAGCGTATAATAAAATATTTGCTATAATACATTCTCGTATTACCGCCACCAACTTTTCCTCCTCTTTTACATACGCTTTAATTAATTTATCTAACTGGAACATAATATTATGATTAAAAAGAAATATTTACGAATAGTGTGGATAATTGTTTGTGTAATTATGTTAATTTCTATGGTGCTTTTTACTGTAGCACCAAGTTTACAGGCTACTTATTAACCACGTTCTAATAAAAATACTGATACTCCAACAGCCGCGGCTACAATGCTAATAATCCAAAAGCGCATAACAATATTAGGTTCTGCCCAGCCTTTAGCTTCTAAATGATGATGTAATGGTGATGATATAAACAACTTGTGTTTAAATAACGATCGACACGTCCATTGTAATAACACTGATACTGCTTCAATAATTAGTACTATGCCAATCAGCGGTAGTAATAACGCGTAATTAGTAAGCATTGCAATCACTCCCAAGGTAACACCTAACGGCATAGCACCAGTATCGCCCATAAAAAATTTGGCTGGATAAATATTAAACCATAAAAAAGCCATTAAAGCTCCAATAATCACCGCACAAAACACAGCCAAGTCGTATCGCCCCAACATAAAGGCAATTACCGCATAAGCGGCAAATGATGTTAATAATATCCCGCCGGCCAAACCATCTAAACCATCAGTTTCATTAACCGTGAAACCAGTGGCAATAATCACTAGCATAAAAAACGGCACTATCCAGCCATCGATCTGATAATTGCCAAAAAACGGCACATGTAACACACTCCAATCTAATTTAAAATAAAACCATAATGCTCCAACCGTGGCTATTAAGGCATAAATAGTTAAACGATGGCGCTTTCTTAAGCCGCCACCATGTGCTCCTTTATGTTTAATATTAAAAACGTCATCCACTAAGCCTACTAATGCTGAAGCAATTAGAGCGCCGAGTGGTAATAATGTTTCTTTACGTGATAAAAAATCTAGGTTTTGCCAAGTTGGAACTAACCTACTAAGCAAGTTAACTCCTAATATCAACCCTAATACTGTACCCCAAACTAACACACCGCCCATGGTTGGTGTGCCGGCTTTGTTAGCATGTAACTTAGCATAAACTGGGGCTTCAGCACTGGCACGAATATTCTTTCCCAGCTTTTTTTTGACTAAAAACCTAATCAATATTGGTGCACTACCAAAAGCTACTAGAAAACTAAGCGTGGCTAAAATAAGAACCCTGTTTAATTCATGTACCATATTAAATCATATTATTATAGACAATTAATCCAGCTGCTACTAGTAATATTATCTGGATTAAAATATTGCTAACCATTAAACAATAACTTAATAATTTAGTTTTTGGCCAAACAACCCCAGCTATGATTGTATTAATTAACAAACATATGGTACCAGACCCAGCTATATAAAAACTACGATACCATTCACCGGTTAAACTAATGCCCATATAAATATTATATTGTAAAGCTATCCAACCAGTAGTTCTTGGCAAATAATAATACAACACCCCCCAAGTAGCAGCATTAATTAAAGCTGCTAAAATTGTACAAATAATTAACCATAAATACTTACGCCAAATCATATTACTCATTATATACTAATTATCAAAAAAATGGTATAATTAGCTTCATGATTCATCAGCACAGGATAAAGCAGATTTTATTACAACAAGCTAAGATTTCAGAAAAAGAGCTAGCTACATTATTTTCTGAGGCACGCAACAAACATATTAATGTTCTGACTTATTTAGTTAACCAAAAGGTCATCGGACAACAAGATTTATATCGATTGTTAGCCGCTGATTTTGGCGTACCATTTATTGATCTAAAAAATATCACGCTCAACAAATCGTTATTAGAAATTTTACCAGAAGCCATTGTCCAAACTCATGAGGTAATTGTTTTTGAGCATAACACAACTAATAACATCATTAAAATTGCTACTACCGATCCGGATGATTTACAAACTATTGATTTTATTAAGAAAAAAACTGGCGCTAATATACAAGTTTACTTAACTACTCAAGAAAGCATCGATCATGTCATTAAGCAGTACCACGGTCATATTGCTGAAGAATTAGCTGCTTTTCAACAGCCATTGCAAAACACCAATGAACTATCGGCTTCAGACATTGCTCGTGATGTTCCTATTATAAAAATTGTTGATACCATTTTAGATTATGCTATTTTTCAAAACGCCTCTGATATTCATATTGAACCAGCTGAAACAAATATTGTGATTCGTTTTCGCATTGATGGCATACTACGCGAAGTAATGACATTACCAAAAACCGTGCAACCTGGTTTAATCGCTCGGGTAAAAATTTTAGCCAGCTTAAAATTAGACGAACATCGTTTACCTCAAGATGGCCGCATTAATTTAGTGAATGATAAATTTAAAGTAGCTATTCGTGTATCAGTACTACCAGTATTTGATGGAGAAAAAGTAGTAATGCGTATTTTAGATGAATCCAAAAACATTCTTACTTTAGAACAACTAGGCTTAAATACCATGGCCTTACCGGTAGTACAAAGAAACATCGCCAAACCTCATGGCATGATTTTAGTAACCGGCCCAACTGGCTCTGGCAAAACCACTTCCTTGTATACTATTCTTAATATTTTAAATACCTCTGGTGTAAACATTTCCACGGTTGAAGACCCAATTGAGTATCGTATGCCCCGAGTAAACCAAAGCCAGATTAACCCTAAGATCGGTTTTACTTTTGCTTCTGGTTTACGCACGCTGTTGCGCCAAGATCCTAATATTATTATGGTAGGAGAAATTCGTGATAACGAAACGGCTGAAATTGCCGCTCACGCCGCTATGACCGGCCACTTAGTGCTCTCTACTCTACACACCAATGATTCCGTTGGCACTATTGCCCGCATTACTGAAATGGGCGTACCACATTTTTTAGTAGCTTCCACGATTAATTTAATTATCGCCCAACGCTTAGTACGAAAAATTTGTACTAACTGCATTCAAAGTTATCAATTATCAAAAAAGACTTTGGAAGAACTTAGTAAACAATATAACCTAGCCAACTTGTTAGATGGTTTAATAAAATTAGGAGAAACTGTGCCCGCTGAAACTCAAGCTTTAAATGAACTTAATTTTTACCGCGGCCACGGCTGCAGAAACTGTAGCGATACCGGTTATCATGGCCGATTAGGCATCTATGAAGTATTAGAAATTACTCCCGCTATTAGCCAGGCTATTTTACAACAAGCTTCTAAAACAGAGTTACTCGCCATTGCGCAAAAAGAAAATATGATTAGTATTGCCCAAGATGGCTTTGCCAAAGCGAAACATGGCTTAACCACCATTGAAGAAATTTTAAGAGTTACCAAAGAATAATTATTATCTTATGCCTATAAAATTTACCTTAACCACAGTACCATTGGTTGAAAAAATATTTTTCATTCAAAATTTAGCCTTAATGTTAAGAACCGGCTTTCCCTTAGCCGATGCTTTAGCGGCTTTAAATTTACAATCAAAAAATAAATTACTCACTACCACTATTAATCAATTACACGAAGACGTGTTAAAAGGTGAAAGTTTTGCCAGTGCTTTAAGCAAACATCCCTTAGTGTTTGATGATTTATTTGTTAATATGATTGCCGCCGGTGAAACCAGTGGTAATTTGGAAAAAACCTTACATCAACTTACTATCCAACTAAAAAAATCTTATGGTTTAAAAAAGCGCGTTATTCAAGCGTTAATTTATCCTTGCATTATTGTAGCCGCTATGATTATTGCCGGAACATTTATGTTCATTTACGTTATTCCAAAAATCTTAGCGTTGTATTCCGATACCAGTAAGTTGCCATTGCCTACTAAAGTTATTATTATTGCTAGTACTTTTGCTCAAAATAATATCTTATTAATATTAAGTTTAGTAGTAGCCTGTGTAGTAGGTTTTGTGGTGTTACGTAGAACAACTAATGGCCAATATTGGTTAGCTAGTATAGCATTGCGTTTACCGATTTTTGGCAAAATTATTAAGAAAGTTAATATTGCCAAAATCAGTCGCTTACTCAATTCATTAATTATTACCGATATTTCTATTGTGCGTAGTTTTCAAATTATTACTCAAACACTGGGTAACCGAGTGTATCGGCGCTACTTGGAACAATCCTCGGAACACTTATCGAAAGGTAATAGCATTTACAATTTACTAAAACAGCGGCCAGATTTATTCGATCCGGTGATTGCTCAAATGATAAACGTTGGTGAAACCTCTGGTTCGCTGGATGAAATTACTCAAGAAATCGCTTTGTTTTATGAAGACGAAGTAGATAGTACCATGGCCAATTTAGCCACCATTATTGAACCGGTTATTATGATTGTAATTGGCGTGGCCGTTGGGTTTTTAGCCGTCGCTATTATTATGCCTATTTATGGAATGGTCGACCAAATCTAAATTTAAGCTTTCAGCCAAATACGGCACTAGTTTAATTGAGGTGTTAATTTCAGTTTCTGTAGTGTTGTTTATTGTAGTATCTTTATTATCGTTATTTACTACCGGTATTCGTTTAGTTTATCAAAATAAAGCTAGAATTGCCGCCGTAGCTTTAGCCAATCAACAACTAGAACAAATTCGTAATTTACCGTACGACGATATTGGCACACAAAATGGCGTACCAGGCGGCAGCCTGCCTCAAACCCAAATTATTACACAAAACGGTATAAATTTTACTGTGGACACAAACATTGAATATGTAGATGATGTTTATGACAATGGCACTAGCGGTAATGCCGACACAGTTCCTACCGACTATAAAACAGCTACTGTGAATATAAGCTGGAACGTAACCAATAAAGCTACTAGTATTACGTTAACCACCAACATTACTCCAAGTGGTCCGGAAACTAATGCTAACGGAGGTACCCTGCGGATAGAAGTATATGATCCAAGCATCGATCCTATTTCTCCAGTAAACCAAGCCCTAGTAACCATCACCGCTCCATCCATAAATATAACCAAAAAAACCAATAGCGACGGTTTATATACATTATATGGCGCTCCACCAGGCACCGAAGCTTATCATGTTAGCGTTACAAAAAGTGGCTATAGCACCGCTCAAACTTACACTACCGATCCGCTTAACAACCCAACTCCGCAACCGGCCGATTTAAACATAGTTAGTGGTGATTTAACTACCCAATATCTTGAAATATCTCCTTTAGTAACTAGTTTAACTATTCAAACGCTTGACTTAACTACTAGTACTCCAATAAGCACTATGTTAACCATGCATAGCAAAAAAACTATTGGTAATGATAGTGATGTCAATCCAATTTATAAATTCAACCAAACTATTACTACCGATGCCGCTGGAAATTATACTCTAACCAATTTTGAAGCTGATACTTATTATATTGATTTAGATGATAGTGTGACTGATTATATTATTTCTGGTTATAGCCCATTACTTCCCTTAACTGTTTTACCACAAACTACTAATACACTTACGTTGTCATTAAGCCCGGCCGTACCAACTACTGCGTTATTTACGATTACTAACGCTGATAACCAGATATTACCCAACGCCACTGTGCGCCTTTATCGTACCGAACCGGGTTTTGATAACACGATTACTACTAATTCAGCTGGTCAAGCTTTTTTTTCTGATTTACCCAGTGTTGGCGCTTATGCACTAGAAATTAATTTAACCGGCTACATTTCGTATAATAACCCCGTTACTATTACTCAATATTATTATGAACCTATTATCCTGGCAACCCAATCATAATGCTCATGGCTTTAGTTTAATAGAAATGATTATTGCCTTAATGATTAGCGCTATTATTATTGTGTTAGTGGTAGAATTTATTATTACCAGTTTGCACTTACAGAATTATTTCAGTAATCAATCTGATATGCTCATTGCCAGTAGAAAAATTGTTAGTGTGCTATCCAAACAACTGCGCGAAGTTTCCAATGGTGATAATGGTGGCTATCCATTAGTAACAGCTGAATCTTACAAACTAGCTTTTTATTCAAATATTGATAACGACGCCGCCGTTGAACAAATTCAATATTATATTACCGGTACTAATTTAATTCGAGCCATTACCAAACCAACCGGCAATCCCCTGCAATACAATCCGGCTACTACCACAACCACTACTATTGCTACTCAAGTTACCAATCAAACAAACAGCACGCCATTGTTTATTTATTTTAATAAAGATTATCCCATCGACCAAACTACTAATCCATTAACTACCCCAATAAATTTAAAAGATGTTACTTTAATAAAAGTTAGCTTACATATTAATGGCAGCACATCCGTAGAAACATTTATACAACTGCGTAATTTTAAAACAAACTTATGAATAAACTTGGCAGTACATTAGTAACAGCTATCGTATTTGGCAGTATTGTGTTAATGGGTATTGGAGCTATCATTAGCTTGTTAATTACTGAACAACGGGCCGGTAGAATTACCCAAGCCTCGGAAACGGCTTTTCAAATTGCCGAAGCCGGACTCAATCAATACCGCTGGCGCCTAACTCACAATCCAACCGATTATACCGGCTTAACCAATCAGGCTTTCTTCGATAACAACGGTAATTTATTAGGCTATATTACTGTTACCATTACTCCACCAACCGCCGGTTCATCTATTATTACCATTACTTCTATCGGATCCGCTGAGCTTTACCCTAGCCAAACTCGTACTATTCAAGCCCGCTACGGCAAGCCTTCTTATGCTGAATTTGCGTTCGTAACTAACAATAACGTTTGGTTTGGTGAAAACGAAGCTGTCCACGGAAAACTACATTCCAATGGTGGCATTCGCATGGACGGTACCGGTGATTCGCTAATTACCACCATTAAAGAAACCTATTATTGTGGACAAGAACATGGCTGTGATGATACTACCTCTAACCCTAATCCTTATCCAAATCTTGAAGAAAATTGGCGCCCGGGTGTTTGGAGTATTGATCCAAACCACACCGATGATCTTTGGCAATTCCCAATAGCTGATAAAGTAGATTTTGATGTTGTAACCTTAAAATTAGAAGATATGCAAACCGCCGCTAATGATGATGGCATTCTTTTGCCAGATTCTAACACATTAGTAGCAAACACATTTGGTTATCACATTATCTTTAACAGCACTGGCACCTTTACTGTAAAAGTTGTTACTAAATTACAAAATAAAGTAAATGGATATGATACGTCTGGCAGCCTAATCAACGAATCTAACGATATTAAAAATGAAACTGCTTTAACTGATGCATATGGTTCACCTATTTATCAAAATCATGCTTTGCCAAATAATGGTATTATCTTTGTGGAAGATCAAACTTGGGTAACGGGTGATGTACATGGTCGCGTTACAGTAGCCGCAGCTAATTTAGCTGAGGGCAGTACTACTACTTACGATATCATTATACCCAGCGACATTAAATATTATCCTTATCCTGATCGATCAGGCGATAATGTATTAGGCTTAATTGCTCAACAAGATATTTTAGTACCTTATTATTCAGATACCGATTTAATAATAGATGCCGCACTCATGGCTCAAAAAGGTCATGTGTATCGTTACCTTTACTATGGTAATACAAAAAACTCAATTGTAACTTATGGTACCATCATTACCAACGATATATGGACATGGACATGGGTTGATCGTGACGGTAACGTCAGTTCTGGATACAATACTACTAATACAATTTACGATTCAAATTTAATTTATGCTCCCCCACCGTTTTTCCCTACTAAAGATGAGTACACGTTTATTTCCTGGGAAGAATTATAAAATTATGCTATAGTTTGAAAAAGCATTATGATTAGCCTTGGTTTAGATATTAGTGATTACAAGTTACGCTTAGTAGCGTTAAAATATGGTTATCGTAAACCAGAATTAAGCGCGTTTAGCGAAGTGGAATTAACCCCCGGCGTGTTGGTAAATGGCTCCATTCAACAACCTGAACAATTGATTATCGCTTTAAAACAACTCCTCAAACACATTAAAGGCCGCTATATTCATGAACGTAACGTAAAAGTTGGGTTACCGGAACAACACAGTTTTATTACCACCATTCCAGCCGATGATTTATCCAAGGAACAACTTACCCAAGAAGCCTTGCATCATATTCCCTTTAAAGAATCCGAGATGTATTATGACATTCAAGTGAATCGCGCTCACCACATTGCCACTATTGCGGCTGGTCGCAATGCTTTTATTGATACCTATCTTACTCTCCTGGAAGCGGCCGATTTTCATTCCATTGGCTTATACGTTGAAGCGTATGCCATGACTAAAGCTTTGTGTAATAATCATGTTACTGGAGGTGCTATGATAATTGATTTAGGTTTAGCTCGTACTACAATTACTTTTTATTTGAATCAAACCGTGTATTTTACTACCAGTTACCCATCGGTGATAGCTACTCAAGGTGTAAATGAAACTAATTTGGCCGGTGTCATCACACAAATGGTTAGTTATTATCAGGAACATTTTCAAAAAATTACTCAACTGCAAAATATTTATTTATGTGGTAGTGGTGCTTACATGCCAAATATTACTAACTTAATTGCTAAATACAGCGCTATTAGTACTAAACTTGGCGATCCATTTATAACCTTACGTTCTAAGCGTTTTTATAATAAATTACCTAATCCATTGGCTTATACTACTGCTATCGGTTTAGCTTTATTATCATAACGGTATGTTAAATTTATTGCCTCCTAACAAAAAACAATACATTGAACAAGAGCGATTATTTCAGTTTGTAAAACAAACTTGTTTATTGTTGGTTGGTTGTACCGTACTCATTAGTGCATTATTGCTTAGCGGACGTCTTGGTTTAACTACTTGGCTAAATAACGTTAGTACACAAAATTATTCCACCATTAAAACTCCCCCTACCGCTGCCCTGGATCAATTAGCTAATTTAAATAAATTAGCTGCTAAACTTACTACTATGCAAACTAGTTATAAACAACCGGTACCGGTAATTACCACGCTATTACAAAACATGCCTGCCAATGTTACGTTAACCAACTTGAAAATTGATTACACAAAAAACACTATGTTGGTAGAAGGGGTAGCGGCCGATCGAGCAGCCTTATTGCAATTGTCACAAATTGTTAATCAACAAACTCTTTGGAAAAACGTTAATTTCCCTATTAAAGATTTTGCTCAGAAAGAATTAATTCCTTTTCAATTCAATGTAACCTTACTATGAAGATAATTACTTTGGGAGTTTTTCGCAATAAAATCATCATTTGGCTTAGTTTAGTCAGTGTGATTATGCTGGGTTGTATTATTGGTATTATTATACCAACAAAAAACACGTTAACTTCCTTAAAAAACCAAATTATTACCCAAAACAACCAAAGCGCGCAACAAACCGAACAACTGCAAAATACTATCGTTACACAAAAACACGCTACAAATATTAATAAAGCCTTAACCCAATTACAGAATAGTTTTGTCTCTACTAGCAACCCGTTAGATTTTATCAATCGCGTTGAAACGATGGCTAAAACAAACAATGTAATACTAGATTTGACTGTTGATAACCAAGCGGCTAGTAACACCAACTCATCTGAAATGGTGGTTTTAAATATTACGATTACTGGAGAGTTAACGAATTGTTTAACCTTTGTTAACGAGCTACTACGTGATCCGACTTATATTAATATTACTAATTTAACAATTACTCCAGCTAACAGCCTTGATTCCAACACAGCCGTAATAGTTAATTTAAAAGCTTTAAGTTATTGGCAATAACCCCATGATTACCACTACTCTGCAACGTTACATTATGATTGGTTTATTAAGCGTTTGTATTGCCGCTACACTTGGTGCTAGTTGGATTATGTTTAATAATTTATACTATGCCATTTTCGCACCGTTAACTACGCCCACTACTATTATTCAAGATCCTCTGGCTACCCCCGCTATTAAACAAGCCTTAGATAACATTAACGCAAAACAAGCTATTCAACCAGATATTACTAATTTAACCAATCCTTTTATCAGTGCAGCTACTACCGTACCAAGTGCCGAATCTTTTTCACCGCGCTAAAAGCGTTAAATGCTCTTTTTTATAATAAAAAAATTTACAGTTTCCTTATTTTCATTTATGATAAACTTGGTTTTAAATAACTTAGTGCCGCTATATAACTTCGCATATACAACTTAAATTGGTAGTTATTTAGCAAAAGGTTCGCATATGCACTAGTTAGCTGTAATATTTGTTTTTCTTTACGGCTGACGCTACTCGAAAAATAATTCAATTTTGTTTTTTGACGAAGTGATTGAGGGGTTTTAAATGGTACCTTTTTTCCACTTCGCTCCAAAAAAATTTAATATAAATAAAATGAATCAAATACACTGTTTAGGATTAAATTTTCTGGCTACATGTTCTTCTGGCCACGTCACCGAACATTTTTTGTTTAACTTCGAAACTGCCATTTCCAGTCTAGCAATAGTTATAGCCATATATGCTCTCATTCTAGAAAATCGTTTCAGAGTAAGAATAGTACTAAAAAGAAATGCTCTTAAACGAATCATCATTCTTATAGCAACTATTGTTGGCCTAACATTTATTGGATCAATTCTGCCTCTTATTCCAGGTTATGCTATACCTCTCTTGGGCTATCCTACATTTTGGGAACTGTTGGCATCATTGTTGGTGTTATTTACAATATATATTTCATTTAACCTATTCCGCCCAATTAAAAAATTAACAAAAAAACAGGCCAATAATCTAACAAATTACGCACCACATGCTACAATTAAATATCACGGAGCAATAGATCTTCTTTTAAAAGAGCTAGAATATTTTTGGAAGGATTTTCTATCAGAAACACTTAAAGACCCCAAACTTAGAGAGACTCTAGCAATTGATTTTTCACAACCTGATTTTTTAGCACAAGCTACGAAATCACAACGTCTACTGATTGATACTATTGAATTTATAAGTGATAATAGAGGGAAAGCAAATATTCAGGTCGTTGAAACTTTTCTAAGTGATTTATTTTTAAGCAGCCTAACCCAAGATGAATCAATTATTGTTGATGATTTAAACTCAAGTTATAAACCCATACTGCAACATATAATAAGGGAACGCAAACTAGCACCCATCATACTAGGAAATGCCACTGATCTCTTCTTTTTAAGAGTAAACAGTAAAAATTTACGAGAGGTATTCCAGCGCATGATAGAAATATTCCACATGTACTTAGGGAGGAAGTACTATTATAACGAGGATACAAGTGGCTATTCAGACCTTATTGAAACAGAGATTCTGAAAAGGCTGCTAGATTTTTTCAAAGAAAGCCTATATAGGTTTAATGATGAAGAAAAAACAGATTTGCTTAGCCAACTTGACCACCATTATGCTGACCTCTCGCATTTAAATGAAGAAAAAAGCACAGTGCTTGCTGAGGGTATCTATGAAATACTAGAAAATTATGCAAGCGGAAAAGATTGGTCAAAGAACGAATGGAAGGAGCGACTAATTTGTATTGAGCTGCATAGAAGCTATATAGAATGCAATGAATTCACAAAAAACGTTTTTGAAAAAAGGTTACTAGAAAAAATCGTTGGTACAGATGATAAAAAAAGTCGAGAATATTTTTCATATAATTTGATTGGATATTATCCGATGATGATCCCGATTTACTTTTTTATCTACGGATATACACTTTTTTCAAACAAAATAAATACAGAACATTTAAGTTTTCACTTAAGCATCTTAAAAAAGATGAAAGAAAACTTACCAAAAATGATAAACGGAAAAATACAACAATATTTTGATAGAGTGGAACTACCAAAAAAAGAAAGGGATCTAGAGATTGTTAAAAATAGAGCAAGAAATATCCTTTCTGACATGTTTCCTCCTTCCATTATTTACAATAATGAAGATAATTCAATTACATACTATTTTTCTGATGAAGAAGCTTATACAACAATCCTACTAGATGAAACATACGCGCAGAACAGAATTGTATTCAAGGACTAAACGCGAAACGAATTAGATGGTGCGAAGATGTCGGGCATTCACCCCTACCCCTCTGCCACGAAAACGACAAAAAACAAAATTGAATTATTTTTGCGAGTGATTTACAATGTAAATAAATAAAAACAAATACAACAGCTAACTATCTATATACTAAGCAATAGCCATGCTGTGGATAAATGATTAAGTTGGTTCTTGATAAGCTGAATTGTGTTTCCAGACAGCGTAGATTACTCGAGCGAGTTTGTGCATGGTAGCAACCAGA
>JBAZWO010000003.1:0-145024 GCA_041660305.1 Patescibacteria group bacterium | reverse complement strand
CTGGTTGCTACCATGCACAAACTCGCTCGAGTAATCTACGCTGTCTGGAAACACAATTCAGCTTATCAAGAACCAACTTAATCATTTATCCACAGCATGGCTATTGCTTAGTATATAGATAGTTAGGTTGAAGTTGCGCGCACTTAGGGAAAAATCTTTATTAAAGTGTTGCCAATTAAAATAATGAACACAAAAGAAATTACCCAATACGACAGTCCGGCTAATATACTTTTTCCAATTATTGGCCATTGTAAAACTTTATTCTCGTTCAATTTAAAAAATGAAAAGAAGACCAATAGTAAAAATAGTATTGCTGTAAAAAATCCTGGTGATAATTGAACATCCTTTATGGAAAAAACAATATGTTCCATTGCATTTGTGAATAACCACACCATCATTCCAATACCCAAATATAAATTCTTCTTTTCATTTTTTAAATAAAAAGTTAAACCAATCAACAGCACAATGAAAAAAATACCATTATTAATCAACCAATGAGGATAAGAAAGTGGCTGTGGTAGACCATAGTGTTGATACATCCATAGTGGAAAGTTCCCTGCTGCCTCTTCTAAAACATGAAAAGGCACATAGAGAATGAGGCTAATAATTGGAAAGATTTTAAACTGAATATTTTTCATACTTTCTTTTGTGCGCGCAATTTCACCTAACGTCCGCGCGTAGGCGCATGTTGTGAATGAGTGTTGTGGTACAGTTAGAATAACACCACAACACGAAATGAACAATTGCGCTTACGCGCTGTTGTGCGCTGTATTTCTATTTTAATTTTTCAATCTTGGCAAAAAGATCCTCATGATTTAATGATTTGAAATTATTCATATTCAGCTCAATTAATGAAGATTTGATATTCAGAAGATGGCTTTCGTTTTCAATTCCCTTTTTTAACTGTTCATCAGTTACTTGATCGTCTTTGTGTCCTGGGTGTCTATTATCAGCAGCTCTCTTTTTAAATCTCTCTATAATGATATCAGAATCCGCGGTACACATAATCTGAATAATATTAACATCATATTTTTTTTGAAGTTGAACAAATTCTTCTTCGCAGTATTTTGCTTGAACGTTGCCTTCAAGAACAACATTCATACCCTTTGATACTAATGCCTCGACAAAATAAAAAAACGTTTTCCAGCTCGCTTTTTCATACTCTTTTGACTGTTCTATGCTAGTGCATCCAAGGACATCAAACAGAATTTCTTTAATGTCATCCTTATGAATAACCGAAAATTCAAATCTTTCTGCTATTCTTTTTGCCAAGATTGTTTTTCCTGTCGCTGATGGTCCAGCAATTAATATAATCATATATGTAACTTTGAAATATAGCGCACAACGTTTCGGCATCATCTGAAGTTTCGACACCTCCTTATTAAAACTATAAAAGAGTGTCGAAATTTGGGCCGAGGGAAATTGACTTTCCTTTAAAATATAAAAGTGTCAATTTCCCGAGCCAGATATGCCGTGTTCTGCGATGGTATATTTTTATCGATACGAACAAATATAGCTAGAGGCCTCTTTGGCTACGATAGCAAATGGCGCGCCGGGTTTGACTACGATTTTTTGGCCTGGCAAACATGGCTCATTATTGATTTCCAATGCACCTGTTAAGCACTGAATAGTTTCTTCACGATCAGGCGTAAAAGTATAATTGCCAGGCTCGACAACGCCGACTGATTTATCGACGCCGTTGTCATTAAACTCGATGTTTTGGAGGCCGCCATTTGCGTAACTGTTGTGTTTCATAAGATTATTTTAATTATTAGATAAAAATATAATTTCGCAGAACGTTCACGCATATCTGATGTTTTCATCCCGACTATGTAGATGAAACTTATTTATTTCAGTATGCGTTGATTTATAGTTTTCCGCCTATAGCTTCATCAAGCAAAGGGATGAAAATATGGGTGGAAGCTTTTTCACATTCCTTAAATTTACAAAGAGTGAAAAAGCTGTAGCCAGATATGCGTTGTTATATGCTGTTCTTGCTTTGCGGTTTTTTCGAAAAAGCTTTATTTAATGTGTCTTGGACATCTTTCAACCATGCTTTTCTCTGCTCATCCGTACTTGTACAAATCATACCATACATTTTTCGATGAAATTTTTTTATTCCACATAAGTCAAAAATACAGGTCTTCCAAATATTTTCCAGTGGATCACCAAAATAATTTTGTTCCCTATTTGCAGGAGTATTGGACGTATTAAAAACAACGACACTCCCGTTTGCTTTGAGTAAACCAATTGGTATACCTTCGCCGTCGTCACCTTCTTTAAATCCATAAGCGATACCCGGTCGAATAATTCGATCGACCCAACCTTTTAATATGGCAGGAGGCATTGCCCACCAGTTTGGATGTACAATAATAATTCCATCAGACACAGAAATTTCGTCGCAATATTGCTGAACTAGCGGATCAAGCTTACCGTCCTTTGGAATTTCGTTGGTAGGGAGAGAGGGAACAAAATTATCTTCGTACAAATCATGAAAAAAAATTTCATCTCCTCGATCTTCGAAAAACTTTTTCGCTGTATTAGCGATTGCATGGTTGAAACTTCCTTTTGTTGGATGTCCAAGAATGATGGATATTTTCATAACGCTTTATTAAATGGTACTAACGGAGCAAAGCAAGAATGGCATATAACTAGCGCATATACGAACCTTTTGCTAAATAACTACTAATTTCAGTAGGATATGCGTAACTATTATGACACAGTTAGCGCTAATTTTATAGAGCGCAAGCGATATATTTGATTGTCATTTCAAGAGTGTATTAAGTGAATTGTCATTCAAAAACGGATTACGATGTATGAAATGCAGGTGTATTGACATAAACTATATCAATTGATATAATTAAACTATACTAATTAATATAGTTAATATTTATGAATACTGCTACTAAAACAGTGACCATGATGGATTTGCGGCATAATATTGGTGCGATTATTGATGAAATGTTGTATCAAAATAAAGAAATTATTCTTAAACGTAGAAATAAAATAATAGGCGTTATTATGCCGAAAACTGAAATGAGTATAAAAAATTATACCACAGAAACTCGAGAGCAAAAAATTGACCGGCTCTTTGGGTGCATGAGTTATTTAACAAATAAAGAAGTGGAAGAGTGGATTCATGCTGGTGATGAAACGGATGCAGACAGGGCTCATGATGAATATATAAATAGTTTATGGAAGAAATAGTAAAAAAATTTCCAGATATTATTTTAGATACAAATATCATTATTCATTTTATCAAAGGTGAAACACGCGGAGAAGTGTTAGTGCAATATTTACAGAACCAACAGGTGTGTTTTGGTATATCTAGCGTTACAGAAATGGAGTTGTATCTTAAGCCAGAACTTACTGAAGATGAAAAAATTAAAATTGAAGAATGTTTGCAATATTTTTCTATTATTGATGTTAATTCATATATTGCCAAAATAGCGGCTTATTATCGTAAGGATTATCACATACCTTATGTAGATGTGTTTATTGCCGCTACTGCCAAGTATCTAGATATTCCATTATGGACTTATAATTTAAAAGATTTTAAACAGATTCCAAATTTAACAGTTACACAGCCACAACTTAACACACAACTTTCTTCTTCTGTCTGATTCTTATATACTTTAAGCATGGTTAAAATCGGTGCACACGTATCAGCGGCCGGCGGGGTAGCAAATGCTCCACTGCATGCTCATGAAGAAGACTTGGAAGCCTTCCAGTTTTTTTCGCGACCGCCGCAATCGTTTCAGTGTCCAGAGCTAACTGAAACAGAGGTTGATAAATTTCTAGATAATGTAAAAAAATATAAATTTAAAAATTATTATATTCATGCGCCTTATTTGGTGAATTTAGCCTCAGCTAATAACCGGATTCGTTATGGTTCTATTAATTTATTAAAGCAAGAATTAGAACGCGGCACAAAATTAAAAGCAATGGGCGTTATTTTTCATGTAGGCAGCGCGTCGGGACAGCTATCACGTCAAGCCGGATTAGAAACTGCTATTAGCAGTTTAAACAAAGTGTTAATTGATTATAAAGGGAAGTGTAAGTTAATGTTAGAAAATGCGGCTGGTAGCGGCAATGTGTTAGGCTGCACATTAGCTGAATTAAAGCAATTATATTCAGGCATTGCAGTTAACAAAAACAAAATAGGCTTTTGTTTGGATACGCAACATGCGTTTGCCTCGGGCTATGATTTAACCAATCAAACAGCAATAACTAATTTTTTGCAAGAGATTGGTAAAATTTTAGTGTGGAAAAATGTATTAGCGTGGCATTTTAACGATTCCAAAATGGCGTGTAATAGCAAACGAGATCGGCATGAGCATATTGGGCAGGGATTGATTGGCCAAACTGGCTTTAAATACCTTATTAATCATGCTAGCCTAAAAAAGGCAGATGTAATTTTAGAAACGCCGTTTATTGATAGATCAGCCGATATTACCTTGTTAAAACAGCTACGCAAAAGCTAGTAATGGCAATTTATCGCAGAGCTGTTATACTAAAATCATATGCAAAATGTTAAAGAATTTGCCATTGGTTTAGTGCTACGATCTGGCAACATGCTCATGAAAGAATTTCGAGCACTATCGCCAGAACAGATTCGTTTTAAAAATAAACGTGAATTGGTTACCAAATACGATTTGTCGGTGAATAAGTTTTTGGTAAGTAAATTATTAGATACATTTCCAGATCACAGTATTTTATCGGAAGAACAGGGCTTAGAAAATAATCAGGTAAAAAGCGGCTACCAATGGGTAGTGGATCCGTTAGATGGTACCACTAATTTTATTATGCGGCACACATTTTTTACCACTACGATTGCTTTATTAAAAGATGGTGAACCGATTTTAGGGATTATTTATGCGCCGTATACGCGTGAATTATTTGTGGCTGAAAAAGGTCGTGGTGCCAAACGCAATGAGGTAACCATGCATGTTTCCAATGAAGATAAATTAAAAACTTCGTTTCTCTGTTTTGCTTATTCACATGAACGCCGATCGTTGCAACGCGCTACAGCAGCGTATCAACACTTTGAATTTGAAACTAGGTCGATGCGGCATTTTGGTTCATCGTCTTTAGAATTAGCGTTTGTAGCGGCTGGTCGAGTAGATGGCATGTTAATTACACCACCAGTACGGATTTGGGATGTGGCCGCGGGAGTGTTAATGGTGCGCGAAGCCGGTGGCAAGGTAAGTGATTTTAATGGACAAGATGCGAACATAGCCAAAAATGGTCTGGTGGTATCCAATGGCAAAGTACACTCGCAAATTTTACGCGTGATTAAGAACAAGAAGATTTAATTTTATTGGTGCCCAGGGCGGGACTCGAACCCGCAAGACTTGCGTCGACAGATTTTAAGTCTGTTGTGTATACCAATTTCACCACCCGGGCGGGTAATAATTACCTATAATTATTTTATTAATAATAGATAAGCGGTTAAACCAAGTGTTGCTAAAACTAGCACGCCTGTAACAACAATAATAATGTATAATATGATTTTAGCTATACTGTGTTTTTTTGTTTTTAGTACCTTTAATAAAGCCGCTTGAATATCAGTTTCCTGCCAATTAGCTTTGCGTAAAGCTGAAACAATTTCAGCATCGGTAAAGCCTAGTTGGCGACATTGTTGAATATATTGGGTTCCGTCTTGAATAGTTGTCATATTTTTTGTTTAACTATTATTCCAGAGCGAGAAACGGGGCTCGAACCCGCGACCTTCTCCATGGCAAGGAGACGCTCTACCAACTGAGCTACTCTCGCCCGTTGCGTTTTGCTCATAGACATATTCGCAAACCGCTCGGGTAAACAATACTATAACCAAACTATTATCCTCTGTCAACGAGAGGCCTGGGTCGGGATCGAACCGACGCATAAGAGTTTTGCAAACTCCTGCCTTACCACTTGGCTACCAGGCCACATTGCAGACCCTTGTCTTAAGCTACATTATAGTTGTTTTAAACTAACAAAAAAAGCTTATTCTGTAAAGCTAGTTTATTAATAAACTTCTACCAAAGCAACTTGTTTGCCAAAAGTAAAAGCAGCTTGGCGACTGGGAAACCAAATATCTATACTGTTACAGCCGTGCCAAGCGGCCATTCGATCTTGTACAATAAAAGTTTTGTCTGGAAATAAGCTTGGAATCTTTATTTTAGTACCAAATGGCAAACAATTGGTGGCTACAATACCATCGGCTACTTTAGCACCGGAGGCAGTGGTAAAAGGGTCGCCGTCAGTTTGATCTACTGTGCTTGAATAAGCAAATAAGCTACTAGTAAAGGTGCGTATTGGTTTTGGTTCAGGCGGTACTGGTAATGGTGGTAAAGATAATAATGGCAATGGTGGTAATTTTAGTCGTACTTTTTTAATTCGGCCATATTCGTGTGTATGATTGTTGGCGAAAGCTGGTGCGGAAAGTCCTAAAAAAAGGCTAATAAAAGATAAAAATACTATTGTTTTAGTGAATTTATTGGGTAATTTCATAAAATAACTGTTATCTACTTAATCAAAAAACGAGCGGGCAACATTGTAGCAGAAAGCCAACTTTTGTCAATATCCCAGCTACCGCGTATAATGTAGCGGTATGAAAAATTTTATACCTAGTGTAATGGCCACACAGCATCCAGATAACGCCAATGCTCCGTTTTGGGAGCAAGACGGTGATGGTTTTGTATCCGCTAAAGAAGAGGTATTAGAAGCTTATACAGCCTATGAACAACTAGCTGTAGATGAATATATGTGGGACTGGGAAGGAAAACACGTAGATGAAGCGGTAGTAGAGCGGTTATTAACCGAGCACTATGCGTATTTTAAAAAACACCAATTAGGTAAAGATAAACGCTTAACTTTTCGTATCCCAAATATTTGGCAAGAAAAAGGCTATTCCTTGGCCAGAGCCTTTATGTCTATTTTAACGGCGGCAGACATGGCAGATGACTTAAAGAGTTATGGGCGGCCATTATTTGAAGTAATTTTGCCCATGACCACTTCAGCTAAACAATTACTGCATATTCAGACTACGTTTACAAAATTAGCTAAAGTAAAACACCAATTATTTGCCGATCACCAGCCGGATTTTAATTATATTCACATTATTCCGTTAATAGAATCTATAGAAGAAATGTTTGCCGTTTCCAAATTATTAAATGATTATGTAACACAACATCAACGTTTTTATAAACAAAAGCCAGCTTATATACGGCCATTTTTAGCACGCAGTGATCCGGCGTTAATGTCTGGCATGATTGCGGCTGTAATTGGTAATAAAGTAGCTTTATCGGAATTGCGCCAATGGCAAGAGCAACAACATATTAATGTGTATCCAATTGTCGGCACAGGTTCGTTACCGTTTCGCGGTTCCTGCGCGCCCGATCGTATTCAGGAATTTATTGAAGAGTATCGTGGTGTAAAAACCGTTACCGTGCAGTCTGCTTTCCGGTATGATTATCCGTTAACACAAGTTAAACAAGCTATTAAAAAACTACAGCAGAAATTACCTAATACTGTAGCGTTGCAGTTTTCTGAACAGGATACCATTAAATTACAACAAATTGCTCGCAAAGCGGCTAAATATTACTACACCACTATTCAAGCACTGGCTCCACAGATTTTAAAAGTATGTGCCCATATTCCAGCGCGGCGCGAACGCAGATTACATATTGGTTTGCTGGGTTATAGCCGAGCTATTGGTAAACAAAAATTCCCTCGCGCCATTACGTTTACTGCCGCTATGTATTCATTAGGCGTACCGCCAGAATTAGTAGGTACCGGAAAATTATTGCGCTCGCTTAATAAAGCCGAAGGGGAATTATTACACAAAGCGTATCACAATTTAGAACACGATTTAATCCAAGCTGGGCATTATTTAAATAAACACACCTTAAAATTATTAGCCAAAAAATCTCCCGCCTGGAAAACCATTCAAGATGACGTGTTATTTATTGAACAATATTTTGGTATTAAATTAGAACCACACACCGTTAACCAACAATTACACCACAACGCCACTTCCGATCTTTATTACTTATTGAAACGTCAAGGAAATTATAGCAGCACTATTCTAAAAGCCGGGCGATTGAGAAATAGCTTGGGATAAATACCTCACCTCCCGGCCTCCTCTCCTCTGAGGAGAGGAGGAGAAGAAGGTAGGGGAATGAGGTAGGTAGTTAATTGAGGTTTATCTCTCTAATCAAATCGTTGAAATAATCGGCTACGTAGAGCTTGCTGCCGGTGCTGATTAAGCCTTTTGGATTATTCCATTTGGCAGAGCCTTGAGTGCCTTCGGCGTAGCCTTTTTTGCCACCAGAAATAGTAGCGGCACTGCCAGAAGCTAAACTAGCGGAACGAATGGAGTTGGTAGCGGCTTCAGACCAGTATAACGTGTTATTATTTTGGGTAATGTATTCTGGGATGCCTAATTTAGTAGCAAAGGTAGATACATTATTAGTAGCTAAGTCTATAGCACGGATAGCGTTATTGTTTTTATCGGTAACGTATAGAGTTTTACCATTACTGGAAATAGTCACCATATAAGGGCCGTTAAATTGAGCGGCGGATCCAACGCCGTTTTTAAAACCGGCTTGGCCGTTGCCGGCAATTAATTTAGTTTTACCGGTTTTGGTATTTACTGAACGAATGCGATTATTACCACCTTCAGCAATGTATAATTTTTTTCCATTAGGCGATATAGCAATGCCAGTAGGGCGGTTAAAATAAGCGCAACCGGCTTGATTTTGGGTATAAGTATCTGGGCAGGCCTTACCTTCCTGATAACCGTTACCAGCTGTAGAAACAAACCCATAATTTACGCTACCAGCCCCGGTTAAATAACTAACCGTATCTGTAGCAATATCAACTACACGAATACGGTGATTATTTCTATCGGCTACGTATAATTTTTTGTTATTCGGTGAAATAGCAATAGCGGATGGGTCAGAAAATCTAGCAGTATCACCAACGCCTTCAGCGTAACTATCCATTAAATGGCCGGCGATAAAACGTAAGGTTTGCGCAGAAAAATCGTATTCAGCTAATTGATTATTTTGGGCAATATATAATTTGTTTTGATCACTAGATAAGGCTAACGCCTTTGGTCGGCCAGTTAATGCGCTAATTTTATCACCAAATTCTTCTTGAAAGCGATGTTTGCCAGCTTGTAATACCGGAACAGTGCCATCATTGCGCCAGGCAATAATAGCGGCACCGCCTTTATATAGTACGTATAATCGTTTAGCAGAAATGGTATCGGCATGATTTGTGTTATTACTGCATAATTGCACCACAGCGCTTAAATTTTCAGTATTATTGCGCTTAGGTTTTGGCAAGGTGAAACTTAAGGTGGCTAAAAAATTGCCGTTTGGCTGTTGTTCAATTCTAGTGGAGCGAGCTGGATCGATATTATAAATTTTCTTTACTGGAGCTGGTTTAGTGCGGAAAGTTTTATAATCGGACCAATCTCCACAGGTATTATCGCTAGCACAGGCTTGCACATGAAACTGATAAGCTTGATTAGAGCGCAGGGTTTTATCCGGTAAAGTGAGTTTATTTTTAGTTAAATCGTTTTTATTATAAACAGCATCACCCGCATCGTTAATGATGGCCAGATTATAGTAAGCCGCCTCGGTTACTGTATCCCAGCTTAATGTAGCGGTATAAGGTTGACGTTTGGATACGGCCAAATTAGTTGGAGATGAACCAATCATTTGAATAGTCCGGCCGTTTTTCCAGGTAGAACGGTTTTTGGTAGTAGTAGTAGTGTCATCGCTAGGTACTAAGCGGACGCGAAAAAACGGCAAATCACCCTGATAAGCATAACGCAAGGTAAATTTGGCAGTTTGAGTTTCTTTAGTGGTATCTAATGGCAATGTCCATTGTTTGCGCCATTTATTTTGACCTTCCTGACGAATAGGCAAGCAGGTTAAGCCGTCGGTTTTAGTTTGCTGGTAATTGTGCGCCGGTGGTAATAATTCTGGTTGTTCTTCTTTATTATAAATAATATTAGGTAACCAGTTATAATATTCTTCCCAAGCCATAGTATCGGTGCGCATACTTACATCGGCAGCAGAATTTAAATGTTCAGTTTCTCTTACTTTAGACAAACGTAAGGTAGCATTACTGTAGACTAGGCCGTTTTTTACAGATAAATCCGTGCGCCAAATTTCATTAAATACACCAATAGAACGGCTAGCGGCTACAAACAATGTTTTGTTGTCTCGATAAATTCCTCCGATATCTTCAAAACCACTCATTAATACAGGCGATTGTCTGCCGGTACTAGTGTTAACCGCTCGAACAGTTTGATCACCGGCGTTTACGAATAATAATTGATGCTGTTCTGGCCAATAAGCTAATTTAGTAGGGTGATTTAAATTTTTTACTACCGTGGTTAAACCATTGCCGGATCGATTCGTACTTAAAATTCGGTTGTTATTTGTATCCGCAATCCATACGGTATTTTGATACACAGCTACGCCACTAGGCGCGCTTAAATTATCAACAATAGTAGAAACAGTTTGGCCGCTAATTTTTCGAATCGCATTGTTATTAGTGTCTGCTACAAAAATTTCGGCACCGTTATTATATACCGCAATGTCTTGAGGTGCGGCAAATTCGGCTTGTGGGGCAAAACCATCTTTATAACCATAGGCGCGGCTGCCGGCCACGGTAGAAATTGTGCCCTGGGCACTGATTTTTTCAATAACGTTATTAGTAGAATCGGTTACATAAGTAATATTATTACTGATATCTAGCCCTTTTGGCTCATCTAGATAGGCCTGTTTGGCATTTTGGCCATCGCCAGCATCTATTTCGCTAAGTACCGTAGCGGTTTGATACGAAGCGGCTAGCACTGGTACAAACGGATAATATAAACAAGTTAACAACAATAAGCTGGTGGTAGTGATTTGTAATGTTTTCATATACTAATAATTTAAATAATAATACCTTCATCATACCACCCTCTTCCTTTACTTATCAAATGTGCTAGAATGATTACACTAAATATTTATTTATTATTATCTTATTTATCTTATGGAACATAATGAAACAAATCATGCCGCCGGCAAATGCTGTGGCAACATGCTAGGCGGCTTACCACCAATAAGTGCGTTTATTGCTGGTGTAGTTACTACGCTTGGAGTAGTATTTGCCGCTGGTTTTGTATTATTATTAGTAATGATGGCTAAAGGCTTAACCATTACTAATGCTAGCGCTGATAATACAAGCACAGCAACAACTAGTGCGGCTACTAATACTAATACAGCCAACACTAACACAGCTGTAGCGGCTAATGCCAATACTAACTCGCAACCGCCAAAAGTAACCGGCAAGATTAATTTAGAAGATTACAAAATTCGTGGTACTGGCGATATTACATTGGTAGAGTTCTCTGATACTGAATGCCCGTTTTGTAAAAACTATCATGAAACACTCCAGAAAATGCTTGAGAAATACGATGGTAAAGTACGCTGGGCTTATAAAAATTTTCCTTTAGAAAGTTTGCATAGTAAAGCTAAAAATGAAGCTATAGCCACAGAATGCGCTGGTGAGCAGGGTAAATTTTGGGATTATATCGACAAAGTGTATGCCGCTACTAATTCTAATGACAGTTTAGATCCAGCCAAATTAACCACCTTTGCTGACGAATTAAAATTAGATCGTACGAAATTCGATGCCTGTTTAAGTGGTGAAACAACTAAAGCTAAAGTAGAAGCTGATATGGCCGAAGGTGATAAGTATGGAGTAACTGGTACCCCAAATTCTTTCATTGTAGATAAAGATGGAAATATTTTAGAATGGGTAGTAACCTTATCTCAAGGCCGTTGGACATCGGGAGCCTTCCCACTAGAGGGTGCTGCGCCTAGCTTATCTAGTTTCTTGGATAAATACGTAAAATAATACCTCACCCCCAGCCCCCTCTCCTATGCAGGAGAGGGGGTTTTTGGTATCATATTTTTTATGAATACAATATACGACACTATTATTTTAGGTTCCGGCCCAGCTGGTTTAACGGCGGCTATTTATACAGCCCGGGCTTTTTTAAAAACCTTGGTAATAAAAGGCAATCAGCCGGGCGGTCAGCTTACCACTACCACCATTGTTGAAAATTGGCCGGGCTATGAAAACGGCATTGATGGCAATGAGTTAATGCTGAATATGGAAAAACAGGCTAAACGGTTTGGCGCGGAAATTTTATCGAGTACAGCCGCTCAAGCAGTTTTAACCAAACAACCCTTTACTATTTATTGCGGTGAGAAACCATATCACAGTAAAACAGTTATTATAGCTACCGGTGAAAGTTCGCGCGTAACTGGTGCTCCTGGAGAAAAAGAATTTTGGGCCAAAGGTATCTCGGCCTGCGCTACCTGTGATGGCTTCTTTTTTCGTGGAAAAAACGTGGTGGTAATTGGCGGCGGTGATTCGGCCATGGAAGAAGCCAATTTTTTAACTAGGTTTTGTAACAGCGTTACGATTATACATCGGCGCGATATATTTCGAGCTAGTAAAATCATGGTGGATCGAGTGATGAAAAATCCCAAAATTAAAGTGCTGTGGAATAAAAGCATAGAGCACTTTAATGGCTCTACTAAATTAGAATCGATTACAGTTAAAGATACTAAAACAAATAAAACCGAAGCTGTAGTAACCGACGGTGCGTTTTTAGCGATTGGCCATATTCCAAACACGGCTATTATTAAAGATCAAATCGAACTATTGCCGAATGGTTATATAAAAGCCCAAGGCGCAACTACTACAAATATTCCCGGCGTATTTTTTGCCGGTGACGTAGAAGATTATCGCTACCGCCAAGCCGTTACCGCCGCCGCCGCCGGCTGCAAAGCGGCCATGGACGTGCAGAAATTTTTAGAAAACTAACTATTTTGAGCGATAGACCGGGTTCGAACCGGCGACCTTCTGCTTGGGAAGCAGACGTTCTACCAACTGAACTACTATCGCCAACGTACTATTTATCCGCCGAAGTCCCGCAGTTGCTGGTTTAATTTTAGTTATTGTAGCTTATTTTAGTTTAGTAAGGCAATTAATGAAACCGGCGGTTTATTTGTTGTTATAAATAGGCTTGTTAGGATAGATGGCGGTGGTTTGATTCAAAATATGATAATACACAAAGAACCAATTAATGCATTTGAAACATTGTCTGATTCTGTAGAAGTTTCCATATACGAAATTTGGAATGCTGCACGGGCTAAAGATATGTATGGTGACAGTTGAAATTACAGAAGCCGAACGCTTATTGAGAGGGCAACGTAGATATGCTTCAGTTGAACAGGCTTTGCAAGCAACCAATTATTGAAGATCCTGATGCGAGTACTAAAAAATGTATTAGAGAACGTATTGAGCGTGACAGTCAGTCACCGGAAAATTTTTCGGAGTTGATCTCTGTTCAAGATTTACATTTAGATCAATTACCATATCAGGCAGTTGCTGATAAAACAATACGAATGCGCGGCAGACAGGTGCTTGCCGATGGTCTATGGCGATAACGTGATAGTACTTCGTCTACGGATAGAGAAACTTGGTTTAGAATAACTGAAGAATTACGAAAAGGGTATACAAAAAGTGATAACGATTTAGTGGATGCATTCTATCATGCTTATCATCCTGAAAAATAAAAGAATTAAAAACAGAGCGGGAAAATTATAAAGTTGGAAAATAGATTGAGGAATTCACTATTGTCACAGCACTCCATATTTGCTATTCTTATTGCATTGAGCGCTCACCAAAATTATGGAGAGCGTTTTATGTACAAAAAAGATTTTGTTTATCAATCACAAGTTAAGCGCTTAGCGGGCAGTAGTTATTATGAGGTACAGCAGCACGCTTTAACTATTTTTCATCGCATTAAACACCAAACTAAACGTAGACCATATATTAGGTCTGTATATTTTAATAAGCAAAAAGTATTTTTTGATTATTTTTGGCAGCATCTTGCTCAAAAATCGTTTAAAGAGCGTAAACGAAGATTACAATTTTTTGCTTGTGCGATTGATTTAATACAATATTCCAAGCATAACCCGGTATCGTTTGACAACCCGATGCAATTACAAGAGATATTACACCGTTTTACTGGACGATCAAAGGATAGTCTAATATTTTATGTTCAGATCAAGGAAAATAAAAAAACAAATCAAAAGTATTTTATGTCGGTATTTCCAGAATAAAAAAATCCTCCGCCAGGTTGAAGTCGCTTTCGCGAGCTTCGGCCGAGGATCTATTAGCAATAATAGGGTAGAGTAAAAATTTTGTCAAATTTAATATTTCATGCCTAGATGAAAAATACAAATTGTTGCGTTAATTCATTATTAATGCTACAATTCTTTCTAATATATGCACAATATTAATGACATTCCAGAAGCTTTAACATTTGATGATGTTTTACTGATTCCACAAAAATCTGAAGTGTTGCCGCGGGATGTAAGCTTGTTTACTAATTTAACGAAAAAATTTGAATTGGAAATTCCATTAGTGTCTTCGCCAATGGATACGGTAACTGAAGCAGCGATGGCGATAGCGATGGGCAAAGAAGGCGGGTTAGGCGTGGTACATAAAAATTTAAGCGAAACTGAACAGCTTAAAGCGGTATGTAAAGTAAAACAAGCTGGTTTAAATGTAGCGGCCGCAGTAAGCGTTGGCGATAAAGCCAAACGTCGCGCCGAGGGCTTAGTAAAAGCTAGAGTAGATGTGTTGGTAGTAGATAGTGCACACGGTCATTCTGCTGGAGTGTTAGATATGGTACGTTATTTAAAAGCTACTTATCCAAATTTAGAAGTAATTGGTGGTAATGTGGCCACAGCTGAAGCCACACTCGATTTAATTAAAGCGGGAGCAGATGCAGTAAAGGTAGGGATTGGTCCTGGTTCTATTTGTACCACTAGAATTGTAGCTGGTATTGGCGTGCCACAATTAACGGCTATTATGAATTGTGCAGCAGTGGCTAAAAAATATAATGTGCCAATAGTGGCCGATGGCGGTATTCGTTATTCTGGCGATATTGTAAAAGCATTAGCAGCCGGAGCTAGCGTGGTAATGATGGGTGGAGCTTTAGCTGGTACTAATGAGGCACCAGGCGAAGTTATTACATTAAAAGGAAAGAAATACAAAGTATATCGTGGCATGGGCTCGTTAGAAGCCATGCAACGTGGTAGTAAAGATAGATATTTGCAGGAATCAGTTACTGAAACAAAAAAATTAGTGCCCGAAGGCATTGTTGGTAGAATTCGTTATAAAGGTTCAGTAGATCAAGTAGTATATCAATTATTAGGTGGCTTACGAGCTGGCATGGGCTATTGTGGGGCAGAAAATATTATCGAATTACAAAAACGCGCTCAGTTTATACGTATTACTAACGCCGGTATTCGAGAAAGCCATCCCCATAGCTTAGCTTATATGTCCGACGCGCCGAATTATACGCTGAATTAAGAGCGCAGGACCTCATCCCTAGTCCCTCTCCTAATACCTACCTCTCTCCCTAGCCCTCCCTCCTCAAAGGAGGGAGGGAATGAATGCAATTACCCCCTTCCCTTTTTAGAGGCCTCCGGCTCTACTAGCCGTAGGCTCGGAGAGAGGGAAGGGTTGGGGATGGAAGGTAAAATCCTCCCCTGTAGTTTTACATGATGCTGTTGTAAATCTGATAACAACTGACTTTCGTCAATTAAATTATGGTGCCGGTCTGATATAACAAATTTACCGTTTACCATTACATCACGAGGGTTCGCCCCGCCGTGAGTAATAAAATTACCCAGCAATGTTTCCGGGTGAGCCGGATCAAATGGAATAAAATCTCGGTTTTTTAACTTCCAAAAGACTAAATCAGCTTGATAACCAGGTAGTACACGGCCTAAAGTTTGCTCTTGGCCTAAAATACGTGCGCCGTTACTGGTCATCATTTTAAAAAGGAGCTGGTAACTTACTGGATAAGCGGTATCTTGATGCATAATTTTGCTTTGCAAAGCTTCAGACACAATATCTAAACGGCTTTTGGAAATAACGCTATCGGTACCTAACGCAATGCGATGATGGCCATGATATTGAAAAAAAGTAGCGTAATGAAATTGCCCAGAACGATGAATACGATTTGAAGTTGGTAAATGCACAATACCAACTCGGCGCTCGATTAATAATTTTATTTCGTCTTCAGTAAGATGAACAGCATGAGAAATAATTAAATGATCATTTAATAAGCCGGCTTGTTCTAATACAGTAATTGGTCGTTGGCCGTGTTTTTGAATGGTAGCGGTTACTTCTTGTTCAGTTTCACCACAATGTATAGTAAGTAGTACATGTGGATATTTATTCATTAATTGTTTTACGGATTTTAGATCGGTTTTATTAGCTTGGGCTAGAGTATGCATAGTTAAGCCTGGAGAGATTAGATCATCTTTCAAAGTTAAGGTGTGTATAGCTCGTTCGATAGAAGCAGTCGGATCGGTTTTACTGGCTACGCTAACCGCATCGAACAAACGTACGTAAGCATGTTTGGCGGCGGCTCGCGTGGCAGCCGGAGTGTGATAATGGGATAGTATGGTAGTAGTGCCCATTTTTTGTTGTTCCGTAAAATCGCCTAGTGCCGCAATAGTTTGGTCTTCAGTAGTCATGGTTTGTTCGATAGCTCGAGCAATGTCTAAGGATTCTTCAGTAGTGGCATGATCGTTATGCAACAATGTAGTGGAGCGCAACAAATACATTGGCGGATGAGCATGGGCATTAATTAAGCCTGGTGTGAGTACAATGCCGCCGCGTAATCCAGCATCATATACTAAATCTACTTGAGTAGATAAATTATGTTCTTCTCCAGCTGACATAACATTTTTAATCAGGTTATGTTCAATGAGAATGGATTTATTTTCTTGTACCTCAACTACATCTTGCTGATTAGCCGTAATAATATAAGGGATATTTTTTAACAAAATAGTAGCCGGTGTTTTATTGGGTTGATTATATTGATAACGTAATTGATGTTCTGGCATGAATATATATTACCACAAATACGTAAAAACCCCGCGGGTGTGGGGTTTTTACAGAGAAGCTTTGGCAATAAATCGGTTATGGTTTTGGATGATAACCGGTGCCTACTGGGATTAATTTACCAATAATTACGTTCTCTTTTAAGCCACGGAGATGATCTACTTTACCAGTAACAGCGGCATCAATTAATACTCGAGCGGTTTCTTGAAAAGAAGCGGCGGATAAGAAGCTGTCGGTAGATAAAGATGCTTTAGTAATACCAAGTAAAATATTTTCAGCCGTTGGGGCTTTAGTTTTATCTTGTTTGGCTTGAGTCTGTTCTTCTAATAACTGGTCGCGGGTAATCATGTCGCCAGCTACTAATTCAGTATCACCAGATTCAATGACTAAATAACGAGAGAACATGGAGCGTACAATACATTCCACATGTTTATCGTTTAGTTTTTGTCCTTGCGAAGAATAGATATATTGAATTTCTTTAAGAATATATTGTTCTACTGCTTCACGACCGCGTAATTCAAACAATTCACGCAGATCTAGATTACCTTCGGTTAATTGTTGGCCAGCCGCTACCAATTCACCTTTTTTCACCCAAATGCTGTAGCCAATCGGTACCGGATATTCATCAACCCGTTCATGTTCTCCACTCACTCGTAACTCTTTTTCTGTTACTACTACTTGGCCACTGATTTGAGCGGTGAGTGTTTTACTACCTTTTTCAGCAATGACTTCGCCAGCCTTAACTGTTTGACCATCTTTGACTTTTACTTTAGTAGTGCTAGTAACGCGATGGGTTTCTGTAATATTTTGTACAGCGCTTATTTTAATGATTTTTTGTTTAACTGTGTCGTCGATTTCAACGATTTTACCAGTGACACGGCATAAAATAGCACTTTTTTTAATTGGTCGAGCCTCAAATAATTCTTCTACTCTAGGTAAACCTTGGGTAATATCGCCACCGGCTACACCACCAGTATGAAAGGTGCGCATGGTTAGCTGGGTGCCAGGTTCACCAATGGATTGAGCCGCAATAATACCAACGGCGGTGCCCATTTTTACCATAGTATTATGGCCTAAATCGTAACCATAACATTGTTGACACACGCCGCGCACGGTTTCACAAGCTAACACCGAGCGTAATTTTACTTGTTTGAGTTTTAATTTTTCTAATAATGCTATATGTTGCTCGGTAATTAATTCATTGCGTTTAATTACCACTTTATCACCTTGTTTAATATCTTCAGCTACTACACGGCCAATCATACGAGAAATTAATGGTTGATTCATTAATTCACTATTTTCAGCTGTAATTACACGGCCTAAATGCGTGCCACAATCTTCTTCGCAGGTAATAATATCTTGAGCTACATCGATTAACCGACGGGTTAAATAACCAGCGTTAGCCGTACGTAAGGCAGTATCAGTTAACCCTTTACGAGCGCCATGAGTAGAAATGAAATATTCCAATACATCAAAACCTTCTTTAAAAGAAGTTTTTACCGGTAATTCAATGGTTTCACCGGCCGAGTTAATTACCAAACCTTTCATACCCATCATTTGAGTTAACTGTCCCCAAGAACCACGTGCGCCAGAATCAATCATGGCAAACGCTGAACTGTTTTCATCGAGAGCGTTTTGACACATGCCGGTAATTTCATTTTTTACCCGAGTCCAAATTTCTATAGTACGAACCCGACGTTCATCATCGGTGAGTAAACCAGATTCATATTGAGCTAAAATAGTGTCTACTTCAGCCTGCGCTTTAGCTAATACCGCTGGTTTTTTGGTTAACCATGGCGTGTCATCAATGCTCCAACTCATGCCAGATTTAGTGATATAAGCAATGGCCAATTCTTTAATTTCGTCGATTAATTCTACAGTGCGATCACCGCCGTGTTTAGCAAATGACCGGGCAATGATATTTTTTAGTTCTTTTTTGTCTACTAACACATTGGAGAATTGTTGATCCGCCGGCAGTAATTCATTAAAGATAACCCTACCCACGGAAGTTTCTACTAATTCACCAGCAATGCGCACATAAATACGAGATTGTAATTCAATGCAGTTATTTTCGTAAGCTAAGCGTGCCTCAGCTTCATCACTGTAATGCAGTTTGCGTTTACCAGCAGCATCTTTTAATAAGGTCATGAAATAACAACCTAGTACAATATCTTGGGAGGGAGTTACTACGGGTTCACCGGTAGCTGGTTTTAACAAGTTTTTGGTAGATAACATTATTTCTTTAGCTTCACGTTTAGCTTCTTCAGTTAACGGAACATGCACAGCCATTTGGTCACCATCAAAGTCGGCATTAAAAGCAGTGCAGACTAAGGGGTGAATTTGAATAGCCTTACCTTCGATTAATATTGGTTGGAAAGCTTGAATGCCTAAGCGATGTAAAGTAGGAGCGCGGTTTAATAACACGTGAGCATTTTTAGTAACTTCTTCTAGAATATCCCATACTTCAGCGCGACCAGATTCGATAAATCTATTAGCACTGCGGACGTTATATACATATTCACGTTCTATTAGCTTAGAAATTACAAATGGACGGAATAATTCTAACGCCATGCGTTTAGGCAAACCACATTGATTGAGCTTCAAATGAGGACCAACTACAATTACAGAACGGCCAGAATAATCTACACGTTTACCAAGTAAGTTCTGGCGGAAACGGCCTTGTTTCCCTTTTAACATATCAGCTAAAGATTTTAGCATGCGTTTTTGACCAGTTGAGGCAGTAACAGTTTTACCATGTCTAGCGCCATTATCAATTAGCGCGTCTACCGCTTCTTGCAACATGCGTTTTTCGTTGCGTTGAATTACTTCCGGTGCGTTTAATTCTTTCAGGCGTTTTAAGCGGTTATTACGATTAATTACGCGACGATATAAATCATTCAAGTCAGAAGCAGCAAAACGGCCACCATCTAACTGTACCATCGGGCGTAAATCGGGTGGAATAATTGGTACAGCAGATAATACCATCCAAGCCGGTTGAATGCCATTACGTTTTAAGTTTTTAGCTAACTTTAAGCGCCGGATTAAACGATGATGTTGATTTTTACTAACCTCAGTTAATTCAATTTCTAATTGTTTAATTAACTCATCTAATTTAATACGATCGAGCAATTCTTTAATCGCTTCGGCACCGATACTAGCTTCAAAAATATGACCATATTTTAGAGAAAGATCTTGATATTTAGTTTCTGATATTACTTCCATTGGCTTTAAATCCCGCAGTTCTTTTTTGGCCATTTCTACAGCGTCTTCTAAATGTTTAATTTTTTCATCTCGTAAAATAGATACATTAATCAGCTCTTCTTCGTACTGTTCTTTTAATTTTGCTTGTTTAGCCGGCGCAGTTTCAGTTTGTATAGCTTGATCACGCTTTTGTTTAATACCGGCAATTAGCTTATTATTTTCTGCTAATAAAGCTTTGCGTTTTTGGCTGGCTTCATTATTAATTTGTTCTAGTGTGCTAGTTTTAAGCTCTTCATTAACATTAGTGATAATAAAATTGGCAAAATAAATTACTTTTTCTAGTGATTGCACGGACAAATCTAACAGCAAGCCAATTTTAGATGGCACACCACGTAAAAACCAGATATGTGATACTGGTACAGATAAATCAATATGACCCATGCGTTCACGACGTACTATCGAACGAGTTACTTCAACACCACATTTATCACACACAATTCCTTTGTAGCGAATTTTTTTATACTTACCACAATAACATTCCCAATCTTTTGATGGACCAAAAATTTTCTCACAAAACAAGCCATCTTTTTCTGGTTTTTGAGTACGATAATTAATGGTTTCTGGGCGAGTAACTTCGCCATGAGACCATTCATGAATTTCTTCTGGTGAAGCAATCTTTAAGCGGATGGCATCGAAATCGTGGGTTCTGATTTGTAGTTCTGGCATAAATGTATATTAGGATTACATTAATTATTTAGTGGTAACAGACGTGGTTGGTTTGGTAACAGGTTCTGTAGTAGTATTGGCATCGACCTCGCTGCCAACTACTTGACCTTCTTTGGAGAACAAATCTACCGATAAGCCTAATCCCTTTAATTCACGAACTAACACGTTAAAAGATTCCGGCACGTTAATTTTACTAATCGCTTCACCTTTAATAACCGCTTCATAAGCTTTTGATCGGCCGGGCACGTCATCGGATTTGATAGTGAGAATTTCTTGTAGCATATGAGCGGTTCCATAAGCTTCCAAAGCCCATACTTCCATTTCTCCAAAACGCTGGCCACCGAATTGGGCTTTACCGCCTAATGGTTGTTGCGTTACTAACGAATACGGACCAATCGAACGTTGATGAATTTTATCATCCACCATATGATTTAATTTCAACATGTAGGAAATACCACAAGTTACTCGGTAAAGGAATTTATCACCAGTGCGGCCATCGAATAACGTAATTTTACCATCGTTTGAGAAGTTAGCCTTTACCAACTCTTCTTTAATGGTTTTTTCCGGTACACCTTGAAATGGCATGGTAGCTACTTTGTAACCTAAAACCCAAGCGGCTAAGCCTAAATGTACTTCTAACACCTGGCCTAGATTCATACGAGATACGATACCTAAGGGGTTTAACAAAATATCTACTGGACGACCATCTTCCATGTACGGCATGTCTTCAATTGGTACGATACGGGAAATAACGCCTTTGTTACCATGGCGGCCGGCCATTTTATCACCAACTTGTACTTTACGTAATTGGGCTACGGATATTTGAATGGTTTTAATTACACCAGAGGGTAATTTGTCGCCGTTTTCTTTGGAAAAGATTTTAATATCTACTACTTTACCGTGTTCGCCGTGTTCTAGATATAACGAAGAATCTTTTACGTCTTTAGATTTTTCACCGAAAATGGCGCGTAATAATTTTTCTTCAGCGGATAATTCCGTTTCGCCTTTGGGCGTAATTTTACCAACTAATATATCACCAGAGGATACTTGAGCACCAATGCGGATAATGCCTTGTTCATCTAAATCTTTTAATTTTTCTTCAGATACGTTTGGAATATCGCGGGTAATTACTTCCGGCCCCAGCTTGGTATCACGTAAATCCACGCTGTATTCTTCAATATGAATAGAGGTGTATTTATCGCTTTGCACTAGGCGTTCGGAAATTAAAATAGCATCTTCATAGTTACCACCTTCCCAAGGCATATAAGCCACTAACACATTTTGACCCAAGGCTAATTCGCCACCTTGAGTGGAAGCACCATCGGCTAACACGGCACCTTGTTTAACTTTAACGCCTGGCTCGACAATTGGCTTTTGGTTCATGCTGGTGGAGGCATTAGAACGTAAAAATTTTCCTAAATTATAAGTATGTAAACCAGTTTTGCCTTTTAATTGAATTTGATTAGCGCTGGCCACAGTAATTTCACCATCTTCTTCGGCCACAATTACTTGGCCAGAATCTACCGCGGCGCGGCGTTCCACACCAGTGCCAACAATTGGTGCGTCTGGTTTGATGCAAGACACGGCTTGGCGTTGCATGTTAGTGCCCATTAAAGCACGCACGGCGTCGTTGTGTTCTACAAAAGGAATTAAAGCCGTAGCTACAGAAATAATTTGTTTGGCCGATACATCCATGTAATCAATTTCCCACGGATAAGCTAAAGCTGGCTGGCCGTATTTTCTTACTTCAATTTTTTTCTGGTCTACAAAATTGCCTTGATCATCTAAATCGGCAGTAGCGGCTGTAATTACGGCCTGTTCTTCTTCGAAGGCATCTAAATAGACAATGTCGCTAGTTACGTTAGCTTGTTCTTTTTTGGTATCAATTTTAATTTTACGATACGGTGTTTCAATAAAGCCATAATTATTAATTCTGGCATAACTAGCTAAGTGGCCTACTAAACCAATATTTGGACCTTCTGGTGTGGCAATTGGGCAAATGCGACCGTAGTGAGTACGGTGCACATCACGCACTTCAAAACCAGCGCGTTCACGCGATAAGCCACCTGGCCCCATAGCTGATAAGCGGCGTTTGTGTTCTAGTTCGGCTAACGGGTTAGTTTGATCCATGAACTGTGATAACTGTGAACTCATAAAAAATTCACGAATCGAGCCAATTACTGGCCGGGCGTTAATTAACTGGCCGGGCGTTAAGGTGAGAATATCTTTAGTACTCATGCGATCTTTCACAATACGTTCCATACGGGCTAAACCAATTCTAAATTTATTCTGTACTAGTTCGCCCACAGCACGAACCCGGCGATTACCTAAATGATCAATATCATCAGCTTCGGCTTGGGTATTATTTAATTGAATAATTTCACGCAATACAGCAATAACATCTTCACGCATTAACACGCGAGTTTTAGTGTTAATTGGTTGATCGAATTTAAACCGCTTGTTTATTTTATAGCGACCAACGCGACCAAAATCATAGCGGCTAAAGTTAAAAAACATAGCATGAATTAAACCACGGGCATTATCGACGGTGGCTAAATCACCCGGGCGAATACGTTTGTATACTTCTTTTAAGCCTTCACCTTCGGAATGAGAAATATCTTTAGCCAGAGTAGCTTCAATGTAGCGATTTTCGTTATCGGTATCGATATCTTTAAATAACGCAATAATTTCTTCATTAGTAGAAAAACCAAACGAGCGCAACAAAGCGGTAATAGGCACTTTACGTTTACGATCAATCTTAACGTAAATTACGTTATTAGCATCGGTTTCAAATTCCAGCCAAGCGCCGCGATTAGGAATTACTTTGGCGCCGTAATAATTGCGGCCACGAATATTTTCGGAAGTAAAAAACACACCAGCCGAACGAATAAGCTGTGATACTACCACGCGCTCGATGCCATTAATAATAAAAGTGCCACGGTTGGTCATTAACGGAAAATCGCCTAAATATACTTCTTGCTCTTTAATTTCGTTGGTACGTTTGTTTTTTAACCGAGCCCGGACTCGTAAAGCAGCTTCGTAAGTAACATTTTTATCTTTAGCTGTCACTTCATCAAAGCGCGGTTCGTCTAAATAATAATTATCAAAATGTAATTCCAAATCTTTTCCGGTAAAATCTTGAATTGGGGAAATTTCATCGAGTAATTCTTTTAAGCCTTCGTCCATGAACCACTTGTAAGAAGTGCGTTGTACTTCTATTAGATTTGGCAGAATAGTGGCATCGTTAGGCTTAGTAAATGTCCGACGGTCGGCAGCAATATCTGGCTGCGATGATGTGTCTGGTGTGTGTTTTATGCGCATATAAAAAACTCCGTTGCCCGTTTTAAAGGCGGCGGAAAATATCAAGCTGATTAGTTAAAAGTGGTTATTCACCCCTTGTATTATTTTGATTAAATTAGATGAAGTGTTTAATCAAACCGAGACAAAATCATGAATGAAGCAGAGGTAATATTAGCGAAACAGGCTATATCTGTCAAGCAGATGCCAAAAAAATGTCAAGAATGTTATTCACAGGTTATTTTTTATCTAAAATTAGGTAATTATCACTGGTAGAGACGTTGCGCGCAACGTCTCTACCGGAAACCATATACCCACCTTAAAAACAGGTTATGCACAGATTTGTGCACATTTATGTTTGTAGAGACGCCCCGCGAGGCGTCTCTACTTGTAATGATTCGTAATCGCGATAATTTCTACGGTTTTTATTGTTTGTAAGCTTTGTTTAAACCGTTTTCAACATCATTTAAAAAATCTTCAGAATATAAGCCAGTACTGGCCAAACTAGAACGAATAGCTGTTGGTGAAGTTTTGCGATGAGGGATAAATTCCAGTGTTTCCAAGGCTTTTAACTGTTCATAACGAGCTAAGCTCATAATTACTGCTTTTGGTATATTATGATTAACCACAATGCTTTCGTAAGCATCGCTCGCTATTTGCTTTAAAATAGCTGGCGCTTTGCGTTGTAATTCGGCTATGCCGATGATATTGGGAATAGCTTGAGACATAAAACTATATATTTTTAAATGATAATAATATTAATATATTCATATTATTATATGTAAAATATTCTGTCAAGTAATATAATATATAAAATATGAACTGAACATGAATACCTGCTTGACGCAAAACCATGGTTTATGGTAACTTGGCGTGCTTGATCTTTGACAAGCACTACATAACAACCCCTTAAGCAAGGGATTTTAAGTGTAGTTTTATATATAAAGGAGGCTTTTTTGTTATGGAAATTGGTCTATAATAGAAAATCCATTAACAATTAAACCGGGCACTTTAGGCTGAAGTGAACGTAGGTTTTTTAATTTCTCGCCTTGCCAGCGGTTGATTGATATAGGGATAGAGTTTTTTTCTGAACCGCCACTCCTGTGAAAAACCATAGGAAATTCCAAAAAATTGGAGTGGCCAACGTGAGGTAAGTGATGAACAGATTCGGATCCAGTGTTTTTTGGTTTTGGCTTGTCAACCTTTTTTTCGTGGTGGCGCCTTTGGTCGTCTTGTCTGGCTGTCCAGAGCCGACGGAGGACGACGACTCAAGCGAGATCGTCATGCCGTCGCTGTCTCCTCGAGACAGCGACGAAGACGGTGTGGTCAGCTGCGACACCCGTCTCCTCGGTCCCCGTGGTCACAAGGAACAGTGTGACTGTAATGACCGGAATGATACGGTCTACCCCGGCGCGGACGAGGTCTGCGACGGGCTGGACAACAACTGTGATGACCAGGTGGACGAAGGACACCCGTCCGCGACATGGTACGCGGACGCGGACGCGGATGGATATGGTGCTCAAGGGACTGGAATTGCCGCATGTGCGTGGCCCGGTTCGGGGTACGTTCCTGACCCGGACGACTGCGATGATGCCGATGCGGCCGTTCATCCCGGGGCCACCGAGGTGCCCTATGACGGAATCGATCAGGACTGCGACGATGAGGATCTGACCGATGTGGACGGAGATGGTTATCCGGCAGACAATGCCGGCGGAGATGACTGCAACGACGACGACGTGAACACCTATCCAGGCGCGGTCGAATTCGAGGACGACAAAGACAACGACTGCAACGGATTGATCGACGAAAATCTAGACACCACGGACGACGATGGCGACGGGTACACCGAAGCCGACGGCGACTGCAACGATGCCAATCCCTACGCCTTCCCGGGCGCAGGTGAAACACCCTACGATGGCATCGACCAGGACTGTTTCGGTACGGACCTGACCGACGTGGATGGAGATGGTTTCGACGGCGGACCCGCTGGCAACGATTGTCACGATGCGGATGCGACCGTCTATCCAGACGCCGACGAGGTCTGCGACGGTGTGGACAATGACTGTGATGGACAGGTGGACGACAACGGCGCTATCGATGCGCCGACCTGGTATCAGGATGCGGATGTGGATGGCTATGGTGCCGTAGGGTCTGGCGTAACAACCTGCCAGTCACCCTACTCAATCGCCGTGCGTAATGTTGACGGCGACTGCAACGATGCCGATGTGGCCATCAATCCGGGCGCTCAGGAGATCCCCTACGACGGTATCGACCAGGACTGCGATGGCGCGGACCTAACGGACGTGGACGGCGATGGCTACGCATCCAACGCCACCGACGGTGGCATGGACTGCGATGACAACAACACAGCGATTAACCCTGGTGCAACCGAGGTGTGCGGCAACTCTGTCGACGAGAATTGCGACGGGACATATTGTTCCGGTCGCGACGCCGACGGTGACGGACACGGGACGAAAGACAATCCCACGCCCGACTGCAATGATGCGGATGCGACGGTATTCCCCGGCGCGCTCGAGCTGTGCGACAGCAAAGACAACAACTGTAACGGTCAGATCGACGAAGGCGTCGAGCATACCTACTACCAAGACAGCGACACAGACGGCTACGGCAATGTCAATCAGCCGTATTCGTCTGGTTGCGTGCCCGCCGGGTACGTGACCGACAATACGGACTGCGACGACAACAACCCCGGCGTTTATCCGGGAGCGGTCGAGATCCATAACGATGGCATCGACCAGGACTGCAGCGGTGCGGATTATATCGATGCAGATGCCGACGGGTTTCTGGTCGAAGTCGACTGCGACGACAACGACCCGGATATCTATCCGGGCGCGGATGAGACCCCCTATGACGGCATCGATCAGGATTGCAACGGGTCGGATCTCAACGACCTGGACGGGGACGGATACTCGCAGGACCCGTGGGGCACGGGCTCCGACTGCGATGACAAGAACCCGTCCCTCAACCCTGCGGCCGAAGAAATCGGCGATGGGATCGACAACAACTGTAATGACCAGATTGACGAAGGCACGTATGCCTACGACGACGACGGGGACGGGTACTCCGAAGCCAACGGCGACTGTGATGATGCCAACCTCTACATTTTTCCAGGTGCAGGGGAAACACCCTACGATGGCATCGACCAGGACTGCGATGGTGCGGACCTGACGGACGTCGATGGGGACGGCTTCACCGCCACCGAAGCTGGTGGCGGCGACTGCGAGGACAACGATCCGGCTATCAACCCCTACGCTACGGAGGTCTGCGATGGTGTGGACAACAACTGCGATGGTGAGATTGACGAAGGCGTCAAGACCACCTGGTACCTCGACGAAGATGGCGATGGCTATGCAATCAGTGAAGGCGGTGTAACTTACACTGGTTGCACTGTGCCGGACGAGTCTGGCCAGTGGATTCTGACCACTGGCGACTGTGATGACGCCAACGCCAACATCAACCCCAACGCCACCGAAGTCTGCGACGAAGCGGACAATGACTGTGACGGCGCTATAGATGAGTGGGTCACCGTCACGTTCTATCAGGACGGCGACGGTGATGGCTATGGCACCTCCACCACCATCCAGGCTTGTACCAGGCCTGGGGGCTACGCGGTCGTCTCTGGCGACTGTGACGACACTTACGTCGGAACCTACCCCGGTGCGTCAGAGCAATGCGATGGCATGGACAACGACTGCGATGGCGTGGTAGATGACGACGTGAAAATCTGGACCTGGTACCGCGACGCGGACGGGGACGAATATGGCACCTTGGGCAGCACCACCTCCGGCTGCGCCGCGCCCACAGGCTATGTGGGCAACTCCAGCGACTGCAATGACGACGATCCGGACATCAACCCCGTCGCGATCGAGGTCTGCGACAGCGCGGACAACGACTGTGACGGCAACACCGACGAAGGCGTCACGACCACCTACTACAAGGACAACGACGGTGACGGGCACGGCACCGATAACACCATTCAGGCCTGCTCTAGGCCTGCTGGATACGCCACGGTCAGCGGCGACTGCGATGACAGGGACGCTAGCGTCCCTAGAGCCGAGACCTGCGACAGCGCGGACAACGACTGCGACGGATCGATCGACGAAGGCGTCAAGATCACCTACTACCAGGACAACGACGGTGACGGCTACGGCTCGACAACCACCGCCCAGGCGTGCAACAAACCCTCGGGCTATGCCACGGTCGGCGGCGACTGCAACGACAACAACTCGGCCGTCCATCCCGGGGCGACCGAGGTATACGACGGACTGGACAACGACTGCGACGGTCAGACCGACGAGGGCCTGTACGCTACGAACTGCCTCAACCGGCTCGAGGTTTACCCGGCATCGTCGACCGGCACTTACACGATTGATGTGGATGGTGTCGGGGGCAGTGCACCGATCTCGGTGTACTGCGACATGACCACTGACGGCGGCGGTTGGACTCTTCTCGTGAACATCGCCTCCGAATTGGGGGCGATTGACTTGTTTACATATACGGTTGGCTCGTCTCCGTCCATCTCGTCGAACTATGGGGTGGGAATGAGCCGTCTGCAGGTGAGCACGGCGACTGAATATCGGCTCACTTGTATGGAGACCCAGAGCGCCGAGCGCCGGTTTTTCGTGAAGGGACTCGATCCCAGTCAGCCGGTCTTCAAGGCGGCCGGGTCGTTTGATCATTCCGGGATCACCTGCTCGCAGAGTGCGAATTTTTCTTCCCCTCTGTCTGGAAATTCATGTTTCGCCGGCGGCTGGGAGGACTCCAGCCACACGTATTATGGAAACAGCGGGTGGGGGATCGCCTGGGCGCTGTTCTCGGCGCAAGCACCGAACACCCTTCGGCACTGCGCCACGTTTGGTGATGCAAATCCGGTGTTTCACCCAGGTCGCGTCTGGGCCCGCTGATCCTGTATTTTTTGCTCCTTCCAAAAAAGACGCATGTGCAATGCGTCTCTACGTTAATTATGACAGATCCCGCCTGAGATCATAGCAACTATTTTATATAGCTCGCATCAGGCAATCCTTTTTGCGGTTTAAGAATAGACCTCAGAAAAAATTATTGATTCAAAATGTCTTTTACCACCTCTCTATCATCCCAATCTATCTTTTTCCCTTTAGCTAAACACATTTTCTGTTCGGCGCCTTTGCACGGCAAAATTACCACATCACCGGCTTGGGCTAAACTGCAGGCTTGTTTAATAGCTTTATAGCGATTTTGAATTTTCCAAAAAGTTTCATTTTCTATTTTGCCACCTTGTTGCACACCGGCCGCCACCTCATTAATAATAGTTAACGGATCATCATCATACGGATCTTCATCGGTAACAATTACATAATCACATAATTTACCAGCTACTTGGCCGTTTTCCAGGCGGCGGGATTTATCGCGGCCGCCACCAGTGGAGCTGATTAACGTAATAATTTTTTTATCTTTACTAATACGTTTACGCCAAAATTCGTAAAGTAAAGTTAAGCTGCGTGGTTCGTAAGCGTAATCTACAATTACGGTAAAGTTTTGCCCGGCTTCGATAAGTTCCATGCGGCCAGGCACGCCATGAAAATTAGTTAAGGAATCAGCCATAGCTGGTAACGATAAGCCGCAATACGTGCCTACACCTAAGGCCGATAATACATTCTCAATATTCCAGCGGCCCAATAAATTACTGAATAATTCGTACGAGCCAACTGTAAATAATAAGCCATTAGGTTGTTCTTGCACATCACTCACCGGTAATGTAACGGATAAATTTTCTAATTCGTGTTCTGCCCACACTATTTTATTTGGCACATTCGCGGCTTGAAAAAACTCAGTAGCGTATTCGCTGTCGCCATTAATTACAGCGCCTTTCAAAATCGGTTTGTGATTAATCGTTTTTACTGGACAGGTTGCTAAATAACGAAACAAGTCTAATTTAGCTTGCTTGTAATTCTCAAAGCCGCCATGCGCATCTAAATGTTCTGGAAATAAATTAGTAAACACCACACAATCATAAGTAATCCCTAAATGGCGAAATTGTTTTATGCCTTCGGAAGATGTTTCAATTACGGCATGAGTGCAACCGGCTTTTACCATATCGGCTAACAATTTTTGCAATTGAGTTCTACCTAACATGGTCATTTTAGTATCATTCAGCCAAGTGTTGTTGCCTATTTTAAAATTAACCGTAGTGGCTAAACCTACGTTATAACCGGCTTTAGTTAAAACGTGCCAAATTAAATTACTGGCAGTAGATTTTCCTTTCGTGCCGGTAACGCCAATTACTATTAATTTATTCGATGGATAACGATAACGCCAAGCGGCGTATTTTACCAAGGTTTTATGATATTGATACAGCCAATTAGCTGGCAAAATACGTTTTAGCAGAGTTTTTATAAAATTCATTAGCTGTATTTAACCATGTTTAATACAATTATGCTATACTAAATATTACTTATGTTACAATTTAAAACCATTCAATCCACTATATTTATCATTATTTTAACAGGGGTGCTAATAGGGTTTATGTTTTTAGTGGCGCCATATAGCTACTCAATTTTTTGGGCGGCGGTAATTGCGGTATTAACCCAGCCTATTTATAAATGGTTATTAAATAAATTTAACCAACGCGCTCGGTTAGCTACGGCCATTACCATGTTAATAGTGGTGTTGGTGTGTTTAATTCCATTAAGCCTGGTAATTACCTTGGCAATTCAGCAAACGTTAACACTTTATTCCAGCTTAAATTTTAGTAGTGGCCTGGGTATTATTAATGACTGGATCACTCAAGCCCTGGCCATACCGGGAGTTAGTAAAATAATTGGCGAAGTGGATATGAAACAAAAAGCGCTAGAGTGGAGCGCTACGGTTTCCAGCTACGCTTATTCATTGTTAGCCAGTGGTAGTCAAAATACAGTGCGTTTACTTATACAGTTATTTATTATGCTGTACACCTTGTATTTTTTTATCAAAGATGGAGCCGGCATGTTAAAAAAGGCCATGTATTTATTACCACTAGGCGACCATTATGAACAACGTTTATATGACAGGTTTACTTCAACAACGAGAGCTACGCTGAAAGGCACTGTATTAATTGGTATTATTCAAGGTGTAATTGGCGGCTTGGTATTTTTTATTACCGGTATTCCCGGAGCCGCGTTTTGGGGCATGATTATGATTGTGGTATCCATTATTCCATCGGTTGGCGCCGGTACAGTTTTATTTATTGGCAGTGTACTAGCTTTTTTTCAAGGCAATTTAACCGCCGCCATTATTTTATTAGTCGGCACAGTGATTGCTGGATTAATTGATAATGTGTTACGTGGGCCGTTAGTAGGGAAGGATACCCAAATGCATCCGTTATTAATATTTTTTTCCACGTTAGGCGGCTTAACCGTATTTGGTGTATCTGGCATTGTAATTGGCCCGGTAATTACGGCGTTATTAATTAGTCTGTTAGAAATTTATCAACACATCTATAAGCCAGAGCTAGATAAGGCCGATTAACCGAACAAAAACCGAAGTTATCCACAGGCTCTGCGGTTGCGGGGTTGACGTTCGGTTTTTGTTCGGTTACAGTACTAGCATGGCCGTAACAATTACCAAACGCAAAAAACAATTGCTCGATTTTATTAAGCAGTTTAGTAAAAAGCTTGGCTATTTTCCAACCCTAGAAGAAATTGCTAAACAGTTTAAATTAAAATCATTAGCCACCGTACATCAGCATTTGTCTGAATTAGAAGCACTAGGCTTAATTCAGCGTGAAGCCAAACATGCCCGGGCTATGCAAATAACGCAACCAGAAAGCTATCTAGCAGGTAGCGCTATTAATTTACCATTGGCCGGTATTATTACAGCCGGCGCGCCGATTGAGGCCGTAGAAGATCGCACGGAAACATTAACTGTGCCACGGCACATGATTAATAACGAAAATACTTATGTGCTAAAAGTAAAAGGTGATTCCATGATAGAAAGCTTAATTTCCGATGGAGATTATGTAGTAGTAGAAAAGAAAGATTATGCGCAAGACGGCGATATTGTAGTAGCTTTATTAGAAGATGGTACAGCTACGTTAAAAGAATTTCATAAAGAAAAAAATTATATTCGTTTACAACCACGTAACCGTTTATACAAACCCATTAAAGTAAAGCACGTAATTATTCAAGGTAAAGTATTAGGTATTATTCGTAAATTTAATTAATTTTATTATATGGCCGTTTCCAACCACAGCAATGTTCCAATAGAATTTATGCCCAATATCGGCCAGCGTACTGCTAAAGTATTGCGTTCACTAGGCGTATTTACGATTGGCCAATTTAAACAATTGCCCGAGCAGTTATTAATTGAATTATTCGGGCCAAGTATTAAAACTACTTTAGTTAACACATTCGCAGTTGTTCAGCCACCGGTACCGGTTGTAGCGGCGTACAAAAAGCCAACGTTTTCTTTTTTGAAAAAGTTACAACTCGCTACGCAATTTGTATCGATGTTGTAGGGTTAAAACAACACCGCTTGATAAGCGTATTGTTGTTTGGTAATACTTAATGTTTGAATGCGGTCGACGGAAAATGGTTTAGTAGCGTGGGCTTGTTGGCAATAAGCGGTAATAGTTTTTGGGTTAAAGGTTATTACATCAATTTCGGTATTATATATTTGCCTGGTAGGTTCCATTTGTAAATAAGAAATACTACAGCGCTGATGTTGTTGCCAAGCTTGCTTTAGTTGGTCGGTAATAGTAGGAGCATTGCCCCATGATACTGGTAAACGAGCCAGTTCGCCAGCGGCGGTATACAAAATAAAACCGTGTTGTTTGCCGTATAAATAAATATCTTTAGTAATGCGTACATCATCTAAACAATATTTCGATAACGCCTCTAAATTACCGGTGCGAAAATAACGAATCGCGTCTAAACCACTGCCAGACTTACCTGTGCCTAAAGTGGCTTGCGCCACGCTTTCCAATTTCATGCGGAAGCCTAATGAATTATAGATTTCAGCTAAAATATCTAGTTGGGGCAACGTGCTAATGTTAAGTTGTTTAAAATAAGGTTGCAATACTTTATTATCAAAGTGAATAGAATTAAAGCCAATTAATAAGGGTTGCTCTTTCAGCATGATGGCTTCTAATTTTGGCAGATCTGGTTCAAAAAAACCAAAGTACTGGTTTTGTGAAAAAGAATACAAACCTAAATAAGATACGCGTAACAATTCTGGTTTGCCATTTTCTACTTCAGCAAAAGTTTTTTGAGTTTCTAAATCGTAAACAATAATATTTTGTTCGGCCATGTGAAGTTATTTTAAATATTGTTTTACTAGTTCATTCGTTTTATCCATATCTAAAATCCAATAATACAATGATTTATTAAAATCAGGCGTGTAAATTCGCTTACTTTCTCCGGGTAATACTACCTCATTAATGTTATTTAAATTAATTTGACCAAAGTGGCCAAGTAAATAAGCTAGGCCAAATAAACCGGCCGACACTGGATTAACCGTTAAACGGGCTCGTTTAGTGGTATTAAAATAATCACGTAGTTTACGAGCGTTGGCGGGTTGTTTAAACTTTTTTAACAGATCGGCTAAAATTTCGCGTTGTGCGGCGGTGCGGCCAAAATCACCATTCGGTTGCACAAAGCGATTATGTACCAATTCTTCAGCTTGCTTACCGGTTAAATGGCCTTGGCTAGTATCCACCCCACCAACTAAATTAACAATTTCATCAAAGCTTTCAAACGTTACTTCAACCGAACTATTTATTTTAATATCTAATAGAGCTTCTACTACCGTTTGGGTTAATACATGATTACCTAAATATTCATTTTTATCTTCCCACATGGCATAGAAATGTGTTATTTTTTGTAGACCTTTTTCTGGATGATCAATTTTAGTATCACGTGGTACGGTAGTAAGCGATAATTTATCATTACCGGATTTTGGAATACTGGCAATCATTAATACATCGGAGCGAGCATGTTCGGTATTACGTTGATCGGAACCAATAATTAGCACATTATAATACCGTGGTTGGGTGGCATAAATACCAAGCAATAACAAACCTAATACTAACACGAACACTAACAAGAAGCGCCATAGCCAACCCCATAAGCGTTTTTTCCAACTAGGGCGCGGTTTGGCTGGCTCTGGCATAGGTGCCGGATTGGTAGCTAACTTAGCCACCGGCTTACGCTTTGGTTTTGGATGTAGGCTCATGGTATTTAGTTTTAATCGTGGCAATACGCTGCTCTACTTGTTGTAAATATTGCTGTAAATTTTTAGCTAGTTGCAACCCATCTTCAAATTTTTTTAAACCAGTTTCCAAATCATATTTACCGGCCTCAAAATTAGCCGTAATTTTTTCTAATTCAACAAATTGTTCTGAAAAATTTATAGTAGGTTTAGTTTTTTTTGGCATACGTTTACACTAAGATTAGTGCCAGAATTTTAACACAGTTGAACTAATTTTGCCAGACGCGAAGGTAGTGGTAATGGGTGTTTTTAATTTAAGTTGTTTGGCAGAAGTAATTACTGTGCCGTTAGTTAACGTGGTAATAGAATAACCGCGGGCTAGAATATTTTTAGGGTGATACGATAACAATAATTGTTTAGCGTGTTGCACAGCTGATAATTTTTGTTTAATAGTTTGTTGCCAGTAATTAACTTGGTCTAAAAAATCTTGGGTAACGGTATGAATAGAGCTGGCTAATTTTTGTTGTAAGTAATGTTGTTGTTGAGTAACTAAATGGGTAATTTGAGCCTGAACATCAGCTACATGTGGTACTGCTAATTCAGCCGCATTCGATGGTGTAGACGCGCGTATATCAGCCACAAATTCAGCTAAAGTTTCATCGCGTTCATGGCCAACGCCCACAATACAGGGAACTTGTAAACCAAAAATAGCGCGTACTACCGCTTCATCGTTAAACGCTTGTAAATCTTCCATGGAGCCGCCGCCGCGGGTAATAATTGCCACATCTAATTTATTTACCCAATTTTTATTAATTAATTGCAAGGCTTGTATGATACTGGCCGGAGCTTGAGCACCTTGTACGTTAACCGGAAATAATTTTATTTGTAAATTAGGCCAGCGGTGGCGTAATATTTTTAATACATCCGTGTAAGCGGCGGCATCGGGTGATGTAACTAAACCAATGGTTTGCGGAAAACGTGGTAACTGGCGTTTGCGTGCAGCATCGAATAAGCCCTCATTGGCTAGTTTTTTCTTCAATAATTCATACTGCTGTTTTAAACTGCCGGCACCAACTAATTGAATGGTATGTGCTCGAATATGAAAGCGGCCAGATTTGGAGAATAACGCCGGGTTGCCCGTAACCTGAATTAACATGCCATCAGCAATAATTTGGTTTAACTGAAAAGCTAACATGAAGCAACTAACGGCGCTTTTTTCATCTTTCAAATCGAACCACACAAAGCGGTTTTGCGCCACGTGAAAGTTACTTACTTCACCTTGCACACAAGTGGGAATACCACTAAGCAATTCATTTACACCGGAAACAAATTCTGAAACAGAATAAACGGTCATGCTAAATTAGTGTAATTTTTCCATGTAAAACTTGGTTTTATCTGAATGATGTCTAATACAAATAAAACCGCCTTCTCCATCTGGGTTATTTACTTTATCCAACGCTTTTCCAGAAATGTAAAAGGCAAATCCACTCAAATCATGCACTGTTCCTTTTTCTTTTTCTTGTTCAAAACGAGCCACTAACGCTTGAGCACAATGGAGGGCATTAGCTTGATCTGGAAATACTTGTTTATCGTAGTGAACGTAACGAGTTTTATCAAAACCAGGAAAATTATGTATCTCGCCTGATTCGGAGCCAGTTTTTCCTGGTATTTCATGAACATATATAGACATAAAATATTATAAATTAATAGTTAAATTGTTAATGCAAAAATTAACGTTAATTGGCTTGGTATGGTATTTGCCATTTGGGCGTTGCATCCAGTAAGTAATAATTTCTGGATAAGCTCGTTTTATCGCGTCCAATTCTTTGGCATTATCATCAATCACGATTGTTTTTTTAGTATCTAATAAATCTTTAATGATTAGATGTTTAGATAGATCGGTAGTAATAGTGCGTACAACCTTTGGCAGTGGTAAGTGTTTTAATTTTAATTGTTGCCAAGGTTTATCACCGAAGGTTAAAATAATCACTTGCCAGTGTTGTTTTAGTACTCGGTCTAAAAACGTTAAACTATCTGGATATAAAAAACTAGGTAATTGGTTGAGAGTTTTATAAAACTGGTTGCGTTGTTCTGTAGAAGCACCAGCTAAAAAATCAGTAGGGCTAAATAAACCGTTATCAGCTACAAATTGTTCATAAATTTCATCCCATTTAGCCGTGCTTAAGCCCAAGCTTTTCGCTAAAGCTTGTTTGAAGCGCGTAGTGTCTAATAAAGTGTGATCCAGATCAATAATTACTGTTGGCATAAATTATTTAAAACAGTGGCTAATTTTTCTCCATTAGAAGCAATGCCGTTATCTGCTAAATAATCAGCTAAGATGATTTTTTTATTAGCTTGTGGTAATACAGCTTCGGCCGGAGAAACTATGTTTAAGTTATTATTAGCTATTACATAATCTAACGAACGAGTTAAATAATGTTCTAATTGGTTAATGTAATCTAATACAGAGTAGCCATTAGTTTCGCCGGGTTTAGTAGTGCAGTTACAAGTGTAAATTAATTTAGCGGAGCTGTTTGTAATGGCATCGGCTACACCGGTTACTAATAAATTTGGAATAATGCTGGTAAATAAATCGCCGATGGTTAATACAATATAGTCAGCAGTTTTAATAGCAGATAATACTGGCGGGTAAGCAGTAACAGCGGGTTTTAAAAATACGTTTTTTATTTTTAATGCGGGATTATGTTTTGGTAAATCAATATTGGTTTCGCCGGTAATAATTTCGTTATTTTCTAGGGTAGCGCATAAGGTACTTTGTGTTAGAGTAACCGGTAATACTGTTCCGGCACAGTCTAACCAGTTACTCATTACCGCGGTGGCTTTGGCAAAATCACCTTGCGTTTGTTCTAAACCGGCTAACAAAATATTACCAACAGTGTGCTGATTTAAATCGCCCTTAGTAAAACGATGATTGAGTAATTGTTGTAAAGGGGTGTTAGTACGAGCTAGAGCTAATAAACAGCGGCGTACATCACCGGGTGGTAATACATTTAATTGTGAACGTAATGTGCCAGTAGAACCGCCATTGTCTACCATCGAAACAATGGCTGTAATATCAAGCGGATAGTTTTTTAAGTAGTAGAGCAGGCGTGATTGACCAGTGCCGCCGCCAATAGTAACAATTTTTTTCATATTTTAGAGTTATTAACGAATTGTTCCAGTGAAGCAATGTCTTCTGGCCGACCTAAATCTAACCAGGGACCAGTTAAGGGTACTACGCGAATTGGTTGATGTGAAGCGGCTATATTTAAGGCATCGGTAATTTCGTATTCCTGGCGGCTAGAGGTTTTTAAATTTTTTAATTGTGGAATAATCGTTGGTGTGAAGGTATATAAGCCCACGTTTACCAGCTGGCTAGTAGGATGAGCTGGTTTTTCAATAATTTGCGTTAAATGATGGTGAGCGTCTACTGCAACTACGCCAAAGCGTTCTGGGTGAGTATGTTCTACAGCAGCTAGCAGCCAATCAGCGGTGGACATTTGCATGGTTTGTAAATCAGCCGTGCTTAATAAATGATCGCCCATCGTATAAACAAACCTATCGCCTTGAATAATATGAGCGGCGGCTAATAATGGGCAGGCGGTGCCGTAAGCAGTATTTGGTACGTAATCAAATTGGTTAATGAGAATAATTTCCGTACGCGATTCAGCTGGCAGGTAATTTTTTATAGTAGCGGACATTTTTTCAAAACAATAACCACCCACAATAATACAGCGGCGAAACCCTGCTTCATTAATCGCGTCTAATAAATAATATAAAAATGGTTTGCCAGCTATCGGCAAAATATGTTTTGGAAAATTATTGGTATATGATTGTAAACGAGTACCTTTACCGGCGGCGGCAATTACAATGTCCATAAATAATCAGGAGAATAATTTAGCTAATTTATAAGCAGTATACCACATTTTATTTAACGGTAATTCATAAGTACCGGCATATTCTACTAATTGGCCGCCAAAACCTTGCTTAAAACGAGTAATACCAGGCCATTGTTCGGATATGCCAAAAAAATCATAGGTTTTATAACCGGCTTGTTGGGCATTAACGATTGCTTGCCACTGTAATAAATGTGGCGCCATGACAGTGTGATAGGCATGATCTGAACCGCCGTGTACGTAAGTTATGGTGTCGCCAAAGCCTAACATGATATTGCCGGCGATAATTTTATTTTGATATTCAGCTAAATATAATGTTAAATTGTGATTGTTTAACGTATTTACCATGGTGGTGTAGTAACGCTTGGGATGTAATTTTATTTTTTGGCGTTGAGCAGTATTTTTTAATAATGGATAGATTTTTTCTAAGTCTTTCAGATCGGTAGATTGATGAATAGTTACACCTTTACGTTCGGCCAAGTGAATATTGTAGCGCCATTTTTGTTTCATGGCGGCTAATAATTGTTCCGGATTGGTTAATGGTAGTAGCCAGCTTTGTTGTGGATGTATGTTAGATACCGGTTGGCCGGAAAATAATTTACCAGCTCGTTCGTAACGCCAGTGAATAGCGTGGTATTTTTTAGCTAAATTTTTAATATCATTTAACAATGGAGTAATAGTAGTGGCAGTAATATTACCAACGGGACCGTACGGAGAAAACAAATAAGTTTTGTTAAACCGTAATGGATATACTATACATAATGCTTGTAAATTATCCTTGGCTAAGGGAATAATCGTGCGACCATAAGCTTGCTGAAATTCTCCCCACTGCCAAGATTGTAAAAACGAGCCATGATTCTGCAAAACAAATGAATTCCATTGCGTGGCGTTCATGGTTAATTGAGTTTGCGGCGCGCTTGGCCTAATAATTTCAGTGCTGCTTTAATTTGCTGTTCTAATGATAAAGTTCTATCAATCTGGGCTAATGCCGCACTGGCTTCGGCGGTGGAATAGCCTAAATTTTCTAAGGCACCAATGGCATCAGTTAAGGGCGTGGCGGTGGGATTGATTAGCGTAGCAAATTTGCCTTTTAGTTCTAACACTAAACGTTGGGCGGTTTTTTTGCCAATGCCAGAGGTGGTAGTTAATACAGCAATATCATTAGTAGCAATAGCTTGTTTTAAAGCAGTGGCAGTGTGTTGTGATAGCAAGGCTAAACCGGCCTTCGGACCAATGCCGGATACAGTAATTAATTGTTCAAACAACTCCAAATCGGCTAATTCAGCAAAACCATATAGTTCAATGCTGTTTTCACGTAAATATTGATAAGTATATAGTTTTAATGCGCTACCAGGCTGATATTGCGCCAATATTGGGATTGGTACAAATATTTTATAACCAACCTGATGTACATCAAGTACTAAATAGGGTGGTTTGTGTAAGAGCACATTACCGTGCAAATAAGCTAACATAAGTAGCATTATTCTAGCAATTTTTAGTGCAATTAGCAATAAGTTATGTTATAATCAGCGCGCTTATATGGATAATATTTTTTTCGAAATCAGCGCTATTATTATTGTTAGTACGGCATTAGCTCTGCTAGCTAGGTTAATTAAGCAACCTACTGTGTTAGCCTTTATTTTAACTGGCATTTTGCTAGGGCCGCTGGGTTTAAATTGGTTGCAATCAAAAGAGCTTATGGAGGTATTAGCTTCGTTTGGTATTGCGTTTGTATTGTATTTGATTGGTATTGAATTAGATATTCGGAAATTTAAAGCGTTAAATAATGTAGCGTTATTTTCTGGCATAGGCCAAGTAGTGTTTACTGGAGTAATTGGATTTATTTTGGCAGTGGCATTAGGTTTTCCGGCCAGTCAGGCTTGGATTTTATCGTTAGCGTTAACGTTTTCCAGTACTATTATTGTAGTTAAATTATTAGGTGAGGCGCGCCAATTAGATTCATTATACGGTCGTATTGCAGTGGCCATATTGGTGCTACAAGATTTTTTTGCGGTGTTAGCGTTGTTAATTTTAGAAAGTTTAGGTAAAACCATTGATACAACCGCATTGCCATGGGTAGAAATAGGTTTATCTTTTGTAAAAGCCAGTGCCATTGGTTTATTAGCTTGGTTATTAGCCAAATATGTATTTCGCCGGATATTCATTTTTATTGGTCACTCTCAAGAGTTGTTGTTTTTATGGAGCATTGCTTGGTGTTTTTTATTTGCTCTATTAGCCATGGCGTTGGATTTTCCAGTTACCATTGCGGTGTTTTTAGCCGGAGTGGCTATCGCCGGGCTAGATTATAATTATGAAATTTCTGCGCGCATTCGATCGTTACGAGATTTTTTTATTGTAATTTTCTTTGCGGTATTAGGTAGTCAATTAGTATTAACACTAGATGCTCATACTATTTGGTTAGGAGTCTTATTAGCATTGTTTGTGTTAATTGGTAATCCGTTAATTGTATATATTATTTTAATTAGCGGTGGGCATCAGCCACGGGTAGCGTTATTTGTGGGGTTAAGTATTGGGCAAATTAGTGAGTTTTCTTTTATTTTAGCCAATCGTGGTGTGGTCTTAGGTTTCTTAGATCAAACAGTAGTTTCGCTTATTGCCTTTGTAGGATTGGTAACCATGGTAGGGTCAACATATTTTATTACGTATAATGAACAAATTTATCGTTGGTTAAAACCACTACTATATCATCGTTGGTTACAGCGTAAAAAATATAGTCAACAAAACGTAGTGGCTAAAGATTTAACTAATCATATTGTTATTTTTGGCTATTATTCTTCATTAAATAAAGTGCTGAAAGAATTAAAAGAACTAAATAAAGAAATTGTTATCATTGATTATAATCCAGCCAGCATTAAGCACATTGCTCGCCAAGCCGTGCAACATATTTATGGCGATATGCGCGATGAAGATATTTTAAAACAAGCTCAATTAGATCAAGCTAGTTTAATTATTTCCATTGTGCCGTATCCGGAACCAACGTTGAGTTTATTACAATACGCCAAACATTTTAAATTAAAAGCCGATATTATTGTATCCGCCAGGCACTTAGCCGAAGTAGAACAGTTTTATAAAGCGGGGGCTACTTTTGTATTGCATCCAGATTCCATCAGCTTACAGTACTTAAAAGATATTCTGCATAAAGAAGAATTAGTGAAAGTAAGTAAATTACACAAAGAAGAATTACGGCAACTTCGTGCTATAATCTAGTCATGAACTTTCAGTTGCAGGCCAAATTTAAACCCACCGGCGATCAGCCACAGGCCATTAGGCAGCTAGTAGCTAGTGTGCAAGCGCGCCATGAACACCAAACTTTACTTGGGGTAACCGGGTCTGGTAAAACTTTTTCTATTGCTAACGTGATTAATCAAATACAACGACCAACGTTGATTATTTCTCATAATAAAACCTTGGCGGCGCAATTGGTTTCGGAATTTCGCGAATTTTTTCCCAATAACGCGGTACATTATTTTGTATCGTTTTATGATTATTATCAGCCAGAAAGCTATTTGCCGCGCAGCGATACGTATATTGAAAAAACCACTAAACTTAACGCCGAAATTGAGCGCTTACGCCACGCGGCTACGCAAGCCTTGTTATCACGGCGCGATGTAATTGTAGTGGCTTCAGTATCGTGTATTTATGGGTTAGGCTCGCCAGTTACATATCAATCATTTAGCGTTACGCTCAAAGCTGGTCAGAATTATTCACGCCGAGTATTACTGCAACAATTTATTAACATGCAATATCAGCGTAATGATTTAGAACTAAAACGTGGTGCTTTTCAAGTGAAAGGGGAAATTGTAGAAATTTTTCCGGCCATGTCGGAATACGAAGGTTACCGGTTGCGGTTTTTTGGTGATACATTAGAAAAAATTGAAACGTTTCATGTGTTAAACAAAACCGTTTTAACTAAGTTAGACAGCGTAGCCATTTACCCAGCCAGTCATTATATGGCACCATTAAATAATCGAGAGCCTATTCTGCAAACTATTTTGCAAGACATGGAACAAGAAGTAGTGGCTCTCAAAAAACAAGGCCAGCCATTAGAGGCGCATCGTTTGCAACAACGTACCACCTATGATGTAGAAATGATTCGGGAAACTGGTTATGTAAATGGGATTGAAAATTATTCACGATACTTTGATGGTCGGGTGGTAGATGAACCACCATATACACTAATAGATTATTTTCCCAAAGATTTTTTATTAGTGTTAGATGAATCACATGCTACTGTGCCGCAAATTGGAGCCATGTATCGTGGCGATCGAGCGCGCAAACAAAACCTAATTAATTACGGATTTCGTTTGCAAGCGGCGCTAGATAATCGGCCACTGCAGTTTTCCGAGTTTACCAAAAAAATGCAGCAAACCATTTACGTATCTGCTACGCCAGCGGCTTATGAGTTGGAACGCTCAACTGTAATAGCGGAACAATTAATTCGTCCCACTGGTTTATTAGATCCGGTTATTCAACTGCATGCCACTACTGGCCAATTAGAGCACTTGGAAACAGCTATTCAAGAACGCGTAAAAAAACATGAGCGAGTGTTAGTTACTACATTAACCAAGCGTTTAGCCGAGGAATTAACGGAATATTTACAGGCCAAAAATATTGCGGTTAATTATTTACATTCGGAGGTGGATACACTGGAGCGCTTGGAAATATTACGAGATTTACGCACGGGTAAATACGATGTAATAGTAGGTATTAATTTATTACGCGAAGGTTTGGATTTGCCAGAGGTGTCTTTAGTAGCTATTTTAGATGCTGATAAAGAAGGGTTTTTGCGCAGTGCCACAGCGTTAATTCAAACCATGGGGCGAGCCGCCCGGCATGAACATGGTAAAGTAATTATGTATGCCGATCGAGTTACGGCCGCTATGAAAACGGCCATGAGTGAAACGGAACGGCGTAGAACCATTCAACAGCACTATAATAACGTGCATCATATTACGCCTACTAGTGTGCATAGAACTATTCGTACCGATCGGGTATCCGGTGGAGCGGCCGAAACGTTCAAATCAGCTATTAATGAAGAAACGTTGTCTAAAACACAGCGCGCTTGGCTTATTTCCGATTTAGAACAACAAATGAACTTAGCCGCCCAGCAGTTACAGTTTGAGCTAGCTGCCAGTTTACGTGATAAGATTAAACAATTAGAATTACATTCTAATAAGAAATAATAATTATCCCCCCTCTCCTTAGAGGAGAGGGGGTGAGGTAGGACGTTTATAGGAGAGGGGGGAAAAAATAAAATAAGATAATATATGAAAAAAATATTAGTATTTGGTACCTTCGATTTATTTCATCCTGGCCACGCCTGGTTTTTAACGCAAGCCAAACAATACGGTAGTTATTTAGTAGTTATTGTAGCCCGCGATATTAATGTAAAAAAAATAAAAGGCAAATTACCAGTCCAGTCTGAACAAATCAGATTACAACAAGTGCAACAATTTCCAGTGGTTAATCTAGCTAAATTAGGTGAAACTGATTTTTCCAAGCGGTTTAAAGTTATCACGGTCATTAAACCACAGTTAATTTGTTTGGGTTATGATCAAGCCATTGATTTAACTGAACTTAAAAAATGGAATGTTCCCTATATTCGTCTAGCGGCGCATCAGCCGGAAAAATACAAATCCAGCCTGTTGACTAAGTTAGGGTAAGTGTGGTATATTATAGAGGCCTTAGTTTATGAAACAAATAAAAAAGCGTTATCTTATATTATTAGCAACCGCAGTGTTGCTTGTTGTTGCATCTATCCAACCAACGGCGGTGAAAAGTGCTTTTCAATTTGATTCTACATTTCAAGATGCATCAGGTAAGGACGTAAACCTGCAAACAGTAACAGGTTTAGGTACAAAAGATCCGGCTTATATTGTGTTTACAGTAGTAAATACAGCCTTAATTTTTCTTGGTACCATTACTATAATAATGATTGTCGTAGCTGGTTTTATGTGGATTTTTGCAGCCGGTGAAGAAGAAAAAATCACTAAAGCTAAAGATTTACTAAAAGGCTCAATATTTGGTTTAGTGATTGTATTGGGTTCATATGGTCTAGCTCAATTTGTGTTTGCCGCCATTCGTGTTGCTACAACCGGGCCAACTACTACTCAAACAACCCAACCTTCAACAACAAGTACACCAACTACTCCTACGCCTACTCCTACGCCTACTCCTACGCCTACTCCTACGCCTACTCCTACGCCAGACCCTTTAGGTGGTAGCGAAATGCCACCACCCGATCCAGGAATATAAAATATATGAAAAAATTATTAATTGGACTATTCATCATTATAGGCATCATTAGCTGGTTTAATGTTGCTAAGCCTGTTCAGGCCGCAAAATTATGTTTAGATCCGCTGTGTGGTTTTGATAGTATTAGCGGCGGCACTGGTACAATTGTAAGTTTAACAGATACTGGTTTAGGCAGTATCGATCCGGTGGTAGCCGCGGCGCAAATAATTAACGTAGGTTTGCGGGTGTTAGGATTTTTTACGGTGGTTATTACCATTTACGGTGGTTTTATTTGGATTTGGGCGCGAGGCAATGAGGAAGAAATTCAAAAAGGTAAAGATATGATTAAAGGGTCTATTTTTGGCATGGTGGTGATACTAGGTTCGTTTGGTATTTTGCAGTGGTTTTTTTACTACTTTACCAAAATCACGAATGCGGTACTATAAAGTTGTTTTGGTATTATTATTATTTGCAATCACTTGTTCGGCTCAAGCCATTGATTTTGATCCAGCTAAGAATGATTCCGGTTTAACTTCTATTACCAAATTAACGTTTTTAAGTGGCGGCGCAAACCGTGATCCGGCTACCATAGCCTTTTCTTTTATTAACATGGCGCTTGGTTTTTTAGGCTTTATTTCTATGGTTTTATTGTTATACGCTGGTGTGCTCTGGTTTAAAGCCGGAGAAAATGAGGAAGAATTAACTAAAGCCAAAGATATTATTAAGGGAGCATTAATAGGGTTAGTTTTGGCATTAGGAGCATTATCAATTAGTACACTAGTATTTATTTATGTACAAAACGCGGCTTGGACTAAATGACAAGCCAGTATCTTTATTATTATGAAATTACTTGATTTATTTGTTATTACCGCAGGAACGTATCAGCCAGAAACCTTAAATTTTGATCCGGCCACTGCTGCTAATGAAGCTGATAAAACTGGAGCCTTAAAGTTAAGCCCATTTACTACGTTAAATTTAGGTCAAGCCGATCCAGTTACCATGGCGATTGCTCTTATTAATATAGTACTTACTTTTTTAGCGGCTGGCTTTTTAACAGTTTTAATTTACGCTGGCTTTTTGTGGGTAACAGCGCATGGCAATGAAGAACAAATTACTAAAGCTAAAGAGCTGATTAAAAATTCTGGGGTTGGTTTATTAATTATTTTAGCGGCTAATGGCATAGCCTACATGTTATTTATTTTTATTCAAGGGCAATATTTTTAAATGTATGAAGAAAACACTAAACATTTTTTTATTAGTTGGAATTCTATGTTTAACTATTCCGGTTAGCAGTCAGGCTGGTAATCCAGTGGATCCGGATCCAAGTAAGAATGATTCTGGTTTAGTAAATACTAGTACAAGTAGTATTACGCAATTAAATTTAGGTATTACTTCTCCGGTTAAGGCCGCTTTAAATATGATGAATTTAGCTCTAAGTTTATTAGGCGGCTTATGTTTGGTATTATTAATTTACGCTGGCTTTTTGTGGGTATGGGCCAGAGGTGAAGAAGAAAAAATTACACAAGCCAAAGATATTATTAAGGGTACCGTTATTGGTTTATTGATTGTATTGGCTTCGTTAGGTATTACACAATATGTGTTTGTGCAAGTAGCTAATATTACCGGAGCGGAAGTGCAAAAAACTAGTTCAGAAGAAGATCCAGACTAAAAATAAATTTTAACCGCTTCAAGTAAATAATTATATGAAACACATTTTAATAAAACAAATTCTTATTAGTCTAAGCTGTGTATTGGCAATAGTAATACCAGGAACAGTGGCCGCTGGCTATACACCGCAAGACATAGTGTTTGATCCTAATGGTAACGTGGAAAAAAATACCGGCTTGGGCAATGCTACGCCAGTTACCATTGCGGCTAGAATTATTAATTGGATATTAACTTTATTAGCCATTATTGCTGTATCATTAATTGTGTATGCCGGTTATTTATGGATGATGTTTGGTGGAAATGAAGAAGAAGTTGGTAAAGCCAGAGAAATATTAAAGGGAGCCTTGTTTGGCTTAGTAACGATATTATCTTCTTATGGTATTACCAATTATGTCTTTGAACATTTAGTTAATGTTACTACTAAATAGTTACAATATAATGATTTTATGAAAAAAATAGTGCCGGCTACTAGTTTAACGATAATATTATGTGGTTTATCGGTAATGTTGTCTTGGCCAAGTTTAGCTTATGAAACCAAAAACATTGCAGTGGATCCTAATAACGTTTGGGCCGATAATACTAAATTAGGTAATATGATGACGCCAGATCCTAACGGTAGCGGTGAGCTAGTACCAGGCGCAGTAGATGCGGCGGCGTTAACTATAAATCTTTTACTTGGTTTATTAGGAACGCTGTGTTTGGCATTAATATTTTACGCCGGCTTTAAATGGATTATGGCCAAAGGCGTAGAAGAAGAAATTGCCGAAGCTAAAGAAATTATCTCAGGCACGGTTTTAGGCTTAGTAGTAGTGCTAGCTTCGTACTCGTTTATGTATTTTATGTTTAGGAACATTTATAATGCTTCTAAATAGATTGTTATTAAATCGTGCCGGTGGCAGAACTTTGAATGATAGTAAATACGTAGCTTAGAATGCTATAACTAACCATAATCACAGCTAAACCAATAGTGGCCCATACTAAGATAGAACGGCTTTTCGTGATTTTTTCTTCATTGCCTTCTGAAAATATCATACGTAAGCCTCCCCAAATAAACATTAACAGTGTGCAGGCACCTACAATACCTAGTAAGGCTTGCAAAATAACCGCCACAATCTGAGCTGGATTTTTCGCGGCTGTTTCACCACCATAAGGAGATTCTAGTGTGGTTTTACCGGTGCTGGCGGTAGTAGTGTCTTTAGTAGTGTCTGTATTATATACATTTCCTGTTTTACACATATTGAGTGGATCTTCAGGACAAGGATCATTTGCATCAGATGTTTTGTCGCCATCTGTGTCCATTGAACTCGGATCCTCTGCTGCAACTGGACAGCCATACTCATCTACATTTCCACCTTCTTCAACCGATGTGCCAAGACATTGCTCATCTCCATTTATTACTCCATCTCCATCTTCATCTCCTTCATCCGGTAAAACTGGATCAGGAGTTGCAGCTGGACAGCCATCAGGAGTGTTTTCTCCACAATCATCTGGGCATTTATCCGAACCATCATTTAGAATACCGTCGCCATCACGATCTTCATCTGTATATCCCCCAGTTGCGCAGCCTTCTGCTAAAACTTTTTTAGAGGTAGTTAACATGATAATAGGTAATGCAAGTAGAACTGGAATGATAGCGATTTTCAACATGGTTTTGTTCATAAAGCAATGCTTAATAATTTAATTATTTATTTTATTTCTTTCCCACGCATTGTTGGGTAGATTTTGGGCAGGGAATGGTTTCGGCAGTTTTAGTGTCTACGTTTTTGTCTTTTTCGGCTGCTATTTTGTCCATACACGACCAAGTTTTTCCGGTGTATTTTGGATCGGAATTTAATTGGTCGCATTTATTAGTGCAGTTACAATAATCAGCAGATTTGCTATCAGCGCTACAAGCCGTGGTGTTATTACCAGACGTTGCAGTTCTAGAACAAGTGCAGCGGGCGTCAGCTTTGCCACAATCTTTATCAATAGTAGTGTTCACGCAAGAACTGCCCACATAATTACCGGCGCAATCTTTTACAGTGGTTTCACAAGTCGGTGCCCACCAAGCTTTGCCAAATATTGTGGCATCAGTATCTTTGCCGGTATTAGCTTTATAAGATAAGCGGACAATATAATTTACTCCTACCCAAGCAAACATTACAATAAACAAACCAATTATAGTAGCTTTCAGATTTTTTTTAGCTGTTTCAATATGTTGTTCATTACCATTAGAAAAAATTAAAAATAAGCCGGCAATAATAAAATTAAGCAAAGCAGTGCCACCTAGTATGCCAGCAATAATAGTGGATGCGTTAGTAAAAATTAATACTATCTGACACATGTTACAGCCAGTGGGAGAATCAATACAATCTTTTGGCACAATCGACCAAGCTAAAGCAGTATGAGGTAATAACCAAACTCCAAACACAATTAATATGCTTAGTACTATTTTATTTTTCATTGGTTTGGTAGGTTAATTCTATTTTATCAGCGGCATCATTTAAGGCCGCAGTCACATCTAATTTATTTTGATTAATTTGTTCCACCATATCTTTGAAAATGGCTTTAGCAGAAGCAAAAGCTTGGCCGGCATACCAACTATTAGCTGTTAAAATGGCATTAGCAAAGATGCCTAAGGTATAATCTTCCTGTTGGGTTTGCAATAATGAATTTAAAGCGGCCGGTTGTTTGGTGGTATCTAAATAAGTTTTTACATTAGTTTCATTGGTGGTAAGTTGTTCTATAAAACCCCAAGCCTCGTTAGGATGAGCTGAATTATTAGCCACGGTTTCTACCCAATAACTAGCATAATTAACAGGGGCAGTAGCGTTAATTTGTGGCACAGTGGTAATATCGAAATTTAAATTTGGCGCTTTATTACGAATTTGTTCCAACTGATAATGATAACCAAAATAATAAGCACTGTTGCCGGACATAAACGCTTCTAACGCAGCAGGCTGATCGGTATCCCAACTATAATTATTGGCATGTAAACCATCGGCATTTACCTGGGCAAAACTGGTATAAAATTCTAGCGCCTTTACTCCTGGGTATTCAGCTTGGTCGGTAGAACGGTTAAACATTATTCTATTATCTTTTACCATGGTAGCATTATTTTGCATCATGATTAATGAAATGATATCAAAACATAAAGGCACATTAGAACACGTGCCTAGAGCCACTCCTGATTGAACAATATTATTATTAATATCTATTAAGGTTAGCTTGGGAGCAGATACTTGATTAGTAAAATCAGTCCAATTAGTGGCTGGCAATGGAATAGCTGCCCTACTTAACAACTCTTTATTATAATAGAGTACCAGCGTATCCAGATTTAATGGCAAGCCGAATATTTTTAAAGTATTTTTGTCTTTACTATCGGCTGAGTTATCAGTTAATACTACGTTATTATATACTACCTGAGGAAATAAGCTGTTTAATTTTTGTGGTGAAACAGTAGTAATAGTGTTATTAGTTACAATAGTTTGTGTTTTAGCAAAGCTCTTTTTTTCAGTAACAGATTTCAGTGTAATAGTAGCTGGTAGTGGTTTAATATAAGTTTTAAATTTACCTAAATTTGTATTAGCTACTGAAAAAATATCTGGTCCTTCATCATGTGACCAGCCTTCAATTAACTTGCTTTCGTATTCTTCTGGAGTAAAAGTGCTAACGGTAATATTAATATAAGGATAACTAGCCTGAAATTTTTTAATAGCAGTATTTAGTGCCTCTGGATCAGCTGCTACAGTCCAATATTTTAAAGTAAATGATTTTGGAGCAGCAGCACTAGAACAACTGATGCCAGTTAAAATAGTTAAAGTAAACATAGCTAGTAACGCTAATCCGCGCCATTTCATATTAGTTTTCATACCATAAATTTTAATTTTTGGCAAATTTAGGAAGCGCCAGAAATGTTATAGCTATTTTTTAATAAAGCAGTGAAGTTTTTGTAAAAGGGTGTTTTGGAGTTTGTGTCTTGATAAATTAACGCGTCAACATATCTTTTAATAGGCCAAAACCGTTGTGTGCGTGGCACTTCAATGTATTCTGATGGTAAAGTTACATCACAGGCAAAACGTTCTAGTTGTAAAACAGTACCGGTAGAAATTGTTTTTTCTGCTAAAACTAGAGGCAAATCTTCCTTAAAAGCTAGTAAATCTTTCAAGGTAAACCAAAAAGTGTTTGTATTGAACCAAGGAATAGCGGACCAATTAAATGTTTTTGGAAATTTCATTTGTTCCACAATCATTAATTGATTATTAACAAAACAAGGTACGCCACCAGTATCGCCAATTTCTTTGCGAGCTAATTCAACGGTACGACCTAGTTGGGCAGTAGCGTGTTGACCTAATAACACAGGATCAATTGTAGCGCCTAGATTATCAATATTAGAAAAAAATAAATATTTAGCCGGCGCTAAAAGATTCTGTTTTAAATAGTCTTGTAGTAAATACACAAAATCACCATGGCCACAGGGCGCCCAAGATAATTCCCCATGTGTATCAACAAATAAATCGATATTTTTTAATTCGGTGGCCGCTTGAAAGCGCGGTATGGTAGGTTGCTGAACTAGATAATGGAACCGGTTTGGTTGTAAGTTAGGATATTTTTTAAATAGGCTTTGTAGGTGGTTACGAGTTGGCTGATCGGTAATGAAGCTATTCATTAAAACTACTTGGGGATGAACTGGTAACTGATATTGTTTGGTAATATGTAGTAAATTACGAATGTTTAATTCTAAATAACTTAGCTTAGCCACAACTGGAGTAATACCTTTTGGTAAGTTAGTCATGACTGGAGTAATGGCGGCCAGGGCTTTTGCATAACGAGTCGCTTCAGCAGGTTTTATTTTTCGTTTATTAAAATACCGAGTAGCGGCTCCACCATTCAGCCAAAATACTAAGAGATTGTCGTTTTGGAGTAATTTAATACCATGGTCTAAATTATTTTTGGTGTTAATTTTGTTGTAATTGATAATATTTTTGCTAGTAGGTGCTTTTAAGCTAGTTTTTTCTAAAACAAAGGAGCGCTCATTTAGTTGACCATTTTTAATTTTGATATGTAGGGCTTTAATATGATTTGGATCGATGCCACGTTCAATTAATTGTTGTTGAATTTCGGCTTTATCTATTTGTTGCATTGAAACATTGTATCATTGACAAGTAGTTTTTTCAAGAGCAACATTATTAGTATGATCAGCAAAAAATATACTAAATATAACTTAATTATTATATTAATAGCCGTAACTATTGTGGTTTGGCCTGGAAAAAGTCTAGCTACAACACCACAGCATATTTTAGTAAGATTTAATGATAGTAGCTTTGGTATAGTTAAAGTTAATAAACGCAGTAGTTTGGATGCACAAATTAATGAAATAAAACAAAACAAAACCGTGCGCAACGTCGCCCTAAATTATGAACGGACGATCCAAGAAATTATACCAAACGATGCTAGCTGGTTGGAACAATATAGTATTAATGAAACAGCGGCCGCTAGTATAGATGTTAGTCAGGCTTGGACAGTTACTAAAGGTAGTAAGAAAGTACGTATTGCCATTATTGATACGGGGGTAGATTTAGATCATCCAGATTTAGCTAAAAAAATTTGGATCAATAAAGATGAAATAGCCGCTAACGGCCAAGATGATGATAAAAATGGTTATATTGATGATGTAAATGGTTGGAATTTTATTGAAGATAACAATAATCCAAACCCCGTTCCAAATACTAGTGGTAAAAACGACGGTTTATCACACGGTACACACGTGGCTGGCATTGCGGCGGCTAAAACCAATAATACTGTAGGCATAGCCGGGGTAGCGTGGAAAGCTAAGATTATGCCAATTCGAATTAGTGATTCCAGTGGTGTGATGACCGATGCAGATGTAGCCGAAGGCATTCAATACGCTATTGATAATGGTGCGGCAGTGATTAATTTAAGTTTAGGTGGCCTAGGTTATAGTAGTGTGTTAGATGATGTAATACAAACCGCTTTGAATAAAGGCATTGTAGTTGTAGCGGCGGCTGGTAATAATCATCGCAACATGAATTTATTGCCATTTTATCCGGTGTGTTCCGCTGGAGTAATTGGGGTATCGGCTATTAATGAGAATAATCACATAGAAGCATATAGTAATTATGGTACAAATTGTGTAGATATCGCGGCTCCAGGAGATAATATTATCAGTACGGCATATAACGGTGATTATGAAGAATATTCTGGTACTTCCATGGCCACACCAGTAATAGCTGGTATTGCCGCACTGTTAAAAGCACAAGAGAACGCTGTAACTCCAACCGAAGTTACCGCCGCTTTAAAAGATTCTGCCGTTGACATTGATATACCGGCGGTGTATGGTGTGGGACGAGCCAGCGCAGTAGGAGCTTTATTACAACTAGATTCAGTAAAGGCTGTGCAAGTTACTGGCTATAATAACTCGGAAAAAACTGAAAAATTAGCTAATAATACAGTATATCCATACAAAAAACCCTATTTTACTTGGGTGGTACCAAAATTGTTAAATAAAGACATAGCTGGTTATAACGTGTATTTTGGTAAGCAAGCCGATGCCGATCCTATTACTCACGGTACTTGGCAAACCAACAACACCCTAACTACAGATAAATTACCTAATACTAACAGTAAAACGTATTATCTAAAGATAGCTGTTAAAAAAAACAGTGGAGAATGGTATAGTAAACAAGGTACGTTCACTTATATCTTAGCAACTAAATAAATTATTTAATTAGTTAATTAATTAAAAATTAATAATATGTCTAAACGTTTCATAATTTTAAGTAGCCTATTGTTAGTGGCTACAACTGTTGGTGGCGGTTGTGCGAATAAAAATACAATTACTAATAGTGCCAATGGTAATGCTACTACAACAAATACTAAAAGCACCAATGCGGCCGTGCAAGAAGCGCAAGAGGCTTTAGATGAATTTAATTCAGCCAGTGCCTCGGTAACTGATGGTCTTAGCCAAGATGTTACAGAAGTTAGTACCGCAGTGGATGATTTAGCTAAACAATAATTATTTAATTAATACCATTTTATGTCAAAAACTACTATTACGTCATTATTATTTGTTACGCTAGTCTTAGCTACTATGCCGTTTATTTCCAAGGCTACGATTGGTGATAATGTGAGAAACGCTGTTAGCAATGCTTCGCCAGAAACCCAAGCGGCTGTATTAGACACTCGTATTACCGCCATTACTAAAGCATTAAATGTTACCATTGAAGTGATAAATCGTACCAACGATAAATTTCAAAGCAACGAGTATTTTTTGGAAGAAAATAAAGATGCCACGCAAGAGTTAACCGAAAAAACCGTAGCCATGTTAGAGGCACAAATTGATAAAATTGACCAAGCTGATAGCAATGAAGAAATTGATACTATTCGGGAAGAAACTGTAGAGGAATTAAAAACCTATGAAGATGAAATGAAAGATTTAATCAAAGAAGCTACTACTAATTCTTACGAACGGATGATTGATGAAGCCGAAGATTTGTTAAACAAAATGGAATTGTTAGAAAAAGTATTAGATAAAGATGGAGTAGACACAACAGATTTTAATGAACAAATTAATACATGTAAAGATGATATTGAAGCGTCTAATACGGCTTTTTATGCAGCCACAGACAGTATGGATACAGACGATATGAAAACAGCTAGTAAGGCAGTAGCTAAATTAAGCCAAGACTTAGCCGAATTAGTAAAAACTGCCGACGAGTTAGCCCAATAAGTCCTGTATTAATTCATCAAAACCATGAATAATTTTTCCGGTATTATTTAATAATACGGCAAATTTTTCGTCTGGCAAACGTGCATCTGGTAATACATACACAAACGCTCCGGCGGCTACACCGGCTCTGGCTCCGTTTAATGAATCCTCAATAATTACAGTGGTCTCTGGTTTGGTTTTTAGTTTACGCATGGTTATTTGGTAAGGTTCCGGGTGGGGTTTAGGATACCGTACGTCTTCTATGGTAGTAATCACGTCAAAATAATTAAACAAACCATGGTGTTTTAGAATACGTTCTACTACCAAGCGCGGTGAACTAGAAGTAACGCCTAAACGATAATGTGGCTTAAGTTGTTGTAATGTTTCCTCAATATTTTCTTTTAATGGTATACCAACTTGAGCAATATGTTTGATAATACGTTGCACAATATCGTTTTGTTCTTGCCTAACATCAAACGATTTTTGAAAAGTAGTATTAATGGTTTGTAATAAATCTTGCCAAGTTGATCCAATATAACGCTGAAAATCAGCCTCGTAAAATTCCACAGCATGATCACGAGCCCACTGTAAGAACAGTTCATTATAAACTGGCTCACTAGCTACAATTACGCCATCTAAATCAAAAATAACCGCTTTAATACTAGGCATGTTTATTTGGTATTAAATGTTAAATCGTTCAGCAGGTTATCAGCAAAATCATCAATGCCTAAATCCGCCGCTTCGAAGTTACTATAATTGCCCACGTCGGTAGTGCGAATGGCAATTACGCACATGCCAGCGGCTTTAGCGGCTGTAATGCCAGCATCAGAATTTTCAAATACCAAAATATCTTGCGGATTAATGTTTAATTGTTCAGCCGCGCGTAAATATCCCTTGGGAGCTGGTTTAGGTTCTGATAATTCATCGCCAGTGATAACAGGATTAAAATAATCTAGTAAATCATGAGCCGTCATTACTAAACCAGCATAACGTCGTTCAGAGTTTGTTACTACACCCATTGGTACGGCTCGTTCTTTTAATAATTCTAAAAAACTTGTTATACCGGCTACTTTATCAATTTCGTTTGGCGAAATTTGTAATGTCAGTTCCACTTTTCGTTCATAGATTTTATCGAATTTTTCATGATCAAAACCCAGTTCATGGCCAATGTCTTGAAAGGCTTTTTTAAAACTACCTTGAAAATGTGCTTGTTTGGCTAATTCATCAAAATTATAACCAAATTCTTTTAAGGCTTCCCGAAAAGCAAAATAATGTACATCTTCAGAATCAAGTAATGTGCCATCTAAATCAAACAGCACGGCTTTGAATGGATGTTGCAATGATTTAGGTAGCAACAGTTTATTTGTCATTTAACCATAGTAGCATAGCGCGTGCTTGTGTAAATACTTGAACCAACAACATGCCGCTAAGTAATAATTGTAAAATAGCCGGTAGGGTTAGCTGATTTGGTTGTAGAAAAATAATTAGTTGCAACAATAACGCCAGGCTCATTGATAAAAATGATAATAGTTTTTGCCAGTGTTTACCTACAAAACGTTGTACGGCTAGCAATATTACTATAATAACACTACAGAATAAAGTTACAGGCAATAATATTTCTGGCATAATAGTAGTTGGATAAATAATGGTAAGAAAATAATACCAATAAAATATCAACAATAATACAATAGTGTAATTATGAATGGTGGTATTAAGGTTAGTTTTAGCTTGACGTTGTTGCCAAATAACTATACCGGTTTGTAAAATAATACCTAAGCCAAACCAAGCTAATAATGGCAGGGCGTTTAGGGTGATAAGTGGGTATAATACGGTAGAATCAGACATCTAACTCACTATAACGTATTTTTACTGTATTGACAAATCAATATATTTGCAATACACTATAAATATGAATACTACTACACAAATACAAATTAGAATTGATACGCTTACCAAACGCTCAGTTCAATTGGTGTTGAACGAGTTGGGTTTAGATTTAAGTACGGCGATTAAAATTTTATGTAAACAAATTGCTGCCACTGGCACGTTTCCATTAGAGCTACGCGATGTGAATGGATTTCGTCCAGAACAGGCCAATGTTTTGCGTTTAGCTCAAAGAACTGCTCGAGCGAACAGAAAAAGTTTTCAATCCACCAAAGCTTTATTGCGTGAGGCCATGAATTAATGAGTTATGTTTGCATTAACGTATTCTCATCAGTTCAAAAAAGATATTAAACACATGCAACGTAATCCGCAATTTCGGATTAAGCGCTTAGAGTATGTGTTGGAAAAATTACAACAGCAGATTGTTTTAGAGCCAAAATATCAGTTACATCGATTAAAGGGTTATTTTTCCGGTTGTTACGAATGCCATGTTCAGCCTGATATATTGTTAATTTTCGAAGTAGATACTACTGCTAAATTTATTTATCTGTTACGTTTAGGTTCTCACGCGGAATTATTTTAATTAATAAAATCAAGATAATTACAGTACTTGGAATTTATCACGTAACTGCTATACTAAATCCCTATGATTAATCCAGAAACAATCAAACAACTAGATACCCAAGGCATGTTGCCATCCATTGACAGGCTGGCTAAACAAGTAGAGCATGCTTGGGCGGAAGCGGAAAATACAACGATGCCGGTGGCTTATAAGAACGTGAATAAAATAGTAGTGTTTGGCATGGGCGGCTCCATATTAGGAGCGGATATTATTCGTAATGTATTTTCGGATAAATTAACCGTACCGTTATTAATTGAAAATAATTATCATGTACCGACTTTTGTGGATGCTAACACGTTAGTGGTGTTATCTAGTTATTCTGGCACAACTGAAGAAACATTAGAAATAGCTAAAACTATTCAACAGAAAACCAAGAAAATTTTAGTTGTTACTACTGGTGGTGAATTAAAAACATTTAAAGAGCAAAATAATTTACCGGGGTATATTATTAACCCAACGTATAATCCGTGTAATCAACCACGCATTGCGGTGGGATACGCGGTTACTGGGTTAATGCGGTTACTGACCATGATTAACTTGATTAAACTCACCGAGCAACAAATTAATGAGGTGATTCATTATTTGGATAATAATAAAGAACATTTAAAAGAGCAGGCGATTAAAACAGCTCAAGCGCTCTATGATAAAATTCCAGTATATGTAGGGAGCGAATTTTTAATGGGTAATTTACATGTTTTATCCAATCAAACCAACGAAAATGGCAAAAATTTTTCTACAATTTATGCCATTCCAGAATTAAACCATCATTTAATGGAGGGGTTAGGTAATCCAAATGAAGCTAATAAAAATTTAAAATTTGTATTAGTGGAATCTAAACTTTATCACGAACGAGTCCAAAAACGCTTTGCTGTTACTAAACAAGTGATAGAAAAAAATAAATTAGAATATACTAATTTTATAACGCAAGCTGATACAAAATTAACGCAATCATTTGAGGTGTTGCAGTGGGGTAGTTACGTTAGTTTTTACTTGGCCATGTTAAACGAAATTGATCCTTCACCAATTCCATGGGTAGATTATTTTAAACATGCGCTTAAAGCTTAAACAGTCTGTTTGGTTGTACAGCATTGCTACAGTTACCGTAGGCTGGTTTTTTGGCTTGTTACAATGGCAAGCGAATATGCCCGATCCGGATTCTTTTTATCACGCGCGGATTAGCGCTCTAATGGCTGAACAAGGCTTGTTGTATCAATTTCCTTGGTTACATAATACCATGCTAGCGCAACAATTTACCGACCAACATTTATTGTATCATGTGTTAGTGATACCGTTATTACAGTGGTTTGAACCAATAGTAGCGCTAAAAATAATTCAGGTAATATTATTAGTTTTAGTGGTTAATGTGTTGTTGTTAATCTTAAAGACATTATTGCCTAAATTAAACAACAGCGTGTTATTAGCACTAGTTCCGTTGTTAGGAATTTCACCATTTTTAATTCGCTTAACGTTATTAAAAGCCACCCCATTAGCTTTGCTACTGTTTTTTTTGGTGTTATGGTTGTTGTTACGCTCCAATTATTATTGGGCAATGTTAGCTAGTATGATTTATGTTTATGCGCACGGTGGCTTTGCGTTAGCGTTAGTGTTGGCGTTTAGTTTGGTATTGGCCGATACATTAGCCCGTAGTATTAAAGCCAAACGTTTGAGTTTGGGTGATCCACGACCAATTTGGTGTACCAGCACAGGGATTGTTTTAGGATTAGTATTGAATCCTTATTTTCCAGGTAATTTAGTGTTTTATTGGCAGCAATTTGTGCAGATTGGGTTAGTGAATTATCAGAATGTTATTGAAGTAGGGGCTGAATGGTATCCGTTTCAGCTAGGTGATTTAGTTGGTGCGGTTAGTATTTTGTTAATTGGTGGGGTGGGAGCCGGTGTAGTATTGGTGCGAGAATGGAGTAAATATAATGTAGATAAATTTAATTTAGGTTTATTATTGTTAATCGGTTTGTTCGGAATTATTACCTTACGGTCGCGACGTTATGTGGAATACTTTGTGCCAATACTATGGCTGTGGTGTTGTTATTTAGTGGTACCACAATTACAAGCTGGTTTATGGCGAGTGCGTTTAGCTTGGTTGCGAGTACAATTAGGTAAATTATATTGGCCATTTATTATTTATTTAAGTTTAGCCAGCATATTTACTTGGGGTAGGGCAGTCTGGATAGCACAGGAAAGTTTGCAACGCGGCTTTGTTCTTAATAACTATGCCGCGGCCAGCGATTATTTGGCAAAAAATAGTCAAGCCGGTGATTTAGTGTTTAATGCGGAATGGGATGATTGGCCAATTTTGTTTTATCATAATACGCAAAATTATTATATGATTGGTTTAGATGCTACGTTTATGTATTTACATGATCCAGGTTTGTATCGGCGTTGGCGAGAGATTGGTAAAGGAGAAATAAAAACTAATTTAGTGCAGATAATTAATAAAGAATTTGGTGCTAAATATGTTTTTATAGACCGTACTAATAAGCGTACGCACTTATTTTTGGCGTATCTTATGCGCGATCCACAGGTTCAATGCGTGTTTAGAGATAGTACTACTGAAATATATAAATTAACACCAGATTTATGAAATCACCATGGTTAACACGGCTTGTTTTTGCAATTTTAGCTGGAAGTATTTTTTTGTTATTTATTAACAATCAGTTATCTGATAAGCTAGCCGATCCAGATGCATTTTATCACATGAAAATGGCACAATTAATGGTGCAACAAGGGGTGATTAAAGATTTTTGGTGGTTACCATATACTACTTTAAGCCAACATTATATCGATCAACATTTATTATTTCATGTGTTAATGATTCCATTCGTGACATTTGGTAACGCATTTGTTGGCATAAAAATATTTGCCAGCTTATTAGGCACATTAGCGCTTGTGTTGTTAGCGCGCTTATTATGGGCGCTTAAATTACGTTGGTGGTTACCCATGAGTGTTTTACTAGCCTTAACAGTAACGTTTACGTTTCGCATGAATTTAGTAAAAGCCACGCCGTTGTCGTTAATATTATTATATGGTATTATTTGGTGTTTGGCGCAGCGTAAATATTATTGGTTAATGGTTTTAAATGTAGTTTATGTGTGGACATATGGTGGCTTTGCCATAGCTTTAATTATTACATTAACCTGGTTCATTAGCCAATGTATCACAATAGTCACTAATAGTACTTGGCGGCAGCGTGATTTTTGGTTGGAACAAAGTAAATTAATCGGAGCAGTATTAGGAGGAATGATTTTAGGTGTAATTATTAATCCATATTTTCCAAATAATTTATATTTTTATTGGGATCAACTTGTGCAAATTGGCATTATTAACTATCAAGATAAAATTGGAGTGGGTTCGGAATGGTATCCGTACGAGCCTAGCCAATTATTATTAAGCTCGCTATTACTAACCATTAGTGCGCTGGGTGGATTACTAACTATTATTATTAAACGTAAACGCTTAACACAATTAGATTGGTTTGGCCTAGGATTGGCTGTTATTGGAACAGTGTTAACGTTTAAATCACGGCGCTATGTGGAATATTTTGGACCATTTATCACTATAGCGGCTGCAATTTGGCTAGATCATTTAGATATTACTTGGTGGCAAGTTAAACGTTGGCTAACTGGCGCCTTACGACCCTTATTGAGCAGTGTAGCGTTACTAGTAGTGGTATTTATTCAAGTGTTACCGATTATTGTAAAAGATCAACAGCAGAATATGAACGATGTACGTGGTGGTATTCCAATAAATAAATATCAAGCGGCGGCCAGTTGGCTAGCTAGTCATGGTGAACCACATACTAAAGTGTTGCACAGTGATTGGGATGATTTTCCGTCATTATTTTATTATGATAGTAAGCACGCTTATATGGCTGGTTTGGATCCCACGTTCATGTATAGGTATAATCAAGAATTGTATTGGCTATGGGTGAATATTACAATTGGTAAGTATAATGAAGATATCGATGCAGCGTTGCATAAACTTAATGTTAAATATGTATTTATTGAGCAAGATCATCGTTCTATGTATCAGTTAATTAAAAAATCTAAGCAAGCGGTTTTGGTTTATCATGATAACGAAGCAAGTATTTTTGCTATACAATAATTTCATTGGTTTAAACAAAAACCCCGTCCTTCACTTAGGGCGGGGTTTTTACTAAAGCTAGTTTTTAGCTTAAGCTGCTGGTGCCTCAGCGTTAGTAATATTAAGTAAGTTCTCAATAACATACACTGAAACGCCCCAGGCCGCTAGAATGATAACTAAGCCAATGAGACCGGCAGTTAAGCGTTTTTTAGCGCCTTCTACTTTTTCTTCATTACCACCGGCTGTCATCCATTGGAAGCCACCGACTAAAAGAATGATTACGGCAACTAATGCTAAAACACCTAATACCCAATTAATAATGGATATAATTATTTGTTCTGGGTCTGTATTACCCAAAATAAGATTTGCATCTAAATCACTTCCACCAATATCATCAATAGTAGCAGAACCTGTGTCTGCTGCTGTTTCTTCAGCGCTTACGGAAGCGGATAAAGCTCCGGTAAGTAATAAACTAGCAATACCTACAAAGAGGTATTTAGCAAATTTGTTGTTGAGTATAGTCATAAATTGTTTTTGACTTTTTGCTTTATTAATTAATTATTTTTTTAGACATTCTAAAGTATAATATATATCTTGTAACTTGTCAAATTTTGTCTTTTTGCTACCCGTTTTTTAACAAACCATTGCTATTTTCTAGCTATATGTTATAATAGCAGAACTAATTTATTTAAGCAATATTATCTCATGCCAATCAAAGCGTCGGCTTATAAGGCCTTACGGCAATCTCGCAAATTAACCGAGCGTAATAAAAATCGTAAACGTATTGTACGTGAATTAATTAAAAAAAGTTTAACCGCTGTACAACAGGCCGAAACAGACGCTGTGAAACAGGCTCAGTTAGCTTGTACCGCTATTGATAAAGCCGTACAGAAAGGCACGTTGCATGCTAACACCGGAGCGCGTAAAAAATCACGGCTCATGAAAAAGGTGAATAGTTTTTTAAAAGCTAAAGCGTAGTACAACGAATTACAAAACGGTCTAGTAATAACTTAGATGAAACAGGTTGGCTTTTTAGTTGAGCATCAATAGTAGTAATGTCTTTATGCAAGTTAAGTAAAGTTGTTAGACTAAAATGTTGAGCATGTTGTTGAGTTTTTTTTAATACAAATGGGTGAATGGTTTTAGTATCACTAGTTGGTTCTTTTACTTGAATTAGTAAACTAATTTGGCGAGCCATCATGGTGAGTAAATAAAAAATATTAACGTCACCACTCAATTGTTCATGTAATAAGCGCAGGGCTTTAGCGGTGTTGCGTTCGGCCAAGGCATCGGTAAAATGAAAAATATTTTCATCTAATGGTGATAATACAAATAAACGCACGGTCTCAAGAGTGATAGTTTTAGTATAATGTGTTAATTGGACTATGGTATTATGTAATAACCATAAATCATTACCTAGGCTTTGGGTTAAAAATATTATAGCATCAGGAGTAATAGTAACTTGCTGTAGAGCACAACGTTTTTTTATCCAAGTGTTTAATTCGACCGGTTTTAATAATGAGTAAGCCTCAATAGTTTTACTAGCTAAAAGTAACTTGGTTAATGGTGTAACAGTTTTTGGTAGTTGTTCAGCGGTACAAACAATAATAGTATCAGGATTACTACGTTGTAATGTGGTACAAAATAAAGCTTCTAATTTATTTGGCAAAGCTAGTACATTTTTTATTAGAACAAATCGTTTAATGGCGAACAAACCAGGCGTTAGTAAAATTTTACGTAAAGTTTCTTCAGTTAATTGCTTAGCTTCAAATTGATTAAGTTGACAACTAGCTTGTTTAAATTTTTTACGAAAAGCCGCTTGTAATGCTAATACTCGTTCATGAACTCGGAAAGTATCTGTACCGTGAATAAAAATAATCATAGTGGTTTTAGTTCGTTCCAGTTAGTACCAGTTTTAACAGCTACACATAAAGGTACGGCTAAGGTGTAAATTTGTTCCATAATTTCTTTTAAAGCTTGAGCAGTAGGTAATAAATTATCAGTTAGTACTTCAAACACTAATTCATCGTGCACTTGTAGTAACATAATAGTGTTAATGTTGCCAGCGGTAATTTGTTTAGCAATTTCTAGCATGGCCAGTTTTATTAAATCAGCCGCGGTGCCTTGTATTGGCATGTTAACGGCCGCGCGTTCAGCCGCGGCGCGTAACATAGGCATACCAGATTGCAAATCTGGTAAGTAGCGTTTACGACCAAATAATGTTTCTACATAGCCATTAGTATGGGCTTGTTGTTTAGTTTGTTCAATATACTGTTGAATAGCCGGATGTAACGTAAAATATTTGGCTAAATATTGTTTGGCTTCGGCTACTGAAATGCCAGCATCACGGACTAAACCATGTGCACCCATGCCGTAAAGAATACCAAAGTTTACCGATTTAGCGGCTCGACGTAGTTCTTTAGTAACCTGGTTAATTGGCAAATTGTTTAATGCAGCGGCAGTTTGAGTGTGAATATCAGTATTCTGTTTAAAACTATTGATAAATTCAGGATCATTAGCTAAATGAGCTACGATGCGCAATTCAATTTGAGAATAATCTAAGGAGAGTAATTGATAGCCCGATGGAGCAATAAAGGCGCGACGAATTTCACGGCCCAATTCTGTACGAATCGGAATGTTTTGCAGATTTGGATTAGAGGAAGATAATCGGCCGGTGGCAGCAATGGTTTGGTTAAAATGAGTATGCACGCGGTTAGTTTTAGGTGAAACTAATTTTGGTAACGCATCTACATACGTAGAAGCTAGCTTAGTTAATTCGCGGTAATCACTAATAAAAGGAATAATCGGGTGTAAATCACGCATTTTTTCTAGTTCCGCTGCGGCGGTAGAAATACCGGTTTTGGTTTTAGCCAAACCGTGTTGATTAATGTTTAATTTGGTAAATAAAATTTCTTTTAATTGTTTTGGTGAAGCTATATTAAACTCACTGCCAGCTAAGGCATGAATTTTTTTCTCTAAAGTAGAAATTTGTTTATGTAATTTAATACTAAATTGTTTTAGATAGGATAAATCTATAGCAATGCCAGCGTGTTCCATGTTAGCTAGCACGGGAATTAAGGCTACTTCCATTTCCAAAATAGCAGCTAAATTATTTTTGGTAATAGCTGTTTTTAAGCGATCGTATAATTTCCAAGTATAATAGGCATCTTCAGCGGCGTAAAAAGTTAACTTATCTTTAGCTACGGCTGTAATTGGTATAGTAGTTTTACCGTCGTTATTTTTAACCAGGTCATTGTAACTCATCATTTGATAACCAAATTCATTAAAGGCTAGAGCATCTAAACCATAACCACGGCTACCCGGGCGCAACAAATAAGCAGCTAACATCGTATCAAACACTAAACCTTGCACGGTAATTTGGGTGGTAGTTTTTAACACTTGATAATCAAATTTAGCATTATGACCAATTTTTTTTATGTGTGAATTTTCAAATACAGTTTTAAAATAGGCAACGTATTCAGCTAATACAAAATAAGCTGTGTCTGGTTGCCAGCAGACACTAAAGCCTACTAAGGAGCATTGTAATGTATCTAAGCTGGTAGTTTCAGTATCAAACGCAAAACCGGCGGTGTTGGCTAATTGTTTGGCCAGCTCTTTAGCTTTGTTAGCTGAATCAATTAATATATAATGATTAGTTGAAGTGGGTTTGTTATAATTGGAATTATTTTGTTCAACAGTAGTATTGGTTTTACCAAAACTCGGTAATAATTTAATGAGTGATTTAAATTCATATTGTTGTAATAACGTAATTACTTTTGTTGTATCATAATTAGGAATGATCGTGTCGGTTAAGTTAAATTTAATTGGCACAGCACAGTTAATAGTAGCTAATTGTTTAGATAGTTCAGCGTCAGCTTGGCCAGTAGCTACTTTTTTTTGCAAGCTACCAGCTAATTCGTGAGCATGAGCTAGCACCGCGTCTAATGTATGATATTTTAACAATAAGTTAATAGCGCCTTTTTCGCCAATGCCGTGAATACCAGGAATATTATCAGAAGGATCGCCGCGTAACGCCTTATAATCAATTAGTTGTTCAGGGGTTAAACCGCTATATTTTTTGGTTACGCCGGCCACATCATAAATAACCGTGTCGCTCATGCCTTTACGTAACGTAAATACTTTTGTGTGTTCATTTACTAATTGCAGGGCATCAGCATCGCCGGTTACAATATAGCTGGTGATATTTTCTGGAATTTGGGTTACAATTGTGCCAATCACGTCATCGGCTTCTACACCAGCTAATGTATAAATCGGAATATTCAGGGTACTAATAATTTCTTTAGTAATATCTATTTGCTGGTACAATTCATCGGGTTGTTTTTTACGTTGCGCTTTGTAAGCCGGGTATAATTTTTTACGAAAGGTTTCACCGGCCACATCAAAGGTAATGGCAATATAATCCGGTGACAATTCTTTAATGGCCTTAAACAGAATTAAAAAAAAGCCATAAACGGCATTTACTAATTGGCCAGATTTTGTGGTTAATGGAGGCAGGGCATGAAAGGCACGGTGAATAAGCGCGTTACCATCCACAATCATAAAACGCTTAGCTGGTGGAGTAGTTACCATGCTAGCAGTATAGCACAATATCTAACGGAGCTAATGGCTATTTTACCAAGCAAAACACCAAACCAGCTGTTGCCATAATGAACGTTGGGCAATGCCTAGATAAATAGGGTCAGCGGCTGGATATAAGCGAATCATGCCGTATTTTACAGACATAAGTTTTTGTTTTTATTTTTTAAACTTATCTATATTCTACCAAATTTTTTAGCTTTCGTCAATTGCTTGAAAAAACAAACGGCAGTATAGTTAAAACATGTTCGATCCAAAAATTATTAAACCATTACATCATACCCAGCGTTATGGCAAAGTGGATGCCCCAGCTGTATCAGAAGAAACTCTGGAAAAATTTAACGATTTATACAATCGCTCGGTAGCCGGAGCGGACACCATTAATACTTTAGTATTAGGAGCTACACCAGAGTTAAGAGACATTGTGTTATCGTACCAACACAAATTAACTACCGTGGATCATGATGCTAAAACATTGCAAGATAAAAGTCAGTTAATGCATTACCAAAATCATCCTAATGAAACTACTATAGTATCCGATTGGTTAACCATGAATTTTCCAGAAAATACCTTTGATGTTATTTTAGGTGATGGGGCATTAACCGCTTTAAATAAAGAAGATCAAACAACTTTATTAGATATTTTACATCGTATCTTGAAACCCACTGGTCACTTATTGTTGCGTGAGGGCGCGGTATTACACCGTCGGCCGCGCTATGCGCCTAGCCTGCATGTAAATCAATACCGCGCCGGACAATACAATTTGTTTGATTTGTTTTTTGGCTTGCGATTATATAATGACAACTTTAAATCTATCGACGTGGAAACACGTAAAACTTATTTGAATGATTTTAAACAGAAAATAGATGAGTATTACAAAACTGGCGTGTTATCTGGTCAAGAACGACAGCAACTGTATATGATTGCCTTAGAATTAGAACACACTTTATTGCATAAAGAAGATTTGGAAGCATTACTTAAGAAGGCTTTTTTCCCAAAGGATGTGATTCATGATATTGGTTCGGGGCATTTAAGCCCGTGGTATTTTTTCCTAAATGAGCCCACTGTTGTAAGCGATCGGCCAACTGGTGTAGTACTTGGGTGTAACGTTCCTGTAAACGTTGGCGCAGTTTCGGCGAGCGCATAATTATTACAATTACACTAACTATACCAACCGCTAGTAATATAAAAATAGCTATATATTTTTGTGTAACTGGGCTAGCCGATTCTAACCAAGTAGTATTAGTTGATTCGCCGGTATTGGTAATAGCGGCTGGAGCGGTATTAGCATTAGTGGTTGTATTAGTAGCACTATTAATATCAGCTGTAGAACGCGGTAATACACGAATACCGTCGTTAGAATTGGTTAGGATACCAGCTACAATAATAGAGGCGTTTTCTGTAAAGGCACTAGCTTTTAAGCCGGTGCCGCGTTTTAAATACACTTGCCAATTTGTATCCAAAGTTATCGTGCTACCAGATTTCGTTTGTACTACGCCGATTATTTGTACTAATTGGCCGATATTATTAGCGGAATAACTGGATATAGGAATGGGTAAAGGTGGTGCTACATGGTTAACAATAATCATGTCTTCTGCAGCGCTAGTATTTATTTTACGTTCACCATTGGCTTCAGCTAATGTGCCGGTTATCTGTACTTGATCGCCAAGGCTTAAAGCCGGAAACAATTTTTTGGAAGAAAAAATTTGTAAACCACCAGTATCATCTTGTATGTAGTAATATTGGCTACCAAATGTATTTGGTAACACATTTACAATACCTGTTACGGTTACTGTGGCACCTAATTCGGCTTGTTGTGCGGCCGCTAACGTTAAGTTAAGTGTAGCGTTATTAGCTGACGCAGTTTTAGCATTAGCCTGATTGGTATTAGTGTTTGTTCCAGAATTAGCTAATTGATTAGTTGCTCCCGGAGTAAGCGTGCTAGTCCAGCTCCAATTATCATCAAAACGAGCATAAGCTTGGCCGCTAATAGCTGTGCTGTAAGTAACGCTATCGATTAATTCTTGGTTAGCATCTAACAATGAAATAGCTTCACCGCCGTTATTTAACGACAGGCCGGTTTGCCCAATCCAAAATACCACATAGCCGTTACTAGGTACGGGCGTGCTAGTAGAAATAGTGTACGTTTTGCTACTATCAGCCAGTTGCCAACCGTTTAAATCCACGGTACTGGTGCCGTAATTATGTAGCTCAATCCATTCATCAGTAGAATCTGAACCGGTAGGATCGGGTAGTAATTCCGATAATTGTATGGTACGCGTAGTTACAACAGGAGCGTTAGTGTTGGTATTTGAGTTGTTATTACTATTATTAGTGTTACTTGCAGAATTAGTATTAGAATTAGTGTTCGTGGTAGTAGCCGGTAAGCTATTTTTTTTACCAGGCGTTGGGGTAGTAGTCCATTGCCAATCACCACTGGTAGTTAAAGCATAACCGGTATCATCTTTAGCGGAATCTACATATTCAATATTATCAGTTAAGTTTCCATTAGGGTGAAATAAGCGTACTTGATCACCAGAATTATTTAAGGCAATGTCCGATTCGGCGCGATAAACCACCAAATATTGTTTAGCACCAATACTGCCGGCTAATGTATAGCCATTATCGGTAGCATCTGTTAACTGCCAATCTGTTAAATCCACCGTACTGCTACTAGTATTATATAGCTCAATAAATTCTTCCTGGCTTTCATCGCCGCTAGGATTTGGTAGTATTTCATTAATTATTACGGCCGTGGCATAGGTGGTGGTTCTAGCGGTAGAAGAAGTATTGGTATTGTTATTTGTATTGTTATCGCATACGCAAGTTTCTGCGCGCGCAGTTAATCCTGGATTTAAACAAAACCAAACTAACACTAAAATAAATAATTTTTTTAGCATAAAGATTAAGTTAAATAAAAAGCGCCATCACCATAGGTAAAGCGCTCAATTAATTTCAGTCTAGCAGAATAATAATATTAAGGCAAGTTTAGTGTGTCACACCATGGGCGATATACTGCTTCATTAGTGATTGATAGGGCACATTTAGTTCGTTAGCCTGTTCTTTCACACGCATTAAAATATATTCTGGTATGCGCAGTGAAATAGAACGCGAAGATGGTTTTAAATTAGGAAAGCTAACTGGTACAAAATCTTCTTTACTAAAATGTTTAGTTAAGTCAATATTATTCCAAAATTTCTGTTCGGCGGCTTCATTTTTACTAAAAGGTTTAATAGTGAGTGGTTTTTTCATAATAATGTTAGTTCTTTTTTATTCAAATCTCGTGCGGAAATTATACGAATTTTTTGTTGTCTGATAGTAAAAACAATAAACAGTGGGCGATGATTTTTAGTATGACCTAGTAAAATATAGCGATCCTCATGTTCTGAATGTAACACATCTTTCAATATTTTTTTATCAAGATCAAAAAACACTTCTTCACATTCTTGTTGTAATACGCAGTGTCTCTCTTCATTTTTGGTATTATTACCACTATCCCATTGAAATTCAATTGGCTCTGGTAAAACAAGCATACTATTATTGTATATACTGTATTACACATTGTCAAGAGCAGTTTTTCCCAACAAAAAAAACCAAGCGCCCCGTTTGGCTCCTGGTTTTAAGCTTTTGCTTGAATTTACTGATAAATTTCTTTTCTGTGGCCAACTTTTAATACAAACATTGTATCATTTTTAACATCAATAATTATCCGATAATCACCTATTCTAAAACGATACTCGCCATACTCGCTATTTACTAAACGTTTAGCAAAAATTAAAGGATTGGTTTGATCAGCAAAAAACAACAGCTTTGTTTTAAGACGCGCCTGAATAGCTTTAGGTAAGCGTTTCCACTCCCGTTCAGCTTGCTTAGTAATTATTACTTCCATGATTTAAAGGTTACGCAAACTAACCATTTCTCCTGTTTTGACTTGTTGACGAGCTTTGGCAATATCAGTTTTAAAACGTTTAGCACGTAGCATAGCAAAATCTTCTAATTGACTCTCAATTTCTTCCCATAATTTTATAGGTATCATAACCATAGGCTGTTCTTTAAGCTTTAAAGATTGCATTTGATTAAGAATAGCGGCTGTAGTCATAATTGTATGTTATCATTTTCATTAAGTATCGGTCAATTAATGCTAAATAGTTTCTATTTTTATCAACAAAAAAACCAGGAGCCCCGTTTGGCTCCTGGTTTTTATAGCGTTGCTATTTAAGCAGCTTGTTTTCCTTCAAACCATTCATCACCTTTCGTACTAATTTTTTTACCAAGAGCGGCGTCTTCTGCTTCTTGTTGCAATTTTTTGTTTCGTAGATTTTCGTTTCTTTTTAAAGTAGCTTTATATTTATCTTGGTCTTCAGCGGATACTTTATGGTCAAGTTCTAATATTTCCCCGTTTTCTAATGCATCAACTTGATGTAAATAGTCGCCAGCATCAAATGCACCAGTAATGTTCGCTTTTATGCCGTCTATCTTTGATTCAAAATATGTTTTGTCTTGTTCATTATCTGGCGCACCATATTGTTGAGTTACATATTCACGAACCATTGTATCAAGCCCTTGTAAATCTTTAGGGGCATTTTTTTGTTTTCTTAATTCTCTAACGAATTTTTCATCATCTTTATTGTCTAATGCATTGCTTTTTGGTTCTTTTTTCAAAAAATTATTAGCAGCTTGGGATTCAAATGTATTTCTCATAAAAAATGTAAGTTAATAATTTAATTAATATTTATAAGTTTTTTAATAATTAATGTAACACTATAACACATATTACAATTTTGTCAAGTAGTACGGTGTTTTAAGAAGCAAATTGGCTAATATTAGCTATATTTTCTATGTTGACTTCTTCTGCATCCGGTAGTTCAATCTCGGGCATTTCTTCTCTTTCTCCTGTTTTTTGATTTATAGTGGTAGAAGTGCCAGTTTTTTTATCATCAACAATCATTTTTGAACTGCCTTCTCGTTTTATATAGAATGCAGCACTGCTTTCAGCTTCATATGTTCTTTTTCCATCCCCATTCTTTTTTATATCAAAACCAATAAATTCAGCTCCTTGTGTTTTTTTTGGTACACGTATTCTTGGATCTCCACCTGTTTCTATGTATGTATGTTTTCCGTTTGCGTATGTTTTATTATTTCCATCATATTCTACTGTTCCCGCAGGATAATATACTTTAGCAACATTTGTATCCAGCTTGGTTACTAACTGAAAAACATCAGCAGGTTTTCTGGGTTCTTCAGATTCTGGTATTTTTTTTATTGGACATCTTTCTAAGGATCCCATAGATTTAATATATAGTAAAAAAACTCAAATTACGCTACAATATTACTATAAATAATTCATTTTGTCAAATAATATTTTTTTATGGGAACAGCAGTAACGTTACCAAAAATGAGCAACCGAGATTTGGTGCAACATTTTGTGGAAGGTAATACTCAACCAGGGCAAACGGTACACAAGTTTAAAACAATGAGTAGTTTATCGAAGAACATGCAGAAAATGATAGAGAGCAATAAAGAGTTAAAATACGCGGCTCAGCATTTGGGAAGTAGCACACATTTGCATCAGGCTAAGGTAATGGCACAAGCGGCTATTAAAGAGGGACATTTGCATCATGCTAAAGCTAAATTTGGTACCGGTAGTAACTTTGTACAACATATTTTTGCTAAAGATGCTCGTAAAAAAGAAAACATTAAACAACAGAATATTGAGGATATTCAAAAGCAACGGGGCATTAATATTGGACAACTAGATTCCGTATTAGGTAAAAACGCTACCATTTCAACTAATCAAGCTAAAGCACAACCAAGCACTCCATTGGTACCACTAGTATCTATTGGAAGTGGAGCAGCGGATAAAACCAATGCGGCTAAACAAAGGCAAGAAGCTACCGTAGTTGATCCAGCGGGTTGTGGAGTGGCAGAGACTAATTTAAAGTCAAAAGATGATTTACCGAAACAAATCACTAAGCCAGCCGACTGGCAAAAACAGGACGAAGAAATAATTGAAATGGGTATTTGATGCTATTGTAAGATTATGCTATAGTTTGGGCTATGCAAATCCAATGGTTAGGCTTAGGCGCGTTTAAAATTCAAACTACGCAAGCCACAATTATTACCGATCCTTTTACCGATACCAAGCAACTAGCGCTGCCTAAATTCAAGGCTGAGTTAGTGTTAGTATCAGATACTGGCAATCCGCAAGCTAATAATGTTAAAAGATTAAGCGGTGAGCCGTTTGTTGTTACTGGGCCGGGTGAATACGAAATTCATGATGTGTTTGTGTATGGCGTGCCAGCTGAACACACGGTTTATGTTATTGAAGTAGAAGGCATGAACGTGGCCTTTTTAGGTACTGGCAAAACAGCTATTACCACCAAACAATTAGAAAGCATTGAAGGAGCGGATATATTATTGTTACCACTAGATAATTTTTCTAAAGAGCAGCGCACTACGCTGATTAGTGAAATTGAACCCCGAATCATTGTGCCGTATTTGTATAATGCGGAAACTTTGGCGGCTTTTCTAAAAGAGATGGGCGTAAAAAATGCCGAGGCTAAAGATAAATTAGTAGTAAAAGCGAAAGATTTACCGAATGAAGATACGATGATTGAACTATTAAAACCAAATTAATTATTTTATGGAGGCAAAAAGAAAACGGACTAAGCGTTCAATAAAAAAAATTACCACAAAAAAAGCGGTAGTTACAAAATCAACTGCTCAGCGTGTTAAAAAGTCAAAAAAAATATTTAAAAAGAAGAAAACAACCAAAACCAATAAAATTAAACCAGTTAAAAAAATTAAAGTTACTTCTTTACCAACTACACCAACTAAAACTCAGCCAGTAATAGCTACGCCAGTAATGCCTAAAGCGTTGCCTGAAGCAGTAGCGTTGCCAAGAGATCAGGTAGTGGCTAATCAGAAAAAGCTATCTTATAATCGTACGGGTTTGTGGCTGGTAGTAAGTGCTGTGATGATATTAATTATGGTAGTGTGGATTTACGCGTTACCAAAAACGATTTTTGTAGCAACTACTAATAAGGGTACGGCTACGGCTGCTACTAGCCAGAATATTAGTAAATTAATGACTGATTTTAAACAAAGCTGGAGCAACCTAACACAACAATGGGGTGAGTTGAATACTAATGTGCCAACAGCGAACTTAATGGCTAATACTAATACAAATCAAGCGGCTGTACCTAGCCCGGAGGAGCTGGAGCAACTATTTGCCGATTTAAACTAATCTAAATTTATTATGAGTGAACGAGTCATTGATCAGCCGATTGTGAAAGAAATGGAGGAATCTTATTTAAATTACGCCATGAGCGTAATTGCTTCGCGTGCCTTACCCGATGTGCGCGATGGTTTAAAGCCAGTGCATCGGCGCATTTTATACGCCATGTGGACAATTGGCTTACGGGCGGGCGCTAAATTTAGAAAATCAGCCACGGTAGTTGGGGAAGTGTTAGGCAAATATCATCCGCACGGTGATACTGCTGTGTACGATACGATGGTGCGGTTAGCCCAAGATTTTTCCTTGCGCTATCCGTTAGTGCATGGCCAAGGTAATTTTGGTTCCATGGATGGTGATTCAGCGGCTGCCATGCGTTATACCGAAGCTAAATTGCAAAAAATTGCCGAAGAATTATTGTGGGACATTGATAAAGACACGGTGGATTTTCGGCCAAACTATGATGGCACACATGATGAACCGGTAGTATTGCCGGCTAAATTACCAAATTTATTATTGAACGGTACGGTAGGTATTGCCGTAGGTATGGCTACGAATATTCCGCCGCATAATTTAAACGAATTGTGTTCCGGTATTACGTATTTAATCGATCATCCCGATGCTGATGTAGACGATTTATTGGAATATATTAAAGGCCCAGATTTTCCTACGGCCGGTATTATTTATGATATCGCCAGCATTAAAACAGTGTACGCTACCGGTAAGGGTGGTATTGTGATGCGTGGCCGCGCCGTCATTGAAGAAATGAAAAACGGCTATTTTCAAATTATTATTACTGAAATTCCTTACCAGGTAAATAAAGCTACTTTAGTAGAAGCCATTGCCAATTTAGTGAAAGATAAAAAAATTGAAGGCATCAAAGATTTGCGCGATGAATCCGATCGGTCTGGTGTACGAGTGGTGATTGAATTAAAGAAAGATGCCTATCCGAAAAAAGTATTAAACCGGTTATATAAATTAACCCAATTGCAAGAAACGTTTCATGTGAATATGGTAGCGTTGGTAGATGGTTTACAACCACGCGTGCTTAATTTAAAAACATTATTAGCGGAATACATTAAACATCGAGAAGTAGTAGTAACGCGGCGGAGTCAGTTTGAATTAAAGAAGGCTCAAGACCGAGCCCATATTTTAGAGGGATTAGTGATGGCCTTGGAAAAAATTGATGCCATTATTAAAACCATTAAAGCTTCTAAAAATAAAGACGAAGCCAAGCTTAATTTAATGAAGAAATTCAAGTTTTCGGAACGACAAACTTTAGCTATTTTGGAAATGCGGTTACAGCAATTAGCTAATTTGGAGCGTTTACAAGTGGAAGAAGAACTGCGTGAACAAGAAAAAATTATTAAAGAGTTAAAGCGTATTTTATCTAAACGCCAGAATATTTTAGTGGTAGTAAAAGAGGAAATTAAAGACATCCAAGAGAAATATGGTGATGAGCGCCGCACCGAAATTGTGTCACAAGCGCTAGGTAATTTTTCGCAAGAAGATTTAATTCCCAAAGAATCGGCTATTGTAATGTTAACCCGCGATGGTTACATTAAGCGGTTAACGCCTGATACATTTAAACAGCAACACCGTGGTGGTAAAGGCATTATTGGTTTAACCGCCAAAGAAGAAGACAGTGCCGAGAAACTAATTTCTACTAATACACATGCTAATTTATTATTCTTTACTTCCAAAGGGCGAGTATTTCAATTAAAAGTTTACGAGGTACCAGTAGCCTCACGTACTGCTAAAGGGCAAGCCGTGATTAACTTTTTACAGTTAGGCCCGGAAGAGCAAGTGAACGCCATTTTGCCGGTGGAACAAAAAAATCATGATAAGTTTTTGGTCATGGTAACACAGCATGGTTTAATTAAGAAAACCAAATTAGAAGCGTTTGCTAATGTGCGCCGGTCTGGCTTAATTGCTCTAAAATTAAAAACCGGCGATCAATTGCAATGGGTAAAACAATCTACCGGTAAAGATCAAATCATGTTAACTTCAAATAACGGCCAAGCTATTCGCTTTAAAGAAACCGATGTGCGTGATATGGGACGTGGTGCTTCCGGTGTACGAGCGATTCGTTTAAAGCAACAAGATCATGTGGTAGGCATGGATATTATTACCAGTGGTGATGTAAAAAATTTACAGTTAACCGTAGTAATGAGCCATGGTTTTGGTAAGCGGAGTGATTTGAAAAGTTATAAAGTGCAGCATCGGGGTGGATCTGGTATTAAAACAGCTAAAGTTACACCAAAAACCGGGCAAATTGTGTACAGCTTTTTAGTAGAGTCTAATGCAGCGCAAGATATATTAATGATTTCAAAAGGCGGCCAAGTGATTCGCATGTCAATTAAAGGTATTTCAGTATCCGGTCGCGCTACTCAAGGGGTACGTTTGATGCGCTTCAAGGAAGCAAACGATACTATTGCTAGCATCGCAGTATTAGCTAACTTAGCATAGTTGCATAGTTAGCAGCATCTAAACTAGCGCTACCAATTAGGGCTCCGTTAATGTTTGGTTGGGTTAAAAATGTTTTAATGTTTTGCACGGTAACCGAGCCGCCGTAAATAATAGGAGTAGTATTGGCTACTAGGGTGCGAATAAAAGCATGAACTGTTTCAGCTTGAGCGGGAGTGGGCGTTTTACCGGTGCCAATAGCCCAAATTGGTTCATAAGCTATTACAATATTGGCTAGTTGTGTTGCAGTCACGTTAAGTAAAGCCTGTTCCACTTGTTCTTTAATAATAATTAATGTTTGCTTAGTAGTATTTTGGGTAGCGTTTTCACCTACGCAGATAATAGGAATTAAATTATGTTTTAGGGCAGCTAGTACTTTTTTATTTATCGTTTCACTTGTTTCGTTATTATCGCGCCTCCGTTCGGAATGACCAATAATCACGTATTTACAGCCTAAATCTACTAACATTAATGCAGAAATTTCTCCGGTGTAAGCACCTTTATCCTCCCAGTGCATATTTTGGGCACCGTATTGAATAGTGGTTTGTTTGGTAACTTGTTGTAGTGTTGCTAACACGGTAAACGGGGCACAAATAATAGCCTGGTTAGCCATAGGCCAAGTATGAGCAGTTAATTGTTGTATAAAACCCCCGGTTTCTGCAGGGGTTTTATACATTTTCCAGTTGGCTACAATTAGTTTTTTCATAGCAAGTTCATTTATTATAACACGCTTGCCAAAAACTATAAACTATTGTACAGTTTACTAGTTGTTTATTTACGAATTACCAAACTACTAATTACTTAATTATTTGTTATTTATATGGGTTTACCAGGAAAACGGCTTTCCAGTCGCAGAAAAAAAACTAGAGCAGCGCATCATGCGTTAAAACCAACTACATTGAATGTTTGTACCCAATGTAAAAAACCAGCTTTGCCTCATACAGCCTGTGATTTTTGTGGTCATTATAAAGGGCGCAATGTATTAGCGCGCGCTACAGCCAAATCTAAAAAAGCTGTAACCAAAACAGTAAAAGCTGAATCAGTTGTTGCCGAAGAAAAATCGGTTAAACAATAAGCTGGTATGGCCAATCGTCATTTAGCTAGAACGATTGCCTTGCAGAGTTTGTATGAGTGGGATTTTCGTGGCAAAAAAGAAATCGTGCTTGATTTAGTAAAACGTAATGCTATTGAATTTGCTCCTAGTTTTGATGATCAACAATTTTGTGAGCAACTGATAGAAAATATTTTAAAAAATTTATCGGCCATTGATAAGTATATTATTCAATATGCTCCAGAGTGGCCGTTAGAACAAATTACCGTGGTGGATCGTAATGTATTGCGGATTGGTTTGGGTGAACTAAAATTCAGTACAGATATTCCACCAAAGGTAGCCATTAATGAAGCTATTGAGTTAGCTAAAACATTTGGTGGTCCTTCCAGTGGTAAGTTTGTGAACGGAGTATTAGGTAGTATTTATAAAGACATGCAAAAAGTATAACATTATCGTAAAAATTATTTATGACACCTCATTATTTAATTAATACCACAGCGTTAGGAGAGCTTGAACAAAAAATCAATGTTACGTTTGCTAATCGTGATTTATTAACTCAAGCTTTAGTGCACCGTTCTTTTTTAAACGAGCACCGTGATTTTCCATTAGGGCATAATGAACGTTTAGAATTTTTAGGTGATGCAGTATTAGAATTAGTAGTTACAGAATATTTATATAAACAGTTTAAAAATCCAGAAGGTGAGTTAACCAACTGGCGGGCTAGTTTAGTTAATTCACAAATGTTGGCTACCTTATCTGGTGAATTAGGTTTGGAACAATTTTTATATTTATCACATGGTGAACAGAAAGATAATAATAGTAAAGCGCGCATGAAAATTTTAGCCAATGCTTTTGAGGCTTTAATTGGCGCAATTTATTTAGAAAAAGGCTATGATATAGCTAAAGTATTTATTACGGAACGGCTGATGATAAAATTAAGTTATATATTGAATCACAAATTATATTTAGATCCTAAAACACATTTTCAAGAAACAGCGCAAGAATTGTTATCCATTACTCCTACTTATCGCGTGCTGTCAGAAGAAGGGCCAGATCATGATAAAAAATTTACCGTAGGTGTATATTTAGGAGCAGAACAGATTGCGGTGGGTCACGGCTCTTCCAAACAAGAAGCTCAAGTTAATGCCGCCCACAATGCTATTAGTTTAAAAAGCTGGTAGTATGTATTTAGAGAAACTAGTCATTACTGGTTTTAAATCGTTTGCTAAAACTACAGAATTTAAATTTGATTACCCGTTTGTAGCGGTAGTTGGACCAAATGGCTCTGGAAAAACTAATGTAACTGATGCGTTACGTTGGGTTATGGGTGAACAAGCACTTAAATTATTGCGCATTAAACAAGCTACCGATGTTATTTTTGCCGGCTCAGAGCAATTAAGTCGTGGTGGTCTGGCGCGGGTGGATTTATATTTGAATAACGAAGGTAAACGATTAAAAATTGATTATGATCAGGTAGTAATTTCACGGCAGATTGCGCGTGATGGGGAAACAGAATATTTGATTAATAATAACCCGGCGCGCTTACAAGATATTTTGTTATTGTTGGCGCAGGCTAATTTTGGTCAAAAAAGTTATGGCGTGATTGGTCAGGGCATGATCACGGATATTATCAATGCCAATCCCCAAGATCGCAAACAGTTTTTCGATGAAGCTACTGGTATTAAAGAACATCAAATGAAGCGTGATACAGCGATTCACAAATTAATTCGTACGGAAGAAAATTTATTGCGCGTAGAAGATTTATTAAAAGAAGTGGAACCCAGATTACGTTCATTAACTAGGCAAGTAAAAAAATTACAGCAACGCCAAGAATTAGAACAACAGTTACAACAAACGCAAACGCAATACTATGGATCTATGTTAGTTGATTTGCAACAGAAATTAACCAAGCAACAACAATTAGCACAACAATTACAGCAAGAGCGCACAGCTCAAGAACAAATATTAACCGCCCTAGAAGCCGAGATTGATAAAGTTAACTTAGCTACGTCGCGCACCGTATTATATCAACAATTACAACAAGACCAAGCTCAAGTGTTGGCTAAAAAACAAACGTTATTGAAAGATCAGGCTGTATTGCAGGGGCGTTTACAACTAGAGCAAGAACAACATGGAGAAATTGAGTTGATTTGGTTAGAGCGTCGGTTAAATGAATTAACCCAACAAATACAAACACAACACAATTTACGCGAGCAAATAATAGCCACAATTACTCATCAAGAGCTACAATTAAATAGTATCTCAACGGCGCAAGCGCAAGTAAAACAAGAAACAATACAATTAGAACAGGAGTTACAAGCCGCTCGTGAAACGCTGGCTAAAGTTGCTATTACAGTAGCTTTACCAGAAGTAAAACAACGTTTAACGCAATTATTTCAAGTCCAGGAACAATTTTTGCGTAGTTTATTAAATACAGTGTCTTTGGATCAATTTAAAACCGTTCAGCAACAAGCCCAAAATATTACCAAGCAATTAGCAGAGTTACTAGATGATTTGCATGAAGAAGACAGAGAAGCCATTGCTTTGCAACAACAAGCTATTACAGCGCTTACGCAACGAGCTAAAATTACCACCGAATTAAAAGAAAAGTTATTACAAGATTATGCCGAACTAAAAGCAGTATTACAAACTAAACGTGATCAATTAGACCAAGTAAAAACATCCATAAAACAATTAGAAAATGAACAACAGGGCGCAAAAAATGACATTGCTAATCAGAAAAAAACCTTAGAGCAAAATCAGAACCGTAGTGTTCAATTAGCTAATTTACAAAAACAAAGCGAAGCATTAGTGGCACAATTAACCACAGTAGATAGTGAATTACAGACCAAACAACAGGCTCTGCAACAATTTAATCAAACAGAAGAAACTAAACAGCGTGATTTATTAGACAAACAAACCCAAGGTAGAAAAATTCAAGCCCAGTTGAATCAAATTGCTAATAAGCAACAAGTAGTAGAAGTACAAATTACCAAGTTGCAAACGCATCAAGAAGATTTATTAGCCGAATTAAGTCGCGAAGTTTCAGCAGTAGTACAGAAAAATATAGAACAATATACAGAACTACGCCAAGATCAGGAACAATTATTAATTGAAATTGAACGATTAAAACATCAATTGGAATTAATTGGCGGGATTGATCCAGAGATTGTTCAAGAACAAATTAGTACTGAAGAACGCTTCACTTTTTTGAAACAACAGGCTAAAGATTTACGTCAGGCCATTATGGCACTCGAGCAAGTGATTGATGAATTAGACAAAACGATTAAAAAACAATTTAATCAATCATTTAAAGCTATTACGAAGAGTTTTAACAAGTATTTCAAATTATTATTTGCTGGCGGTGAAGCTAAGCTAGATTTATTAATTGAGCAACCAGTAGTTGAGGAAACAACCACTGAAATTGTTGAGACACAACCTGAATTATTAGGTAAACGAAAACAACGACAGCGGATTGTATCGGGCATTGATATTATTGCACAACCACCAAGCAAGAAACTATCTTCTGTCCAGGCATTATCTGGCGGAGAAAAATCCATGACGGCTATAGCGTTAATTTGTGCCATCATTGATGCTAATACACCGCCTTTTGTAGTGTTGGATGAAGTAGAGGCTGCTTTGGATGAAATTAATTCAGAAAAATTTTCTGCCATTATTAAACAATTATCACAAAAAACGCAATTTATTGTGATTTCGCATAATCAAGTTACTATGCGCCAAGCCGATGTATTGTATGGCGTAACCATGAATAAAGCCGGAGTTAGCAAGATTCTTTCGGTGCAGTTGACGGCAGTGCAGTAATATCTATTTCATCTAATATTAAAAACAATACCATCAATAAAATAGTGCCTAAGCTTAAGGCTAGTTGACCAAGGGTAGAACCAATAGCCGTAAAGCCGATTACGTTTGGCAGTAAAGCGGCTAAACAAAGATTAATTAAAGCAGATAAGCCAAGCGTGATAATTTGATAATTTAAAATTATCCACCAATAACGTTTGCCTAAGCGCCAGCTTAACGTTAAGGCTTGTTTAATGGAACTATTATGCCAAATTAAAGCTGGCAAGCTTAAACTGAATAATAACCATAATATAATTCCTGGAACAATGAAAAAAATAAAACCAAGTAATATTAAGCTACCGGTGATAAAACTTAATAATAATATTTTAGGTAAATAATGTTTACTAGATAGCAATAGAGTTTTAACAGAAGGTAATTGTTGATGGTAATTAGCTTTTACCATAAGTAATATACAAGTTACTACCCAAATTCCGGCTACGGTAGTAAACAGTTGTAGGCCTAAAAAATATGGATTTTGCCAAATTTTCAACAAATCATCTACCGTATCAAAATTAAGATTAAGATGTTTAAAATACGATAAAATATCTAATAATAGATAAATTGGTAGAAATGCTATTAAATTACAAACTAATATTAGATCAAAACGTAAACGATACTGTTTCCAAGCCAATTTTAATAAACGATAATAAGTAATGGCCATTTTCATACTTGTGCAGTATAGCTTATTGACAGAAAAAAGCCCATCCGTTATGATTGTTTAGCAATTATGTTATCTATTCGTTTAGCTCGTTACGGGCGCAAAAATCAACCAGCTTATCGCGTGGTATTACAGGAAAAAGATTGGTCCCCTACTTCTAAGGTAATGGAAATTTTAGGGCACATGAATCCGCGTACTAATCCGGCTACCGTAGTGTTAAAAAAGGACCGCATTCAATATTGGCTTAGTAAAGGCGCTGAAACATCTGCTACCGTACATAATATGTTGGTTACAGCAGCTGTAGTAGTGAACGCTCCAAAACGGCGTGTAATAGCCAAAACCAAGAAAGCAACTGAAAAGCCTGCTGCAGCGCCAACCGCTAAAGTCTAGAGCGTTATCAATTGATATCTACCAAAAACGCCCCAACGGGGCGTTTTTACTGTTTGCTATTGACAGAATTTTAAACCTATGGTAGAATGTTTTGTTCGTTAAAAACGCCTGGTTTCTGTAGGCACGACGAGCATGGAAATCTTAAGGAAGGATAAACGAGGTTTCGCACTTCATTCATCCCTTCCCAAGATTTTCTTGCCTACAGGAACTAGGAATTTTTATTAGACGAATTAGTATTTGTTTTGTTTGTATTAGTGTTTTTGTTGGAATTTTTGGATGAATTTGTATTGTTGTTAGATTGGTTGGTATTAGTAGGAGGGGTAGCTTCTTCTTTTGGTCCAACAGTACAAGTAGCAGCTTGGGGCTTATACACACTAGTGTAAGTAGTTTTATCTACCGTGCCATTAGGTTGTTCAATAGTGTAATCAAACGAAGCGCTTACACCGGTAAAAACATGGCTATCGCAATTACGCGTGCCGGGTGGTAAAGATGGATCTATAGTTTCAACAGCAGCACCAGGAGACGCATAATTATAATTAGTAGGGGTAGTGAATGAACCTTTACGGCCATCTGATGTGCCCCACAATTCAAAATATAATTTAGAACCTTCTACGCGGCTACGCCATAAAATATAATGTCCGGTATCATTTTTAAATTTAAAATCAGGTGACGGTTCATAAATAGTAGCGTCTACGCCGGCTTTACCATTATAATTGTAATAAGACACAGCCCAGGTATGATTACGGCGCTCTACAATCGGCAAGCCAGACAACATAGCGGCGCGGAAAGAAGTAGTGCCTACTTGGCACAAGCCGCCGCCAGCTTCCGCTTTTAATTTTTTATCTTTAATGACTAGTTCTGGCTTCCAATCATGAGCTTCATCAATAGGCGATAAAATACTTAATAATGAAAACGTTTCATCAGGAGTGATTAGAATGCCGTTCAGCATTTCTGCTCCCTTTTTTATATTATAAACTCGATTACTAGGACTGCCAGCAAAACTGGTTTCACCGGTACCTAATAATTCTTTAATACCTAAATCATTTAAATTATCAGGGGATACGCGTGGTTTAGCTACTTCTACCACTAAGGCTATATTAGATTGTTGGTTTTCTAGTACAGCCGTAGTTAAAGCGGTAATAGTTTTATCGATTGTTAACGTTAAGCCGTCTTCACCGTCTTGGAATTGTTTTACGGTTATTTCATCACCACTAACATTTAAACTAAATTTACCTTCTTTTACTGGTACGTCAATTTCGCTAGCTACCGTATTTAAATATTCAGTAACTATTTCAGTATTAAAGCCAACGCCTGGTTCGGTAGGAATTAACCATGATTCAAGTTCATCTTGGGCAACGGTGAATTTATTAGCTTCGTAAGTTAAGGTCAGGGGGGCTAATTTTGCTACGGTTAATGCTTCAGATTCTTGTATGGTAGCTAATTCCGTGGTTACCGGAGCAGGATCGGTAACTAGTTCTAATTTAACATTAGCCACTTGGCCACCAGCTAGCTGTTCTTCCACTTTATTTAGAACATTATTCCAAACAAACATAGCACCATCTTCATGATTTACTACATTAATACTATGATCTTTAGAAAACTTAAACGTAGCGTTAGTATATGGCGTAGGATAAACAGCGAATTCATTTTGCAATTGTTCTAATAAAGCTGAACGATCTAATTGATATTGCAATGGAACAGCATTGCCGAACCACCAAGTTTTCATTTTTGTAATAATGTTTTGGCTAGTAGTATTAGCGCGGCCAATATTATAAGCAGTTTGTACAGTAGCATCTACGTTAATAGTTAAGATTGGCGGTGCGTCAGCGGCAGTGGTTTTAGCTGAAATGGTAACAGAGTGATCTTGGTAGATAAAAGTTAAACCAGCTTGTTCCAGAGCAGTTTTTTTAGTAGTAACCTGATCGGCTAATTCAGCATAAGTTTTACCAGATACAGATATATCATTTAATTTAATGCCAGGATAAATTTTATTTTTATAATTGTATTCATAGCCAAAAACACTTATAGCGCTAAGCAATAATAAGACTATTAACACTAACACAACATAACCAACAGTTTTATTAAACTTTTTTACAGTTTTTTTAAGCTCATCTTTAACAGGAGCGTTTACTTTAATTTTAGTGGCCATGTTAGCATGATAACACGGCTACTAAGGTTTCTGCAATGCAGGCAATGTAAGCTGATTTATTTAACTTTAATTGGAATACGGGTGTTTTTTGGACGTTTGGATTTTGGTAATGTTAACGATAACACGCCGTGTTCAATAGTAGCTTCCACTCGATCGCTTAGCACATCGACTGGCAGTATAATTGATCGGGAGAATCCTCCCCAAAAGCATTCTTGAATATAGTATTGTTCCGGAGCCACATCGGCATCGGGCTTGATGCGCTTGCCTTTAACAGTAAGTAAATCATTATTTAAATGAATCTCGATATCTTCTGGACGAATGCCACCAATAATAGCCTTCACATATAAATTTTTAGCATCTTGATACACATCTACCGCTAACTGGCCTTCATAATCATCATTCGAAGTATTAATCCATACTTCATCACTAGCACTGGTGCGTTGCACACTGTTTTCTGAAACTGGTCCAGCCGCGGCAATTTCCGCCTGCGCTTTAGCAAAAAAGTTTTCCGGATGATCAAATTCTTCTTGCTCTAAATCCTTAATTTTATTTTTAAATTGGGCTTTGTTTGTGTTTGTAAGTATCATAATAATATTATACTCCAGGTGCTAATAATATGACAAGGCAAAATAAAAATCGGGCAGCCTATCTGAAGCGCTACCCGATCTCCTCCTGTGCCCGACGCTTCTACAATTGGCCGTCGATAACTTGTTGTAGACACTCTGAAGTGTTCTGCCCATCATAGATGGGCGGCTCTGGAGAAACTGTTGACCACATCCAAAGCCTCATATTCATGTCCTCATCCTCTGGGACGTCGTTATATTCGAATAGTGCCATTGCTGTTGCCAGTAGACCTGTTGGATAATAAAAAACCGGCTCCATCACCCACTGAGAGTACGACCATCCATCAACATCGTCTTCCCAACTAAGGTCACTAAGAACCCCAGCGTACCACTCAGTATAACTGCCTGTTTCTGGGTTTTTTTGCAGATAGGTGTCAGCTATCTGCTCAACAAACTGATTACTATCATTGTACAGATACCACCGCCAAAAATTGACGTACATTGTGTTGGTACGATAGTATGCGATAAAAGCCGAAAGCTGTCCACTAACCATCAAACGGCAATACGCCGATTCAACCCCGTCAGGGTAATAGTCCATCGTATAAACGTCATATCCACCCGAAGGGTCGGGGGCAGGCGTACCCGGCTTGTCCCAAAGAAAAAACCTGGAGTCCGCATTTGGTACTGGCATGTAATGATTCACAGGGTCTCCCTCGGTGTATAGAGGAAGACCATCATCGTTACAGGCTTCCTCTGCCGCTTGAGCTGAAAGTCCGTACATCTTCAACGTTTTTTCACACGGATCTTCACAGCCACTAACAAAAAACATGACAAAAAAGAACACTACAAACCGCTTCATAACAACCTCCTTTCTAGGGTTGGCAGCCTGCTACGTCTTAGTCACTCGCCCAACTGCAAGTGATTTCAGAACATATAGGCTTGGTTGCTGAAGCTTGACCAGTGTAATGCGTAATATTTATATGTCAAATTATTCTATATATATTAAAAATATACTACATTTATAGTATTATATTACAAGCAATAAATGAAATACTTAATATGTATATCATTGACTATACATATAAATATGCTATTATAATGTAATGCCTTCGATTGAACAAACTCTTAACGCTTGCGGATTTACTACTACGGACATTGAAATTTACTTACTGCTTTGCCAGGCAGGCAAGATTGATGTTACTCGTTTGATTAATAAATCTCGGTTTAGCCGAGTAACGGTTTATGAAGCGCTGCATGCGTTAGAAAAACAAGGTTTGGTTGAATATAAAAAAGCCGGCCGATCGGTGTTTTATCAAATCACTCATCCACATGCTTTAATGATGGTTGCTGAAAAGAAAAAACAAGAAGCCGAATTAATTGCTCACGATATACAAAAGCACATCGAACAATTAACAGGATTATATAATATCTCCATTGGCAAACCTGGTATTCAATTCTTTGAAGGCGAAGCTGGCCTGAAGCAAGCCTTATACGATTCGCTTAAAACACACGATACTATTTATACGTATGTAAATGAGGATATTATTCAGCAATATGGTAAACAGATGAATCAAGAATATGTAATGGAAAGATTAAAACGTCGAATTCACAAAAAAATTATTATGGTAGATACCCCAGCTGCCCATACAGTTAACACAGAAACTGTTAATGCTTTTACTAAAATAAAATTTTTACCAGCCAATAAGTATCAGTTTGATATAGCCATGGAAATTTATGATGATACTATATCATATTTAACAGTCCATCAAGATCATCTAATGGCTTTTGTTATTTCTCATCCAGGTGTTACGCGGCAACAGAAGAAGCTGTTTGAGTTTGTATGGCAACATCTTTAATTTCAAATCCTGCCAGACGCTTAGAACAGGTTCGATCCAAACATTCATAACGAGTTAAACAATAAGGTTGAGGCTTATGATTTAAGAGTGTTTGGAAGATTGAATTTAGCGAAGCAACTGATTGCGTCAAATCAAGCAGCAGCACAATAGTCGGTTCCTGTCGTTTGGCTAAGGTAGTATAATCATCAATTTGATGCTGCTGTTCAGCTAAAGCTAATAATTCCTGGATCGTTTTCTTTTGTAAATTATATGCATTAGGGGATTGTGTTAGCTTCATCTCAATCCAAGCAGCTTCCTTCCCTTTTGCTGTAGGATCAATAGTAAAATGCATTCCAACAAAACCTGCTCGCATATACCGAATAATAGGTTGTTGTAAAGGAAAGACATCAGCTGAAATTAATTGCACAGTTGGATCTTGTCTTAATCCTTCTAAAGCAAATAATCCTAACTGCTCACCAATTCCAGAGCCACGTAACGTTTTGTCAACATTAAAACTAGCAAGATATTGTTCAGAACCACGATTTTCAATACGAATGAAAGAAACTATCTTATTCTTATGTTTCACAAAAATAAAACGATTACGTTGAGCAAGAGTTGTTTCAGTTGCAGTTTTGGGAGATAGAATGTTTGCTAGTCCCTCTACAGTATTTGGCGTATCTGGATGATTATCGCTTGAAATAGCAAGCATAGATTTTTTATACTCCTCGGATAATTCAGTATATGCTAGTTGTTCAACCGAAAAATCACGTAGTTGTTCTAAGGTTACTTCTGGCTGATGTCGTAGCACTGCCCAACACATTGCACCAAAAATAATCGCGTCTTTTTTAATCGCTGTCAAATTTTTCTGTAATTCTTGAAAGTTTATAGTTTGATCAGCGCATATAGCAGATTGTAAAACACGATTAGCTCGCCGTAATGTTTCTTGTACTACTATTCTAGTATCAACCGTATCGGCTTGCCCAGGTGAAACAAAAAAATCGTGAATACGCTGTTCAACATTGTTTAATTCAGAAATGATGGCTAAATAGTGTTGCAGTACTGTATTAACCTGCTCAGCTGGAAACGTTTGCGCAAAATGCAATAATTGATCCGCCAGCTGCGGTTGTTCCGTAGCAGCAAAAAAACTTTCGGCAAACTGTTGCGTGTTTAATTCTGGTTTAGTTGCGGTTGCTTCAAAAGTGCCAACGTTAGATTCGCTAGCAGTAAGGTAATTTAATAATTGGATTTGACTGCGTAACGATAATTGGTCTAGTCGCAAATGAAGCGTTTGTTCAAGATAATAGCGCATCTTTGGTCGATGCAGATAGGTAAATACGTTAGCTATTTCAGCACTATCAATTGTGCCTTGAAATGGTAATACCATAGGATCTTGCATGATATCTTCCACATCTTGATAATGCCGAACAGAATCTAATTCAGGTGCTAAACCGCGAATTATATTATAATCACCCAGTAAAGCCACGTAATCTGAAGATACCCTAGTCGATTGATCTGGTTGCATCATTAACAGATCAACTGGTTGCTCTTCTTCCACTAATTGCGGTTGCAAAGTAGCACAGGCATAGCGTAAAAAAGCCTGGTCTGACCGTTCCGCAATAGAATTAATTATCTTATATAGGGATGGCCGTTCGGCTGGTTGGGCAGATTCCAACAAACGTTCCAAGGCACAAAGTACTGGCAAAGTTTCGCCTAACGGTTGTTCTAACGTAGCAGTCACAACTTGTTCTAAACTAGTATCCGTAGCCAGATCAAGCTTATTCAATAAATGATTATTCATTGGTTCATGCCACCGTTCAAGCGCAGTATTATTAAATATCTCAACCACACATTGTAACTGATCTACAATAGGCAGCCGTGCTAACATGCCGTTTGACATAGTTAATACTTCCGGCCCAACCGATAATAATGTGCATGCTTGCTCTAAATTTTCTCGTGTAGCCTGAACTGTGGCTTGAGTAAACTCCTGAACAAAAACCAAGCGCGCTTGATCGGCTTGATCATTGAAGCGTTGATCGATTTCTATATTAGTTTGATTAACTAAAGTAATAAGTTGTTCAGTTGAAAACGCTGGCTGTTGCTTTAAGCCGTTAATTAAAAACTTAGCATAATCATGCATCCATTCATTGTTACGCAATAAACGTTCGCCTCCTTCTACCATGTTATTAAGTATACAAGATAAAACTGTTTTGCCAAAAATGCACCCGTGTTTTTTAACTAAAAGTATATCAGTAGCCCGTGGGGGAATTTCCGCCGAATGGCGGATCTCCCCCTAAGGCGGATCAGCCTCAGGCTGACGCCTCAGGCGGAGAACCCCAACTGTGGACATTTTAGAACACTGTAATTATTAGTAGCCCGTGGGGGAATTGAACCCCCGTTTACAGGTTGAAAACCTGATGTCCTAACCATTAGACGAACGGGCCATATAAAGTTATTTTAGCACAAAGCCTAATTGAGTTAATAATTGCTTACGCAATTGATAATTCTTTTTAAGCTGAATTTCTCTTTTTCTCGCTTCAGTTGTAGTATCATATTTTTCAATATGTTTCAAGACAACTGGCAAGCGAGCAAGAAGTGATTTTGTTTTACCAGCATTATGCGCTTTTAAACGCTGTTCAATGTTTTCCGTAATGCCAATGTAATAACCATTATCACGCAAGCTTTGTAAAATGTAGAGATAATGCATACATATATACAGGTTGTCCGCCAGAGGCGGATCCGCCTCTGGCGGAAAAACCTGATGTCCTAACCATTAGACGAACGGGCCGAAAGCGTAATCTACACTATCGTAAAACATAAAGTTGGTCAAGTCCACCAAGACTTAGTTGATGTTTTTTGCTATAATGAATTTTAATAAAATTTAACATAATATGAAGCCTTATGACGAAAAAAATTGACTATAAATCCAGTGGTGTACATTATGATTTATTAGATCCCTTTAAAATAGCCGCTCAACAAGCGGCAGCCACAACAGATGGCAATATTGATTATCTTCACTTAAAAGAAGTGTCCGCTAGTCGTGGAGAAAGCGCTTTTTTGATAGAAACAAACATGGGGTATATTGCTCATGTGGAAGAAACATTGGGCACAAAGAATTTAATAGCAGATGCTATGTACAAGATAACCAATAAATCCTACTACGATAATATTGCTATAGACACAGTTGGAGCAATTGTAAATGATCTAATAACTATGGGGGCTCTACCTATGTCTTTAGCAATGCATTTAGCAGTGGGTGATTCACACTGGTTTGCAGACAACCAAAGACAAAAAGATTTAGTAGCTGGTTGGAAAAAAGGCTGTGATTTATCTTCGGCAGTTTGGGCCGGTGGAGAAACACCAACTCTTAAAGACATTGTACAAAAAGATACGGTGTTATTATCTGGTTCGGCTACCGGCATTATTCAAGATAAAAAGAACATCATTCGTTCTACCAATCTACAAGCTGGGGATAGAATAATATTATTGGAAAGCTCTGGCATCCATGCTAATGGAGCTAGTTTGTGCCGTAAAATTGCATCTGAAATACCAGAGGGATATCAAACTAAGTTGTCTGACGGCAGAATGTTTGGAGAAGCCGTGCTTGATGCTAGTATTATCTACGTGCCAATTCTCAAAGATTGCATCGCTAACAATATTGCATTACATTACGTTTCACATATCACTGGCCACGGTTTAAGAAAAATTATGCGAGCAGTTGAACCATTTGCCTATGTGCTTGAAAATATATTCGAACCATTACCAATATTTAATTTTATTCAAGAAAAATCCAGCCTGAATGACAAAGAAATGTATGGAACATTTAATATGGGAACCGGCTTTGCCTTATACATTGCTCCAGATAATGTTCAAGCCGTTTTGGCTATTTGCTCTAAAAATAACATCAAAGCCATTGACGCTGGTTACGTGCAGGCCAGTCACACTAAAAGTTTAACTATTCTACCAAAAAACATTACCTACACAGCAGAATCTTTGTCTGTGCGTTGATTATGATAATTTAATGAAGTTCAGGAATAATTTTTGCTAAAATTTAGCGTATTCTTGTTGTAAATAATCTAATGTGGTTTGTTTGATAGTTTTTCTTAATAATTGAAATTGTAGAGGAGATAACAGCATATTAAGATTTTCATCAATTATCTTTTGGGAAACCTGTGTTTTTATTAAGGTAATGATTTTAGCAAAATATTCTTTAATAGTGAATTCTGGATAAATTTCTAATAATATTTCTGGTTTATAATGAAATTTCTGTTGGAAAAACTGGCTAACATCAAAAATATCCCTGCCGGCAATACGTTTATGTTTACGATATCTTCCCAACACGGCTGCTAGTTTATTAGCAAACATAGTTTCAATTGTTTCACATTGTAACGTGCGATCAATTTCAGGAAAATACACCGGTATATATTCATTGGCTTTGGGTGCTGGAGCATAGGCTTCGAGTTTTAAAGTATTACGTTTATGATTATCTGCTTGATATTGAAAAAAATATTGTAAGTGATTTTGGCTTTGATCTTTAATGTTTAATTCAAGTTGTTGAGCTAGTGTTTCAATATTCGCTCTAGCTTTTGGTAAATTGATCATGTCGTCAATATAATCAAAATCAAGATCAACAGAAAACCGATTTAAGTAGCCCATCAAAGCAGCGTAAGTACCGCCTTTAAAACGTAATGTGGTACAAAGATACGCATTATCCGCTACAGCTTGTAACACGGCAAATAGTTTAGCTTTGTGTAGAATATCTAATTGTTTTGGTTCAATCATAAATTTCTGGAGTTAATTGGTAGCCAACTGCTTGCTGGATGTTTTTTACTTTTGGCCAGTTAATCGGTCTATCAAAGTAAGCTGATGGATTAAAATAGAGTAAATCGGCTATAGCTCTTTCTGGTGAAGCTACATAAACATTTTTATCTCGACTAATTCCAGCAGGATTATACAAAAATTTTTTCGATAACTTTCTACTATAAAAATATTTTTCATTAATTTCAAATTGTTTAGCTTGATTGCTGACCAAAGCAGTTTTGTACATGTATGGACTAATATAACCCTCGTTATGCAATATAGTTTCACAACTAATATAAGAATAATCATGTATTAATCTGGATCCTAGCTCCCAGTCGTCTAGCTGATTAATTGGTACGGTGCTATATAAACCTTTTTGGATGGAGTATAAAATTTTCTTTTGCACATAACGCTTAATAGTAGTATAAAGTGTATTTTTATTATAGATTCCCCATAACACCATTAAATCCTGCGTATGAAAAATTTGCCGGGTTTCTTTTAAAAGAATGGCCACATAATCAGTTCTTCTAGTTATCCTGTACATATATGTACAGGATAAGTTATATTTGGCCTTTTGTCAAATTCTTTTCCCACTACGCCAGGCCATGTTGAAGAGGGTACGATAGGTAGTAGTAATGTTGCTAGATTCTATAGTAATAACAAATACCTGATCTTTTACGGAAAATATTACCAAAGTATTGCCGTACAGCATGTTATCTGCTTTCCAGAACGCGCCTTCATTGCGAATTAACCGAATATCATGATTAGCGTTTAGGCGACGTGAAGCACGGTAATATTTACGGGTTTCATGATCATCGTTGCCGATTTCGCGAATATGGTTTTGCGATCGAGCCATTTTTTCATAAAAATAAGTTATCACTTCCTGTTCAAAATATTGCGAAGCGTCTTTCAACGAGCCGAAAATCAATAATTCTTCATTGGGATGATTGGATATATAAGTAAAAATTCCGTTATAAGCATTGCGTACGCTTAATGTGCCATCGCCAATTTTAATATTAGGTTTTTCCGGATCTAAATTATAAATGGCCTGCAAAGATGGCAATATATGATTAGCCAATTCCTGCCGGTTGCGTAAATCCATTACCAAACGCTTTGGCTCTTCGGCTTTAAATAAATTTTTCTTAATATCTTTAGTTTTGCTTACCAAGCCGCGCGCTTCTAAATTGTCTAAAATTAAATAAACCGTTGGGCGCTTTAAGCCGGCAAATTTGGCAATTTGCAACACCGAAGCGCAGCCCAACTGCAAACAAGCCAAGTAAACCTGTGCTTCTTTAGGCGCTAAACCAAGCTGTTGCAAAGTTTTTTGCAGGTCCATAATGTCCTAAATATTATATATTTTTTATTTTTTGTCAACTTTTTTAACAACACTTATATCATAAATAGCTAATAAATAAGGGTTATTTATAGTTAGTAACAGCATTTTTGACAGTAATATTGACGTTGATATTACAACTCTGTACGTTGGATGAAACTTGGTCTGCAAATTAGCAGAGCAAGTTTTTTTATTTGGCCAGTAATTATTAAACCAATCAGAATATGTTTGCCAAAAATACAACTTTGCGAGTTGGTTACGAAGCCTTATATCGTGGGCCAATGTTGGGTGTAAAAACCAAGGATTGTTTACCCAGTGAAACAATTGTTGTGATACAGAAAATTATCGAGCAGCAAGCGCAGGTAAAAAAATACAGTCGAAATAATAAACAGCCGGTTTTTGTGGTGTCTATAGATCAATTAGAGTGGCGTTAAAAATTTATCAGTAATTAAAATATTTATTATGAAAAAAATTATTCTGGAAAACATAATAAAAAATATTATACTAGGGCTGGTTTTAATAGTCAGTTTTTATTATATACAAATTTCATTAAATACAAACGCAATTATTAAAAATGACGTGATAATAAATAATCTATTATTAGTAGTAAGTATTATGGCGGTAACAGCTTGCTTTGGCAATTTTGCTTTTACTTATGAACGAGTTAATTGTAAAAATGTTTGGCAGCGTTATTTGGCTCATGTTACAACTGTTTTATTGATGTTAATTATTGGTATTAGTTTGGAACTTACCGCCATTCTTACTAAGTTATTAATAGGAGAAAGGTTGATTATTCTAGACATAACTTTATTACTGCTATATTTAGCATCTATTTTGTACGATTTTTGGGATTTATTAAGAGCTACTAATTCTGAGTAATTGTTTATAAACAACAGCGTCTTTCTAATATAAGGCGTTGTTCATTATAAAAAATTGTTCTTTACGAAAAACTAACATTACTATCTGAATGGTTTAGGTAGTGATGAAGGTTTTTATATGACAGGAGGAAAAAATGGTTGATTTTGAAAAATTAAAAAAACTCCCTCTTGGAGAAATAGTGAAAACCATAAGGGAAGAAAGAGGTTTCAACCAGACATCATTTGGACAAATGATAGGCCTAGATCAGGCAAGTGTATCTCGTGTGGAAAGGGGCGAAAGGTGGTTGGATTCGGAGGAGCTGGGAAGATTTACGACAGTTTTTCCAGAGGTGAAAGTAGCGTTGCCCCTACCAGCCGATGTTTTTAAGATCATGGCCTCCGGGCCAGGATTTTCTTTCGAAATTACTGTTAATTCTAGAGAAACTTTAGCGAAGAAGCTTAAGATGCTCCTGAGCTTGATAGAAGACTCATAGCCTTATCCCGCCTGCTATGAGTCCATTCCCAGAGCTAATTTATATAAATTGGTTGTGGAAAGAGGAAATGATTGGAGTTAAATATTATTTAAATGATTGATATAATTTTTGCACATAGCTAGGAAATTGTTGCAACGTTGCTTGTAATTTTGTTTTATTAATTTTAGCCCTATCAAGATTATCTAATTCCACTAGACGTTGTCCACGGGCTATTAAATAAAAAGTGTCAGCCAAAGCTTTTTCTGGCGTGGCTATATATACATTATTTTTTAATTCATAATCAAAAAACAAGTCTTTTTTTATATGAGTATACTCTAATGTCCAAGCTGTTAGATGAAAACGCCGGCTACGGTTTAAAGAGGCTAGAGTAACAGTAGTAGGTACTTGATTAAGCATGCCGTAATAATATAAGGCGTATTCAAAGCTAACATAAGAATTGGGATAGAGCGTGGTAGCTAATTGAAGATAATCTACCCTAGCTAAATCCAAGGTGTAGTAGCCGTGCCCAACTTTGGTAATTAATTGCTGTTTTTTCCAATGCGTTAACAACGCTTTTAAGCTGGTTTTTTTATGCTGATAAAATTTTTCCAAATCGGATAAAGAAAAATATGTTTTGCCGGTTTGTTCTAGTTCGGTTTTGAATGATAAATATTGTGTACGTAAAGCATTATTCATAAAAGGCAATAATAGTTGGTATTACTGGCCAAGTTTGGCGCGGTAGCCAACGTTTTAAATCATTAGCAAAGGCTAACTTTGGAAAAGGAAAGGGCAATTTAATAGTTTTATTGCGCTGTAATTTTTGACAAAGATACCAATAGTCAAACCAATCACGTGGTACCGCTCTATTAAACATGGCTTTTTCTTTTAATAAACACAGGGCTTCTACAGTAGCGGTTTTAAAAATAATTTCTTTGTTATTTGTTTTTGAGGTAAGTAAAAAATTTTTTACTTCCGCGGCTTCTTTTTTTTTACAGATTTCAATTTTAATTCTAATTGGATGTTTTAATAATTCATGGGTAATATGCAGTAAACCAAATAATGTCCACCGCTTATTAATTACTTCTTCAAGAGTTACTCCGGAATTATTCTGAACAACATTTTTTAAGACCCGCCGTAACAATTGAGCCGTCTGGGCGGTTGGAGGTGTGCTAAAAAGAAAATCTAAATCTTCTGAAAAACGTAAGCCATGATGGGCTAGGCGAATAGCCGTGCCACCATAAAAAAGTATTTGTTTGGCCAATGGGGATTGGCTGAGATAATACAGTGTTTCCATTTCTAAATGTTCTCTAATAATATGCAAAGGAGCTATATTAATTTCCCTAGTCAGATTGGTTATGGTTAATAGATTCAACATAATTGATATATAGATTAACTATCTTGTATCTATTATAGAGGCTAAATTAAGCCTAGTCAAGGCCGGCTTTATTTTTGTAGCACTTCATCCGCTGTTATCTCTCCATTAGTAATCACTACGCCAACAGTTCTATCTTGATAATTTTGAAACGTAATTGTGCCGCCGAAAGCAGGACTATTAGTAATAAAGATATTTGGATTATTGTTAGGATGTTGAAAAGATTCGCCAGCCGCCGTAAGAAAGGCTTCTTGTAATTGTATAGCTTGAGTAACCGACCATTGTTGAGCCGGATAAGCTCTAATGCCAATAATCATATTTTGATCACAATAATAATATTGTTCCCACACAGGAATAGATTTACGTTGTTTAAATTGAGTAATTACCTCATTATTATAGAGCGTGGTTAATAATTTCTTGGAAAAATCAGCATCTGAATTATCTAAAGCTTTGGTTTGAGTATTAGGAGTTGATGTGCAATGATATTTGTTTAATACGGTTTCGTTTAGGTTTATAGCCAAGCTAGCATCAAGGCGAGATTGATTAATTTTATTAAAAATAACCGTGCTAACTAATGGTGACACGTAACATTCTACTAAAGCGGCCACTATTAATAGGGGAATAATTAAGGTAAAAAATCTGATAGCGGATTCTAACAGTACTTGTTTACGTGATTTTTGTGGTTCAATAATTTTGTTGAATAACACTTTCAGTATTACCGCAATACTTAATGTCCCAGCTAAAAAGAAAGCCGTTAATTCAAAAATACCATGGGGAATTAAGCCTATTAAACTACTCCAAAAAGTGCCAGGATATAAAAAATTATAACGGTACACCAGATCAAAAAAGATACCAATCACTAAACCATTAATTACCATTAAGAAGATTGGAAAAATAACAATAAAGCCTAATAAATATAATAATCCACTTACTAAAAAATTATTTAAAAAAATACGCTCGGTTAATTGCCAAGCGGTAGAAGCATCGCCAGTAATCGCAGCAAATTTTTGCATTACTAAATCTAGCATGATCATTTTTAATGAAGCAGGCAGTACTACGCCTAAAATAATGCCAAAAATAAAAAAAATAATTAAGCCTAACACCAGCCAGCGATAGAGCCGGAACATTCCGTGATAACTAGTAAATAGAGTTTTTAATATAGTTTGCATAAAGTAAGCGCGAGTGTTTTAATGATAGCATGAATATTTTAGCAATAGAAACTTCGTGTGACGAGACCAGCGTAGCGGTCATGCAGGATGATAAGATTAGCTATTTAACGGCTTCGCAAATTGACGTGCATAAATTAACCGGTGGAGTAGTGCCCGAAGTGGCGGCACGTGAACACGTGCAGGTTATTATGCCACTAATTGAACAAATTTTAAAACAAACTAATTTAACCGGTCAGCAACTAGATAGAATTGCCGTGACTACTGGGCCAGGCTTAATTACCTCATTAATGGTAGGCGTAGAAACGGCGCGTACGCTAAGTTACAGTTGGCATGTACCATTATTTTCCATTAATCATATTGAAGGCCATATTGCCGCTAATTTTATTACGCAGCCTAATATCGAGTATCCGGCGATAGCGCTGGTGGTATCCGGTGGCCATACCGAATTGTTGTTCATGCCAAAGCCGGCTACTTATGAGTTAATAGGAAAAACACGAGATGACGCGGCCGGAGAATGCTTTGATAAAACGGCGCGCATTTTAGGGTTGGCTTATCCAGGTGGGCCAGAAATTAGTAAATTGGCAACACAAGGCAATGCGGCAGCGTTTCATTTTCCTAGACCCATGCTGGATAGCGGTGATTATTCGTTTTCATTTTCCGGATTAAAAACGGCGGTATTGTATTTTAAACGCGATAATCCAAATGCAAATTTAAATGATATTTGCGCCAGCTTACAACAAGCCATTGTAGATGTATTAGTAAAAAAAACCATGAAAGCAATTAAGCAGTATCAGGTAAAAACGTTATTAGTGGGCGGTGGAGTAGCGGCTAACCCGTTATTACGCCAAACATGTAGAGACGCATTGCAATGCGTCTCTACGCCTGTAACATTATGTATTCCAGCGTTAGAATATTGTACCGATAATGCCGCCATGATTGCCGCGGCGTGTAAATTACATAACGAGCCGGCTGATTTGTTTTCTGTGCAGGCCGATCCGAATTGGGAATTAACATAGACCTCATCCCCCTAACCCCCTTCTCCTCAGAGGAGAAGGGGGAATAATAAATAATTAAATATATGCAATATACAAAAAACAATGACACTTACATTATTCGCCTGATGTCAGGTGAAGAATTAATCACTACGTTAACAAAATTTTTCCAGGAGCAGAACATTAAAGGTGGTTGGATAAATGGAATTGGCGGTTCACAAGAAATTGAACTGGCTTCATTTAATTTAGAAAGCAAACAGTATACTAATAAATTATTTAACGATCAGTTTTACGAAGTTACCAGTATTCAAGGCAACATTTCCGTAGAAAAATTACACATTCATGTTACGCTGGCTAATCATCAATACCAGGTGTTTGGTGGACACTGTAATAAGCTGGTTGCTAATCCGACTATTGAATTAGTGATTAGACCGTTTACAGAGTTACATCGAGCAATGGAGTCAGAAATTGGGCTGGCATTGTTAAAATTGCAATATTAATAAAATTTTGATAACATATACTTTAATTGAGCGCTCACCAATTTTTGGGAACGCTTTTTATGTTATTAAAAATAATTCAAGAATTTAACGCTTGGTCAAAACTAAAAATAGATATTCACTTGAGTAAAAAATCACAGACTTTTTATTTTAAGGAAGGTCAAATTTGGTGGGTTAGTCTTGGACAAAATATCGGCAGTGAAGAAAATGGTAAAAATTTTCATTTTGAACGTCCGGTATTAATTTTGAAAAAATTTAATGCAGATATGTTTTTAGCGGTACCAACGTCTAGTAAAATTAAACCGGGTAATTATAGATACATATTTCAGCGTAATCATTTACAATATACAATCAATTTGTCTCAAATGAGAGTAATTAGTGCTAAAAGGCTATTACGTCGTTTAGGTAAATTAGAAGCTGAAGACTACAAAAATATTCAAAACATGTTTCGTAAACTTGTTTAAAAAAAATAACGGCCCTCTTTTGGAGGGCCTCGGAACTCCATATTTGGAGTCAAAGTATAATATTATATTAGCAGACCTATAAGTAATGTCAATGGTTTCTGATACTGGACAAGAGCGGTGTTTAGTTTACAATAGGGTAATAAAACATATGCAATATCAATATAAAGATAAAATCTATAGCGAAACAACTATCACAGAGCCAGTGGTACAAGAATTACTAGCTTCTGAAGCGATGCAGCGGCTGAAAAAAGTGAATCAGTATGGGGCTAGTTTTTATCGGTTTGCGCATCTTACCACTAGCCGTTATGAGCACTGTGTAGGGGTGTATTTATTATTACGCCGATTCAACGCCACACTAGAAGAACAGATTGCAGGTATGTTGCATGATGTACCACATACCGCGTTTTCCCATGTGATTGATTTTGTATTTGGCGGTGCCGAAGCTGGCACGTTTCATGAAGAGTTTCACAAAGCCGTAATTATGAATTCAACTATTCCGGCGATTATAAAAAAACATGATTTATCATTGGATACTATATTTGATAAAGCTAGATTTTCGTTATTAGAACGGGATTTGCCAGATTTGTGTATGGACAGAATTGATTATTGTTTTCGAGATTTAGTGACCGATCGGATTTTAGATATTAACGACGTAAAACCCATGTTAGATGACATGGTTCGGTTTGAGCACACCATTGCGTTTGAGCACCAGAATATTGCGCGCCAGTTTGCCGATGTCTACCGCTTAGGTGATCAGCGCTTATGGGGGCACCCCATGCAGGCGGCTCTTTATCATTTATTTGCTGAAGCCATTAAAACGGCTTTGTTTGAAAATATTATTACGTTCAAAGATTTGTTTTCGGTAGACGAAGTAGTGTACGAAAAACTAGCGCAAGCTAAGCATCCGTTAATTAGTAAAAATTTAGCCTTAGTAAGGTCTATTAAGGTAAAAGAAGACTTGGTAAATTATGATTTTCATGTTAAAACTAAAATTAGAATTGTGGATCCATTTGTGTTAATTGATGGAGAATTAGTCCGTTTATCACATTTGGATGTAGAATTTAATGATTTAAATGAACAATATCGAGCCAAGCGGCAGGCGGGACATTATATAAAGATAATTTAGACCTCACCCCCCGACCCCCTCTCCTTTAAACAACCTACCTCATCCCCCTAACCCCCTTCTCCTCTGAGGAGAAGGGGGAATAAAAAAATGATATTATATAAATTATGAACCTACCAAAAGCGTATAACGCGCAAGATTATGAGGATAAGATTTACAAGCAATGGGAAGCATCAGGTTATTTTAATCCGGATAATTTACCTGGTAACGGTGAACCGTTTTCATTATTATTTCCACCGCCAAACGTAACTGGCGTGTTACATTTAGGACACGCTTTAGAAAATGCCTTAATGGATACCCAAATTCGGTATCAGCGCATGTTGGGCAAAAAAGCCTTATTGTTGCCTGGTACCGATCACTCTGCTGTAGCTACTCAAGCTCGCGTAGAAAAAAATCTACAAGCCCAGGGCATTAAACATCCTCGCACAGAATATGGCCGAGAAAAATTAGTAAGTATTATTCGTGATTTTGCTGAACAATCGAAATCAACTATTTTAAATCAGATAAAAAAACTTGGCACGAGTTGTGATTGGTCTAGATTAGCTTATACTTTTGATGAGCAGCGGTCTCGAGCGGTGAATGAATTATTTGTGCGCATGTATCGAGATGGTTTGGTTTACAAAGGTTACCGTGTGATTAACTGGTCGGTAAAAGGACAATCTACTTGTTCAGATGATGAGTTAGTATACGTGGAACAAACTACTAAATTATATACCTTTAAATATAGCAAAGATTTTCCGATTGCCATTGCTACCACGCGTCCGGAAACTAAATTAGGCGATACGGCCGTAGCGGTACATCCAAACGATGAACGTTACCAGCAATATATTGGCAAAGAATACACTATCAATATTGGCGCCGCTAAACCACTTGTTATTAAAATCATTGCGGATGATACCGTGGATATGAATTACGGCACCGGGGCCGTGGGAGTAACTCCAGCCCACAGCATGGCTGATTATGATATGTATCTAAAACATCCAGACATTGGTTTGATTCAAGTAATTAGCGAAGATGGCTGTATGACCGAACAAGCTGGTAAAGCTTACCAAGGGTTAACAGCATTAGCCGCTCGAGAAAAATTAGTAGCCTGGTTAAAAGATAATAATCTTATTATTAAAGAAGAAGAATTAGTACACAGTGTTGGCACATCGGATCGTTTTAGTGATGTGGTAGAAGTAATTCCAAAAGAGCAATGGTTTGTAAATGTAAATAAGATTATCCCTGGCAAAAATAAAACCTTGAAGGATTTAATGCGCGAGGCGGCTGCAAAAATTAAAATTACTCCAGAGCGCTTTGAAAAAACTTATTTACGCTGGATAGAAAATTTGCGTGATTGGTGTATTTCTCGGCAAATTTGGTGGGGACATCGAATTCCAGCCTGGTATAAAGACAAAGAAGTTTATGTTGGAATTAAAGCTCCATTAGAACAGGGTTGGCAACAAGATGAAGATACGCTTGATACCTGGTTTTCGTCTGGCACATGGACGTTTTCTACCTTAGGCTGGCCAAAGCAAACCGCTGATTTAAAAAAATTTCATCCGATCTCTTGGATGCAAATGGGTCATGAAATTATTTTTTTCTGGATGGCCAGAATGATATTAATGACCACCTATGCTTTAGATAGTATTCCATTTAAAGAGGTTTATATTCATGGCATGTTACGTGACAAACAAGGACGCAAATTTTCCAAGTCATTAGGCAATGGCATTAATCCATTGGATGTAATTAAGCAATATGGTGCTGATGCGTTACGGTTAAGTTTATTAAAGGGTATTACACCAGGTAATGATTCGAAATTTTATGAAGAAAAAGTGGAGGATTCTAGAAACTTTGTCAACAAAGTATGGAATGTGGCTAGATATGTAACTACCTCTCCCTCAATCCCTCCCCTCAAAGGGGAGGGAGGTGAAGCCATAGCGGATAGCTGGATTGAATCCAAATTAAATCGCTTAATTCAAGAAATAAATAATTATTTTGAACATTATCAATATAGTTTAGCGGCCGAAAAGATTTACGAATTTTTGTGGCACGATTTTGCTGATTGGTATATTGAAATTACCAAATTTCAACCGAATCCAGTGTTAACCAAACAAGTATTAGAAACCACCCTAAAATTATTACATCCGTTTATACCATTTGTGACTGAAGTATTATGGAGCGAGTTACATCCAGGTAAATTGTTAATGATAGAAACCTGGCCACAAGCAGATGCGACTAAAATTAATCCTACCATAGAAAAACAATTTGCTGATATCCAAGATATTGTTACCCAAATTCGCGATTTACGAGCAAAATACAATATTGCTTACAGCACAAAAATTACATTGTTTACTAAAAAACCAGTTTCGGGTACTAAGGATATTATTGAACACTTAACGAAAGTAGTAATTAGTGAGGGGAGTGGGATGGGTAAAGTACAATTAATTAATGATGCTTATGAATTTACACTGGATTTACAAAGTGTGATTGACGTACCAAAATATCAGGCGCAACTAAAAAAAGAAATTGTTGAATTAAAAAAATATGTCGTCAGTTTAAATCAGAAATTGAATACCCCAGAATTTATCAGTAAAGCGCCAGCTAGAATTATTGAAGTGGAACAGAAAAAATTAGCTGACAAAAAAGCAATTTTAGAAAAGCTAGAAAAATCATTACAAGAACTCTAGACCTCTCTCCCCCAGCCCCTCCCTCCTGCAAGAGGGAGGGGAGTAAATATCTATTATAAATTTTTGGTAATAATTGTTAAAACTGAATTGATATTATTTAATATATCCGCATTAGTAAAACGTAATGTGTAATAACCATATTCATGTAACATTTGATCACGGTTGGTATCTTTGGTTTGTTGTTGTTTATGAATCTCTCCATCTACCTCAATAAGAAGTTTTTTATCATGGCAATAAAAATCGGCAATATAACTATATAAAGGATATTGTCTTCTAAATTTTTTACCACAAAGTTGTTTGCCTTTTAATTTTTGCCAGAGCAAATTTTCAGCAGCAGTAGGTTTATTTCTTAGTTGTTTTGAAATGTAATGAAGTTTTTGCTGTAATACAACTGCTGGTTTTTTCTTTGAGGGAGATAACATATAGTAAAATTTTAATTGCTCTCCTCCCTTGTAGGGGAGGAGTTGGAGGAGGGGTCTAATCTATTACCGCCACCCGCATCACTTCAGCCACCGACGTAACTCCCGCTAGCGCTTTCAAGATACCATCTTGGGCCATGGTGAGCATGCCTAAACGATGGGTAACTTCGCGCATTTGATATTCGGAAACATTGCCGGCCAAGGTGATAGCTTCAATTTCCGGGGTTTTGGTAAACACTTCATAAATGCCAATGCGGCCTTTGTAGCCTAACTTATGGCACTGATCACAACCCTTGCCTTCATAAAATTTTAAGGTGTTTGGATCGGGGATAATTTCACCGGAATTTTCCGGAATGTTTTTTACCAAGTTTTTTACTCGATCCAGTGTTTCTAGATCTAACGTAATTTCAGTTTTGCAAAAATCACATAGTTTACGTACCAAACGCTGACCAACAATGGCGTTCATGGCGGGAGCTAATAAAAACGGTTGCGCGCCCATGGATAAAAAGCGAGGAATAGCGCCAGCGGCATCGTTAGTATGAATAGTAGAAAGTAGTAAGTGGCCAGTAAGCGCGGCCTGGATAGCGGTTTCGGCTGTTTCTAAATCGCGGATTTCACCCACCATGATAATATTGGGATCTTGCCGTAAAATGGCGCGCAAGCCTTTGGAAAACGTGTAGCCTTTAGCGTGCTCAATTTGCGATTGGTCGATACCAGGCAAACGATATTCAATAGGGTTTTCCAGGGTAATAATTTTTCGATCGGGCTGATTGAGTGTGTTTAACATGGCATACAAAGAAGTAGTTTTACCAGAACCGGTTGGACCAGTGGTAATAATCATGCCCTGGGGTTTATCTAGCTCGTGTTTTAAGCGCTTAAAAGCCGCTGACCGCAAACCAAGCTGTTCAAAAGATAAACTTATAGAATTAGAGCGTAACAAACGCATTACCACTGATTCACCCCAAGTAGTAGGGATAGTAGACACACGAATGTCTAGTTTATCTTGATCCATGACAATAGTAATACGGCCATCTTGGGGAATACTATCTACGTTTATTTTTAAACCAGCAATTGTTTTTATTCTAGTAATTAAATGAGGCCAAATGCTAGCTGGTATTTTAGCCGCCACTTGTAATAAACCGTCTACACGGTAACGGACGATAATATGATGTTCACCGGCTTCCACATGAATATCGGAAGAATTTACGTTCATAGCTTCAGCTACCATCATGGCAAAGGCCTGTGTCATATTGGCAGTGGCTAACATTTTTTCCATATCAGCAAAACTATGAATGGCTTGCTGAAAATAATCTAGTTCTGCTTTAGTAAGAGCCACGTTAGTGGTAGTAGTTCTAATATGGGCAATATTTTTATATAGTTTTAATACCTCGTTCATGCTGTGCTCCGAAGTTAGGTAAATAGCAATATTTGTGCCAGGAAATTCGCGTTGTAAACGAGCAATAATATCGTAAATTTCCGGATGATCTGGCAAACATGTAGCTAAACGAATCTGATTATCTAATTTAAAAAACACTACGGTGCGAATACGCCTAGCTTGTTCCTCGGTAATCAAAGATAGTATTTCTGGCCCCACTGGAAAGCCTTGTAGATTAATATATTCCAAACTAAACTCAACCGCTTTAGCTTGAGTAAGTTCTTCTAACTTTTCTAATTCAATTAAATGCATCTTATTGGCCAATTTTGCCGCCGGATCGGCCGTAGAGCTAGTAGTAGGCGGTAGAGTATTGGTAGCCTGGCTTTGTTTGTTCAAAGCTAATAAATCTTCAATGCGTTGCACCATATCCTAATAGTATAGCACAGCCCCCCAACCCCCTAAAGGGGGAGAAGTTTTTCCAGGGCCTGATGCAACATGGTTTGAGCGGCGTCTAATGTAATATGATTGGGAAATGCAATGTATTTAAAATGTTCCGTGTTGTTCACTTGCCATTCTATCGGTAAATTAAGTGCTTTACGTTGGTGTGATAAATATATTATGGCGTGGGTATGTAATTGTTGTTGGGTATCACGTTGTTCGTAAATAATGTAAACATTTTCTGCTTCTGGTGCATTAATAATCAATTCGTCAATTACGGCCTCCAAAGCAGAGGTATTAGTATTGGTGTGTAAAAAATCTTCTTCATGTAATACAGACCACACTAACCGATGATTAGTATCGGATTGCAATTGAGCTAGAGCACGACCCCATAGATGTAGTGTGCTAATGGTTTTAGTTTGATACAAGTTTTTAACAATGTCTTCACGGCGAGCCCCGGAAGCAATTAAATGGCTAGCGATAGCTAGTGAGCGCGGTGTTACACTAGCTGTTTTGAATGATTTAGTTTTAGAAATAATGCCGGTTAGCAAATTTGTAGCAATATACTCATCTAATAAATGGCCGTTATCTAAATGTTGAATCAATTCAAATATAATTTCGGATACACTGGTAGCGGTAATGTTCACTAAATTTACTTGGCCAAATTGTTCATTACCAGGATGATGATCGATATTAATAATAGGAGTGTGATAGAAAAAATCAGCGTTTTGTTCAAACAATGTTCCAATAGCATCTAGTTCTTTAGTGTCAATCGTGATAATTAAATCATAAGCATAGTTACTGGCCGAAGTGGTAACATCTTGAACATTAAACGAACCGTTTTGTGGCGTTACATAAATATGTAATTGTTTATCTTGTTGAGCATATTGCAAATCAGATACTTTTATTTTTTCCGTATTCAGCGTAATAATAAATTTTTTTAAAGCTTGTAAATCTTGTTTAATGGCAGAACTTTTTGGTAAAAATTTGTGGCTATCTGGTAAGGTAAATTGAGCGGCTACTACATTAGTATTTTTGCCGAGTTTTTGTAATACAGTGTACATAGCTAAACCAGCAGCAATGGCATCGGTAGAAGGTTTGGCCGGTAAACACACCAAAATATTATGGTGTTGGTGGATAAGATTAACGATTTGTTGTTCTAGTGGTAACATAGGAACAGCTAAAAGTATCATAAGCGGTTTTTCCTGTCAATATGCAAGTAATTATGTGGTTTTATGTTATTTTTTTACTAATATTACTAGGTTTTTTAGTAAAAATTTTAGTTAATTTGATATTGTTAGTGATTTTTCAAAAACAAACCTTGCCATTTGTACCTACTACTCGGCGGGTAGCTAAATTTGTAGCTAAATTAGCTGATGTGAATAATAAAGTGAGGGTAGTAGATTTAGGTAGTGGTACTGGTACGTTATTAGCGGCGTTGTATAAACAAAATCCTACTAAACAGTATATTGGCGTAGAACGCAGCTGGTTATTAGTGTGGTTAAGCTGGTTACGGTTTTTAGTAAGTAACAAAAAAAATACACCAAAAATTGTCCAAGCAGATTTTTTTAATTATCCTTTACAGGAAGCGGATGTTATAATTGGTTATTGGATTAGTTCGTTAGCCGAACGTTTAACGGAAAAATTTGTGCAAGAATGTAAACCAGGCTGTTTAATTATTAGTTGTGTGTTTAAATTAACACCACATGAACGTATTATTGCTAAACCAGTACAGTATTGTGGAAAAACCAAAATTTATTGTTATGAAATTTTATAGCCGGCTTAGCGTAATAATAGTAATAGCTTTTAGTAACTGGATAAATCCACTACAGGCCATGGGTGCAGGCGTACCCGTAGTTACTAGTTTATCTACTGATTTTATATCGGTAGTACAAACAGAGCCTTATACTACTACTGTAGCGATGTATGGTGAAAATTTGGATTATTTATTATTTAATCCGGTTATTGTTCAGCTTGGATCGTTACAGGCTAGTAGTATCAGCGGTAATGCTAACGGGGTGAATTTAGTGTTTCCAGTGTCTACTATTTTAATTACGCTAGATTTAGCGCAGTATCCACTAATAGTAAAAAATAATACCGAAACTAATCACGATATTATTTTAACAACGGCACAGTTAGTGACAATATTTAATCCCTATGTACAAACTTACAAAAATCCACATATTAAATACGGTTTAAATCATTTAAAACCGAAACTTAATCATCGTACAGTTGGATTAAACACGCATTGGGCGTTAGCTGGTGATGTTACTATTGATTCGTTATACGAACAGCGGTTAGTAGGCAGTAATACTACTTGGGTACGTGAGCATTTTAATTTAGCAGAATTAAATGGCTATAATTGGCAGGGTTGGTTAACACGTTATGATAAAATCATGTTGGAGTATCAAGCAAAAAATATTCAAGTAGTAGGCATGTTAGCTTATGGTGATACGGAACATTGGCCAGAACTAGTTCGTACTGTGGTAACCAGATATCGTAATTATGTAGACGTTTGGGAACTATGGAACGAACCAGATAGCGCCACCTATTTACAACCGAATACTTGGAAAACATACAAGCCATTATTAAAATCCGGCTCCCAAGTTATTAGAGAAACCGACCCCTACGCTATTATTTTAAATGGAGCAGTTTCAGATATTACTAACCGCGTTTATTTAAAAAAACTATTTAAACACGGGAATAAATGGTTTGATGAACTAAACGTACATGTGTATTATTGTGGCTACTATCAAGCCGATGGAGAAAAGTTTACCCAATTAAAAACCGATTGGGATAGTTTAGAAAAATTAATGAAAAAATATAAACCAGCTGGAAAAATTTGGGTTACGGAATTAGGCTGTTCTACTGGCCAAGGTGGGGTAGACGATGCTTTAGTGCGCCGTTATTTACCGCAGGCCGCTCAAGTGTTACTGAATTATAAAAATGTGCGACCAATTTTACTATATACTTTTCGCGATCGCCCGTATTTAGGGGCTTACGAAGCTAATTTTGGTCTGGTACACGAAGATGGTTCGCCAAAAACCAGTTGGGAGTGGTATCGGCAATTGCCAGAATAATGTAGTTTATGGTTTACAGTTGACAGTAAACTGTAAACCATATATAATGAATGATATGAAAACAGATACAGAACATAAAGTTTTGGAATATATTGAACAAAACAAACAGGCTACGGCTTTTGAATTAGTTAATTATTTAAATATTTCTCGACAAGCAGTATTTAAACAGCTAAAAAAATTAAATTTACAGAATAAATTAGTAAAAATTGGGAAGCCACCAAAAGTATATTATATTTTAGCTACAAACATTGGAGAATGGTTTCAAGAAGCCAGAGGCAATACCACTAATGTCCAATTATCTGAAGAACAAAAACGGATAATTGACAATAATTATTTGTACGTTTCTTCGTTTGGACATATCTATAAGGGGATGGATGGTTTCGTACATTGGTGTGTAAATACCAAACAGCCGATAGAAAAAACAGCCATTGAATATATTAAAACATTAAAAAAATATGCCGCTTATAGAAATAAAGATGGATTACTAGATGGAATGAAAAAAATGAAGAACTCTTTTAAAACAGTATATTTAGATAGCGTGTTTTATTTAGATTTTTATAGTATTGAACGTTTTGGTAAAACTAAATTAGGAAAAATGTTGCTTTATGCAAAACAAAGCCAAAATAAAACATTAATTAAACAACTAACATTAGAAATTAAACCACAAGTTCAAAAAATAATTTTACAATATAATATTGACGGGGTTGGGTTTATACCACCTACTATTAAAAGAGAAGTGCAATTAATGAGTGTACTAGCTAAACAGCTTGATATTAAGCAGGAAATAATATCAATAAATAAAGTAATTAATGATGTAGCTGTGCCACAAAAAACTCTAACTAAAATAGACGAAAGAATAACTAATGCTAGAAATACTATTTACGTTACCGAACGGAAAAAATTTGAAAATATTTTATTAATTGATGACGCGGTTGGTTCGGGCGCAACTTTAAATGAAACTGCCAAAAAAATTAGAGCCCAAAATTTATGCACCGGAAAAATTATTGGTTTAGCGCTAACCGGTAGTTATAAAGGTTTTGATGTGATTAGTGAGGTTTAAATATTAGTTGTTGCAAATTACGCACAATTAAATGAATCAGTTCTTTGGCTCTTATTTCATCTTCAGCATCGAACCAATTTAAGCCCGGACTGTTATTGCCTTCAATAAAATATAAATGACCGTGATTACTTTTAATGAAATCGAGCGTGTACAAAGTGGTTTTATTGGGCAAGCGTTTTTTAATTTGCGCTATCATTTTTAATACGTCTGCTGGAATGTCATTAAGTGCTAAATAAACTACACGGCCTCCTTGTTGCGCATTAGCGCGAAATTCACCGGCTTTAGCAATGCGCAAATAACTTTGCACAACGGTGTTATTAAAAATAATGACGCGTAAATCGGTATTGCCAGCATGATGAGCAATCTTAAAACCAGAGGCTTGAATGAATGGTTGTAAAATAAATTCAGCGGTAGTGTTAATTGGAACAGCTGAAAAATCATTATTTGTTATTTTAAAAATATTATTACCACCAATACCGAATTGATCTTTTAATATCATAGTGGTGTTAAAATCTTCATGATAAGGATGTGTTTCACATAACGTTTGTAATATTTTGCTAGCGTTTAGCAGAGCAGTTTTAGTGCGGGCTGTAACTTTAACCGTAGGAATACTGTAATGTGGAAACATTAGAAAAGTAGCTAATTTATTATCAAATAATAAGCGCATGGCTTGATTATGAAATAATGGTGGTGGTGTGCCGGCAGTAGTTATATGATAATAAGCCGCTTGATTACGTGGTTGTAAATTAGAAAATTTATCAAAAATTACTTTAGCAGACACAGTTTGTTTGCAACGTTCCCACTTAAGGGTATGTGTCCAAACACTACTGAATTGTCCAGTCGCCGTTACATCATTAGTGGTAGTAAAAGCCGCTCGCAAACCAAGTTTTTTGCAGTGTTCAATAAAATATTGATAAGTAGCGTTACAATTAAAATAAGCGCTGTTTTTAGCAAACGGAGCCGTTTCAAGATAATTAACATCAGCCGCGCTGTGAGCTAATTTAGCATCATAAACGACCGTGATATCAAAAACAGAGTTTAATTTAGCCATATAAAAAAATGTTCAATCGCAGTATAACATAGAATGACGCTATTGAAAATAAGTAGTTATGAATGTGAAAGCATTTTCTTTAAAAGGCAATGTAGATAAAAAAGAATCGATCAATATCATATACTTCATTAGTCGAAGCGTCATACAATTGAGTTTCTCCTAATCCGAACAATGGATACAACCCGCCTTCTGCGGCTTGGCTGTCTGATTTAGCAGTCATTTCAGCAGTTAGCTTGGCATTGAGCAATAAATTCATTGGTGTTGAAAACTGGCCAAACATATTATCGAATAAATCATCTAAGCCTAAAAATTCTAATAAATCGCCTACCCAATCTGGCATGAGCAAATCTGGCATGGTAAAGCTGGCGTATACTTTTTCTGAAGAATGTGCGTTTTGATCAACTTCCCGATTTTCTTCACCAACGGCATAGCCAGGTAGGGTAGCATTGGTATACTCCAATAATTTTCCTTTTACGCCTTGCGGCTCACCGTCTACGGTTTGTTCTAGATCGCTTAAGATAGCTACCTGTGGCAAACTCAAAGTGGTCTTTATTCTAAGATTTTTATTACCACCCGGGTTAGATACAAAATATTCCATATTCACAGGCAATTCTCTGGCATACACTGGTACGCCTCTGGTTTTTACTAATAAACTTGGCGGCAAATCTTTTAATGTAAAAGCGTTATGTTCATACACTATAGTTTCACCATAACTACTGATGGCCACTGATCCAGGAAAATTCATGGCGATCATTCGAATTGGGCGTTGGGTACTATGCGGGTAGCCCCAATCAAACACATAAACATATTCATGTCCATCACTAATAATTATCCATTTTCCGGTATCCGACAGCGCTACTTCAGTTTCTCCACCGCTGCGTAGGTATTTCCATTTTTGTCGGCCAGTAATCATGTTATAACCGTAATAGCCAGTATTAGTTGTTAAAACTAGGCGTTTGCCTGTACCAGACAAGGCTACTCGCGGAGTATTATCACTGGCAACATCTTTTTGCCACAAGGTGCTAGCCGTGTCTACTTTAAAACCAGTTAATTTATAACCACCATTGGCTAAATTGCTATCATCACGCAGTAAATAACCATAGGTGCAATCACTCGCATTACAGCCGGCCGCAATAATTTCTGTGGCACTATTTCTTGTCCAAAGCATTTTATCGCTTTGTGTATCAATGTAGGCAGTAGTAAAATCGGTGCTGGCTAAAATATGCTGGCCATCTTTAGTCATGGTTACACTATTCACAAAATAGCCCGGTTCGGCCAATTGCCAAGTTCGTACTGGAGTTTTACTGCCACGCTCCCATAAAGTTACCATACCGCCACGATCGCCAGCTGCTAAATAATTACCATCGCTAGATACAGCGCAAACATCATAAGCATAATTATTATTGCTATATTTCCACAGTAAAGTTTTTGCACTAACATCATATACCCATATATCACTACCACAAGCCATGATTGTTGAGCTATCGGCTGATAATGCTAGATCGAACATAGATCCATTTTCACCAACTGAATAACCCCAGTCTGGAGTGGCTTTATTATCTTTAAAGACAACCATATCTTGATCGGCCGTTACATCTAATCCACCAATAGCTGCTGCGATTGAACCATCGGCTGAAATGGCTAAGTTATCATAGTGATAATTAGAATCCATCGTATCTGGGTCAGTATCAGAATATGTATAAGTATAATCTTGATACTTGGCTTGGGCCGCGTTAGAAAAAAACAACCAGAAAAGACAACTAATCAAACAAGGCTTAAATAGCCATTTTATAGTAAACATATGTTTTATATTAATATTATCCTCCATCTTATATATTCAGTATAACATTATTGTGAGTAAACAAAAACAGTTCTACATTTAAACAATTTACCTGAATAATGGATATGAAGGTAGTTTGACTTTTTTATATTATGGTATATACTAAACATAGTTAATAATCATAATACGTTATTAAATGACTATAAAAAATACCATTTTAAGTCAAAAAGACCATTATTTGCTAGAAAACCTATTAGCTAAGCATGGTGATGTTGTTCAGTTCAAACAGATTGTTCAAATAGCTAATCACTATACCAATAATCGACAGTCCATTCGCAACTGGGTAAATAAGCTCACTACAATAGGCTGGTTGGTGCGATTGCAACGAGGTACGTATGTCATTTCTTCAATGGAATCCTTAGGTGCAGTCACGTTGTCTTCATGCACTGTAGCGCAGATTATTGTACCCCAATCTTACGTTTCATTTGAGGCGGCTTTACAATATCACGGCATGTTTGATCAGATGTTAAAAATTATTCAGTCCGTGTCATTAAAAAAAGAGACAGAAAAAACGGTTCAGGATATACAGTATCGTTTCGTGCATACTATCCAGGAACAATTTTATGGGTTCATCGAAGAAAAACTTGATAATCGCTTAGTGAAAATTGCCACAGCAGAGAAAGCTTTATTAGATTTGTTACATTTTCATCGTTCACTGTATACTATTGATATTGTCCAAGAAAAATGCAGAGAGTATTATTCGGACATTAATTTCCAGCGGTTAATCGAATTATTGCATGGGCAGACTGTTACAGTACAACGCATGATTGGTTTTGTATTGGATCAAATTCAGTATGATACTAGTCAGCTCCATGCTTTAGTGCAAAATGATCGTAGCGTAAGTAAAATGACGAATGATAGTAACGTGTTTAGTGCAAAATGGAGATTATATTATCACCAACACTTTAAGTAGTAATTTTTATTAACTATGCAATTACTCGGTCGTCGAGAACTTGAAGCAATTAATCGTACTAGTTTACGGTATCCTTTAGCCGTGGCTGAAAAAGATTATTTTTTAGCATTAGTATCCAAAATTATTTACGATTCACCATTGCGAAATAAGCTGATTTTTAAAGGCGGTACGGCGTTATATCATGCCCATTTACCACAGTTACGTTTTTCTGAAGATTTAGATTTTTCAAGTAATACCGCACCACTTACTTTAGATGAAGTGAAAACAATATTTACAGACTATGATTTTTTATCGGTCAAAAAAGACTATGTTTCAAACGCAACAATTAAAATTGAGCGTTTGCAATTTACTGGTCCGCTTGGTCAGCCGAATTCCATGAAAATGGAAATTGATTTTTTACAAAATGTCGTTTTACCTCCACTTGAGCTGAAGTATCATAATGTCTACGGTGTAGACACATTGGTGCGGGTGATGGATATTCGTGAAATTGTCGCTGAAAAAATTCGTGCTATGAATGATCGGATACGATACCGTGATTTTTATGATTTTACGATGATTTGCCAAAAACTAACTGTTAATCTAAATGAAGTTATAGAGCTAGTGCAAAAAAAAGAAGTACGCAAAACGATTAGTTCTCGTAATATTTTGAATAATTGGCAATTCGTGCAACAGAATAAACAGGCTGAATTAGCGGCGATTCACTATTCAGAGCCATTAGAAGATGTTGTAGTTACCAAACAACTACAACGGTTAGAGTTTGAAGAAATAAGGGAAAGTTAATAATAACGGCTTGATTATATTTTAACGCAAAGGCTTTGGCAGTGTAATCTAATATTAATATGGAGAGGCAGTTTTGAACGGGTAACTGCCAACCGAAGTCCTATCTCTGTCGTCGAGACGATACAAGGAAGGCATCAACTATGAACACAAGGGATATCCCTTGTTGGGCGCAAAGCCATGTATAGCCCTGCGCCCACATCAACCAACCGCACGATACGTGCATCAGCACGTACCATGCATACCCATCAGATTCTTGTTTGGCCAGCAAATAGGTTCCTACAAAATATCCAGTTGCAATGCCTAGTTCTAGATATTGCGAAAATGCAGTAACACCACCGAAATCGTAGAGACTGCCGAGCATCCCTATCATGATTCCGGCGATCGATAAAAGGTTTAGCCACTTAGGTGGTTTGTCTGATCTGCCTAAAGCAGTCCACAGACCGAGTATCATCGCTGGTGCGCCGCTGGCCTCTAAAGCTGCGGCGATCCAATTATGTTCCAGCGCAAAAATCATCACCCAGGCCGGTAGACCGATTAAATACACTATCCACGACCAGAGCCGCCATCTCGTTGTAGCAGGGCGAACGCTGCGTTCTGCGAACGCAAAAAATATTTTATTAAGAAGAAAAAATATTCCACCCCACAACTGCAAAAACAACAACATGATACCTCCCTCATGTTCGATTTTTAAAGAACAAAGTCTCGTTATGAGACTTGTTAATATAGCAAGTAAATATTTATTGTTAATAAGTAATAAAAAAAATGTATTTAAATTTTATTTAAAATTAGCAAAATATTGACTACTATCTTTTTTTTGTTTATAATTATTAACAACAAAACTATGATTGCCGAAGACTTGTTATATCAATTTGGCTTAACGCCTAAACAAACCTTAGTATATTTAGCCGTGCTTAAAATTGGAGCTACATTACCTGCTAAAATTGCTATTGAAACACGTTTAAACCGTTCTACGACGTATGTTATTTTACGTGAATTAGCCGAGAAAGGATTGGTGATGCAATCGGAACGCAAACACAAAAAAACTTTTACCGCTGTACCGCCCGAGCGGTTAATTAGCCTAATGGAATTTCGGGCTAAGCAGTATACGCAAATGGCCGATCAGGCTCGTAAGTTGCTACCAGAATTAAAATCAATGATGAATAGTGGCATTAACACTCCGCGTGTGCAATTATTTGAAGGCAAGAAGGGAATGCAAAGTGCTTATGAAGATACCCTGACTGCTAAAACAGGAATCAAAGCCTATGCTTCAGTAGATGATACAGAAAAAACCTTGCCCGGATTTTTTCCTGATTATTACAAACGTCGTGCCAAAAAGGGTATTCATATTGATGCTATTTTTCCTAATACTGCCATGGCCTTAGTACTGCATAAACGTGATAAAGCAGAAAATCGCACCTCTTTACTGGTTCCGCAGGATACGTTCAACTTTTCTCCAGAAATTAATATTTACAACAATAAAGTAGCGTTTTTTTCGTGGTGCGATCAATTTGCCATGATTATTGAAAGTCAAGAATTAGCCGAAGCTCAGAACAAAGCGTTTTTATTAGCTTGGGAAGAGGCGCAACGTTTAGAACAAAAATGTTGTCCTATACATAAAGGCTAATAATATTTTTATGCCTAGTATTGTATAGTGTAACTTATTGATGTTATATTAGGTGAAGTATTATATTTTAGTGTTTTCAGCTGATTTTTAATATTTATATAGTCATGACCAAAATCGTACGATTAACATCATTTGGTGGCTGGTTGAACACTTACTTGTTAATTGGTGAAAAAATCATTATTGTTGATACTGGTTATAAAAAGCACTACAAAAAAATTATTAATTATTTAAAAAAATATTATCCTACCAAACATGTTAGCTTAATTATTTTAACGCACGCTCATTTAGATCATTATGAACATGCTCATGAAATAAAATCTCTATTACATGTTCCAATATTAATTCATAAAGTAGCTGAACCATATTTTAGATTGGGTAGTAATGAACCAACCGAACCAATACATATGGTAAGTAAAATAATGAAAAGTATTTATTACAAAAAAAGAATCACTCCGGTGAACCCCGATATAATAATAGAAAAAGACACCGATTTAACTACTTTTGGCATAGATGGATTGGTATTGCCAACACCTGGCCATACTCAAGGTTCACTATCAGTGATTGTAAATAAGACAGATTGTTTAACAGGAGATTTATTTATTAATTTTGGTAAGAAGTCTGCCTGGTTTATTAACAGCCAACAAGACTATTTAAACAGTATTGAAAAATTAAAATCGTATAACATTCAAACAGTTTACCCAAGTCATGGGCGTGCGAGTAAAATTGTTGATTTTATCGATTCAAAGCGAAGCACAAAAAGTATATGATACCTGCATAGCAGAAGTTGGCAAAGATATTCACCGTTTGGATTCTGATAATGATGGTGAAGCATGTGAGAGTTTGAATTAGTAAAAAACAAAAAAGTCCTGAACAAATAGGACTTTTTTGGTTAAATTATTCTTGGGGTCGTCTAGTGGAGGACGTTAGAACTATTTTGTATTAGGTTGGCTGAATGGTGCTTGGCCTGATTGCTGTCACATTCATTACTAGTTCTTTGCTATCGGTGTTAAAGTTTTCATTAGGTAATAGTATAACCGTACTATCATTTCCCCTCATTTGCTGCCCGCGTACAACGTCTGAACAGTCGCTAATTCGTGCTCCCACTAAGCGATCAGTATATTGACTTGTTGCTTTACGCCTACCTTGCTCAACAATCGTTTCTTCTAAGGTAATATCCATCTTCACGATGATAGTTGTGCCTGGTGTAATGTGATCTAATTGTTGTCTCAGTGCTTGTGCATCTGAATTTCCTCCTAACTCGATCATTACAACTGGTCGTCTCCTAGCCTTGGAAAACTCTGCACCATACTCAGCTACTTCTGGATCAGTAGTAAAAAACCCATAACTTAATGTTTTCTCTTGGATCTCTTGCAGATAATAACCTTTAGCTTCCAAGCTTTGACGTAAGACTTCTAAGCGACTTTCAACAGGTTCAGCTTCTTTCTGTTGAGCGGCAGGTAAGCGGTCTCCAGGTTTTGTTTGATCCCCACCTCTTCTAAACAGTCTGTTAAATAGAGATTTTTCTCCCATATAATTCTAAATACTATCAAAAAAAACGGTCGTTGTCAATGAGTTAGAACCAAAAAAGCCCTTTGAGTAAAGGACTTTTTTGTCTAAATTTCCTTGGGGTGAGCGACGGGGATTGATACCTCATTTTCCGGATATTTGGAAGCACGTACAGTTAATTATTTCTTTGCCGCCAGCATTGTATAATGCAACTAGTTGATGTTATATTAGGTGAATGTTTAAACGTAGCCTAGAGTTTTATCGAAGTATACGAGCTAAAGATACACGAGCCATGTATTATGTTTTGGTGTTTTCATCTGATTTTTTAATAGGTTTAGTGGCTACGGTTTATTCACTTTATCTTTTACACCACGGTTTAGATTTATTTCAAGTAAACTTAGTAAATACAGTATTTATGTTAAGTAGTGTAATCTTTGAAATTCCAACTGGTGCTTATGCGGATTATGCTGGTAGAAAAAAAGCAGTGCTACTAAGTTTTATGTGTTTACCAATTGGCTTTGGTATTTATTTTTTCTCTTCAAACATTGGCTGGTTTATGTTCGCCGAACTCTGGACAGCCTTTTCGATGGCTTGTTTATCTGGCGCGCTCGATGCTTGGATGGTAGATAAATTACATCACCAAGGTTATGGTAATAAAACTGATTTGGTATTTTCTCATGGCGGTATGGCTAGTGGCTTAGCGTTATTGCTCGGCGGATTTATTGGAGCTCAATTAGCTAATATTCAACTTGGTTTGCCATTTGGTATAGGAGCGTTATTAGCGCTACTGACATTTGCGTTAGCTCGTTGGGGAATGATTGAAGCAAAGATACAAGTTCAACATTCTCAGTTTCATTTAGTAAATGGTATTAAGCGCATGCGTAGTGTATTACAGCAAAGTATTAAATATGGTATTAAGCACCCGGTAGTTATTTGGTTACTATTGGCGACTGTTATTGCTAATTTAGCTTTCCAACCACTCAATATGTATTGGGCGCCGCGAATAGCACAATTAACCAATCAACAAGTTTGGTTATTAGGTTATGTTTGGGCTGGTGTTTCAATAAGTTTGATGCTAGGAGCTTATCTGGCCAAACGTTTTACTAAACTTACTATATCTTATCGTTGGTTATTCGTGATTGCTACACTGCTCTCAGCTATACCAATTATTACCATTGCTTCTACATCGGTAGTGTCTACGTTAGTGACGGGATTTCTTATTTATGAAATAGGTCGTGGTTTAATGGCACCGCTACAAAAAAGTTACTTAAATCAATATATTCCAAGCAGCGAACGAGCCACATTGTTATCATTTGATTCACTGATGAGTAAATTAGGAGCCGGCATAGGGTTACTTGTGTTTGGTTGGATTGCTAAACAATATTCTATTAGTTTAACCTGGTTAATAGCTGGAATGGTATTGTTATTATTAATTCCATTGTATAGTTATGCTGTATCTAAAGCTCAAAAGTTTTATTAAAGTATTTAGAGAAATTTTTTAAATTTATATTTAATAAGTAAAAAGGGGAGGATATGAAAAAACTATTATTATTGTTTGCTGTATTAACTGCATTAAGCATAGCTTCTAGTGTTTATGCGGTTAACAAACTAGCCAAACCAACTAACTTGCAATTAGAAGGTTCTGGAGAAACATTAACGTTAACTTGGGATGTAGTAACTAATGCTGATTACTACACAGTTCGTTTGATTACTCAAGACGTAGAGTTGGTAAAAAAGTGGAAAAAAACAACCACTACATCATTAAACATTAGCGCTTTAGTAGAACAAGGTAGCACGTATAAATTTAAAGTACGAGCTTGCTCAGAGAGTAATTGCGGTAAATGGTCTAAATATAAACAATTCGAAGTCCCGATTGTCGTAACTGAAGAAGAGGAAGAACAACCAGTACCAGTTGAAAATAATAACTCAATTATTTGCTCTTCTGATACCTATAACTGTGCAGATTTTTCTACTCAAGCTGAGGCTCAAAGTGTGTACAATACGTGTATGGCAGAAGTAGGTAAAGATATTCACCGTTTGGATTCTGATAATGATGATGTAGCGTGTGAGAGTTTGGATTAATAAATACAAAAAAAGCCCTGCAACTACAGGACTTTTTTGTATGAATTTTCATTGGGGTGAGTATCTTGAACAAATTATAACATTACTACAACAAAAGACTAGTTTTGACCTAGCCTTTGCACATGTTGTTGGTTTATAGTTACCTGAAATTATAGAGGGGGTGGGGGTCTATTTTTTTGACGCTAGACAATAGATGAACGCACTGACCTACGCTATCACACAGCAAAACAGTGAGTAAAAAAATTTATTCTTCTATAGTATTTTTTATTTTCACTACTTTATTAGCTAGACAAAGAAGAATTTAAATTGAACATATTACCTTGTTTAGCTGAGTTAAAAAATAAATTACTATATACCAGAATTTTTTTACATCTTACGTTTCTATTTGTTCAGCTGGTAATAAAGAGAAATATTTTTTTTTGCCATCTTCACGTGTTGATATTTGTTTACCAGTCATTGCTTGGAGATATTTTTTTAACGTTGTTTTAGTACACTCAATATCTACCTCTTGTAATTTATCCAATAATGCCTGTATCGGTAACTCCACTGGCTCTTGAGCAAGAATATCAAGTATACCCTCTGTCACTATATCTCGTTTTTTCTTTTTTTCCGATTTAGGCTGAGCTAAGCCTTGAAATTGTAAGTCTATACGATTATTAGAATGTGTATTTTCGTTAAAGCTCACTTCAAATGGTTTAAACTCTCGTGTGCAACGTAATTTTGTTTGAGTTATTTTAATATGGTCTTCTTTATCTTTAATTTTCTGCACTTCAATATGCGCATCTACTGAATTGTAAATACTCGAAGCTCCACGTATCTTGTCTGTAGAAGGTCCACCATAAGTACCTCCCTTACGATTATGATGCAAAATAATTACACTAATGCCTGAATTTCTAATTAGTTTAAACATATCCATTAATTGGCGCATCTCGGTGGTTTTATTTTCGTCATCATCATTGAAAGAGCTGAATGAGTCAAAAATAATAAGGCCAATGTTATTGTGCTTTGCTTGTTGAATAAGCGGGACAACAGTTTCAGGAGTGAATGATATATCATCTGCGTTTGTTAATGTAAATGGAAGATTTTGCCAAATTTCTGCTGGACCTTGCAGGCGTAGAAGACGGCGTATCATTTCATTTTCACCATTTTCTTTATCTATGTACCAAACACCGGTTTTCTGTGTGTTGAATTGTCCAAATAGAGGAGTACCTGCGGCAACGGTAAGCCCAATACTTAAAGCTATCCAAGTTTTTCCTACTGTAGAGTTACCTGTGAGCAGAACTACATTATGTTCTGGTATTAAATGTTCTACTAGAAATGTAATTGGTTTATATGGTCTTTTTGCAAGTTTGGCCATAGGTATCATTGGCCAGTGCTCTTTAGGTAGTTCTGATTTTTTGAAAATAGCTTCTATTTCATGTGGAATTGTTGATAAATCTTTTGTCATAGTCATTTTAGATTAATAAATTAATTTGATTAATTAGGTATTAAATATTGCACGGCTTCTCTAAAAGTTAGTGAGTGTAATAACTGTACAAAAGCAATGACATCACCGCCCTTGTTACAACCAAAGCAATAGAAGGTATTTTTAGATGTATAGATAGTGAATGACGCGGTTTTTTCGTTATGTAATGGGCAACAGCTCTTTAATCTATCGCCATATTGTTTAATTGGTTCGGTTATAAGATTTTGAATCGGTATGGCTTTAGCTTGTTCAATAAGCGCATTTGGTAAACGATAATTAGGTTGAGTACTATGTAGCGTAATCGGTAGCAGTTGTTTTAAATGAGCAATTTTACTATCGAGAGCTACTCGTTTAACTTTCCACCATGTTTTTATAAATTCTTCCGAGACATCATCTAAATTATCGGCTGCCAATTCTACTGACTGCTGACGAATAATGGTTTCTAATGTAGTGTGTTCTGATTGAGCTATATTAATTAAATCCTTTAGTAGTTCAATCACTTCTGGGAATGTTGCAAAATAGTGTTCACGTTCATAGCAACTAGGTACAGATTGTTTCCATTTTCGTTCTTGTTCAATCATGGCCATATCACTGAGCGTGGCTTGAAGTTGTTGTGTGTTCATATTAATAAATTCCTTGGTGAATTTTATTTTTTAAGCGCGTGAGATTCATAAATAATTTGCGTACAGGAACTAGTAAGATTGTGTCATTATCAGCTGCGTCAAAAAAAGCTTTTGCAATAATGTTCACTTCGTCGGTATTAGGGAAATGAAATGCTTTGCGGTGTTGTTCGTCTGTGACATTAAGTAGAGGATGACCTTTGGCTAGCAAATAAACTGCTAAATACATATCAGTCGTTTGAAAGTTTTGGCGAGGTAGCTGAGTCATAATCATTATTAGTTAGTGTGTTAGTTTGGTTAGATAAAAACACTTCCAGTACAAAGTCTGAGAATAGTTCGATTAAGGTGTCTTCGGCGGTTTTATTTTGCATAGGAGTAGTGTTCCTACTCCTATAAGGTCAAAATGACCCAAAAATAAAAAAATACCTAAATTTAGGTATTTTTTGTTCTAATTTTGACCAACTAATCTCTATTTTGGCTGGTCAAAAATCAATCATCAACATTATTTTTTTCTCTAACATTAACACTGTAAGCTTGTTCATTATATGCTTCAGCAATACCCAGAGTATCTTCTTTTTCTTCTTCATATTTTATGGTTGTGGTGTTAACGTTTTGAAAATTTTTATTATATTTTAGACTAAATCTTGTATAATATCCTTGTTGTTTTTTATAATCATCAAACGGCATATCTTTCAGTGCAAAAATTTTCTTCAACTTTCTTTGCAGTTCATATTTTTGAGATTTTGTATTTTCTTTAAATTCATCGTGAAATGAACATAGTTGACCATCATATTTTGCTAAATTTCTAAGAAGTTCCCACTGTATGTGAGGGCGTTTTGTGTTTTGGTTTACAAACCCCAAAGCTGTGTAGTTAGACTCAATTTTTTGGCCTAATCTTGTAGAGATTATGATTTTATCATCGTTAATAAATTCAATTCTTATGTCTTCCCAGCAGGCATAAATCATCTTTTGAAGTAAAGGTAGTCGTTTATCAACATTAATCATCGTGGATTTTATTTTTTCTTGATAGATTAAATCTTTAATATATTTTTGTAGTTCTTCAACAACACGTAATCCATGATAACGAGCTTTACCGTAAGAGTTTTTCCCACCTATGAATTTCTCATCTTCATCGCTTGGACGTAATTGTCCGTCTGACAAAAAATAACGCAAGTAAAGTAGGTATTCAAAACTTTCTACACCCAAGTCACGTGGTGTAGTAAAAACAAAAGTATTAAGTTCATCAATTAATCGTTTGTACTGTTCTATTAATTGTTTTAAATTAATCACGGTTGGTGGAAGAGAATAATATGCGGTATCACTAAATTCGTGTGGGGCAGAGGTTGGTGTCATTAATAACAAAGTTAATTGTGAATCTATGTTATCAAAAAAAGAAGATATTTTTTTAAATGGTTTATGTACTTGTAAATAAATGCATTGTTTGAAATGTCGCAGTGTAACATAAGCTTGATTCGTTTCATAAGAATGTACGAGATTATAATTTACAATTGGCTCAATAGGCTTCAAAGGATAATTAGCAACATTATTAATAAGTGTAATGAATTGAGGGGCTGATATTTTCTCTTCAGGATGGTCCCTAAAGGGGTGTTGTTTTGCACTATAAGTAGAGTCATCTAAATTAATAGTATGCTGTGTTACTGCATTAGTAATCGCTGCATTAATCTGTGGTATTAATGCTATTATTTTGGAGCGTTTTTCTGAATAATCTGGTCGCTCGAAAAAATGTAAACGATACAGAGCAGTCTTTTCAAAAAATTCTTTTAATGGAGGTGTAATACAAATATATTGAAACAAATTTACTCCAAGTAAATACTCTACTTCCTGAAATGGAGTATTTTTATTTATTACTTCAATCTTTTGACGTAAAGCATTAAGTTCTTTGAGTATAGAGGGGTAATCTAGCATAAATTATCATCGTCATTATCATTATATTTTGCTCTAGTATATCGCAAAAAACGATTTTCGTCTTGCCATTGACGGAACTCTCTAAAACGTTAATAATAGCTAGGTCTAGATTCAATCAGGTAATATTTATGCCCTCTTATCAAGGGTTTGGGGTTGCGCTTAGTAATGGGCAATCCTACAAAACAATTGGGCACAACCTGTCTGATTGGGTCTAGACAACCGTAGGGTTGTCCTTTTTTATTTAAACATTATTTCATTATTATGAAACATATAAAATTATTAAGCGTTGGTGTATTAACTGTATTATGGTTAGTTAGTGGTTCTCATACTGTACGAGCAGCTACTACAAATATTATTACCAATGGTGGTTTTGAAAATGACACAGCTGGTTGGGAATGTGGTTATAATGATTATTGTTCAACTACGTCTTCCATAAGCTATGAAACAGCCTATAACGGTAATTATTACTATTATCTTTCGCCGCTTGATTCTTTAGAGGATAATTTTGTTACACTTAGTCAGACAGTAACTGTGCCTAGTAATACGCATTCATTGCAATTAAATTTTGCTTATCAATTTTATTTGGAAGATGACGATAGCCTTAATGACGGTTTTTTTGGGGTTTCTGTAGAATCACTGGATGGAAATACCACATACTTTTCTCAATATTGGAGTTCTAACGAAGATAAAACTTATGATTGGACACAATTTAGTACATATATTGATGGAGACTTAGCCGGACAAACAGTTAAGATACAATTTTTTACCAAAGAAACTTGGCCGTGGGCAACATCCGGCTATATTGATGAAGTTTCATTAATTGCAAGTGACGCTTATCATGTAGATGCACCAGATAATCTTTTTCCTTGGGTTACAGAACGTAAGGTGAAACTCAGTTGGGATGCTGTAGAGAATAGTCAATATTACAAAGTTCAAATAGCTGATAACGCAGGAAAGATAATAAAAAAATTTAAAAATGTTACAAAAAACAAACTAACATTATTACGCGCATCATTTAAAGAAAACGAACGTTATAAATTTCATGTCAAAGCCTGTTATCTGCAAACATGCAGTGTTTGGTCTGATTATGAAACATTTACTATTAAATATTAATATTATGAAATCTAAACACATTTTCATTGTTCTCAGCTTATTTCTTATGGCCAGCGTGACAAGTGGTTGTGCTACGAACATTGTCACCACCGCTCCTGCTAGTAACCAAACAAACACCGTGACTCAACCGTCGAATGAAGACCAAATTAAAGAAACAATCAGCAACTATTATAGTTTGATTTGTAGTAGTAAGTTTGGTGAAGCATATAAATATATTTCATCCAAAAGTAATATTAGTCAGAAAGATTATGTTGACGCCAAAACAGAAGATGCCAATCTTGTTAATGGCGTAAAAGAGATAAGTTATAATTATATTAATATTGCTTCGGATAAACAATCGGCTGAAGTGAACGCCACAATTACATTTACAGTTATGCCACTAGTATCGAATATTTCAGAGAATAGCAGTGCTCATAATATAAAGCTGTCTTACGAAGATAATATGTGGAAGATTATTTGGAGTAAAGAATAATGTCATAGCATTGAATAGAATGTTATAATCTGTAGTGGTATACTTAGCACTGTATTAATTAAGTAAACCAAAATAGTGATGGCTAAGTGTATTTACTGCTTTGATGCTGACCATAAAAATTTTACTGGTGTTGAGCATGTTTTACCTCAAAGTTTTGGGACGTTTGCAAACGCTACTCCAACACTTACAACCGTATGTGATAAATGCAATGCGTATTTTGGAAAGGAATTAGATTTTTTTCTAGCGCGAGAAAGTCTCGAAGGTGTTACACGGTATCGCAATGGTATATTTTCTAGCGAAGCACAAAGACAAAAATCAATGGCGATTAGTGCTCCAAAAACTCCAGAAATGAGAGAATATGGTGGAGTTCTATTATGGATTGATGGCACTACTGGCAATATTATGACTCCTATATCTCAAGTGCATTTAAAACATATATATACTCATGAATACAATATTTTTGTAGAGCCAGAATTAGAAAATTTAGATTGGAAAGGCAAAAATTTATCTCCTAAGGAGGCAAAAATTTTTGGTTCAGATACGGATAGAACAAGACTGCTTGCAAAGCTTAAAACTGTTGGCATTGATATTCAAAAACCTCAGGACATGGAACCATTGCACTTTGATGGTACCACTTCAATGAATGTAAGGATTTATGGAGAAATAAATAAAAGACTGCAACGGGCTTTTGCAAAAATTCTGTTTAATTTTACAGCTCACTACATTGGATATAATGAAGTGATGAAACAAGAATGGAATGCAGCGAGACAATTCATTCGATATGGTATAGGTACACTTTCATATTATCCACATACTGGTCGTCCGTTTTGGGGTAATGAAACAGAACGTATTCGTCTGTCGAATGCTGGATATAATGTTGCAGTACGAAATGAGGGTGGCTCAGTGTGTGGGTATTTACAAATGTTTAATCTATTTATTCATCAATTTACTTTAGTTACAAAATATAAAGTTACGCCAGAGCAATCTATGCGTTTTGAGCCTGGGTATTCACCAATTTATAGCTTTAAAAAATCCCCATATATCACTGTGGCAACATATGATGAGTGGGGAAGAATAGTGATTCGATAAATTTCAGTTAGACATTTCAGTTAGACTAGTTTGTCGTGATTTGCTATGGTAAGAACTAATCAAAATTAGCCAAAAATTACCCCTTATTATTACTATGTCCCAAGCTCGCTATCAACAACTTTTAACTAATGAATTAACGAAAGAAACTGTACTCATTAAATCGAACGACCCTTATACCTTTCAGGCAAAGTTAGATAAACGTAAAGCTCTATGGGAGAAGCAAAATCAGCGGTTGCGAGCCCAACGTAATAAGCAAGCAGCTGTGGAAGAAGCGGAAACACGGACTCAACAGGCTATGGCGGAGTTAGAGACGTATCGTGGTATTTTGCGAGCTACGTTAACAGTGGATGATAGGATAGAATGGAGCAAATTAGTAGATACCACACCATTTCGTACATACCAGCCACAACCCAAGCTTACGCTCAAGCAATTTCAAGGTGATGTTCCTGCTAAGGGGTTATTCGATGTGTTACCCTTTGTGAAAGCAAAACGGGTAGCAGCCGAACAAGCCGCTACTACAGCCTATAACAAAGCTATTCATGACTATGAAGCAGCTGAGGCCAAGCGACAAGCTGAGTATGAGCGAGAGAAGGCAGAGTATCTGAAACAGCAACAAGTCCATAATGATAAGCTCAAAACGATGCAACAGCAGTATGAAGCAGGTACCAAAGAAGGGGTGGAGCAATATATTAATTTGGTCTTAGAACGTTCTAAATATCCAGAGGCACTCAATTTATATCCAGTGGTGCATTATGACCCTCAGGCCAAAGTACTATTAGTAGATATGGATTTACCGAATCGTGAGGTTATTCCTCATGTGGTAGCGTATAAGTATGTGGCGGCTAAACGTGAGGTTATATCAAAGGATATGACGAAGAAAGAATTTGAGGCATGTTATAATGATGTCTTATATCAAATTACACTTCGTACCATTCATGAAGTGTGTGAGTCTGATTATCAGCATACAGTAGAATTGATTGTGTTTAATGGTTGGGTAGAAGGTGTAAATCCAAAAACTGGGCAAGAATTTAGAAATTGTATTTTATCAGTCCAAGTTGACCGCAAGGAATTTGAAGCAATCAATCTTGAACGCATTGTGCCACAAGAATGTTTTAAACACTTAAAAGGTGTATCTGCTGGCTCACTAGTGAATTTAGCGCCAGTACGGCCAATTATGGTTATGAATACCGAAGATAAGCGTATTATAGCAGCCGATAATGTTTTAGATGGCTTAGATAGTTCTACGAACTTAGCCACAATGGATTGGCAACAATTTGAAGTGTTAGTGCGTGACCTTATTCAAAAAGAGTTTGCGCGTGAAGGCTGTAAGGTGGAAGTGACTCAAGCTTCACGTGATGCCGGCGTGGATGCTATTGCTTTTGATGAAGACCCTATTCGCGGAGGTAAATATGTCATTCAAGCCAAACGTTATAATAACATTGTACCAGTCAGTGCTGTGCGTGATTTATTTGGCACGGTCCATAATGAAGGAGCGGTGAAAGGTATTTTAATTACGACTAGTTACTATGGCAAAGATTCTTTAGAGTTTGCTAAGAATAAACCTCTCAAACTGATTAATGGGGAAGAATTAATTTACATGTTTAATAAACATGGCTATCAACTCAAGATTGAATTACAGAAGAAGCAGAAAGCAGCGTCTTCGGTGAGTTATTAGTTAATACTGTATGCCTACTTTACCTCTAGTAGATACTAACATTTTTACTCGATTACACTATTTGGAATTGCTATTAAAGTTGGAACGCCAGGAAAAATTACAATTGATGAATGGAACAGAGGATGCTTATCCTACTTGGCAAATTGAAAAGAAAATTCTGTATTGGTCCTACTTAGGTCATAAGCATTTATTCCATCCTATTAAGAGTGAAACGGCGCTAGTATTAGGCAGCCCTTTTGCTCGCTTTGAACAATGGTTAATTAAACATGATGAATTGCAATCGTTGCATATCAAAAGAGAATGGGTGTTCATGAATTTAGTGGAACGTGGTTTTGCCAGACATGTTCCTAATGATAAAGAATACCAATGCGTTCTTACCAAAGAAGGACATGCAGTTGGTGCTATATTATGGGATGCAACAAAATTTAAAATAACCGACAAAGGGGTTTATATTTTAACAGTTAAGTGTCGTTACAAAATTGCTTATAAGTTACTCTTATTATCAGTTTATATACTTTATACGCTTATTGGTTCAGTGGTTGTTTTGGAAGCATTAAATTTAATGGGATTACTCGATGAAGCTAAAAATTTATTTAGCTTTTTACCAAACACCATTTGGAGTATTGTAGTTTTTTTATTATTAATGAATGTTATTACGTTTTTTGTTAGTTTATTATTATCTAGTGAATTATTTATTCGACAAAAGCAAAAAGTACAAAGATATACTTTACTACGAAATAAATTCAATCCCTTACCTGACAATAATTAATTATGGAATTATTAAATTTATTTAGTATTGCGACTAGTTTTATTGGGTCAATTTTCTTAAGCCTTGGCTTAATTAAATCAAAGCAACAAATAGAGGATGAAACAGGGACGTATTTTGGTCATAATCCATATCTTAAAGAGTATGTATTATCTGACCAAAAGTTTATTTTACTTGGTTTTCATCTTTTGATTATTAGTTTTGCTTTTCAATTTGCAATGGCTATTCCATGGTTTCCTGAAGTTAGTAAATTATTAGATACAATTTTATTAGGTATAGTTTTATCGTTAAGTGGGGTATTGTCTTTGCTTGTATATCAACGTTATGTGTATCGTCATCATGAAACAAAACGTCAGAATCTTCATAAAAAACATTTATATCATCAACTTGAATTTATCAAAAAAAATTTTCTACAAAATACTGCAAATACCCAATGGCTAGATATTCAGCTTAACGCATTGCGCGATTATAAAGGAGCGATAACTAAAGATTTATGGCAAAAATTGGCAGAAGAGATTATTGTACCAATTGCTGCTAAGAGGATTTCTAGTGATGATATTGCAAATACAATCACAAGTTTTATAGAAAAAAATCTTACAGAAACATAATAAATTGATTGTTATAGGTACAGTAACTAACTTATAATCCCACTACCCACCTTCATACTGAAAGATGAACACGGGGATATGCCTGTAGGTGGGAATCGTGACAGGCGGACACGTAAAAGAACTAAGGTTGGTTATTGAACACTCGGAGTGCAGCCTGCAAAATAATAACGTCCTGCTCACTTCCGCCATACACGCCTTCTGTGCCACAAGGAAGCCATTCCTCAATATGAGGTTTGAGCGCCCTGACGCACTGAGGTAAACCCACAAGAAGTGCGACTCCTAAGATGCGGCCAATTGCAAACTGGACATTTGGTACACTGTTGAGCTTATAATCGGCGGGTGGAGGATTGGTTGCCAGTGAATTAAGTAGCATTGCTAATTCCTGGCGTACATTGATTCTTTCCATTTCATTTAGACTCCACCAGAAAATAGTAAGATGGTGAAGCTCACAACCAAGCATACGACACGGCGTGGTAAACGGATAAAGAAACTCATGAACCAAGGACAAAAATTTCGTTCTCATAACCACCTCAAAAGATTGTGAAAGAGCATTGTTGCTTAAGAATTTACTTAGCCTTAAGCAACAACCAAGCATAGCAGGATATATTGAATATGTTCATACTATATTCGACATTATCTGTTAATATTGTAATTGTATGCTTTATTTGCTATACTAATAATGTCGATATTATTTCCACAACATTTATGTTATTTACAACCATTTTTGAACAATTGGACTTTTCCCCTAAAGAAACCAGTATCTACCTAGCTCTGTTAGAATTAGATTCGGCTACACCTACGCAAATTAGTAAAAAAACGAATTTAAATCGTACTAGCTGTTACGACATCCTAGAAAGCCTTATGAAAAAAGGCTTAATTAGCAAATTTAAAAAGAAAAGCAAAATTTACTTTCATGCGGGAGACCCGAAGCGTTTAATTCACTATTTGGAACGTGAACGGGAAGAATTTGATAAAAAAATAAAAACTCAGCAACAACTAGTGCAACAAGTTTTGCCTGAATTAGCTTCGTTATTACATCCGCAAAGTACCAAACCTAAAGTAACGTTTTATGAGGGCGAAAAAGGTATGCGCGAAGCGTATGAAGATACGCTCACTGCGCAGGAATCAATTCTAGCCTATGCGAATGTGGAAACCATGCATGAAGCATTACCAAATTTTTTTCCAGAATATTATGCGCGACGTTCCAAAGCCAAAGTAGCGATTAAAGCGCTTATGCCTCAAAATAAGTCTTCACAGGAACGAGCTAAACAAGATAAAGCTGAATTACGTGAATCTAGTTTTTTACCCGATAAGGAAGCTACATTTTCGCCAGAAGTAAATATTTATAACGATAAAGTGCTCATTGCTTCGTGGAAAGAAAAAATGGCGGTGGTAATTGAATCCCGAGAATTTGCGCAGTTGCAAAAATTGATTTATCAGTTGGTGTGGGAAGCACTAAAACAACGACAGAAATAATAATTTATTTTACTTACTTGTTAGTGTTTATCACCAATCCATTTATTATCTTTGTCAAAATTAGGGGATTTTATAAGTCCACAGGCATTCCAAATAATATCAAACATTGGTCGGAGAATAGATGAGGCGTTAGGTATAACATCTGGGTCTATAATTGATTCTGGTAATATTAAAGTATCTTTTTCAATATGATATTCTAGCCCGCTTATTCGTCTAAATTTATAACCTCTAATATTTATCAAGGTCAAGGCAATGACATAAGGAGAATGTAAACTTAATTGTTTTATTACTGATAGATATTGAGTTAAGGCTTCAAGTATTTCCTTCTCAAATACTTTATCAGGAATATATTTTTCTTTTCCTGTACGGTCTAATATAGAACTATCAACTGCTTCGATAATACCGTTTCTATAGAGTTGTAGATAAGTATGTATACTTTGTTCACTACTACTATAATTTAACAGTCCATTGATATTAATTCTTGGAGTATAACCATAACTATATATTGGGCGTAGTTCACCACTAATAGATTGTAGTTCTTCAATTGTAAATTTAGTTATGGGGTCAAAGGCAGTAAATGGAATAATATGCAAAACTATTTTTGTTTTTCCGCTTAATGAAACAGGTGTTTCATCAGCAATAATTTCGGCAAGTTTTTCAACTCTAAATTGTTTAATTTTATCGTAGATTGTCATAGAAGCATTAAACATTTCTCTAAGTTGATTTGTATTCATTGGATATTTTCCGGCTGAATTACGAGCATAAAATTTATCATGACCGCCTAATATTACACGATGTGGAGCAGTCCAACTTTTCTTTATTCGTATTATTATAACTACTTTGTGGTCGTCCAGAAAAATTGTATGAATTTTAGATTGAATACGTGGTTCAATACCGTCGCGAATTAAAGATTCAATTCGTAATTTTTCGGCATCAATATCATGCAATTCTAAACCAACAATAGCGGTTGGCAAACCATTTTCTTCCTTTAAACCAAAAATTAAATCGCCACCTTCAGTATTAGCAAATGAAGATACGTCTTTTAGAAACTCTTTTTTATTTTCTGATGAGTCGAGGAGTAGTGTTTGTTTATATTCAATAGTTCTGTTTTCGTGTATCTCATTTTCAATTAACTGTTTTAAATCTTCTACTTTATTTTGCTCTAATATAGTTTGTAACATATAAATTTAGTTAAATTTTATACTTTGTGCATTACTCAATCATAGATTTTCAAAGCATTAATTTCATTATCGTAGCATAATTTAATGTTATCTCCTATTTATTATAATGGTTCACTTTGCTAATTATATGCAATTCATATTTTGACTTTATTTCATTTTACGATAGTGTAATACGTACGACATAAATTCGCTCTTTTACAAGAGTTTTATTATAGTTCAACAAAAAACCGTCCCCACCAACAACTGTATGGAGGTTTAAAATGATTAGCCGTAATGTTAAGTTCGCAATCGACATGACCGTTGGTATGTACTTACCACAACGAGTAGTAAGTAACGAGGAGCTACTTGGTGATTTTCCAAATTTCACCATGTCCTCTGAAGCAATCTACGCGTTATTGGGAGTCAAACAACGGCATGTGGCAGCACAAAATGAAACCTGTGCTGACATGATGGTCGAGGCAGCAAAAAACACCCTCAACAACGCTGGCGTCGATGTCAGTGAAGTGGACTGTCTTCTGACATGCCCCTTTCCCCCTGATATCGGTGCTCCTCATGTTGGTGCTGTTATTCAGGAACAACTCGGTATTCGGGGGTCTGGAATCGATATGCACGGGTCGTGCGCAGGCACGACCATGGCCATACAACATGCCGCCGCTCTGATAGAAACAGGGGTATATCAAACCGTGTTGGTGTTGGCAGGTGCTCGGCTGTCAACCAACCCGTCCGTTTGGGGGAATCCAATGCACCGCTTCATCTTCGCTGATGGAGCGGGTGGCATCCTACTCCGCAGGGCTGCCGACGGTCACAAGCGGCTGGCAGTTCAGACGTGGACAATCCCGTGGATGGACTATGAAGACGGCAGTAGGCAGCGGTACTGGCCTACGATTTTTTACCCACTGCCGTGGTCGCAGTATCCTACGGAGATACCCGCTGGTCGCACTGGTTTTTTCATGGACAACCGCGAGGTTTTTTTTAAGGCGATGGAAACAATGTTGCCAAGATACATCGAGGAATTCTGCTCCAATGCAGAATTCTCCCTCGAGCAAATTACGGCAGCATTAATCCACCAACCCACTCGTGACTTGTTCATCAAGAGCCAGGAGGTTGCTGGCGTTCCATTGGCAATCTGCCACCAAGACTACGCCTACAGGGGCAACTTGGTCACAGCCGAGTTGCCAATCGCACTTCATGACCTGATGCAGGCGGGACGCCTGCGCTCGGGTGACTCATTTTTCTCCCTTATCTATGGTGCTGGATTCACATTAGGCCTGTTGGCCTACCAAGTACCGTAGTCGGGTGAGTTCACGTTTTTTTTGGAGGACTGTCGGGGAGTGCATCATGGCGATGGCTCCCCGACTTTTATTATTCATAGATTAGTATATACTAATAGTGCATGTTTTGGTCTGTAGTTTCGTTCATTATAGTAGCTCTAAATCTTCTATTGGGAGGGGTTGTTTTATTTTACAATATTCATAAAAAAGCTAATCGCATTTTTTTCTGGTTGTCCTTCTTTATTACGGGTTGGGGTGTTAGTACTATTGTATTCATCAACTATTCTAGTTTTCTGTTCGCACGTTTAACTTTTCTGTTTGGTATTTTTATTGTTTATACCTTAGGTTTATTTTTCCAATATTTTCCTAAAGAAGATAATAGCAAAAAGTTATCCCAATGGATTTTACTGAGTCTTACTTTCATAATATCGGCTATATCGTTAACTAGTTTAGTAGTAAAAAAATTTCCTGAATTAGAATTTGGCTATTTTGTTTATGTCTATATTATTTATTTTATTTTTTTATTTTTGTTGGCTATTTATTATTTCATTCAACAATATAGTAATGCTACAGCTATTCAAAAACGACAAATCCTTTATATTGCTATCAGCTTTATTATTGGAATAGTTTTAGCGTTTACTATTAACTTAATTATTCCCATTATTGTAGGTAAACCAGCTTATAATCATATTGGTGTTTTTGCCACTCTTATTGTAATTGGTGGAATGAGCTACTCCATCATTAAACACCGCCTGTTTGATATTCAAATTCAAGCACAACGTCTGATTAACACGATTCTACCCGTCATTCTTACTATTGCTATTGTTACCATACTAGCCTACCTTTTTCATGATTTTACCACTATTGCTCCTGTTACTATTGGCATTATTGTGATATTCACTGCTATTGTCCTACATGCTTTATTAGAATATATTTTTAACACCACCTGCCTTGGCTATATCTTATTTTCTTCTACCTTTCGCTTCCATACAGCTTTAACCCAATTAAGTAACACTGCTTCTACTATCACTGATTTTGAGCTATTGATTAATAGTATTGAGCGAGTATTCTTACTCCAGCATATTCAAGGTTTTGCTTTTGTCGTCATTGATGACCAAATTAAACGTACCTATCACATTTATAAAGCTAAAAATATTCCATTAGCTAAATTAGGTATTTGGACAGAATCTGCCTTGCATCAATTCGTCTATGATTATTTTGTAAAAACGAAAGAAACTCTGGTCATTAGTGAGTTACCCTATCTCTCCTCACCCATTCATACCAAGTTACAACAAGCTTTTGCACCACTCACCGATGGGGTATGTATTCCGTTAATTCTCTCCAATGATTTAGTAGGATTTATTATTTTAGGCTCCAAACAACGTAACACTGCCTATACCAGTGAAGATATTACTGTATTTACCAAAATTAGCCCTGCCTTAGCGATGGCTGTTACTAAATCTATTTTATTTACTCAATACCGTAACCGAGTCGATGAATTAACTCGTGAACGCAATAATCTAAAGCTGAGTATTACAGAATTACAACGCATGAAGGAAGAGTTTTTACATATCGTGGACCATCAATTTAACACCCCCTTGAGTATTATCCGTAGTGCCTTTGCCATGATTGAAGAGGGAGACGTAGGTGTGCAAGAAATCCAATCTTATATTAAAGGAGTATCGCCTCGCATTAAGGAATTTCAGAGCATTGTGCAAGGCATGCTTGATGCAGCGCATTTAGAAGGTAATACCGCTAACATGAATTTTGCCCCTGTGAATGTGGCTACCGTACTACAAACCGTGATTCAACAACTACAACCGCTTGCTCAAGCTAAACTAGTAAAATTGAATGTCACTGTGCAACCGAACTTGCCTCGTATTACCAGTGACCCTGAGAAGTTCACGACAGTGCTCTCAGCCTTAATTCACAATGCTATTGTGTATGGTCATGATGGAATAGTAACCATTACCGCTACTCAGCAACCCAATGGTCATGTACAGATTCAAATTCAAGACCAAGGCCGAGGTTTTGATGTGGAAGAAGCCAAACATATTGGTGAAAAGTTTTATCGTGGCAAAAATATTATTGATTACCATGCTAACGGGTCTGGGTTAGGGGTTCATAATGCTAAAAAGATTGTGATTGCTTCGGGTGGTACACTCACCTTTACTAGTGCCGGTGTCAATAAAGGTAGCTGTTTTACGATTAATTTACCCAAAGGAACTGAATTTTTACAACAACTAGATGGTTTGCAGGCGACTACGAGTGTGGTGAGATAGACTAAGTAACTAGTATAGCCAGTGTTCGTATAGAGCTTATTAATTTAGGCACTTAAGATGCTGTATTTATAGCGCTTTCGCTTTTGTGTCAGTGTCTTCTGGTCGTTCTCCTATGAAGCATCTAAATCTACTCTTATCAATTACTAAGGTTTGACTCTACGACGTTTAAACACATAGTTACCATTAGTATCAATTCGCCAATAGGTTTTAATATAACGAATGAAATCAGGCAATTCTACCACGTATCGTTGACGCATAGTAAATGAGGCACAATGAGGAAATAGATAACCACGACGGGTATGATGTTGAATTGTACGTAAACTGCGTTTCATTACTAAGGCGATGGCATTGAGCGAAATGAAGTTATTTTGATAACCACGTAAACGTTTGAGAATAGGTTTAATGGTTTTATCGGTAATACGTTGACGATGTTTTCTATCGTAAGGTTCTGTTTCTTGCATGAGTGTGTTGTGGAAGTTTAGCTACTGGTTATTATAGCAAATTCATAGTTTATCTGTCTTAACTTGCGTCTTAAACGCCATGATTTTGTTACATGTATTATATTGTCAAAAAAAGCAGCCAATCGTTTTCAAAAACCACATAAGGATTGAATGTATGAAAATATACACAAGTTATAACAGTTAATATTGGGCAGCTAAACACGCAACAAAAACTATAGTCATTATATTGTATGTAGTTTATATAAATTTTTTATGGTGATTGTTAATTTTGATAATACAGATTATCACCTGATAATTAAGCGAAAAATAGGCAAAAATCTAGGGAGACAGAGAAATGTTTTTAAAACACCCTATTGCAATTATATTACTATAGTATTATATTATAAGATATGAACAATCCATCAATTATTATCCAAACTATTCAATGTAAACGTTGTAATCACACTTGGGTGCCACGTACTGCTGATATACGTGTTTGTCCGAAGTGCAAATCACCCTATTGGGCTAAAGACCGAAAGAAACCAAAAGGGTAAATAATACAATGATTATGACACAACAAGCTGTTATTTATGCTCGAGTTTCTACTGAAGAGCAGGCTAAGGATGATAAGCACTCTTTAAACGCACAAAAACAATTATGCAAAGAATTTGCTGACAGAAATGGTTTTGTAGTAGTAAAAATTTTTGAAGACCCTGGCAAAAGTGCTAGTTCGCTTAATCGGCCGGCTTTGCAAGAAATGTTGGGGTATTGTGCAAGTCATAAAGAAGTAAAAGCCGTATTAGTGCAGGATACTGACCGGCTAGCTCGTGATGTACAGGGACACCTCACTATAAAAGCTTCATTGAGAAAAGTAGGCGTGCAGGTTATTTCAATTTCTCAACCAGCAATTGATGATAGTGCTGAAGGCAAAATGATAGATATGATGTTAGCTACGTTTAATCAGTTTCAGCTCGATATTACTCGGCGAAAAACTAAGAAAGGCCTTGAACAAAAGGCCAAAGAGGGTGGTTGGCCTGGTATTGCACCTGTAGGATACAAAAATATCACTAAAAGCGACGGTACAAAAACAATTGAAGTAGATAAGATGATGGGGCCAATTGTGAAGAAAATATTTGAATTATATGCTACTGGTAATTATCCAGTGCAGGAGTTAGTAGAGTTAGCGTATAAAGAAGGTTTACGGGGATTTCGTGGTAATGGAGTAGGGCATAGCCGTATGGCAGAAATATTAAGCAATCAAGTGTATTACGGTGAGGTTAAATGGGGTGATATTGTTGCACAAGGTAGGCACACACCACTTATAAATAAAGAATTATTTGATATTGTTCAAACAGTAAAAGCATCACGTTCACAGCGAGGGAGTAGAGACATTAAGCATAGTTTTTTATTACGTGGTTTTGTGTGGTGTAGTAAATGTGGAAAAAAGTATACGGCAGAGCATCATCCAAAAAAGCATGTATCTTATTACCATTGTACCAAAACGACTGGTTGCAAAGACAAGTATGTAGAGTGTAGTGAATTAGAGAAGCAAGCCTTTGCAATTATTGAACGGCTACAATTTTCTGACGAATTTATTAATAAAGTAGTGGCCAAAGTGAAGCAAAAATACGAGGGAATGTGTAATAAGGAAAGTAGTAAAAGACAAGGTTTGGTAAATCAATTAACTGCTTTAGAGCATAAACGTACGGTAGTAGAAGATAAATTGTTTAAAGGGGTAATTTCAGATGAGGATTACCAACGTGTTGCTATAACTATCAAAGCTGATATAGCTCATGTGCAAAGCGAGTTGAATAAACTAGAGAAAGTCCATGAGTTATACGTGCATAATCTAGTGAAGTTATTACAATTTTCTCGTAATTTTTCTAGTTTATACAAACAGGCCAATCTAGACCAACAACGGCATTATATGGGTCTGATTTTTCATAGAATTACCGCTGCCAATAAAACCATAACAGAGGTGCAGTTTACACCGTTATTGGAATCATTAATTAATACAAACAAAGTAATTTTACTACAACCTTCTCAAAGTAAGATACGAGAGAAAGTTATAATAAGGGGTCTATTGGGTGAGCGACGGGATTCGAACCCGCGACCACCGGTACCACAAACCGGTGCGCTAACCAGCTGCGCCACGCTCACCATGAAATGTTCGAGTTGTTAAACAACTCTCGTAGCAGGGGCGGGATTTGAACCCGCGACCAAAGACTTATGAAGCCTCTGCTCTACCGCTGAGCTACCCTGCCATAGATAATCACAAAGCGTGAGGTATTTTAACAAATCAAGCGTTTTTTGGCAATGATTACTTAAATTAGGTTATTTATATATCACAATTGACCAGTGAAATATTGAACAGCCAGGCTGGTAATGGATACAGACAACCAGGTTAGGGCACCGACCAATAATGGTTTAAATCCGCTTTGCAGCATTTTTTTAAAATCAGTTTTTAAACCAACGGCCGACAAAGCCATCACAATCATAAATTTTGCTGTTGTTTTTGTGTGTAACAAAACAGTTTGATTTATGATGCCGGTAGAATTAATTATAGCCAGGCCGATAAACCCAAGGATAAACCAAGGTAATATTTTTATGATGTTATATTTTACTGCAGAGGTAGTATGGTTCTTTTTATTAGCAATTAGTACCAAGATCATAAAGATTAAGCTGATTGGTATTAGCATGGTTGTTCTAGTCAGTTTTACAATAGTGGCAAAATCACCAGCCGTATTGCTAAAAGTATAGCCGGCCGCTACTACAGATGATGTGTCGTTAATAGCGGTACCGGCTAAAATGCCAAAACCATAATCGCTTAAGCCTAGCCAATGTCCTAAGGGCGGAAAAATTAACACGGCTAAAACATTACAAAGAAAAACGGTAGAAATAGAATAAGCTATTTCGTGTTCTTTGGCTTTAATAATTGGAGCAATGGCCGCTATGGCGGATCCGCCACAAACAGCCGTGCCCACAGCAATTAATTGTTTGATATTTTTATCAATGCCCAATAATTTACCAACACCAAACGCTACTATAAAAGCGGTAGCAATAGTAAATATCATTACCAAGAAAGAGGCGGCTCCAGTTTCCACAATCTGGGTTAAACTTAAAGTGCTACCAAGTAAAATTATAGCTAACTGTAAAATAATTTTAGCAGAAAAATTTATCCCGCGTTGTGTCACAACCGGTATTTTAATAAGGTTATTCACAATAATACCAATGAAAATTCCAAAAACTGCCGCGCCTATAATTGGCCACCATCCGCCTAGCCAGGTAGCGGTTACAGCTATTAAACCAGTTAATAGTAAACCAGGGATTAAATTTAATATGTTTTTAAGCATTCATTTTAATAGGATGATAATGAATGTATACTTTTTTCATTAATTCAATGTGGTGATAGAGCTGTTGTTCTACTGCATCGGCAATGCCATCGCCTTGTGTTACGGTAAGTTGTCCAGCAACACCAAGCACAATATTCGCCATATAAAAAGGGCCAAAACGATGCAAATGAATGGCTTCAACTTTTTTTACGCCCGGTACACTAATAATTAATTGTTGGATGGTTTGTTCCAGGCCGGTATCAGGCAAAGTATCCATTAATTCATTAGTTGATTCACGCAAAATATCAATACCGGTTTTTACAATAATGATAGCTACTAGAGTGCTGGCCAAAGGGTCTACCCAAATAAAACCATATAAACTAAACATAATGCCAATGCCGGCAGCCGCGGAAGAAAAAATATCATTGCGATGATCGCGGGCTAAAGCCGAGATAGCTAGGTTATTAGTTTTTTTACTAATATAAAGGGCTTGAAACATGAGTGCTAACTTTATAATAATTGTACCTAGGGCGACAAACCAAGTGAAACTTTGCACAGGTTGTATAGTACTAGTATTGATGAATAAATCGTAGGCAGTATTAATGGCGTCCCAAAAAATAGTTAAGCCAGTAGTAATTACAAAGGCGCCAATTACTACCGCGGCTACACTCTCTAATTGATGATGACCATAAGGATGTTCTTTATCGGCCGGTTTGCTAGAAAGCTTTACGAGCGCTTTAGTAAATAGTAAATAAACTACATCAGACACAGAATTAATACCGTCGGCTAAGAGCGCTTTGCTATGGCCATAGATGCCGGCAAATACTTTAGCTACAGCCAACATTAAATTAGCGACTAAGCCAACATTAATTACCGTATTAGCCTGACGTTGACGTTTGGCTAAATTAGCTAATTTAGCAGTGCCTAATAAATCAGTTTCCATACTATTGAACCATTATATCATTTTAATGGGTTTGAAACATAATATTCATTAGGCAATCGTTTTTGGATTAGCACCATATTTATTTTCACCTGACTGACTAGCTAGCACAAAAAAGATTAATAGTATAATGAATCCGCATGGAACAAACTCGAGTAATAACCATAAACCACTACGATTAGTATCGTGTAAACGCCGCGCAGCTACAGCTAGTCCAGGAATTACTGTGGCAAAATTGTAGGCCAAAAAAAATATAACCAAAGATTTTCCTAAGATACCAACGCAATCAGGATCAAAGATGGCCACTAACAATACAGTGGCAATTATGATAAGTGCATGCACTAAGCTAAACATCCAATATTCCATTCGGCTGGCTCGCCCTTTAAATACAGCATATTTCTTAAAAGCAGTTAAATAATAGTTCATATGGTTAACTTATTTTCTAGTAATAATGAAATTAGTATAACATGTTATCATAACGTCCGTACGTAGGCAGCAGTTGCGGAACAAGGCTGTAGTAAAATAATATCACCACAACCGAAACAGAGCAATTGCGCTTTTCATTGCCAAATTATACAGTTACAGTAATATATAGTTATTAGCTTAAAATATTATATGCCTGAACAATTTGCTGGAGATAAAAAAGTGGGTAAATTTTTTTTAGGATCTTTTTTTAGGCGTTAATTTGCTCTTGATTATTTTTAAAAAAACTTATTTGGCTCAGTCTTTACCGGTTATTTTATTGCTAGCTTTAATTGGCCTTATTATTGTTGTTTATAGAACTCAAAAAGAAATTTGGCAGATGGACATGAATGATAAATAATTTGTAATTCATTTTTTATTTAGACTTACTTTTTACAAGTAATGCCGCCCATGTCGCAATTACAAATGGCGCGGTTAGAGTTATAATCCCAACTTTGCCTAAACCATAATTTAGCAAAACGGATAAGAGAATTGCAAAGGTGGCTAATATAAATCCACTCCATTTTTTTGTTCCCAATGCAATGCCGCAAAGTACTGCATTATATCCAAAAAGGCCGATATTGATCATGGTGAGGGGTAACAAGTAGCTATGACAAACGGGGCGGTAAAAGCGGGCATTCTTTTTTTCATCGTTTGCATAATAACAGTGGAGAGGACGGCGCCAATAATAATAGCTATGACTGTATAAATATTAACTTCAAAGAAAAACCAAATCGCAATCCCAACCAACGTACCATTGAATCCGTATAAACCATTTTTAATGTCTTCATCGGAATATTTTAAAAATTTAGCAGAAATAGTACTGATAATGTTGCCAGCAATTGCGCCGAGTCCCATAAGCCACGAGTTGTAAAATATTCCAGCTAAAAATAATAATCCTGTTAGGGCATTATTTTGCAACATCACTTGCCCAACTCCGCGTAATATTATTTTAATGCAGTTTGACATAGAAAAAACTTAATTCTTAAATAAATTATAGAACTTTTTATTATTTCATATAACGTTCGTGCCACTAGCGTTGCGTTAGAATAAATACCGTATCTTAAAAATAGCACATCTAAGCTAAAAATCAACTTGCTTAGCTCACAAAAAATCCCTAAATATTATGGATCAATCATTTATTCAGCATACGGATTTTTCTACGGAAGATATTACAGTGGCGGTAGAAAAATTTCGCTTAATTTACAGTTCATTTTTTATGACTTTATGCTTTTAATACATAGTTCTACAATGCCGTCTGGATTGTCTTTATAGATTAACCATAATTTTTCGATGTTATTATCGAAAATATCAAAATGAAATTCTATTTGATTATAGATTAGTATATGTGATCGGCCAGTGTTCATTTTGGCTGTACTATAGTTGTCAGGTTGACCTAAGATTTTTTTCACTGCTTGAATAGACAAACCAAATTTTATCGGTAGTATAACGCCGGTTTTATTAAATTTGTTATACCAGTCACGTAATTTTTTGTTTATCATATAGATTAAGTATTACTTATTTCAGATAAAATATCCAATACCACAACTTCTAAACCAATATAAACTATTTTTACTCATGATACGATTTAACAGACTCTATTTCAATTGTGTTGCATTGAAAAGACAAATCACAGCCATAGGCAGATTCAAATATAACATTAAATTTTTGATCATTGTTTTCAGAGTCAGTCAATTCATTGATTTTTAAGGCAAAAATTACATTTTGATGGTTAAAGTTTTCCAAGACAAGCTCATTAATTTTCGTAAAAATAAAAGTAACAAAATTATTTTTATTAAGCCCTTTAGTTATTTCAAGTAGATGTATTATTATTTGGAGGGTTGGCCAACGCATATCGTTTTCAGGATAACGTTTTAAAATTATTTGCTGAATTTCTGCATCATGAAATGAAGGCCACTGGCCAAAAATTTTTTCTAATTTATCTTTTCCTATAATTTTATTCATATTTATAATACCAAAGGCATAGTATCATTTTACATAATATTTGTGTTACTACCATTGCGTTAGAATAAATACCGTATCTTAAAAATAGCACATCTAAGCTAAAAATCAACTTGCTTAGTTCGCAAGAACGCCCTATAATTTTAATAATTAATCATAACACCCTAAATATTATGGATCAATCATTTATTCAGCATATGGATTTTTCTACGGAAGATATTACAGTGGCGGATTATGCTAGCGCGCAAGTAGCAGTAGAAAAATTTTCTTGGGCGGAAGAAAGTAAAAAAATTGAGCAAGCGTTGCGGCAAAATGATGATTTTTGTCCGCCGGGAATTAGTTTATCTCGCGGAGACAACCAACTGCATATTTTCATGTCGGAACCAAATAAATATTCAGTCTTGCTTACCATACCAACTAAACCGGCTAAAAAGACATTTTTTAGTTTTTTATCCAGCCATGCGCCGCAGCCAATTTCCTATGAGAATTTAGCTTGGCCGCAAATTAAAAAACTATTGGAATTATTTTATCAAGATAATTTTGAGCAACTGAAAAATTTTGCTTAATTACTCACTCGTTTCAGATAAAATATCCAATACTACAACTGCTAAACCAATAGCAACTTTTTCTATGCATAATACGGTTTAACAGTTTCTAGTGTTATAATTTTTAATAAATTTTAGAAAAGGGTTAATGTTTTCAACCCGGAACCTTAATTCTATTTCACCTGATGTTGTATTATTAAATACAGCAGAATTAAATTTAATCAGTAGCGTAGCTTGGTCTTGATAAAATTTTAGTTGTGAAAATTTTTTATCTTTTATGGCCATATTAATTAATATTTTTCGCTGGGTAGAAACAACAAAAAAATTATTAGAGAATCCAAGCGCAGCCACCCACCAACTTTTTTTATGATAAAATCTTCTGCCGGGTGCTTGATAATCGGTATATTTAATGGAAAAACTTACGCCCTCCTCAAGATAGATTAACTGGTCATTAATAAGAGTTTGTTTTATTTTTTCAGGCATTTTGCCTAGTCCAAAAAATTTATAAAGCAATGATTTAGGCATAATATTAGAGTAATCTTTCAGGAGATGTCAGGTTGATAATGCTTCTAAAAAGCTATAGACTATTTCGTCTAAAGACTTTACGTAAGTTATTTTTTCTTCAGTTTCCATTTCGTCGTATAAACTGATTTGGTCGAGATGTAGTTGCTGATCAAAAACACAACGAAGCTGTTGATATTTATCCGGATAGGTATTTTTTAAAGAGTTTATTATAGCTTCCATACAACCAATGGTCATTACTAACACGCCTTTTCTTAATTTAGAATGTTCTCTAACAAATGGGTAATAACGACTATTATTTTGAAATACTTTGCTTCGTTCTACATGATCTTTTCCAAAATTATCGTGAATATAGTATGCTTGTAAAAGAACATGCTTAAGATAATTTATCAGTCGTGTTAAATTTTCGGTAACATAAATTGGTAATGGTGAAGGAACTTCTACATAAGGAGGGGGTTCTATTTTCCATCCAAAGTCTTTTTCTAAAGCTTCTTTTACAGCTTGATCAGGAAGACGTCCAGGCCTATCCCATCCAACCGGTTTTTCTAGCAATCTTTCAGACATATTTTGCAATATTAACGTTTTTTTAATTTCACACAATGTTTATGCAGATCCTAAAATTAGCATAACATTATCATACGAAATGAACAATTAGGCCATAAGCCAAAAACGCATTTATTGTTGCTTTATTTGAAATTCTCCAGCAATGGCTTCCAATATATCGTGAAAACTTATAATTCCCAAAATTTTATTGGTGGTTTTATCTGTAACTATTGCAATTTTAATCAATGATTTTTTTAAACGATCGATAGCCGCCAGAGAAGGCATGTCGGCACTAATATCTATTATCGGCTGTATTAGTGATTTTAAATTAATCTTATCAGATCCGTTAGTTAATAAATGATTGAGAATATCATTTGTTTCAATTGCTCCAACGGAATGATAAATGTTTCCTGCGCAGACAGGGAAAATGGTAGTGTCGCTGGCGCTGATTTTATTTTTAATTACGGAAATTGAATCATTGATGTCCACCCAAACTATTTCTTTATTTGGCGTTATAAAATCTTTTATAGGGCGGTTCCCTAAATGGAATATGTTTTCTACCATTTTTAACTCAGTTTTTTCAAAAGTGCCGCTTTCCACCCCTTCGGCGATTAGAAGTTTTATTTCTTCTTCAGTAATAACGTGTTCGTGAGCCGGCTTAACGCGTAATAGCTTGAGCAATCCCGTAGTAGAAGCGCTTAATAATCTTACCAACGGTGCAGTAATTTTCATGAGCATTATTATTGTTCCAGCAACTTGCAAAGAAAATTTTTCTGAATTTGATAAAGCCATTTGCTTTGGAACGAGTTCGCCAATGATAAGCGAAAAATAGGTAATTACTATAACAACTACAGCTACACTGATTGGTTCGCTATAAGCAACCACTAGTTGATATTTGGATAACCAATTTTCAAAGTGTTCTGCCACGGTAGCCCCGCCGAAAGCTCCGGCAAAAATTCCAATGGCAGTAATAGCTATTTGAATCGTAGAAAGCATTTCCGGCGATTGGTGTATCAAAAAGAGAGCTTTCTGAGCTTTTTTATTGCCTTGCTTAACCAGATATTTAAGGCGACTTTTTTTTACGCTTAAAAGAGCTATTTCTGATAAGGCAAAATAGCCGTTTAAAACGATAAGGCCTATTATTACTATAATTTCGATTATTATCATGCTTGTATATTATTTTAAAAATACCATATTCAAGCCAAAAAGCAATATGATCTTTTTCGTGCCATTATTTTTATTTAGTCAAAACTAAAAATACAACATATCCTACATACGCAGTAACCATAAATACACCTTGCCATCTTTCTATAACTCTTTTTTTACCGACAAACATCACTAAAAACAACACAATACTGGCTAATATTGTTACGGCTATATCACCGTTGGAACTGGTATTAAATGGCAGTGGACGGATAATGGCGCTAACACCAAGAATCCAAAAGATATTAAAAATATTTGATCCGACTACGTTTCCAATCGCAATATCCGATTGTTTTTTGTAGGCGGCTAGCGCTGAAGTGGCCAATTCTGGTAACGACGTACCAACCGCAATAATCGTTAAGCCTATTAATGATTGGCTGATGTTGAAAAATTCAGCAATTTTAACCGCACCGTCAACAATCCATTTTCCGCCCACAATTAAACTGGCCAAACCTAAAATAATAAATATTATAGCTTTGGAATAACTAAATACTTTTATTTCTTCCCCAACAGTGTCTTGATCAGATTTCGTGATGCCGAAAGTATAGTAAAGAAAAATAATAAAAAAAGACAGCAGAATAAAACCATCTATTCTCGTGATACTAGAAAAAGTTCCACCATCAATAATCATGTCGTTAGCCATTAACCCTAATATAACAATAGCTAAAAGGCTCAATGGTATTTCTTTTAAAACAGTATTTTTCTTGGCGGTTATTGGATAAATAATGGCAGAGATTCCAAGAATTAATAATATATTGGCAATATTACTGCCTAAAATATTGCCAATGGCTATTTCACTATTGCCTTGAATGCTAGCAAAAATATTAACAATAAATTCCGGGGCGGAGGTGCCAAACGCCACAATCGTTAGGCCAACGACAAGACTGGAAATTTTTAATTTTTTAGCAATCGATGCCGAGCCGTCAACTAAAAGATCGGCTCCCTTAATGAGAAAAAAGAATCCTATAATGAATAGTATGTAGGTAAGCATATAACATAGCCAATCATAACACTACAATACAAAATGAACAATGAATAAGCTTTTGAATAAGATTTTCATTGCCAAATTATATATTTACAGTAATATATAGTTATTAGCTTAAAATATTATATGCCTGAACAATTTGCTGGAGATAAAAAAGTGGGTAAAAATTTTTTTGCTCGCCGGGAAACAGCCTTGGTAACAGCCGGACTGCCTTACATTCCCCGTTGGCTGGAAACTTATCATTTAACCCTAATGACTATTATTTGGAGTGCCGGCGTGATTGGGTTTGGATATTTAGCACAAAATAACTTTCTTTGGTTGCTTGGCACGTCAAGCATGATTATACTGCAATACCTAACCGATTTATTTGATGGCGCGATTGGTCGGCAACGACAAACCGGCCTAATAAAATGGGGCTACTACATGGACCATTTTCTGGATTATATTTTTTTGTGTTCCTTGCTGATTGGCTATGCTTTTGTTATTCCCAATACATTTTTTAATATGTATTTTTTTATCTTAGCTCTTTTAGGGTCTTTTTTAGTAAATTCTTATTTGGCCTTTGCTACCACTAATCGTTTTCGTATAGCTTATTTAGGCATTGGACCAACGGAAATTCGCGGTATTTTTTTAGGCGTTAATTTGCTCTTGATTATTTTTAAAAAAACTTATTTGGCTCAGTCTTTACCGGTTATTTTATTACTAGCTTTAATTGGCCTTATTATTGTTGTTTATAGAACTCAAAAAGAAATTTGGCAGATGGACATGCATGATAAATACTTAGAACCTGCGTGAGCTAACCAGTAGTTACTCAAAACAGCCTTGTAATCATTATTGTTTTACAAGTTATTATTCTTGCAGAGAAACCGTCCGTAATGTACGCTTTCTCTGTATGGCCTACGG
>JBAZWO010000002.1:0-304347 GCA_041660305.1 Patescibacteria group bacterium | reverse complement strand
GTTTACGGATTGTGAGGGTCAATTCAAAAAGTTTAACAAGCATGTGCCGTTAGAAAACTCTATTCGTTTAGATCAACCTTGGCCAAAGATTTTAGGTTGTCAGGAGCCAAAAATGCAACGGTGACGGCAAACACACCCCCAACCAGATGACTGCATGAATGCGTCATTAATATCTGGTTGGGGTGTTTTTATTTTACAAAAACCCCATAATTTGGTACATTAGTGTTCATTATGGCTAACATTAATTTTCCCAATTTAGAACGTGACCTAGTAGAGCGCTGGAAAAAAGAGCGGATTTTTGAGCGTTCAGTTTCAGAGCGACCAGAGGATAAACAGTTTGTATTTTACGATGGGCCGCCATTTGCCACGGGCTTACCGCATTATGGGCACATTGTAGCTTCTACCATTAAAGATGTGGTGCCGCGTTATGCTACCATGCGCGGTTACCGTGTAGAACGGCGCTGGGGTTGGGATTGTCATGGGTTGCCGATAGAAAATTTGATTGAAAAAGATTTGAATTTAAAAACCAAACAGGACATTGAAACTATTGGGGTAGCCAAGTTTAATAATGCTTGTAAATCCAGTGTATTAACGTATGCCAAAGAGTGGCGGGCGGTTATCGAGCGGCTGGGGCGTTGGGTGGATATGGACAACGATTATCGTACTATGGATACTAGTTATACTGAATCGGTGTGGTGGGTGTTCAAACAGCTGTACGACAAAGGTTTAATTTACGAAGGCTACAAAGCCATGCACTTGTGCCCGCGCTGCGAAACTACATTATCAAACTTTGAAGTAACTTTGGGTTATAAAGATGTTACGGATATTACCGCTACCGTGCAATTTCAATTAGTGGATCAGCCTGATACTTATATTCTAGCTTGGACTACAACGCCCTGGACGTTGCCAGGCAATTTGGCTTTGGCGATTGGCGCAAAAATAGATTATCTAAAAGTAGCGGTAGGGGAACGTTATTATATTGTAGCCAAAGAGCGAGCGGCAGATTTATTTACTGGCCTGGAACATCAGGTAATTGGAGCGGTGTCAGCCGCTGAATTGGTTGGCCAGCAGTACCAACCGTTATTTCCATATTATAAAAATAAAGATAAAAAATTATTTACTATTTTTTTAGCGAATTTTGTTAGCACAGAAGAAGGCACAGGTATTGTGCATATTGCCGGCGGTTATGGTGAAGATGATTATCAATTGTGTTTGCGCGAACATTTGCCGATTATTCAGCATGTAGGCAGAGACGGTAAGTTTGTAGCAGAGGTAACTGATTTTGCTGGTAAAGAAGTAAAACCAAAAGGCAATCCAAAAGCTACTGATTTGGCGATTATTGAATATTTAAAACAACCAGTCCACGATGGTTTGTTTTCTACTAAAGAATATAAACACAGCTATCCGCACTGCTGGCGCTGTGATACGCCATTATTAAATTACGCGTCTAATTCTTGGTTTGTAAAAGTTACGGCGCTAAAAGAGCAGATGATAAAGAATAATCAAACCATTCACTGGTTGCCGGAGCATATAAAAGATGGCCGCTTTGGTAAGTGGTTAGAAGGGGCGAAGGATTGGGCAATTTCCCGCGATCGCTATTGGGGCGCGCCGTTACCCATTTGGCAAGCCGAAGACGGCAGCACTATTTGTGTAGGTAGCTTAGCCGAATTAAAAAAATATAGTGGTGTAGAGCTGGATGACGTGCATAAACAATTTGTTGATAATGTCATTATAGAAAAATCTGGAAAAATTTATAAACGAGTGCTGTCAGTATTGGATTGTTGGTTTGAATCTGGTTCCATGCCATATGCGCAAGGGCATTATCCGTTTGAACACAAAGCTCAATTTGAACAAGGTTTTCCAGCTCAGTTTATTGCCGAGGGGCTAGATCAAACGCGCGGCTGGTTTTACACGTTAATGGTGTTAAGTACCGCGTTATTTGATAAGCCGGCGTTTAAAAATGTAATCGTGAACGGCTTAGTATTGGCGGCCGATGGTAAAAAAATGAGTAAGCGCTTAAAAAATTATCCCGAGCCGTCGTTGGTATTAGAAAAATACGGAGCCGATGCCTTGCGGTTTTACCTGATGAACTCACCGGTGGTGCGCGCCGAAGATTTACGGTTTTCCGAAGCGGGCGTAGATATGGTGATGAAGAAGCTATTACTCACGTTATATAATAGTTTTAGTTTCTATCAGTTATTCGCTCAAGGCAAAACCATACCAGCTACACCAAAACCTGCTCACATTATGGATAAATGGGTGTTGGCTTACATGAACACTATTATTGTACAAGTTACTGAAGCGATGGATCAGTATGATTTGCAAACAGCCACTCGATTATTAGAAAAATTGGTACAGGAAATTTCTACTTGGTATATTCGGCGCAGTCGCGATCGATTTAAAACACAAGCTAATGTAGTACCGTTAGCTGTGTTAAGAACGGTGTTATTAACCACGGCTAAATTATTAGCACCATTTACGCCATTTATTACAGAACATATTTATAAAGCACTAAACGGCGCGCTAGATTCTGTACATTTAGAGTATTGGCCAGAACCGAACCATGATTACCATGATGAAAAGTTGTTAAAAGACATGGTCACCGTACGAAATTTAGTGGAGCAAATTTTAGCGTTACGCGAACAAGCCGGCCTAAAAGTGCGCCAGCCTTTAGCTAGCGTAACAATTTTAGAAACTATTCATTTATCTGAAGATTTAAAAAAAGTGCTATTAGAAGAGGTAAATGTAAAACAAGTAAAATCCGGCACTAAATTAGAATTGGATACAGTGTTAACCGATGAGTTAAAGCAAGCCGGAGCTGTACGTGAATTAGTGCGCTTAATTAATGCGCTACGTAAAAAACAAGGTTTAACCATTAACGATTTTGCGGTGTTAGAATATTCTACTACTAGTACTTTTATACAAAACATCATACAGTCTCAGAGTGTGATATTAAAAAATAGTACTCTAATGAAAGATATTATTGAAGGTGAGGGTAATGAAGAGTTAAAGGTGAATGGAGAGAAGATTCTAATTATAATTAAAAAATAACCCTCTTCTCCTTAGTAGGAGAAGAGGGTAGGGTGATGAGGTAGGCATGACCGAAACGTATAACACTAAAGCTATTGTATTATACGCTACACCCTGGCGTGAGGCGGATCGTTTGTATACGCTGTATACAGAACGGTTTGGAAAATTAACGGTACTAGCGCAAAGCGCCAGAAAAATACAATCAAAATTGGCTGGCGTCTTGGAACCTTACGCAGAAATAGACGTGTTTATTATTCGTGGCAAAAATATTGCGCGCCTTGGTGGAGCAGAAGTAGTGCAGCGATTTGGTAATATTAATATGGATAAACAACGTATTGCTGGAACTGAATTTTGCATTGAACTGCTGCGTCGTTTAATTACCAATGAGGATCAGGCAGATCATTATTTATATCAGTTATTATATAGTGTTTTGGTGTGGCTAAATGAACAGCCGGTGCAGCGTTTAGTGCTTTATAGTTTTTTTATCAAATTAATTAATATTTTAGGTTACCAAGCTAATGTGGTAACCAATAACCAGGAATTAAAAAAAATCATTACCTGGTTAGAACAGGCTGAATTTATTGAAGCACAGCGTTTACGCTTAAATAATCAGCAATGGCAAAGTATTGTACACATCTTACAATACTGGTTAGAGCAGCATGGTATTAGGCATATACATAGTGCCGAATTTTTAGTATACTAGTAGCATACTTATGAGTAAACGACATTCTAAAAAAAGACGCCTTACTAAAACAGCTGCCGAAATGTCTACGGCTACTGAAATGGAACAAGAAGCTCTAGTAAATTTGTATAAAACTGACGCAGATGATGGCGTAGATATGACTACCTTAGAACGGCGTGGTAAACGTAAAAATTTGTTAATTATTTTAGTAGTGGTGATTAGTTTATTATCCATCATTGCTTTAATGTTAGGATATATTGTATTTGGTTCGCACCGCTTAAGTGTTAATGAAGGCGAGGTAACGTTGGCTATTAATACTGTAGCCACGGCTGGGTCTGGTAGTGAAGTAACGCTGCAGCTACATTACGCTAATCATAGTGCGGTTACTATCGATCGAGCGCGCTTAGAATTAATAGCCCCACAAGGTTTTTATGTTATCCAAAGCGATCCAGCGGCTGTAAACGAAAAAAAAACGGAGTGGGAAATTAATTCCTTAGCGGCTGGTGCGGAAGGTACAATAATGGTTACTGGCCAAATTGTTGGGCAAAAGGATGATGTTAAAGAATTTAACGCCCTTTTTACTTATTGGCCAATTAATTTTAGTTCTGCGTTTGATGTTTCGGCTCAGCAAACTATTACTTTAACCGATTCTATTATTGAATTAAATATTAAAGCGAATGAACAAGCGCATACTGGTGAAAAATTTACATATAAAGTTACCTTTACCAATAATTCTGATTTACCGTTAGTAAATGCTCGAGCACTATTACAGTATCCTGATGGTTTTAAACCAGAACAATTCGAGCCAGAGGCAGTAGCTAATAATAATGCTTGGAATTTTACTGAAATAAAACCAGGTGAAAAGCAAGTAATAAAAGTAACCGGCCATATTACCGGGGCAGGTAATTCTACACAAAAATTAATAGCACAATTAGGTTTGGTGCAATCAGATGGTTTTTTTAATGTGCAAGCTGAAGCTAACCATAATTTAAAAGTTATTAATCCAGAATTGAGCTTGCAATTAACAGCACCAGCTACAGTTAAGGCAGGTAATAAATTAGAATATAATATTGAAATAAAAAATACTTCCGAAGTGACCATTAATAATTTAGCTTTAATATTAGGCTTTACTGAAGCGGTGTTTGCTTCTAAAGAAATTGCCTTAGACCCAATTCCAAAACTAGAACCAGCTAAAACCATTACTTTGAAACACACAGAAATTGTGCCGGAAACAATAGCTGGTGATATTAATGCTATTACAGCTAATCTGAGTGTAAAACAAGCTAGCGTGAACGATTTAACGGTGCAGTTTGATCAAACTAGTTCAGTTACTACTAAATTACAAGGGAATATTTCGCTTGATGCGCAAGGCCGGTATTACAACGATAATTTAGAAAAAATTGGTTCCGGACCAATTCCACCACAAGTGAGTCAAACTACTACTTATGCGGTTCGCTGGCAAACGGCTACCGTTGGTGGTGATATGAACAAAGTAACAGTACAAACTATTTTGCCAGATAATGTTACATATGTTAGCAGTGAGGATGCAGCTATAGTGTATGATAACAAACAACGTACGGTTACATTAACTATTGGTAATCTTAAAGCGGATAAAACTTATAGCGCTAATTTCTTTGTATCGGTTACGCCTACTAGTAGCGATGTGAATAAATTAATGGTACTTACTAATGACGCGGTGTTAACGGCTGAAGACGCTAAAAGCGGTGAAACGATTCAGGCCACCGCCAGCCGCATTACTACTAATATTAAAAAAGATCCGGCGGCGTCTGGTGATGGTACGGTAATACCGTAATTGTTATTATGAGTTTCAAAGTATCTGCCACGTATCAGGGCGCTCGAGCTGCTAGTTTAGCTACTAATCATGGTATTTTGCAAACGCCGTTTTTTATGCCCATCGCTACCCGTGGTGCTGTGAAGCATTTAGCCAATAGCGATTTTGCTACCATTCAAAATCAAATCCTGTTAGCCAACACCTATCATTTATATTTGCGGCCCGGTTTAGAGGTGCTAAAAAAATGTGGCGGTTTACATGGTTTAATGAATTGGCAAAAACCTATTTTAACCGATTCAGGTGGTTTTCAGGTATTTAGTTTAGCGGCTTTACGCAAAATTACTCCCGATTATGTTATTTTTAATTCGCACATTGATGGTCGGGAGTTAAAATTTACGCCAGAATTGTCCATGGAAATTCAAGCGGCAATTGGTTCGGATATACAAATGTGCTTTGATTATTTTTCTGGTTATCCAGCCACGCGGAAAGAAACCGAATATTCAGTTAAGTTAACTACAGCGTGGGCAAAACGGTGTAAATACTACCTCTCCCTGTCCTCCGGACATCCCTCCCCTAATAGGGGAGGGAAAGAGGGAGAGGTATTTGGCATTGTCCAAGGCGGCACTTTTCCGGATTTACGCAAACAGAGTGCGCAAGAATTAGTGAACATTGGGTTTAATGGGTACGCTATTGGTGGCTTGGCAGTAGGGGAAACACCTCAGGAAATGTACACCATGATTGAGGCAGCTGTGCCAGAGTTACCAGCGGATAAACCACGTTATTTAATGGGGGTAGGGCAGCCCGAGCAAATTTTAGAAGCCGTAAAACTTGGAGTAGACATGTTTGATTGCGTGTTGCCTACGCGCAATGCGCGCCATGGACAAGTATACATACACCCCTCTCCTTTGAGGAGAGGGGAAGGGGGAGAGGTAGTTGCACCCGATTTATCTATGGTTAATTATCAAAAAATAAATCTTACCGGATCAGTATATGCTACCGATTTACAGCCACTCGATTCATATTGTCAGTGTTCTACTTGCACCAGTGGTTATTCACGGGCTTATTTGCGCCACTTATTTTCAGTAAATGAAGCGTTGGCGCAGCGTTTGGCTACAGTTCATAATGTGTATTTTTATGTGCAGTTAATGAGAGATATTCGTGCTATAATAATGAAAAGCTCTCATTTATGAATTACAAAGCATACAAAGTAATTAGTAGTATAGTAGTTAGCGTAGTGTTATTGTTAGGCGCTGGTTGTGTACCATGGAATTATACTGTGGATTTATCTGGTTTAACGAATGGCAATGCACCTGTGGTTGATAAAGCTATTCGTTATCCAAATTGGGTAACGCTAACTCCTGATATGCAGTTTAAACAGCTGACGCTAAAAAATATTGATAACAGTAATGAATTATTTAATATTTTAAAGTTTTCTTCTACGGTTCATCCGGTTCGTTTAGCGATAGATAGTGAACACCCTAAAACGATTAAACAATGGCAGTTAGAACTTAACGCGGTAGCAGTAATTAATGCTGGTTATTTTGATGAAAATAACGATCCTACCACCCGCCATGTTATAGATAAAAAAAATTATGGGCCAGCTCTTACTGGTAATACTGGCTTTGCTTACACTACTAATAATAAACAGTGGCAAATTATTTCTACGCAAACCGAAGTATTAACGCAAGCCATTTGGGGTGTACAGGCTTATCCATTATTATTAAATAATAATCAAATAGCCTTTGCGAAAGGTTCTGATAATATTGCACAACGTACTGTAATTGCTCTAGATAACCAAAATCAAGTATATTTTATTACTACAGAATATGGCATGTTATCACTTAACCAACTAGCCGATTTATTAAAAAATCAAACTGGTTTGGCTTTGCAAACAGCTTTAAATTTAGATGGCGGCACTTCCACTGGATTAGCTATTAATATAGAGGCATTAACTTATCTAGAGGATTCTGCACCGGTACCAGTGGTATTATATATACAAGCTTAATTTAATTTGCTATTATTGGGATTATGAACAACGCAAATAAATGGTTACCAAAATATAAAATTGATCCAATTTTACCGGTAGTGATTACATTTTTAGGAGTTACCGTGACCAGTTTAGTAATAGGCATGTTGTTGTTTCCGGTTTTTACCAAAGTATGTGTGGCGGAATTACTTTATAGCTTAGCTAAATTAGGTTATTTTGGTATTATGATCCTGTGTTTTGGCCTAATGTTAGAAGCTTATAATTTATATGAACATCATCGCAAGCATGTGATTGTGTTGGTAGCTATTACCATTTTAATGAGCATTGTGGGCATTTGGTTAATTAGATTGGTTTCTACTGGATACAGTTGTTGAAGTATCATCATATCATTAATAAGTATAATGTGTTATAATATATTCCATGCATCCAATTTGGGACGTGTTTAAATTACTAGGTAAAGATATTATTGGTCGGATTATTTATTTTCCCATCTGGTGGTATACTACTGGATTATTTAATATTACACGTCATATTGTTGCTCAAACCAAAGATTTGGTGCGCCATTTAAATTTAAAAATATTAGCCCGCTTTTTATTCACTCCCATGTATGGTTTGTATGATATTTGGAGTCGGGCTATTAGTTTTCCGGTTCGAGTGGTACATTTTTTATTGTTAAGTACGTATGCTTTAATTAATATTTTGTTTTTATTGTTACGCTTAATATTTTGGCTGGCTTTACCAGGATTTGTTTTTTATAATATCTTTTATCAGTTATGGAGCTAAATATATCTTTTTTAAAATGTCAGCAGTGCCAAGGGTTTGGTTATGTATTAAAACTTAATGGTGAACAAGTTTTGTGTTCAGTATGTAAAGCAGAATTTAGTACCATTGGTTTTGTACAGAACGATTTAATCTATTGGTTAGAACCACTTAATACCACGGCGGTGTGGGAGCGTAAATTAAAACGCTACGTGGATAAAACCATTAATTTTACTTTAATACTTTTTGGAGTAGGCGGTATTATTTCTCTTATTATTGAGTTACAGCTAGTTTCTTTAATGGATGATTGGTTATATATTTTTATACATAAATCTACTAATTTACTTATTTTTTGGCTGTCACTGTTAACTGATTTGTTGTTGTATTATCGAATTGAACAAAATGATCATTTGGCTAAACCTATTAAAGTAGATAATAAATTACGGCACTATGCTATTAATGGTGATGTGGCTGATTGGGCCTATTGGCGTACAGTGCCAAAACACTTAAAAGTAAATGTTGCTCAGCATTTTAATTTAACGGCTTTATTAAGTGTTGATAATGCGTTTATGGTTGCTAAACGGCAAAAACATCATGCGGTACAGCCGATTCACTTGTTATTAAGTTTAGAGGAGTTACCACAAATTAAAGAGCTGTTTTATCGCTTAGAAATTAATCATACTCGTTTGCAAGAAATATTTAATCATGTTTTGCAGCACTGTAAAAATGAAATAGATAAAGCCAAACAGTTAACGGCAGCAGTGAGTTTTTATGAAGTGTTGTTTTATGCTTATGCCGAAGCCCGGGCACAAAATCGGCTGGCGGTAGGAGTGGTAGAATTACTCATGGGTTGTTTACAGGCTGATAAAACTTTACAGGAAGCTTTTTTTGAACAAAAAGTGGATTTAAATTATGTGCGTAATTTGGTGCATTGGAGCAATTTAAAGCAGGATATGTTACAACACGAACAATTGCGCCGGCACTTAGCCAGTGGTAAGCCTAACACAGTAATGAATCGGGCTATGACAGCACGTCCAACCCGACATTTAGATGCCGTGTCACAAGATTTTACGCTGATGGCTAAACACAATGCGTTTACGCCAGTAGTAGGGCGTAATAAGGAAATTGAGGCAGCCTTTCGTGTGCTGCAAGAGGGTTATGGTAGTGTGCTATTAGTTGGTGAGTCTGGTTCAGGAAAAAGTAGTTTATTGCAAGGCATTGCCAATTTAATGACAGCTGAAAATGTGCCAGCGTCATTACAAGATAAGCGTTTGGTAGTTACCGAGCCTGGCGCAGTTATTGCTGGCGCTGGCAATATTGGTGCTTTAGAAGAGCGCATGCAATTAATTATTAGAGATATCATTCAAGCTGGTAATATTATCTGGGCTATTGAAGATATTCACACATTATTGGGAGCCGGTTCTACAGGCTCTAGTATTGATTTAGGCAAAATATTAATGAATTATATTTCGCAAGGTTATATTAAAGTAATTGGTACTACCACTACACCAGAATTTCAAAAATATATTGAGAACCAAGAAACGTTTTTACGCCGGTTTCAGATAGTCCGTATACCAGAATTAGCCACTGAGGCCGCTATCCGTGTGTTAGAAGCGCGTAGTTTATATATTGAAAGCCGGTACCAAGTATTTTTTACGTATAATGCTATTGAGGCTTGCGTGTTGTTAAGTGAACGATTTATTCAAGATCGGCATTTACCGGCTAAGGCGCTAGATATTATGGAAGAGGCGGCGGTGTATGCTAAAGAACATTTAGATACAGCTAAGCAAGTTACTAGACGAATAGTAGAGGTAGTGATGTCCGAAAAAACTAATGTAGCCCTTACAGCCGTTACTCATGATGAAGCTAAAAAATTATTGTCATTGGAAGCGGAATTACATAAACGAGTGATTGGTCAGGTAGAGGCTATTTCAGCGATTGGTAGAGCCTTACGCCGAGCCCGCCAAGATATTCGCGATACTAGCCGGCCGATTGCCTCATTATTATTCTTAGGGCCAACTGGCGTAGGTAAAACTGAAACGGCTAAAGCCATTGCCGCGGTTTATTTTGGTAACGAGCATAACATGATTCGCTTAGACATGAGTGAATATCAAACGCCAGACAGTATTAGTAAATTAATTGGCGGCACCGGCAGTACGGGCCAGCTTACTGAAGCAGTCCGTCGAACCCCATTTTCTATAGTATTATTAGACGAATTAGAAAAAGCTCACGGTGACATTTTAAATGTGTTTTTACAGGTCTTAGATGACGGTCGCTTAAGCGATGGCACTGGCAGAACAATAAATTTTAGCAATACTATGATTATTGCCACTTCGAACGCCGGCACAAGCTTTATTCAGCAGCAATATCAACAACAGCGCACTAGTTTGCAAATTAAAGAAGATATTATGCGTTCTGATTTATTAAATAAATTCTTTCGGCCAGAATTTTTAAATCGGTTCGATCATGTGGCTGTATTTACACCGTTAGCTCCAGATGAATTACAATCCATTGCCGAATTATTGTTAAATAAATTAGCCAAACAGTTAAGTGAACGCGGTATTAGTTTGCGTTGGACAACGGCTGCCGTGGTGGATTTAGTAAAACATGGTTACGATCCGGTGTTTGGCGCTCGGCCATTACGACGCTATATTCAAGATACTGTAGAAGATGCTATTGCCAAATTATTATTAAGCGAGCAGTTAGCCCGGCGCGATGTAGTAGAATTACAGGCTAATGGTGCAGTTAGCGTAATTAAGGCTAAACCGTTGTAATATATTAATTAGCAAATGTTGTGGTTAATTTGGTTAATTGGGCTTAGTGTCTTAGCTGCAATGGTTTGGGCAGGTGTTTCATTGGCGCCCTGGGTGCCCACGTATCGTAAAGATTTAAAGCGCATTGCTTTATTATTACAATTAAAGCCAAACACGGTAGTGTATGAGTTGGGTTGTGGTAATGGGCGAGTAGGGTTTTTTCTTAGCCAGTCCGGTATTAAATATATTGGTATTGAGTTAGCTTGGCCACTATATGTGTATTGCCAAGTAAAAAAATTTTTATTTTATTCACGCTACCGGCAGTGTAATTTTTATCTTAAAGATTTATTTAAGGTTAATTTGTCCTCAGCCCAAGCGGTGTATGTGTATGGCACACCAAAACCGTTACAACAGCGTTTAATTAAAAAATTAAAACAAGATTTAAAACCAGGCACGCTAGTATTATCCTATGTGTTTCCTATAGTTGGTTTACATTTATTAGAATGCAATAAACCAAGCAGTAATGATATCGCACTGTACTTGTATCGGATTTAGACCTCATCCCCCTAACCCCCTTCTCCAAATACCTACCCCATCTCCCAGCCTCCTCCCCTCTAAAGGGAGGAGGAGAAATTTTCCCATCCCTCTTTATAGGAGGGAGGGGGTAGGGGGAGGAAGGTAGAATAGTAGGGGAAGAGGGGGTTAGGGGGTGATGAGGTCTACGCGCTTGGTACTTCCGGGATAGCTAATTTGTATAGCTTGGTACCGGCTAATACGTAAATTTGTTGTTGAGCTTCATCTACAAACCAATCGGTGAGTTGTTCAAATTCTGGCGCGGTTAACTGTTGCACTAATTTACCGTTGTTATCTAAAATCGTAATCAATTTAGTGGAAGGATTTAACAAATAGAAGTTACCAGCTGGATTGGTTTTTACTAACTTAGTAGCTCCGGCTAAACCGGGAGTAAAATTATCTGTTTTAAATTCAACAGCTTTACCTTCATTATATTTTTTAATTTCACCTGATTTAGTTAATACATAAATGGAAGCATCAATTGCTAAAGCTTGAACTTGGCTAAAATCAGCCGGATCTTTTAACCAATCAGTTTTATCACCATAAGCGTCACCGGTTTTTTGCAAACGATAAATTTGATTATTAACAGTATCTAACACATACAAACGAGTACCAAACAGAGCAATATCTGCCACATTAGTATTATCTGGTAATTTACCAGTAGTGACACTAGTAATTTTCTCTACTACCGGATTAAATTGAGCGAATTTCTTGTTAGATAAAGCCAGTATAGTAGTAGCAGCGGAATCATTTATTAAAGCATTAATAGTGTTAGAGTCTGTACTAGGGTTAATCACTATGCTGCTGGTGCCATCAGCCGAATTAATTCTGGCCACAGCTTGTTTACTGGTATCGAAACCGTAAATAAATTCACCAATTTTAGTTAAGGCGGTAATTTGCCCGGCGTTATTTATCTGAGCAAAATCACCAACTAAGCTAACAGTTACGGGATTTACTTTATTTAGAGTATTATTTAAAGCGTTAATTCTAGTTTGTAAATTTTGTTTGCGCTCATTATTAATAGTGGCGTCAGCTGGAATATTATTAATAGCGGTAATAGCCTTAGTTAAAGCGTCACGGGCGGCAGTGTCATCGGCGATAATATGTTTAGATTCAGCTTGGCCAACTTCATTTTCCACTTCATTTAAAGTTTTTTCATAAGTATCAGTTTGGGTTTGTTGTTGGACGGAATTATTTTTCCAAACTAAACTAACCACAAATATTAGTACTACACCAACAAATACAACTGCTAAAATTCTACGAGCCGGTGATAAACGTTGCCATCGTCCACTGGAGCGCATTAGGGTAGGGGATTGCTTTTTAAATAAACGAGCTATACCGTCGTAAATAATTAAAACAATATTAATGAGTAACTTTTTTATACTATTTAAAATAGTTAAAGCAATTTGCAAGCTCTTTTTTAGCCATGGTTTTAGACTAGCCCAATAATTATTGCCAGTAACTGTATGGGTAGATGATTCGGTAGTATTAGTAGGAGTTAGACTAAGAGATTTTAATAAACGTTGTTTTATAGTAGGCCAAATAGCAGGGGTAAGTAAATCATTGGTAGTACGTTCACGGTGGACTAGTTTAGACATTGAATCACGCGGTGTGTCATCGGGAAATAATTCATGATCAAGAGCCTCATCTAGCGCATTAACATTAGTAGTAGCAGGCTGATTAAGCCGCTGGCTGGCTAGTATAGAATCTGGTAATATTTTTATAATTAGGCCGGCAATACTGGATAGAGTAGTCTGTTCGGTTAAGATATTTTCAAAATTTTGAATTGCTTCTGCTGGCAATTGTTCACTCACTGTACGCCGAATTTTTTCCTGTGATAAATAATCTAATAAATTAGTAGTACAGAAAAATAAAGCGCCGGTTTCTGGATTTTGCCCACTCAGAATATTATTAAATAATTTAAGCGGTTTAATTTCTTCTTGGGTATGTTGAATAATAGGAGTAATATTGTTGGCAACAATTAAAAACGCTTCCATCGTGCCTACATAAGTAAAGTGCACGACATTATTATGCATTACTCCTAACACAGCATTAACGTGATAAACCCAATCTTCACCATAACTAGTAATAGCATCCTGCACGGCTTTATTTACGCGTTGTAAAGTGCGTTCAAAAGCTACTTCGCTATCAAAATCAGCTGAATGATAATAAGCTTTAGTGAAAGCGTTATCTAAAATATCCACTAATTCTGTAGTAAAACGTTCTGGTTTATCAAAATCAAATATAGCAAAAATTTTACCTAAATTTTTTTCCTCCAATGGAGTTGGCTCAGACGTATACACATGAATGACGTGCGGTTCTGCTTCGTTATTATTGTGATCAATAAATAATTCTGAGAAAACAGGTTTGGCCATGGTTTATAGTATACTGATTCTGTAAAAAAAGCGCAATAGTTTAAGTGTAAAAATAAATTATTCTGTCAAATTTTCCCAAATCTTTGCGAATTTTTACCTGTGTCTGGGGATAATAACGCTTAACTAAGCGACTAATCATTTGGCTTTGTCGGTAACCAATTTCTAATAATATTAATGTGTTTGATTTTAGTAACACAGTAGTTTGTTGGATTAATTCGTGTATTAAACTGGTAGGTTGTTGTGGTGGAGTAAGGGCTAGCTGTGGTTCAAACATTAATGAACGTTTTTTGGCTTCGGTTTTGGTAAGATAAGGTAGATTGGCTACCAAAATAACGCAATCAGTTAACACAGCTTTTGGAATATTATTTAATAAATTGCTTTTATAAAATGTAATGTTAGTGTTGTTTAATTTAGCGTTTTTTTTAGCCACTTTAAGGGCTGTTAACGAAATATCGCTAGCGCTAATTTTATAATGTGGTAAGTGTTTTTTTAACGTTACAGCAATATTACCAGAACCGGTACCTATATCAATTAATGTGCTGGGTTGTTTTGACGCTAGTTGTAAAATGGTATCAATGAGTAATTCAGTATCTGGCCGGGGAATTAATACGGCCGGAGTAACAAAAAAATCCAAACCATAAAATTCTTTATGACCAGTTAGGTAGGCGAGTGGTATGCCGTGTTGTCTTTTTTTAATTAAAGCATTTAAGCGTTTAGTTTGAGCTTTAGTTAATGAATGATTAGGGTAACTATAGATGAATTCACGTGGTTTATTTAAAACATGAGCTAATAATAAATCAATTTCATGTAGCGGTAACCTCATAATTTTTCTAAACGAGCTTGTTGGTCGGCTATAGTTAAGGCATTAATTACGGGATTTATATTGCCTGCTAAAATATTAGGCAGATTACTCCAGTTTTGTTTAATCCGGTGATCGGTAATACGATCTTGTGGAAAATTATAGGTGCGAATTTTTTCAGAACGATCGCCAGTACCAATTTGTGATTGACGAGCGGCGCTGGATTTTTTTTGTTCCGCTTCAATTTTAAGCGCTAATAAGCGAGACTGGAGCACCTTGAAGGCTTTAGCTTTATTTTTATGTTGTGATTTTTCATCTTGGCAAGTAACAATTAAGCCGGTAGGTAAGTAAGTAATACGGACGGCTGAATCGGTAGTATTTACGCTTTGGCCGCCGTGTCCACCGGAGCGAAACACATCAATCCGAATATCGTTGGGGTTAATTTTCATATCTACCTCTTCGGCTTCTGGTAATACGGCCACTGTTACCGTAGAAGTGTGCACACGGCCAGATTTTTCCGTGGCCGGTACCCGTTGGACGCGGTGAACACCAGACTCATATTTTAATTGTGAATAAACGTGCTGGCCATTAATTTCAAAAATAACCTCTTTAAAACCACCGATACCGGTGCGATTACTACTAATTAGATTAGTTTTCCAACCTTGTAAATCGGCATAATGTGAATACATCCGAAATAGTTCAGCGGCAAACAAAGCCGATTCATCACCACCGGCGCCAGCTCGAATTTCAACAATAATATCTTTGTTATCTAGTGGATCGGGTGGCAAAAGCAATACTTTTATTTGCTGCTCTAGATTTTGTCGTTCGATAGTTAAGCGTTGTTGTTCATCTTTGGCTAATTGGAGTAATTCAGCATCGATAGCATTATCATTAATTAATTGTTCAGTGTCTGCTAACGTTTTAGTATTTTTTGTATAACAATCAAATACCACTAATTTAGCTTTTAATTCATCATACTCTACGGCAGTTTTTTTTAATTGTTGCGGTTGCTTAGTTAGCGCCGGATCTTGCAGCTGTTTTTCCAAAGCTTTATAACGCTCTTGTAAAACAGTTATTTTTTGATTGATTTTGTCCATAAATTAAAAGCAGGTAATTAACCTGCCTTTATATTAAAAAAGTTATTGTTCAGTAGCTTGTTTTAAAGCCGCTTTGGCACTTTTTTTGGAATCCTTTACTTTACGCTTCGCTTTTTTAGATGGGGTGGTACCACGTTTGGCTTTAGCCGCTTCAGTTTTATTAGTGCGTTCTTGAAATTTTTCAACGCGTCGCGCCGTATCAATAAACTTTTGCTTGCCAGTGTAAAATGGATGACAATTGGAACAAACTTCAATCTGAATGGCTTCTAGAGTGGATCCAGTAGTGAAGGTGTTACCGCATGAACAAGTGATTTTAGCGGCAGCGAAATATTTTGGGTGAGTGTCTTTTTTCATATCAGCGAAGATACCATAATTAATTATTAGCGTCAATAGCCGGCTTGATTAAGCAGATCTTCATTATTAGTATTATCGTTTTCGGCAAATTTAGTTAACTGTTTAGCTTGTTCAATAATTTGGTATTCTCGATCTAATAATTGATTCAGACCAGCTTGATCTTTATTTTTAATTAGCTCTTTTTTGATTTTAATATTCTTGATAATAGCTTTTAATTTGCTAGGGCGACTCATGTAATAGTCCATCGCTTCATCGCGATGCTCTTCTGGCATTAAATCCAGCATTTTAAAAAACAAATCTTGATCGGCTTTGTTAATGCCATCAAACGGATCGTCGCTTAGTGTGCTAACATCGTCTTCTGTTAGCCAATCATTTAACCATTCATCCATGTTTCTATTATATCAAAAAAGCGCTTGGTTGCCAAGAGCTTTTTTAACGTACTCTTGTTAACCCACTGGGATAAACCCAGGGGTTAACATAAATTAACCCCCGGCTTTAGGCCGGTGGGTTAATAAAAAGGATACGAAGTATATTTTATTCCGGAGTTTGTTCTAGTTTATCAGCTTGTTCAGCAGCTTTTCTTGCAACTTCAGTAGCAATACGCAAATCCGCTAAACGAGAAACATCAACAGGTTTTAATGTTTCTAGACCTTTTATTTGTTCACGACGGTTTAATAATTCAGGATTTGCCATATTTTTATATATACATTAAATATGTAGTATTCTTAGCATGGATTTGACATTTTGTCAATACCTACACTATAATCCTAGTATTAATTAGTTAATTTAAGCAGTAGTTATTATTTTTTATGAGCAAAAACAATGCAAAATTATTGCTAGTAAGCAGTAGCTTATTAGTAGTAACTATGTTCGTAGGCGCTGGCTGCAGCAGTTTAACGAATTTATTTAATAAAGCGGCCGAGACAACCGCCGATGTAACAGCTAGTAAAATGACGGAAACGGAATATTATAATAAAGCTATCCAAGGCTTGAATAATATGTCTGATGAGACTGGTCGAGTGCAAGATAGTTACGGTCGATTTACCGAAGCCACTACGGCCGATACTCGTGCTATAACCATGATTAATGTAAATTCAACGTTTTATGACATGGCCAAAAAGGACATGGTAGATGATAAACCAGTTATGGAAAACGCTGAAGCCCAAGCTAAAATTGAAGCCAAGTTAACGCCTTATTTTTCTGAATATAAAACCATGCTAGATGCTAATAATGCTTTAGCAGATTATTATCTGCGTGGTAGATATAAAGATGATGCTGAAGCCAAAAAAGATGAATTAAGTGGGGCTTTGTCTGGATCGATAGACAAAGTATTTGTTATGCAAACAGAATTATTTGATTTAATTGAGCAATATCAAGATAAAGTAGATTTAGGCATTGATGAAAGCACTACCGATCCGCTGGAAGTAATTACATTAGCCCAAGATAAAATTACTAATGCTGCGGAAAAAGTATATGAAGATTATGGGGTTTGGGTAGAGGCTTACAATGTCGATACCAAAACGGCTGACATTGCTCCATTAGAAACTGATTATAAAACTTTAGCAGATACTTATACAACTTATAAAACTAAAGGGGAGGCAGTTAATGCCAAAGACGTTACCATTGCTGGCAGTAGTTATACTAGTTACATGTCTGCCGTGGATAAGTTTAACATTAAATTTGAGAATTTAATTCGTGATGCCAAAGGTAATAGTATTGCTGATCTAGTGGCGCTAGATGAAGAAGTGGTAGAGCTTTATAATGATGTGATTGATACTCATAATTCATTAGTAACTAGCGTGCAATCCGCCTCAGCGTTACCAGAATACAACAAGTAAAAAAAATCAATCTGAAATAGAAAAAGGCCGGTATAATAACCGGTCTTTTTTTATTGCGTCAGTTCGTTAATAATAACCGGGATGGTTTTTTTATTATTAACGTAATTATCTATTTCAGCTTTGGTAGCGTTGCGCTGTAAAAATTGTTGATAAAGTTGATTAATTTTCAAACGCCGCTCGTTAGATTTATATAAAGTATCCTGTACTTTAGACATGTGTTCGAACGATCTGGTTGTGGCGTAAAAATCAACATCTTTATTTTCTGGTAAGCGACCAAGAATATTTAAGTATACTTTATCGATGCGATATTTCCAGGGAATAATATCTAATTCAGCTTGATTATTAATATCATGTATTTTTATTGGTATGATTATTGTGCCTAAAAAAAACATAGCTACAAAACTACGTTGCCAAATTTTAGTGCCGCGATTTAACCAATAATTTTTTAATTTGTAAATCACCAATAACCAGCCGCCTACTAAACACAATAATATTAATAACATTAATGGACTAAACCAAGTAACTTGTGTGCAACTAGTTAACGTGCCGGTTAAAGGTATATTATCGGGAGTGATATAAAAACATCTGGCTTGATATAGCCCTTGCCATAATGGTTTATTTAATAATATAGAAAGCGTGCTAATAATGCTAAAAATATAGAGTGTTACAGCGCGCCAACGCATAGAAATATGTTTCCAAAAATAACCTATTAAACCGGTAAGTACAATAGCTAAAATAAGGGCGTCTAAATTTGTTTCAAAGTCATCAATATCTAGTACAATAGTTAAGCTGGCACTAGCTACTAAATTAGTTAGTATTAAGGTAATGAAACTAGTAATACGACGTAAACTAAAATATTGAATTAATCTGTAATTGAGTAACTGCCCAGCAATAATAATAGCTAAATAATACCACCATAATTTTACGATTAATAGTACATCGTGTATTAATGGGGTAGTAATAAATAGTGTGCTAGTAAATATTACACCGCCGCTTAAGATAAATAGTAATAATAAAATAGTCTGCGGTGACCAGTACCAGTTAAAACGAGGGTGGTGTATTTTAATAACCGCCTGACTGATGGTGTTAATATCACCAAATTGTTGCAAAGCTTGTTGTTGCGCAGCGGTTGGTGTTAAACCTTGTGTAACTAAATCATCGACCAAATCTAACACGTGACTGTTCAGCTCCTCCTGAATAAGGTGGTTTTGGTAAGTTAGGCGTTTCATTTTAAGCTAATACAATAGCGTTAATAGCGGCCGAAAATGTTTTCCATTCTGTAGCGCGGTCTTTTAATTCGGCTAAGCCGCTTTTAGTAATAGAATAATATTTACGTTTGCGCCCGCCAATTTCTTCCCAGAATGATTCTAATTTATAATCAGCTTCTAATTTATGCAAAATCGGGTACAGTGTACCTTCGCCCATGGCAAATAACTGCTCACTGGTAGTTTTAATGCGTTTAGCTATTTCATAGCCATATAACGGTTCTTCTTTTAGTACCGAAAGTACTAATAACTCTGAAGAACCTTTTAATAATTCTTTGTTGATTTTCATGGACATATATTAACATGTATTATGTTACGAGGCAAGACTACCTCACTCCCTAACCCCCTCTCCTAATGCCTACCTCTCCCCCTAACCCCCTCTCCTAATAGGAGAGGGGGAAGAATCTAATTGTATTACTCCCTTTCCCCCGCGGCCGCGGGGGAAAGGGTTGGGGATAGAGGTAGTTTGTGAATAAACTTTGCTACGAACATGGGATCTAAATTTTTATCGGGTTGTGGCCATACGCGAATTTGCTCAATAAGCTGTAATACATCACCTCGTTTTTTTAATAATTTTTCTACCACTTGTTCGTTTTCTTCCGGTGTGATAGCACAGGTAGAATAAACCATAGTACCACCTGGTTTTAAGGCTAAAAACAAGCCGCTTAACAGAGCAATTTGGCGTTGCTTCAGCTGTTTTATACGTGAGTAAGACCATTGCGCTAAATGTTTTGGGCTATTCCAAACGTGTTTTTCGGAGCTGCAGGGCGCATCTACTAATATTTTATCAAAATAATTAGGATAAATTTTAAAGAGTGTTTCGGCCGGTTTGCCTAGTAGAGACACGCCATGGCGTGTCTCTACGGCATAATCCCAATCCAAAAATAACTGCTTCATGCGAAATCGGCGCGCCGGTGAAATGTCATTCGCAATTAATTTTCCAGTTTTGCCAATAGCTTCAGCAATATACAAGGCCTTACCACCTGGCGCCGCGCAGGCATCTAATACTATATCCCCATGTTGAGGGTTTAGAGCTTGCACCGGCAATAGGGAAGCGGCGTTCAAGTGATACACTTGAGCGGGATTATTTGGGTTATGGTGGGTAATCGGCGTAGATTGATATTCCAACGCCGCTTGCAGCGCTGCAAAATTTTGCTCAGGAAAATATTGCTGCAAAATAGTAGTATAATACTCTATAAATCCAGTTTTTCCGCGTAAAGTTTTGGACATAGCTAAATAATAGCATTATATATAAATGATTGAAACACAGATTACGCTGATAAGTTTCTGATGACACAGATAAATTCAATTAATTTAATTACATTTGTATTATCAGTGCCATCAGCATTCGGATCTGTGGCATCTGTGATTCAGGTATTTTCCCAAAAACGAACAAGAGGGCCAGAATTTCATGAAAGAAATCTGTCCCTCTGTTCCTCCAGCCGCCTCAGATCCAGAAGATCAGGGCGACGATGAGCAGGGCGCTGATCCCTGCCGTGATACCGGCTGCAATCGCCGGTGCCCAGTACCCCTTTTTCTTCTCGATAATGAAGGGGGTAGACTGGTTTACTAGGTACCAAGGGACATAGACAACCTTGGTACCTTCCGCGTCCCGTTCAGCATCAACATGAATCCGTGTTGCCATGGGCGCCTCCACTTATGGGTTTGAACAATAAAAAAGCTGCACCATTGTATGAATATATAAAAATTTGTCAATAATAAAAATAAGGGGACGAGATCTGATGATCTACTCGTCCCCTCGGTGGCCCAGTGGCGCCGCCTCCTCCATTCGTCATGCTGCCCTCCTTTGGAGGTCAGCCCGCAGACTGAGCAGAGCTTCCTCTGCAGCGACTGCTTCCGCAATCGCTCGAGGAGTCTGAACCCCATCTGCGTAGGAGCGTTTTTCCTGAGCAAATTGTTCAGCGTTTGCCAAAATTTTCTCAGGAGACAGTTTTAATGTTTTCAACTGTTTCTGCGATGGGCCTAGATCTAAAAACATATAAACTCCTTGCGTTCAGCGGCTCCGGCTCTTTGGTTTTCTGTTTTCACTGCCTGTTCAGTGAAAAACAAAAAAAATTGAGCCGCTGATAAAATTCGTGGTACCATTTTATTAGAAAATAAAGTTGTGTCAATAAGAAAATTGTGATAAATTAGAGCAGACCTCCCTCCCTAGCCCTCCCTCCTGCGAAGAGGGAGGGAAAAATGTTAATTCCCCCTGCCTTGCAGGGAAGGGGGTAAGGGGGAAGGGTCTGAATTTTATGTACAAACTATCCATTCTCACCACCAAAATAAACCCAGAAACTATTTCTGAAATGGTTAATTCTGCTCAAGCAGAAGCACAGAAATTAGGGGCAGAAATTGTGAGCGTGACCAAAACTGTGGGTACTTTGGATATGCCGGTAATAGCGAAACACTTGTTAAAGCAAGAAAATATTGATGGGCTGGTTATTTTAGGCGCGGTAGCGAAAGGGGAAACGAAGCACGATGAGGTGGTGGTAAAAATAATGACCATGAAGATCATGGACTTATCATTAACGTTCAACAAGCCCGTCGGCTTTGGTGTAATTGGTCCTAGTGCTACTAAAGAACAATTCAAACCACGCGCGGCTGAATATGCGCGTAGGGCAGTGGAGGCGGTTATTACTAATTTGGATATATTAAATTAAACTACCTCACCCTCTTTCCCTCTCCTAATAGGAGAGGGATGTCCGCCTGCCTGCCGGACAGGCAGGAAGGACAGGGAGAGGTAGGTCGTTTTAGGAGAAGAGGGGTAGGGGTGATGAGGTAGGCTGTTTATTTAACTAGTTTCAATAAATCGTATTTCTTACCTTCTTTTTCCCATTTTGCCAAAGTGCGCAAACCTTGGGCGGAAATATCTACTCGAACAAAGCTGTTAGTAGCTGGATTAAATAAGCGCTTATTTTGTAAATTAGCGTAAACGCGGCGATGCGTGCGGCGCTTGCTGTGGCTAACATTATAGCCAACTACAGAGCTTTTTTTGTGTACTACACATTGTTTTTTAGCCATATCGCATTAGTATAAAGTAATTGTAAAAATTTGGCAATATGTGTATAATAGCCTTATCAAATTATGCTAACCCCCGGGTTAAACCCGGGGGTTAGCATAATGAATTAAATAATATAAATATTTTATATGCTTTCCGAACAAAATCAAAAAACAATCAATTTAGCGCTTTATGTGTTAGTAGGTTTAATGCTGGTAGCCGGTGTACTGTTATTGGTAAAAACTTATTATACTATTAAGCCGCAACCAACTAATTTAGCGGAGCATACTATTACGTTATCAGCTACCGGCGATGCGGTAGCGGTACCGGATGTAGCTAGAATCACGTTATCGGTATTACAAGAAGGCGACACGGTAGCCGACGTAGTGAATGCTGGTAATAGCAAAATGAACGACATTTTAAAGGCGTTGAAGGAACAGGGCTTAGAAGAAAAAGATTTGAAAACTACCGCGTATAATTTAACCCCGCGGTATAATTACGAAGTGCAGCCTTATAAAATTGAAAAATATCAATTAGAACAAGCCGTGCAGGTAACGGTGCGTGATTTTACAAAATTATCCGATGTAGTAGCGCAGGCCACAGCCGCCGGGGCTAATTCGGTAGGTACTCCTACCTTTGAAGTGGAAGATGCAGAAGCGGTAAAATCAGAGGCGCGCCAAGAGGCTTTAGCTCGAGCTAAACAAAAAGCGGAAGATTTAGCCAAAGCTTCCGGAGTTAAATTAGGCAGGTTAGTATCATTTGCTGAAAATGAAGGAACTGCTTCTAGCCCGGAACCATATCCTACTATGCGCGGTGCGGCTGATACCATAGCGCCCACGTTTCAGGCCGGTGATAAAACCGTGTCTACTACCGTATCGGTAACATTTGAATTAAAATAAATCATATTAGTCATGCGGCAGGTAACGATAGTATTATCTGATTTACGTTCGTTATATAACGTAGGGTCGTTTTTTCGCACTGGCGATGGCGCCGGAGTAGCTGAAATTATTTGTTGCGGTACTACCGGTACGCCAAAAAATAGGCGTTTATGGAAAGTGTCATTAGGTGCCGAACAAACCGTATCCTGGCGATATAGCGCTACTACTACGGAAGCTATCGAACAATTAAAAAAACAAAACTACCAAATTATTGGCGTAGAAATTACCAATACTAGCATTCCATACACAACCGCTAACTATCAAGAAAAAGTAGCGCTAGTATTTGGTTCGGAACCAACTAAAGGATTAACGGAAGATGTGTTGAGCTTGTGCGATATTACAGTACATGTGCCAATGCGGGGGCAGAAAAATTCACTTAATGTAGCGGTGGTAGGTGGGATAGTGATTTATCATTTATTAAATGATTGAAACACAAATCTTAAAAATAGCGCAACAAGAATTAGGTTTTAGTTTGGTGGGAATCATTCCAGCCGAGCCAGCTAAAACATTTCCGGAATATGTACAGTGGTTAGAACATGGTTATGCCGGAGATATGGCTTGGATGTATCGGGATGGTAGAAAGGCCAAGCGTAGTAATGTGCGCAATGTAATGCCGGAAGCTAAAACAGTAATCGTGTTGGGCTATTCTTATAAAACGCATGATTTACCGGTGGAAATTTTAAATGATCCGGCGCGAGGAATTATTGCTAGATACGCTTGGGGAAAGGATTATCATAAAATTTTGAAAAAAAAGCTTGAAGCACTAATTACACAGATAGAAAGGCTGATAGGTCACTCGGTGACAGCTAAAGCCTACGTAGATACGGGGCCAATTTTAGAACGTGATTTAGCGGCACGGGCCGGTTTAGGATTCGTTGGGAAAAACACCACCCTGATTAATATGAAATTTGGATCGTATCTGTGGTTATGTGAAGTGTTGTTGGATATCGAGTGTGAACCGGTATTTATTCAAGCAAGAGGGGGTTGTAGAAACTGCATACGTTGTTTAACGGCTTGTCCTACACAAGCGTTAGTAAAACCATTTACATTAGATGCCCGGCGTTGTATTTCGTATCTTACGATTGAACATAAAGATATTATTCCGGAAGAGTTAGCGAAATTAATGGGTAACCGAATTTTTGGGTGCGATCTTTGCCAGGAAGCGTGTCCGTGGAATAATTTACCCAAACAAAATAGAGTAACTATAGAACAACAAGCACCTTATTTAACTGATTTAGCAAAATTATCTGACCAAGATTTTTTACAGCGTTTTGCCGGTACGCCAATTATGCGCGCTAAACGCTCTGGTTTGTTACGTAATGTAGCGGTGGCGTTAGGCAATTGGGGTAGCCAAGCAGCTAGGTTATTATTAGAACAGCTAGCTCAAGATAAAGATGATGTTATTAACCGGCAAGCCAAACAAGCATTAGCAAAATTATCGTAATCATGTATACTTAAAATATGCAAGAACTAATCAATACTTATAATACCAGAGCACGTGGATTATTGCGGTTATACGTATCAATGCCGTTTATTTATGTAGTATTTATTCCGTTAGTGTTATTAGATATTATTGTGGAATTATATCATCATGTGGTGTTTCCACTATATGGCTTGCCGCTAGTGCCACGCGCTAAACACGTGGTACTAGATCGTTATAAATTAGATTACTTATCTTGGAGTGAAAAAATAAATTGTTTATATTGTGAGTATGCTAATGGTTTAATTAATTATATTAAAGAGATAGCTGGAGAAACGGAAAAAATGTGGTGCCCAATTAAGCACAAATGGAGCTCGTTATATCAACCGCCGGAACACCAGGCTACGTTTTCTAATTATAACGACGAAGCCATGTTAGCGGAGTATTTGGAAAAACGCAGCCAAGCTACTACAGAAAATATCGCTACTATTCAACAAGAATCCCAAAGCTAATTAGTAAGCAAAAAATATATGGCCAAAGTATACATCTGCACCGGTTCTTGCCACGGCGAAAGTACGCAACCGGGCAATTGTGGTGCTGAAACTTGTGAACGGCACAACCAGCCGCTACAAGCTATGGAAAAATGCGAAAAATGCCACCTTGTGCACCAACCCAACGAGCAACATAAGTGTTAATTAGGTAGTTTTGCTTGTGCCAACCGAACAGCTCCTAACACAGGGGCTGTTTTTGGTAAAATAATATTGGCTCGTGGGGCTAATTTGCAGATGCGCTTAAATAAATTTTGTTTGAAATGATTAGCCGTTAGTTTAAATACACCACCTACTAATACTAAATCGAATGTATCCTGTTGCATATTTAAATTTTTTACTAACGCTTGAATGTACGATAAAATTTCAGATAATGTTTCATTGACAATTTCTTTAGCTCGCCAATCTTTTTTTAAGGCCGCTTGATTAACTAAGGGAGCTAATTGGGCAATGATTTTTTTTGGAAAAACTGGTTGGTGATAAATAATCGGCTCTAACGCACGTAAATTTCTCAATTTAAAATAACGTTTTACTATTAATTCTAATGTGGTTTTTTTTATGCGACCATCACTACTTTGCAATGCAGCGCGCATAGCTTTTAGACCAAGCGCACAAGCACTACCTTCATCGGATATTAAATATTCTAAGCCGCCTACTTGCCATGTTTTACCAGTTGAATTAATGCCAAAACCTTGAGCGCCGGTGCCGGCAATGAGGGCAATGCCATAGGGCTGGTTACTGCCACTGCGCAGTACAATATGAATATCATTCAGTACGGTTATGGTTTTACTATATTTTCCTATAGCTTGGTTAATTAGTCGTTTAGCTAGTGTTTCGTCAATTTTTGAATCTATGCCGGCCATGCCCACTACAATATTATGAAATTTAGTGGTAATCGGTAAATGAGCGGCGCGTAAAGCTTGCTTTACGGCACTAGCTAGATGGCTAATTAATTGGTTGGCTGGAGTAGTGTGAATATTAGCTGAGCCAGCTGTGCCAGAGCCTAATATCGTTTTTTTATCCGCTACCGCGGCCGTAACTTTGGTGGCGCCGGCATCGATACCTAAAACTAATTTTGCGGCTACTTTTTTTTCCATAATTTATCCGGAATATTACTTTGTTGGTTAGCTAAGCGGGCTAATTGAAATAATAAATCAGCTAAGCGATTTAGATAAATTAATATAGAGCGGTCTATTTTAATTTGTTCCGTGGCCGCTACTAAGCGGCGTTCAGCGCGGCGGCACACGGCGCGGGCTACGTGTAATTTACTACTCGTGGCGCTACCACCTGGAATAATAAAATTTTTTAATGGCGGTAACTGATTGGTAATGTCATCAAGCCAATGTTCTAATTGGGTGATATTTTTTGTAGAGACGCATTGCAATGCGTCTCTACCAGTCTGGGGATTAGCCAATTCCGCACCAATAAAAAATAACTGTTCTTGCAAGGCATTAATAATATCCGGTATTAATTTATGTTCAGCTTTATTCAGGCCGGCTAACACGGCGCCCAATAACGCATTAAGTTCATCTACTGTGCCAATCGCTTCAATTAACACATGGCTTTTAGGCACGCGTTTACCGTTGTATAATCCAGTGGTGCCATCGTCGCCAGTTTTTGTGTAAATTTTCATAAATTTGTTATTTATTTTTCCCCCTTTCCCCTGATTAGGGGAAAGGGTTGGGGATAGAGGTAGGAGAAGGGGGTTAGGGGGACAGAGGTCTGTATTATTCATATCTTAACGATTCAATGGGGTGTAAACGAGAAGCCTTCAGAGCCGGATATAAGCCAAATATAATACCAATAGTCACCGAAACGCTGCAGGCTAAAATAAGCGCGTTAGGCACAAACACAAAATGCACTCCCCAGGTAGGTTGAACAATTTTAAGAATTTCAACTACTCCTAAAGACAAGCTTAAACCAAATAATATACCAATTAATCCTCCGCAAGTAGTTAATACGACAGCCTCGATTAAAAATTGTGTTAAAATGGATCGATTATTAGCGCCAATGGCTTTACGTAAACCAATTTCTTTAGTACGCTCTTTTACCGTTACTAACATAATATTCATAATACCAATACCGCCCACTAATAATGAAATACCAGCTACAGCGGAAATAAATAATTGTACACCTAGTAAAATGGTATTAAATATTTCTAAAAATTGCTGCCGGCTAACGGCGGTGATTTTATCGGCATCAGCTTCAGACAGGTTTTTTATTCGTCTAACTTCATAAAGTAAACGGTTTTTAAAACTGGTTGCATCGGTATTATTAGCAAATTCTAGCATAATAAACGATATTTTACCGCGATCTTTAGCGGGAGCCATTAACTCCTGCACAGTGGTAATGGGCACGTAAACAATTTCAGAGCCAAATGAACCACCGCCAAACGGGGTATCTTGAATTACGCCAGTGATAGTAAATGATCGGCCGTTAATTTTTACCAACTTATTAACGGCATTGGCAGTACTACCGAACAAATCTTTAGCAAATTGTTCACCAATAACAATTACTCTGGCTTTATTACGCAGGTCTTGCGTTGAAAATAATCGTCCGACACTAGCAGTAAAATGGTTAATAGAAAACATTTCCGGTGTGGTGCTGTATAAAGTAACATTATGATCCGCTCCATTATAAGTAAGGGTTTTTATTAGGGGATACAATCCGGTAATTTGGGTTAATTCCGGCAGAACAGCTGATTGTTTAATCTTCGTGATATCATCCATGGTAAAGCTAATGTCATCATTTTCACTAATAATGCCCGCCGGTGTAATTTCCATTACATTAGTGCCGAATTGTGTAATTTGATTAAGTAGGAAATTTTTCGCAATCTCACCGGTAGTCATAATAAAAATAACCGCGCCAATACCAATAATAATACCAAGCATGGTTAAGGTGGCTTTACCTTTGTTAGAGGTTAATTGTTTTACAGCAGTGTTAACGTGGGTAAAAAATAACATAATTTTATTTAATAATTACTCCGTCTCGCATATGAATTTTTTTCTGAGCGTATTCGGCGATATCTGGTTCGTGGGTAACCATAATAATAGTTTTGCCTTCGTGATGTAATTTAGTTATTAAAACCATGATATCTTTAGATGTAGCCGAATCTAAATTACCGGTTGGTTCATCACAAAATAGTACTAGTGGATTATTTACTAAAGCTCTAGCAATTGAAACACGTTGTTGCTGGCCACCAGATAATTCATTGGAAAAATGAGTATAGCGATGAGCTAAACCAACTTTGGCCAGCATCTGCCAGGCACGCTGCCGAGCTTCCGGCTTCTTCACACCGGCATATAACAATGGCAACATAACATTTTCTAAAGCAGTGGTACGAGGTAACAAATGAAATTGTTGAAACACAAACCCAATTACAGTATTACGTAGAGCCGCGCGGTAATCTTCGTTAAAATTAACTATGTCAACGCCATTAAATGAATATGTACCCGATGTTGGCGCATCCAGAAAGGCCAATAAGTTCATGAGGGTAGATTTACCAGAACCAGATGGACCCATTAAGGCAATAAACTCACCGTGAGCGACAGTTAAATTGGCGCTTTTAACAGCTGTAACGGCTAATTTTCCGTTCCAATAGGTTTTTGTTAATTCAGCTACCTGAATCAGTGAGGGGTTTTTTACAGGCATGTTTAAAACGGACTAGTAGAGTTAGTGGCCGGCGGTATGTATAGCAAAACATTTTCATTTTCTTTCAAACCACTACCGATTTTAACATAATCATCGCCGGTAAAATCAACGGTAATGGATTTAGTTTGCAACAAAGTTGTTATATCAGGGCTTTGCTTGGCTCGATTAATAAAACTCTCATCTAGGTTTGGCACTAAGTAGACAAAAGCGTTATTATCTTCATCATATTGCACGGCAGCTGGTTCTAATGATAGAACATTGTCCACTTGATATATATCAACAATCACGTCAACACTCAAACCAATTAAATTCTGTATTTCCGCTGGCAGATTATTAGCACTAACTTTAATTAAGTAGCCGGTTTCGGCTGCGCCAGTGGTTTGATCTGAACCTAAAGCACTGGTTTTTTCCTGAGCCACTGTTAATACCGTAGCGTTGTATTCATCTTTACCGTTATTGTAGGCCGGTACGCTTAAAGATGTATGTTGGCCAACACGTAAATCAATTACCTCGGCTTCTGAGGCTAAAAATTCTATATGACTAGAACGGAATCCAATAGTTATTACAGGAGTATTCGGTAAAACTTTATCATCAACAAAAGTGGCTAAATTTAATACTTTACCATCAAACGGAGCTTTAATATCTTCGCCGCTATCTAATTCCACTAAAAGATCATCTTGTTCAACATCGTCACCAACTTTTACATTAACATCGGTTACTTGGCCGGAGCGAGTAGTTGTTAATTCAAGTGATTCATCAGGTGTAATTTGTCCATTGGTAGAGATGGTTTTTTTAAAAGTACGTTTTTTAACCGTAGTAGCGTTTTTTAAATAATCATACGAAGTTAACTGTTGATTTTGCCAACTGTTCCAACCGATAAAAGCGCCAATACCAATTAAACCTAAAATTATTATTAAAATCCAGAACCACCAGCGTTGGTAAAAGCGCTTGGGTTGTGGTAAAGGTAAAGTAAAAGTAGTTGCATTGGTTGTTGTTGTCATAGGCAATAAGTATACCTTATTAATGTAACTATTGACAAGAATATATAATTATGCTAGAAAGGATTACCTTATAATAATTATTATTAACAAATATATCTTTTTAAAAAATATATGAAATCATTAAAAACAGCCCTATATACTAGTTTATTTGCTATATTAGGCACTTTTTTAGTTGGTCAAGCTACCTTGGCTTGTACTTATGATGTTGATTTAGGTACTAATACAGCAGAACCTTTAATAACTAGTTCTACGGTTGGTCAAGGCAATGATTTTGTATATCCACAAGACGTTAATAATAAAAATCCGGATTATGGTAAAGCGGCTGAAGATGTAATTTATCTTTGGACAGCTCCAGCTACTGGTTATTATACTTTTTCAACGAATGGTACGGCTACAAATTTTGACACGGTACTATTTTTATTAAACGGTACTTCCTGTGAAGATGAATTATTAGTAGTGGATGATGATAAAGGACTCGACACCGCTTCATTAATTCAACAGTATTTGACTAAAGATCAAAAAATATTAATAGTGGTTGATGGGTGGGAAAATAAAGCAGGTAATTATAATTTAAATATTATTAATTTTAATTCAACTGACCAAGATACGGATGGCCATGATGATATTAATGATTGTAATGATTTTGATGAGACAATTTATCCAGGTGCTACAGAAGTATCTGATGATGGTTTTGATCAAAATTGTGATTATTATGATGATATTGTTTGTGAAAATAATGGTGAGTTGTTATCAAACACTGGTTTAGCGATGGCATCTGGTTCAACACAAAATTCTGGTAATAATTTCATGTATGATTTTTTGTATTATTCTAATGAATATTATAATGCGTATGATTTTTCTTATGGATATAAGGCTAACGACTATATTTATAATTGGACAGCTCCAGCTACTGGTGAATATACTGTTTCTACCGTAGGTTCCGACTTTGATACGGTATTATTTTTAGTAGACGGCAATTCTTGTGCTAATACCAATGTTTTAGCTGTGAACGATGATATGGCACATGATTCATATGATTCATTAGTAACGGTAAATTTAGTAGCTGGTCAGCCAGTACGTGTGGTGGTAGATGGATGGGAAGATTATGCAGGTAATTATATACTTAACATTATTCCGGCTGATAAAGATAACGATGGAGCTACTATTTTAAATGATTGTAATGATAACGATGATGATTTGATTACTACAGTTACATATTATGCCGATAACGACGGCGATAATTTAGGGGATGCTAATAATCCAGTGCAAGTTTGTTCTAATAGCGCTCCGGCTGGATATGTAACTGATAATACAGACACTGATGATAGTAGTATAGCTAGTACTATTCCGCCAAAAACTGAGCCAGTACCAGTACCGCCCGCTACTACAACTGCTACCACTAACACTAACACCAATACTAATACCGTTACTCCTGTAGCCACCGAACCAAACCCCAACGATCCAGCCACATTTGCCGCTACTTTCTCAGACGTAAAAGGTGCCAAAAACGGTAACATCAAATTAACCAAACTAGACGGTACCGTAATTAAATATAACATCTTCGATATAGACACCGATACCAAAACCAAAGCCAAACTTTATCAAAACACTGGTTGGATATTGGTTACACAACCATTTGGTAAATCCATTAAGTTAATGAATCCCTACACCGGTGAAATCAAGGCTTCCAAAAAGCTCTCTGAAGACATTAAATACCAACAAACCAGCTTAAAACAGTATAATTTACGACCCAAACAAGATAATAACATTGAAACTGTAGTTACTTCTAAAAATAACGATAATAAAGTTTTAGTTACTATTATCAATATTGATACAGTAAATTATAAATTAACGGTATTAGATAGTGTTAAATTAACTAATAACTTAGTTGATCCTGGCAAAACCAAGTTAGGGGACAGTACTATTAAATTAAGAGATGAACAAGAACAGGTATTAGTTACGTTAAGTGTGGGTAAAGATTATCAAATTACTAAATAAAATAACTCGATAACCCCCGGGTTTATCCCGGTGGGTTATCGGAGCGGATCCTGAACTTCAGGCTCCTTGACAGGTAATTAGTGTATAGAGTATATTGATTCTAATGGCCTGTAGGCCTTTTTAAAATCCAAACAATATTTATGAAAAAATTTGCAGTGGTACAATATTTAAAAGATTCCGTGGCGGAATTAAAAAAAGTTACCTGGCCAACTCGTAAAGAAGCTATGAATAGTACGTTAGTAGTAGTGTTATTTAGTGTAGGAATTGCGGCTTTTTTGGGGATTATTGATTTTGGCTTTACCGCTGGTTTAAATTATTTAATTTCATTAACAGCTTAATTAAAGTAACTTATGCCAAAACAAACTGGGGCACAAGGTCGACGCTGGTATGTATTACATACGTATTCCGGCTATGAAGAAAACGTGTCTGATAATTTACGGCAACGGATTGAATCCATGGACATGGAAGATAAAATCTTCAGTGTGTTGGTGCCTACCGAAAAGAAAATTAAAATTAAAAATGGTAAACGTAAAGTTGTAACCGAGAAAATTTTTCCAGGATATGTATTGGTAGAAATGATTGTAACGGATGATTCTTGGTATGTAGTGCGTAACACGCCTAACGTTACCGGATTCGTTGGAGCCGGTACTACGCCTACGCCAATTTCTGAAGAAGAAGTGAAAGAATTAAAACGGCGCATGGGTATTGATAAACCAACCATGACAGTGGATTTAATGGTTGGTGACGCGATACGGATTGTGGATGGTCCATTTAAAGATATGGAAGGCAAGGTTTCTGAAGTGGATGAAGTACGGGGCAAGGTTAAAGTACTGGTTTCCATGTTTGGTCGGGAAACGCCAGTAGAATTAGATCCGTTACAAATTAAGAAAATTTAAATATTTAAATTTTGTAGAGGCGCGCCGCGGCGTGTTTCTACGGGTAAATAAAATTTATGGCCAAGAAAAAGATTAAAACAACTATTAAACTGCAAATTCCAGCGGGAGCAGCCAATCCAGCGCCACCGGTTGGCCCAGCTTTAGGGCAACATGGTGTGAATATTCAGGAATTTTGTAAAGCATTTAACGATAAGAGCAAAGATCAGCGCGGTAATATATTGCCAGTAGTTATTACTGTATTTGAAGATCGCTCGTTTACGTTTATTTTAAAAACGCCACCAGCGGCTGAATTAATTAAAAAAGCCGCCGGTATTAGTAAAGGCTCTGGCAAACCACTTACCGATAAAGTAGGAAAAATTACCAAAGCTCAATTACAAGCGATTGCCGAGCAAAAATTGCCCGATTTAAACGCGCATGATATTGAAGCAGCAAAAAATATTATTGCCGGCACTGCTCGGCAAATGGGTGTGACTATTGAATGACCTCTCTTCCCCCAGCCCCTTCCCTCCTTTCAAGAGGGAAGGGGAGAAAATAAATTAACAATTAATTTTTCCCTCCCTTGCAGGGGAGGGTTAGGGAGGGGTCTTTGTGGGAGAGATTTGTCGAAGTCTCGTTAGTACCACGTAACAAAAGTATAATATGAAACGTTCTAAACGATACAAGGCTCTTAAGGAGCAAGTTAGTAAACAAGTAGTCTATAGTTTAACTGAAGCGGTTAAACAACTAAAAAATAGTAAAACTAAATTTACTGAAAGCGTGGAAATGCATGTGCGCTTAGGGATTAATCCAAAAAAGTCTGATCAAATAGTGCGTGGTTCGGTACATTTACCGCATGGCACTGGAAAAACCAAGCGCGTAATTGCTTTTGTAAGTGGTAACGGTGAAGCGGCGGCCAAACAAGCGGGGGCTGATATTATTGGCACCAATGAAGTGATTACCAAAATTAAACAAACTAGTAAAATTGATTTTGATGTTGCGGTGGCTACGCCAGATATGATGCGTCAATTAGCACCGATTGCCAGAATATTAGGTCAAAAAGGATTAATGCCGAATCCAAAAACTGAAACAGTTGGCCAAGATGTGGCCAAGTTAATTCAAGCGGTAAAAAAAGGCAAAGTAAATTTTAAAAACGATGATACTGGCAATGTACACTTAGCTATTGGTAAAACATCATTTTCAGAGCAACAATTACAAGACAATATTACCGAAACATTATCTGCTTTACGTAAAGCCAAACCAGCTTCGGCTAAAGGAGTGTATTTTAAGAGCGTTACGTTATGTAGTACTATGGGACCTGGTTTACGAATTAGTGTAGCCATGTAATAATAGAAGCATGTTTAACGCTCGACCAAACCGCGATCAATATTTTTTAAATGTTGCCACCGTGGTTTCTACTCGAGCTACCTGTGACCGCGCTAATATTGGCGCGGTTTTGGTGCAAGATAATTATATTATTTCTACAGGTTATAACGGTGCGCCACATGGCCTGCCACATTGTGACGAAGCCGGACACTTAATGGAAAATGGCCATTGTGTGCGCACTACGCATGCCGAACAAAATGCCATTATTCAAGCCGCGGTACACGGTACATCTACCGCTGGGGCTACCCTTTATACTACACACAGTCCGTGTAAAATTTGTGCCAAGATCATTTTAAACGCGCATATCAAAAAAGTAGTGGCGAAAAATTTTTATCGTGATGATACCGTATTAGAAATGTTTAAACAAGCGAACGTAGAATTTGTTATTATTGATAATAAACCATGATTATAGCGTTAACGGGTGAAAAACTAGCCGGTAAAGGTACAACGGCGGCTTATTTAACTAAGCAATACGGTGCCACAGTGTTTCGTTGCTCACAGGTGTTAGGGGATGTGTTAACCATGTTACAACAACCTTTTACGCGTAATAATTTAGTACAATTAGGTGTAGCGTTGCGAAAATTATACGGCGATGATATTTTAGCGAAAACGTTATTACCAAAAATAACACAGGCTACAACAAATTATAAGGTGATTGATGGATTACGTTATAACATTGAGTATGAACAGTTTAAATTATTACCAGATTTTCATTTAGTTTACATTACTGCTTTTGTAGAAACCCGTTATCAACGTAGCCAACAACGCACCGAAAAAGCCGATGAGGCAAATATGTCTTATGAAGAATTTGTTCGGCGAGAGCAAGATGCTACCGAATGTGATATTATTAATTTAGCTAAGCAAGCGGAGGTTATTATTCAAAATAATGGAACATTTGCAGATTTATATAAACAAATTGATTCTTTGCCTTTTTTGCGTACTACCTCACCCTGTCCTTCGGACATCCCTCTCCTCTGAGGAGAGGGAAAGAGGGAGAGGTAGGGTGTTAATTGGATTTTTTATCTGTTTATTTTTCTTATTCCCAACCAGCGCTTTAGCCGCTACCAATTACATTTTTCCATTGCCAATTTGGAATATTACCACACAACACGGTGATATTATAGGCGATAATTACTATCACATGGGCGTTGATGCCGGTTTTGAATATCAACCAGGCGATCCGGTATATGCGGTGGCTGACGGAGTAGTAAAAGAAGCCCAAGAGCGTAGCCAATTTGGATTAGTGGTATTAATTGAGCATCAACCAGAAGGGGAAGAACCAAATGTGTCTTTATATGGTCATTTACGACCTAGTGATATTTTAGTACAGCCTGGCCAAGTAGTTAAAGCAGGGGATATTGTCGGCGTATTAGGTAATAGCGTAGAAAACGGTGGTTGGGAGGTACATATTCATTTTGGCATTCATAAAGGCGTTTATACTGGGCAGTGGGTTTATTATGGTCATGTGCATGATGAGACTACTAAAGAACAGTGGCACGATCCGCAAACCTATATTCCCGCTCGTGCAACGCAGGATACTTGGGCACCAGTGATTACTTGGCCGTTAGGTAACGGGCAATGGATTGCTAATAGTTTAGCATTGCCAAAAATTGGCGATTTAGGTTCAGGCGTTAAAACAACTAAATATTTTGTTAGCACAGACAAGCAAATTACTTGGCAAGAATTAAGCGCTGGTACTAATTTAGATTTAAGCGCTTATGCTGATGGTGATTTAGCCGTGAAAGCTCGGGCACGTGATAATTTTAATAACAAAGCAATTAGTATTGTAACGGTACATAAAGATAGTACGTTTTTAACTAAATCATTAGCGTTAATTGTGCGGCCGGCCAATACTCAAGCGGTAGTGAACCAATTATCATACGGTAATACTGTGTTAAACACTTTCAAGCCTTTAATTAGTAAACGCACTAAATATAATGACATGGCTTTATTAGCTAATGGCGATGTTAGAAGTATTGTTATTAGTAGAGGCGCATTAAAAAAACCAGCCGCGATTAAAATACTATCATTAACTGGAGATATCCAACAAAAATTTCGCGCGTTTGACAAAGGTAGCGCGCGAATTACTACTGGTGACGTAGACGGTGACGGTGCAGAAGATATTATTGTTGGCTCAAATTCTAGTGCTATACCAGTGGCTATGGTAAAAGCTTTTAAACAAGATGGCACATTACTTTGGGAAGCAAAACCTTATGGCGAAGTAGCGGCGGATTTAGATGTAGCCACAGGCGATGTGAATAATGATGGAAAACTAGAAGTAATCGTAGGAGCGCGCACTACTTTGGCTATTTTAAATGGTCAAACCGGCGCGGTTATTTCCCAATTCAAGCCTTTCGGCGAAGCCTATACCGGCGGTATTAATGTAGCTAGCGGCAATATATTAGGAGATGGTACTGCTGAAATTATTACTGCTACTCGTAGTGAAAAAATTGCGGAAGCTAGAGTGTTTAATAGTAATGGTCAAGAATTAATTAATGCTATTATGCCGTTTAATGATTATAATGGCGCACTAGACGTTAGTGTAACCGATAAATATTTATTACTCATGCAGGCTAGTAACAGTCAGAATTGGCTTAATATTTATCAATTGGATGCTAATACACAATATCAATTAGTAGCCAGCTTGCCGCAAACTAACAGCTATAATGATGGTATGATGATAGCAGGGTGGAAGTAGCTATCCAGGAGAGGGGGATTTCGCTATAATATTATTTATATATTATTTTATGAATAAAACCGGTAAATTTATAGTGTTTGAAGGCGGAGAAGGGAGCGGAAAAACTTCGCATATTAAAAAAACGGCGGAACAACTAACAATGCTTGGTTTTAATGTATTAGTTACTCATGAACCAGGTGGCACGGAGTTTGGCAAAAAATTGCGGGAACACTTATTATTTTCTCAAGGCACCAATGCCATTTCTGCTCAAGCTGAATTATTTTTATTTTTGGCCGATCGAGCCCAGCATGTAGAACAAGTAATTAAACCAGCTTTGGCAATTGGCAAACTAGTATTATGCGATCGTTTCACTGGTTCAACTTTAGCTTATCAAATTGGTGCACGCAATTTAGCTAATCCAGAATTAATTAAACAAATAGAGAGTTATGCGCGCGATTATTTAGCCACAGATTTAACATTGTTTTTAGATGTTGATCCAGCTATTGGTATTGCACGTAAACACAAACAACAACAGCAGGGTGAAAAATTATCTTCATTTGATAATGAAGCCTTAACCTTTCATTACAAAGTGCGGCAGTATTTTTTACAGTTAGCTAAACAGGATAACTGGCGAGTGATTGATACAAATCGAGAAAAGGATATTGTGCAAACTGATATCATCAAACAAATAAAACAATTATTATAAAAATAATATTATTATGATGAATATTGAGGTAAAAAAACTAATTCCAGAAGCAGTTTTGCCAACTTACGCCAATGAGCATGATGCCGGTATGGATTTGTATGCTAGTAAAACAGTTACTATTCCAGCGCATGAACGAGCATTAATTCCTACCGGTATTGCCATGGCCATTCCAGAAGGTAATGTTGGTTTAATTTGGGATAAATCTGGTTTAGCTACCAAACACGGCTTAACTTGTTTAGCAGGAGTGATTGATGCCGGGTATCGTGGTGAGGTGATTGTGGCGGTTTATAATACTAGCAACAAAGAGTATATTGCTGAAGCTGGTAAAAAAATAGCCCAGCTATTAGTGCAACCAGTAGTACATGGAAATATTACAGAGGTAAAAGAATTATCAGATTCAATGCGCGGAGAGAAAGGGTTTGGGAGTAGCGGAGTGTAGGCCTGGCCCCCTAACCCCCTAAAGGGGGAATAATTTTATGGAAAATATAATAATTCAATTTTTAAAACATCACCTTGGTAACAAACCGGCTATTTTGGGTTTAAGTGGGGGAGTGGATTCAGCGGTGGTAGCGTTTTTATTAACTAAAGCGATTCATAAAAAAAATGTATACGCTTATATTTTGCCGTCGGCTATTACTTCCAAACAAGATATTAACGATGCGAAACAAGTAGCAAAAATTTTAGGCATCAAATTTAAAATAATAAAAATAGATAATTTATTAAAACAATATTTAAAAACCGTACCAAATATTAAACAGCATGCTTTAACCAAAGCTAATTTGCAGGCCAGAATTCGCATGACTATTTTATATAGCCAAGCTAATTTATTAGGCGGCTTAGTAGTTGGTACAGGCAATAAATCAGAATTAGACACCGGTTATTTTACGAAATACGGCGATGGGGGAGTTGATTTGTTGCCCATTGGGCATTTATATAAAACCCAAATTTGGGAATTAGCTAAGCAGTTAGGCGTGCCAGCCCAAATTATTAACAAAGCGCCCACGGCCGGCTTAAAACCCAAACAGACCGATGAACAAGATTTGGGAATGAAATATGAAGAGCTGGATAAAATTTTAATTGCTTTAGAAACAAATAAATCATTAGCTGAGTTTAAAAACAGCAATGTATTGCGAGTTAAAAAATTATATAAAAACGCACAGCATAAACTTAAGCTACCCCCAAAACCCACTGGCCTAAAGCCAGGGGTTTTTGATGCTAACCCCCGGGTTTATCCCGGTGGGTTACGCGCGCTGTTTATCGGCCGGTTTCAGCCGTTTCATTTAGGGCATTTATCGGTACTTAATGAAATTGAACAAGCTGGTTTTGCAGAAGTAATTATTGGTATTGGTAGTTCTCAATATGCTAAACAACCAGATAATCCATTTTCTTTTAATGAACGTGAAAATATGATAAAACAGGTGTTACAAATTACCAATTACAAACTACCCTATACTATTATTGCTATTCCAGATATTAACGATGATGCCAGTTGGGTAAGGCACGTGAATAAATTAGTACAAGCAGCCGCAGGTGAATACGAGGCTGTGTTTACGGGCAACGATTGGGTAAAAGATCTATTTGAAAAAGCCAATGGTGCAGTTAGGCCTGTTCATAAAATAATTATGATCGACGGTACCGCTATTCGTAACATGATTCGTGAGGGTGATATTGCTTGGAAACAGTTTGTGCATGAGAGTATACAGGAACAAATAAGTACCGGGCTTGAAAACGTTGTTTTTAATATATGAAAAAATTAATTATTTCTTTAGTCAGTTTAATGTTATTATTAGGCATTAGTTGTTATTTGTTTTATGAATATAAAATGCCGCCTAAATTTTTAGATAGTAGCTTATTATCTAAAACCTATCGTATAGAGGTTAAAAATGGAAATAATAAAGCAACGAAGGTTATAACGGATAATGAAATAATAAAAAACATTATTTCAAATTTAAAATTTAAAAGATCGAAATATTTATTATTTTCATGGGGCACGCCAAAATATATAATAACATTTATACAGCCAGACGGTACACAGGTTATGGCCATGAATGACTGCACAAAAGCTGAAATGAATTTTTCAAATATCAACTATATCTATTATACTAAATTAGAGCAAAACGCGTGTGATCTGTTATTGTATTGATCTATTCGTTACACACGATAATATTTTGACAATAGTATTTAACTGCTTGCCAAAATGTGCTAGAATTGGTATTCATAATGTAATATATTTATGGATATTTTAGCGTTACAAAAACGTATTCAGCAGTTAAAACGTGAAAAAAACGCGGTTATTTTGGCGCATAATTATCAGCGGCCGGAAATTTACGATGTAGCTGATTTTATTGGTGATTCATTGGAATTGGCGCAACAGGCCGCTAAAACAAAGGCTGAAGTGATTGTGTTTTGTGGCGTACGCTTTATGGCCGAAACAGCGGCTATTCTGTGTCCTGATAAAACAGTGTTATTGCCAGATTTATCGGCTGGTTGTTCATTAGCGGAAACCATTAATGCTAAACAATTAAAACAGTGGCAAGCAGAGCACCCAGGATCTGTAACGGTTATGTACGTTAATACCTCGGCTGAAGTAAAAGCGTTAGCAGATTATTGTTGTACTTCTTCTAATGCAGTAAGAGTGGTACAGAGCATACCGGCAGACAAAGAAATATTATTTGGTCCGGACATGTTTTTAGGGGCTTATGTACAGCGCATCACCGGGAGAACTATGCACATTTGGCCGGGAGAATGCCATGTGCACGCTGGGTTTCGGCAGGAGCACTTAACTAAATTAAAAATTGTTCATCCTAAAGCGGAGTTAATTTTACATCCGGAATGCGGGTGCGTGAGCCAGTGTTTGGTAATGTTAAACAATAAAGAATTAGATAACGCGAAAATATTATCTACCGGCGGCATGATGAAAGAAATTAAGCAATCACCTAACACAGAATTTATTATTGGCACAGAAACGGGTATTATTGAGCGCATGAAACGAACACTACCAACCAAGCAATACATACCGTTAAAAGTGGATGCGGTATGTAAATACATGAAAATGATTACGTTAGATAAAGTGTTATTAGCGTTAGAAAATAATCAACATATTATTAACGTTCCAGAAGGGATTAGAATTAGAGCTAAAAAATCGATAGATAAAATGTTAAAAATTTTACCTCACCCTTAATCCCTCTCCTATTAGGAGAGGGAAATAGGGAGAGGTAGTTTATATATGAATCACTATCAACGTCTCCAAAAACTAAAAACTATTTACGATCACTCGAATGAGTTAACGCCAACTAAACCTTGGTATCGAGCACAGCTAAAGCATTTTTTATTAGATACTATTAATATTGATGCGGCTAGCGATATTACCACGAAACATTTTTCACAGCGTAATAATATTGTAGAAGCGGTATTAGTTAGCCAGGCTAAAGGTGTGTTAGCTGGTAGTGCAGAATTAGCCTGGTTAGCCAAACAATTCAACGTTGAAGTAAAAGTATTATGTAAAGACGGTACGCGACTTAAACCGGGAAAAATTATTGCTAGATTACGTGGCAAGGCTAAAACGTTATTAGCTAGTGAACGTACTTTAGTGAATACTGTCCAGCGCATGTCTGGCATTGCTACACATACAGCCCAGATAGTGCAATATGTTAGTAAAAGTAGTAGCAAAACACCGTTCATTTGTGCCACACGTAAAACGTTATTAGGAGCTTTGGATAAAAAGGCGGTTGTCGTTGGTGGTGGTTATACGCATCGCTTAGGCTTGTTTGACGGTGTATTAGTAAAAGATAATCATTTAGCCTTATTATCAAATTTAAAGCAATTAAAAGGTATTTATTATTCATCAAAATACAGCAGGATTATTGAAGTAAAAACAGTGCAACAACTAAAAACTATTATTACATTAATACTAGATTATGATGTAATATTATTTGATAATTTTTCACCGGAGAGGATTAAGTTTGCTCTAAAATGGCTAAAAAAAAATGGTTTAGATAAACCATATTTATTTGAAGCTTCTGGTGGAATTACGGCACAGAACGTAAAACAATACATAGCTACAGGCGTGGACGCTATATCGCTAGGCAGTTTAACACACTCGGCCGCTAGTTTGAATTTGTCATTAGAATTATATCGAGATGATCGAGCAAAATAGATTTGATGTGTTAATTATCGGCAGTGGTTTAGCCGGTACTTATTTAGCTAATTTATTGCCGGAAAATTTTAAAGTTGGCTTAGTTAGTAAAAGTAAGTTATCAGCTAGTAACACGTATTATGCCCAAGGTGGTATTGCGGCCGTGTTAGATAAACATGATTCCTGGCAAGCGCATTTACAAGATACGTTATCAGCTGGAGCTTATTTAAACAACAAATCAGCTGTTACATTATTGGTAAAACAGGCCGCTAAACAAATTAAGCGTTTAGTTAAGTGGGGTGTACCGTTTGATTATTATAATCATGGTCTGGATTTAACTAGGGAGGGTGGCCATAGTGCTAGAAGAATCGTGCATGCGCACGATTTAACAGGACGTGCCGTAGAACAAGTGTTAATTAAGCGATTAAACCATAATCCAAATATATGGTGTTTAGAAAATCAGTTTGTGGTTGATTTAATGATTAATAAAAAAAATAATCAGGTTAGTGGCGTGATTGTATATGATAAAAAAAATAATACATTGAACACTTTATTTGCACATGTTGTTGTATTAGCTACCGGAGGGTGTGGCCAAGTGTACCAATATACTACCAATCCAGCCGTGGCCACTGGTGATGGTTTGGTCATAGCCCAACGCGCCGGTGCAAAATTAAAGCACATGGAATTTATTCAATTTCATCCCACTGTACTCAATTTACCTAACCGGCCACATTTTTTATTATCAGAATCACTTCGCGGCGAAGGTGCTGTACTACGCAATGCTCGTAAACAGCGGTTCATGCCTAAATATGATAAGCGTAAAGATTTAGCGCCGCGGGATATTGTTAGCCGAGCCATTGTGCAAGAATTAAAAAAAGGTGTGGTTTATTTAGATATTACTAGTAAAGCAGCTAGTTATTTACAAAAACGTTTTCCCCATATTTATCAACAATTAAAGCGTTATGGTTTAAGATTAGACCGTGATTTAATTCCAATTGCTCCGGCTGCGCATTATTCCTGCGGTGGAATTATTACAAATTTACACGGGCAAACTAGTATTAAAAATTTATATGCTGTTGGTGAAGTAGCTTGTACCGGCGTGCAAGGCGCGAATCGGTTAGCCAGCAATTCATTATTAGAATGTTTAGTGTTTGCGGAACAGGTTAGTAAACATATTAAAAATAAAAAATTCTCCTCTTTCCCCTCAATAGGGGAAAGAGGCCGGGAGATAGAGGTAGTGAAGGGGTTTAGTGGGCTAGGGGGCTTACGCCACCAAATTCAAACCATCATGTGGGAAACAGCTGGAATTATTCGTAATCAACCTAACATGAAACGAGGCTTAACAGAAATAAATAAAATAATAGTACAATTATTAAATTATAAAAAACTTGGTTTTAATATAACAGTACAAGAAACACTTAATATAGCGGAAGTGAGCCGGATTATTTTAACCCAAGCTTTAAGCAGAAAAACTAGTGTTGGGGCTCATTATGTTGAATAAACAATTAGATTATTTATTTATTATTCCTACTTATAACGAGGCTAATATTATTAAGCAATCTGTATTGTTATTGTTAAAGCAGTTTGAGCAACAGTGGCAAGATACTAATAAAACCTGGTTATTAGTAGTGGCTGATAACGGTTCTAGTGATAACGCTGAGCAAATTTTACAACCAGTGCTAAAAAACTACCCGAATAAATTAGTTTATCAATATATTAAGCCAGCCGGGCGAGGTAATGCTCTAGTAACCATTGCCCAACAATATAACGTGCCAGCGGTTTGTTATATTGATGCCGATATCCCAATTGAGCCAGCTGGATTATTACAGCTACTGCATGCCGTAACTCATGCTGAGGCGGATGTAGCGATTATTAAGCGCACCGGTACACGGCCGGTATTGCGCAGTTTATTATCTGAAGGTTTTAAATTATTAAACAGCAGTTTATTTAATTTAACCGTGCAGGATGCGCAATGTGGCGCTAAGGCGTTATCTCGAAAAGCCTTACATCTTTTAGCTAGTCAGTGCAAAGAAAAAGGTTATTTTTTAGACACAGAATTATTAGTGCTCTGTGTGAAAGAAAAATTAACCATTAAAGAAATAGCTTTGCCTTGGATAGAGCAGCGTTATGCTAACCGTACTAGCAAAATTAGACCGGTAAAAGATTCACTGAAAGCGGCTTTAGCCATGTGGCGTATTTTAGCGAGAGTACAACCGCGAGTAATTATAGATACTAGTTTATTTATGATAGCCGGCGGCATATTGTTAGCGGTATTTTGGTTAGCGTCAACACAATTTGCTCCAACAAATTTTTTAGTAGTGCAACAGTTTGACGCGTTTGATAATTGGGACAGGTTATTTATTAGCATGAGTATTAGTTATGTGGTGTTAATTGATGTTATTTTAATCACTAAATTACCGTGGAAATTACAGGTTATATTAACCGGATTATTATTTGGCGGGTTATTGATAATGGCAGTACTAATGCAGCCAATTGGTTCGCAAGATATTTATTGGAATTTGTTGTATGGAAAATTATGGTCGCAGTATCAGGTGAATCCGTATCAAGTGCCGTTAAGTTATTTTTCATTTGATAGTTGGTCTTACACTGTAAAAGCTTGGCGCGATTTAACCATGACGCATGGGCCAATTTGGGTGTATTTATTGGGTTTGGCTACAGTAGGTGTTGCTAAATTATCTGGCGCGTTACTGTTGATTAAATTATTACAAAGTGCGGCGTTAATTGGCGCGGTAATTATGTTTTGGAAATTAACCGGTTTAATTACAGAACAATTAAATAAACGAGCCAAATGGTTAGCGTTATTTGCTCTAAATCCTTGGTTAATCCAAATGGTTATTATAGATGTGCATAATGACGTGTTTATCATGCTAGGTATTATCGTTAGCTATTATTTATTGTTACGTAAAAAATATAGCGGTAGTATTTTAGTTTTATTATTAGCCGGGCTAGTAAAATACGTCTCGTGGTTTTTAATGCCAATACCGTTATATTATTGGCTAAAAACTAAAACTAATATGTCTGGTAAAATGATTTCGTTAATCACAATACTAGTTGGTTGTGCCGTAATCGTAATGCTGGCTTATTATCCATTTGGTAATGTTTTATCTAGTTTAACCGGTATATCCAATGAGGTAACCGAACGCGGCAATGAACCATATTTTACAATTGGCGCATATTGGTTAACAGAATTATTTCATGTTACCATCAGCCAAATTCGCCTGCTTGGTTTAGTGGTAGCGTTATTAGTAATGTGGTTGTGTTTAAAATTCAAAAAAGATTGGCTGGCGTATACCATGCCATATGTAGCGATATTATTACTAAGCACCACTTGGTTTCAACCGTGGTATGGGTTGTGGCTTTTACCACTGTTTATTATTTATTTGCCAATTCCATTATTAATCTTATTTACCACTTGTTTATTATTTACCCCTACCGTACTGCGCCCATTAGAAATTTCAGTAATATTCGTGGGAGTATTAGGCTTATATTTATTCAGTCAGTATTTGGCAGAATATGTGTTAAAGAGATTGAATCACAGATAATTCTGATAAATACTGATAATATCATTAAATTTTATCTGCTTGCCCGCCGTACTCCGATTTAGGAGGTAGGCGGGTGTAATCAGTGATTCAAGTATTAAAATACTTGTCTAAACCGGGTAATGTTTGCTATTCTTTTTAAAGCCATAGCGGGGCGAGCTTGCCCGCCGTAGCTGTAGCGAAGCGAAAGCGTAGGCGGGGATTAGCGCAGTTGGTAGCGCGCACGGTTCGGGACCGTGAGGTCACCAGTTCAAATCTGGTATCCCCGACCAATCAAGCACATTTAGGCAGTTCTCCGCCAGAGGCGGATCCGCCTCTGGCGGAAAATCTGGTATCCCCGACATAACATTGACAATACGCATATTTTAAGGTAGTTTTTATGAGTATGAAGAAGCAAATAACTAAAGTACAATATCCAGCCGTGTTTGATCCAATTGAAGAAGGTGGTTATAATGTTTCTTTTCCGGATTTTCCTGGTTGTGTTACGTTTGGGCGAGATTTTGAAGAAGCTAAAGCAAAAGCTCAGGAAGTATTACAATTATGGTTAGAGGAATTAGCTCATGAAGGAGAATCTATAATTATTCATAAAAATAAAGTTTATCCAATTATAACGGAAGTTATGGCCAAACTTCCGGCTCAAGCGGAAATTGTTTATGCGGCCACTAAAAGTTAGGGAAGTTATTCGAGTTTTGGAAAGTAATGGTTTTTATCTAGCAAGACAAAAAGGCAGTCATTGTATTTATCGAAACTCATTAGGTATTATTGTGCCCGTGCCATTACATGGTTCAAACAAACCAATTCCAATTGGTACGTTTTTAGCTATTATAAAACAATCAAAGCTTTCAAAAGAATTATTTATTTAAAATTAACCTAAATTACTCAACCTGATAAATAAATAGCCCGATCCCATAGTAACGCCGATGATAAAGTATCGGCTTGACGAAATAGAGCGATGGTAAACGACCAGGTAGCGGCTACCAGATTTAAAAATCCAAAAATGATATTGCTAACATTGCCACGACTTTTGACGATAATAATAACACCCAAAATAACTAGGATACTTGCTAAGGCAAGTAAGAATAGATTGATTACCTCCATAATGTGGTATGTTACCATGAATTTGGATATGAAAAAAGGGGCGGTAGGAAGCGTGGAAACGCTGGTGCCCCTTAGGAAAGAAAATGTGCTATGGTGGCTGTGACAGCCGCTTTGCTACTATACCGTAGCTGCGGCCCCAGAGGGTATGTTGGGTCGCGACGATTCGCAACCCAGCTTGGGTTACAAGTCCGTCGAGTTCCCACTCCATGTAGGAGGGGAACAGCAGGCCGATAGACCTTCCGAAGGGGATGGCCTGCCGAATAGCGTCTCGTTGACGCCATGTCTCGAGCGGGTTGGAGAAGGTGGACCGGACCGTCGCCAGCCACCCCCAACGGGCGTTGGCGACAATGGCGGTCAATACGAAGCGTCCGCCGGGCCGGATGACCCGGCGGAGATCGAAGAGTGTGGCTTGGAGCTTGTTGGGCTCCATATACACAATGCTCCAGTTGGCAAGCACAATGTCGAAATAGCCGTCCCCAAACGGCAATTTCGTATTATCTGGCCACTGAAGGAAGTGGATATTGTCGCCAGTATGCTCTCTTCGTGCGATCTCGAACATCGCAGCGGAGGGATCAACTCCCATGTACTGTATTCCCCGATGAAACATCGGGGCGAACCGACCGCACCCGCACCCTATGTCTAGTACACGGTCACCAGGGATTGCGTCAACGGCTTTCAAGACCCACTTGTTGTGGGCCTTCATCCCAGGCAAACGCGGGTGCGCCTCCTGGTAGTACTCGGCCGACTCTGCCCAAAAGTCGGCTTGTTTTTGAGCAACCGCCACAAGCACGGTTGCTCGCGTGGTTTCGTCTGCATCCTCCAACTCCGCCACGAGTTGACGATATGACATTGTGGTTCCGAACTGATCCAGAAGTGTCTCGATTTTTTTCATGATCTTGTCCCTTCTTTTCTTTTTACAGAATTTTAACGAGCAAAACACCAAAATTGGTGCTTAACTTATTATGCGGAATATTAGAAAAAAAAGATAGCTTAATGTTATTATTTCACTTGAAAAATAAAAATAGTTGTACCGATGCGGGTTATTTTGGTTAATGGTAAATTAGTGTATTTTTTTTCCGGAGGAACATATTCATCATAAACATTATTTTGGTATTGAAACACTGATACGGCAATATAAGCGCCAGCTGATGGTAAAGGATCACTAGGATTAAAAATAATTGGTTTAAAACCAAGATAATAATCTAATGGGGCCGTACTAAATACATCGACATAAAGGGTGGTAATATTATTTTCTTTTGTCCAATTAGCTAGGAGTTTAACATCTTGCCCCCAATCATAATTAGAATCGGTAGCAATTTTATAGCCCTGCCAAGTGCCGCCACCTAACCAGTTATAATAACTTAAATAGTAAGGAAAATTATAAGCTAGATTAATTGATAAAATAATTAAACTAATAACTAAGCCAGTTTTAGCTACTATTTTCCAGCATGGCCTAAGTTTAGTGCTAAAATAGCGTATTAGGTTTATTGCCATTAATAAAATTAACATGATAATTATTGGCATGATATGGCGTAAGCCAATTTGTAAAGGCGTTGTAAAAGCTAGTAAACTATAAAAAATAATATAAATACTTAATAATAATTGAGCTGGTTCAGTAATGGATTTTTTTAGTTTTAGTAGCCAAACCAATAAGCTTAGTAGCAGACCGGCTAGCAAAACTAAGGGTAGTTTTGTGAAAAATAACACCGGAAAATACCAGTTACTTACTTGAAAATTTGTATAGACATGATTAAAAAAATAAGTACTATTATTACCAACGCCTAAACGGCTGCCTAATAATATGTTGCCGTAAATAAATTCAGCTAAGCTGCGCGTCCCAAAAGAAAAATTAGTTAGAGTTTGTAATATAGTTAAACCATAAGTCGGTAGAATTGACGGATAACTGCTTTGTAGCTGAGCTAAAACGTCAGCTGTAGTGGTATGGCGGATTTGCCAGGCGTATACACTGGTTACTAAAATCAAACTAGCTAGTACAATAAAAATGTAACGGCTAAAATAATATTTCCAGGCTGGTCTGGCTGAGCGAGTAAAAATTAAATAAAATATTAAACCAACTAGTATCACCGGAAAAAGCAATAACGCAGAAAATTTAGTTAATATCGCCAAAGTGACACTAGTAATAACTAAACTAATTCCAGCACATTGTTTTAACCAGCTGGTAACGTATAATAAGCTAATTATTTGTAATAATGTAGCCGGAACATCCATGGTTACTAATGCGCTATGAGCTAATATAAATGGGTTAAATACTACGGCCACTAATAGTAATAATGCGGTTTTAGCATCCCATTGTTGTTTAATTAAAAAATAACACCATAATAATAAACCGGTATTAAAAGTAATAATAGTTAAACGGGCCAATAAAACCAGCGTGTCGGTTTGTTGATTGGCTTTGAATAAAAAAAGCTCGCCCCATTTCCATTGTTCATTATTAGTTTCATCAGTTAATGAGAAAGCACTGCTATTAATAGGAGAAGCTGGGTGTAGTAATAATAATGGTAAAGCCGCTAAATCTTTAATGAGCGGTGGATGTTCTGGATTAAGCGCGTAACGACCAGTGGTTAAATAATAGTAACCAGCGGCAATATGTGGTAGCTCATCAGAAGTGATAGCCGCATTCATAATCGATCCAGTAGCTAAACACCAGAATAATAAAACTAATCCATAAGCCAGTAAATTATTTTTATATTTCACTCGTTGAGACATGTTGTGGTAATAACTTTATAGTCGGTACGGAAATAATACTGATTACTAGTTTAATTAATATATTTGTCAGAATGATTTGTAATACTATATTAAATGGCATCATACCGGCAAAAGCAATAATGCTAAACAACACGCTATCAATTAATAACGAAATACTATTGGAAAATAGTACACCTAACATATCGCCAAATTTTTTATAGGCTATACTAAAAATTTCAGTATCTACTAATTCAGAAATAATTTGAGCAATTACTGAAGCAACCGTAATGCGCCAAACTGGTGCTAATATTACATTATAAGCGTCTTGATTAAGCCAAGTTGGATCGGCTGGCATAATGCCAATTAGCCAAAACAGCACGGCCATTACTATGTTTAATAAGCCAGCGATAATAACTACTTGTCGGGCACTATGTTTGCCCCAGGTTTTGTGCACAAAATCGCGCAAAGTGAAGGTAAAAGGATAAATAATTGTCCCGCCATCTACGGCTAAGTTTAATAAAGGTAATAAACAGATTTTAGTAGATAAAATATTAGCAAATAATTGAAATGCTACGTAAAGGGAAGAGCTTAGTAAAGCCAAATTTAGTTTTTTCATATTGAATAGATTAGCATATTTTGATAAATTATGACACGCTCGAGGAGCTCCCTTCTTTTTTTATTTGGGCTTTTCTGCTAATATAAAAGGTAAATAAATATTAGTTATCTAAAATCATTTTAATTAATAAAAATATATGTCAAAATTTTACGCTGTAGTACTAACCTTAGGTCTATTAAGCGCCTTACCTGTTTTAGCAACCGATACCATATACAATCATGACATTGTTAATAATGGCAATTTTGAAAATGAGTTAGATAGTTGGACATGCGATAATTGCAATGAAGATGATAATATTGTTTATGATGAAGATTATTCCACACATTATTTACGGTTAGGCAGTGCTAATGAAACAGAAGAAGCTAAACAAACAGTTACGTTAGCAGCCGATGTCGGTAATGTTGAGTTAAGTTATGATTGTGATTTTCATTCAACTGATACTACAGCGATGGATAATTATTATTTTTCCTTACAAGATCATACCACACATACCACTTATTTAAGTGACATTGTTTATCCAACAGATGATGTTGAAAATTGTTTACAAAGCTATGATCTTACTCAATATGCTGGAAAAACTTTAGATTTAGTATTTGGTGTTAATAACGACGAAACAAATACTACCACAGTGTCTATCGATAATGTAGTAGTTACTGAAAAAAGTTACAGCCAATTAACTGGCCGAGTATTGGATGCTGAATATAATAAAATCAAAAAAGCTAAAGTAACCATAAAAAAAGATGATGGTACTTTGTTATGGACGGGTAAAACCGATAAAAAAGGTTTATTTACCGCTACTCATTTAGCAGCTGATGATTACAAATTGCATGTAATTGTAAAAAAAGGCGAGTTAAAGAAAACTTTCCATACCTATGTGGAATGGGGCACTAGCTACAATAAAATTTATCGTTTTAAATAAAACACTTGGCTGGTTAGCGGTTTTTTGCTATGGTAGCTTTACAAAATGGGCCATTAGCTCAGTTGGCTAGAGCGTTGCATTCGCATTGCAAAGGTCGTCGGTTCGACTCCGATATGGTCCACAAAAATTATTAACGTATTAAATTTATTATTATGGAGCCACAACCACAAAATTCATCTAGCACGCCAATAGTTTCTACGATAGAATCTAAACCTGAATCCAAAAAAAACACCGTCGGTTGGATTATCGGCTGTAGCTGTTTAGGGTGTTTTGGTATCATAGTTATTTTATCAGCTCTAACTATTGGTGGTTATTTTTTCGCTCAAGAATTAATCCCACCAATTAATACTAATAGTAATACAGTTTTTACAAATTATAATACTAATAAAACTTATAATATTTCCGCACTAAGTATGACCACTACAGACATGGAGGATTGGCTAAACCAGCAAGGTTTAGATATAAAATTTTCCGCTTATCCGGCCGGAGATGGAGGTTATGTAACTTATACTGCGGATACCTTGGATGCTAGAGAAACTGTTAGTATGAGCCAGCAAAACAATCAAACAAAATTGCTATCAATTAGTACGCGTAATACAATACCTGATGCAACCATACAAAAAGCTTTTTTAAATACTGTGGAGCCAACACTAACTGATTGGTTAGACCAAGAATTAGCTAAAGCGGTTAATCGATCGCAAATGAGCTATAGCTCCACTACGGTAGGAGACGCCATGTATTCATTTTCATATCAACCTATGACGCTTAATGATGTAACTGAAATAATAATTTCGCTAAATATTATACCAGCCCCTAGCTTATAGTTATTAAAGTGCACGGCTAATACACGGTCAGCACTCCTAATTTTGGAAAATATATTTTTGTTTTATGACAAAAAAATTTAGTGAGCAAGTATTTTATATTGTAAAAAAAATTCCTAAAGGTAAAACATTAACGTATCAGGAAGTAGCAAAATTGGCCGGTAGGCCGCGAGCTTGTCGAGCGGTTGGGAATATTTTGCATACTAATTACGATCCTAGCATTCCTTGCCAGCGAGTAATACGATCGGATGGAAAATTAGGTGGGTATAATCGAGGTACAAATAAAAAACGGGAATTGTTAGAACAAGAATTTACCTCAACCCCCTTCCCCTTCTCCTCAGAGGAGAAGGGGTGCCCGAAGGGCGGGGATGAGGTAGGAGTTAGTTTTTTCAATCAACCTGTTCTTAAAATAGCACCTAATCTTTTAGGCAAATACCTAGTCCGCAAAATTGGTAACAAAATTATTGCCGGACTGATTACTGAAGTAGAAGCTTATGATGGTCCACATGATTTAGCTTGTCATGCCGCCAAAGGCCGAACTGCTCGTACAGAAGTAATGTTTAGTACCGGCGGCGTCTGGTACGTGTATCTAGTATACGGCATGTATTACATGTTAAATATTGTAACGGGGCCAAAAGATTATCCGGCCGCTATTTTAATTCGAGCCACAGACCAGGTGAGTGGTCCTGGCAAATTAACTAAATATTTTCATATTACTAAAACGTTTAATAACAAAATAGCTAATAAAAAAACCGGTTTGTGGATTGAAGATAGGGGAGATAAGATATCCACTAAACATATTGTAAGAACACCAAGAATTGGTGTAAACTATGCTGGTATTTGGGCTAAGAAACCGTATCGGTTTATTTTAAAATAATTATTATGTTACAGTATAATCGTAATGAAATTGATCTACACCATGAAGCAATAGAACCACATTGTGAGTTAGAACCAAACGCTAAAGTAATTATTATTTATCGCGAGCATTCGGTATTATCCGAGCACATTGCAGTAATTCGTAAAGTGCTTAGAGAGAGACAAATACCTCATAGTCTAGTAGCTTTTCCGCCTAAAACTGACATAAATAAAATACATCATTGGTTAGAAACAAAACATTTTTTAAGCAATGGAGCTAAGTTAATAACTGATAGTACAGTTCCACGTAGTTATGGTAGGGAGAGAATGACTATGGATTCTTTAAATATGGATGATCGCTTAGCAACAGCGGTTGAAGATACTATATTTTCTGAAACTGAGAGAAATGAGGCTAGAGGTAGTATAGAGCGCGCTAAGCAGGCTTTTTTAAAAATTATTGCGCACATCCCAAAAGAAAAATTACCAAAACATGTGGCCTTATTAGCTAATATCCATTTATTAGAACATCCGCCGTTTTTAGCAACGGTCTATTCTAGACTAAAAGAAATTAGACGAGCAGGAGAAGAAATTACGGAAAATAATCTAGCTGTAAAAAAATTAGTAGCTGAAGTAGCTGGTCATATTATTAGTTGGTTAAAAGAAGCCGGTATGCATGGTATTACATTATTACATCATCCAAGTAACGATCAATTACAAATAGCGCTTAATACAGAAAAACAATGGGTTATTACAGATGCTCATACTAGTAGAAATCATTCAGCTGATGCTCAACAACTAAGAGGTTGCTTAGCAGGTCATGAAAATATTAAAGCCCATTTATATCGCTTACCCTTAATTGAATTTATTAGAGACGCGCAAGAACATGGATCGTTCTCATTTACACCGGAAGAAAAAGAACAATTAAAAAGTAATTTAGCACAACAAATTATTGACTGGCTAAAACAAAACAAGCTAGTTGAACTAAGCTGATATATTTGTTATGATTTATTTATGCCTACTTACGAAACCATTATCGGCCTAGAAATCCACGTCCAGCTTAATACTAAATCTAAGATGTTTTCTGGTGAATCGAACGCGGATTCATTAGAGCCAAATGTATTTATTAGTCCTATTTCATTAGGGCATCCCGGTACGTTGCCTGTGGTTAACCAAAAAGCAGTTGAAGCGGGTGTATTATTAGGTTTGGCTCTAGATTGTGATATTGCTAAGTTCACTAAGTTTGACCGAAAACACTATTTTTACCCAGATTTACCAAAAGGCTACCAAATTTCGCAATACGATAATCCCATATGCACAGATGGGGAATTAACGGTTTATCCTGATAATGTAAATCCAGTTACCATTGGCATTGAACGTATTCATATGGAAGAAGATGCAGCTAAAAATGTGCATACCGGTAATACTACCTTAGTGGATTTTAATCGCGCTGGCAGCCCGTTATTGGAAATAGTTACCAAGCCGGATATTCGTTCAGCGCCAGCGGCGCGCTTATTTTTACAAGAATTACAAACTTTAATTCGTTATATCGGCGTATCCGATGCCGACATGGAAAAAGGGCATTTACGCGTGGATGCCAATATTTCATTGCGACCAGAAGGGGATAGTGCGCTGTATCCAAAAACAGAGATAAAAAATTTAAACTCATTTAAAGCGGTAGAAAAAGCATTATTGTATGAAGTAGAGCGCCAAACTAAATTATGGGAAAAGCACGAGGCGCCTGAAGTATTAGAAACCAGAGGCTGGGACGATACTAAACAAGAAACGGTATCACAGCGCACCAAAGAAGCAGCGGCCGATTATCGATATTTTCCCGAACCGGATATTCCGCCGTTAACCATTAATGAAGAAATGATTAGTAATGCGGCAAGAAAGTTGCCCGAGTTGCCACAGGCGCGTCGGGAACGCTTTGTAGAGGAGTACAATTTATCGTATTATGATGCTAAAGTGCTAGCCGCCGATCCTAAAGTAGCCGAATATTATGAACAGGTGATTAGTGAATTACGCGGTTGGTTAAATTCATTGGATACGATGGACGGTAGCGATGAAGAAATTTGGAATCGCGAAGGCAAGAAGTTATGTCGCTCGGCCTGTAATTGGCTTACTACCGAAATTTTTGGTTTACTCACTAAAACTAAACAAGCTTTTAAAGCTCTAAAAATCACTCCAGAAAATTTAGCCGAATTAATCACACTAGTGTATGAGCGTAAAGTGAATTCGTCTGCCGCCCAAACCATTGTGCGGCACATGTTCGAGCATGGTTCCGATCCTTCGCAAGTAATGCAGGAGCAAGATTTACAACAAGTGCACGATGAGGGAACGTTAGGAAAAGTGTGTAATGAGGTGATGAATACGTATCCTGAAGCTGTTCAGGATTATAAAAACGGCAAAGATAAATCGCTCATGTGGTTAGTAGGTAAAGTAATGCAGTCCATGAAAGGCAAAGCCAATCCGCAAATGGTAACGGATTTGTTAAGAGAGAAACTGAAATGAACCAAATTATTATCGTTTCCGGTCTTCCGCGCTCTGGCACATCTATGATGATGAAAATGTTGGAAGCTGGAGGTGTGCCGGTTTTGGCGGATCATGTCCGTACGGCCGACGAAGATAATCCTAAAGGTTATTACGAATTTGAGCGCGTAAAACAATTAAAAACCGATCAAAGCTGGTTACTAGAAGCCGGCGGTAAAGTAGTAAAAATGGTATCCATGTTGTTATACGATTTGCCAGCGCAGTATCAGTATAAAATTATTTTTATGCGCAGAAAAATATCAGAAATTATTGCTTCACAAAAAAAGATGCTAGCCAGAAGTGGTAAACAAACCACACCAGAGGAAGATAGAGAAGTAGCAGAATTATTTGAGCAACATTTAGTAAATATGCAAAGCTGGCTAACTAAACAAACAAATATATCAGTTATGTATTTTTGGTATCACGAAATACTCTCTAATCCAAAAGATAATATTGTTAAAATTAATCAGTTTTTTGATAATAAATTAGATACAGTGGCTATGAGCCAGGTGGTAGATAAAGCGTTATATAGAAATAAAATAAATTAATATGGTTCGTCAGAGACTCGCCCTCAGCACATTAATTTTTATCACGTTAGTTAGTTTTGCTTTTACTAAAACAGCTCAGGCTGAATCAATTACTGATTTTTCTAGTAACATTAATATTAATCCAGACGCCAGTTTTACGGTGCAGGAAACCATTGCTTACGATTTCGGCATGCCAGAAAAACACGGTATTTATCGTACCATTCCAGTTCGTTATACAAACTATACCGGTGTTAGATCTATTGATATTAATGTAATTGATGTACAGCGTAATGGTTATGATGAGCCGTACGAAATAAAATACGGAGAAGGAGCCATGACTATCAAAATCGGCGATGCCAATAAAACTATTTCTGGTTCACATGCTTATAAAATAACTTACACCGTAAAACGCGCCATAAATTATTTTGATAATTACGATGAGCTATATTGGAATGTAACCGGTAACCAATGGCTTTATACTATTGAAGCTAGTAACGTTAGTGTTACGTTTCCGGTTGGTACAATAATAAATGAACAATTAGCTAGTTGTTATGAAGGAAAAACAGGTAGTACTAGTACTTGTCCTATTAATATAAAAGCCAATACTGTAACAGCTCATAGTAATAATATATTAACTAACCAAGAAGGCTTAACTATTGCGCTGGCTTTTCCAAAAAACATTGTACAGCAACCCAGCGTTATAGAAAAAACTAGCTGGTGGTTAAAAGATAATTTTATTATGCCGTTAACATTATTATCTGTAATAATAATGTTAATATTGTGGTTTACTAAAGGCCGTGAGCCAAAAGGGCGCTTAACTATAATTCCACAATATGAGCCGCCACAAAAATTAACTCCTACCTTGGTTGGCGCGCTAATTGACGGGGTAATAAATACGCGAGACTTAACGGCTGGTATTATCTGGTTAGCTCAACAAGGTTATTTACGAATTGAACGGCAAGCCACTAAAGGGTTCTTAACTAAGCAAGTAGATTACAATTTTGTATCAATAACACCAGCTAATACTAATACGCCTGCGTTAGAAAAGAAATTACTAGAAGGTTTATTAGGTGGTGGTTTAGCCCGTTTATTATCAACCATAAAACTGGATACCAAGTTCAGCCAAACATTAAAAGATATAAAAGACGTGGCTTATGAAGAATTAAAGCAGCGGCGGTGGTTTAATGGTAATCCTAGTTCCGTTAGAATTAGTTATTTAGTGTTCGCTGGCGTGTTTGGGGTAGGAGCGGGAATATTTAGTGGTTATCAGCAGAATATTGTCAGCATGATTTGTGCAGTAGTAGCCGCTTTACTAATTGGTATTATCGGCTGGTTTATGCCGCAAAAAACCAAATTAGGCGCCGAAATACGCGATGATATTTTGGGTTTCAAGCAGTTTTTAGCGGTAACCGATAAAGAGCGTTTTAAATTTCATAACGCGCCAGAAAAGAATCCCAAGCAATTCATGGAATGGCTGCCTTATGCCATTGCGCTTGGCGTAGAAACCCAGTGGGCTGAACAATTTGCTAACATGTATATTGAACCGCCACAGTGGTATCACAGTAACTTAGTTGGCAGTATTTTGATAGCCGATTTTATGGGTAATATGAGTAGCTTTACGGCCAGCACCACCAGTGGTTTTCAAGCGGCTAGTGCCAAATCTGGCTCTGGTGGCCACGGTTTTTCCGGCGGCGGTTTCGGCGGCGGCGGGGGAGGCAGTTGGTAGAATCATGTTCTATTGACACTAAAAATCTAGGTTGATATACTTCGTCTGATGAAGATATTTAATCCACCACAATCTTCGATAAATAATTAATGAGGTTCACCCCACGCGGGTGAATTTTTTTATAAACTTAATTTAATTACTATGAACCACCAACCATACGATCTCAAAGCTATCTTACTAGAAAAAATTCAGGCCAAAGGCGGCTTTGTAAATTGCCATGCCCATTTCGATAAAGCTTATGTTATTTCTGAAGCTACCCTTAATCAAACACTGGCGGACATGGAAACAAAATGGGATTTATGGGCAAAAATTAAAGCTAGTTATACATTAGAAAAGCTTAAAGAGCGCATGCGGATTAGCGCGGATAGTATGGTACAACAAGGTGTAAAATATTGTCGCACTAATATTGATGTTGATAGTACTGTAGGTTTAATGTGTATTGAAGCAGCGTTGGCTATCAAAGAAGAATATAAAGATAAATTAACGATTCAAATCTGTTCGCAAGTACTCGAAGGAGCCTTAAATCCTGAGGCACAGGTTTGGATTGAAAAAGCTGCACCAATGGTAGATGTACTAGGTGGTTTACCTTCTCGGGAACGTCCTAGGCAAGGAGAACACTTAGACTACATTTTTAAGATAGCTAAAAAATATAATAAAACAGTAGATGTACATATTGATCAAAATAATGATCCCGATGAAAAAGATACTGAATTATTAGCTAAAAAAGTAATTGAGCATGGGCTAGAAGGCAAAGTAAATGCGGTACATGCTTGTTCTTTGGCATCACAGTCTGATAAATATATGAACGAAGTGATAAAATTAATAAAGGAAGCTGGTATGAGCGTAATTGTTTGCCCCCGTTCTATGTTAGATCAAGTAGATTTGCGAGATAAATTAGCACCGGTACATAATAAAATTGCCCCCGTGCCACAATTAGTAGCCGCTGGCATTAACGTATGTTTAGGCACAGATAATGTGCATGACTATTTTTGTCCTTTTACTACTGGCAGTATGTGGGAAGAATTGAATTTTCTTTTAGAAACTTGTCGCTATTACGATATAGAGCAGCTAGTTAATATTACTACCATTAATGGCTTAAAAGCTTTAGGAATTAATAAATAAATCTATGGCAAAACTTTGGCAAAAGGGCTACAACGTAAAAAAAGAGATTATCGAGTTCACGGTGGGGAACGATCATGAGCTCGATCAAAACATGATCTGTTATGATGTGTATGGCAGTATGGCGCACGCGATGATGCTAAAGAAAATCGGCGTGCTGACAGACAAAGAATTAAGCACGTTAAAAAAAGAGTTGAATAAAATTATAGCCTTATGGCAAGCTGGAAAATTTGTTGTTAAATTAGAAGATGAAGACGGCCACACGGCTATTGAAAATCATTTAGTAAAAGAGTTAGGGGATTTAGGTAAAAAAATTCACACTGCCAGAAGCCGCAATGATCAAGTAGTAACCATGACACGGTTATATACCAAAGATAAACTTCAAGAATTATACGGTTATACGTTAGCTTTAGTTGATAATTTACTGGCTTTGGCTAAAAAATACGAATGGGTGCCTATGCCGGGTTATACGCACATGCAGAGAGCTATGCCTACTTCAGCTGGTATGTGGTTATCACAATACGCTGAAAGCTTATTAGATGATCTAAAATTACTCAAAACTGCCTATGAGATTAACGACATGAATCCATTAGGCAGTGCCGCCGGTTTTGGCGTGAACATGTCGCTAGATAGAGCTTATACCACCAAACTACTTGGTTTTAAACGGGTGCAGATTAATTCTATGTATGTGTCTTACAGTCGAGGTAAAGTAGAAGCGGATGTATTGTTTGCGCTTACGCAAATCATGGGCACATTAGCCAAATTTGCGAATGACGTGCTAGTGTTTTCCATGACGGAAACAGGCTTTATAGAACTACCAAAAGAATACTGTACCGGTTCGTCTTTAATGCCGCAAAAAAAGAACGGCGATGTATTTGAACTAACTCGGGGCAAGGTTAAAGTGATGTTGGGCTATTTAGTAACCACCATGGAAATTCAGAACACGTTATTATCTGGCTATAACCGTGATAGTCAGCTTACCAAAGAACCGTTATTAAAAGGCTTGGCGTTGTTTGCTAATACTGTAAAAATCATGAATTTAGTCACGCCAGTGTTAACATTAAATAAAGATAAATGCATTAACGCGTTTTCTTCGGAACTATTCGCGGCCGATTACGCGCTGGATTTGGTAAAAGACGGTATGCCGTTTCGCGATGCTTATCGGGAAGTAGCTAATAACTTAGATAAATTAGCCACCATTGACCCGGTTAAAAATATCAAATCCAAAACCCATATTGGCGCCGCCGGCAACTTACAGTTAGCTCAATTAAAACAGCAGGTTCGAAAAGAAGAAAAATGGCTGAATAACGAAATAAATATTTGGCAAAAAGTAATAAAAGCTTTAATATAACCCAATGAACACAACTATCAATTTTCTCGGGGTAAAATTTAAAAATCCCATTGTAGTAGCGTCTGGCATATTAGGCGTTACGGCCGCTTCTTTAAAGCGCTGTGTGGATTTAGGCGCCGGCGGCGTTACTATGAAATCAGTGTCTTTAGAGCCTAGAACCGGGCATCCTAACCCTACCATGGCCGGCTACCCGCATTATTTTATGAACGCGGTTGGCTTATCTAATCCTGGCGTGACAGAATCGGTAGATATGGTGAAAGAATATAAGAGTGTTTGTTCCGCACCGATTATTGGCAGTGTATTTGCTACCAGCGCCGAAGAATTTGCCAAAGTGTCCGAAATTTTATGCACCGCGCCGATTGATATTTTAGAAATCAATTTATCATGCCCAAATGTAATGGATGAATTTGGTATCCCATTAGCGTATAGTCCGGAAATTGCCAGTAAAGTTGTAGCTTATGTAAAAAAAGTGGCCGAAAAAAAGCACATTCCCATTGCCGCCAAACTTTCACCGAACGCTTGGAACAATGCCGCTATTGCCAAAGCCTGTGTCGAAGCCGGTGCCGATGCTATTACCGCTATAAATACCGTATCTGGTATGACGATTGACGTTAATTTACAATGCCCGGTATTATCCAATAAGTTTGGCGGCATATCCGGTCCGGCCCTTAAACCGATTGCCGTGAAAAACGTGTGGGATGTCTACAATGCTGTTCAAGCGCCAATTATTGCTACTGGCGGTGTAACTACCGGGGAAGATGCCTTAGAAATGATGTTAGCCGGCGGCAGTTTAGTAGGAGTTGGTTCAGCCATCTGGTGGCGCGGTGAAAAAGTATTTGGTGATATTGTAAAAGAAATGGAAGTATATATGAAGAAAAAGAAAATAAATAAATTAAGTGATTTAATTGGAAAGGCACACAAATGAAACCGCGTACAACCACATTATTAAAAATCAAAAACGAAGCCGAGAATGTAAAATCGTTTACATTTGCTTATAATAATTTAGGCTCTAAGCCTGGTCAGTTCGTAATGTTATGGATACCAGGTATCGATCAGAAACCATTTTCGATTGCTAACGATAATGGCAAAACTTTTACGTTAGTGGTGTTTAAAATTAACAAGTTTACCGAAGCGTTGTTTAATTTAAAACCAGGTGCAGAATTAGGTTTTACTGGTCCATTTGGCAAGCCCTATACTTGGCAATCAAAACAGCATATTATTGCCGTTGGTGGCGGTTATGGTGCGGCTCCGTTAGCATATTTACTAGAACAAGCTAAGCAAGATAAGTGTACAGGCGAGTTATTAGTGGGCGCCCGCACTAAAAAATTATTACTTTACACAAAGAAGTTTCCGGGTAATACCTACGTTTCTACCAATGATGGCTCCGCTGGCCATAAAGGCTATATTACAGCCGTTTTGGAAGAGCGGTTAAATAAATTAACCGCCGTTCAACGTAAAAAAACCATAGTGTGTATTTGCGGCCCCGAGCCCATGGAATACGCCGCGGTTCAAGTAGCCACACGCCATGGCGTGCCGAGCCAAGTAAGTTTGGAGCGCTTCATGAAATGCGGCGTTGGCATCTGCGGCCAATGTTGCATCGATAATTCCGGCGAACCCATGTGCACCTGCGGCCCGGTCATTTCCGGAGAAAAAGCTTTATCATTAAAAGAGTTTGGGAAGTATCACCGTGATAAGGCGGGGGTAAAGATTAAATATTAATTTATATAATTTAAAGTGAAAAATAAGAAAGTAGCTTTAATAGCGTTGTTTTTTTCTCCGTTAGCTTGGTCAACATTATATTTATTCATTAAGCTCTGTGATAATGTTAATGCGATAAACATTGCATTTATTAGGTTTTTGTTTGCCGGCATAATCCTTTGTCCGTTCTATTTTTTATATAGAAGCAAAAATAAAATAAAATTTTTTAGCTATGATTTTTTTATACTCTTTATTTTAATTATATTAAACGGTGTATTTTCTTCTCTGTTTTTAATTTTATGCACAAAATATTCTACAGCTTCAATTGGTTCAATTTTAATTAATTCTAATCCAATTTTTATTGCAATATTAGCTCCGTTTTTAATTAAGGAAAAAAATAAAATGATTAATTACATAGGCATCATAGTTGCTTTTACTGGTGTAATTTTTATAGTTTCTGAAGGAGGAAATTTTTCTAATTTATTACATTCCAATAGTTTTTTTGGCTATATATTTGGTATATTAGGAGCTTTGTCTGTGGCTTTTTCCATTGTGTATTTAAAAAAATATTTTCAAAAATATAATACATGGACAATTACTTTTTATATTTTTTTAATCAGTGCTATTATTATTGGTGTAATAAATTTGTTATTTAATGATTATCAACAATTATTTTCATTACCAGCAATCAATTGGCTTTGGCTTTTTTTAATTGGTACCATATCAACCGCTTTTGCTTTTAGTGCATTTAATTACGGTGTTAGTGTTATCGGTGCTACCAAAGCCTCTGTCTTTAAATTATTTATTCCTGTTTTTACCGTAATTTTAGCTATAATTTTTTTGCATGAAAATATGACTTGGTATATAATTATAGGGGGTATAATGACAATTTTTGGATTGTATTTGGTACAAAAAAATAATTAATAATTTAATAAAAAACTATGAACAATCAAGAATTAATCCTAAAACTAGCCGAAATAAATGCGGTAAAGTTTGGGGAATTTACGCTAAAATCGGGCATGAAATCGCCGATTTATATTGATTTACGGGTAATTGTATCTTATCCAAGCGTAATGAAAACTATTATTGCGGCGTTTAAAGAGAAAATTGCGCAAGACAACATTCAATACGATTTAATGGCCGGCATACCGTACACGGCCTTGCCAATTGCTTCAGTGTTATCGATTGAATTAAATACCCCAATGATTTATGCGCGTAAAGAAGTAAAAGATTACGGCACTAAGAAAAAAATTGAAGGCGTATATAAAGCTGGCCAAACTTGTTTAGTGATCGACGATTTAATTACCACCGGTGCTTCCAAGTTTGAAACCGCCGCTCCGTTTGAAAGTGAAGGCTTAAAGATTAAAGATTTTGTGGTGTTGGTAGATCGCGAGCAAGGCGGTAAAAAGCAACTAGAAGCCAAGGGCTATCAGTTGCATAGCGTAATTACTTTAAGCGAAGTATTAACAGTTATGAAAACTGCCGGTAAAATTGATGAAGCCATGTGCAATAAAGTGCAGGAATTTATTAAAAATAATCAAATTTAATACTACCTCACCCTGTCCTTCGGACATCCCTCTCCTATTAGGAGAGGGAAAGAGGGAGAGGTAAAATTTTATGAAACTTGAACAACGCTTACAATACGTCAAAAACCCTACGGCTAAAAAGTTGCTGGAAATAATGATTGAAAAAAAAACTAATTTAGCAGTGGCGGCAGATTTAACATCTGGTGCAGAAATTTTGCGAATCTTAGATAAAATCGGGTCAGAAATATGTGTGGCCAAATTACACATAGATATTCTTACCGATTTTACATCAAATTTTGTTACTGAATTAATCAAACTAAAAGAGAAACATAATTTTTTAATTTTTGAAGATCGTAAATTTGCCGATATTGGCAATACCGTGCAAATGCAATACGCCCAAGGCATTTATCATATTGTCGATTGGGCTGATATTACTAACGCGCATACAGTGCCGGGTCCCGGTATTATCGAAGGCTTGAGCGCAGTGGGCTTGCCAAAAGGCCGGGGATTGTTGTTGTTGGCCGAAATGACTCCAGAAGGCACGCTAGCCAAAGGCGAATACACTCAAGCATCAATAGAGATGGCGAAAAAATATGATGATTTTGTATTTGGATTTATTACCACCAAAAAATTAATCAATGATCCAAAATTTATCAACTTCACGCCCGGTGTAAAATTTGGCGGCGGGGGAGACGGCTTAAAGCAACAATACAACACCCCAGCCAAAGCCATTGCCGGCGGATCAGACGTGCTCATTGTCGGCCGTGGAATTTATAAGGTAGATGATCCTGCAAGTGAAGCTAGAAAATATCGACAGGAAGCTTGGGAAGCGTATTTACAGAATCGTTGAAACACAGATTACACTGATAAAATTCATGATGTCACAGATAAATACAATTAATTAAATTTAATTGTATTTGAATTATCTGTGTCATCAGTATTTATCAGAATTATCAGTGATTCTATCTGCGACATCTGTGTTTCAAGTAATTAATTTCCCTCTAAACCTAAACGGCTCAACTTTTTCTAATTTAACTTGCTGAAATGTGCCGATTAATTGGGCGGTTTTTGGTGCTGAAAATTCCACGGTAATAAAGTGCTCATTTCTACCAAGCCAGTGATCCTTGGAATATCGTTCAACTAATATTTTATCAACTTTACCAATATTTTTTTCTTGATTATCTAAAAAAGTTTGTTCAAGAATTTTTGTTAACGTTATTGCTCGGTCTTTTTTAGCATCTTCTAGCACATCATCTTTAAAGCGTTTAGCGGCCACAGTGCCGGGGCGCAGAGAATATTGCGCGATAAAAGCCATGTCGTATTTAACTTTTTGCATGAGAGTTTTTGTATCCAAAAATTGTTTGGCAGTTTCACCGCAAAAACCAACAATAATGTCAGTAGATAGCGAAACATTTGGAATACCGGTTTTAATCATGTCAATCAAGGTCAAGTACTGTGTGCACGTATATGGCCGGTTCATGCGTTTTAATACGGTATTGTTGCCGGATTGAGCCGGTAAATTAATTTGTTTGCAGATTTTTGGATATTTGGCTATTACGGCTATTACATCGTCTGTAAAATCACGTGGATGCGGCGCGTGAAATCGTAGCCAAAAATCTCCCGGTAATTTAGCTACTTGTTCTAGCAACTTAGCAAAAGTTAATTCGTTATTCTTTTTATCTAAACCATACGAGTTAACATTTTGGCCTAGCAAATTAATTTCTTTAAAGCCCTGTTTGATAAAACGTTTTACTTCTTTAATAATATCAGCTGATGGCCTAGAGCGTTCGTGGCCGCGGGTATACGGCACGGCGCAATACGTGCAAAATTTATCACAGCCTTTCATAATCGGCACCCAGGCGCGGAAAGGTGATTCAGAAATTGGTGCAATGTCAAAATAAGCCATTTGATCGATTTGTTTTGCATGTTCTTCAAGCGAAGTTTGCGCTAATAATTCTGGCAATTTTGGCAAATCCTCAATGGCAAAAATTAAATCAAACTTTGGATTTAGTTTGGTTTTATCAGCTGGCAGTAAGCAGCCGGTGAGTAGGGTAGTCAGCTCGCCGCTTTTTTGTCGTCTGCCCCATTTTCTAAATTTGCCGTAAATTCTATCTACGGCCGATTGCCTAATTGAGCAGGCAATTACCGCCACAATATTCGCTTCATCATCGTTTGGCACGCGTTTGTAACCTAAACGCTCCAATACAGCCGCTACGCGTTCGCCGTCTGATTTATTAGTTTGGCAGCCCAATGGCCAGATAAAGTAGGTTTTGTTAGGCATAATAGGTACATGTTACTAGATTAATATTTTATGGTCAAAATTAGCCATATAATGTATCATGTTTTTATGCCGTTGATTAATTAATTAGCACGATTTTAATCATAGTTATTATTGAATCAAATAAATCATAGTTCAAGACTGACAAGATTGACAAATAGTAGTTTTTAGGCATAATATATCAATGAATTATGACAGTAGAAAATAGATCATTACCAAATGAAGCCAACCTTATTGGCGAGTTATATTCAGATGATAAAGCAAAGGCCGAGGTAGCTTTTGCACAAATTCACAGGAAATATTTTAATCGATTAGTGCACTATGTTAATCAATTTTTAAGAAATGAATCTGGCCAAGCGGAAGCGGAAGAGATTGCACAAGATGTTTTTGAAGAATTATGGCAGAAAATATCTGATGAACAAGGGAGCGGTAGAATTAGATCAATTAGTAAATGGTTAATTATGATTGCAAAAAGAAAAAGTATTAATGAAAAAATACGCGGCACTCTTGTGAGAGAGGTGAAAGAATCAGCGATTGCAGAAGATGCTCCACTGCCGTTAGGCACACAAGCAAGCCAATCTCCTTTTACAATAGCGGCAAGACACGAGCAGGTGCAATTATTTGATAAAGCGGTAGATACTATTAAAGATGAAAGGCTTCGGGAAGTTTTAAGATTGTTAGCGGCCGAGCAAACTAATAAAGAAATTGCAGAAGAATTAGAAATTAAGCCAAATCATGCAAATGTATTAGTGCATAGAGCTAAACAAGCACTTGAAGCTAGAGTGCGAGAACTTGAAAAAACGAGTAGATAAATAAAAATTAGCCAGATAATGTATCATGTTTTTATGGCTAGACAAGAAGCATTTCACCAAACCAAGTTTCAGGGTGAGTTTTTGACGTGAGTGGTTATTAATTTTTTGTTTTACTTTTTTATATTTTTTTGCTATAATAATAGAACTAATTAATTATTAATTAAGGAGGCTATATGATAAAAAATAAGATAAATATATTAATTAGCGGGGTCGTGCTGTTGGTTATGACAATTATGTTTGCCGGGCAATTTAAAGCGCAAGCCGCTGTTATTGCGCCGCCAGACGAAGAAAATGACGCAGATAATGATGGCGTAACGGATGATACAGACATGTGTTTAGGCACTGATTTTGATGCTAATCCGCTAGAAAAGCATTATGCTTGGCTAGGCGGTGAACGGTTTATGACTACTGATCCAAAAACAAAATTATTAGTAGCCAGTAACTATTTTTTAACCGATACGCAAGGCTGTGCTTGTGCTCAAATTTTGGAACAAAAATCCGGCAATAACAATGGCGAACAAAAATACGATTGTAGCAAAGGAACAATGGATAATTTTATTAAGAATAATTAATTATCATGCGCCTACATCATCCCACGCTTTCCCAGTTTGTTTTAGACGAAGCCAAAACTTGCGGCGGTAGCGGTGAATTTTCGCGGATTTTATTGGATATTGGGGTAATTGGCAAAGTGATTTCTCGCGCGGTTAATAAAGCCGGTTTGGCGAATATTTTAGGCGAGGCTGGACTAGAGAATACTTCTGGTGATTCTGTAAAAAAGCTAGATGTACTGGCCAACGAATTATGTAAAAATTATTTATCTAAAACCGAGCATTTTGCGGCACTGGCTTCTGAAGAAGAAGAAAACATAGTTATTTTGCCGGCCGCCAAGCAAGCTAAATATGTAATTGCGTTTGATCCTTTAGACGGTTCTTCTAATATAGATTCCAATGTGTCTATCGGCACGATTTTTTCTATTCACGAACGTCTGAATATGACCAAAGCAGTCAGCGAAGCGGATTTTTTGCAAGCCGGCAACACGCAAGTGGCGGCCGGTTATATTTTGTACGGTTCTAGCACCATGTTGGTTTATACCACCGGCCATGGTGTACATGGTTTTACCTTAGATCAAAGTTTAGGCGAATGGTTATTGTCGCACGATAACATTACTATTCCACAAACGTGTAATATTTATTCGGCTAATGAAGCTTATGCCAGAACGTGGGATGAACGCTCAAGAAAATTTTTAGAGGATTTTAAAATAAATAATCCAAAAGCTACCTCACGCCATATTGGTTCACTGGTAGCCGATATTCATAGGAATTTATTAAAAGGTGGCTTATATTTTCGGCCTTATGACGATGCTGTAAAACAAACAGCAAAACTGCGCTTGAATTATGAATTAAAGCCATTAGCTATGATCGTTGAACAAGCCGGCGGCTATGCTACCGATGGCACGCAAAACATTTTAGATATTGTGCCAACTAGTTTACACGAGAAAGCGCCTATGGTAGCGGGGAACAAAGAGATTGTGAAAAACTTTTCTTGAGCCTAATTTTTACCGGGATATTTATCAATATCAGAGTCATGTTCATATTTTACTTTACCATGATTAATGATTTCATGGTGGTAAATATATTCTGTATCTGAATACGTCCCTGTCCAGGTTGCGTTAGTTTTTATTTCTATAATTTCATCACCGAATTTAATTTTAACTGTTTCCAGTTTATCAATGTTAATGATCTGGAAGTACTCATATTGGTAAGGAATGTTATTTATATCTAATAAATAACACGGATATACATTATTTGCCAGTACAGCTAAAGTAGCTTTGTAAATTTTTGTTTTGCCATTAATTGTATTATTGTTTTTGTCACGGTGATAAGTAACTCGACAAAGGTTTTGATTAAGATCCACTTGCACATCATTGTTCGAGGGTGTGTTTCTGTTGTATCTTTGTTCAATATTTAAGTTATGCTCGATAAAAATAATTTCGGCGGGTGGTTTATTAAGTTTAATCATAACAACAAGCGCTATAATAAAACTAGCCAAAGATACGCCAAAAAAAATTAAAATGCTATTTTTTACAAAGTATTTATCTGTGTTGTCAGAATTTATCAGTGACATCAGTGATTCAACGATTTAGCTTTGATTCTATCAGTAACATACTCCACAAACTCCTGTTTATCCATCATAATTGCTTCTCTTGCACCACGTTTTCTAATGGCTAATTTACCAGATTCAATTTCTTTATCACCAGTTACTAATAAGTAGGGAATTTTTTGTTGAGTCGCTTTACGAATTTTTTTACCAATCGTTTCATTATCACTATCTATTGTTACTCTAATGCCAGCTACTGTAAATTGTTTAGCTAAATTCTCACAATAAGCAACGTGTTTTTCAGATACAGTTAATAACTGTACTTGTACGGGCGCTAACCAAACCGGAAAATTACCAGCAAAGTGTTCAATCATTATAGCCGAAAATCGTTCAATCGAGCCCATGATGGCGCAGTGTATCATCACAATTCTTTCATGTTCGCCTTGCTCATTAATGCAGAATAAATCAAAGCGCTCCGGCAAATTCATGTCTAGCTGAATGGTGGCTACTTGCCATTCTCGACCTAATGAATCTTTAGAGATAAAATCTATTTTTGGGCCATACATAGCGGCTTCACCCGCGGCAATTTTATAAACGGCGCCGCGTTCTTTAGCGATATTTTCTAAAGCGGTTTCGGCTTTTTGCCAAACCTCAGGCGTGCCTAAATAATTGGCAAAATGTTTTGGATCATGAAATGATAAGCGAATAGTTAAAGGGAAACCAACGGAGCTGTAAAATTGTTCTACAATATCCCACACTTTGAAAAACTCATCTTTAATTTGATTAGACCGGCAAAACACGTGCGCATCATCTTGGGTAATACAACGCACGCGCGATAAACCGGATAATTCACCGGTCTGTTCATCACGATACACCATGGTGGTTTCGGCATAACGTTGCGGCATATCTTTATAACTGCGCGGTAAATGTGCGAAAATTTGCGTATGATGCGGGCAATTCATCGGTTTCATGGCAAATTCATGGCCTTCGCGCGTAGTAATTTTAAATAATTCATTCTTGAATTTAGCCCAGTGACCGCTAGTTTCGTACAGATCTTTTTTTGTGATATGAGGGATAGTTACTTTTTCATAACCCCTGGCTTTGCGCAATTGCCAAACATAATCGTTTAATTCTTCCCGTAAAATCGTGCCTTTAGGCGTCCAGAGCGGCAAGCCGGCGCCAACCAAATCAGAAAACACAAATAAATCCAGTTCTTTGCCCAGTTTACGGTGATCGCGTTGTTTGGCTTCTTCTAATTTATGCAAATGCTCAGCTAAGTCTTTTTTTGAATTAAAAGCTACGCCGCTTATTCTGGTGAGCATTTCGTTGTTTTCGTCTGCTCGCCAATAAGCGCCGGCTACAGACATTAGTTTAAAAGCTTTAATTGCCCCAGTACTGGCAACATGCGGCCCTTTGCATAAATCTACATATTTATCGCCCGTCCAATAAACTGTTAATGTTTTGTCTTGAGCGGCCCACTGTTCTGCCCACTCTAATTTAAAATGATTGTTGGCAAATAACTTTCTCGCTTCAGCGATAGATATTTCTTTTTGCACAATCGGTAAATCAGCTTGAATAATTTCTTGCATTTTCTTTTCTATAATAGGTAAATCAGCGGGCGAGGGTAATTGCTCCCATTTAGCGTCATTAGCAAAACCATCAGCAGAAATATGAGCTACGGCTAATGTAATATTATCTCCATACAATTCTTTTATTGCTTGGGCAAATACGTGTTCACAGGAATGTCGTATTTTTTCTAAATCGTCTTTAGGCATATAATTAGGTTGGCTCAATAGTTATATTAATTTTATTAATCCAGTAGTCTGGTATGGTACTTAGCCAAAAGGGACACAAATCAACTTCTACAGTTTGGACGCCGGGTTGCTGTCGTAAATAATCTATAATTTGTGTCTTAGTTTTATCAGTTAACTTTGATTTGTCAATATCTGAATTTTGCAATGTTTTGGTATAGGTTATTGCACCGGTGACTGTACCATTAGTTCCATCAGTGGGTATTACTTGGTAAGTGAGAGTATCTGCTTGAAATGTAACAGCAGGCTGTTCTTTAGCTAACACGTTTAGTAATTTAGCCTGATTAAAAGCTAAAGCTAAGGCGGTACCAGAAGTAGTCACAGTAATCGTACTAGCTGTTTCACCGGCACTAGTTGGCTTAGTAGTTTGTTTTAAATTGTTAATACTTAAAGAATCCGGTGTAATACCAGTAGCTTCGGTTTGAGCTAATTTATTTAAAGCCGTACTAGCTTGTTCTCGCCAAGCAGTCTCGGCTGCTAATTTAGCATTAGCCATATCATTTTGAGTTAAGATGCTTTCATTAATCACCCCGCCAGTCATAGCTGCTTGGCTAGTAGCATATATTTTATCTTTTAACCCGGCCCAAAGCGCTACAATTTCAAATTTACTAGGTGGAATATTACCGGTTTCGCCTGGTTCATCGGCGTAAACTGGCACGGTAACCGATCCACCAGATGGCACCACTACTGTTTTATCGGTTCTAAATAACACGTCTTCAGTAGATAATAATCTAGTAGTACGTACTAAGGGCTGATCGGCTGAATAATGATTTTCAATCACCACTGTACCACGCGCTGTACTAGGCACAGGCGTTGATTCAGAAATATCAGAATAAGTGAATTCAATAGCAGTTAAATTGGTATTAACTAAAACCGCATCTAGCTGATCATTAGAATAAGAGAAGGTTTGCGTTTCAGCTACTGGCGCTGTATGAATAGTAATTGTAGTTTTGTTAAAAGCTAAATAATAAACCAACAAACCAATTAGTACGGTCACACCAATGAAAATAATTACTAATGGAGTATAGTGTCTTTGGATTTGCTGAGCAGCTTGAACTTTAATCTTTTTCATTAAAGTTATTATAACAAACTCACCGCATCTTTACCAAGTAGTTGTTGGAGCAGGGGAATTACTGCCAAATTATTGGTAGATTTAGTCTTAATTAATTTACCTTCAATCTCTAAATAAACTGGAATATCGCCGGATTGTTGCTGTAGTACGTCTTTAAGCTTATTTAGTAATGGCTTATGTTCAGTTTTTAGATATAATATAATTAATTGTCTAGGATAAGGCAATATTTTTTCAGAAATTAATTGCATTTGTCCATTACGTTTGGATAGTTTGCCATGAATACAAATTATTTCACCGTCATTAAGCACGGTTTTTACATATGGTAATTGTGATGGAAATACAAACACCTCTATTTTAGCGGTGGCATCTTCCACTGCCAAAATGTACATAGTTTCGTTATGTTTTGTTTGTAAAGTTTTAGCTTGGTTAATAATACCAACAATAACTATAGGGGTATGGTTACGTTGTTTTAAAGCAGTAACTATATTAGTTATGCCGGCCAAAGCTAATACCGCTTGAAAACGTTTTAAGGGATGAGATGACACATATAGGCCTAGTAAATCTTTTTCCCACCGCAGTTTTTGTGCTTCAGTAATTAGCTCGGCTGATACTAGGTGTAATTTAGGTTTATTAGCAGTTTTAATGTGCTGGAACAAACTAGTTTGACCAGTGGCTTTATCTTGCTGTATTTGTCGATTATATTGCAGCAATACATCTAAATTAGTTAATAATATGCTAGCATCACCTAGACAATTTAAAGCGCCACATTTAACCAAACTCTCTGCTGATTTACGATTTAAATCCTTATGATTTATGCGTCTAAAAAAATCTTCTATATTAGTAAAGTTGCCTGCTTGTTTTCGCTCTTGAATAATAGCTGTTACTAAATTTTGACCAACGTTTTTGATAGCGGCTAAACCAAAGCGTAAACGGGGAGTTTTGCTGGTTAAACGATCTCGTACTACTGTAAAAGTGGAGTAACTTTCATTAATATCTGGTGGTAGCACAGCTATGTTTAGCAAACGAGTTTCAGATACTTCAATAGCAATGCGGTCAGCATCACCTTGATCGGAGGTTAATAAGCTAGCCATGAATTGAGCTGGATAATGCGCTTTTAAATAAGCAGTTTGGTAAGCAATAAAGGCATAACCAGTAGAATGTGATTTATTAAAACCATATCTAGCAAATGGTTCAATAAATTCCCAAATTTGTTGAGCAATACCTTCCGTAATATTTTTTTGTTTACAGCCATTAATAAATTTTTGTTTCTGTTCTAATAATAACGACTCGATTTTTTTAGCTACCGCTTTAATTAATAAGTAACCTTCACCGGCCGTAAAACCGGCTAAATCACGGGCTAATGCCATCACTTGTTCTTGATACACTAAAATGCCATAAGTTTTTTCCAGAATCGGCTTAAGCATTGGATGTAAATAATCCACGGTGCGTTTACCATGTTTACCAGCAATATATTCAGGAATACGTTCCATTGGACCAGGTCGATATAAAGCCACCATGGCGATAATATCTTCAAATTCAGTAGGTTTTAATTCACGTAAATAACGTTTCATACCAGCACTTTCTAACTGAAAAATTCCAGTAGTATCACCGTGCTGTAATAAACGATAAGTGCTTTTATCGTCCAAGGGAATAGTATCTAGATTAATTTTAACACCAGTGGTTTTTTCTACTATAACGATAGCTTGTTCAATAATAGTAAGGTTTTTTAGGCCTAATAAATCCATTTTTAATAAACCTAGTTGTTCAATAGAGTGTAATGAATATTGTGTTACTAAACTATTATCATCTACCGAAGAATATTGAATGGGAGTATAGTTTTCTAAAGGTTCTTTGGTAATTACAATGCCGCAAGCATGGGTAGAAGTGTGGCGCACTACACCCTCTAATTTTTTAGCGCTATCCAATAAGCGACTAGCATCTGGATCAGATTGATATAATTGCTGCAAATCTGGCACCGTTTCCAAAGCGTCGTTTAAGCTAGTAAACATAGGAATTAATTTAGCAATGTGATCACAAAAGCCATAGCCTAAACCAAAAACACGTCCAACATCACGTACAGCAGCGCGAGCGGCCATAGTTCCAAAGGTAATAATTTGAGCTACGTGGCCTTTACCATATTTTGATTCAATATAATCAATTACTTCGTTGCGCCTGGCATCAGCAATATCTAAGTCAATATCAGGCATACTAACTCTATCTGGATTAAGAAACCGCTCAAACAATAAATCATATTTTAATGGATCGATATTGGTAATGCTGGTTAAATAAGCCACAATGCTACCTGCGGCACTGCCTCGGCCAGGACCAACTACAATACCGTGCTGTTTGGCCCAGTTTACTACATCTTGGACGATTAAAAAATAAGAAGCGAAACCGGTTTTTTTAATGATAGCTAATTCATAGGTTAATCGTTCAGATACAGTAATTCGTTGTTTTGTTAAATCATAACGTTGTTGTGCACCTGTTTCACACATTTTTTTTAACATGTCATCAGCAGTAATATTTGGTGGTAAGTAATAATAAGGCATAGTAATTTGTCCTAAAGTAATATTAACATTACAACGCTCGGCAATTCGGGTAGTATTTAAAATAGCTTCTGGCACATCTTTAAACCAAATGTTTATTTGCTCACTAGTAGTTAAAGAGTAATCTTCTTGACGCATGGACAAGCGTTTAGTATCGGCTAGTTGTTTTTTGGTTTGAATACACACCATAATATCTTGAGCTTGTGCATCTTCACTGCGTAAATAATGGCTATCAGCTGTAATTACTAGAGGAGCCTGGGTGGCTAAACTAAGCTCTTTTAAGGCATTATTAACTATGGTTTGTTCGGGAGAATTAGGATGATGTTGTAGTTCTAAAAAGAAATTATTTTTACCAAAAATAGTTTGATAATTAATTACGGCAGTTTTAGCGGTGGCTAAATTACGATTTAACACAGCTTGAGCAATTGGACCTTTTAAACAAGCACTTAAGGCAATTAAACCAGTGTGATATTTTTGCAATAATTCTAAATCGACTCGCGGTTTATAATAAAACCCATTTAAATGAGCCTGTGTTACTAACTTAATTAAATTATAGTAACCTTGATTGTTTTCAGCTAGCAACACCACATGCATTGGTTTATCATCTAAACGTGGTTGTTTATCGGTTAATTTTCTAGCAGCCACATATACTTCAACCCCAATAATTGGCTTAATGTGATATTTTTTGCAGGCTTGATAAAATTCAATAATACCATACATAGAACCATGATCAGTTAATGCCAAAGCTGGCATGTTTAATTCAACAGCTCGTTTTACTAAAGGCTCAATATCTGGCAAACCATCTAAGAGGGAATATTGGCTATGAACATGTAAGTGAATAAAATTCATAAGTGTTGTAACTATTATAGCAAGTATGTTATACTCTGTGTAATATGAAAAAAGAAATAAGTAAAGTAAAAACTAAATGGTTTACACTTAATCGTGTATTACGCCTTACCTACGTCTTAGTAGCTTTAATTATATTATTATCAGCTACTAAACTATGGTTATTGTCTATTCGCTATAGCACTTTGTTTGATAACGCAACTTATCAGGCAGTAACACTAACTAATGGCCAGACGTTTTTTGGCCGTCTTAGCAAATATGGTATAAATACATACGTACTAACGGATGTATATTATTTACAACAAACTGATACGCAGGCTGCCGCTACAAATGTTAATACTAATGTTGCGGCTGATAATACAGAAACAGCAGATAATTCAAATGATAATTTAAATAGTAATGATAATAATGTTACCGCTAGTGGTTTATCACTAAAACGTTTAGTAGATGATGTTCATAAACCATATAACTATATTGTTATTAACCGTGATCAAATTTCATTTTGGCAAAGTTTAAATCCAGCATCACCAATTATTGAGGCGATTAAGAAAGGGAATCAGAATTAATTCTACCTCTATCCTCCCAACCTCCTTTCCCCTAATAGGGGAAAGGAGGAGTTTTTTAAATTAAAACCCCCTTCTCCTTTTAGGAGAAGGGGGTAGGGGGATGAGGTAGGATTTAATTTTTCGCGCGTTTCTTAGATTTAGACATGTTGCGGATAAAATCTACTACATAAGCAACCTGGTCACTAATAGCTGATAACGCTTCTACAGAATGAGATACTTTGGTTTGAATAGTTTTAACTGTTTCATCTAGCTCTTCTAATTTCTTTCTAAAATCAGCTAACATATCATTACTTTGCTTGGTAATTTGACCAATATAGTACATAATCCAGATTAAAGTAACAGTAAAAGCTGCTACACAAGCAGCTACAGTTAAGTATAAAATATCTTGGCTGGTATTTAACATATTTTTTTATTATTTTTTTAATTAATCATAGTATAGCATAGTTTACATAAATTCGATAACTCACCGGGATAAATCCGGAAGTTATCTTTAGGCCGGTGGGTTTTGCGACAATTGGATTTGCTTGCTTTTGCTAGAGCAATTCAGTACACTTCAATTAAGCATTATGTATCAGCTACCAAAAAAAGAATTAAACGAAGCTTATTGGATTTTTTCTAATAGAGTGTTATTGCGTCAAATTGGTTATGGAATTTTATGGTTTATTGTTAGTGTTATTTGGATAATCACTATTTATAGTTTTGTACGTTTTGTATTTGGTATTAATAGTGCTAATAATGCCCAAAAAAATATTGGTACGGCATCAGTAAATTATAGTAGACGTAGTATACCGCAAGTCATTCAAGTGACTAGTACAGACATGGTAGCACTAGATAAAAACAAAGCCATTGTTTATATATTATTAACTAATCCCAATACCTATCATGCAGCTACTTTTGATTATACTGTTACCATAGCGGGCAAAGATTTAAATTATAAACAAGCTCAATTAATGCCTGGTGAGCAAGCTTATTTTACTATTAATGATGTTGCTGCCACTACCACAGCTATTACCGTAATTTGCCATGTTACTAATACCACTTGGGAACAGGTTAATGTTAATGATTTGATTGCTACTAAAAAACCTACTATTAAAATTACTGAAACCGTTTTAACGCCAGTGGCTATTAGTCAAACTAATACTAATCAAGCTACTAATACTAATAATAATGTTAATGCTAATTTAGCTCCAAACAATATCAATATTACTACTACCGATACAATAACTTATCCTTATACAAAATTGACTACCAGCCTTATTAATCAATCAATTATAGGTTATCATAGTAGCCGAGTAGTAGCAGTAATTACTAATAATAATAGCATTATCGGCATACAAGAACAAAATTTGTCTGAATTTAATTCATATGCAGAAAAAAACATACAAATGTTTTGGCAACAACGTTTTTTAGCTAATGCCCAGGTGCAATTATTTTTTTACACTGATTATATTCATAGTAACAACCAAATTCTACCTAAACAGCAGTAATATATGAAATGGTTAGTTATGTGGCGAAAAATGGACTGGTGGTTAATGGGAGCTATTATTATATTAGCTATGTTTAGTATTTCATTAATGTACAGTATTAGCGGTGAGCGTTATGTAAAACAAATATTATTTTTTGGTATAGGTTTAATTATTTGTTTTTTTGTAGCGACAGTTGATTATCATCGTTGGCAAAGTTATGCTTATTTTATTTATGCATTTGGCGTATTAATATTATTAGCTGTATTGTTATTTGGTGCAGAAATAAATGGTACTACCGGATGGTTTCGTATTGGTTCAGCTAGTTTTCAACCAGTTGAATTAGTAAAAATTTTTATGCTGATTGCATTGGCGCGTTATTTAAAAGACCGAGCCTTTATGTTTAACAAATGGCATACTTTAGTAGCAACATTAGGTATTGTAGTCCCTTATGCGTTATTAGTATTATTGCAACCAGATTTAGGTTCAACCTTAGTATTTATTGGTACGTTCTTAATATTATTAGGTTTAACTAACGTATCAATAAAACAATATTTAATTATTTTAGGTAGTGGTGTAGTGCTAGCCTTGCTAGCTTGGCAGTTTTTATTACAGCCTTTACAAAAAGAACGCATATTCATTTTTCTAAATCCAAATAAGGCCTCGTCTACGGCTGGCTATAATGTAAAACAAGCTATTATTTCCGTAGGTTCTGGTTACTGGTATGGACGTGGTTTAGGCCTAGGTACACAAAGCCAATTACGCTTTTTACCAGAACGTGATACCGATTTTATTTTTGCAGTTATTGGAGAAGAATTAGGTTTTATTGGCTGTGCGACTACAATTATATTGTTATTTATTATTCTTTGGCGAATTTGGAAAATTATGCGGGCCAATAAAGAAGAGTATGGGGTATATTTTTGTGCTGGTTACGCTATTATGATTTTTATACAGGTACTGATAAATATCGGCATGAATATTGGAGTAATGCCGGTAACTGGCATCCCTTTGCCTTTTGTTAGCGCTGGAGGCAGTTCTTTGTTGACTTTATTATTAGGTATTGGTATGATCCAAAATTATTATATTCAAAGCCACTCGCAACTAAATTGATTGACAAATATTGATAAAACTTTTAGAATGCTTTTATGAAACAAGCTACTTTGCCACAATCTATTAAGCAGCTGGCTTTAGAAAAAATAATTGCTCATTGTCCAATTTGTTCAGCAGATAAACAGGCATTACAGTCGAACATAGTTAATCATCGTAATAACGCTGAATTATTACATATTCAATGTCAGGCTTGCCAAGGTGCTGTAGTTGCTTTAGTATTTAGCTCTGGATCAATTGTTAGTTCTATTGGTTTGTTAACCGATCTAACTCGTGAAGAAGTATTAAAATTTCAAAATAAATCGTTATTATCAGAAGATTATTTAATTGATTTACATCATTTCTTTAATCAAACGGCTGCTCCAGAGAAAATTTTACAATCATTAACACACTAAATTAATCATTAACTATAGGTCACATGAAAGATACTGCCACACTTGTTCTTAACGCTAATACTAGAACAGGCTTAAAAAAGATTTGTCGTACACTCAGACAACAAGGTTTTGTTCCTGGTGTAGTTTACGGCCATGGCTTAAAAAATTGTAATGTACAGTTTTCATTAAAAGAATTGGCTAAGGTTTATCAACAAGCCGGTGATAGCACCCTCATTGATTTGATTATTGATAATAAGCCAGCTATTAAGGCTTTAATTCAAGATGTATCTTATGATATTCTATCGGATATTATACAACACGTTGATATTCATGTGGTAAATATGCAAGAAGCTATTCATGCAGAAATTCCTTTAAATTTTATTGGGGTAGCCCCAGCTATTAAAGAATTAAATGGCATATTATTAAAAAATAAGGAAAAAATTAATGTTAAATGTCTGCCACAAGACTTAATTAAAGAATTAGCGGTTGATATAAGTTTATTAAAAACTTTTACAGATATTATTACTGTAACAGATTTAGCGTTTCCTAAAGCTATTACAGTATTAGATAAGCCAGAAGAAACTGTAGTTAAAGTAACACCACCACGTAGTGATGAGGAATTAGCCGCTTTAAATCAAACAGTTCAAGAAGATGTTACTAAAGTAGCTGGCGTAGTGAAAGAACCTAAAGAACCGACGGCCGGTGAAACTACCGATAAAAATGCTAAAGAAACTAAAAAAGAAGCTAAAAAGTAATCTATGGGTAAAGCACAAGAATTAATTAATAGTGCTATTGTTCATATCAAAACCAACAAACGTACCCAAATAATTATTTTAATCACCATTGTAGGCTTGTCCATTATTGGTATGGCTGTAGCTATTATTAATCTTAATAAACCAAAAACTACACCACCTATTGTTAATACTAACACCGCTATTGTAACCGTCACAGAGCCGGTAGCTAGACAAATCGATGGCATTCCAGTGCCGGCTAATGAAAGCAACATTTTGCCAGTAGCTGTAATGATAGAAAATTTAGCTTCAATTCGTCCACAAGCTGGTTTAACTGAAGCAAATCTGATATACGAAGCTTTGGCCGAAGGTGGTATTACTAGATTTATGGCGATATATGCTAGTAAAACAGCGGTTGATAAAATTGGACCCATTCGCAGTGCGCGAGCTTATTTTGTAGATCTAGCAGAAGAGTATAAAGGCATTTATGTACATGTAGGTGGTAGTCCACAAGCTTTGGGCGTGTTAAATTCTAGTAATTATGTTACTGATTTAAACCAATTTAGCTATTCTAATTATTTTTATCGTGATACGGCTTTGAATGTGGCTATGGAGCACACCTTATTTAGCAATACAGAATTATTAGCATTAGCCTTGAGAGACCTAGAATTAAATAATAAAACAGGTGCTTATCAACCTTACAAATTTAAAACTAATTTAAAAAAGGAAAGCCGACCAACTACTACCAAACCGTTGGTAATATATTATTCTAATAAAAATTATTTAGTAGATTGGCGCTATGACAGAGATAGTAATAGTTACTTACGTTGGAATGGTGAAAGCGAACATCGTGATGTTAATAATAATGAACAAATTAAAGCTAAAAACATTGTGATACAATATATTGATACTACTGTTATTGATCAACAATCTGGAAGATTAGAAATGAATACCATTGGTACTGGAGAAGCGATTTTAGTACAAGATGGCATTAGTAAGGCTGGTACCTGGAAAAAGGAGCAGCGGGGCGATAGAACATTATTCTATGATGACACTGGTGCTGAATTTACTTTTAATCCTGGGCAAACTTGGATAGAATTAGTACCAACAGCTGATAAGTCTAAAGTTAGTTACTAAATATTTTATGGGGGAATTTTGGCGTAATAAAAATGTCAGATTGAGTCTGGTAGCCAGTAGCATGTTATTATCAGCTATATTTGTTTGGCTTGGCATATATTTAGTAGCCCGTAATCAAGTAATTTTGGAAAAAACCACTACGCAAGTAATTTTACCTGTTTTATATAAACAAAAACCATTGCCTATATTTAAAACAGCCGTTGAAATGCCACGGCGGTTAGATGGTGTATTAGTCAATCGTAATGATGCTAATCGTTATCCAGTAGCTTTGATGATAGAAAACGCAGCGTTTGGTGGAGTACGGCCACAATTTGGCTTAAATGCAGCTCAGTTAGTTTATGAAATAGTAGTAGAAGGTGGTATTACTCGGTTTATGGCTGTGTATTCCGGTGATTTTCCAGAAAAAATAGGACCCATTCGTAGTGCCCGGGCTACTTATTTAGAATTTGCGTCGGAATATGATGCGTTATATGGTCATGCTGGTGGTAGTCCAGAAGCACTACAAGCTATTTCCGGCATGAATGTTAAAGATTTATCTGCTTTGAGTACCGATGCTCGTTTTTTTAAGCGTGATGTACAACGAGAATCACCACATAATTTATTTACCTATGCTAGTTTAATCAATTATGTTCGACGTGACAAAAATTTAGCTGACAATGCTAGTACTTATCTATCATGGAATTATAAAAACGATACTAAATCAACTACGGCTCCAGATAAAGACAAGACAGTAGACATTGATTTTGGCTCTTCACCTTTATACAACGTACATTATGTGTATAATTTTACCAATAATAACTATGAACGTTGGAATGGCAATGAGTTGCAACACGATGCTAATGATAATAGTGTTTTGGTTACTAAAAATATTATTATCCAAATTGTTCCACCAGGACAAGAAGCAGTTGATCAAGGTCGAATTAATTTTTCAGTTACTGGAGAGGGTTCAGTATATATTGCTCGTGACGGCGAAGTTATTGAAGGTACCTGGAAAAAAGCTGATCGACTTAGTCGAACACAATTTTATGACAAATCTGGCCAAATTATCCAATTAAATCGCGGTAATTCTTGGGTAGAAATTTTACCTAATACCGGTAAAGTAAGCTATCAATAAAATAAAATATTTGCTATACTATAAACTAAATCAATTAATTAATATTAAGCGCTAAGTAATAATAACCTATGAAAAAAATACAAATAACCCAAATAATAATGTTACTAAGTGTAGGTATACTTATTAGTGGTTGTTCGTTAACAGATAAAGTAACTGACCAAGTTAAAAAAACCTCTAATAATAGTAATAATTCTTCTACAGTAAGTTCAGTTGATAATGTTGCTGATGTGTTTACTGATGAAAATATCAATTTCACTGAAGATGTAGATACTACAGAATCAGACGCTGAAATAGTAACTAGTGATGTTTACGGTAAAGACTTAGATATGGCCAAACGATACACTAATTCTATTAGAACTTATTTTTCTGAAAATGAGCTAGAAAAAGACGTTACTTATCAAACAACTGCTACACAAGAAGCTGTAAGAAGTTTTTATAAAACCGAGCTAGCGCAAGATTGGAAAGTTAGTGAAGAAGCTACTGATTACATTGAATTCTCTAAAGGATCAGATGATAACCCAGAGTATTTAACTGTATATCTTACGCCATATAAAAACATCTTAGAATACGAGTTGGTTTATGAACCAGCCTACACGGAAGAACAATTAAAGGAATTAGATAACGAAACTGATACAACTAATACCAACGAAGCAGAATAATTTTTATTAATGCTTACTAAACAACGTCATCAGCCGGGCACATATTATACGGCGATTGCTATTTTAGTCGGTGCGGCCATTGGCGCTGGTATTTTTGGTTTACCATATGTTATTTATCAATCAGGTTTTATAGTTGGTTTAATATATTTGTTAGGTTTAGGAGTAATTTGCACATTCATTAATCTAATTTATGGTGAAATTGTGCTTAGTACTAATGGTTCTCATCAATTACCATATTATGCTGAAAAATATTTAGGACAACGTTGGAAATGGTTGACACTAATTACTGTATTTATAGGGTTTTATGGAGCCTTAAGTGCTTATTTAATAGAAATAGGCCATTTATTCAAGCAAATAATTAGTCCTATTATTTCATTGTCTAGTATTCAATGTTCATTAATTTATTTTGTTTTTATTGCTAGCGCTCTATATATTGGTCTAAGAGCAGTGGCTAGTGTAGATAGAATTATGATGCTAGTGAGTTTTGCTATAATTATTATGTTTATTGTGATTGGTCTACCACAGTTACATTTTGAGACACTCTATCAATACAACACTCAATATTTGTTTTGGCCTTATGGTATTGTGTTGTTTGCTTTAGCTTCCGCAGCGGCTATACCGGATGTGAAAAACATTTTGATAAAAAACAGATTAGCCTTAAAAAAGACTATTTTAATTGGATCATTTATTCCAGTACTAATTTACATAGCTTTTGTAGCCGTGACCATTAGTATTTGTGGTGCTAATATTACAGAAAATGCTTTAATTGGTTTAGGACAAGTACTTGGTAAATCAGTATTGATTTTTGGGTCAGTTTTTGGTATTATCACTATGACAACATCATTTTTATTATTAGGTTTGGTATTAAAAGAAACCTATATTTATGATTTAAAACAGCCGGCTTATCGAGCTTGGTTAATGGTAATAATACCGCCAATAGGTATATTGCTAGGCAATTTATTATCCTTTGTGGAATTGCTAGGTTTAACTGGTGGATTGCTTGGTGGTTTTGAAGGTATTATTATTATTAGAATTCATCAAAAATTAAGCCACCAAGCTGATCGACTAGCTGAATATCATATCACCACCGCTCACTGGTTACATTATTTATTATACCTGGTATTTATTTGCGGTATTATTTATCAGTTTTACATGTTATATGCTCGCTAACATTAGTGCTTATCGCAAATATCGCTTATTAGAAATGATTCCTGGTGCTTTAATATGGCTAACATTACTAGGTGGTTTATTATTAACATTTATTAAACCTTTAAGCATGGTTTATGTTATTATTATCTTTGATTTTTATTGGATGATTAAAATGATATATTTGAGTACTTTTTTAGTGATATCATATTATCGTTATCGGGTGGTTATGCGGATTGATTGGCAAAAACGTTGTTTAACTATACCGGCTAGCAAACAAATTTATCATTTAGTCATGATTCCTAATTCCACTGAATCAATTTCTGTAATTAAATCTACGCTGACATCATTAGCTAATACTACCTTTCCTAAAGACAGAATAATTATTGCTTTTGCTGCAGAAGAACGTTATCCTAATAGTATAGCAAATGGTTTAACCATGCAAAAAATCTATCAAGATGTTTTTCAAAATTTTCATATAGCTATACATCCACAAAATATCCCAGGTGAATTAGCTAGTAAAGGAGCTAATTTAAATTGGGCCGGTAGGCAAGTAAAACAACAGATTATTGATAAAGAGAATATTCCTTATGAAAATATTATTGTATCAATTCTTGATGCTGATACTTGTGTAGATTGTCAATATTTTTCTTATTTAACCTGGGTTTATTGTCATGAACCAAATCGTACGCAAGCTAGTTATCAGCCTATTCCTATGTTTAATAATAATATTTGGGATGCGCCAGCCATTATGCGAGTAGCTGCTATGGGTACAACTTTTTGGTTAATGCAAGAACAGGTTAGACCAGAAAGATTATTTACTTTTTCCTCACATAGTATGTCATTTGTTGCTTTGGTAGCAGTAGATTGGTGGGAAACTGATGCAATCTCTGATGATTCAAGAATTTTTTTGCAATGTTTTTTACACTACCAAGGTAATTATCGAGTAGTTCCATTGCACATGCCTGTATACATGGATACGGTTTTAGCTGATGGTTGGTGGAAAAGTTTAAAGAATTTATACTATCAACAACGACGGTGGGCGTGTGGTAGTGAAAATATTCCTTATATGCTTTGGTTTTTTTGGAACAATCACAAAATAGCCTGGCAAAAACGATTATACCATTTATTTAATCAAATTGAAGGTATGTGGTCGTGGGGCACTACTTCTTTAATAATATTTATTTTTGGCTATTTACCATTGTATTTACTTAACCCAATAGAACACAATACTGTTATTGCTACTAACGCTCCTTATATCATGAAAATTTGTTTAACCATTGCTAATATTGGTCTTATTTTAGCAGTAATATTAGGAACTTTATTATTACCAAAACGCCCGCAACAATACCAGTCTACAAAATATATTACCATGTTATTGCAATGGGCGTTGCTGCCAATATCAATGATTATTTTCGGAACTTTGCCGGCCATTGAAGCACAAACTCGTTTGTTCTTGGGCAAGTATTTAGGTTTTTACATTACTGAAAAAACGCGCAAATAAGTGCAATAAACGTTTGCGAATAATTTTTCCAGAATAAGGTAAATTGCCCAAACGAATATCCAAATAAGTTTTATTAAATGGTTTTTTAAAAAATACTACCCATAAATAATTAATCGCGTAGCGTAAACCCATAGTTAGTAATCCTTCGGCCACTAAACGTCTAGCCGATGAAAAAATCTTAAAATTTAGTGAAAATTTTACTAAACCAATTTTAAATAATCGTCTAGCCAAATCAGCGTCTTCACCATAAAAAGTAAATTCTTTAGTATTGTAACCGCCAATCTTATTGAGTGCGGCTTTTGTAACTATAAAATTACCACCTTGTACTAATGAGCTAATTTTAAAAATATAACGATTAATTAAATAAACTAAATAAGCTAAACGATAAAACACGCTGACAAAAAAATTAATACGCTTAGGTAAATCATAATACTTTTGTGGTCCACTTAAAGCGACTAAATTAGGACAATGTGTAAATTCTTGATAAATTGTGTTTATCCAACCAATTGGGACAATGGTATCGGCGTCAATATTGGCTAATAAATCACCATGCGCTGCTACAAAACCAGCTTGTCTGGCAAATACCAATCCTTTACGCGGTTCCTTAATTAAAGTAACTTCAGAATATTGTTTGACAATAACAGTAGTATTATCTGTACTGGCGTTATCAACTACAATAATTTCTATTGACCGATGCTGATTTCGTTTAATCTCAGCGATTAAAGAAGTTAAACATGTTGGCAAATATTTGGCTTCATTATAAGCAGGAATAATTACACTAAGCTGCATAGTTAAGCTATTATACAGGTAATAACCGCTTTATTCAATATCAGCTAGGTTAAATTTGCTATAACCTTGAACAAAATCTTTGTACAACAACACCGGCTTTCCGGCGGGTTGTATTTTATCTATGATTAGATTATTATTTTCAAAATGCAGTTCAATTATTTTCAAGCGCAATTTATTCCAAATGCAATAAATACCCGGCCAAGAATAGAAAGCTCGGTATTTTTTGTAAATCATAGCCAAACTATCAAGCTTAGTTATTTTGCCATCTATTTTTTTAATCTGTCGGCTGTGGCTTAGGTTGGTATTTACTTGTGGCTTTGGTGTTATGTGATTATTACAATAAGCTAAAGCTGTTTTTACTGTTAATTCAGCTCCCAACTTAGCTAATTTACTGGATAATATAGCCGCATTATCTTGTGTTTCAATGGTTATTGTTTGTTGTGACAATATTGGCCCAGTGTCCATACCAGTATCTAATAGCATTATTGAAACACCGGTTTCTTTATCGTCGTTAAGCAAGCTATATTGAATTGGAGCTGCACCGCGCCAACGTGGTAATAATGACGGGTGTAAATTAATAATACCTTTAGGAAAGTGTTGTAAAATTTGTTTTGATAATAAATTACCGTAGGCTACTAATATTCCCAAATCAGCCGCTGGTAAATTATCTAATGATTCTAAAACCGTAATTTTTTTACTTAAAGCCAATGTCTTAAGCGGAGTAGGTTGTAGTAATTGTTTTCTGCCTACCGGTTTATCTGGTTGAGTAACCACAGCCACCACAATAAACTCTGGTTGTTTTAATAACAAATCTAACGTTGGTAAGCCGATATCACCGGAACCAAAAAAGATTACTCGAATGGGAGACATGTTTTATTTATTAATAATTAACACCCCGTTTAAATGATCGATTTCGTGTTGGAACACTTTAGCTAACATACCTTTAGCTTTAAATATGGTTTTTTCGTTATCTAACGTATAAGCTTTGACGCGTATTTTTTCCGAACGAGCAATATCTAAATAGATGGTTGGACACGATAAACACCCTTCTTCCATAGTAGTTTTTTTAGCAGATTGAAACGTAATTTGTGGATTGCACAGCACTAAATGATCATTGGTTTGAGCTGTGTCTTTATGCACAACAAACAAGTTAACATTTTTTCCAATTTGCGGAGCCGCTAAACCAATGCCATTATTTTCTAACATTGTTAAAACCATGCTTTGACCAAGTTCTTTTAATTCAACAACTTTTTTAGCATCTTTTAACTCAGTTAATGTGATATTTTTAGATTTAGTGTTCAAAATACGGTTTGGTTGGATAACTAACGGTAAAATTATAGGCATTATAAAATTATAGTAATTTTATAGTTCTCTGTCAATAACAATATTAGCTTCATTTAAAGGTAATTGACTGGCTGTGGAATATATTTTTTGTGTTTTATTAACTGTATTAATCACTAAATAATTAGCTTGAAAAGGAGGTAGTTGATATTTTTTACGCTGTTTTAATTCATTGTCATACCAAGCGCGTGGATAGTGTTCATTTAAGGCCAAAAATACGGTGTGTTGTGGCGCATAGGTTTGAATGATTAGTTTGCCCTGACCATAATTACGCAGTTTCATTAATTGATATAGCGTGTGTTCAGCGGCTCGAAACGTTGGTTCACTGAGCATTTGATCACATGATATTACAGCTACCTTGGTTATTTTTGACCAAGCAACCCGAGTAAAAGCATAACTAGTACCAATAATAATTGGTTTGGCTTGATAATTAATGGTTTGATCATTAGGTTCGTTTTTAGTTAATTCAATAATCACGCGTTCCGGAAATGCCAAACGCAGTTCTTTGGCTAATGAAGTAGTGCCATGACCTAATTTTACCAATTGATGACTATGGCAAGTAGGACAAACAACCGTAATAAAATCTGATAATAATGAACGACAATTTTTGCACCAAAGAAATTTGCCGGTGCCTTTATTATTAAACCACAAAAAAATTGTTTCCTGACTATTACATTGTTCTAGTAAAGTCGGGGACAATAAACCGTAAAAAGTTGTTTTTGGCACCATGGTCATGTCTACCAATATTACAACCGGATCCTTTAAATCATCTAATAGAGTAGTATTAATGCGATCGGTGAGTAACTGCTCAAGAGCTGGCGCCAAACTAAAACGCAACACTGTATTACGAGTTAATTGTGACCAATAATTAATTACGGTAGTAGTATGATACCGCGGATTTAAATCCCATTGTTTATGAGCCGAATCCGCCGCATCTAGCTGCACAATAATATCTACTTTATGTAGGGGAAATAAACTAAGTAATTTAGTACCAATAAATAAGCGGCGGGCACTAGTGTGATTAAATAATTCTTGCCAAGCTCGCCAATATTGTGTTTTATTCATGACGTGCGTAATTAATACTGGTTCAGTAAAAGCTTGTAACGCAGTAATTAAAATATGAGCCGACTGCTCCTCCGGTACAATAATGGCTATCCGTTTGGTGCTATTTTTTAATAGCCCGATTAATATACCAATTACTTCGGCTAATGACGTATATAAAATAGTTTGTTTGGTGACGGCGGAGCTTTTTGATAATAATTGCTTTACTAATTTTTGTACTTTGTTAACTTGATTTTTATTGATTTGATAAGTTATTTTATTATTTATGTTAATGGATGATGGACGCTTGCTAGATAATTTTCGTTTTGGAATAGTTGGTAAAAATAATTTAACCGCGTAGCTTAAGGAAATAAAATAATGATTAGCCAACCAATTAATAAAATGCAAACTGGCAGCATCTAACACAAACTGTGTAGAGTTAATAATAGTTTTAACAGAAAAATCCGGAGCCGTAATATTTATTTGCCAAACCACGCCAGTAATAATTTGCTTGCGCCATGGTATCCAAACAATTTCACCAACTTGCACACTTTGTGTTGCTGGTACTACATAAGTAAAGCCAGCTAAGCCACGAATGCTATGAATAGCCGGAACAACACTAACGTACATGCGCTTAAATTGTTAAATTAAATTAAACTGCACCACCAAATGACTAGTATCATTTACAATTTCATAACATAACACCCGTGAGGCCACGCTGATGTTTTGAAATGTACCAGCTAATAAGGCTAAAACTTTTTGGCTATAAATAGCTTCCGCTGAATCAATTAAACTAGCATTTAGTTTAATAATATCGTTAAAGGAACCCTTTTTTAATAAATCAACTACGGCATGATCGTAAGTATCAGCATCTGGATTAGCTTTATGATTTGGTCGTACGGATAATTGTAATGAACCAATAACAGCCACTCGTTTATTGCTTTCATTGGCCACATGACGCAAAATATGCCCAAATTTATAATGTTCTTCCACATTACCTAAAGCCAAACTAATTGGCACAATTTTTATATGTGGTAAGTGTTTGGCCAGATGATATAACGGTACGGCAATACCATGATCTAGTACCGATTGATTGATAATATTAGCTCGACCATAGTTATGACCATCGGCATACTCACGTAATTTACTAATCAACTCAATATCACAACCATAATTTAACGGTTTAAGTGTGTTGCCGTGTTCTTGAACATCCGCTACATACTCGTTGGCTAAATTAATTAAAAACGCGTCTTTAGCCATAGGCGCTAGGGGAGAAATAACAAAAAGTACATCTGGTTGCATTACATATAATTCACCCTCTAATTCTTTTAAAGCGGCTCGGCTTTTAGCAAAACTATCATCGGTTAAGGTAAGTGGCGAGCAAGGCGTAATGGCGGCAAATACTAATGACATAAGTATTTTTTATAATTAATAACTTTCACCCAGCGGGTGTAATTTAAGTATTTTTTTATCAACCACTAAAATATTTTTTTTACCACCTAATTTTTTTAATATTTTTGGTGAGGTAATTAAGCGTTTGTTGCCATGGTCAATTACGTACACGGCATTACGTTCTGGTATTTTTACCAATGTACCATCCGCTAATTTAACTGGCACGGATTGGTTATATTGTTTTAATGTATCATTGGATTCTTGATATACCGGATAACCTTTATAACGATTGGCAATAATCGTACGGCTAATGACTGGGTGCAAAGTTTGTTTACGATCGAAATACATTACGGCACCAGTGTTTTTATTTTGCAACAAAGCTCCTAGTGGATACTTATCAGCCGTAGCTAGAGGGCTACTTTCTGGAATGGCGCTTAAATCCTCATCTGCTACGGATATAATTTCTTCGGGATTATAACCTAAATCACGCAGCATGCTTTTAGAAGTAATGGCTCGCCGATGATATTTATCATCAATCACAAACACACTACCAGTATCAGTTGATTGGACTAAAATAAATTTTGGATAGCTAATCGGATCACCTTGCTCGTAGCGATTAAGCACATTCTGGCCAACGTTAATAATAGCATTAGGATTGTAATTAGCTAATAAGGCCGCTTTTGAAGTAATTGGTCGTAACGCGCCATGTTCCAACCGAAACACACTACCATCCGGACCTTGAAACAACACCCCATCAGGATATTCTAAACGAGCCACTAAGCCATTGTTACGATCTGGAAAATAACGTTCAAATAAATCAAACAGCAACGAATTACCGCCTACAGATTCCTCACCACCATAATAACCCACCCAAGGTGTATAGGTATATAACGCCGCCGTGGCTTTATTTTCCGGAGTAATGGTAATACCATCTAAAGTAGTTTTAGCTCTACCAACCCCCCAACCACTAATGGTTGAGTTTCTATTATTCAAATCGTTAATATAATTACGAAATTGATTGGAAGCTGCCGTCATTTGGTTGTAAAAACCTTTATATTTAACCACTGTGGGGTCGTCTTTACTACAGCTATCACATACGCCATAACCCATGGCCCAATCTACTAAATTAGCGTTATTGCTAGTAATTAAGCTAGATTCTTTTTGTAATTGCACTAATAAAAACTGTGGATTTAATTGAGCGTTTTGCGCGGCCAAATAAATAATTTCTGCCGCAGAATACGTACTGCTATTATACGTTGTTTTATAACTACCCAAAATGCCGCCACCATTCGTTAATACCGATTGAATGCCGCTAATAGACATGGTAGTATAATCCACCATATCCGGATCGGAGATAATAGCGTTAGAATTAAACACTCTAGCCAGTGTTGGCTTGGCTATATTTAGCCCTATTAAGACAGTGCTAACCACTATTAATAACTTCTTACTCATATTATTATCATTATATAACATTTTACACTTTATTTCAAGCGCTTGTTTTACACTAACTAATAACATTTGCTACAATGAACTGAATTGTTATGAATATCGTTAAAATATTAGGCCTACCTGTAACTACGCTTACTGAACCACAAGTGCATTTTTGGTTAAAGCAACAACTACAAAATAATAGCGGTGTAAAAATAGTATTCACACCAAATCCAGAAATTTTGGTGTTAGCCAAACAAAACCTGGCTTTTTTTAATATCTTAAACCAAGCTGATTTATGTTTGCCAGACGGGCAGGGGATAGTGTGGTTTAGTAAACAACAAATTAAGCAACGTATTACTGGGGTAGATACAATGCTGTACTTGTTACAATTAGCTCATGAGCAGGAGTTAACGGTTGGTTTAGTATTTAATACTAAAGGTTTGTCTACACAAGCTGATTTGGAAGCTGTTTTTGCTAAACAATACCAAAACTGTCGTTTAGTAATTATGAGTAATGTTGATGTTGTGCCTAATGTTATTCTGGATATTATTTTAGTTGGTTTAGGGGCTCCACAGCAAGAAAACTGGGCAATAAAACATAAATTGGAGCTAAATAAAACGAAATTGGTATTAACAGTGGGTGGTGGATTGGACTTTTTAACCAAAAAACAGCAGCGTGCCCCTTTATTTTTTCGAAAAATTGGGTTAGAATGGTTATGGCGCTTATGGTGGCAGCCGATTAAGCGCTTAAAACGCATTAGCAACGCAGTAATCGTTTTTTCAATTTATTGTTTGCGTGAACGCATTAAGCAATGACCACATCTATTATTAAAACTAGATTCGCCCCTTCACCAACCGGTAATTTGCATATTGGTGGAGCTCGTACGGCGTTATATTCATATTTATGGGCCAAAAAAATGGGTGGCGAATTTTTATTACGCATTGAAGATACCGATCGTACGCGCTATCAAGCCACTGCCGAAGAGAGTATTTTTTCCGGATTAAAATGGTTGGGGTTAAATTGGGATGGAGAAGTATTGTACCAATCTAAACGCACTGAACTATATAAACAACACATTGATAAATTACTAGCTAGCAAAAAAGCTTATTATTGTTTTTGTACTCCAGAAAGATTGCAGTTAATGCGCGAGATTCAACAAAAAAAACAACGGGCTCCAAAATATGATAAAACTTGCTTACATTTAAGTAAGGCGGAAATTGAAGAAAAATTAACTAACAAAGAACCTTATGTGGTGCGCTTAAATGTGCCGGATCAAGGCGAAATTATTGTACAAGATTTGGTTCGTGGAAAAATTACGTTTCAGTGTCAAGACATTGATGATCAAATTTTATTAAAATCTGATGGTTTTCCCACCTACCATTTAGCCAATGTGGTGGATGATTATGCTAGTGGTATTACCCATGTGATTCGTGGTGAAGAATGGATACCATCTACCCCCAAACACGTGTTATTATACCGCGCTTTTGGCTGGGACACACCACAATTTGCCCATTTATCTTTATTTATTAAAAAGGGTGGTGGAAAATTATCTAAACGTGAGGGCGCTACTGCGTTATTGGAATATAAAGCACAAGGTTATTTACCAGAAGCAGTAGTTAATTTTATTGCCATGTTAGGCTGGAATCCAAAATCCACCCAAGAAATGTTTAATTTAGAACAACTAATACAACAGTTTGATTTGAACCAGGTACACACCGCGAATCCAATTTTTGATACCATAAAACTAGATTGGTATAATAATCAATACATTAAGCAATACACTACTATTCAACTAACTGAATTGTGCCGACCTTATTTAGACAAACAAAACATTGTTAACGCCCCCTTACATACAGTAGAAAAAATAATTGCCTTAGAACAACCGCGTTTAAAAAAACTAAGTGATATTAAAAACGAAACTGATTTCTTTTTTACAGAAACATTAAATTATCCAGCTACATTATTGCTTTGGAAAAAAAATACGCCAGCACAAACTAAAATTTATTTAACAGCCTTAGCTAATTATTTAGCACAAAACAATAATGATGAAATTTGGTCAAACCAAAAAACACTGGAAACTAACATTATTACTTGGATAAAAACCGCCGGTTATAATAATGGGGATATTTTATGGCCACTACGAGTAGCGTTAACCGGAAAACCAGCTTCGCCCTCACCATTTGAAGTAGCTAGTATCTTAGGAAAAACTAAAACTTTACAACGCATTTATGCGGCAATTACACTTCTACAATCATAAATATTACCTAATATTAGCAATATTATTAGCTTTTATAGCCGTTTTTACTAATACTTATTTAGTAGTAGCTGAGGAAGAGAGTACTAATACATCTAACACAGATAATACAAATAATAACACTGCATTACAACAACAACTACAGCAATTACAAAATGACATAAAAGACAAACAAGGTTCTTATAATGGTTTGCAAGATAAAATTACTGTTTATAACGATAACTTAAAATCAATCCAACAAAAAGAATTAACCTTGAACAGTCAATTAGAAGCCCTGGATACACAAACTGAATTAACCCGCGCAGAAATTTCACAAACTAATGTGGCTATTGAAAAAAACACCTTAGAACAAGAACGGACTCGATTAAGTATTAAGCAAACCGATAACCAAATTAGTGAAAAACAAAAGCAAATTCAACAATTAGTCCGTCAACTATACGAATACGATCAAAAAACGTTTTTAGAAATCAGCCTAGCTCATAACACGTTAAGTGATTTTAGTAACCAAATAGAATATACTCGTTCATTAAATAGTAATCTAAAATCATCCTTACAAGATTTTCAAGATTTAAAACAAACCTTAGAAGATAAACATACTGAATTAAAAACTCAGCAAGCTGAACAAGAGCAAACTAAGTTAGATCTAGTAGCTAGTGAACAAACTCTGCAGGGCGAAGCTGATTACAAAACCAAACTATTGGATGAGGTGCAAACTGATGAAGCAAAATTTCAAGAATTAGTTAAAGCGATTCAAGCTGAACAACAGGGGATTAATTCGCAAATTACCGATTTGGAAAAAAGCGCTCGAGCCACCCTAGATAAACTAAGCTCTACCGCCACTACGGATGTTAACACTAATACACCATTTGTTTATCCTACATCATTTTCACCAGATTGGCCGGTACGTGGACGCATTACCACTACCTTTAGAGATCCTAGTTATGTATTCCGTAGCGTGTTTGAACATAACGCTATTGATATTGCCGCACCACAAGGCACGCCTCTTAAAGCGGTAGATAGTGGGGTAGTAGGCATTGTTAAATTTGATGGCACATCTAACTATGCTTATATCACTATTGTACATGCCGATGATTTTCGCTCACTTTATGGCCATGTCAGCAAAGTATTTGTAGAACAAGGCCAACCAGTACAAAAAGGTCAAACTATTGCTTTAAGTGGCGGTATGCCGGGTCTAACCGGCACAGGGGCTTATAGTACCGGCCCTCATTTACATTTTAGTATCTATAAAGGCTTAGCCCCGGTTGATCCGTTATTATACTTAAAGTAACTTACCAACTTAACACCCGGGTTTATCCCGGTGTGTTATAGTAGGTTAGCGTGTAAAAGAAAATATTAGTGTCGCACAATATATCTTAGACGACACTTATTTATAATAAACCTTGTCTAAAAACCTTAAGTCAATATAAGTAAGCTTATCCACGTTTACTTTATTACTATCTAATAATGTTTTTAAATGCGTTAATTGTAGATTAATATCTAAAGTGGTATCAAAATAAACTGCTAAGCCGTTATTTTGCGTAATTACATATAAATCATGTAAAACATTATTATAATCACAAGCCGTGTTATTATACTGAGCTTTAATAGCTACGTAATTAGCATTAACGTTATTATTATTGCTATTTACATTAGTATTATTATCATTTTTATTGTTATTGGTTATATTACCTTTTTTTAAATCGTCTAATAACGCTAAGCTTTCATCAACAGTAATTTCCTTTTTTTGTAATTGTTCTAAAATTAATAATTTTTGTTGTTTTAACGTTTCATCGGTAGTTTGATTAATGTCTTCATTAATTAACTTTTCTGCTACATAACTCTTTTTTTGACATTGCACCAGAGGTAGTTGATATTCAGCTATATTTAGTTGTGATACTTTGGTGAAATTTTTGTTTAATTGCACTAAAAAATTCATCGTTTGTTCTCCTACTACTGAATTTCCTACCGTAACTGTTCTAGTTGTATTTAAATCCCTAAGATGAGGATATTTTTGATTTATTTCGCTTATATTAGATACTTTCTCTGTGATATAGCTAGCTTGATCTAAATAATAATAATCATTATTAATAATATAAGTTAAACCTGGAATACGCTCACTAACTACAATATTGATTTGTTTAGGAAATTGTTTAGTTACTATAACAGTGTCTAAACCAAAATTATTACTTAACGTTTGTTTGATATGTTCAGCGATATAATTAGTATTACTAAAAAAATAAAACCTCTGTGGCAATAACCACCATCTTCTAGTATTAAGCGCTTGCCAAGCTGGTTGAGTAATTTGTTCGGTTGATAAATATTCATTACCAGTTACTGTAATATTATTAATCCAACACCATTGTTGGTTAATAGCAAAGTATCCTACACAACCAACTATTAACAAGCTAGTCACCCCATAAGCCCACCGATCATGCTGCATCCACCAGTTTTTCGCTGGTTTTTGAAAATACGGATTATCGTATTGAATTGGCTGAGAATATCGCTTCATGGTTGCTTAATCAACTGTTTACCTTGCATATAAGACTGCAATACAGTTGGAATAGCAATACTGCCATCAGCCTGCTGATTCATTTCTAATAAAGGGATAAGCAAACGTGGTGATGCCACTAATGTATTATTTAAGGTTTGACAAAACTGCACTTTACCGAATTCGTCGCGATAACGTAAATTTAAGCGCCGCGCTTGAAAATCCCCTAACCAGGAACAAGAATGCGTTTCACTATATAAACTACGTGATGGCATCCAGGTTTCAATATCACGTTTATAGCGCTGCCCAGCTCCCATTTCTCCAGTACATAATTCCATTACCCGATAAGGTAAATTTAAGCTGGTTAAAAAATCTTCCGCATTTTTTATAATTTCCTCAAATAACTGCCAAGCTGCGTCATTGTCATTTTTACACAATACTACTTGTTCAACTTTGTTAAATTGACGCAAGCGATATAAACCTTTAGTATCTTTACCATAGCTACCAACTTCCGTACGAAAACAAGGTGTCCACGCGGTATATTTTTTAGGTAACTCTGTAACTTTTAACGTTTCATTAGCATGATACGCGCATAATGTAACCTCGGCTGAACCAATTAAATTTTGAGCCTTTTCTTTATCTACCGCCTTAAACGTTTCGTCTTTCATCCAAGGAAAATGACCGGTACCAAAAAAGAACTCATCATAAGCCATTAACGGGGTAACAAATTGCGTAAAACCGCGTTGTCTTAAAAAATCCAGGCCATAATTCATGAGCGCCAATTCTAATTGAGCACCGGCTCCTTTTAAATAATAGCCACGATTGCCGGTAACTTTCACCCCTCGTTCTGTATCAATAATGTCTAGCGTCTTACCAAGTGTTAAATGATCTTTCAACTCAAAATCAAACTGTGGAATAGTGCCGATTTTTTTCAATTCCACATTCGCCGATTCATTATCTCCTATCGGAACCTTCGCATCTGGTATATTAGGAATAGTTAATAATTGAGTACGAAACTGTTGCTCAATGCCTGAAAAAATCCTTTCTAAATCTTTTACTTCCGCTGATAACTTGCGCAAAAGCATCAATTTTGCTTGTTTTTGTTCATCAGAGGCGGTGGCCATTTCATTATTAGCTTGTCCTTGAGCAGCTTTTAAATCATCAATGCGTTTTTGCATTTTACGCCGATCTTCATCTAAATCTAATAGCTTAGGTAAATCAATGGTAATGTGTTTTTGTTTAGCAGCTTGTTGTACTAAATTAGCATTATCTCTAATAAATTTTATGTCTAGCATAACTTATAAAAATTTTAATATTACCTAATTAATGTTTTGGACGCAACAAAGGAAATAATACGCACTCTCGAATAGGTTTATCCATTAAAAACGAAAATAAACGCTCGCTTAAACCAAAACCAGTGGTAGGTGGCATACCATATTCTAATGCTCGCACAAAATCTTCATCATGTCTTTGCGCTTCTGTGTCACCGGCTTCTCGTAATTTAGTTTGTTCCATAAACCGAGCGGCTTGTTCTTGTGGATCATTTAACTCGGTATACCCATTACCTAGTTCACTGCCAGCTATAATTATTTGATAACGTTCTACAAAACCTGGCCGATCCGCTAATCCCTTGGCTAACGGAGACACTGTTACTGGATGATTAATTAAAAACATTGGCCCAGTAATTTGTTTGCGACAATGTTTCCATAATTGATCAATTAAACGAGCTCGATTTAATTGTCCGGCTGGTACTTTAATTTTTAATTCAACACAACGTTTTTGCATTTCTGCTTCAGTAGCTGTAGCTACATTAATATTGGTGTATTTTTGCACCGTAGCGGCGTAATCAATAGTTTGCCATGGTTGATCTAAATTAATCGCAAAGCCTCGAATATTAAATTGCAGCGTATTAAACGTGGCTTTAATACAAGTTTTAAATAATCGTTCCACTAACTGCATGCCAGCTTGATAATTGGCATAGGCCCAATAAAACTCCATTTGGGTATAATCTTGTAAATGCTCATTGCTAATGCCTTCGTTTCTAAATTGTCGGCCAATTTCAAAGGTTTTTTCAAAACCAGCTACCATTAAGCGTTTCTGCCATAATTCTCCCATTGAAATACGTAAATATAAATCTATATCCAAAGCGTGATGATGAGTGATAAACGGCTGTGCATCTGCGCCACCAGGCGTAGCTTCTAAAACCGGAGTTTCCACTTCTAAAAAGCCTTCGGTTAATAAAAAATTTCTAATGCTCTGCCAAAATTTGCTTTTTTTTAAGAATAATTCTTTTAATTCCGGATTCATTAATATATCCAAATAACGTTCCCGATAACGCAATTCTTCATCTTGCAAACCATGCCACTTATCCGGCAACGGCCGCAACGCTTTGGCTAACATTATAACTGATTTAACTAATAATGATTGTTCACCGCGTTTTGTAATAAATACTGTACCGGTCGCTGAAATAATATCACCAACATCAAATAATGTAGTGATTGTTTTATAGGCTTCGCCTAAGTCTTTTTCCGAAAAAACTAGCTGAATTTTTCCACTAGCATCTTCTAACCTGGCAAAAGTAAGTCGCCCGTGTCCACGTAATAACCTAATCCTACCAGTGAGTGTGATATTTTCTGTACCTAATTGATCAAACTCATCTAATGCTGTTTTACAAGTATGAGTGCGCACGCTATTGGCTGGATAAGCACTTTTAAACTGGCGCTGTAATTGCGCACATTTCTGAAGACGAACTTCGTATTCAGATAACAATTTGTCCATGCGTAAAAATAATTAGAAGATTTTTTTAATTGTGTAAACCAGCAAACCTTTTGGCACGTTAACCCTTACCGTATCCGCTACTTTGTGGCCAAGAAACGCGTCGCCCAACGGTGATTCGTTAGAAATTTTACCTTCTAACGGATTAGCTTCATTTGAGCCAACGATCTCAAATACTGCTTTTACTTTATTATTATCCTCAACTTCCAACTTTGAACCAACTACCACTAAATTAGTTTTTTTTGGCTTTTTAATGACTTGGATATTTCTGAGAATTTCTTCAATCTCCAAAATTCGTTGCTCCATTAAGCCTTGTTCTTCTTTAGCATCACTATATTCAGCATTTTCTGATAAATCTCCTAACTCTTTAGCCGAGGCAATTCTGCCGGCAATATCTTTACGTTTACTAACCTTTAAATACTCTAATTCTGCTTGTAATTTTTCTAAACCCTCGGAAGTAGAATAAATAGTTTTGTCTATACTCATACGACATTAATTATAACATTAAATAGTAAAGTTGTTCTAGTCTATTATTATAACGCATAAATGTCAAGACTGAGCGAACACTATACTACTCAGTTGATAATCTACTGTAACATGATACGTTAACAACGTTGTTGAATTAACATCTTTAATTTTAATATCATTGTCAGTAATTGTAATTTTTGCAGCGCTAGTTTCATTTAACTCATCTGTCATTTCAGCTTGTTTACTTAATTTTTTCTTAGCACCATTCCATTGATACAACAATGTACGTACTTTATCTTTATAACTTATTACCACTACCGTTTCATTGATACCGTCTTGATTAAAATCATTTTGTTTTATGATTACATTCTGTCCAGATTTTTTACTAAGACGCAAGGTTTGTTGAATATCACCTGTAAACGGATTCATTATTTTTAGTTGCTTACCATCTTTACGCAACAATTTTAACCAACCAGTATTAGCTTCGGTTTGCACCAACAAACTTTTAACTGTGTTTTTAAATACTGTAAATACATACGTATTATCATCTGAGTAGCTAATGAGTAATTTACCTTTCTTTTTTGCCGTTACCCGAGTAACTGCTTGAGCAAATTGTTCACTAGAATTTGGATCGTACATGCTGTATGTTTCAATATATCCATCTTGTTCAACATTTTTTATTAGCTTTCCATTTGGATAAAATTTTGCTAGTACTAACCCACCTGAATTAACTGCTAAATAATCACCAATTTTCGCTATATTTTTAGCATTGGCTAATTGTGTTTGTATAGAGTAAGTTAATAATGATATGTTTTCTGATTTAGCGATATCATAAATTTTAACACCGTAATTGCCACAGGCTATATAAGCATAATGATCATTAATAACAATGTCGTTAATTTCTTTAACATCAGAATATTGTTTTATTATTGTTGGTGCTGTTTGATTACTTACATCAATAACCAGCAAGCCTGAATTCCAATCTCCTACATATGCTAAAGTATCCTTCAGTGATAAGCCACCCATCGATAATTCACCAGTAGCTAATTTACCAACTAATGTCATTTTATTTACATCCGATACATCGTATATTTTTAAGCCATTTTCCTGTGTGAGTAAATATAAATAACCATTTTTGTACTTTGCTTGTGTAACACCACTAGGTGCATCAAAGGTAGCTAGTTCTTTTACAGAAGATAAGTCACCCGCATCATAAACATGAATATTTTCTGACCCTACAACATAAACTAAACTATTTTGTGCAATCACAATTTGTTTAACAATAAATTCTGTTGTATTTGTTCTGTATTTAAGACTGGGTGTTTTTGGATTTGAAATATCATAAATGCTTACCAGTCCATATGAATCACCTGCATACAAATAGCTATCAGTAATCGTTAGTGTATTAACATCTACCTCGGTTATAGTGTTTACTAATTCAAAATTGTCAGTATTATTAATCTCATAAATATAAATACTATCATCATCTCCTACAAATTGATATTTATCAGTTGCAACAATATCTCTAATATTACCAGATAATTTAAAATCACTAACTAATATCGGTTTTTCATTGTTTCTAAAATCTATGGTATGAAAACCGCCCTTATCTATATTTACCACATAAGCAAACGATTTAAACGCGGCTACACCTCGTTCCATTCCTACGTCTGTGTTGCTAAAGGTAAATTCACTAGTATATTTTGGAGCGGCTACATTGGAAACATCTACTACCTGTACGCCACCATCAATTGTGTAATAGATTTTATTATTATCCAATGCCATGCTATAAGTAAAATCATCGTTTATTTTAGTGCTAGTGCTTATTTTAACTGGCGTAATTGGATTGGTAATATCTAAAATAATTAATTTTCCAATAGTACTAGTGGCATAAATATAGGGATATTTAGTTACAGCATTATGAAGAGTGAGTAAATCGGTATCGGAATTAAGCAACACTTGAGTTGGCACGGCCGGATTAGACAGATCGTATACCTTAAAGCCAGCTTCTGGATAGGTGCTAGTGCCATAGAGATATTGCTTGTAATTAGCGATTGGTTGAAATGAGTTAGCTTGCAATACAGGAGTGTAAGGTGATGATTTTGGCCAACTGGTATAAAGAATTTTTAAACTAGTTAAATCAACTACCGTTAACACGCTAGAGCCTCCAGATAAATAAGCATAATTATCATTAATAAAAATTTTATTCACACTTTCCGCTTGATTATCTCTCCAAATAGGATCGTTCACAATTTCTGAAAAATGAATACTACCAGCTAACACAGGATGTTTAGGATTTGAAATATCAACCTTTTCAAAAAAATCATTTTCGCCTAAATACGCATAATTACCCGCCACTTCTAAAGTATTCATGTACAACGGCGTTTGCGGGTTATATTCACCTACTAACACCGGATTATCTGGATTTGTTAATGAAAAAATGTATAACCCTGTACCGGTTAAATCTGTGGCATAAGCATAATTGCCAGCCACTTTCACTACTTGTCCCCAACCGCCAGTATTAATTTTATCTTCAATCGAAATAGATGGTTCGGCGGCAAATAAGACCTGTGGTTTGGCCGATAACATAACAACTCCAATAAACAACCCAAGTGTTATGGCTTTAACTATTTTTGTTAAGATCATATTTTTATGAAGAATTAATTAATAATATTAATTTACATAATACTCTATAAAGAAGTATTTTGCTAGTTTTTTTGTTTTAATCTTGTGCTATTTTTGAAAAATACTCCAACAATGCTTGTTTCGCAATTGGTAAAGCGCTATCCGCTCCTTCACCACCATCTTCTACTAAAACAGTAATCACTAATTCTGGATCGTCATATGGTGCAAACACAGTAAACCAAGATAAGTTTTGATCATTACCAGCTACCTGAGCCGTACCGGTTTTTGCACCACTAGTCACTGGCAAATTTGCTATTTTTTTGGCACTACCAATGGTAACTGCTTGACGCATGCCTTCTTTAACTATAGCTAGATTAGCTTGATCAACAACATGATCTCGTATTACCATGGGCGTAACCTTAGTAATTTCATTACCAGATTGATCGGTAATGGCATCGACTAATTTTGGCTGAAACAATATGCCGCCATTAGCAATGACACTGGTATATAAAGCTACTTGCAAAGGCGTTACTAATAAATCACCTTGACCAATAGCTACATGATAAGTATCACCAATATACCAGTTTTCTTGTTTTATAGTCTCTTTCCAAGTAGGCGACGGTAAAAATCCTTCTGCTTCATAAGGCAAATCAATGCCTGTGGTTTTACCTAAGCCAAACAATTTGGCATAATTATTAATGCGCTCAATTCCTAAACCACCAGTAATAGTATTAGTGTTCTCATCGTAAGTACCACCGCCTAAAATATAAAAATAGGTATTTACCGACCAAGCCAAAGCTTGATAAATATTAGTGATACCATGACCGCCTGTTTTCCAATCTGGAAATTTTGATTTATTAATGGTAATGCCGCCTATACTATTTACCGTAGTAGTTGGAGTAATAATCCCCTCTTGTAAACCGGCAGCGGATACTACTAACTTAAAAGTAGAACCGGATGGATAATTACCAGAAATAGCTTTATTAAATAATGGTTTATGGTTATCATTATTTAAAGCGGTATAATCTGCCTGACTAATCCCTTTGGTGAATAGATTGTTATCATAACCAGGATAACTAACTAAAGCCTTAATTTGACCATTACGCGGATCTAAGGCAATGGCAGCTCCTCCTGGCAACTGTTTAGTTTTAGCTGTATCAGCTAAAGCATTATATAGTACTGTTTGTAAATTACTATCTAAAGCTAAAATAATATTATGACCAGCTTGCGGTTCTTCTTTAGCTAATTGTTTGATATTTAAACCGCTAGGGTTAACTTCAATTTGTTCACGTCCTTTTTTTCCTTTTAGCTCGGTTTCATAAAATGCTTCCAAACCAGTTTTGCCAATCCGATCAGTTAATAAATAATTATTATTTTCAATTAAAATTAAATCACTACTTTGTATTTTACTTAAATAACCTAAAATATGTGCAAAAGCTTCGGCTTTTGGATATGAGCGAATAGCTTGGGCTTCTAATCCTACCCCTGATATTTGTTTTAAGCTAGTGGCTATTGTTAAAGCTTGCTCATACGGAATATCATCTTTTACAATTAATGGCTGGCTAGTAAATTGTTCATTATGTTGGGTAATCGTATTGGCTAAATCCGCTTCAGATAAAACTAAAACATTAGCGATAGTTTGGATAGCCGCTTGATAAATCGTTGGATCGGTTGGTAATTCAGTGGTAGAAATTACTACCATGAAATTTGGAATATTGGATACTAGTGGCACACGCTTAGTATCATAAATAATACCACGAGGAGCCGGTAGATAATTAATGTGAATGCGATTATTTTCTGCTTGGGCTAAATAATAATCACCTTTAATAATTTGCACATAAAATAATCTACTCATTAATAAAACAAACCCTAGCCCAAACAAAACAAACAAACTAGCTATTTTATAGTCAGCCAACACACCACCTAAAAAATCATTTTTGACATTTTCCGGAGCACTAAAATCAACTAATTGTTTAGTGTATTTTATATCAATTTTTTTATCCTTAATAGTGCGGTCTAAATAAGGATGAAAAATATCTTTCATAGAGATAATTAAATAACAATACACTACTACTCATTATGATTACACCACCAGCGGCTGCACTAAAAGTTAATCCAGCTACTGGATTAACTAATAATATAGCTGCATTATACAATAATTTATGTAAAAGATAAAACATTATTTGCATAATGGTTAAACTTAATATGCTAATGACAAAATAATAAGAATATACTTTTTGTTTTAACCAATTAAAATATAACATTTTAACAATTACTACTAATAAAAAAAATATTATTATATATATCCCAAATGGATTAGGCATCGCTAAATTAAGTAAACTAGCTTGAATAAATATCCATAACAATGTGGTGGTTAAACGATAATGTAGACAAACTATTATACTAATAACCGCACTTAAACTAAAACTATAAGACCAGCCTGGCAATGTTAAAATTGCTAAATCAACAACAATACTCAAATATATTAACAATCCTTGACTGAGCCATCGACTAATTCGTTTCATGATTTTATTGTAATCACTGAAACAATGGAATTGGCTCCATAGTTGATCATTGGTACAAGCATGGCTGTTTTAAATAATTCACTAGCTTGATCGTTAATAGTTTGTACTGTGCCAATTATTAAACCAGCTGGCAACTGTTGATCGGCTTTAGTAACTACTAAATCCCCGGATTGAATTATTTGATCTTTTAAAATAAATTCCATCTGTAAACCGGTACCATAAGAACCAGTTACTAAACCAGTGGTTTTATTATTAGTTAACGTCATCGCTTGTAACTTAGTTAAATTACTAGTCAACGGCACTACATCAGCCGCTTCATCATAAACTTGATACACCAAACCAATTAATACCCCGTCATTATATACTACCGCATCGCCAATAGTTACGCCCATGGTTTTGCCTTGATTAATAGTAAACAAGGCTAAGGCTTGCCCTTGGCCAACTCGAGAAATAATTTTTGCTGGAACAAATTGATAATTTTGCACCTGAGCAAAACGTAATTGATTTTCGTATTCTTTATATTGTTGCAAGGTTTGTTGTAATTGTAAATTTTGTTCAGTTAAAACAGTTAATTTATTTTTTAAAAAATCATTTTCCGATAATAAATTTTGCTCAGTGGTATTTTGTAGTGGTATAGCTCGATTAATTAACTGATAACTCCAATTCTGTATCGGCTGAATTAGCCAACGGGTTAATTTTTGTACTGGTGTTAATGCCCCTAAGTAATACAGACTCACTAAAATAATTATTAATAAACCACTTAATAATAGTAGTCGTATATTTTGTCGCAAAAATTGCATAATAGCGTCTTAATTAAGTGGAATAACGCCAGGAGACACCACTGCTCGTAGATTATCTAAATCATCTAAAATAATACCTGTGCCACGCGCCACTGTTGTTAATGGATCGTCAACTACTCGAACTGGTATATTAACGTGGGCTGCAATACGTTGATCTAATTTCGGCAATAACGCACCACCACCACTTAACACAATGCCGCGTTCATATATATCAACTAATAATTCCGGTGGTGTACTTTCAATAGTGCTTAAAATACTTTCTAAAATGGCGTTAATTACTCGTTCCATGGCCACTCGAATATGTTGGCTATTAATTTCCAGCTCTTTAGGTAAGCCGGTAATTAGATCTCGTCCTTTTACTTTCATGACTAATTCTTCATCTAGCGGTGCTGCTGAACCTAGAATAATTTTTACTTCTTCAGCAGTTGGTTCGCCAATTAATAAATTAAAATTATCTCGACAATAATTAACAATGTCTTGATTAAAATCATCACCCGCTGTACGTAATGACCGCCAATTGACCACTCCGCCTAATGATATGACCGCAATTTCAGTAGTACCACCGCCGATATCTATAATCATACTGCCAGTAGATTCCTGAATTGGTAAACGTGCTCCAATGGCTGCCGCCATGGGTTCTTCGACTAAAATAACTTCTCTAGCACCAGCATTTTTAGCAGCATCTTCTACTGCCTTACGTTCCACTTCAGTAACACCTAATGGTATGGCTACTACTACACGCGGACGTGATAACATAGAAAAAGAATCGTGTTGAATTTTACTAATAAAATGCTTCAGCATTTTTTCAGTCACTTCAAAATCAGACACCACGCCATTTACTAATGGGCGGGTGGCTGTAATATGTGCCGGCGTTTTGCCTAACATAGCTTCAGCTTCTTTGCCAACCGCTACGATTTGATCATTACGATTATTAATCGCTACTACCGATGGTTCGTTAACCACAATCCCTTTATCATGAACGTACAATAAAGTATTAGTAGTGCCTAAATCAATACCAATATCTTTTGATGAAACTTTGCCAAATAAATTATTGAACATGTCTTTTAATTATTTCTGTCAGACTAATTAATTCTGCTTGTTTACTGGAACGACTTTTATATTCAATGTTATTACCGGTTTTTGCACCAACTATTAAACGATAAGTAATGCCAATTAAATCGGCATCGTTTAATTTAATACCAGCCGATACCACCCGATCATCATAAAGTACCTCAAAACCTACTTTTTGTAAAGCCTGATAAACTTTATCAGATTGAACACTATCTTTGTTCAAGTTGAGTAAATGAAATTTAAATGGACTAACAATTTCTGGCCAGCAAATACCTTTATCATCATGAAATAGTTCAACAATAGTAGCCAAAGTTCTATCTACACCAATACCATAACAACCCATATAATACAATTCTGCTTGGCCGGCCTGATTAATAAAATTAGCTTGCATTAACTTACTATAGTGATAGCCTAATTGAAAAATATTACCCACCTCTATTCCACGCCGCTCAACTAATGTCTGCTTGCTCTTAGTAACGTAGCCAGCTTCAGCCATGGCAATATCACCAATAACATTTGGGGTATAATCTCGCTTGATATTAATATTCAGATAATCGCGTTGAAATTTATTGGCTCCACTACAAGCATTAATTAAAGTTGTAGTTGAATCATCAGCTACAATATATACCGCTTTGGTTATGCCTACTGGTGATAAGAAACCAGCTACACTGTTTATATTGGCAATTTCTTCTGCTGTGGCCATACGCAAAGTATTTGCAGCAGCTACATGTTTTAGTTTTGTTTCATTTACACTCAGATCACCCCGTAATACAGCTAGCACCAAACGTTGATTTTCATCAACATAGAGTACATTTTTTAGATGTTTAGTTAACGGAATTTGGTGTAAAACTACACCGGCTGCCATAGTAGCTTCTCGCACAGCGGCTACTTCGGTTAATGGTTTACAAGGTTCTGGAGTAACCGCTTGATTATTTTTAGCAAAGACGGCCACATCTTCATGGGCGGCATACGTACCATCTTCTGTCATTAAAAAGCGACTTTCTCCAGCTGGATGTTCTACCACAAATTCATGACAATAATCGCCGCCAATATAGCCATTATCGGCCTCTACTACTAAAGCCTTCAACTGTAGCTTACTAAAAATTCGCTGATACGTTTCACGCATGTTTTGATACTCTTGTTTAAAATCTGCCTCTGAAGCATGAAACGAATAAGAGTCCTTCATTAAAAATTCTCGCACTCGTAACAAGCCTCCCCTAGCTCTTAATTCATCGCGAAACTTTTGCGAAAATTGATAAATATTAAATGGTAAATCCCGATAGCTTAACGTAAATTTACGTACTAAATCAACCATCATTTCTTCAGCCGTACCACCTAAAGCAAATTCAGCGCCATTCCGATCTTTAATAGTCATCAGTTCAAAACCAACTGATGATGCTCGGTTAGTTTCTCGCCATAATTCCAGTGGATGTAAAACCGGAGTTAACATTTTAATAGCACCAGCGGCGTTCATTTCCTGTTCTATTATTTGTACTATTTTATCACGTACCTTTAAACCAAGTGGTAAAAAATAATAGCGCCCAGCAGTTGATTCTCTAATATAACCAGCTTGGTGTAACAAGCGATGGCTAGCCAACTTCAGATGTGGTGCTACTTGTTTTTGGGTTTTGGTAAATAATCTGGATTGGCGCATAATTAAAATATTTTAACAATATCTTTTATCGTTACTAAGATAATCAATATTAACAATAATAGAAATCCTATATTATGTACGGCCGCTTCTATTTTTTGATTAGCCGGCTTACGAGCGATTAATTCATACAGCAAAAAAATAATTCTACCACCATCCAGCGCTGGAATTGGTAAAAGATTAAAAATTGCTAAATTAAGCGACAACATAGCCGCAAACTGTAATACATATACTAAGCCTAATTGCGTAGCTTGGTTAGTTAAAGCCGCAATACCTAATGGCCCAGCTACTTCACCAATTTGTGGTGATCGAGTAAATAAACTAGCTACCATGCCACTGAGCGCTTGTAATATCTGTTTAGTTAAAGCCAGAGTTTGTCCGACGCCATATTTTATGGCTGTGAAAAAAGGCATTGAGACTATTCCAGTATCAGTTACCGCTACGCCAAAACCATGTTTACCAGCCGCATCTAACGTAATAATTGGAATAGTTACTTGAATATCCTTAGCCTCTCGTTTTAATAAAACCACAGCATCTACAGCAGCTGAATTGTTTAATAATAATTGCATATCACTAACCGACTGTATCGTTTGGCCGTTAATAGTAATAATTTCATCACCAACTAATAAATTAGCTTTATCACTATTTACAATTACCACAGCTCGTTGTGTAACATTAGCATTATTAGGTAAATTGGCTAAACCAGACGGAAAACCAATATAGTAACCCATACTAAAAATACTAGCTGCCAATAACAAATTCATAAAAATACCACCAAATAAAATTAAAAAACGCTGCCACATAGCATGGCTATTAAAATGATCACTCGTAACTGATTCAGCTGTCTGACCACTAGTATCCATTTGATCACCACCAACAATACCTTTTATTTTCACAAACCCGCCTAATGGTATCCAATTAATTGAATAAATTGTTTGCTTGCGTTTGATACCATAAAGACGCGGTGGAAAACCAATACCAAATTCTTCTACTCCTACTTTAAATAATCTAGCTAAACCATAATGACCTAGCTCATGAATAATCACTAAACCACCTAAGACAACAATAAAAACAATAATTGATACTATCATACTGTTAGCAGAACTTTTTCTTTGTCACTTTCAATTTGCTTAACTTTTTGATTGTAATCATCCACCATTTTTTGAATTTTCTTTTGTTCAGTAAAAAATACATCTTCTGCTAAACCATTATTTTTTTTATCTTGTTTTAATTTGTTAAGTAAATCTTCGCGTAACCGTTTAATCATAATATGCGTTTCTTCACATTGTTGTTTCATTGCTTTTACCAAGGCCTGTCGTTTTTCCATGGTTAACGGAGCAAAATGTACGCGTAATGTTTGTCCGGATACAGCCACGGTAATATTTTGCACCGAGACATACAAGGCTTTTTCTATAGCCTTAATAGTACTAACGTCCCAGGGTTGCACCTGTAGTGTTTGCGCGTCTAAACTGGTAATAGAGCCTAATTGTTGTAAAGGCATTTTGTTACCATAACTATCTACCAAAGTACGCTCAATTAAAGCTGGTGTAGCTCTGCCTACTTGCCAAGTAGCTAACTTAGCTTTTAACTGTTCCATTATTTTTTCAAATTCTGTTTGCATATTGTTTAATTGCTAATTAGTATTTTTTTTCACTTTAAATATTCCGCCTCCTTCATCTTTAGGTTGTCGCGTACCAATATAGACAATATTGGCATTGGTTTGATCAATGATTAAAGCCGATAAAATACGCGCCGATGGAAACGTTTCTAATGTTTGCCAATTATTGCCTTGATCACTTGATTTATAAATAACCTTGTTTAAAGTGTAATATATAGTATGATTGGCATCCGCTGCAATAGTTAAATTTTTAATATTAGAATTATTCTTGTCATTAACGCCAAAAATATTAATTACATCACTCCAATTTTGTCCATTATTTTCTCCTTTCATTAAACCACGTTTAGTGCTGATATAAACAATAGAATTATCTTGCGGATCTAATGTAATATTAGCAGCATTCATAGCATTATGGCTAAACATGTCTTCATATTTCTCATCTAATAATTTATGCCAACCTGAATTAATATAATCTGCCGAATCAATTAAAGCACTATCAAATTCGCCGCCATTAGTAGTTTGCACTAACTCACCTTTAGAGTCTAAAACATAGATAATTCTAGTATCTTGCTTACTCATTAATAGCTTAGTAATACTACTTCTACCATTATAATGAATATCCCAAGTAATCCCATAATCAACACTTTTTAATATTTCTCCGCCCGAAGTAGCCGCATAAATCCGGCTATTGTCATAACTATCTACTAATACACTATATACTAATTTTTTATTCACTTCCACATAGGATTGTTGCCAAGTTTCACCAGCATCAGTAGATCGCAAAACAACATTATCTTGCGCCACGAACATATTAGCTGGATTGATACTGTCAATGCCAATTGCTAGAATATTACCTTGTTTAATTGGAGTATAATTCCATTGTTCTCCGTTATTATAAGTTACATACATGCCCAAACCTTTGGAACCTAAATAAACACGATTACTATCAGTTGGGTGCGCTACCAATGTTAATACCTCCACATCACTAATACTAACAATATTCTTGCCTTGTTGAGACATGAATGTTTTTTGTTCCCAGCTTTGCCCACCATCAATTGATCGATATACTCCCCCATCTTTAGCTTCATTACAACTTAAACCTACTAACATAATTGGAAAAAGTAATATGCCCAAGCGCCATAACCATGCATGAGTAGTCATATAGAATAATATAAATTTAACATTAATTGTTCGATAATAAGCTTAAATTGACAGTGTTGTAATAATTGCTTTCGTAGCTCGGCTAATTTTAATATACGTTGAATATGGTATTTGGTCGAATATTTATTAGCTAATTGTTCAAGCTCTACTTGGCTCCATGTATATTTTATAGGCACTTGATAAAGCCATAAACAAACTTGTCGACATAATTCAGTAATTACTGGAAAATGTTGCTGTAAAAATTCTGTTTCTGACAAAGTTGGCCAATATTGCTTATACAATGCTAAACGTTGACTAAATGACGTTGTATTAAAAATAGCCGCCCACCGTTTAGTTAATATGTCTAATTGTTTACGTTCAACAACATTGTTGAATAATAAGGCTCTACCAGGTAAACCATCAGCTAAGGTTAACCAGGCTGGCTTAATTTTTTCAGATTGCCACACCGGATAAAAATTTAATAAAGCACAACGTGATCTAATAGTAGCCATAACCATTTGTTGTTGACGAGCCAACAAAATAAAATAAACATTAGAAATTGGCTCTTCTAAAATTTTTAATAATGCATTAATAGCTTCTTCAGTTAAGGCAGTAATCGGATCGATGATAACCAAACGTGGTATAGTATGATTTAAATTAGTATGATGGAGTGCCTGAAAATATTGTTGCACATCTGCTTTGGTAATTTTATTGGACTGTTTTGGTTTAATAACTATTAAATTAGAATTAGTATTATTATGCAAAGTTAAACAACTAACACAATGCCCGCAAGGATTATTGTCACGTTTATCACTACACATTAACCAATAAGCTAAATTAATCGCTAAAGTAAATTTACCAAGCTGTTCCTCTCCTAACCATAGCCAAGCTGCCGGTAAACATTGTTTGGCAATTAGTTGCTTAATATAAGCTATATTTTTGGTATGACCAATATATTGAACGGTATAGTCCATAACTTATATTATAATGATGAAACGATGATTTGCCAAGTTGCCATAGCACATTTTCTCCAGCTAAATAATTTAATTTGTTGAAAACCAGCTACACGATATTGTTGTTGTTCAATGACTGACCGTTGTAACACAGCTGTAATTTTTTTGGCTATATCTGCTGGATTATCTTTATTAAAATAAGCACTAGCTGATCCACCAACCTCGCGCAAAGCCGGTATATCAGAACAGGCCACCGGTGTACCGGCTGCTAAAGCTTCTAAAATAGGAATACCAAAACCCTCATAATGAGAAGGAAATACAAACGCCGCTGCTTGATTCATTAATATATTCATATCAGCTTGCGGTACATAGCCACATAAATCAATGTACTGCTGCAAAGCTTGTTTATTTATTTCCTGTAAAATATCCTGGTAACCATAACCTGGTATGCCAACTAATTTTAGATGGTGTTGTAAATGGTATTTGTGTTTTAGTAAGGCATAAGCACGAATTAAATTTAAAATATTTTTTTTATGCTCAATTCGTCCAACGAATAATATATAAGGTGGTTGATTATTATGATTTTTGTTTAAATAAAAATAATCATTATTAGTAAAACCATTATAAATAACTGTAATTTTTTCCGCTGGAATGTGATAATATTTTTGTAATTCGTGTTTACTAAAATTTGAAATAGTAATAATACTACTAGCCGTGCGAGCTGAAAAACGCATTGACCAACGATGATAATCTAATTCACTAGTACTATATTTACCCAACGAACCTAATTTTATTAAATAATTCATCCACTTACCACCAATGTAACTATTACTATAAATCTCCTGATACGCTTCAAAACCAAGATCATGGGCTACATAGATAGTTTTTTTTGGATGCCAAATTGGAATAGTATGTGCGGGTATAAATAATACATCCGGTTTATCATGACCATTGAACATAGCTAAAGACAAACGTAACTGCGTCCATAATAATTTGGGTGGCCAACGCAAAGTTTTATTTTTCCAATTAACCGGTAACGTATTCAAGCCTTCTATTAATGGTTCTTTACTGTATAATATTACTCTATAACTACTCGGTATAATAGTTTTAAATTGTTCTAATAAATTAAAAATATACCATTCTGTACCGGTTCTATTATGCACATTGGCTCGTGAAGCATCAATGCCAATTATTTTCATGATTTTACTTAGTAGCTAAAATAGAACGTTTATACGATTCTAGGTTATCTAAAGCAATGCCAGTACCTTTTACTACATTTTGTAATGGTTCATCAGCTACATAGGCCGGCACTCCAATAGCTCGCGCTAACAATTCATTTAAATTTCGTAACATGCCGGAGCCGCCCGACACTACCATGCCTTTATCAATTACATCAGCTGATAATTCTGGCGGGGTTTCTTGTAACACAGATTTCACTGCCTGGATAATACCTTGTAACTCATCTTGAATAGCTAAAGTAATATCATCCGATGTTACTTCATTCGTGCGTGGCAAACCGGTAATCATATCACGCCCACGTACTTCCATACTTAATTTTTCACGTAATGGTAAAGCTGAACCAATTTTAATTTTTAACTCTTCGGCACTACGTTCACCAATGGCTAAATTATATTGCTTACGAACATATTCTTGAATAGCCGAATCAAATTTTGTGCCACCAATGCGCACAGAAGCATTAGCCACAATTCCACCTAACGAAATAACCGCAATTTCACTAGTGCCCCCACCAATTTCAATAATCATGTGTCCGGAAGCCGAACCAATAGGAATACCGGCACCAATGGCTGAAGCCACTGGTTGTTTAATAATATAAGCGGCTTTCGCCCCGGCCTGTAAAGTAGCGTCGATAACCGCTCGACGCTCGGTTGAAGTAATACCAGCCGGTACAGCAATCATCACCTCTGGACTGATAAATCTAATTCCACCAAGCGCTTTATTAATAAAATAACGCAACATGCTCTCAGTGGTTTTGTAATCAGCAATTACACCGTCTTTTAATGGTCGTTTAGCTATAATAGTATCAGGAGTTCTCCCTAACATTTCTCTAGCTTCGCCGCCTACGGCTAACACTATTTTTTCATCTTTTCCAATCGCCACCACTGATGGCTCATTAATAACAATGCCACGCTTTGGTACATAAACCAATGTATTAACTGTACCTAAATCTATACCAATTTTCTTTATAAACATGCTAACATGAATTAACCTCTAAAAACTTGCGGTAATTTGTTGATCTACATTTAAAGGAGTTTGTAAGATTATTTTATTATTATCATTTTTTTCAATTTTGTCAACTGGTGTATAATCTTTTATTGCTTTACCAATATCAAAACTGACAGTTAGTGTAACATTATTAGTGCCGGGTTGTTTTTGTGCATATAAACGATACTGTTGATCGTTCAATACAGCTTGTTGCATGGCCACTGGTAACTTATAACGTAAAGAGATGGTTTTACTAGTTTGTGCTTCCACAGAAATAAAGCCGGCAAATACTGTTTTATTTACTGCAGCCGCTTCGGTAGTTTGTGCTTCCACTGGTACACCGCCTTCAAATTCAGAATTAGTTAAAAAACCATCCGAACCAAGTAACTGACTACCACTTGGTACATAGACTCTGGCATAACTACGATAACGAGTAATAAATTTATCATCTTGGATACCAGCATGTTTATAAGTAATTTTTAAATTAGCAATATAATCACCATTTTCTTGAGTCACTTGATAATCAATGTGTTTTTCCATTACTTTATCAGTCTTTAAAGCTGATAAATTTGCATCTACCAACATTAGGAAATCACTCTTTGGCTGATTAATGGAACCATCCCAGCCTAATTGCTGAACTAATGTTTGGGCTTGATTATTTTTTGAATATATTAATACTTGTTTTTCATCTAAATTTTTTATCATGATTTCCAATAATGTACCCCATTGTGCACTGGGTAAATTTAATAACTTGTCTTTAATAATAGTAGCTAATTTGCCAATTATCACTTTGCGTTCTGAATTTTTTAAACCTTTTTTTATATAGCCAAATTCTGATTGATATTGAATAGTATCAATGATATTCTCCTTGGTGAATTGATCACCATCTACAGTAATTGGACCGGTTAGCACCATTAAATCCTGAATAAACATGGGAGTAACTGCTAAAACACCGTCTATATTTTCAATTGGACCGTTCTCGGCATGATAAAAATCTTCGGTTATTTGAGCGGTGGTGGGAAAATCTGGATCCCAATTAGCATCACGCATAAACCATTGATCGATTTTTAAATAACGTCCCAGTGGTTCTGGTGGTTTACGAAATAATGTGTTTTTGACTGGTTCATCTAAATTATAAATATTATTAGTTTCAAATTTTTCAATTTGTGCATCTCGTAAAATTAAAGTGCCATAAGTACCAATAAAACCACCAGTGGGCCTTAATTCACGATTATTTTGTAATAAAAATAAGTAGGTTTGCTCATCTGGATAACCTAAAATGCTCGGCGCTACTTGTAGTAATGGTAAAACTTTCTGTACCATTTCTTTCATAAAAGGTAGTTTTTCTTTCAACATGCCGGTTAAACTAGCTAACGGACCAATTACACCACTACTAGGCACTAAATCAAATTCACTAACCGCGTAATTTAACTTTTGCTGAGCTCCAATTAATTGCTCTGGTGAATTAGAAATTTTTGCTAATACGGCTTGGCGTTCCTCATCTGATATGCTATTAAAACTAGCTTCTTCATCGGGCATAGCACTATAAATATCTTCAGTCACTACTGTAATATCCTGTCCAGCTTGAGCTACAGCTACACCGCCATTTAAAATATGATCTACCGCTGCAAACTGTGTAGTTATTACTGGCAGCCATTTTAACCAACGCATTTTATTAGAAGCCACTTGGGCTTGTTCTAAATGAGTTTGCCCGGTTTGCAATTCCTGTTTAATGGTATCAAAATCTTTTTTTTCTAAAGCCTGTTTAGCCCGTTCAAAACTAGTTTTGGCTGACATGGCTTCTCGATATACTACTATACCTTGGGCATAAGCTAACCCACTGCCACCTAATAATACTATTAACACTGCACTCACTACACTAACAATGGTTTTTTTACGCTTAGACCAAAACCGTGCTTTAGGTTGATATTTAACTTGCTGAGGAATAATTTTTTTTGGTTGATTTATTTTAATATTAGGAATTTTTGTCATAACCTTGTTGTTTGATAGCTAAATAAGTAAACCAATCGGTTAAGTGTACTCTAGTTGTATAATTAAGTAAACTACCTAAACCACTCCAAATGGAACCGTCAGCCGATTCACGCCGATGATAATGAACCATAGCCACATTAGGATAATAAACTACTTTATAATGATAGTGGCACAAACGATCGCATAATTCATAATCAGCAAAATACAGAAAAAATCGTTCATTAAAAAAACCGTGCTCTTGTACAGCTTGCGCTCGAATCAATAACATTGCTCCTAATAACCAATCCACTGTCTGAATTTGTGTATGATTATTATCTGTCATTAAATGGCGAGCTAAGTCTCGTTTGGCCAAAGCCAATTTTCCTAATGGCGTCCGTCGAAAAATTGGCGTTAACAAACGATATGGTCGAAAACAAGAATATTGCACACTACCATCGCCATTTAATAATTTTGGACCTAATATACCAATATCCGTATGTTGCTCCATGTATTCAATGATGTCGTATAGCGCTTTAGTCTGATGAATAATAATATCACTATTAATAATTAAAAAATATTTACCTTTAGCTACACGCATACCAATATTATTACCAGCCGCATGACCAACGTTTTTATCATTCTCAATTAAGCGCACCTGCGGAAAATATTTTTTTACCATTTTAACACTATCATCTTGGGAATGATTATCAACTACAATTATTTCATGACTAATGGTTAAATTTAAAGCCACTAAATTTTTTAACATTAATCTTAATAAGTGTTTGGTATTATAATTTAAAATAATAATTGATAATATTACTGTATCCATAAACCAAGTGATTGTTTAGGCAATAATTTGCGTTTATGCCAGATGTGCTTAATTTGACTTAATAATTGCGGTAAACATTTTAGCGTAGCTGGCTCTTTTAAGCAAATATATACCAATTTTATTATTTCATAGCCAATAATAAAAACCCCATCACGCAAAAAATCACGCCAATATTCATTCTTGATTAACAGCCAGATGTGATTACGATAAGAATATTTTTTTACAATAGTTGCTCTAGATTTACGTTCCGATAAATTTTGTTGCTGCACTGTGCGAGCATGATAAGCAATGGCTGTTGGCGAATAATACACTTGCCAACTAGCTCGCTGCATCCGCCAAGACACATCAATATCTTCTTTATAAGCCACAAAATCTTCATCAAAAAACTGGCCAGCTTCCAAAATATTATTAAGCGCTAACTTACTAACCATCATAAGAGCTCCAGTAACACCAAATAGTTCACCGGCCTGTTCAAATTGCTGCCGATCTAATTCATTTTCACCACGATTAATTACCTTACGATAATGATTAATCACCAAGCCTGTAGAATCAATTATACCGCTTGGTTTACCATTAATTAATTTTAATAATTTGCCACTAATCATGCCAATCTTATGATTCTTTTGCAATAACTGCACTAATAATTCAATGTAATTACACTCTAAAACAATATCATCATTAGAAAATAACAAATAATCACCTTTAGCTGCTTGAGCACCTAAATTATTACCTTTAGCAAACCAAATATTTTCTGCACAAGTAATTATTTTAATATTAGATAATATGTTTTGTTGTTTTAGCCAAACTACCGTATCATCTGTAGAAGCACTATCTACTACAATAATTTCTAAATTTTTATAAGTTTGTTGTTGTAATGAAAAAAATAAAGCTAGCAAATATTGCTTACTATTATGCGTTAAAATAATAACACTAACGAGCGGTAATTTTGTTTGCTGCATAAATATTAATAAAACAAATAAACAATAATATAAGGCCGATCCCTAACGGATGATTTAAAAATGGTGTAAATATATGAATGACCAATAATGCTACAACTGCCAACCATGTGCCCGTTAAAATAATATTATCTTCACCAGAAACAATATTCATTAAACCATATCCTCTATATAATAATTTACCTAATATTAATAAATACACACACAAACCAATAATACCTAATTTTAGCCACAAATCTAAATAACCCCATTCGAATGAAAATGTAGTTAATAAGCCATTAGGATCTTTTTCTAAAATACGCGGCTCTAATGTTTTATAGGTTACTGTTTTACCAAAACCTGCTCCTAATATTGGATATTGTAAATTAGTGTTAAATAATGGTTTTAATAAAGCCATGCGTGAACCACCGGCCGCGTCGTCCGCTGGATTATCCGTGCGTTCGCTAAATAAAGATTCAGCGGAAACATTAGAACCAGCCATACCAAATAACGGTACATTAATAATACCCAATACTATTACATAGCCTAATACAAATACTAATAACAAACTACCATACAATTTAATAATATTAAATAATTTTATTTTTTTAACAAATAACAAATATAATCCCACTAATCCTAACGCCGCTATTGCTCCTACCCAAAAACTGCGTGAATAACTAATAAAAATTAAAATACTAGTCGTACCAAATACTGCTAAATATTTATAACAATATTTTTGTAATAAAGCCGCTAAACTAAGTAACATAACCAACACCACATAAAGTTGGCTCTGTAAAAATATCCTGGTAAAACCATTTTCGTGTAAAGTAATTTCGGCAATTCGCCAATCACGTAACCAGCGGTATAATAACGGCAATACATTAATAAAAGTTTCGCGATGTGAGTAAAGAAATAATAACAGTATCGTTTCACCGGTTAACACCGCTACTCCAGCCAAAACAACTAACAACACTTTCTCAATTTGTTGTTTTGAAACAAGCGCTTGGCTAAATGGCAGTATTAAAACAAAAAATAAATAGCCGTTAACATCATTATAAATATTGCTTAATTGATTACCATTTAAATAACCAATTAATATTCCCAACCCAAAACAAACCACTAAAGCTACATACCAACGCCAAAATATTAATTTAAAAAAAATAATTTTTCTTTCTTTAATAACAGTAATTAACCAGGCCAACATTACTATTAAAAATAATCCATAGCGCAAAGGAACATTAATTAATGAGCCAATATCAAGATTTAATAAGTGTCCTTGCGAACCAATTGCTAGTTCTCCTATTATCGCATACACACCATATTCTAGTTTATAACAACTACTGAGCAACACCACTAACAATACACTAATAAAAGCTACTGTATTAATAATTGGATTATTAAAAGCTAACCAAGAAATTAACTCAATCGCCAATAGTATGGCTGTAGCTCTAACGAAAAAAGTTAAGCGCATAAGCTAATAGTATACTAAATGGCCATAAAATACCAAGCCAGATTACCGCTAACACAGAATGATGTTTTTTAAAGTAACTCAACATACTTGCATTAAACATTTTTTGAGCCGCTGGTTTACTTAATTGTTTAAAACTAGGGCCTTTAACATGAATACAACTTACTATTGGTGTATATAATATTTTATAATGTTGCTCTTGTAAGCGTTTTTGTAAATCCACCTCTTCAAACCAATTAAAAAATCGTTCATCAAAATAACCTATCTTATCTAATACCACTTTAGGCATGAACATAAACGCCCCCATCACCTGTTCTACTATTTGTTCTTGCTGATAATTAAAATTACTCTGCCAATACTTAGTTAATAATTTTGGAAATAAATGCTGTAATTTTAACAAGATAACGGTTTGATCAAATATAGTTGGTAATTTACGAACCGAAGCCTGTTGTGCGCCGTCTGGATTTAATAATCTACAACCCAACATGCCAATAGCTGAATCCAAAGCCTGATATTTATCTAACAGTGTTTTAAAAATGTTACTAGTAATTTCTGTATCATCATTTAAAAATAGAATATATTCCCCTTTAGCTAACTTAATCACCTGATTATTCGCCGCCGCAAAACCTCTATTTTTTAAATTACGAACTAATTGCACTTGAGAGAATTCTTTAGCTACCATATCTGCCGAGCCATCATTTGAAGCATTATCTACTACAATCACCTCAAAATCTATACCACTAGTATGTTGATAAATAGCTTGTAAACAGCGCTTGAGATGTTCACGTACATTCCAAGAAACAATTAAAATAGATAGCTGTAATTTATTATTCATTTCTGCCATACACTTTCTAATTTATTAACATTATCTTCCCAGGTTATTAATTTGGCGCGCTGTTGTGCTTGAACACCTAATTGCTGAACTAAAACAGGATTATCTAACCAGTTTTGTAATTGATTAGCTAGCGTGTTTACAGTAACTGGTTGTAATATAACGCCCGTTTTATTATGAATAATAGCAGCACTCATACCACCTTCGCCACCAATGCACGGCTTGCCAAACAACGCTGCCTCTAACACTACTGTGCCAAAGCCTTCAAAATCACCGTTAGCTAAGCGTCTAGCTGGCATAACCAAAAACGCACACTGTTGGTATAAGAGGGCGATTTGTTCATTGGATAATCCTGAATAAACATGCACTCGTTCATTAACTTGATAAGTTTCGATGCCAGAACCGGCTATAACATAGTGTACATTATTGTGTTTAATTGATAATTTAGCTAGAGCTTGAATAACTAAATCAAAACCTTTTCTTTCTACTAAACGCCCAACAGATAATATGTAGCACCCTGGTAAATCAACTGGTAATATTGCTCTATTATTAGATATTGATTCTGGCGTAACGGTTGGCGCTGGTGAAATAATCACGATCTTTTCTTGATTAACGTTTGATACTAATTTAACGATTTCTTGTTTGGTATAATTTGATACAGTAATAATGTGTTTGGCTTTGTTTAAAATTAATTTTAGTAACACGCGCTTACGCCAATATTTTTGCGGTACTGTAATATCCATGCCATGAATAAACACCGCAAACGGTGTGTTAAATAATAAGTTTAATATTATTAATACTGTGCCAAGCGGTAAAATTTGACCAACTAACACATAATTTATTTGTTTGACTTTAATGTTTTTATAAATAACCCAAAAACTTTTCCACCAGGGAGTTAATGAACCTGATTTATTATCTAACACCGTAATGTTATCGTTAGTAACGTGCCACACTAATTGTTGATAATAATTAGCCACCCCACCTACCATTGGCGGATATTCTAATGTAACTAATAATACCCGTTGCATAATTTATGATTGACCACGTTTTAATAAGGCTCGATACAAATCACGTAATTCTGCTACCGTAATTCCTTTAATTAATAATAACAACGCCAAGTAGAGTAGCGCACCCAATATCACTAATATGATAAATGAAACTTTATATTGTACATACTGTACTACTACCACCATACCGGCACTGGCTAGCGCTATTCTAGCAAATTTATTTAGTAATAGTTTTGTATCAATGTTAAATAAACGCTGCACTTGAATAAACCCTAATACAATTAATACGACTGTACTAATTACTGCCGCAATAGCCGCACCAATATAAGTGTATAATGGTATTAGTATAAAATTTAATAATACGTTTACGGCCATGGCAATACCCATGTTAATGGTATTGACTGTTTGTTTGTTAGCCGCGTTTAACACGTTACCAATGGGATAATTCACAAACAATAACACAATGCTGACAGAAAAAATTTGTAAGGCTGGAATGGCAGCTGGTAATTTATGAAAAAATAAATTAATAATATGTGGTGCCAGTACAAACACGGCGCCGCTAATAGGTACGCTTAGTATTAATAAATAATATAGCATTTGTTGGAACACTTTTTTTAAAGCCTGAATTGATTCTGTAAACGCTCGGCTCATAGCCGGAAAATAAGCCGTAGCAAACGCTCCTGGTATAACAGTTAAAGTGACGGTTAATTTTAAAGCTACTGCATGCCAAGTAACCGAACCTTCACCTGCCAAATACTTTAACATTACAGAATCTAACGATCCATTGAGTTTAAAAAAAGCATCTGCTAACGCAAACGGTGCAGCTATTTTTAATAAGGTCATTAGAATTGTTTTATCAAATTTAGCAAATTTTAGACGAATTTTTGCCTTAGACAACATTATAATTAAAGCATACAAACAATACCAACCACTAGCTAAAATTAAAGCTAAAATTAACCAACGACTTTTATACCCCAGGACAATCGCTCCAACGCCGCCGGCCACCACAATAATTTGATAGATAAATTGACCAATGGCTTCATAATGCATTTCCTGACGAGCTCGAAATACCGCCAAAAAAATAGAGCGAAATGTATCAAAAATAATCATAGCCAACGTTAAATACACTAAAATAGTTACTGAGCGAGGTAAAGCTACCGTGTGTAACCAATATACCTTAAACCAATTTAAGCCATAATATACTACCAACATTACCACAGAAGATATAGCTGTTATAATTAGTTTTAAAGTAAGAATCGTGTCCATTTGTTCTTGTATTTTTTCTGGCTGTTTCGCTCCTTCTCGTGTTAACACTGGAATAAGACCAAAATTCATGATAATCACAAAAATACCAGCATAATTTAAGGCAAACACATAATTATCTAACGTTTTAGCTTCTAAAGCCCCAGTAATATAGGCAAAATACCAAAAAGAAACAATTTTTTGAAAAATTGAAGATAATGTAAGATAAGTAGAATTTTTTGCTAAACGGGCAGGCAAAGCCATACCGAATATGTAAATAATTACTAGCGTTTAGCCCACTGTGGTGCTCGTCTGGCTCGTTTTAAGCCTGGTTTCTTGCGTTCTTTCACACGCGGATCTCTGGTTAAATACCCAGCTTGGCGTAAAGCCGGTTTCAAAGTAGCTTCAGTTAATACCAAAACTCTGGCAATAGCTAATCTAGTGCTTTCAGCCTGCGCTTGTTTGCCGCCGCCATTTACTTTAATAGTAATTTTACTGGTTTCACCAACACCAACACGAACCAATGGTGATTTTACGATAGCTTGTAGCTCTTTAGTTGGAAAATATTTTTTAAACGGCTGGCCATTCACTTCAATATCACCAGTGTCTTTTTTATAAAAACGAACATTGGCCACAGCACATTTACGCCGACCAATAGCGCTAAGATATGATTTTTTTGAAATTGTTGCTTGTACCATTATTGTATTGTTAAACGTCTAAGCAATTTAGCTCGTAATTTATTTTTAGGTAACATATTATAAACCGCTGTTCTTAGCATTTTATCTTTCGGCATGTTTTTGGCTGTTTTAGCTTTCACTCCACCAGGAAACAATGTATGATGATAATAGATTTTTTGTTCCATTTTTTTCTTATCTAATTTCATCTGATCTACGGCAGTAACAACTACAATATCACCACAATTAGTATGCGGTTCATATTCCGGTTTGTGCTTACCCATTAACAATACGGCCACTTCCGTAGCTAACTTACCCAAGACACGACCACTAGCATTGATATTATGTACACTACGTTTCATATAATTATGATATTAATTCAAGTTTAGCCCGCGGAGCACCGTCACCAACCCTAGGCGTTAAATGCACTAGCCGAGTATAACCACCGTTTTTATTTAACTTTAACTTTGGCTGTTTGGTAATGGATTTTTCAATTAACGGCTGCACTGCTTTAGCTTTAGCTACAGTGGTAACTAAACTGTGATGTAAAAAAAAGCTTCTTACTAAATTATTCAATAATGCCGTACGAGCCGCTTTATTTTTGCCTAGTTTAGGAATGGTTTTATGGTGTCTCATATAAGCTTTTATTCAGCAACTGTAGTTACTGAGTTCTGAATTAAGTTAAAGTGATTAACTAAACGACTACAAGCTTCCGTTAAAGCCTCCTGTGGTGAAATTGAACCGTCGGTACTAATATCTAGCATTAACTTATCATAATTAGTCATTTGTTCTACTCGCACATGTTCAATTTTAAAATTCACATTTTTTATTGGTGTATAAACTGCATCTACGGCAATATAACCAACATCCAATTTTTCGTTTTCACGCATTTCCACTGGCCAATAACCAATGCCTTTTTGTACCAAAACAGTCATATCAAGTTTAGCGGCCGCATCTGTTAATGTAGCAATTACTTGATCTGGATTAACTACCTCAACTTCGTTATGTTTTTCAAAATGTTTAGCTTGTACTTTTTTCTTACCCGTAACCACTAAATGAAATTCCACTGGTTCATCAGAAAATACTTTTAAACGCACTTGTTTTAAATTTAACATCACATCAACCATGTCTTCTTTTACGTGTTTTATAGTAGAAAATTCATGATCCACTCCCTTAATTTTGAAAGCCACAATAGCTCCTCCGGGAATAGATGATAATAGTACTCGACGCAAGGCATTGCCTAAGGTAGTGCCATAACCTGGATAACAAGGTGAGATAGTAAATAAAGTACGATGTTCAGCAATTGGCGTATTGGTAATTTGGCTTGGTAATTGAATTTCCATATAATTGTAGTTTTTGATTTATTAACGAGAATAATATTCTACGATTAAATTAACTAGTATCCCCTGTTCGGCATCCTTAGTAGTTGGTTTGGCCATTACTTTAAATTGCAATGGATCGGCGCTTACTTGTAACCATTGCGGCGCTTCATGCATTTTTAAAGTAGGTACCATATCTTTAATTAACTTACTAGCTTGACTATTAGTTTTAATACTAACTACATCGTTTATTTTTAATTGTCGAGATGGTATATTACAAATTTTTCCATTCACTAATACGTGAGCATGCGAAACTAATTGTCGAGCTTGTCGCCGAGTAGTAGAAAAGCCACTACGATACACCGCATTATCTAAACGCATTTCTAATAATTGCATGAACAACTCGCTGGTATTACCAACGTGCTTACTAGCGGCTGTAAAATAATTTTGAAATTGTTTTTCTAAAATACCATAAAGTAACTTGGCTTTTTGTTTTTCTCGTAATTGCAGACCATATTGTGTAATACGTGGTCGGCGTTTAGAGTTGCCGTGTTGTCCGGGAACAGTATTGCGCTTACGTAGAGCGCATTTAGCTTTGCCACAAACGCTTTCGCCGATTCTGCGACATTGTTTACAGCGTGGTTTTAAATTTCTTGCCATAATTTATATTTATTTATTTAGACTCGGCGTGGTTTTTTTGGCCGACAACCATTATGTGGAATTGGTGTAATATCTTTAATAGCTAAAATATTATAGCCAGCCGCATTAATAGCGCGTAACGCGCCATCTCTACCGCTACCAATACCTTTAATAAACACTGTAACATCTTTTAAACCAATGTCTTTTATTTTTTCCGTGGTTTCTCTTACTACTACCCCAGCGGCATATGGTGTGGCTTTTTTTGGTCCACGAAAACCATAACGACCAGAGCTGCCACTAGCTAAAGCATTACCCATTTCATCGGTAAACGTAATAATCGTATTATTATACGTAGACAGCACATGAATACTGCCCTTACTAATAGCTTTCTTTCGTTTCTTTTTTCGCTTAACTTCATCCATAAATTACAATGATTTATAAAAATAATTAATCAAGTTTTTTCAGAAGTTGATTTTCTGCCAGAACCCATAGTTCTACGTACATTACCACGCACCGTTCTAGTATTAGTTTTAGTGCGTTGACCACGAGCTGGCAAATGTCGACTGTGCCGATTGCCACGATAAGAACTGATTTCCTTTAAGCGCTTGATATTAGCTAATATTTCACGCCGCAATTCTCCTTCAATAATATACTCTTGTTTATCAATATAATTTTTAATCGCATTAACTTGTGCTTCAGTTAACTGTTTAGCTCTAGTATTTGGATCGATACCAGTGGCTACTAAAATTTTCTTAGACAACGTTAAACCAACGCCATAAATATACGTTAACGCTATTTCAATACGTTTTTCACTTGGTAAATTTACTCCCGATATACGTGCTGCCATAGTTTTATATATTATTTTAATATATTATCCTTGTCGTTGTTTATGTTTAGCAATTTTACAAATCACTCTTACTCGACCCTTCCGTCGCACTACACGACATTGTTTGCAAATTGGTTTGGCCGATGATTGTACTTTCATAATATTAATTTAATATCGATAAGTAATTCTTCCTTTGGTTAAATCGTAAGGTGTCATTTCTAATGTTACTCTATCTCCGGGCATTACTTTAATCTTGTGCATGCGCATTTTTCCAGACATGATTCCAAGAATCTGATGGCCATTATCTAGCTTTATTTTAGACATGGCATTTGGCAATAATTCTAGCACCTCTCCCTGTACTTCAATAAAACCTTTTTTGCTAGCTTTAGCGCTGGCTCTGGCTACTGAATTGTTCTGAACGTTTGGCATTAAAAAAATAACTCTAGAAGAGTTTTTATTAAAATTATTTAATAAATCATTAAATTCATGCTATATTGTCAATTTCTTTGCCTAATTCTTGGGTGTCTGAACAGCATTTGCTATTATACAATGATCCGTTAGAATGTCAAATACTCAAATTGAAACTGTGGATAACTTAGCTTTAATTCGGCGCACGCCGGCGCTAGAGGCTTCTTCTTTGATAATTTTAAAATGACCAATTTCGCGAGTGTTATTTACGTGCGGCCCGCCGCAAAATTCTTTGGAAAAATCGCCAATAGTGTACACTTTTACTTTATCACCGTATTTACTAGAAAATAAACCAATGGCGCCAGTGGTTTTAGCATCATCTAGATTCATAATGTCTTGCTGAACTGGTAAAGCGCGCTTTATTTGTTCGTTAACTAAATCTTCCACTAATTTAATTTGTTCGCTGGTCATTTTTTGTGGGTGAGAAAAATCAAAGCGAATCCGCTCTGGCGTAATATTCGAACCTTTTTGAAAAACATGATTGCCTAAAATTTGGCGCAAAGCCGCTTGCAATAAATGTGTAGCAGTATGGCTACGTACAGAAATATCTGAAGCGTCGGCTAACCCGCCTTTAAATTTTTTCTCCGCTCCTAAGCGTGATTGCGCTTGATGCTGTTTAAATAGCTTTGTAAAACCAGTATTATCTACTGTTAAACCATGCTCTTTAGCCAGTTCTTCGGTTAATTCTAATGGAAAACCGTAAGTATCATATAAATGAAAAACCTGTTCGGTAGATAATTGAGCATTGGGTTTTAAACCAACAATCATTTTAGCAAATTGCTGTTCGCCTTTTACTAAGGTGTGCTGAAATTTTTCTTCTTCTTTTACTAATTCTAACTTTATTTCTGATTTGTTAGTATCTAATTCAGGATAAAAGGCTTGATATTGTTGAATAACGATGTCGGCTAAATCTTGCAAGCCAAACTGTTTTAAACCAATTTTTTTACCATGACGCAACGCTCTACGAATTAAACGGCGCAACACGTAGCCCTGATCTAAATTTGACGGCGCTATGCCATCGGTAATCATGAACACAGCTGCCCGCACATGATCGGCAATAATTCTAGCTGATTTTTGTTCATGTGGCGCTGTACTAGCAGATCGAATGGCTTGCAGTAACGGTGAAAAAATATCGGTACTATACACATCTTCCTGTTGATTAATAATAGCCGCTACTCGTTCTAGTCCCATGCCGGTATCGACGTTTTTTTGTTTCAACTCTTCATAAGTGCCGTCAGCTTTTTTGTTAAACTGCATAAACACATCGTTCCAAATTTCTACATATTTGCCGCAAGAACAACTAGGGTCGCATTGTGGATTGCATTTTTCGGTGCCGGTATCATAAAACATTTCAGTGTCTGGCCCGCATGGCCCGGTAGTGCCGGCCGGCCCCCACCAATTGTGTTCTTTACCGTAATAATAAATGCGCTCATCTGGGATGCCTAAATTACGCCAGATAGTAGCGGCTTCATTATCTTTAGGAGCATCAGCATCGCCGGCAAATACCGTAACCGATAATTTTTCTGGATTAATACCTAACCAATTTTTACTCGTTAAAAACTCATAGCTCATGCTAATAGCCTCTTTTTTAAAATAATCACCTAACGACCAGTTGCCTAACATTTCAAAAAACGTGAGATGCCAGCGATCGCCGACTTCATCAATATCACCCGTGCGCACGCATTTCTGACACGAAGTTAACCGCGTCCCTAATGGATGCGTTTCACCCATTAAATAAGGCGTTAACGGGTGCATGCCAGCCGTGGTAAACAACACTGTTGGATCATTTTCTGGCAACAAGCTAGCCGAGTTAATAACAGCGTGACCATTACTTTTAAAATAGTCTAAATATTTTTGACGTATAGCCTGAGTAGTTAATGGCATATACGCTTTTTAGCATAAATTAGAGTAAGTGTCTACTATTTTTGTTTGAATCACTGATAATTCTGATAAAATTCATGATGACACAGATAAAATTTAATCTGTGACATCAGTGATTCTGCCAATATATATTATTTTACACATCACGCAAAGTATGTAGTGACTTATTATTATAGTTATTTCTGCAAATAAAATCCGGATAAGATTGATTATGTATTAAAAGTAGGTGATATTATTATTTTTGTCTTTTTATTTTTATTACCACGATAATGCCAGTAATAAAAAGTAGTGTACCTAAAGGTAAAATTGGGATAATCAAAGCAATGTTATAATCTAGCCAATATATGCCAGTAAAAAATGCTGGCCAAATGACTTTATCCTCCCATTTATATCCTTTATCGCTCGTCCTAATAAACCTACTGCAAATACAGCATAACTTTTTTCCTGTCAATTCTTGCGTATCGTCATGAATTGATCTAATGTAATAAGTCGGATTGTTGCCAGAACGATGGCCTAAGCTTGGTATCACAGCTTCACTACGATCGTAACCAATATTTAAACAATTTTTCTGGCAAAGTGGTTGATAATAATTTTTATAAATAGGAGCCGGCACAAAGACCATTAGATAACTAATGGCCATATATCCAAAAAACCAAGTATAAATAATATGTCTTTTATTAAAAATCGTGTGGTTGGTTTCATTTTTGTTTTGCCAAACGCTGTTTAATAATATTAAGATAATCCGTTTTAAAATAAAGTTGTAAATTACCACAATCTAAGCATAAATTAGCCGATACGGGTGTATTTTCCGCTAGCCAATCTGTGTGCGCTGGACTGTAACCAAAATTTCCGCTACCGCTAATTTCGCCACGATCAATGTTGGTGCTGTTACAAACGTTACATTTATTAAAATTTTGTATTTGATTCATAAAAACTAATAATAATTTTAATTATACTAAATAGAGCTTTTGTCTGGCATAAAATATATGGTAATATGATAACATAAACATGATCTAAATTAAACAGTTCGCAACTTAAATTAATACGTTTAGTAATATTATGTCTAGACATTTAGAACAATTTTTTAAAAATAACCCTAACCGTGAAAAAACGATGATTTTAAATAGAGCTATCTGCCAACATGAGGCAGTATTAGCTACCGACATTGATACTTGTGCCGAAAACATTGCTACAAGTATACGTTGGTTGCCAGCTAACATAGAACAAGCAAGTATTTTAATTCATGGTTTAGAAGAAGAATATTTTTTAACATATGCTCGTGATATTATGTTGCCTGATGACGAAGGCATGGTACTTAGCGCGGCTGAAGTAGAAGCTGTTGTTCAGCCTATTAAAAAAGCGTTGCTAGACAAGCTACTAGTGTTGTTACCTCATCAAAATTATGAATATTATTTTAATGAAAAAGCACTACAAAAACCGGCTGAGGAACTTGATACTAATACTTTAAAATACGTTATTCAAGATTACGCTGGACAACGCTATGTATGGCGCGGCAAACCTGTAAGCTTTCCTCCTAGTTTTTCTTTAGCGACACAAAAGCTAGCATCATTACCACCACATCCTAACATTGTTCGTATACATAGAGTAGGATTCAAACCATTACCATCACGTTTGCATTGGAGTAGTTTTGCCGTACCAATGATTGTTGAAGAAGTGGATTTTTATACCATGAAAGAAGATGAAAATTTCTATTCAGCTCAAGAGTTGTTGAAGGCTACGCTTGATTGCATGAAAGCGGCTCTTCACTTATTAAACAATGGTTTAGTGATACAAGATATTTGTCCAAAAAATTTAGGTGTAAAAAAATCTGATAAAAGTGGCATTATGTTTGATTTGGACGGACTAAGGTTAAACACATCAAAAAACATTGCCATTCATCCAATACCGGCTCATGATGGATATAGGCCAATATGGCAAAATGCTGAAGAATATATACAACAGGATCGTTTTTTTGAAAAATTAATGGTTTATCAATTTGGTTTAAGTTTAGATTCAGTTTTATCAAATTTTCTTGAATATCTTAGTAATGCTGAGTACCTGTGTTATGAAAAAGAAATAAATCCAATTATAACCAAAATGCGCAGTAAACGTTTTGATGAAGTTTTATTATTACCACAAGCCATTACTGAATTAGAACAAGTGGCGCAAGAATTTTATTTATTTACACAAGCACCCTCTAATAAGTAAAAGTTTGCTGATTATAAAATTTTTTTTATAGCATTAATTAATTCAGCGTCAGTTGGCTTTGATGAAGATGATGTGTGTACCGTATCCATAAGTTCATTTCGAAGCCAGATATTATTTTGTATTTTAAAAAATTAAAAATAGTCTCAAATTAATTTCTGTGCTTATTTTTGAAGTAGATCTTTGATTTTTTCGTTAAACCAAGTAGCAAGATAATTATCGCTAACAAAGGCAAGTTTCTTAAGGCAATAGCTATTAATACATCAATTCCCATAACAATTAAAAATCCTTTTGTTTTTCGATTTTTTACATATGATAGCTCTAGCAATAGGATCATTATTGTTGGAAGAGAGTATCCTATTACCATGCCAAAACTCTTATTAGCATTTATAATAGGCGTTTCAATTCCCACTGCTTCTATCGTCCCATCTGCAATACCAGTCAATACACCTGGTTCGGGTGAGCTATAAATTACATATCCAGTAACACTAAGGGTTGTAAGAATTACTATACATCGAAATATTAATAATCCATTTATAATTCTAATTGAAATTGGTTTCATGTTTGTGAGTTAAAAGTTTTCACTCAATGTCTGTGTGTAGACAGTTGTGCTTTGATACTATTTTTAAATTTTATCCATTAATTCTGTATTGTTCACTCCTAAAATAAAGTATGGATTTGAAGAATTTTCTCTTTGCATAATCACCCAATAAGGTTTATTTAAAATTAAATTCTTTGGTTTTTCAGGTTCCATCATCAAAACGTCGTTAAGTGCAATAACAGCTTCATTTTCTACCTTAGCTCCTTTTTCATCCATATTAAATTTAATGTTTTCAAACATTTGAGCGATAAAATATTTTTCAAATCCTTTGTTGGCTAAATACTTTCCAATTAATTCCACATAATCTCTGTGGTGATCAAGATGCAATTTCGGAGCTTCAAAACGATCAGATTCTCCGATAGTGGCCAGATCACCTTTGTTGTTTTGATTTATTTCATTCACAACAATTTGCGGATTAGTCATATCATATCCCTTGGCTAAAATTAGCCGATCACTTTCATCCTTGAGTTGCAAACTAACAATAAATTTATCATCACTTTCATATTGAATTATCTTCACATTATCTTTTTGGCTTTCTTCTTTAGCATAAAATCCTTTTACTTTTTGTCCGTTGAAAGAAATATCTTTTTTCTCAAATACAGTTGTATATTCCACTTCTTTCAAAAAGTAAGCGTATGAAATAATATAAGTTGGTAATAATTCCATTTCTAAATCACTGAAACTTTTGTTAGGAAATTTCTCCCTGGATTCTTTGTTAATAGTATCAACCGTTGTTTGTCCGTAACCGCTTTTTATATAATAGCTTTTATCGTCCAAGTCATTTTTAGTAAATATTGGGTTATTCAACTCTTCTGCCATTTCCAAGACAATTCTATCATCTGTATTAAGTTTTAACTTTTCATGCAAAATATTTTCATTTAATTCATTCCAGGCCAGATTCATAGCCCCACCCCAAACATAATTTCCTTTATAGTCGCTTCCAAGATAGTGGTCAGCCGTATTAGCTTCTACATTCTGAACTGCCTGTGGCTGGCTCGGAGCTTGTTGATTAGCACAACCCGTCAATAGAAATACAGTGGCGATAACTGGGGCAAAAAAAAGTAGTTTTTTCATAGTTTATGATAAACTTGATTTAAATTAATAACATCCGTAATTATACTTAAAATTATTAGTCTACACAATCACTCCCCCGCCCAGAACAACATCATCCTGATAAAACACGGCAAACTGACCCGGTGTGATAGCGCGTTCTGGTTTGTCCAGCATAACTATATTATCTTTAGTTACGGTGCAAGCAGTATCCGGCGAACGATAGCGCACTTTTACGGTGCAATTAAATGTTTCTGCCGGCCTTTTTCCACTTACCCAGTGCTCGTTAGTAAAAGAAAACTGCTTAGTAAACAAAGCGGGATTATCTTTGCCCTGACAAATTACCAACGTATTATCCGCCACTCGCTTTTCCACTACATAATACGGCCCCGTGCCGCCGATATTGATGCCATAACGCTGGCCGATAGTGTAATAAGCTAAACCTTTATGTTCACCAACTATTTTAGTCTTTTTGTCATTATCTAACAACATCATATTGCCGGGTTCATGCGGCAAGTACTGTTCTAAAAATTTAGAAAAATTTATATCACCAATAAAGCACAAGCCTTGGCTATCGGGCTTTTTGGCTACTGGCAAATTAAAATTTTGCGCTAGTTTTCTTACGGCTGGTTTTAATAAATGGCCAATGGGAAACAATACTTGCTTTAACTGTTCTTGATTCAAATGATAAATAAAATAAGATTGATCTTTATTAGGATCAACCCCGCGCAATAATTGATTATTTTTAGTGCGGGCATAATGACCAGTAGCCATGTATTGAAAACCTAGTTTTTGCGCGTGTTCTAAAAAAGCTTTAAATTTAATTTCGGTATTGCACATCACATCCGGATTTGGCGTTCTGTTATTCTTATATTCCTCCAAAAAATAAGCTAGTACGCGTTCGCGATATTCTTTTTCAAAATGCACAATTTCGCAAGGTATATTTAAGTGCTGACACACTGCTTGCGCGTCAGCATAATCTTGCATCCACGGACAATTTTCTTCTGCCCGATAATTGGCCTGACCGATATCCGTCCAATTCTTCATGTAAAAACCAGTTACTTGATAACCTTGTTGTTGTAACAACGCCGCCGCCACGGCGGAATCTACGCCGCCGCTTAATGCCACGGCTACAGTCGCGCTCTTGTGATGATTATTTGGCTGTGCTATATTCATGCCATAACTATGACAGAAACCAAGAACACTTTCAAATTAAAAGCTGGCCTAGCGCAAATGCTTAAAGGCGGCGTAATTATGGATGTGGTTACACCAGAACACGCCAAAATTGCTGAACAAGCCGGTGCCTGCGCGGTAATGGCCTTAGAACGCGTGCCGGCTGATATTCGTGCTCAAGGCGGCGTGGCGCGCATGAGCGATCCGGTATTAATTAAAGCCATTCAAAAAGCTGTTACTATTCCGGTAATGGCCAAAGTGCGGATTGGCCACTTTGTAGAGGCGCAAATTTTAGAAGCGTTGGAAATAGATTATATCGACGAATCTGAAGTGTTGACTCCAGCTGATCCGTTTAATCATATTAACAAAAATGCATTCAAAGTGCCGTTTGTGTGCGGCGCGCGTAATTTAGGCGAAGCCCTGCGTCGCCTTAACGAAGGTGCGGCGATGATTCGCTCTAAAGGCGAAGCTGGTACCGGTAATATTATTGAAGCCGTGCGCCACATTCGTGCTATTAATGAAGAAATAGAATCACTGAAAACGCTGAAAAACTTGACGGCACTGAAAAAAATAGCCAAAGAAATGCGTGTACCGGTAGAATTAGTACAACAAGTAAAAAAATTAGGTAGATTACCGGTAGTAAATTTTGCGGCCGGTGGTATTGCTACGCCAGCTGATGCCGCATTAGTAATGCAACTAGGTGTAGACGGTGTTTTTGTTGGCAGTGGCATATTTAAATCGAATAACCCGGCTAAGCGAGCTAAAGCTATTGTAGAGGCTGTTACTAATTTTCGTGATGCTGATATACTGGCAAAAGTATCTGAAAATATTGGCGAGCCAATGACGGGAATTGAGATTGATAAGTTAACAGTTAAAATGGCGGGGAGATGATCGGCGTGTTAGCTTTGCAAGGTGATTTTATTGAGCATGTTTATAGTCTGCAAAAGTTAGGTTACTCTACAAAAGAAGTTCGAACGATAAATGATATTAAGCAAGTAGCTGGTTTAATTATGCCCGGCGGTGAAAGTACTGTAATAGGTAAATTATTAATAAACACCGGCTTGGCAAACTGGATAAAAAATTCTGCTAAAAACGGCTTTCCAGTTTATGGCACCTGTGCCGGCTGTATTTTATTAGCTAAACAAGTAGATTCTGACTATTCTTTAAAGTTAATAGACATTGCAGTACAACGCAACGCCTATGGCCGCCAGCTTGATTCGTTTGAAACAAATTTATCGGCAAATCATTTTAAAAATATACCGGTTGTGTTTATCCGCGCGCCAAAAATATTACATGCCGGCAAAAACGTAACTATATTGTTAAAACACAACAACAGTCCAGTACTGGTGCGAGAGAAAAATATTTTAGCCGGCACTTTTCATCCAGAATTAACTAATAATTTATCGGTACACCGGTATTTTGGTGAGATGACAAAAACTTATTCCGCCCACTCGTAATTATCCAGTGCCCACTGCATTAAACGCTCTGATTCACTGAACCGTACACTGGAACTAGACACACCTAGTACCACAGTAATCACTTCGTGATCCCCCGCTTTAGCTTTGAGCGCCAAACAATATAAGGCTTCATCGATATAACCGGTTTTACTGCCGGTAATATCTAACGCACTGGTACGTAATAACGGATTAGTATTATTAAAATCATGAAACTGTTCTGTATTAATAGTGGAAAAACTGTAATAACCAGTAGTACTGAATTTAGTTAATTGTTCATTGTTTAACGCTGTGCGTAAAAACTGCGCATATTCATACGCTGTAGATAAATTATTTACTTCTAAACCAGATGGATCAGCAAAACTGGTATTAGCCAAGCCTAATGTTTTAGCTTGTTCGTTCATTAAACCAATAAAATCAGCTTCTTTATAACCAGCTTGATTTACCAAAGCAATCGCGGCATTATTCGCTGACCCTACTACCATGGCATTCATTAAATTTTCCAGTGTCATAGTTTCGCCTTCATGTACATATAACATTCCGCCGATACGATCGTAATCATCATGATAAGTAACTATCTTATTCAAATCAACATTATTATTTAATACTACATATGCTGTCATTAATTTGGTTAGCGAAGCTATAGAACGAACAGAATTACTATTTTTTTCATACAAAATATTTCCAGTCGCATCATCTAATGCCACAGCCGAAACAGCATTAATATCACCGAAGGCTTGCCAGTTAGTTTTGGCTACTGGCCCAAATGAAAACCGCGTATCGGTTAATACAGCGAACGTTACAGCACTATTATTTATAACCGCTTCTAATGTTTTGGTATCAAAGCGATACGTAGTAGCTAGTGGTTCCCAGGTTTGCTGAACATAATCATACACATAAAAGCCAGTGCGTTGTGTTGGAACATTAGTTAATGAGTACGTTATCCAAAGAGCTTTATTTAATGGCTGGGGTAACTTTGCTTTTATGTTAAAAACAAAATCCGGTGATACTCTAGTTAAATATTCCGGTAATGTTACTGCATGATTTTTTTCACGCAACCAAACCCGCGCAGATTTTTTAATACTGCCGGCTGGTAAGCCTAGTTTTAATTGATTTAATTCTAATGTGTAACCAGACGCCCTAATGGCTTTAGTAATTTTAATCTGTACTCGTTCGCCAGCTAATACTGGATTAGCTAATAAACAACCTAATACTACTAACAATGCTAGGCGGCGCATTATTGTGTATTCGTTAATTTACCAGCGCCAGTAGGATTAAAACCACGATCCACTTCTTCATAACCATCTACATAACCGTCGCCGTCCGTATCACGATTATTCGGATTGGTATGATAAATGTTTATTTCTTCGTAATCCGTTAGGCCATCATTATCGCTGTCATTACTAGTTGAATTATTGTTGATTTGTTTAACAGAATTATTATTGTTTGACACCGGAATAATTGTACTAAGTGTATTATTCCCACTATTTAACCAAACACCAATACCTAGCACAAGCACAATTACCACTATAGTAATTAAAATAAGAGCTAGTTTTTGTATGCCAGATAATTTAGCACGTTCCAATAAATTCACTATGTCTGATTTTACTTTCGGTTTTTTTATTGCTGGTGTTGGTGATACTTTAGGATTACTAGCAACAACAACTGGTTTAGGCGATACTTGTTCAAACATAAATAATCAATTAAATTATTTTTTCTTTAAATAATTAACTACACTTTTTGTAATATAATCAAATTCTAAATTTACTTTATCACCTTTTTTTAATGTGTTCAATGTAGTATGTGTTAATGTATACGGTATCAGTTTTACAGAAAAAGAATTAGCTGAACAGTTACTAATCGTTAAATTAACTCCGTTTATGGTAATACCACCTTTTAACATAACATATTCTTGGTAACATTTTGCATAAGTAATTATTAGCTCAACATTATCGGCTAGTTGCTGAAATTGTTTTACCACACCCACTCCATCAACATGGCCAGTAACCAATCCACCTGCTAAACCAGTTTGTAATGTTAATGGTGCTTCTACATTAATAGGCTGTTGAGCTTGCCAACTATCAACCGTGGTAAGTTGTAACGTTTCCGGCATGTACTCTACCGTAAGTGTTTGCTTGGTAAGATTGGTAATTGTTGAACAAATCCCATTCAATAAAATACTATCTCCTAGTTTATACTTACCAATTTTTGGTCTATTTAAAGACACGCACAATATTTTTCCTTGATATTGTATTTTTGTAATTTTACTTATGGTTTGAGTAATACCGGTAAACATGTTCGCACCTGTTTTATATCTTGTTTAATACAATCAATTAATTCCTTAAGGTGCTTTATTTTTTTATGCGGCCGGATAAATTGTACGCATTCAACAGTTACTGCTTGATTAAATAAATCACCAGAAAAATCTAATAAATGCGCTTCTAATTGTGGTTTAGATGATGGCCACGAAGTAGTACCATAATAAATGGCCGCTAAATAACGCTGGTTCTGTACCTGTACATAACCAGCGTAGCTACCAAACGCTAACGTAAACGTAGTCGGAACCTCTAAATTAACTGTAGGAAAACCTAATTGTTTACCGCGACCACTTCTTTTTACTACCTTGCCGGTAACACTAGTTAACATTATTTATTTTTCTTCAATTCACTTTGTACTACCTTCCAACTCTTTTTTAAATCTTGTTTTAATTGTTTACCGGCCACTTTAGCCACCTTTTTCTTTTCGGTATATTTATCCACTAAATCTTCAACCGCTGCATGATAGTGTTGTTTGCTAACTTTTTTCGCTGTAGTAATGCGCTGCGTTAAATCTTTGCTTAAATCGGTAGCTAGTTTTTTTACTTTTTTAGCCGCCACTTTTCCTGAAGGTGTTTTTGTAAAATAATGCGTAGCTATTCCAGCCGCTAATACAGCCCCTAGTGCTGTGCCTACGCCCACCCCTACTTTAGTAAGTGTTTTCATAAAAAATAAGATTAATAATTATATAAGATCGTATATCTATTCTATCAAAATTCTACACTTTGTCTATATTCTGGAATAACTGTGTTAATGTTATTACATTGTTGCGCAATATGGCTTTGTAATTTTTCCGCTTGTGGTAACTCACCATGTGTTAGGAATATCTGTTTTGGTAGGGTTGGTGCCGATTTCAGCCAGTGTATTAGTTTTGGTTCATCGGCATGCGCTGAATAGGCGCCGATGGCTCTAATTTTAGCACAAACCGACACGGTCTCGCCATCAATTACTACGGAATCGGCTTTATTTAATAATTGTTTGCCTAATGAATTTTCTACCTGATAACCAACAATCAATACTTGATTATTAGCACTAGCCAAATAACGCTGCAAATGAAAGCGAATGCGCCCGCCTTGCATCATGCCAGAACCAGCCATGATAATTTTAGGTGGCCTAACTTGATTAATGCGTTTTGATTCTTCTTTAGTTTCGGTTAATGTTAAGCCTTTAAATTTAAATACGTCGTCACCAGAGGCAATTAAATATTTAGTTTCATTATTAAATAACTCGCCATATTTTCTATATAACGTAATGGCTTTAATGGCTAATGGACTATCAATATATACCGGCACATTTGGTATTTCATGACGTTCTACTAGTTGATTAAGTTCATATAAAATTTCTTGGGTACGTTCTAAGGCAAATGCCGGAATTAATAACACCCCGTTCATGGTAATGGTTTCGTAAATAGCGGAACATAATAATAACTTGCGCTCGTAAGCCGGTTCGTGCGTTTTCCCACCATACGTAGATTCCATTACTAACATGTCGGCCGCAACTAATGGATGCGTAGGTTTTAATAATGGCACCGGTGGATTACCTAAATCTCCAGAGAAGACTATTGTTTTACCAGCTATATTAACAGCAATGAAAGACGAGCCTAGCACATGGCCAGCATCATAAAACGTACACGCAATATTATTAAGCGTAATCGGACGCTCATACTGCACGCCTCGAAACAGCTTGGTCATATTAATCACATCTGTTTCAGTATATAACGGCTCCTTGCCTAATACTCTAGCCTCACTTTGAATCACCCGAGCACTATCTAACACCATTAACTGCACAAAATCCAACGTAGCATACGTACTAATAATTTCTCCTTTAAAACCTTGTTGCACTAAGCGTGGAATTCGGCCACAATGATCAATATGAGCATGCGTAACTAATAAATAATCTATCTCGGCCGGATTAAAAGGAAATGGTTCATAATTAGCCGTTTCGGCAAAACGGCCGCCTTGCACCATGCCACAATCAATCAGTATTTTAACTTGGTTGTGCTCCAATAAATAACACGAACCAGTTACCATTCTGCAGGCGCCTAAAAAAGTTAACTTCATGCTTAACAGTATAGCACAAGCCTAGCGGATCTGTAATTGATAATCGCTAGTAACACGATATTCTCTTAAATTTTGTTCCGTGCTATTACGCAATACCACACTAGTATCACTTAAAACGGTATTGGTTACATCCACTAATTCATTAATGTACGTTACCGTTGCTGTAATTGTTATATTCGGTTTAGTGGGATTAATTTTTAATAACATTACTCTTACTAAGCTATCTTCTTGAGAAGTAATTACCGCTTCAATATTATCATCTTGTTTAGATTGCAAATTTAATTGTTTTAAACTGTTACTGGAAAATGGTTGATCGGATAAAGTAATGGTTTTTACAGTTACTCCGGTATAAGGATTGATTAGTTTTAGTTTTTGTCCATTATAGTTAATGGTTAATAAATAACCAGATTTTTTATGTTGTTTAACGATAGTTTTAATAGCAGTATTATTATCAAACACGGCATATTTATAAACCGCTCCATCATTGAACGTTACTTTAATTTTACCATTTTTACTGCCCTTAACGGAGCTAATGCTTTCAGAAAATAATGTAGCAGATTTTGGATCGGTTTCAGCATATAATGAATGATAACCGTTTTCTGTTACCGTGTTCACTTCATCAATTACACCGTCATTATCATTATCAATATCATCATTACTCAACTCAATTAAATTAGCTGCTTGGACTAATTGAAAATTAAAGAAAAAACCGTTTAATAATAATGCACCGAATAGATAAAATTTAAATTTCATAATTCAGCTTGGTAGTTAGTTAAATAATAACGAGCAAATTTACGCACTGCTTTGGAACGATGATCGTACTGCTGTTTATTAGCTACTCCCATTTCAGCAAATGTACGCGTATCTCCTTTAGGAATAAAAATATTATCATACGGCATTTTGTGTTTTATCTTACCATGTACTTGCTTGGTTAATGTTCCAACACATTTACCGTTAAAAATTCTGGCAGGTTCATTTTTATTTGATTTAAACGCAATAAAACTAGAAAAATAAGCGGCTTGACCAGGCTCTATTAATCTTAATAGTCCTTCAAATCCCAAACTCATGTACACAAATCTACAAAAGACCCCAGGAAAATTTTTGTAACCATGAAAAAAAATTCCAGTATCATCTACTAATACTGGCTGTTTTACCATACGATAAGCAGTCTCCACTTTTTCTGCAATAACTTCTTGAATGGTAGCGGCTTGTAATTCTGGTAAATTAAGCGCGCGGTGCTTTAATTTAATACCGTAAGGCAGTAATGCCTGCGCAATTTCTTTAGCTTTTTGTACGTTACCAGTAATAAGTGTTACTGAACGCATGTTTAATCATTAAATAGTTTAGAGCACACCTGACAATACCCTAACGGCACTCTATCCTCATTTAAACCAAGGTTAAACGGTTTGTAATGTTTTCCGGGAAAATACACAATTTTAGTTGAACGCTGCTTAGCTAGTTTTATAACCACTTTGTCACCAGCTTGAATATTAATCATTTTTTGATTATTATCCGCTGTTACTACGGCTGGTTCGCGAGTTACTTTTACCATGATTTCTATTTTAGGATCAATCACTAGATGTCCAATATTATTAATAGCGTTATTAAACGCAATGCCTAAACCACGCTGAAACGTACTGCGTGTAATGCTTTGATAATAACCGGTGCTACCGATTGGTGTAGCTACTACCACACCATCGCCCAAAAATTCTCGGCCATATTGTTCACCATCTAAATATACTTTAAAACGCAAGCCGGTATTAATCGACCGGTGTCCAACCACGATATCATTTAAGCCATATAATGTTTTGCCGCAAGCAGTAGCTTGTAATAATTGATGTGTTTGTAAACGATATTGTTTGTTCAATAACAGCCGTAAGATGGTTTCTTTAGTAAGATCAACACAATGATAACAAACCCGACTTTTACGAATCATTACTTTTGGTACGCCCGGATAATTGCGTTCAGCAAATAATAACGTGCCATCGCCACCGTAACATAATACAAATTCCGGATTAGTTTTAACTAAATTGAATTTACCAGAATAATGTTTCTTTAAATAACTAGCTAAATTATTTTTTTCTAAACCACAAATAGCAATATTCATAGAATAATATTATAGCAGATTATTTATAATCATCCAAACATTGCGTTAACCGCTCTAAGGCCGTTTGTAACATTGGCACAGCTTTGGTAAATGATAAACGTACAAAACCATCTTGACCAAAAAATTTACCCGGCACTAATGCTACTTGATATTTAGCTAATAAACGCTCGCAAAAAACTACCGAATCGGTTGTAACGGATGTAATATTAATAAATGCATAAAAAGCCCCTTGTGGCAGTTGGAGTGTAATACGAGTTTCTTGTTTAACCCACTGTTTAATCGCTGTGCGTTGTTTATTTAACGAAGCTCGATAACGTGCACTAGTTTTTGGAATTAATGTTATAGCCGTTTTAGCTGCTATTTGCACAATGTTAGCCACGTTGCCACATAAATGGCTTTGCAAGGCTGTTAACGCATTAATTAAAAAAACCGGCGCGGCTATAAAACCTAAGCGCCACCCTGTCATGGCACTACATTTTGAAATACCATTCACAATAATAGTTTGATCTGGTAATAATGTTGCAATAGAACATGGTTTGTGTTCTTTAGTAAAATATAATTGTTCATATACTTCATCTGACAATACCCATAACTGATGTTGCTGAATAATAGGCACTAATTCTTGTAATTCAAATTTACTATATACTGCTCCGGTTGGATTATTTGGTGAATTTATAATAACACCTTTAGTTTTAGGTGTAATAGCTCGTGCTATAGCTGAACTATCTAAATGAAATGTTGCTGTTGTATGCACGAACACTGGTTTGCCACCGGCTAACTTAATTTGTTCTATATAACTTACCCACGCCGGTAACAAAATAATCACCTCATCACCTTCATTTAACAAGCCTTGTAAACAAGTATAAATGGCTTGTTTCACGCCATTAGTAATCAATATTTGATTAGGCTGATATGCTAGTTGTTGTGTTTCAAGTAAATAATTAGCTATTGCCTCACGTAATAATGGCATGCCTGCTACAGCGCTATAATGATGGCAATCTTGCTGTAAAGCTTGTTGAGCCACTGTAATTACTTGAGCATCTGGATTATTTGATAATTCACCAGCGGTTAAATTAATTACTGGTTTTCCAGTAGTAATTAATTGTTTAGCTAATTGATCCAGCATAATGGTACCGGATGGAGTAACAGCACTAATCCGCTTAGATAATTTAATCATAAATTTCTTCCCGCTTCTCTCTAATATATTCCATCCACTGTTCAAAAATATCAATAATTAACTTGAACGGCGCTTCAATAATTACATCTAACACAAAAATAAATACGTTAATCTTAGAAAATTTAATTGATAACCAACGTCCAGCCCGCACAATTGGAATAGCAAAAAAATCAATGGTCGCACTAAAAAAGTTATCTGCCCTATCTAGCACCACCACATCACGCGCTAACTGCCGCACCCGTAAACCAAAGAAACTTACTAATGTTAAAAATGTTACAAATAATAAACCGCCCAACCAATTAAAATGTAACATGTATAAAATAGCAATCAAACAACCAAACGTAATGATAAACGTAACACCATACAATAATTGAAATAATATAGAAGCAACCGTCCGCCGCTTAGTCTTTGGTCGAATGCGATAAGTGATATTTTTTCCTTTATATCTATAAACCAAATCACGAATCCCTTCTTTAATTCGCTGGGTATTTTCTTTAGCTGGAATATGTACCGCCAAAGCAATTACAAACAACAATAATGGATGAAAAATCACGTTTACTAATAATGGAATTTTATTAATTTCCCCAAGAAAATATAAATCATATGGTAATTCAATTACTAAGGCCAAGACCATTTTGGTAGCAAACAAGTAAATAATACTACGCACACTACGGCGACGTAATTTACTCTTTATTTCTTTATATTTTTCTTGCACCGCTGTTTGCACAGCATTATCAAATTTATCAGGTTGTTGTAATAAACTTAATGTATCACTTTGCTGTACAAACACATCGTGCAAAATAACAAACAAAATATTTATTTTTTTAAATTGTCGAATTAAACGTTCTTGCAACGGATGTTGAATTTGTTTTTCTAATGTAGTTTTAATACTTAAAATATGTTGTGCTACGGTTTGTATAGTAGTGGCTTGATTATTGCGCCAAGCTGGATAAAAGTAACACAGTAAATGATAACTAGTTAAATCAGCGTCGTATTGAGTATAAGTACGCAACACCGCTGTATAAATTTGCACTTTGCGTTCATCTTCTGAAATTTTATCGGACAAAATATCCACCCGCTCTAGCATAGTAAGATACATGAATTCCACCATACCTTGTTGTGATGAACTACTAGCAATAATATCTGCAATTTCACACGCTAACAAACGCACTAACCAATCAAACACTTCTTCACGTTGTGCCTGATCTAAAGGCGGTGTGGCTATACTTAAACAATCCGCATATTTCACAATCACTTTGGTAATTTCCTCCAACACTGCTTCCGGTAATGATTGGTTGGCTACATAACCGCTGCGAATCAATTCCACTGTCAATGGTTTGGCAATAGTGCTAGAATCTGCTCCAGCTACAAACCGCCGCCGAATAATGCGCTCGATAGAGGTTTTAATTAATAAATTTTCTTCTTTGTAATCTAACGCATTACGAATCTTTTCATAAAAAAACGCTACTTTACCAATCGCTTGACGTACCTTAACCTTAGGCACGTGTTCTAACTGATCGTGTTCATGCCGCTGTTTTGTATAGCTTTTAATTAAGCGCTGAATAGATACTGGGATAGTATAACTGGTATTAGCCATGTTTATAATTATAACAATATTTTGATATTTTGTCTAGTACTATTGAAAGCCTTTATATTGTGTACAGCCTTTAGCTACTAAATTAGCCGCTACATCATAATGATAACTAGTCGACCATTGTTTAATTCGTTCTTGCAAAACCTTATTGTAATTCTTAGCCGAATCATAGCCGGTAACCAATTCTGTTAAATCTTTTACATCCGTTAATAAATTAGCCTGCGCCCCTAGGCTATAACCTTGAAAATCAATGCTTGCACCGCTAAATTCATATTCGGCAGTGGCTACTAATTTATCTTTGTGCGCACTGTCACCAAAAATAGTTACTCGCTCTGGAAAAATTTTATGTTCATCTAATAAATCTTTACTATATGAAATATTCTGTGCCGAGGTAATGGCACAACGTTCTTGGTACACGCGCACACCACGTTGTTGTAACGCTGTAATATCCAAACTACTATTAAAATACTGGTTCATGGCCTCGGCTTCAGATAATTCTGATAACACCGAATAACTACCGGTAAAAATAACTACTGTTACCTGATTTTCTTTCATAAACACATAATTAGCTACATTTTCAATATAGCCCTCATATGTTTTATTACCAGATACCGGCGCACCGTAACCTGGTACAAGCACTACATGCTCGGCTGCTGTATTACGATTTAATAATTTAATAGCCACTGGTTTGCCGATCGTAACAAAAAATATCGCCGCTATAATGATAATAATTCCCAATATTACTAAAACCCGTTTCATAATAATACTATTAAAATAAGGAACGCTGTTTAAATCCTGTTGTGCCAACTAGTTTGGTTTTATTAGCTGATTTTTTATTTGTTACTCGTTTTGTTTTAGTAACTGGTTTAGTTACTGCGTGATTAGCCTCTACATAAGCACAAAAATCACACTGCGCACCGGATTGTGGTAACTCATGATTATTTAAACATTGCGCTGCTTGCGTAATTACTTCTTCTACCCACTGCGCCTTACCTTGATAAGGTAACAAAATAATTTCAAAATCTAATTTATTCGCTAACGCCGGCCGATCTGTTTGGCCGTTACAATACACAAAATAACCGGTATCTGAAACGTTAAAACCATTATTACGCAATAACCACTGGTATACTTCCATTTGCCGCTTGTAGCCAATTTGCCACTCAGCATCCAGATTCACCGTGCCAGCCTTACTAGTAGCTTTATAATCCACTACCATTAATTCTTGCTGTGGCGTTACCCAAATATCATCCACCGCACCGGTAATAATAAAATTAGTAGCTAAATGATGAAATTGCACGCCTTTAAAATTTTCACGCCACTCGTTCATTTTATGGTGTTGAAACGGTACGGCCTTTACACCATAATGTTCCATTAATGGATGCGGTGTTTGTTGCTGTCGATGCACATCGAACTCTTTTTTTAATAACGTATCTACAGCGCTGTTTAAATTAAACGGAAACCCCGGTGGCCGCGCTACCCCTAATTTTCTATCTAAATAAAAACAGCGCGGGCACTGTAAAAACAAATCTATCTTAGACCGGCTTAATTTAAACGGTTGTGCACTACCCGGCTGATACAAATTCGTTTTTCGTTTGGCTTGATAATATTGTGACATAAGCTATCCTGTATAATAGCAAACAATTCAAGATTATGTCACGCCAAAAATTAAACCATATTATAGCTTGTAGTAAATTACCGAATGTAATCACTAGGCCCCCCGACCCCCGGCCTTTCCCCCTATCCCCCTTCCCTAAAGGGCAGGGGGAAAATTACTCCCCCTTTAGGGGGCTGGGGGACTTAGTATTAGAACTGGCCTGTGGTAAAGCCGCTTACACGCTAGCTTTGGCTAAATTATATCCCGAGCAATATTTTATAGGCGTGGATCGGAAACGCGATCGCATTTATCGCGCCGCCACACTGGCCTTGGAACAAAAATTAACTAACGTATCGTTTATTGCTACCGACATTGAACGCTTGCCTGATTTTATTCCTGATCATTCTGTTAATGAAATCTGGATCACATTTCCCGATCCTCTATTAAAACCTCGTCAAGCCAAGCACCGCTTAACTAATCCAAATTATTTGCTGCTTTACCAACGTTTATTAAAACCAATCGGTTGCATTCACTTAAAAACTGATAGTGTAGAATTATTTAATGCTGCTATTATCAATATTAAAGCTTTACACGGTACTATTATTACCAGCACTAACAACGTTGATAGCATTATAAACACCGATCCTCGCCTACAAATTATTACTGATTATGAACAACGTTGGCGCAAACAAGGAAAGCTAATTTATTATCTTGTCTCTAAGATACACAATCCTTCAATATGCGGTGTCCGTGGAAAAAAATTAAATAATTTTAGTGATTTTACTGAATAACCAGAATCAAGCAAATTAATATCGCGCGCTTGCGTAGCTAAATTACATGATAAATAAATTAAACGTTGTGGTTTTTTGGTTAAAATAGTTTCGATTAACTTAGTGTGCAAGCCAGCTCGCGGTGGATCCACTATCATAATATGTGTGCTAGTAATCACGTCCAATAATTGCTCTGCCGGTAAACACTGGGCCGTGTAATTATGTAATTTATTGTGCTCAATATTTTTTTGCGCAAAACTAATCGCTTCGGCATTATTATCTACTAATATAGCGCTGGCACAGTGTTTCACTAACGCAATACTAATAGCACCAACGCCACAATAATAATCCAATAACGGAGTGTTTGGTTCTAAATACTCACTAATTGTTTTTAAAGCTTGAGTAAAAATTGGTAAATTAACCTGAAAAAAGCTAAACACACCATATTGCAACTTGTAATCATTTAATGTTTCGGTAAGCGCCGTATCACCGATTTGATATAACAATTCTGTTGGAACTGAAGCCGGGCTTTTGTGCGTGGAATAATAAATATATAAACCAGTTAATGGTTTGGTAATAATTGGTAAATTATCAAATGTTAAACGATCTTTAATAAATAAAGCAGCTAATACTTCGCCAGCTTGATTGCTTCGAATAATTAATGTTTTTAAGGAACGAATCGGAATATGCTGCTGATTAATCCAGATTAAAATAGTTTGGGCACAAGTATTAATATTAGCCGAAGCTAATATACAGCCAGGAATACTAGTACGCACTTTTTTGCCGCGTTCAAACAAAGCCAGCGTAATTGTGCCGTCAGTCAATTCCGCAAAACTAAATTCCATTTTATTGCGGTAACCATAATAATTACTGGCATCATCCACTAACTCAATTTGTTTGATATCTAATTTACCAATATGTTGATAAGTTTCCAGCGCTAATTGCTGTTTCCAATAGGTTTCCTGTTCTGGCGTTAAAATTTGCCACGGACTGCACGATAAAAAATGCGCTTCTTTAGCCGCTGTTCTATCCGGCGAAGCCTGAACAATATTAGTAGCCACCGCTTCTATAATATCCTTCCGTTTTCTCACCGGCTCCATTTCCACCGTTTCCCCCGGTAACGCGTTCCACACAAAACAGGCCTTACCATCCACATGGCCAAGCCCCTGCCCACCGAACACTAGTTTATCGATTTTTATAAGATTAGTTTTCATTGCGGCAAAATAATAAGCTGACTACTATCAAAATCGTTCTCAAAAGATTTTATAATTAAGCTACCATTAATGTTACAACTAGCCTCATTATTTGGATTAGTACCAACTTTGCTAGGATCAAAATTATTAAACACTAACTCCCAATAGAATTGTTGATCTTTTTTTATAATCCGTCGCTCGTAGTATGGTATAAAATTTTGCTCGTACAAAAACGAAGCACATTTACCATAACGCATAATTTCAAATGGATTCTTCAATTCAAAAAAATCATACAACTGCCTAGAAAATAAATCTACTAAGCCATAATAATGCTCTGTAATACAACCGGATTCACAATCCATACCGGTATTATAACTAGCATCTATAAAATCATACGGTTTACCATCTATTATAAAACGCTCAGTATTATAATTATGACAAGAGCCCTTTGTTTTTAAAGCCAACTGATCTAAAAACCAATCTTGTTCACATATATTACTATCTAATACAGGAAAAGTTTGATTTTTTGATAATATCAAAAATAATAATAACGCCACTATAAACAGGATTCCTAAAATAATTGTTACTTTTTTTATCCAACTAAAAAGATTTTTTTTAACTTTAGAATGATCAGAGTAAATTTCAGGCACTGGTATCATATATTATAGTGGTGTTATTGTAGCATTTGCGCGAACTTTTTTCCAGCAAAAATTAAAGGACTAGCGTTTCCACGCGCGCTACGCGCCTCTGTGCGAAGCACAGAGCTTTTCCAAAATGGAAAGTGCGGGGAAAACCGCAATACGCACTCCGCCACTAATTTTCTGGGGGTTAATGAGGCGGAGTGATGGACTCGCCCGCGCGGAGGAGGGGTATGGGGAGAAATCCGCGCGGGCTTCGGCTTTTCTTTTTTTGGAAGGGCAGGCAACTAGAAAAAACTACTAAAAAGAATGATTTTATGATAAAATGATTTTGCTATGAAAACAGTAGGCATTATTGGCGGACTTGGACCAGAAACAACTTCCGAGTTTTACCTCGATTTGGTTTTTTCGTGTGCTAAAAAAGACAAAACAGCTAGACCAGCAATTGTTATTGCTAGTGTTCCGCTACCATACAAAATCGAGGAAGATTTAATTTTGAAAAGTGAGGGCATGGAGCGATATATTCCATATCTCACAGCAGAAGCTCAAAGACTTGAAAAAGCAGGGGCAGATTTTATCGTCATACCTTGTAATTCGCTCCATGTCTTTATAGAACAGATTAGAAAATCTGTTTCCGTTCCGGTTTTAAGCATTGTTGAAGAAACTGTTAAGTTTTTGAAAAAAGAAGGAATGAATAAAGTCGGAATTGTTTCGACTTCGGCAACGATTAAAAATAAACTTTACGAAAATTCTTTTGCGGAAAATGGAATTGAGTATGTCGTTCCAAACGAACTTCAGCAGGCAAGAATGGGTAAGTTTATTTTAAACCTTGTAGTTGGACAACATAAAAATCAAGACCGCGAGGAATTGATAAGTATTATCAATGACTTTGAAAACAAAGGTTTGGATTGTGTCATTTTGGCTTGCACTGATTTACAGCTTCTGATTCCTAGTCATCAAAACCTTAAAATATTCGATACGATGAAAATATTTTATGACGCGACTGTTGAGGAAATTTTCAAATAAAAAAACGAGCAACTCTTCCTCCTTTCGGATGTTGCTCGTTTGTGAAAGGTTTGGCCCTTTCTTGCCTTGCGAACAGAACTAATAACTCCGGTGCTTGAACGCATCGGGGTGACCTTTCACGTCCAGTTCTAGCCCCTTGTTCCAACCAAAAGGGGAAGTTTTTACCGTGTAGCCTTCGAAGTTTCGACAAATCTTGAGGACTTGCTCGACGAGTCGTTTTGCCACTATTGGGTCGGGTCGGCTATGACTAAGATGCGCGAAGCATTCAACCACGAGGCATTTCGTCCCAACCTTGACGGCGATTTTTGGAATGTCCTTACAGAGAAGACGTACTTGTTTCTCTGTATCGTCCTTTTCGACTTGGAAAAAGATGACCAGACACTCCGTCTCTTGAACGACAAATCGTTGGTCCAGATGAGGCGAACCCTCGCCAGTGTCATCGTAACCGGCGACTTCTTGTGGAATAGTTTCGGGTTCGCAGTCCCCAATTCTCTCCGACGGACTTTCTGCTCTCGACGCCCATCGGTTCACGTGTAGAATCAACGCTTTCATTTTTTCTCCTTTTTGTTTTCAAAGAACTTCTTTGGAATCACTTGCTAGGTAGATTCCTTCACCTGATAATTTTTTTAGAAGTTTTCACAAACTCCGCCGAAAAGAACAAAAAAACTGGTCTCGCAAGAGACCAGTTGGAGGAGTCGAAATGTTAGAAAAAATTACTTCGGCACCTTGAAACAAGTCTCTTGCAAAGAGCCGTAGTAATAAACATTATTTTTTTGAAAAGTTTTTTTAATCATAAATTTAGAGTTAATAGACAAAAAAACCGCCTCGTGGGCGGTCATTTTGTGCTTGGTTTCAATGAATCAATTAGCAAAAAGAAGACCGTCCCACTAGGCGGGTGTAATAGTAGTTTGCGGAAAATTTAATTAAAAAATTCATATGTTTATATTAGCATAGGAACTATGCTCTTGTCAAATTTTACGCCTCCAATTTTTAATGCCCGCCCCGCATTTCTAATTTCGCAAACATTTCTCTTGGTGGACGCAAGTGGGCTCGAACCACTGACCTTACGAATGTGAATCGTACGCTCTAACCAGCTGAGCTATGCATCCCTGCACTTAAAAAGAGTAGCTATATTAATAGCAGTTTTTGGTTGGAAAGTAAATATTAAATCATTATGAAACTTGTTCGTACGCAGTAATAATAGGAGCATCTTCAGTGGCCGCTTCAGCAACATAAGCACTTTCCATATCCATGGTATAACCAATGGCATTAGTCACATCTTCCACATCTATTTGATCTTGACTACTATATTCTTGTGCTGTTGCTTGAATAGACCGCAACGCTTCATCAGCACGACTTCTGTTTTGTGCGACAGTCTGCTTAGAAATAGCTGCCTCCGCAATAATACGCTGCAATTGTTGTAACTCATGAATTTTCACATCAAATGCTGCTAATTTTTTTTGCATTTCTGGCGTCATGGCTTTTTGTTGCTGTTCAGCCATTGTATTTACGGATCTAATAATATTTACACTCACATCATCCACTCGTTGCAACTGTATTCTAAAATTTACCACTATCTCACGTAATTCATCATATGAATATTGCTCTTTTAGATTATTGCCTCGTGCTACTACAACTCCTTCAAAATAATCATGTCTACGTTTTGATTCATCAATAGCTACTGTTCCTTGGCGATTTTCATAATAATGATGAAGAGCATATGATGCTGTACGCATATTTGTTGCTAATCGTTGACGATGCTCAACTAAAGCTTGGTTTACAGACATTAACTGTTCTTTTAAATCTTTCAAAGTAATTCCTGGTTGCAAAAGTTGTTCTCTCTTTAAACCATAACGCTGAAAATTATTATTAATCTGCGCTATCCAAACATCTGGTACCTTAGTTAATGAATTCATTACTTGTTCATTTAATTCTCTGTGTTGTCTAACTAAATCATTAATTTGCACTTGAACATTTATCTCTGTGCTACCTAGCTGCGCAACATCTAAATCTTTAAATGCCTCTATTCTATCACGTCTAGTTGCACTTGAAGTAGTTAAACCACTGGCAATTTCTAACACTGTGTTTTTCTCAACCTTTTTAATATCAGTTAGCTGTAACCCACTTAATTGTTCTTTAGGTACAAATAATGCTGCTTGTTGTTGTTCTTTTCTATTTTTAATTTCTTCAGTAACTAAACGTAATTGCATTTCAGCCGCCTGCATTCTTACACGAATCTCTGTTTGTTTCCAAAAAAATATTTTGGAGGTACTTTTTTCTCGTAAAGATACTAATTCGTCTTGTAATTTCTTTTCAAGTAATCGATATAAAGCTGGCTCACTCACTCTTCTACCTTCAGGCGTATCCGCCACAGCTGATAACATTTCTGGAACTGTTGGTACTGCAGCTGGAGATGTTTCTGTTACATCTGCTAAATTAGGTTTAAACTCAGTATGCAATCGCTTAATTAATTCCAGATCAGCATCGTCTAACTGTCTACCCTTCTTTTGTAATTCCGTTAATCTAACATAAAAATGCTCTAATCGTTTTGGATCTGAACTTCTTTTTTCTTGTTTGTTACCTCGTAATAAACCTAATAATTTAGATTTGACAGTACTATTTTCATAAATTTTAGCACCTAATACAACAATTAACTCGTGTAGTTTTTCATCTGTATCTTTTTCATGTTCTTGTTGTTCCGTTCTTGGTTCTTCTGTCTGTACAGATCTTCGAAAAATTTGTTCAGCATTTTCTCGAGCCATATATTTTTATGATAATAATGTTAATAATATTAACGCTATAATAACACCTTTTTTCTATTTTGTCAACCTCGCAAAATAATCTCTAATTTCAGCAAACATTCCTCCGCTAAGTAACCGTTGGTACACGCGATATGGCTTTGGTCCAACAATAGCCTGACCATTTACGAAAGTGGTAGGCGTACCATAAATATTAGTAGCCACTACTTGCTGAAATTGATCATCAACTATTTTTTGTGTTTCAGGATCGTTAACACATTGCTCTATTGCATTAGCATCCAAGCCAATTTGCTGTATTACGCTATTTACATAATTTTTATCCGTTAAATTATTTACCGGCGCCGCGAACATGGCATCGTTAAACTCCCATAATTTATTCGGAGCTATTTTATTAATACAATAAGTATAATTAGATAAAAAATTTAATTCTGGTTTTATAGGAAAATGAATAAACGTAAAATTAGTAGTATTATTGGCTAACAATTTTCTAATCGTCGGGTAAGTTTTACGCGTAGCATCACAGCTGTAACAGCCTATGAACACTACTGCTTTTTCGGTATTGGCGGTTACTTGCGGAAAATCGGTTAATTTTAACACGTCAAAACGTAAATCTTTAGCGCTAGGCGGAGTTAAGCTGCAGCTTTCGTTAATAGGGGTAGTTTGATTATTAGCGCCAGTAGGATCGAACACACAAAAACCGGCTTCGTTTAAACCATTGCAATTGCCGTACATATAAAAATTATAGCCGCCACGCATTACATAAACCGTACTGGCCACCATTAAGATAAAAAATATCCAAGCTAACACTTCAAAATACCGGTTTACAAATTTAGTTAACCGCACTGAACGATTAATTAACTGGCCTAAAATTTTAGCCTGAATTTTTTCTTTAAAACCAGTATTACATGGCCGTAAAGTTACTCGGCGCAACACGCAATCCAGCGCTTCTTTAGCCAATAAGCGATGTGAGGCACTAAAAATACCTAATATTGCAAATATAATTAAAGCAATGATGCAAAACATATTACAAAACCATTAATATCTTTTTTAGTTGTGTAGCAAACAATTCGGCTTCTGCTAACGTATTATAAAAGCTAAACGAGACGCGTACGGAGCTATGAATGTTATGTGCGTTAAACCACGAATGCACGCAGTGTTGCCCCGACCGTACCATGATATTAGCCGATTCATCTAGCATTAGAGCGATCTTATGCGAATCTACACCGTCTACGTAAAACGACACAATACTTCCCCGCTGGGCCGGCTCAACCGGTCCAATAATATGTAATTTTGGTAACTGACTAATTTGTTCAGTGATATATTTATTTATAGTAAATTCCTGTTGATTAATTTCAGCGTAATTTAGTGATTCTAAATATTTAGCCGCCGTACCTAAACCAATCATGCCAGCATAATCTTGCAAACCGGCTTCAAATTTTTTTGGCGCTGATAAAAATTTGTGTTCAGTGTAAGTAGTGTATTCTACTGTATCGCCACCTACTAAAAACGGCTCTAATTGTTCTAATAAATCATATTTACCATATAAAATGCCCATGCCAGATGGACCAAGCATTTTGTGGCCGGAAAACGCTAAAAAATCTACATCTAAATTTTGTACATCTATTCTATGATGCAACATGGCCTGGGCGGCATCTACCAACACTTTAGCACCGGCCTGATGAGCTAATTTAACAATGTCTTTAATCGGAAACGTTACCCCGTCTAAATTAGAAGTATACCCTATCGCCACTAATTTAACTTTACCCTTATGAGTATTTAATACATTTTGATATGTTTCTAAATTAAATGTGTTATCTGGATTACTTGGTATAATTTTATGAGCAATATTTTTTTGTTTAGCTAAAACTTGCCACGGTACCAAATTAGAATTATGTTCTTTATCAGACGTTAACACTACGTCGCCAGCTGTTAAATTTAACGAGCGCGCAACCAGATTAATTCCTTCAGTAGTGTTACGCGTAAATATTACTTCCTCTGGTTTTTGCGCGTGAATAAAATTAGCGATGATTTGTCTCGCTACAGCACATTCCTGCGTAACGCGCTTACCTAATTTGTGCATACTCCTACCGCCACAAGCCGAATATTCCTGATAATACTGGGTAATTGCGTCAATTACCACTTGTGGCCGCAAACTAACACAGGCATTATCAAAATACACGATCGGTTTGTTGTTCAACCGCTGTTGTAACATTGGAAAATCTTGACGCAGTTGTTCTAATGACATATGTAATAACATTTATTGCGGTACGCGTTTTTCAATTTTTTTACCTACCAACAGTGTTTTAACTTGGCTATCGTCTCGATAAAATCTATTCTTTAAAACACAACAAAATAGATGGCTCCTACTACTACCGCAAAACAAACTAGGAAAACTAGTGCCATTTTTAGGCGTTCACCACCATCGTCCATTTCAGCTAACGGATGAGTTTGCAGTTCTGGCCGTGTTACCACTGGTCTAGTACCCTGCCCTTCTGTTTGTGTAGCTGTAACCGTTTTCATTTTTTGTTCAACATAAGCTCTGTCTGCTGGTGGCATTTCGGCTAAACTATTATACTGTTTGCCTTTTACTACATACGCGGTATTAACATTAGTGGTTACATTACCGGTTTTAAAAGCTTGCTCAACAATATCTGGCATACCGTTATTGTTGTTGTCTTTTAAAATTTCTCCTACTACATCATTAGAGCCAAGTTGTAATTTCATAATTATTTTTTATTACTCATGTGTTTCATGTATTCAGTAATACCGTCTACGGCGCGCAATACTTCTATCGGCACGGCAAATACTACGGTATTAGACTGATCAGACGAAATATCGTTAATACTATTAAGGGTGCGTAAATGCAAAGCGCCAGGTGTAGCAGCCATGGTAGCAGCGGCTTTGGATAGGTTATCAGCGGCAATCACTTCACCTTCAGAGTTAATAATGGTAGCTCGTTTTTCTCGTTCAGCTTCGGCTTGTTTGGCCATAGTGCGCTTTAAGTTTTCCGGTAATTCAATATGTTTTAATTCTACACTAACCACATCAATACCCCATTGCTCAGTAGCCTCATCCACGATAGTTTTAATTTTTTTAGCTATTTCATCGCGATTCGCTAATAATTCATCTAAACTAACTGCCCCAATAATATTACGCATGGTAGTTTGGGCTAATTGCGATACCGCATAATAAAAATCTTCCACTTCCAAAATAGCTTTTTCTGGACTGGCTACTTTATAATAAATTACCGCGTTCATGCGTACCGACACGTTATCTTTGGTAATAGCATCTTGATCGGGCACATCTACCGTTTTAATACGAATATCCACTTTCACCATGCGTTGCAACACTGGAATAATTACTCTCCAACCCGGCATTTTGGTGCTGGAGTATTTACCCATGGTAAACACTAAACCGCGCTGGTATTGATTAACCTGCCGAATAAAAAACATTAATAAAATAACTAACCCAAAAAAACCAGAGACTAATAAAAATAAAAGTGCACCAACAATTTCCATAAATTTTATATTACTATTTAATTAAATTACTTAACCTGTTTTTATTATACTAAATCTCTGAAATTAATCAAATACTACAGTATCGTATTTGTTATGGTATACTTTGGCTAAACACCATGTCTACCAATACTATTTATGCTTTTATTCTAACTACGTTAGCCGGACTTTCCACCGTGCTGGGCGCTTGCTTAATATTTTGGATAAAAACTACCTGTACTAAATTTTTATCATTTGGCTTAGGCTTATCTGCCGGAGTGATGATTTACCTATCTTTTTTTGAACTATTAAAAGAGTCTAATCATTTATTGGCTAGTACTGGAAATAATAATTGGTTAGTAATTATGCTGTTTTTAGTTGGTTTAGCTATTGCTGGCATTATAGATATTTTTACCAACTACAAACAACCCTATACTAAAACATTCTGGAACAAACAGGCTTTGTTAAAAACTGGGATATTTACCGCCATTGTTATTACCATTCATAATTTTCCTGAAGGTATTGCCACGTTTACTACCGCTAGCGTTAATATAGTATTTGGTTTATCTATTGCCATTGCTATTGCTATTCACAATATTCCGGAAGGCTTTTGTGTCGCTTTGCCGATATATTATGCAACTCACAATAAACAGAAAAGTATTTTTTATGCGTTACTAGCTGGTTTAGCTGAACCGCTAGGTGCTTTGCTTACTTATCTGGTTTTATCGCCCTATATTAATGCTTATTTACTTGGTGTAATGCTAGCCGTTGTGGCTGGTATTATGGTGTATATTTCTTTTGCTGAGTTGATACCAACAGCCCGAAAATACAGCCAGCATTTAAGTTTGTTTGGTTTAGTAAGCGGCCTGATATTAATGGCTTTTGAATTAAACCTGCTTGACGCTATTAGTTTAATCGATTAATATACTAATGCAACAATGTTGCATTAGTATATTTTATGCACACACTACACTCAACCATAAAAAAATCCGGCGGCCGGTTAACAAAAACCAAGCAGGCCTTATTGGAGGTGTTAGCAAGCCAACACTGCTTATTAAGCAAAGCTACTATTATTAAACAATTACAACGTAAACACGTTACTCCAAATCGCTCCACGTTATATCGCGAACTCGTGTTTTTAGTAAAACACCATATTATTAACCAAAGCACTATTAATGGCACTGATTATTTCGAATTAGCACACCAACACCATCATCATTTAGTCTGTTTAGGCTGTAACAACATTGAACGAGTAGATATGGATAATCATTTAACCAAGCAAGAACAATATATTACCAAACAACACCAATTTAATATTATTAATCATCTATTAGAATTTTATGGGTATTGCCAAAAATGCCAAAATTAAAAAAATATTATTTTTTATAGTGGTTATTAGCCTGGTTAGTGTTGTATTATTTGCGTTATTGAGCACAAAACAAAAAACCGCTCCTACCGAAAAACCACTTACCATAGTTACCACGCTCTATCCCCTTTACGATTTTGCTAAACAAGTTGGGCAAGCTAACGTGAACGTTGTGTTATTATTACCGCCTGGTGTAGAACCGCATAGTTTTGAGCCAAAACCAAGTGATGTGGTAAAAATAAACGAGGCTGATGTATTTGTGTACACCGGTTCATTTATGGAACCCTGGGCAGCTGATATCATTGCCGGATCTGACAAAAATTTAAAAATAGTTGATGCTAGTGTTGGTATTGAAATGATGAAAGAAGCAGATCATGAGCCTGGAGTTGATCCACATATTTGGCTAGATTTTGCTAATGCTAAAATAATAGTAAATAATATTACTCAAGCGTTAATCGCTCAAGATCCGGCTAACTCTACTTTTTATCAAACCAACGCTAAAAATTATAATAATCAGCTTACTGAATTAGATAATCATTACGCCAAAACATTAGCTACTTGTAAGAGTAATGAAATTATTTACGGCGGCCATTACGCATTTGGTTATTTGGCCAAAAAATATCAATTAAATTACACGGCCGCTCAAGGTTTGGCACCAGATGCTGAACCAACGGCGACCGATTTAATAAATTTAGTTGATCAAATTAAACAAAATCAAATTGCTTATGTGTTTTATGAAGAATTAGCTAGCCCAAAAATAGCCGAAACGTTAGCTAACGAAACTGCCGCTAAATTACTCTTACTTAATGCCGCGCATAATGTTAGCCAAGCAGATATGCAATCTAACGTTACGTTTATTAATATTATGAACGATAATTTAGCTAGCTTAAGTACGGGTTTACAGTGTAAACTATAAGTAGTATATGTCTACTACACCTGTTTTATCTGTTAACCAATTAACCGTCCGCTACGAAAACATTGAAGCGTTAAGTAATATTAGTTTTGTAGTAGAACCGGGTGATTTTATTGGCGTAGCCGGACCTAATGGCGCCGGAAAAACCACCTTAATTAAAACCTTACTTGGTTTAATACCTATTAGTAGTGGCAGTATTATATTATTTGGTGAACCACAGGCTACATTTACCGCTTGGCACAACATTGGTTACTTACCGCAAACCCTGTTTAGTTTAAATCCATTATTCCCCGCCACTGTAGCCGAAATAGTATTTCTGGGTTTACTGACCACTAAATCAGCTCCCCGATTTTTTTCTAAAACCGATAGAGTTAAAGTAGCTAACACCTTAGATCAATTAGACATTGCTGATTTAAAAGATAAACAAATTACCCAATTATCCGGTGGTCAACAACAACGGGTAATGTTGGCCAGAGCTTTAGTAGCCAATCCAAAATTATTAATATTCGATGAGCCGTCCACGGCGCTCGATCCAGCTTCTCGCACCAAATTTTTTAAACTACTAAAAACCTTAAGCCAACAACAAGGCATCACTATCATTATGATTACTCACGATACCGGCTACATTGGCAATTACGCCAACAAGTTATTATATTTAGACAGAACCTTAATTCATTACGGCAGTATGGCCGATTTCTGCGCTTTCAATAAAACCTCGGCTCACTTTGAAAAAACCGATCAACATATTATTTGGCATCAACACGAATAATTTATGACGCTACTACATTTATTACAGTACGGTTTCATTCAAAAAGCATTTTTAGCCGGTTCGTTTGTGGCCATTACTTGTGCCGCCTTAGGCATGTTTTTGGTGTTAAGAAAAATGTCGCTGATTGGCGATGGGCTGGCGCACGTTAGCTTTGGCGCGATTGCGCTAGGACTGTGGCTAGGATTTTACCCATTTTATATTGCGGTGCCAATTGTAATGTTAAGTTCGCTATTAATCTTAAAAATTACCACCCGCGCCAAATTATATGGCGATGCTGCTATTGGCATTGTTTCTGCCGTTGGTATTGCTAGCGGTGTAATTTTAGCCAGCCGCGCCCAAGGTTTTAATATCGATTTATTCAGCTATTTATTTGGTAACATTCTTTCTATTAGCACTAGTGAGGTTGTGTTATCTATTGTGTTGTCTATTATTGTATTAGCTGTGCTCACTTGGTTTTACTGGGATCTGTTTTCCGCCACTTTCGATGCCGATTACGCTAAAACCACCGGTATTAAAACCAATTTTATCAATACCGTGCTAACCTTATTAACTGCCCTTACCGTAATCTTGTCCGTGAAAATGGTAGGCGTTATGCTGGTATCCGCTTTATTAATTTTACCAGCCGTAACCGCCTTACAATTAGCTAAAACTTTCAAAGCGGCCTTGTTATATGCCGTGTTATTTTCTATGCTCTCTGTATTAACCGGCATTACCGCTTCGTTCTTACTAGATTTGCCCACCGGCGCCACGATTGTGTTGATTAATGCGGCGTGGTTTGGAATAACCGTGCTTTATAAGAAAATATTTTAAATTATAGTCGGGCTGCTGGGAATTGAACCCAGTCTACATCCACCCCATGGACGCGTACTACCGGTATACTACAGCCCGTATATTAATCAATCGGCAAAGCCACCGTAACATTTTTTCCAGACCGTTGCAAATTTACTGTAGCTGTTGCTTCAGTAATACCGGCTAACACTTCAGCTAAATCATGTTGCGCGTCGATACTGATATTATTAATCGAAGTAATCACATCGTCTACTTGTAATAACTCAACCCCACTATGAATAGCCGTAACACGAGCACCCGTTTGTTGGTTGGTATCAGAATTAATACTGCGCGCTAATAGGGTATATTCAAAATTAATATTAGTACGTTTTAATTCATTACTAGCAAATAAATCATACACTTTGCTGGAAATACTATTAACCGGCAAAATAGTATTCAGTTCGAACGTTAAACCAATTAAATCACCGACTTGATTAAATACTGGAGCTCCGGGGTACATTAATTTAGTTTCTGGTATATCGGTTAAATATAATAAATTATTATGTCGTGATGAAAAAATATTATTCTCACTGTATTGTAAATTATTCAAATGACCAAAGAGTATCGTTTCACCATTGGTACTGGCCGGAATATACCACATGGCTAATTCGCCTAACGCCGGTGCATTAGCTGTAAAATTTACCGCCGGCAAATCATTGGCCGTAATTTTTACATAAGCCGCATTATTATAATCATCCCGCACAATTTTATTGGAAACAAATAACCTACCATCACTTAATAAAACTGTCACGCTATTTTGTACTGTCAGATTTTTTTGTAACGTTACTAACCAGCCATCAGTACTAATTAACACCCCTTGGCCTAGTGGCACAGCTGTATTATAATCATCAATGTTAGCGGAATATAACGTAACTACCAGGCTGCCGGCTTTTGTTTTTATCAAATCGGCTAACTGAGTAGATGAACTTTCTTGATCTTTATTTACGTATATTACTTTCGCATCATTAGAAAAATTAATTAACCAAGTAATGGGATAAAACTGAATAAAAATACTACTACATATTGCCGCAATGATCGCACAAATAATAGCTGTTAGTACAACAAAAAAATGGCCGGAATTATTATTTAAAGCATTGGCCTTAATTTTACTGCGTTGTAAAAAAGATGTTGGGATAGTGCCTGGTTTCATATTAACCATTGTGTAGTTATTAATAAAAAAGCCACTACTATGCTGCTAGTCAGCAAATAAGTAGCTAATATTCGCCGAGTTAATGTTTTCATTAACCAATTTTTGGTTAGATGTAATAATATATATAGTGCAATTGTTAAAATAAATCCAGAAACATAAAAACTCACCGGCCAGTAGTGCAATCCCCACACTAATTCCGTCATAATTAAACTAATACAAATTATATACCATTTTGCAGGAATTAGTGCAATTTTTTGAATCCAAAATGTTTGCCAAACTAAAATCAAAGTAGCTATCACAGCCATACACAAAATATATCTTAACCGCATAATACCCAAAACAAAAAAAATAAATACACTAACATATAAATAAAACGAGGCTACTAAATTACTATAGGTAGAGATATGTTCTAATGAATAAGGAATATATTTTTTTGGTACAAATAGAAATAATACTAGATTCTTTACAAATAAAAAATAAATTATCGTTGTTAAAATAATAATACTAATAATTATTAAGTTATTTTCCAAAATCAATATAAAAGCATAGCCAGCTAATATCAAAACTAATAAAACCATCGACAATCCTAAATATTCTAAACGCCAATGTTTTTGGTGCATTAATGCCACCGTACCAAATACAATTAATATTAAGCCGCCACTATAATACAACCAAGCAAATGGTTGTTGCTGCCCTAATAATAATAATACCACTACTACAGCACTGCTCCAATACGGAGCTAAGCGCTTGAATATCATCATAAACTAGGAGCTAAATTACTTATTAAACTAGTTGGAGCAGCTACAAATAACGCCTGTTGATTTAACTGAATTTTATCAAAACCATTATCTGATGCTTGCCATAATGCACCAGCTGAAAAATAATATATCCGATCATTGGTCTTGGACCAAATCGGTGCATTAGCTTTAGTTAAAATAAGTTTTGGCACATCTTTGTTACGATGAATAACCCAAATATTATTATCACCTGTATTGTTATCTTGTCGACTATACAATAATAATTCACTATTCGGTGATAATCGTACAACACTATTAGCATCCGCTTGGACAAAACGTAAACTAGTTAATGGTTTAGTTTCTTGAGTAATTAAATCATTAGCAATAATAGTAACCATGTTTTCCCACTGGCCTTCATAAGCTAATGTGCGCTCATCTAAAAAAATAGGTGAAGCTACCGTTTCAGTTAACAACACTAATGGGGTATCTAATTTAAATTCTAAACCAATTTGTTGCAACAATAAACGATTGTCTGTAGTATTGAACACTATCCGTTTACTATCTAAGGACCATTGCGCCGAAAGGACTCCTTCGTGTATTCGTGTTAATTGCGTTGTAACTAAAGGTAGTACATATAAATCTTGTTCCGCAATTAATAACAATGCTTCCTGATTTGGTGCTACTGCCAAAAATTGTAGCTGAATAGCACAACTAGTAATAAATGTCCGTTCACCATTAATAACGTTTTGTTTCCAAATCTGATAACTAGTTCCCTGATTTTTTTCTACTATTAAAATATGCTCCGTATCAAACCAAGCAGCTAACACTGGAACAGTTAATGAATTGTTTATTTGATTATCATTTAATAACAATTGTTTGGTTGTAGCATACACTACTGGTGCTTCTGGTAATGTTAGCTTTTCTGTTGGCACATTTGGCAATGTTAAACTACCGGCACAACCCGTACCAATAAGCATTAATGTCAGTATAATAATACCTCTATTGAATCTGGGCATTATAATAAACAATCACTAACAAGAAAGCTAATACTATCACTAAACCAACCAAAACACGGTGTACCCACTTAACAATATGTAAATGCTTAATAATCTTATCTTTCATAATCATACTGGTTATTATTATTTATATTATTATACAAATAAATTAGTTTTTTTTCAATGCCAGATTATCTACCAAAACAATTTGTGGTGCTTGCAAAAGATTAAAAAGAAATTTATCAGTTACATCACGCCGATACTGATATTCTGTTAAAGTCATTACTGTGTATCGTAAATTTTGACCAAATCTTTGATTAAACTCTTCCAATAACACTTGAATATGCTTATTTGATAAATTACCAACAATAAACAAATCAATAGCTGATTGTGTATCACCTATAAAATGACCAAGCAACAACAATAATTCTATTTTGCCAGCTTGCTCTAAGCGTCTTAAAAATTTCTTTTCATGAATCAGTTGAGATTTTAACACTAAAGCTTTTAATTCAGTATACAACAAAAAATCGCTTTTTACCTGATAAAAAGTTTTACGCTGTTCTACTTTTTTTTCTAATAACCCAATTGCTTCCAAATTAGCCAATTCGCGACGAATAGAGTTAATATGTTCATGCACGGTTCTACTTAATTCACGAACATAAAACCAAGCCGTAGGATGTGTAAATAATAACTGTAATAATTTTAACCGTGTCCGTGAACCAAATAAGTGTTCAATCATAATATTGTTAGTATAGCTTGACTCTTTACAAAAATCAATTTTTTTGTTAGAATTAATTTTTATGCCTAATAAAACCACATTATTATTACGTTTTCCACTAACTCCTATCCCTGAGCATATTCAGAAATTTGAACAGTTATTTCATAATTTCTTCTATTTATTAAAGCCAGAAGAAAATAATGCCGCTACTTTAGCTTGCGAAATTGTCAGTATAAATAATAAATTGAATTTTTATATTACAGTAAATTCTCGCGTTACTAATACTGTGCGTAATATGATGTTTTCTGTATTTCCTGATATTGAGATTACTGAAGTAGCTAGTTTTCTAGATATTACTCATCTGCCAGATAATGCCATTGGCTATTATTTACAATTAGCTCATCAAGAACAATATTCACTGCGCACTTATCGTACATCTATACCACATGATCCACTTAGTTCATTCATTAACCTAGCTTCGTCAATTTCTCCTTATCACAGTATCCTTTTCCAATTAGTCATCAAACCTATTAATGAAGAAGCTGAGGCTGGCTCTAGCGGCTTATTTTACGGGGAAACCAAACGCAGCGGAGAATCTATTGAAATACCAAAATTTAATGCTGTCATGCGTTTAGTTTATCTGTTTCCTAATACTGATGCGAGCCAAGCTGAAAATACCGTGCAAGAATTGCAGCGCACTTTTTATGAATTTTCTGCCGAAAAAAATCGGATTGTATTTACCACCGCACCAAATGTTCAGGCTTTATTAAAAGAATTGTTGGCTCGTGATTTTTCTAGTCGCTTAACATTAACTCAAGAAGAGGTGGCTACGTTGTTCCATGTGCCCGATCCAGCTTTAAAAATGCCAGCAATTAATTGGGTATTATCAAAACGTGCTCAACCACCGTTTAGTTTACCCACTGAAGCTAATACCACTAATAAACAAGCTACGTTTTTTGGTTTAACTAATTTCCGTGGTAATTGCACTAAATTTGGCATGTTACGTGAAGATCGCCGCCGACATTTATATGTTGTTGGTAAGTCTGGCTCAGGCAAATCAAAATTATTAGAAACTTTTATTATTAATGACATTCTCAGCGATAAAGGTATCTGTGTAATGGATCCACACGGTGATTTAATTCAGGATATTTTAAAATATATTCCAGAACATAAAATGAAAGATATTATTTACATGAACGTATCTGATTTTGATTTCCCGATTGCCTTTAATCCCTTAGAAAATGTGTCTTTAGACATGAAACAACAAGTTACTCAAGGAATGATTGAGGTATTTGAAAAATTTTTCGGCGGTGATTGGTCACCAAAAATTGAACATGTTTTCCGTTATACCACTTTAGCTATGCTCGATTACCCAGAAGCTACCTTAGTAGGCATGATGAAAATGTTAACTAATCGAAAATTTCGTCAGAAAGTAATTCCAGAAATTAAAGATGCTGTAGTGAAACACTTCTGGGCTAATGAATTTTCTAGTTGGTCAGAAAAATTTGATAATGAAGCTATTTTGCCATTAGTAAATAAATTAGGACAGTTTTTGTCCAATCATTTAGTGCGTAATATCGTGGCTCAACCACATAACAAGTTTTCGTTTGATGATGCCATGAATCAACATAAAGTGCTATTGATTGAACTATCTAAGGGTAAATTAGGCGAAGAAAATGCCGCTTTATTAGGCGCTATGATGATTACCAAAGTTTATCAAACTGCTATGGCTAGAGCCAAACTACCTGAAGAACAACGCAAAGATTTTTATCTCTACATTGATGAGTTTCAAAATTTTGCTACTGAAACCTTTGAAAATATTTTATCAGAGTCTAGAAAATACCGTTTATTACTAACTATTTCTCATCAATATCTCTCACAAGTGCCCGATCGCATTAAAGGCACAGTATTTGGTAATATCGGCTCCATTGTTGCTATGCGCGTTGGTGCCGATGATGGCACATATTTAGCTAACGAATTTACGCCAATATTTAGTACTGAGGATTTTATTAATCTTGGCGTGCGCGAAATGTTAATTAAAATGAGCGTAGCCGGACAAACTACTCAGCCATTTTCGGCTACTACTTTAGCTGTACCACCACCACCGCAACCTAACTTTGCGGAAGCAATTATTGCTTATAATCGCAAAACCTATGGCACCACACTTACTGAAATTGATAAATTAATGGCCAAAATATATAGCGATGAAGAAAACACTAACGCCGTAGGCAATAAAGAAGAAACCTTTGATGCACCGATTGTTTAATTTAATTCATTCGTTGCCGTACAACTAATAACGAGGCTAAACCAAGACTAGCTAGTAATAAACCTACAACCATAGGCAATATAGCATTACTGCCGGTCTCGGCTAATGTATCCGTTGTACCTGCGCTTGAAGCATTGGTGTTGCTAGTTGCCGCGGCTGAATTTGTATTAGTATTTTCGTTAGAATCAGCACTATTAACGGAGTTAGTGTTAGCGTTGCTGTTTGTATTACTATTTGTATTATCATTTGTATTGCTATTCGTAGTGTTTGTATTCGCATTAGCATTATCGTTTGTATTGGTATTAGTATTGGTATTAGTATTTGTATCAGTACTAGTTGAATTATCATCAACATAATTCGGTACACCATCACCATCGGTATCGCCTGTCCCTTCTACTGCATCGGCAGTGCCATCATTATCACTGTCGGTATCTTGATAATTAGGAGTACCGTCAACATCTGTATCAACCGGAGCTGTTCCAGTACTAGTACTGCCCGCTTCCGTACCATCAGGTATAGTGTCGCTATCTGTGTCAGACGCGGACACAATAAGAAATACACTGGCTGTAGAAGATGTTGATTGATCGGCTGTACCAGTGGCTGTATTACTCCAACCAACTGTGCCAACGTTTTGTAATAACGTGCTAATAACAGTAGGAACAATTTCCATAGAATATTTTAGTTGCACTTTTACATCTTTACGCATAGTTAACCCGCTGATAACATCAAAATCAATGTTAAACACGCCACTAACCGTATCGCTAACCGCTACTAATTCAGCGCTGGTTAATTCACGATCATATGTTCCATCACCATCGGTATCTAACTTAACACTAATTAAAACCGGATTAGTTAATTTTTGTTCGTCATAATCATTGCTAAACGTTACTTTGTACGCTCTGCTATCGCCGCTGTTTTCTATGGTAGCTCTAAATAACAAACTGGTTTCATCTACTAAATTAACCGTTTGGCTAAAACCAATGGTATTATTAGTATCCGCCGCTTCTTCCGTAACAATTAAATCAGCCGCCGCTAACACAGTAGACGCACTAAAAATACCGATACTTGCTGTTATAACAGCGCCTATCAGCCAAGCTTTTTTATAAATAATCATAAATAAATTAATAAATATTTTCTTTTTTTAATTAATTACTTGTTAATATTAGCATTTTATGTACAATTTTGGCTATGCTGATAAATTATTTATCCACAGGTTTGGCTTTTACCACCAAACGCTGTTTTGTAGTCCATAAAGGTGTACAGGTATAGATGGTAAGCTCATTAAAACCATGATTATCGCGTATCTCCACAGCGGTAGGCTGTACTACTGTTGTTTCGTATACTTGATAACGATACACGTGTTGCTGCCATACTATAATAATTTCATCTCCTACTTTAACCTTATCTAAATTGTAAAATGTAGTGCGATTTGGCGGTAACCATTTAAAACGATGTCCAGCAATTACCATATTACCAGGTAATATTGGATTGGCTGTGTTGGGCTCGTGCCAAACACCCTCTACTTTATCAATCGCTTTTAACGATGTCCCTTCTACGATTTTGGTATTAACATTAATAACTGGAATATATAAATGGTTGTCTTGTGGAATAAGTTCGTTAGACTGCTTAAACTGCGCCACAATATTATTACTATCTTGAATAAATCGTCCATTATTCGGCCATAAGCTGATTATAATAATTCCAAAAATTATCAACCCACAAGTTTTCCACCAAAATAACCATTTACGTTTACTAAACATGCTTGTATTTTAACGTTATTAGTAACCCTGTCAATGTAACCAGGTCTATTTAACTTGACGATTCTGTCTGATTTGTTTTAATAAAAATAACTATTAAATTATGTCAGATATGTCAGAAGCTACCCTCACCGCCAAAAATCAACTTACTGTTTCATTAATACGCTTTCTACACGGTTTAGCCGTAGTTGTTTTAACTATATGCTTAGTATTATTATATTATTCTGTATATACTAAACAAACCGGCTTGTGGTTAATTCTGGCTATTCCGCCACTAATGATTGAGTTAGTTTTATTATTAATATATAAGGATTGCCCTCTTACTTTATTACATCATAAATATGGCGACAGCACTGGTTTTTTCGGTTTATTTTTACCAGAAAAAATAGTACGTTATGTAATTCCAAGTTACACAATTATTACCAGCTTAGGAATTAGCTTATTAATCTGTAATTATTTTAATAAATAATGGCTTGATAGCACGGCTCGCAATACACTAATTCTTTTTGTTCAGGCGCATAAGTGGTGGTAAATTCGTTACCACAGCGGCCATGATGGCCGTGGTTAATTTGCGTACACATGCACTGACGCTGCCAGAGTTGCCGTTTGTTGCGCTGGGCAAAGCGTAAGCGCGCCCGCTCTTCCGGACACAATAATGGTATGGGTAATTTTAAAGTACGATAAAAATCTAATTCCGTATTGGTGATACGATATTGTTTTTCAGTAACTGTACAAGTTAATATTTGTTTAGTAATGTCATTATTTATTTTATCAATACTGGTTGCGACATTATATCTAGTATGATCTTTAGCCGATTTAGTTAATTCTTCTTTCCAGCGCAAACCTTTGGCTAAAACAGCTTCTTTGGTTAACGGATAATAACGCTGGGCGACGGTTTCATTATAGGCGTAAGGCGAATATTGCATCGGAAAAAACTCCCCCCATTCTTTATTTTTTTTCATATGCTCAATAAGTTTTTCTTTAAGTTTAAAATAATCTTCTTTCGAATATTGCTTGTTTAAAATACAATATTGCGCATTGCGTAAACCAATACCGCCAAAAATATTTTTTGATGAGAAAATAAAATCAGAATAATAACAATCGTTACTCGTAAGTGCGGAAATAGAATAAAAAATGCGTTGAGATTTATAACCAGTAGCCGTAGCTTCGTAAGACAATTCTGCTTCGATAGTATGGCACACATCCATTAAATCTTTAATTTGATAACCGGTATAAACATAACGGCAGTTTTCCGCCTTGGTTAAATCAAAACCGTAATATATATTATTACAGCCAGTTAAATAATCTCCCACTGCTTGCTCGGAGCGAGTTGTTTCTAAAGGCCTGTGAATGGCTTTTTGATAGTGCTGTTTGAATAAAGTGATTAATTCTGCACTGTTACCATTATATAATTTAGCTAATAAACGCTCTTTTTTTCGAGCAAATTCATTAGGCGAATAAACTTGATTAAATATTACATAACGCTGATTACGCAAATTATTTGAGAACAAACAGTCTGTGCAACCTTTGCAGTCATAGCAAAAATAACAATCAGTACAGTGCTGGCAATTACGCGAAAATAACACGTTATAACAGCCTTCTACATCTACCGCCTCATAACACCGTTCTGAATTAGTGCAATTAAGCACATCTACGCAAGAACGCGATTTAATTACCTGTGTGCCATACAGACAATCTTCGTTATATTCAGCCGCAAACAATAAATAGCAATGTTTATTGTAACCAGACATATTTACATAATCAGCGTCTTCATTGGCTACCACATGTAAAGCGATGTGTGGCACTTGTTTCATCAAGGCATACCACTGCTCAAAAAATGGTTTCTGCCAATTGATATCTCGACCAAATTGCACAGCGCTCCAATCATCCTGCCACCAGCAATCATGGCAATACACCGGAAAAGATACTACATCAGAATAAATAGAAATAATAGTTTTTTTACATTTATCACATTTGCGCTGATACAAACTATCTTCATTGCGCCACGCTAATCTGCGTTGTTGCCGGCAATCCGGACAATGTGTTGGTTCTGGTAAAGCTAACCGTTGTAAAAAAACCATGTCCGCTTCCAGCACTTTAAATGTTTTACTGCAATGAATACACTGTTTGGTCATGCCTGCAGATTAACATGCTGTGTAAACGCAATCAAACACTGTTTTACACAGGTTATAAAAAAGTATCTTTTTTTGCTAATGATAGAATAATATACAAACTAAACATGTATAGTTAATTTATACTATTTATTTTTACAATGCTCCACTGATAAAACAAAAAAATAGCCTAATAAATTTCTTTTTTGTAACACTCTTCACAATACACTAATTCTTTTTGTTCTGGAGAATAAGTGGTTTCGAATTCTACACTGCAACGCCCAGAATGATTATGATCTGGCTGTGTGCACATACATTGACGGTGCCAAAAATTATAAGCATTGATAAATTTTTTGCGTTGTAAGTGTCGGCAATTTGGACAAAGTCTGGGCAAGGTTAATTGTTGTTGATGATAAAAAACTAATTCCTGTGGAATAATTTTATAACTTTTATGACAATGTTGGCAGATTAACATCTGCTGTATTATTTTGTCTGTTACATCACTGATTGTATTTGGTATATTTACAGCTGAATACTGTGTTGTTTTAAAATCTAAATCTTTCCAGCACAATCCTTGCGCTAGTATTTCGGTTTTTGTGAGCGGTTGTACTTCGTTAGCTAATGTTTCGTTATAACAAAATGGACTCATGGCTTTTGGAAAGAATTCGCCCCACTCACTAGTTTGGCGCATATGTGCAATCAGTTTTGGTAAAAGATGTTCATATTGCTCTTTAGTGTATTGTTTATTCAGAATGCAATATTGCGTGTTTTTAGTAGCCACCACTCCAAAACACTGTTTAGCCTGTTGCGCAAACAAACTGTAATATAACTCTATTGGATAACCGCAAGAAACTATTCCCATGCAATGATATGGTTTTGGTATACCTATAGTTTCATAAGATAACTCGGCTCCCCAGCCGCTGAAATTGTCATCGTAAAAATCCTGGCCAATCATGGACTCAAATACATAATGCGCATTTTCACAATTATTAGAGCTAAACACAAAAGTACAATTAGTACAGTGTTGTAAATGATCGCCTACACTATTTTCAGTAGCTATGTTTTTACTAAATCTATGCGGTTGTTTTAATTTTAAATCTTGGAAATGCTGTTTTAGTTGTTGCAAACGAGGATAGCTGGCTAAATTATAATATTGTTTAATTTTTTTTTGATATTGTTCTTTAGTGTACTGCTTATTTTCTATACAGTATTGCGCATTACGCAAATTGAAACATAAAAAACAATCATTACAACCACTGCAATCAAAACAAAATGAACAGTTAGTTAAGTGTTCACAATCTAAACAAAAATTACAACCATAACAAGCTGTGCAGTAAACACATTCATAACACAATTCGCAATGTTCTTTGCAAAATAAGCAATCAAAACAATCTTTGTTATTGTACATTGTTCGGCTATAATACACATTTTCATTGCCGCCGATATCGAACGATAAGTAACAATTTTTATTTTCGAATGAATAATTGGTATAATCACAGTTTTCGCATTTACTAACCATAGTAGCCAACAACGGCACCTGTTGTAATAATTTTTGCACTTGTAAAAAAAACGGTTCGAACCAATTAATGTCTTGTCCATAATCTAAAGCATTCCATTTATCACTCCACCAGCAATCATGGCAATAAACAATATATGGCTTGTCTAAAGAATAATTTGAAATAATAGTTTTCTTACACAAATCACACTGCCGTTGATATAAAAATCTCTCATTACGCCAAGCTAACCGGCGTAACAATCTACAAGTTGGACAGTGCGTTGGCTCATCTACATTTATTTTTTCATAAAAAGCTTGATCGTTATCCGTAACGATAAATGTTTTACTGCACCGAGCACATTGTTGTTTGAACATATATATTACTTTAATACCACGACAAAACGTGGTCAAATACTTTTTGACATGACTTAAAATTACACTAACTTTTTAGCTAAATTAAGATAATATTATTAGCAAACATGTAAAAAATGGTTGGATTAATATATTTCTTTATTATAGCATTGTTCACAATAAACTAGTTCTTTGCGATTAGGCGCATACGTAGTAGCGAATTCTGTAGCACATCTGCCTTGATGATTATGATCTGGTTGTGTGCCTGCCTGCCGGTCAGGCAGGCACATGCACTGGCGGTGCCACAGCTGTTTTGGATTGCGTAACATGAGGCGGCGCTGATGACGACAATAAAAACATTGGGTTGGTAAGGGTAAATTAGCTTGTTGAAAAAAAGCTAGTTCAGCGGCAATAATCTTATAATTACGCTGGCACTGGCTACAAGCCAACAGTTCTTTAGTAATATCAGATTTTACCGCACTAAATGTATCCGGCACCTGATAAGTAGCCGGGTTACTTTGTATAGTATTTTCTCTCCAGCGGTATCCCTTGGCTTGAGCCGCGGTTTTAGTAAGTGGAAAATAATCTTGCGCCAGTGATTCGTTGTAAGCAAAAGATGATAATGCAATTGGAAACAATTCGCCCCATTCCCCGGTTTGTTTCATATGCGCAATGATTCTTGGTATTAACTTGTTATACTCCGCTTCAGAGTATTGTTTATTTAAAATACAATATTGCTCGCGATTATGCACACCAATGCAGCCAAATAAATTACTGGCGTGAAAACAATGGTTGCAATAGGTAAAATTGTTTGAAGTGCCCAAACCATGCATGGAAAATCTAATATTGTAAGCTGTATATCCTAAATAGCAGCATTCATAAAGTAACTCTGCTTGATCGCCGCACTGCAGTACATCCATACAATCTTTCGCGTTATCAAAGGCTTGATAATAATTTTTGCATTTTTCCAAATCGTTAGAATCATAGCAATTTATAGCGTCTTTGCAATTGCGCAGATAATCGCCCCGCACGTTTTCATTATGCGCGCCATGCATGTATTTATTGGGAAATTGTAACGCTAAATCGCTGAACTGTCGCAATAATTGTTGCTGACCAACGCGGCTAAACAACTGTTGTTGAGCTAATTTGAATTCAGCCGCCGTGACCGGTTTATTCAACACATGATATTCTTTATGGCGCAAACCAACGCACAACAACGAATTGCGCACGTCCACGCAATCTTTTAAGAATGCGCTGTCTAAACATTGCTCGCAATCCTGCAAAAACACACTATGATAACAATTAACACAATCAATACACTCATAACATAATTCCGATTTCCGCACTCGAAAACAATCCAAACAATTTTGCGATGAATTAATGCTAAAACTATACAGGCACTGTTCGTTTTGATCGGAATCGAAAATCATGTGGCAATTTCTATTTTTGCCGGCATAATTAGTGTACGGCGAATTATCATCGTAGAAAAAACCGCGGTGCAATGCCGGCCGCGGCACTGCTAATGACAGCTCTCCGAATTGCTCAAAAAACGACCGGTTAAAATCAAATGGCCGGCCATAAGTTAATGCGTTCCATTTATCGCTATACCAATATTCATTAGCATATACCTTATATGGACTGTCCGCATGATAATTGGTAATAATGTTTTGACCGGTAATATCACATTTGCGCTGATAAAGCATTAACTGGTTACTGTGCGCCAATCGCCGCTGTTGCCGACAGTCCGGGCAAAGCGTTGGCGCTGACACGGCCATTTTTTCATAAAAAACCACATCGGCCGGCTCGATAACAAAAGTGTTGGTGCAGTTTTTACATTGGGTTTGCAACATATACTCTATACTTATCTTAAACAAATTATCTTCGTTTGCTGTTTATTTCTGACACCATTGAGGGAACAGCAGGCTCTGCTTGCTCATCAGGTTCTTGTACAGTTTCTGATTGTTCTTTTTTCTGTATTTCGGCTTGGTATTCTGAAAATCCGGTTGTAATATCAACATGTTCACCTGTTTTTGGTTCAGCCTCGTTAAACATTTTCTGCATCAATTCAATCAATTCTGATTTATTCAGCAAACCACCCCAAAGATTTAATGCTTCATTAATGCCTTGATATAATCTATCAAGTAAAGGTGGTTCGTCCACGTCTTCATCATCATCCCTTGCATCTCTAAATTTTTTTATTGTTTCTTCTGATAGGCCTTGATGTTTCCACGTCTCATTCATTGCAGTCCATGCTAAAAATTGGTTTCTTATTTCCGGAGCAAATGTTTCGTAAATCAGCTCTTCTAAAGAAATTGCCGGCCGCACATCTCCTTCTTCTGGAGTTCCACCAGTAGCTTGTGTTAATATATTACCTACATCTCTTTTTCTTATCATTCTACCAGCACCATCTATACCCTCTATAGTTTCTGAAATATTTAACAGTGTATTTTGCTGTTCTGGCGTAAGAGTATCAAATATTTCTACTATTTTTGTTAATGGTGTTGACATAATTTTTTCCTCCTAAATTAATTATTTATTATTTAGTATACAGCTATTTAAAACATTCACATAATAGAGCAAATACTTGATATTGTCATTTTTGTCGACATTAAACATGATGCTATTGATTATATGGCTTATTTACTGTATAATTAAATTGTAATATGTTGTCGGTTTTTACGGCGTTTTTTATACATCAACTAGCATTAAAATTATGAACCATGCTGAATTAATTAAAATATTGCAAAATATTGGCCTATCGGAAAACGAGGCCAAGGTGTATTGTTCTGCTTTATCATTGGGTTCTAGCACTATCTTAAACTTAGCGCGCAATGCGAGTATGAAACGCAGTACGGTATATGCCATAGTTGAAGCTTTAAAACAAAAAGGATTAATGCATATTAAAATGCAGGGCTTAAAAAAACTCTATACAGCGGCTAATCCGGAACAATTGGAACACATTCTTGAACAACGCCAAGATAACTTTAAAAAACACTTGCCGGATTTTTTGGCAATATACAATTTAGAAAGTAATAACAATTTCGTAAAATATTACGAAGGTTTAACGGCTGTAAAAGCGCTATACGAAGATTCGCTAAAACAAATCAAACCGCATGAAGATTATTTGGTGATTACCAATCAAGAGCAATGGCTGCAGTTGGATGAAAAATTTTTCATGAATTACATTAAAAAGCGAGCGAAATTAAACATTAACACTCGATTATTATTTCAAGATTCCCCTATCGCACGCGAACATAAACGTCTAGAAAAAAACTTTAATGAGCAGGTAAAAATACTGCCGGCCGGCACGGCTTTAGAAATCGATCTCGTATTAATTCCTAATCGACTAATCATTCATCAGCTGATACCGCCTATTATGGCTATTGTGATTGAAAATAAAAGTGTGATAAAAATGCAACAAGAATTATTCGAGATTATTTGGCGCTCGATAAATTAATACTTTAATAAATTTCTTTGTTATAACACTGTTCACAATACACTAACTCTTTTTGCTCTGGCGAATAGGTTGTTTCAAATTCAACACTGCAACGCCCGAAATGATTATGATCAGGCTGAGTGCACATGCACTGGCGGTGCCAAAAATTATAGGCGTTGATAAAGTTTTTGCGTTGTAAATGCCGGCAATTTGGGCATAATCTAGACAGTGCTAATTGTTGCTGACGATAAAAAGCTAATTCCTGTGGAATAATTTTGTATCTTTTACGACAGTGCTGACAAGTTAAGGCTTGTTGTATTATTTTGTCAGTTACAGCACTAATTGTATTTGGTATATTTACAGCTGAATACTGTGTTGTTTTAAAATCTAAATCTTTCCAGCACAATCCTTGCGCTAGTATTTCGGTTTTTGTGAGTGATTGTACTTCGTTAGCTAATGTTTCGTTATAACAAAATGGGCTCATGGCTTTTGGAAAGAATTCGCCCCACTCTCCGGTATTACACATATGCTTAATCAGCTTTGAAAAAAGCTGTGCATATTGCTCTTTAGTATATTGCTTGTTCAAAATACAATATTGCGTGTTTTTGGTAGCTACCACGCCAAAACAGTATTTTGCCTGTTGCGCAAACAAACTATAATATAACTCTATTGGATAACCGCAAGAAATTATCCCCATACAATGATAAGGCGTGGGTATGCCCATAGTTTCATAAGATAATTCTGCTCCCCACCCGCTAAAATTATCATCATAAAAATCTTTTCCGATCATTGTTTCAAATACATAATGCGCGTTTTCACAATTATTAGAGCTAAACACAAAATAGCAATTAGTGCAGTGCTGTAAATGATCCCCGATACTATTTTCGGTAGCAATGTTTTTGCTAAAACGATGTGGTTGTTTAAGTTTCAATTCTTGCCAGCGTTCTTTTAGTTGTTGCAAACGCGGATAACTACCTAAAGCATAATACTGCTTAATTTTTTGTTGATATTGTTCTTTGGTATATTGTTTGTTTTCTATGCAATATTGGGCGTTACGCAAATTGAAACATAAAAAGCAATCAGAACAGCCACTACAATCGAAACAAAATGAACAGTTAGTTAAATGCTCGCAATCTAAACAAAAATTACAACTATAGCAAGCTGTGCAGTAAACACATTCGTAACACAATTCACAATGTTCTTTACAAAATAAACAATCGAAGCAATCTTTGTTATTGTACATGGTACGGCTATAATACACATTTTCGTTGCCGCCGATATCGAAAGATAAATAACAATCTTTATTTTCAAATGAATAATTAGTGTAATCACAGTTTTCGCATTTACTAACCATAGTGGCTAATAACGGCACACGTTTTAATAAGCGCTGAATCTGTAAAAAAAATGGCTCAGACCAATTAATGTTTTGCCCATAATCTAAAGCGTTCCAGCGATCACTCCACCAACACTCATGACAATAAACAGTATAAGATTTATCTTGAGAATAATTTGAAATAATAGTTTTCTTACACAAATCACACTGCCGTTGATATAAAAATCTCTCATTACGCCAAGCTAACCGGCGTAACAATCTACAAGTTGGACAGTGCGTTGGCTCATCTACATTTATTTTTTCATAAAAAGCTTGATCGTTATTTGTCACAGTAAATGTTTTACTGCATTTGATGCATTGTTGTTTAGGCATGTTCTCAGCATAATCTCATACCTAAACGTGGTCAAATGCTTTTTTACATGACTTAAAATTATACCAATTTTTTAGCTAGATTAAGATAATTAAATTAGCAAACATGTAAAAAATGGTTGGATTAATAAATTTCTTTTTGATAACACTGCTCGCAATACACCAGCTCTTTTTGTTCTGGAGAATAAGTCGTGGCGAATTCTTCAGCACACCTGCCTTGGTGGTTATGATCCGGCTGAGTACACATGCATTGGCGGTGCCAGAGATGATTAGGATTGCGTTGTTGTAAACGATGTAATAAACGACAACTAAAACATATTTTTGGTAATGCTATAGCGTGATTGGTGTAAAAAACTTCTTCTTGTTTTATATATTTAAATAATTTATGACATGACTCACAGATCGGTTCATTATTTTTAGCAGCTATATTAATATTTTGTTGTTGCATCAAAGCCTCGGTTGACTGCAATGGATAATACAACATAGCCGCTGTTTCGTTGTAAGCAAATGGCGATAAATTGCTTGGAAAAAATTCACCATACTCATGGTTCTTTATCATGTCTTGTTTTATTTTGTTTATCATTATTTGATAATCACTCCTAGAATACTGTTTATTTAAAATGCAATACTCAGCTTTAATTAACGAAATCGAACCGAGTATATTTTTTGCATTATCACAATCAATACAATATTGGCTATCGCGCACGCTCCAACAACGCGCGCAAAACTGGCAATTGTAGCTATTAATGGCCGTGTTAGTTGATTCATAAACCAGCTCCGTTTGCATGCCCACTGTATCAACATCCAGACAATCTTTGGCCTGCCGCCATACATGATAAGCATAGCGGCAATTTTCAGAATCATGGGCATGAAATGCAGATTGGCAATTATGAGCATTAATAATATAGTTGCCAATACAATTTTCACTTTTCGAAATTTCGGCGTATTTTCTAGGTTGTTTGATAACTAATTCTTGAAATAATTTTATAAATTTATCTTTGTCCAAATTATTAATATATTGTTGATAATCTTCTGGTGAGTAAGGCTGATTTAAAATATAATATTGCTTATTCACTAAATTAACACACCCCAAACAATTATTCACGCCGGAACAATTTACTAAATACTTACTTTGACTGCAATTTGTACAATTTTTAGAATAATGCAATTCATAACTAATATTGCAATTATCGCATTCATAACACAATTCACATTCAGAGCAAAACGAACAATCAACTAAATCTTTCGATTTCTGAATCCAATAACAATATAAGCAATTTTCATTATTGCTGGATTCAATAATCATGTAGCAATTTTTATTGCGCTCGCAAACATTGGTGTATTCAGAATTTTCACTATTACGATTAATAATAGCTAAGCGCGACACACGATTTTGCAAACTTTGCAGTTGTGAAAAAAATGTTTGTGTAAAATCATATTCCTGGCCAAATGATAACGGATTCCATTTATCGGACCAGTAACACCGCGCGCAATACACCGGAAAAGGTTTATTATTTGAATAAATCGAAATAATCGCTTGTTTACACAAAGCGCAATTACGCTCATAAAAGTGCATTTCATTCCGCCACGTTAAGCGCCGCCGCTCTCGGCAATCCGGACACAATGTAGGCTGTGGCACATTGATCTTTTCGTAAAACGCCAAATCTTGATCAGTGATCCTGAAAGTTTTGTTGCATTGTAGGCATTGTTTGGTGGGCATAAATTTAATATATCTCTTTATTGTAACACTCCTCGCAATAAACCAGTTCTTTTTGTTCTGGAGAATAAGTAGTTTCGAATTCTACACTGCAACGCCCATAATGATTATGATCTGGCTGTGTGCACATGCACTGACGGTGCCATAAATGAAATGGGTCTAGCTGTTTAATGTGATTTAAATTTCGACAAGCTGGACAATATTTTGGAATCGACACGTTTAAGCGTTGATATAATTCGATTTCTTCTTTAATCACTTTATAATTTATACCACAATGCGCACAAGCTAATATTTCTTTAGTGAATTCATTGGTAATTTGCGTAATATCTGGAATATTATCCAAACTGACAGTTTCTTTTCCTTTAGTGGCGCTGTTATCTTCTCGCCACTGCCAACCATGACGCAGTGCATCATTTTTTGTTAAAGGATAATAGATATTGGCCACGGATTCATTGTAAGCAAACGGACTATATGACGCTGGAAAATATTCTCCCCATTCATGCGTTTTTCTAATATAATCAATCAGTTTGTTTTTTTCTTTATTAAAAGCTTCTAAAGTATGGTAAGGCTTGTTTAAGATGCAATATTGGTGTTTGGTCATGCTCACGCAACCAAATAAATTTGTTGAATTGAAACAAAAATGGCAATACCAGGTATATTTGCAAAACCAGCAAATCATGGCAAATAAATTATAATAATTGGTATCCGATCCGCAAATTTCATAGCCGATTTCCGATTTATCATCTACTGTAACGTCCATTTCGTCTTTCACTTCCGTGGCAATGTGCATATATTTTACCTGCTCACCTTTATGCACCATGAATGATTGCTGCGCAGCAACACAGTATTCTAAATTATTTCCACTACAATTTTCACAATGTAACAAACGAGCAAATTTACGCGGCGTCTTTAATTTTAATTCTGCGTATTTATTTAAAAAACCAGTCGGATCTTTTTTATAATCTGCTAACCGAGCATAATAATCTGCTGCGGTGTAAGTTTGATTTAATATTTGATAACGCTTATGACGCAGACCAACGCAGCCAAAACAATTCGCACAGCCCACACAATCATAGCAATATTCTAAGTCGTTAGAATCCGTACATTGTTTACTGAATTTTACATTAAAACAATTAGTGCATTGCACACACTCATAACACAATTCACATTTAAAAATATCAAAACACGATACACAATCTTTGCTATACACTACACGATTGCAATAATAACAAGTTTCCGCTCGGCCAGTACCAGCGCACATGTAACAATTTTTATTTTGCGTTGAATAATTAGTGTAATCTGAATTCTCACTCTTGCTGTTAATTAATGCCAAATGCGGCACAGTTTGCGTTAGTTGATAAAATTGATCAAAAAAAGATTTAGAGTAATCAATCGCTGCGCCATAGCTTGTCGGATCCCATTTATCCGACCAAAAACAATCATGGCAATATACTGGAAATTTTACACTGCTAGGAAAAATAGAAACAATGTTCTTTTTGCATAAATCACATTGTCGATTAAAAAAATTCTTTTCATTACGATAACAACATCTTCTCTGATGCCGGCAATCCGGACATAATGTTGGCTGTGGTACAACAATTTTTTCATAAAACGCCAAATCTTGATCAGTGATCGGGAAAGTTTTACTACATTGCGTGCATTGTTTAGTGAACATAAATTTAATATATTTCTTTATTGTAGCATTCCTCGCAATAAATAATCGCTGTATTATCTGGCGCATAGTTTGTTTCGAATGTTTCCGCACAACGACCTTGATGCTTATGATCGATTTGGGTACACATACATTGCCGCTGAAATAATTGCCATGGGTTACGTTGAGTTTCTCGAGCGCTTAATCGACAATAAAAACATTGTTTAGGCAATGGCACTGATAATGACTCATAAAATTTTAATTCTTGCTGAATAAAACGATACGAACGATTACATTTTTCACATACTTGCTGTTGGCTATCACTTTCTGATCGTTTAACATTATCAAATGGTTCCTGCCAGCGCCAGCCGTGTTGTTTTACCTCCTCCGATTTTAAAGGATAGAAAGTATTAGCTAGAGATTCATTATAGGCAAAGAATGATTGGGCAATAGAAAAATATTCACCAAATTCTTGATCTTTAGTCATTTGCTGAATAATTTTTTCTCGAATAGCAAAATACTCCTTAACCGAATACTGTTTGTTCAAAATGCAAAACTGCTGTTTACGCAAACCAATACAGCCAAATAGATCGTGACTATTATGACATGAATCTGAATACCAACTATCTGGACACTGCCGACAAAACAGGGTAAAACATGAACTATACCCTATGATACTTTGGGCTTCATAACATAGTTCGGCTCCATCAGCAAACGACACGTCATAAGAATTTTTAGTCCGAACGGCATTATAACAATAGGCGCTGTCTATTAATTCTGTCGCTTCAAAACAACGCTTAACATTATAACAACCTTCCAGCCCACCACCGCTAACCCGTTCATTGTGTGAACCTTTACTATACTTATAAATGGCTTTTTTCTTTAGCTCTGTAAATTTAGCCCTGGCTTCCGTCAGGCTAGTAGCGTCAGCCGTTAGTTTAGTAACAATCATTTTATATTCTTCCGCTGAATATGCCTGATTAAAAATATAATATCCTTTTTGCCGTAGATTAGTGCAACCAAAACAATTAGAGCAGTTACTGCAGTCGTATAAAAACCAACTATCCAGACAATTAGTTGAGTTTTGAGCAAATCGAACCTGATAACACTTACTGCAATCTATTAACTCATAACAATATTCATTGTGATAAGCGTAACTTACGTCTACACAATTTTTGTTACCAAGCATAAAAAACCCATAATAACAATCCTCACAATCATTACACGAGGTGGTTAAATAACAATTTTTATTGCGATCGGCAAAATTAATATAGGGAGAATTTTCTCCTTGATTATTCACTAAAGCGACTCGGGGAATTAGTTTTTGTAATCCATGAAATTGTTGAAAAAATGATTTGGTAAAATCATAATTCTGCGCGTAGTCTTTAGGATCCCACTGATCACTAAACCAACAAGCCTGGCAATACACCGGAAAGCTAACATTAGCTTGGTACATGGAAATAATGTGCTGTTGGCACAAATCACACTGTCGTTCATAAAACACTCGCTCATTCCGCCAAGCTAATCGCCGTTGCTGTCGACAATCCGGGCAATGAGTCGGCATTGGCACGTCAATTTTTTTGTAAAACGCCAAATCTTGATCGGTGATCTGAAAGGTTTTATTACATTTGGCACATTGTTTATTCATAAATATTTTTGCATTTCTCCCCTCTCCTGAACAGGAGAGGGGCTGGGGGTGAGGTAGGTTTTTAATAAATTTCTTTTTGATAACAATCTTCACAATAAATTAATTCTTTCCGGTCTGGCGAATACGTCGTTTCAAATTCTGTAGCACATCGACCTTGATGATTATGATCTGGTTGGGTACACATACAACGTCGTTGCCACAATTGCCGCGGATTACGTAATTTTTTTCTTATTATATATCTACAAGTAGAACATAACCTAGGTAAAGGAATATTCAAATTTCTATAAAAAGTTAATTCGTGTTTAATAATACGAAAATTTCTTGAACAATTCATACAGCTTAACACTGCCTCTAACATAACATCTGACACCTCTTTAATTGCATTGGGTAGTTTATCCATAGTTAAAGTTTCCTGATGATATGAACCCGGTAAAGTATCTTCCCATTTGCCATTTAAACGTGATATTTCATCTTTATTTTTTGGATAATAATCATTGGCAATAGTTTCGTTATAAGCCCAAGGTGAAATATCCATCGGCATAAATTCCCCCCACTCCCCCGTTTTCTGCATATGCTTAATTAATTTAAACTTAAGTTGTTTGTAATCATGTTCAGAATACTGTTTATTCAAAATGCAATATTTATTATTATGTAACGAAACACAGCCAAAACAATGTTGTGCTGTACGACATAAATAAGAATAATAAACATCAGATGAACCAGGCCAAATAATAGCAGAAAAAAATATTCGGTTATTTTCTGGTAAGGCACAAGAATAATAACCAAGTTCATTGCCAGTAGCTCCATAAACATCCAAACAATCTTTAGCGTTATTGCCAAAAATAGTGTATGAACAATTTTCACAAGCTTCTAAATCAAAACTGTGTTTACAATTACTACTACGCTTTAAATAATTACCTGTGGAATCTTCACATTGCTCAACTGAAGCAAAACGACGAGGATATTTTAAAATAAATTCCATAAATTCTGATTTAAATTTTTCTCTACCAGTATAAGTATTTAATGCTAGTGTAGCTAATTTTTGTTCATACTCTTCCTGCGAATACTGTTTATTAAAAATTTTATAGGTATCATTTTTAATTCCAATGCAACCTACACAATTTGTTAATCCACTGCTATCGATACAAAAATAACAGTAATTACAGTGTCGACTATTTTGTGAATACATACAATTATAACAGTATTCACAATCAATACATTCATAACACAGCTCATTATGATGACTAAAGCCTAAATCAATAACATCTCTATTATAATTACAATTATCTAAATAATAAGCATTTTCGTTATAATCGGACGCTGTTACCATATAACAGTTTTTATTACCAACACATAAATTAGTATATTTAGAATTTTCTGAAGATGCGATAAATAAATTACCTACTGGTGCTTCATTAATTAATGTTTTCAACTGCTCAAAAAACGGCTTATTAAAATCAATTTCTCTGCCGTAAGTTAATGGATTAAATTTTTCACTCCACCAACAATCATTGCACAATATTGGAAAAGTGACTTTTTTATTAAAACAAGAAATTACGCTTTGCCTACACCAGGCACATTGATTAGTATAAAACACTCGTTCATTGCGCCAACACATTAAATTTATCATTCTGCAATCCAGGCAATGCGTCGGCATTGGCACGTCAATTTTTTTGTAAAACGCCAAATCTTGATCGGTGATCTGAAAGGTTTTATTACATTTGGCACATTGTTTATTCATAAATATTTTTGCATTTCTCCCCTCTCCTGAACAGGAGAGGGGCTGGGGGTGAGGTAGGATTTTAATAAATTTCTTTTTGATAACACTCCTCACAGTAAATTAATTCTGGTTTATCCGGCGAATAGGCGGTAGAAACTTCTAGGTCGCACCGGCCACTATGTTTGTGCATCGGTTGAGTGCACATGCAGCGGCGCGACCAAATGGCATAACCGGGCCGGCGGTGCACGCGCGCTAAATGGCGACACTCCGGACACAAAGTTGGTATTGGCAATAATTGTGTACGATAAAATTGCAATTCCGGAAGAACAATCTTATAATTTTTTCCGCACAGCTCGCAAGCCAATAATTCTTTTACTATATTATCCGGCACGTTTAAAATATGTGGCGGAATTTTATACTGCTGTGTCTGATAATCACTGCTATTTTTCATTTTCCACTGCCAACCATGCCGTGCTACTTGCGCTTCAGATAAAGGAAAAAAATCATTAGCCAATGACTCATTGTAGGCAAACGGCGAGCAACTTACTGGAAAAAATTCACCATACTCTTTATTTTTTCGCATTTGAGCTTTTATTTTATTAACCATTATTTCATACGCGCTTTTTGTGAATTGTTTATTTAATATGCAGTATTGCTGTTTTTTTAAACCGACGCAACCGAAACAATCTTGGCAGGAAAAACAATGATCGCAATATTCTAAATTTTTACAGCCCGACCAGCATAACACGCAAAATTTTAAATTGTTTACCTGATAGCCGGAGCCAATCACTTCATACATTAATTCGGCTTGTTGCCCCCAATACGTATAATCCATCGCGTCTTTAACAAACTCCAAATGCGCGCAATAACGCAGTTGTTCAGCCGAGGTAACTAGAAAACAATCCGCGCACTGATGGCAATTATAAATATAATTACCGGTTGATGCTTCATTGCGCGCGCCTTGGTAGAAACGAACAAATGATTTTTTTATCAAGTTTAAATAATCTTGCTGATACTGCCGCCATGTTTCACTAGTAGCCGCTCGCAAGGCTTTCACCCAAACAGCAAATTGTTCCGGACTCACCGGTTTATTAAAAATCTGATAACTGGCATTGACTAAATTCGTGCAAAAAGCCAAATTATTACTGCCAACGCAATTTTTAATAAAATAACAATCCGTGCAATCACGGTTATCTTGCGCGTAACTACAATTATAACAATGCAGACAATCAATATTTTCATAACACAGTTCGCAATTAAGAATATCATAGCTGTCCACGCAATTCTTAGAAGAGTTCACCCATGAACCATGGTAACAATCCTCGCATTGATTGGTAGAAAAAACTAAATAGCAATTTTTATTACGGCTGGCGCAATTGCAGTACTCACTATTTTCCATTGGCTGTTGCTGCTGCAAAGCTAAGCGCGGCACTTTAGCTTGCAATTCGCGATACTGTTCAAAAAAAGCTTTATTAAAATCATATTCCCTGCCATAATCCAACGCGTTCCATTTATCTAACCACCAAGCCTCTATGCTATATACCGGAAACGGCTTGTCCAAACTAAACGCCGATAAAATTGGTTTGCCAGTTAAATCACAAGTGCGCTGATAAAGGTTTCGTTCGTTACGAAACGCCAATCTTCTTTGCAACCGGCAATCCGGGCAATGGGTCGGCTGTGGCACCTGCATTTTTTTATAAAACGCTAAATCATGATCATCGATCTGGAAGGTTTTGTTGCATTGAACACACTGTTTTGTTGACATAATATTTTATTCCCCCTTCAGGCCATCGGCTCTGAGGCTCTGGCTCGAAGAGGGGTTAGGGGGCTTAATATATTTCCTTTTGATAACACTGTTCACAATAAATTAATTCTTTTCTGTCTGGTGCATAAGTTGTTTCGAATTCTGTAGCACACCGGCCTTGATGATTATGATCAATCTGAGTGCACATGCATTGGCGATGCCAAATTTGATATGAATTACGTTTTTTGTACAATTTAACAAAGCGGCATTCGTAACAATCTACCGGAATGAAAATTTTCTGACGCTGATAAAAAATAAATTCTTGACCTAATATTTTAAAATTTCTCTCACAAGTACTGCATTTATAAATATTTTTGGTGATATTATTATTTAGCAATGGGGCAAAAGTTGCCGTTTTATTTATATCAGCCGTTTCTTTACCAGTGGTTACATATATAGTATCCGTCCACCGCCAATTACGTTGTTGCACGGTTGTTTTATTTAATGGAAATTCTATTTGCGCGTTAGTTTCATTATAAGCAAAAATTGATTTTTCTACCGGAAAAAACTCTCCCCACTCGCCAGTTTGCTTCATGTGATGGATAATTTTATTTTTTAACTGACTGTAATCAGAAGCTGAATATTGTTTGTTAAAAATAGCGTATTGTCCGGTTTTTAAAGAAAAACAACCAAAACAATCGTGCGCGTTGTTTGTAAGAATCGAATAAGCAATATTATATACGGATTTCCAACACAACATGCTAAAATGCAAATTGTGGCCAATGCCAACAATAAACTCGTAACATTGTTCATAGTTAAAGCCACCGCCGTATACATCCATGCAATCAAACGCTTTACCATTAACATAATAAATATATTTTGCATCAATTATGTCATTGCTATCGAAACATTGTTGAGCGTTAGAACAATTATGCAAATGGTCTCCACTGCTATTATGGCTAGCTATAATTATAGCCGGTTGGCATGGATTTTTTAATCTGGTCTGCTCCGCCATTTTATATAGTTCTGCCACAGTGTGCTTCTTTAACATATCATCAACTTGTTTGTGATATTCTTCGGCCGACACTTGTTTGTTGAATAAAATAAATTGCTTATTTCTTAATCCCGCCGAACCAAAACAATTAGAGCAGTTCTTACAATCAAAATTGAAATAGCAATCCCGCAGTTGATGGCTTTCTTGTGCGTAGTGAGTATTATAGCTATACGAACAATCAACACAATTACTGCATAATTCCAGATGATCTGATGTTATGCAATCGATGCAGTTTACGCAATTTTTAACATGAGTACAATAATAACAATCTTCATTTTCATCTGAACCAAATAATAAATAACAATTTTTGGCACCATAACAGTAATTAATGTATTCACTATTTTCAATTTGATCGTTGTAAGCGGCAGGATGAGGTAATTTTTTTATCAACTCAGTGTACTGCTCAAAAAATGGTTTATCAAAATCAAACTCTCGACCATCTTCTAAACCAGACCAACTGTCTCCCCAATAACAATCATGGCAATAAACTTTGTACGAACTGTTTTTTGGATAAAGCGCTAGAATTTTTTTATGACACAAATCACATGTTCTGGCATAAAGAGTGCGCTCATTCCGCCAGGCCAACCGGCGCTGTAACCGACAATCCGGGCAATGAGTCGGTATTGACACATTGATCTTTTCATAAAACGCCAAATCTTGATCGGTGATCTTGAAGGTTTTGTTGCAATTTTTACATTGTTTATTCATAAATATTTGTATTTTCCCCCTTCAGGGGGTTAGGGGGCCTAATATATTTCTTTGTTGTAACACTGTTCACAGTAAATTAGTTCTTTCCTGTCCGGTGAATAAGTGGTTTCGAATTCGGTAGCACAACGCCCGTTATGATTATGATCCGGTTGAGTGCACATACATTGGCGGTGCCAAAGCTGTCTTGAATTACGCAAACGCATGCGCTGTAAATGTCTACAATCTGGGCAATATTTTGGTGCCTTAACACTAATTTGTTGATAAAATTTTATTTCCTGAGGAATTAAACGATAAAATTGCTGGCAACTTTGGCAAGTAAGAAAATTACCTATTGTTTGTTTCTGCTGAACCACCTCATCACGCCAGTACCATCGCTTACGTAAAACTTCTGTTTTATTTAAACGAAAATATTCTTGTGCTACGCTTTCATTATAAGCAAACGGTGAATATTTGATGGGAAAAAATTCGCCGTATTCTCTTGTTTGTTTTCCGCCAGACATGTGCTTAATAATTTCATTTTTCATTTTAAAATAATCTGTTTCAGAATATTGTTTATTTAAAATAACAAATTTCTGATTTTTCAAACCAACACAACCAAATAAATTGACTGAATTACTAAAACAGCAATCACAATATTCCAGATCTCTACTTTCGGCACAAATATGGCAAAATTTTAAATTATAACCAGCCATACCAGCATGTGTTTCATAAATTAACTGGCTGGCAATATCCCAACCATGTTCATAAGAATCAAAACAATCAATGTTATTTACAGCATCATAAACATATTTACAATTCTGCACTTTACGACAATGAAAGCAAGCGTTAGCATTAGTACTATAATACAAATCATTACCGGTACAATTTTCACAATTCACCTGTAAGCTCCAGCGCCGAGGTGTTTTTAATTTTAAAACTTCATAAGCTTTTTGTAGCTCTTGAAATTTCTTTGGATCATTTAATATTACTTGCTTCTGCTGATTAAATTCATTAACTGACACAGTTTTATTTAAGATGGCATACTGTTGATGTTGCAACTGAACACAGCCTAAACAATTGGCGCAGTCTCGACATTCAAAACATAATAAACTATTCTGCATGTTATCACAATGCTGCGACCAATAAGTTTGATAACAATTATTACAATAAGAACATTCATAACATAATTCACAATCAGTGAGATATAAACAATCAAGACAATTACGTGAATTTAGCAACCACTGTCCATAATAGCAATCTTCACAACCACCAAACGCTACCCCCATATAACAATTTTTATTATCAAATGAATGATTGGTATACTCGCTGTTGATACTATGTAAGTTAAATAAGGCTAAACGTGGCACCTGCAATTGCAAATCGTGAAACTGCTCAAAAAAAGGACGGTTAAAATCAAATTGTCGACCATATTGCAAAGCATCCCATCGATCACTCCACCAACACTCTTGGCAATACACTAGATAAAGAGATTCTGGTGAATAAATTGAAATGATAGATTTTTTACATAGATCGCAAGTGCGCGCATATAATTTTCTTTCATTCCGCCACGCCAATCGCCGCTGTTGCCGGCAATCCGGACAATGAGTTGGTTGTGGTACTTGCATCTTTTTGTAAAATTCCAAATCTTGATCATCGATCTTGAACGTTTTGTTGCAATTTTTACATTGTTTATTCATAAATATTTGTATTTTCCCCCTTCAGGGGGTTAGGGGGCCTAATATATTTCTTTGTTATAACATTGTTCACAATAAACTATTTCTTTCCTGTCTGGTGCAAAATTTGTTTCAAATTCAACGGTGCATCTGCCTTGATGCTGGTGCATTGGTTGGGTACACATGCATTGCCGGCGCCATAATTCAATAGGATTGCGTAATTTGATTCTGGCTAAATGCCGACAAGTATAACATTTATTAGGCACCGGGATGTTCAACTTTTTATAAAAATCAAACTCTTGCTTGATAATTTTGTAATTCTTGCCGCATGTTGTACAAACTAAAACATTATCTAAAATGTCATTATTAACAGCCGCTATACTATCAGCTAATTTATATGTTTGTGGTAAAATATTTTTTTCTTCTTCATACCAGTGATAACCTTGCTGTAAAGCTTCTGATTTAGTTAAAGGAAAATAATCCATGGCTATTGTCTCGTTATACGCAAAAGGACACGAATCCAACGGAAAAAATTCGCCATACTCACCTGTTTTTTTCATATGCTGAATCAGCTTTTCTTTTAAAATAAAATAATCTTCTTTTGCATATTGTTTATTTAAAATGCAATACTGCTTATTTGTTAAGCCAACACAACCAAATAAATCTGAAGATTTAACACATGAATAACAATATTCACAATTGGTTAAATTAGTTGTACACGTACTACAAAATTTCATATTATTAATATGGTCGCCGCAAGCCGCGCATTGATAGGTTAATTCCGCTTGAATTCCCCAAGAAGTGTGATCCATACAGTCTTTAGCTTCGAGTATTTTGGTACAATATTTACAATTCTCTAATTTAGAACCATCAAAACAAAATTGCGCATTGTTTGATTGATATAAATGATCACCGAAACTAGAAACATTTTTTTCCACTTGCAAGTGTTTATAAATTTGCGTTACAAAAAATTGTTGAGATTTGACCCGTAATTGTTCAATGCCCGTTCTGACATCTAATTTAAACTCTTGTTTTAAACGCTCATATTCTATTTGAGAATATTGCTTATTAAATATCAGGTATTGTTTATGGCGTTGATTGATACAACCAATACAATCTTTACAATCCTGGCAATTATATAAAAAATAACTATTTAGACAATATTTGCTTTCTTGCGAATAAAATGTTTGATAGCAATTAGAACAATCGATACATTCATAGCACAATTCATTCTGGTAACCTTCGGAACAATCAACCAAGTCTTTGCTGTGATAAAAACGGTTAGAATAATAACAATTTTCATTATAATCAGCTTCGGATACTAAATAACAGTCTTTTAAATACCCCGTGCAATTAGTATAATCGCTATTTTCTAATGTACCGCCAATAATGAACACCGACATGTGCGGCACAACATTTGATAATTCCTGAAATTGTTTAAAAAATAATCGTGTCCAATCAATTTCACGTCCATAATCTAAAGCTTCCCATTTATCGCTCCACCAAATATTTTGATCGTATACCGGAAATGGTTGTTTTTCGTGAAACTGCGAAATGATAATTTTGCCACTAAAATCACATTTTCTTTTATATAAAACTCTGGCATTGCGTTCTAACAGCCGACGGATTAAACGGCATTTTGGACATTGAGTTGGCTCTGGCACATCTATTTTTTCATAAAACACCAAATCAGTATCGGTGATTTTGAAAGTTTTACTGCATTGGATACATTGTTTGGTTAGCATAATCTCTGGGAGGTAGAGACGCGCTGCAGCGCGTCTCTACCAATAAAAATTAATAAATTTCTTTTTGATAACACTGTTCACAATATACTAACTCAACTCTGTCAGGACTATAGGTAGTGGGAAATTTATTAGTACACCTACCTTGATGATTATGATCTATTTGTGTACACATGCACTGGCGCTGCCACAATTGACGTGGATTACGTTGTTGTTGTCGAACAGTGTTGCGACAATAAAAACATTGAGTAGGTAAGGGAATACCGGCCGCTTGGTACATCACTAATTCTTGGCTTAAAAATTTATATTTCCGACTACACTGAATACACGTAAAAATGTGCTTAACTAATTCTGGTGTAATCTCAGCGGCTGTAGCTGGTAAAACCGCCTGCGATTCACTAGTGGCCGGTAATACCTGGATGCGCCAGTGATATCCTTTATTTTTAGCTTGCAGTTCGGTTAGTGGGTAATAGCTTTGAGCTAGTGTTTCATTATAAGCAAATGACGAAGTAGTGATTGGAAAAAATTCTCCCCATTCCCCTGTTGTTCGCATGTGTTCAATAATTTTATCGCGCAACTGCTGATAATCACTTTCACTGTACTGCTTGTTTAGAATACAAAATTTACGTTTATTCATACCAATACAACCAAATAAATTTTGTGAATGAAAACAGTAATCACTGTAAGTAACATTAATAATATCTGATAATGCGTCCATAGAAAATTGTGTACCATAAGACGTATAGCCTACATTAGTACATTCATACATTAACTCTGCATTCATACCAATTTCATCACAATCCATACTATCTTTCGCATTACCAAATGCTTGATAAATATAACTACACTTCTCTAAATCACTTGAATCGTAACAATTCGAAGCATTTTGACAATGTAATAAATAATCACCAAAACTTTTTTCATTCTGACTGCCGTGCATAAATTTATTTGGAAATTTCAATACAAAGTCTGTAAATTGTTGACGATATTTTTTCAAGTTATGGCGACTTTTTAAGTCTTGCAACGTTTTTTCAAATACTTCTTTAGCAACCGGTTTATTAAGAATATAATATTCCTTATGCCGTAAACCAACACACATAATAGAGTTAGACACATCCACACAATCTTTTAAGAGCGTGCTAAAATTGCATTGCACACAATCCTGCAGAAACCAACTTCCATAACACTCTGTACAATCAACACATTCATAACATAATTCAAGTTTACGACTACGATAACAATCCAAACACTGTTTACAAGAATTTAAACTATACGAATAATAACAATCTTCGTTTTCATCAGAATCAAAAATCATGTAGCAGTTTTTATTTTTACCAGCATAATTTGTATAGGGTGAATTTTGATCAAATTCATAAGCGGTAGTTAATGCCGGCCGAGGCACTACTCTACTCAACTCTTGCCATTGCTCAAAAAATGGCCGAGCAAAATCAAAATCACGACCATACTCGGTTGGATCCCATTGATCGCTATGCCAGTAGGCCGAATCATACACTGGATAGGGCTGATCCGTATGATGATTGGAAATTAACGTTTTACCTGTAACATTACACTTTCTAGAATACAAAAATAATTGATTTATTTGAGCAAGACGTCTTTGTTGCCGACAATCCGGGCAATGCGTTGGCTGTGATACTGTAATTTTTTTGTAAAATTCTAAATCCCGATCATCGATCTTAAAGGTTTTATTACATTGGACACATTGTTTTGTTAACATAATTTTAATAATTCCCCTCTCCTTAGAGGAGAGGGGTGCTCGAAGGGCGGGGTGATGTAGGACTTTACCCGACGTTATACATCTTATTCCACAGCGTATAGAAAATCCTGGAATGATGATTGGCTAATTCGCGGTTATGAATTGAAATACCAAATAATTCACGGCCGGGAAAAATATAAGCTACATAATCCGCGTACACCATTTGCTCGCAAGTGGCGCCTAATTTCATCTGGACTGATTCTGGAAACAATTCCGTGATGACTCGCCGCTCTAAAGTATAGGTGCCGGTTTTTTCCAATATCATCTTATGATGAATGCCCTTTTCGTTACAGCGCAACGCCAGTTCTTCCAAAAATTCCACGTATTGCTCACCAAATGTTGGCGCGAAATCCACAGCTGATAACGTGAGAATGTCATCGCCTTTTTTGGTGTTCGTTAACGCTTCATCCCAAATTTTGGTAACGGCTTCTTTGGCTCGAAAATAATGAATCTCTAAATCTTCCGGCACGCTGGCATATAGTACATTTAATTCGCCGATTAAATTTGGTAAATTTGTCGCTAATTTATCCATGCTTTTTCTAGTGTCTTCAAACAGCGTTAGCAACTTAGCCGGTTTAGCCACTTTGCATTTCTGGCCGTAGCTACGCACATCCATATCGGCCATCCCTTTTTGGCTAAGCGTTTTAAAAATATTATAGCCGCTCATGCGCGATAAACTGGCTCGCTCGGCAATTTGGGGAATAGTAGCTAAGCCTAATTCTAAGCCGGCTACGTAAAATTTTATCTCGTTATCGGATAACCCTAGTTTTAAAAGATCTTGTTTTAACTTCGTTGTAAGCATAAGGTTAAGGTTTAACGTGGTCAAATAGGTTTATATTTTAATCTGTGTATAACTAAATATAAATCTAAAATTAGCTAATATTTTAAACTATCAATGTCAAACTATATTGTACTACAATTAATTGATAATAACAATCCTCAACACTAAAAAGCTTCTATGTAACTCAAAATGACGATTAAAAAGATCTTACTTCTTTGAATCTTGTGCAGCTAATAATTCTCGTTCTACTTGTTCCTTTGTTTCTTGTTCAATTTGAAGCATTTCCTTTTCAATTGACTCCAATTCGGTAACACTAAGTTGATTTACTTGAAGCTTCTGTTTTTTATCCCACGAAATGGACTGTTCCTCTTTTCTTTTTTTCACTATTAACTCCTGATAGCGTTCATTATCTTTTAAAAGTTTTTTTTGACGTAGTAATATCGGTCTATCAATTTCCTCCTGAACTCGTTGTTTAACTTCTTCTAATTGTCCTTTATGTTGGAGAACTACCGTACGAAATTGTCCAGCTGCACCAAGAAGCGCACGACGTTTTGCTGGATTATCTCCCAAAATTCGCAGTAGAGTGGACTCTCTAACACTACCACGTACTATGGCAATCACGGTTAAAGCTAGTTTTTGAAATAAACTTACTTTCGGATACTGAATTTCTACTGCGGCAGTAAAAGTAATTAAGTTACTTTCAATTTTCGCCAGAAGCCGTTCAATCTTAACTATTAATTCCTGAAATTGATCAGGGTCCTTCTTATAAAGCTCGGTCGTTACTTGTGTGGTTAAATTTGTTAATTCTTCAACTAGCTGCTGTAAAACTTCCAACTTCTTTTCAGTTGGTTCAGATGACTCAAACATTAATGCCTCATCTTGTAGTTTAGCTATTTCTTGTTTAAGTTGTCTTATTACGACAGCAGTTGTATTTTCACCTGAAGGAAATTTCTCTTGTACGATCTCAGGCTCAATAACTTCTTCTTCCCTTTTTGTTTGTGGAGGTCGCAGCCCCCCTTTTTCACGTTCTATCATATTTATTGATTTTTTATTTGAATCTTAGCCAACTCCAAAAAATTATTAAGCAACTTAATAGAGTCTTGTAAATTCTTTTGATATTGCTTAATGTCGTTCTCAGTTAATTCCGAACTAGCTTGTGATGTATTTGTTTGCATATTAACCTAATTATACTACAATTTCTCCTTCTCTTCAATAGGCTCTTACCGTAACGTGCATGGCTACGCAGACGCGAGAGAATTGATCAGGGGATAATGATGTCTTATTGATACCACGGTCCCAACTTTTCGCTCATTTGTGCTACTACCACTATTAATAATATAAACCACAGCAACAATACATCAACCGCGGCGCTGGCTTGCGGATTGGTTACTTTTACTTTTTTATACACATATCTCATTCCCTGCCCAAAATAAAATAAACCAAACATCAAACTCAAGCCAATAAAAAATCCGTTCATAGCTTGAATGAATTCTTTACTATCTGTTGTCCACATGAAAAACCAAGTTAGCGGTGTTAAAGCCATTAACACAATACCGCTGGTGGCTAGTGCTCCGATTAACAAATAGACTAACTCTGATATTTTAATCGTAGAACCGCGAATCGAACTAAAAACATATAACGCCGGTGTGCATAATATTACCGGTCCCCACACCAATACGATCATTTTCCACATAGTATCTACCATATGTTGCCAACCCGGTAAATACGTACCCATCATAAAACCAAATAATACTAAACCAATAATGCTTACTAAGATAAACTGGACTGTAGTTTTGTTCCAAGTATGTTTGTGCTCAATGGCATTATATAATTCTTCTTTGTTTTTTAGTAACGCCGTAATGGGTGATGTTGTCATAAATTTTTTTATAAATAATTTTATTTAGTTGTTCTATTAATTGTATTAAATAATTCCACATACACATTGCCGGAATATAACCGAGTAAACGGTAACGTACCGTGTAAATCATCCGTAATGCCCACCCACGGCCGCAACAACCAGCCTAACTGCAGCAACATCATGCCATATAACAACACCCAAATACCAGTAATTGCCAAACGTGTCAGCCAGTTTAACTGTTTTAACCACTTAGCTAAGCAAAACGCTGCTAACATGCCACTGATACAAAAAAACATTACCATCGATACCAATAACTGATCATGCGCTTGTGGAATATGAATATAAAACCACATAATCGGGCTAAACGAAGCTAGCGCTAAAGCCGTAATAGCAATTAATTGAAACGCCTGCGTGATAATTTCCTTTACTGAAGCTTTCACGCCTAATAATAACGATAATACTACCAAACTAATTAACGAAAATATCAGCGCTCCAATTAATAAAAATGGTAATTTTATAATTAAATAAATAATCTGAATACCACCAATATAGCTACCTACAATTATTCCAAATAAACCCGACCATAATAAAGTCAACCAACCGTAAACAGCAATTCGTTTGCCAAAATTTTCACTAGCAATCTGCCTATTTAATAATTGTTTAGTGTTTTGCCAAATTGTTCTAAAAGTAATATGCCATTTTACGGCCGCTAAAATTAAACCAGCATAAATTAAAGTTAAAAGAATTGCTAAACCAAATAAATTATAATTCGTAGCTTGTTGATAGGTAAAATAAATCGGCTGATTTACATTAATTGCTTCTGTAACGGTACTAGGCTTAAATATTACCACGCGAATGCCCGGAATTAAGCTAGGGTCAATGCTGTTTAACGAAATGCTACTGCTTTCTAATTTTTGTGCCCGAAAACCAGGTACTGGTTTATTACCGTTATCCCAAATTTCAAAATAATAACCTCTATTAGCTAAATTATCCGGCAATTCTAATGTATTCCATTGATAATGAATTAATGGATCTTGGGCAATAATCACATGACCAGATGGATAAATTTCTTGGTCATCTAATACCACCGGCACTATTCTGGTTAATATCTGCATGCAATCACTCTACTATACATCGTAATACTAGGCAATAGAGTTATGCACAAATTAATATTTGACAAATGGTTAACGTAAAGATAAACTTAAATTAATCTTAATAGTAGTAAACATAAATGGCCGTATGACTACTAAACAAATTATTTATTTAAAAAAATTGCGAGAAAATATGGATACCTATATACAACAAGTTCAAACCGGACAATCATTTGTTGTTTATCGTCGCAGTGAACCAGTTTTTAAAATCTCCCCTATCACCGATGAACTATGGGAAGAAGTAATTGACTTTACAAAACTACATAAAGGCGGTGTAAATATTAATGAATTACTAAATCGCTTATAGCGTAAAACATCTCTATAAGTTATGGATAAAATCACTAAAGCATTATTACGCTTAACACCTAAAGAGCAGGTGCTTTTTAAACAATTACTCCTACAAATAAATGCCGGCCAATACGCTAATTTAGATTGCAAGCGTTTAAAAGGACAAGTTAATATTTACCGTGTTCGCAAAGGAAAATATCGCATCATTTTTCGAGTTACTAATCATGACATTTTTATTTTAGCCCTAGAACAACGCTCTGATAATACTTATAATAATTATTAATTTATCTCCTTCATATAGCATTGCTCACAATATACTATAGTAGGGTTCTTATCTGAATAAGTAGTTTCGAATTCAGTTGCACATCTGCCATTGTGGCTATGGCTGGTTTGCGTGCACATGCACTGGCGTTGCCATAAAGCTCGGGGATTTTTTTGCTGTAAGCGCGCTAAATGGCGACAATTAAAACATAAGCGTGGGATAGGAATATTATATTGGCGATAAAATGTTAATTCTTGTGGTAAAATTTTATAATTACGATAACATTGTTTACAGCATAAAACTTCTTGTAAAATATTATCTTTTACGCTGGCTATGCTGTCGCAAATTCTAAAATCGGTATATTTACCAGTTGTGTCTTTTGGTTCTTTCCATATCCAGCCATTAGCTAGCACTTGTTCTTTAGTTAATGGGTATTGATCTTGCGCGACGGTTTCATTGTAGGCAAATGGCGATAAATTGATAGGAAAATATTGGCCGTATTCCCCGGTTTGTTTCATATGCTCTATTAATTTGGCTTTTAATTTATGATATTCTACTTCAGAATACTGTTTATTTAAAATACAAAATTGATTTTTCGTTACTCCGCTACAACCGAATAAATTATTGGAGTGATTGCAGTAATTGCAATATTCCGCATCACGCAAATGTTGATTTAAATAAGAATATTTCACGTTATACAAAGCCACCGCGCTAGTATCTTCATAACATAATTCTGATTGATCTACCGCCACGTAGCAATCATGGCAATCCCGGCTTTTGTTACCAAAAATTACGTAATTACACTGCTCTAATTCATTACTTTCAAAGCAGTTAAAACTACCGCGGCATCTTTCTAAATAATCACCGCTAAAATTTTCATTATTCAGGCCATGATAATATTTAAAAGTGTGTTTTTTCTTTAATTCTTCAAATTCTTGTTTAAGCTGTTGAATTTTTTCATAACTGCCTTGCTGTAATTGTGTTAATTTTTGTTTATATTCATCTGGCGTTAATTGTTTATTGTGCCAAACATGCTGTTTATTACGCAATCCATAAGACATAAAACAATTTTGGCAACCTTTGCAATCCAGTAAAAAACTACTTTCGTTGCAGTTAGCGCAATCCACTGAATATTGCACATTATAGCAACTTGAACAGCCAATACACTCATAACAAAGCTCTGCTTTAATGGTATTTAAACAATCAAAACTTTGTTTACAATATAAAATCCAATAAGAATACATAGAGTCTTCGTTGTGATCGCTGACAAATATCAAATAACTGCCTTTATTATAAAATGAACCATTGGTATATTCTGAATTTTCATTACTGGCCACCATGGCATAAATACTTGGCACTTTTATATACAGCTCTTTTAGCTGTTCAAAAAGCGGTTTGCTAAAATCTATGTTTCGCCCATAATCCAATGCGTTCCATTTATCAGAATGCCAACATTCATTGCAATATACAGTACATGGGCTAGTGGCATCGTAAATAGAAATAATGTTCTTTTTACACAAATCACAAGCGCGTGCATATAATGTGCGTTCGTTGCGCCAAACCATTCTGCGTTGTGCCCGGCAATCGGAACAGTGCGTTGGCTTAGGAACACTAATGCGTTGATAAAATTGTTCGTCGTTATCCGTGATAACGAATGTTTTACTACACTGTACACATTGTGGTTTGGACATATTTTTATAAATTATTTTTACCTCATTCCCCTCTCCTTAGAGGAGAGGGGTTGCCTGCCTGCCGGTAGGCAGGGGGGTGAGGTAGTATTTTCAGCATAAACTCATATCTAAACGTGGTCAAATAGTTTTTGATGTTTATCTTAATATGTATTATTTTAATCTAACTTTAGGTAATTTTTTAAACAGGGATGTAAATATAATTTATACTAAACTATTTTTTACAACAAATCCTTAATATTTACTTTGTATTTATTATTAGCATTATTAACCGGTTTAGTTTGTGCTGTTACTGGCCTTGGTTTTGCATCTTTAGCTGGCTGTTGCTGTGAAAATACTGGTCGTGACGGTTGTTTATTTTTACCAAAATTAACTTTTGGTACATTACCCTGCTTAAGTGCACTTAAAGAAATAACCGCCTCTTTTTTATCTGCTACTAACTTAGCACTGTTGCGCACTGGATTAACTACAGCCGGTTTTACCTGTTCTATAACTGTTTCCGGCTTAGGCTGTATTACTGGTATTGTAGGCGCAGAAACTCTGGCTAGTTCTGTTGTACGTGCGGGCGCTGGTGGTTGCGTGAGTTGTTTTACAAAATTAATTTTTGGTTTAGCCGGTATTTCATTTTCTTCACTAGCCGGTTCCTCTGGTTCTAAAATAATCTCTTTTGCTTTTACTGCTGGTTTTGCCTCTGGTTTAACACCAAGAATAAAATGTAATGGATTAACCGTTGGTAATACATCCAGCTGAACTACTTCTTCGGACTTTTCTTGCGCTTGTTCAACAACGCTATCTTCAATTGGTTCGTTGTCTTTTTCCTCTATTTTACCTAGCTCTGCGTTGCTGGCTTGATTAATTTTTGGCCGATTAATTTCCACACCACTCCACTTGATAATTCTATCTTCTACTTGATCCTGTGGGTGAGCATAACGTTCGCGTGATACTTTAATTACTTTTTCACCATTATCTGTGCGCCCGGTGGCTGGCGGCAAGCCCATGGCCGAAAATGGATCGGTAGCAATACCATCAATCATTAAACGCAAACAAAAAGCGTACTTGGGCAAATTTACAATATCTTGGGCTAAAAATTGCGGTGTAAATTCCGGCTCCAATTCCAACGCATCGGCCGCGCCAACTCGAAAAACAATCATTGTGCCAACATTGCCAAACACCGCCGGCTTAACTACATCGCCTAATTGTTCAATGTACTGATGCGCCATAATTAAACACAGCCGATATTTTCTGGCTTCCGATAAAATACTGGCAAAACTATCGGTGGCAAAGTTTTGAAACTCGTCTACATAAAGAAAAAAGTCATTCCGTTCGTTTTCAGGGATATTCACTCGGCTCATGGCGGCAATCTGCAATCTGGTAATCATCATGGCACCGAGTAACGCTGAATTTTCTTCACCAACTCGCCCTTTAGCTAGATTCATAATTAGGATTTTTTTATTATCCATGATTTGTCTCATTTCTATAGTACTCTTGGATTGACCAACAATATTACGAATAATTGAAGAAGATAAAAATTGACCAACTTTGTTTTGAATAGGCGCAATTGCTTCCGTACGAAATTTTTCTGAATAGTTAGAAAACTCATCTGTCCAAAACGTTTTGACTACTGGATCAGTTACTTTATCAATTACTTTCTTACGATACTGTTTATCTACTAACATGCGCATTAAGCCTAACAATGTACTGCCTGGATAATCTAACAAAGCTAAGATTGTATTAGTCATAATGTACTCCATCCGTGGCCCCCAAGAATCCGCCCAGATTTTTTTAAATACTCCTACTAATCCATAAGCTATCAAATGCTTATAATCTGGGCCAACGCTTTCCAAAATATTAAATGCCACCGGATATTTAGTATCCGCTGGATTAAAGTAAATTACATCGTTAATTCGGTCGTTGGGTACAAAATTTAATATCTTTTCGGCCAAATCTCCGTGTGGATCCACTACCGCTAAACCGTGACCAGCCCGCATATCAGCAATAATCATGTTTTCTAGTAAAGTAGATTTACCCATACCGGTTTTACCAACTAGATACATGTGCCGCCGCCGATCATCTAATTTAATACCAAAGCGGCGGTGTTGATTACGAAACCGAGTTTCTGCAAAGGCAATGATAGATTCTTTTACTTGTTCACTCATAAAAATAGTAGTTTAATCAACAAATGGTAAATTACTAGGTGGTAATGGTTCTGCTTTTTCTGTTTCAATTGGAATTACCGGCACGTTTTTTTCCGGCTCGATTATTTTTTTTACTGGCGTATTGGCCGAAATTGGCATTACTTCATTTTCTAAAGTGACAGAAATATTAGTTTTAGAATCAATCGTTTCTTGAGTATGACGTAATTGCGTAGGTGGCTCCACCCCACGAGCTGTCGCTTTAGCCACAAATGGGGCACGCACATCAATCGTTGGAAAGTGAAACAACGCGGTAATTTCTTCCGTAGACAAAACAAAACCCTCGTGTTCACCTCTTTCCATATCACGAGATCGATAGGCCCAAAACATGCGCCGCGCTCGTCCAATCAAGCGTTTCTCTGGAAATACATACCGAAACGGCAAACAACCCCAATCTGTTCTGGTTAAGGCTCCTTCCACAAAAGCATTAATAAAACGATACAAACGCAAACCACCCAACATACCACGGCGGGCTTTCTTGCCATCCCAAATTTTTGGAGCGGCAAAATACATAAAACGTATTTTAGTGTGAAATGGCCAGCGGGAAGCTTTTTTATCTACTTCTTCTACATATTCTCGTTCCGGAGTTGTTAAACGTTGCCGCTCTTCCAGACCAGTTGCTTCAGCGTGGGCAGCACTAGCATAATCTCCAGGCCAGATTGCTTCATGAAACACATCCACTATTTTATTTAACCATTCAAATAAACTATGAATAAACAGCGGATCACTATGTGTATGTTTACCGGGCTCTACAATAGCGTTAATAGCTTCTTCAGCTCGATGTTTCAAATGGCCTAAATCTACCGGCTGAACTAAAATTTGATACCACAACCGTTCGCCTGGTTGCATACAACTCATAAACTCTAACATGTTAGCCAATGGATCAATGGCTTTTTGAGTTAAGGTGTGTTCAAAAGCAGGATAGGGTTTAATAGGATGAACATCATCTTTTTCTAATTTCATTTCAGATCCCCATACCTTCAACTCTTCCTTATTAATCATCTCTACAGTAATGTCTTTAGCATAATCTTCTACTTCCGTTAGGATAGCGTCTGGATAATGTGAATAAAAAGCGGCTTGCATAATTTCTTTATAATACGTAGGGGTTCGAACGTAATAAGTAATGTAGCCATCATCACTAACAATTTCTAGGGCAAATTCCTCTTGCACAAAACCTTGCCACCAGCGTTCCCACCAATCGGGCACATTATAAGTGCCGTAAATCTGCGCAAAAATTTGCTCTACGGCTTTCATACTTTGCTCATTATTTTGCGGCACCTCAACACGATACAGGGTATGCGGTATATGATGCTTAAATTTTTCTTGAATCCAAAAAATCCAACCCTTCCAAGCCAGCCGCATCATTAATGGAATAAAAACCAAGCCCCCACCATACTTAAAAATATACCAACCCGCTTTAAACGGATTAGATCCACCAGCAGTAATTATTTCATACAATATCGGATTCATGGCTAAGTTTTTTTTATAGCCTTTATTTTACAGTATAGCGGCCATCTGGTAAACGTTGAAAACGTTTTTTATCCGTTAAAGCTAAATGAATAGTATTCCGTTTCACTAATCGTTGCTTCATTAACCTAGCTACAATATCTTCACGTTTCATCGGTTTACCGTATTCTTTAAGTATTTGTGCAATCACATCAGCCACCACACCGCGTTGATAACCCCATTCGGTTAACGCATAAATACCGCGCCCCACTAACACATAATTATCATTTAAAATTAATTCGTTATGCACGGTTGGTGGATAGGCTTCTTTTTTAAAAATTTCCGTAATATTCTTAGCGATATCCACAAAATGCATGGGTTTTTCAGCTTTTTTTAATACTAGAAAAATTTTATCATTCATACGTTTAGGTATAATACTGCCCCAATGCGTTAAACCGTATTCACCAAATGGGTTCTTTTCAATTTTTCGGCTAACTTCCAAATAAGCCACCACTACTTTATGATTAATACGCTGAGCTTGCGCCTGATAAAAATTATGGCTTTGTAAACGTTCTAAAATATGTGCCAATTCCATTGGTGTACCATGATTAGTAATTACTTCAGCTAACATGTTAATAGCAGTCATTACAAAATCTAAATCAGCTGTTTTAATTTTCCATGAACGGACAAAATGCTCATTAGCCTCTACTTTATCAAATCTAGCTTCAGCTAATTCAGATAATAAAAATAATACCGATGGTTTATTATTAAAAGTTGGATTGAGCGCAAATAATTCTTCTAATAAATGCGTTTCGCTCATCATGCCACCGTGTTCATCCAATACCGTGGTAAGCACGTGCTCAATTGGCCGAATTAATTCTAAATGCTTTAAATTCTGCTTAATTTTCTTGATGGCTAAATTTTCTATTTGTCGTACTCGTTCTCTGGTAACATGGTAAGCCTGACCAATGGCCTCTAAAGTTTCTTTTTTTGAACCTTTTAAACCATGTCGTCGTACCAAAACATCCGCCTCTTTTGGCGTAATATTACGTAATAATTGGCTAATAATTTCGTCAGGAGCAAATTCTTGCTTTTCCTGATCTTCTTTACTAGCAATAATCTTATCTAAAATTGAATGGTTATTGACTGAATTATTTGCTTTACTCATAAACGCATAAAATTACTCATTTATATACGCTAATAGTATAGCATTTACTTTACAAACTGTCAAATACCTCTCCTCCCGGCCTCCTCTCCTTTGAGGAGAGGAGGAGAATTTCTCCCTTTCCCCTGGTTAGGGGAAAGGGCTGGGGATAGAGGTAGTATTATCTTCTATGCAATAGCCTTTCCCAAATAAGCAATAATGGGCTGGCAATAAATATTGAGGAATAAGTTCCTACCACAACCCCAATCATTAGAGCTAAAATAAAATATTTAGTGGCCTCTCCACCAAATAAAAACATTGCTGTTAACACTAATAACACGGTCATTGAAGTATTTAATGATCGCATCATAGTATTATTAATACTCTCATTAATTATCCCAGCAAAAGTCGGTTGACTGCTACGTTTTAAATTTTCTCTGATTCTATCGAACACTACTATAGTATCATGTACCGAAAAACCTAAAATAGTTAACAATGCCGTAATAAACATTACATTAATTTCTACACCTTGATAATGGCCTAACACAGCAAACACGCCTAACGGTATGGTAATATCATGTAATAACGCAATAAAAGCAGATACTCCGTATGCCCATGAAGGTACTGGACCCTTAGACACACCACGAAACGCCCAAGCAATATATATAATAATAAACACTACCACTAAAATAACTGCTTGTACCGCCTTAGTACGCAACTCCTCTCCTACTGTTGGCCCAATCGATTCAAAACTATCCTCTACCACATCACTACCAAGTGCTTGTAACACCTGCTGCCGTTTTTCATTGTCTAAAAAAGCTGTTTTAATAACTACGGCACTATCTCCAGATAGTTGCACAATAATTTCCCCTAAATTTAGTGACGTTAATTGATTAACAATCGTAGTAGTATCTGGCCGAGTAGTATTATAATGCACTTGTAATAATGAACCACCGGTAAAATCAATCCCTAATTTAAAACCATAAACCACCATCATTATTACACTAGTAATAATTAATATAGTTGAAACAGCATACCAAATTTTTCTAGTTCCTAATATATTAAACATAGTCTTTTCTGTTAACGCCATACCATCGGATATTTTTCACGGCCAATATTTTTAATAATGTTCTAGTAATAGTAATGGCAGAAAATAAACTTAAAATAATACCTAAAGCTAACGTAATAGCAAAACCTTTTATCATAGCGGTACCAAACCAACTTAAAATCATACAGGTAATTAAAGAAGATACATTAGAATCACGAATAGACAACCAGGCTCGTTTAAACCCTTCATCAATAGCACTTTGTAGGTTTTTGCCACTCCGTAATTCTTCTTTGAGACGTTCAAAAATTAACACGTTAGCATCTACGGCCATACCAAGCGATAAAATAAATCCGGCAATACCAGATAACGTTAATGTTACCGGCCACAATTTAAATATCGCTAACAACATTAAACCGTACATACTTAAAGCAATCATGGCAATTAAACCGGGAAAACGATAATACGCTATCATAAAAACACCTAATACTAACATGGCAATAATACCGGCCAACACACTGCGCTGTAAGGCTTCTACACCTAAGGTTGGACCTACATTACGCTGATTAACTAACGTAATTTTTACTGGTAATGCTCCAGCATTTAAACGACGCACTAATTGTTTAGCTTCATCTAAGGTAAATTTGCCAGAAATCACTGCTTGACCACCAGTAATAGCCTCATTAACCACTGGCGTACTAATAGCTTCACCATCCAAATAAATCGCTACTGTTTTATTAATATTTTCTTTAGTAATCTGTTCAAATAATTTCGCCCCTTCATCATTAAAAGTTAAAGCTACTACCGGCGCATTGGTAGTAGAATCAAATTGCAACATAGCCTTAGCTAGCTGTTTGCCGGTTAACTGCGTATTCACATAATTTGGCCCAAAAATATCTGGCGTAGCCGGTATTTTTTTGAACACAATATGCGCATATTTTACTTGATTATCATCTTTTCGATCGACCACTTTAACAACTTGATAATCAGTGTCTGTTTCGATTAAATCTGGCAACACTTTATTTAATTCGTTTTCATTATTAGCAACCGCATCGGCTAATGATTGAGGTAGCGTGGCTTTATCTACATAATCAACTTCTCCGCCGGTACTAGCGGTGGCTTCATCTTGGCTTTTGGCTTTAGCCAAAGCTGAAAAATCACCGTCTTGTTTTAATTGTTCTAATACATCTTGCGCTTGCTGTTTAGTTTGATCGTTTAATTGCTGTACAATCTTTAATTGCTCCTCACTTAATGTCTGTTGATCTCCTTCTACTTTAAATTCTAATAATGGTGTTTCACCAATTTGTTTGATTGCTTCATTTAAATCGGTTACACCAGGTAATTCCACTAACACGCGCCAGTTACCAGATACTTGATTTGTTTGAATAATTGGTTCTGATACTCCAAAAGCATTGATACGGTTTTCTAAAACATCGCGCACGCCGGCCATGGCTTCGGCTTCTTCACCAGGCGTAACTTGTGCGGTGTCGGCTTGATATACCAAAGACGTACCACCTTGTAAATCTAACCCAAGCTGTACTTTTAATTCACGTACTAATTTACCTTGCCAAGTAATATTTGGCCCCTTTGGATAATCTACTACCGCCGCTAACCCTACTAACACAATAATTCCTGCTAGTGTTAACCATAATTTTTTACGCATCGTCATAAACTCGAACTAGTATAAAGTAAATTGATTAATAACGCAACCGCCAATACTTATAAAAACGCCACAAACCCACTCCTACAGCTAAAACCAATAATACGCCTCCTATAAGAGCCGCTACTTGTTGTACTGAAAAACTAGCGCTATCTTCTGTAGTGATTTTATTAGTATTACGCTGTTCTTTTACATCTGGCTTAACATAATTATTTGCTGATATTTGATAAGAACCATCAGCTTGTAATGCAACTGTTTGATAGGCTCGTCCACCACCAGTACTACTGCCTACTATATTAAAATTATTTAACTGATATGTACGTTCAGCAGCTTGGGTATATTCACGCAACACTAATTGATCAACCATACTAGCTACTCGATTAAAACCAGCTGGCAATACATAAATAGTCATGTTCACCGTTGTTACTGCAGTCCATTTAGCCATATCGCACTGATTCGCCGCGCATGGGTAAATAGTGTCATCACCAGAAATAGTAAATAAATAATTATGTTTACTGGTTTCCTGCTCATTCTGATACAGTAAAACTACCGCATTCATAGCTGGTATATTTTCAGCCCACGTGCTTGCTGGCCAAGCCAGAGTAATAACACTAAACACTAAAACTAAAAAATAATACTTCATGTTAATGTTAATAATGTACAATAACCGGATCGCCTACTTTAGACCAGTTATATAGCCATTCGGCATTGGCGGCGTTAATGTTAATACAACCATGGCTCATGCGATGCCCAAAATTATTATGCCAATACGCGTAGTGTAAAAAATAAGGCCCATTGAAACGCATGTTCCATTTTACATTATATAACGCATAATTATCTGGATGATTAGTACCATAACTATGCACATAATCTTTAATATAAGATTTTTGTAACACCGAAAAATTACCAACCGGTGAAGGATATTTGGGAATACCGGAAGAAATTAAAAACTCATGTACTAACTCACCATATTCATACACTCGGGTAGTTTGTTGAGTTAAATTTACATCAATATAACGCACTAAATCAGACCGCCCTTGGGCTCGATTTTTACCTGGCACGGTTACCCAGTCATCTTTGCCATCACCATTTAAATCACCACTAGCCACATTTACTCCTCCACGAAAATCTTCATTATAAGCGAAAAAGTTTTTTAAATATTTACCATGGCCTTTATAGAACATTAGTTGTGCGCCAGCGTCTTGTCGTGGCGTTACCACTACTTCATCTAAACCATTATCATCGATATCACCAGCACCAACATTTAAACCGGTATACAAACCGTTAAACGCTTTCCACTCACCTAATATCTGGCCATTGTTTTTATAAACTTTTACCCAGTCTTCGCCACCAGAATGAATAGCCATTACTAATTCACGATCGCGACCGCCATCTACATTGGCTGTGGCCAATACCACACCACCTTTATTATCGGCGGCAAACGGCCGAAATTCTGTGCCTAAAAACTCTCCTTTTTTATTAAATATTCGTACGTGTGGCTCGCCACCAGGACCAGCCGCTACGGCAATATCCATAGATCGATCACCATTAAAATCACCTACCGTTATATCAGCGCCGCCACGAAAACCTTCGTCAAAGGCAAAGAACCCGGGCGTAAATTTTTGGTTACCAGCTTGATCGAATATTTTTACTTGTGGACCACCGCCATAATCGGGTGTGGTAACAATTTCTGCTTTATGATCGCGGTTAAAATCCCCGGCCGCTACATGCACACCGCTTAATAAGCTTTTATCATACGCGTAAAACTCGCTAATTTTTGTACCATCAGCCTTAAATACCTGTACTAGCGGCGCACTGCCTCGCCCAGCGCCAATAATAATTTCCGCTTTATTATCACCATCTACATCGGCTACGGACACATCCAGGCCGTTATCATTTTTACCATCTAGCGCCAAAAATGATTTGGTTTCTTTCAGCTGATCGTTAAAAATTTTTACTTGCGGCTCCATGCTATCCACCGCAAACACCGCCATGGGAGCAAATAAGCTAACCAAAGCGATAATAATATATTTTTTCATGTTGCTATTATAACACAAAGATTATTTTGTGCAATTAACAACTACCTATCTTTCAATCACCGTTAAATCCCCTGTTTGCATCCAATCGAATAACCATTTAGCATTGGTATAATGAATATTAATACAACCATGGCTCATGGGATGTCCAAAATTATTATGCCAATAAGCCCCATGTAAATAATAGCCTCGTTTAAATTCTAAGTTATATAAAGTATTTGGCAGATAATAATCTGGTCCAGCATATAAATGGCTATATAATTTGCGAATAATATGAAACTCGCCTTGTGGAGACGGATGAATGTAAGTACCACTAGAAATTAAAAATGAATTTACGATAAACCCCTTTTCATAAGCATACATTCTCTGCTCGCTTAAATCTACCCGCACATAACGTTCTACATCGGTTCTACCATCTGGTTTTAACCGATTCGGTATGGTAACAATTACCTGGCCAGCGGCCGTTTTACCAACGGCTATGTGAATACCACCATGAAAATCTGCTTCGTAGGCAAAAAAGCTACCATCTAGCTCTTTACCATAAGCTTCAAATAGTTTAACTTGCGATCCACCTCGACCATTGATACCAACGATCACTTCAGCCATGTTGTCGTTATCTACATCGCCGGCGGCAATATTAATACCCCCTTTTACATCATCGGGAAACGCTTTCCATTCGCCTAACACCGTTTTATCTAAATTATATTTATACACTTTTACCCAGCTTTGATTATTAGCTTGCACGGCCGTAATAATTTCTGCTGCACAACCACCGTCTACATTACCAACCGCTACGCTAACGCCGCCTCTATTATTTTCCGCGAACGGCTGTACGTCCCAACCGGTCCAGGTGCCATTTCCAGAAAACACTCGCACATGTGGTGTGCCGTCTATACCATTACCGGTTACAATTTCGGCTTGGCCATCGCAATTTAAATCACCAGCCGCCACATTTACTCCGCCACGAAAATTAACATCGTAAGCATAAAAACCGGCTGTAGACGTAACCCGACCAGTTGGATCAAACACTCGTACTTGTGGCCCACCACCTTGTTGTGGGCCAGTAATAATTTCGTCTTTTTTATCGCCGTTCACATCACCGGTAGCTACGTTTACACCGGCATGCATGCTAGGACGGTACGCATAAAACTGCGTAATCAAAGAACCGTCTGCTCGATAAACTTTTACCTGCGGATTAGCATCAGGACCAGAGGCCGTAATAACCTCGCTAATATTATCCCCGCCTAAATCGCCTAGCGCTACCGTACCACCGCCGGTATAATCTGCCGCATAAGCATTAAATTGCTTATTTACCTGATACGCTGAATTAACTTTTTTATACACCCGCACCTCTGGCGCTCGATAATACGTAGTGGCCAGAGCTACTGAACTAGTAACATTTAAACAAAAAACAATAGTCGATACACTAACTATTGCCCTTATCTTAGATGATAAAATCATATATATTTTTGTTTTTACTTTTTTATTTTTAAGCCCTAATTTTTTGAGCTCATTTTAATTTTAGCACAAAGTAGACGTATTGTCAAAAATGTTTTGCAATAATAAAAATACTACCTCACCCCCTAACCCCCTCTCCTCAAAGGAGATGGGGAATAATTATCTTTAAACAAAACTCCCTTCTATCACAACCGTGAGAAAAAGGGAGTTAGCGAGATAGCAAAATAGCTGCTTAGCTCTTTACAAAATACACAATCACTCCTAATAAAAATACCGCTACCACCGCTCCGGCAAAACCCACCATAATTTTTACCGATAGGCTCATGCCTAATTCATTATTCACTAAGGCTTGTAATTGTTTGCGCATATATATTTAAAATTTAAAAGCTTATTTAATAATATTAGCTAATGGTATTATAGCAGGTTTTAAAGATGATTACTATATAAAAACACCATAGCATCATTTTGCTTCTTTCAAACAATAATAACTGGCCTTGCCTTTATTATGTCTTTCAATTAAGCCTTGGTCTAGTAAATAACGAAAATCTAGTGCTCGCGTTGGTTTGGCACGCGATACTAATGTAGTATAAATAGCATCATTGATAGAACCGTGCTCATGTAAATAATTTAAAATCAAATGATGATAATCTTTTAAGCCCGCCGCCGGCGCCTGTGAAAATTTTTCTAATTCCCCTTTTACCCGTAATAATTCATCAATAATACCATCGGTAAAATATTCTAACCAAACGGTAAAATCCACTGCTAAATCATAATAATTACCTCGCTCACCGACTGTAGCAAAATATTTGGTAACATTCGCGTTATAATATCGTTCGAAACTAAACAAATGAAATGTGTCCAAACCCAAACCGGCTAACAATAACTTGGTGGCTAAACGTACCGTTCTGCCATTACCGTCCATAAACGGGTGAATCAACACAAATTGTTTGTGAAAAATTCCAGCTAATAACAAAGCATCGATATTATTTTTTTGAGTATTTGCAAACAGTAATAAATCATTAAGTAAGGTTGGCACGTCCACTGCATCTGGTGGCCAATAAACCGTTTGTTTTAATTTTGGATCATTTACAAATACCGGCGCAGTGCGCAAAAAACCAGAGTTGAAATTGGCTAATAAATTTTTTGTCACTAAACGATGAATGAATAGAATATGATCTTTTTCTAAATTTTTCACTCCGGCATCAACTTGTTTTTTTAAAGCTAATAAGGCTTCGTTATAATTTAGCACTTCCCGCTCAGTGTCACGAATATGTGCCGGAGATTGTTTCAACAAACGCTTTACGTCCGTTAACGGTAAAGGATTGCCTTCTATGCTCGTTGAAGCATGCGCCGAAACCTCACGCGCTATACGCTCCATTTCAAACAACACAACTTGCGGAAAACGCCGCTCGTTTAAACCACTAACAATTTGGCCAATTTGTTTAACATTAGCCAACAATTTATTAGTAATTGTGTATTTTGGTTCAAACATACATCTATAATTTATAGACGTATTTTAGACGATTCTTAGACGAATGTCAAGCTTCTTGGCGCTACTTGAAGTGCTATTTTAATGGATAAATTTATACAAAAGAAAAACAGATAAGGAGATTGTGGTATTGGGGGATCGATAGATTGATCCTGCAACTTTTGACGAATCGATAGATTGATCCGTCAACTTTATTTCGAGTTAGTATCCCACTCGAAACCCACTCTCGGTATAGCTTCTATAAGCTATACCCAACTACTTTATTTACAACTGCTTGTTATTGTTGTTATAAACATGGTAGCTGGGATAAGCTATAGAGAAGCTAATTTCCTTATCTGTGTGGTGCCACCATAGTCTAAAATAGCCGTTTTGTCAATAACGGTCGTTCACTAAGGATAACGCTGATTTATTCAGTAGTATTTACATGCTGTCCATTTTCATCGGCAGTCACTGACCATTTCCCACCTTCATCGGTATAACTTTAAATAAATTTACCTGGTATTTATCTGTGTCATCAGTATCACATCAGTGTAATCTGTGATTCTATATTCTACTTCCCATGACACTTCTTGAAGTGCTATTTAAATGGGAAGAATTTAAATAGTTTACACATTTATTTTTATGTTTGGTTGACAAATAGCTAATTTTAGACTACAATTTATATACTAACAAATAATTAATTTTACTATTATGCCTAGAATGGAAGAATTATTAAGACCAAGAGATATAAAAAAAGTAAATGCTTTCAAAAAATCATTAGAAACAGGCACTGCTACCCAGACTGAAAGCCTTGATGCAAAAAATGAATTGTTTGAAGGTCAGTCTGAATTAGTACGACAATTATATGAAGTTTCTCCTCAAGAAATAAATGAAATATTTATTACTCAAGAACAAGATGGAAATTTTCTATTAAGAATAGTATACGATGATACAAAATTAAATCTTACTGATGTTGAACGTTTTGTAGATAATATTGCTACACCTTATATTGAAAAGGTTGGCTATGAACTATCAGACCATGTTGCAACTGGTTATGATGATGTTTCTAAAAAATGCACTGACGGTTGGAAAATGATAAAAACACAGATAGAAGAATAACTATAAAAAATTATAAATAACACCATAACAAAGAACAGCAACGATTAATTAATTGCTGTTTTTTGTTTGTTTATTATATATTATTCTGCTAAACCTTTTTTCCATAGACACATTTTATAAAACACTGGAATAGTTTGCATTTCGTCAGAATCCCAATGACTATCAGAAGTATTGGTAATTTTTTTGAACGCATCCATTAACTCATTACTGCATTGTTTTCTCATTTCTTCAATTTGATCATTCTTCTGTTGTGTAGTTTCCATTAACACTATATTACGTTCCATAAGAGTAGTTTTTTTTAAATCATTATCAACAAAATAACAACTAATGATAATTGATTCTATTAATAATATAGTAGCAAAAATTGCCCAAAATATTTTGTACTTCATAATAAGCTTTTGTTTTCCATGATACTTCTTGAAGTGTTGTTTAAATAAATTTACCTGGTATTTATCTGTGTCATCAGCATTTCATCAGTGTAATCTGTGATTCTATGCTTTACTTCCCATGACACTTCTTATACTTTTTCCCCGATCCGCAATGGCAGGGATCGTTGCGGCCGATTTTGGTGCCGTCGGCGGAGCGGTCTTTGGTAGATAACACGGCTGGTTCGGTGGTGTTATCTTTTTTGGCGCCGTGTAATTGTTGTTGGGGCGCAGTACGTTTTAAGGCAGTAGGCGCAATGGCGTACACATCGGCCATTTTGTAGATATTGTACACTACTTGTTTTTGAATATTAGCAATTAATTCCGTGAACATACCGTAAGCCTCGCGCTTGTATTCCACTAACGGATCACGTTGGCCGTAACCACGTAAACCAATGCCATCGCGTAAATACGCCATTTGATCGAGATGTTCCATCCATAACGTATCGATAGCCCGTAAATAAAACCCTTTTTCTACTTGAAATACCAAAGTGGCGTTATCTACTTTTTTAATCATCGTATCGTAGCGCTGTTTAGCTAAAGTAATGAGATACTCTACTATGGCTGTGCGAGCACGTGCGTCTTGCAAACGATCACCGGCTGTGGTTTGCAAATCGGCCAAGGCTTTGCGTTCGGCTTCGACTACTGGAAAAATGGAATTTAATGTTTCGTAAATTTCTTTAATATTCCACTGTTGCTCGTTATCGATATTCGTATGAAACGATACTACATGTTCAATTTCAGCTTCCACTAATTCTAAGATAATCTTACGCACTTGTTCTGGTTCGGCTGCTAATATTTCGTTACGTTTTTTATAAATAATTTCGCGATGACGATTCATCACATCGTCGTATTTTACAATGTGTTCGCGAATATCAAAATTGTGTCCTTCCACACGCTTTTGCGCAGTTTCAATGGAGCGGCTGACAATTTTATTTTCTATAGGCATGTCTTCCGGCCAATTTAATGCTTTCATAATGCTTTTTACTCGATCGGTAGCGAAAATACGCATTAAATCATCTTCCATAGACACAAAAAACTGTGACCAACCAGGATCGCCTTGCCGACCGGATCGGCCGCGTAACTGATTATCAATCCGGCGTGCTTCATGCCGCTCGGTACCAAATACTACTAAACCGCCTAACGCGCGCACCTCATCGGCTTCTTTGGCATCAGGTGGATTTCCCCCTAAAATAATATCTACGCCTCTACCGGCCATGTTGGTGGCAATCGTAACCGCACCTTTTTTACCGGCTTGAGCAATAATTTCCGCTTCACGTTCATGCTGTTTAGCGTTTAATACTTGGTGTGGAATACCGGCTCGCTCTAATAAGCCAGCTAGCAATTCATTTTTTGCAATGGAAATAGTACCTACTAATATGGGATTGCCTTTAGTGTGAAATTCTTTTATTTTTTCAACTACCGCTTGATACTTACCCTGTTCCGTGCGATACACAGAATCTGGCGCATCTTTACGAATCATAACCCGATGCGTTGGCACGACTACTACATCTAATTTATAAATTTTATAAAATTCCTCTTTTTCCGTTTCAGCGGTACCGGTCATGCCCGCTAATTTAGCATACAACCGAAATAAATTTTGAAACGTAATAGTAGCTAACGTTCTGGATTCATGCTTAATTTCTAAATTCTCTTTAGCTTCAATGGCTTGATGCAAGCCTTCACTGTAACGCCTGCCCGGTAACATCCGGCCGGTAAATTCATCCACAATAATTACTTCACCGTCTTTTACCACATAATCTTTATCACGTTTAAATAACGTGTACGCTTTTAACGCCTGCTCAATGTGATGCACAATTGTAACGCCGCCGGCTTCATAAATATTTTTTAAGCCTAGCCAGTTTTCCATCTTTACAATGCCCTCTTCCGTAAGCGTAGCCGCGCGCATTTTTTCATCGATGTTATAATCGGTATTGGCTTGTAAACGCGCCACTAATTGCGCGAAACGATAATATTGATCGGTAGCCGCTTCGGCCTGACCCGAGATAATTAATGGCGTTCTGGCTTCGTCGATTAAAATACTATCTACTTCGTCTACGATGCCGTAATGTAAACCGCGTTGCGTGCGTTGAGTACCTTCTTGCACCATGTTATCACGCAAATAATCGAAACCAAATTCGTTATTGGTGCCGTAGACAATGTCGGTTTGATACGCAGCGCGACGCTCTACTGGCCGCAAATTGGCCATATCTATTTTGAACGATGCTGCCGCCGTAGCAGACGCAATATCTTGCGTCTTGGCATTTTGATAATCTGGCTCAAAAATATAAGTAACTAATTGGTTTTGAATACAACCAACTGTTAAGCCAAGCCAATAATATAATCTACCCATCCAATCCACATCACGCCGAGCTAAATAATCATTCACCGTAACTACATGTACGCCTTTGCCAGTTAAAGCGTTTAAATAAACCGGTAAGGTAGCGGTTAAAGTTTTCCCTTCGCCGGTTCTCATTTCCGCTATTCTGCCCTGATGTAATACCACACCGCCCATCAGCTGTACATCAAAATGCCGCTGACCTAACACCCGACGCGAAGCTTCGCGCACTGTGGCAAACGCTTCTAGTAAAATATCATCAAGCGTTTGGCCGTTTTGTAATTGGTCTTTAAACTCAACCGTTTTGTGTTTTAACTGTTCATCGGTTAATTTCTGCCACTGTGGTTCTAGAGCATTAATCTGCTCCACAATTGGTTTGATTTTTTTGATTTCTTGCGCGCTAAAATCACCGAAAATATTACTAAACCAGTTCATATTGATTTTAAATTTCGTTTCGTAACACCCGCTTTACGCTGCAAGGCTTCGTATTTAGATTTTACATCGTGTAATTGCCGCTCTAGTTCATTATGCACCACATCAATCGCTTCATAAGCATTAACTCTAGTTTCTTCGGTAAATACATCATCGTGTTGTAAATGCAAACGAGCCGTAACGCGAAACGCTTCGGCATGACCCTCGCGGGCTGGTTCTAAGGTAACTTTTCCATCCATGATATGCTCGTTATATTTACTTAACGAAGCCATTTTTTTTTCAATATATTCTCTTAACGCCGCGGTTAATTCCAAATTTTTACCTGATATTTGTAGATTCATAAAAATACCGTTAATAATAAAAAGCTATAATACTATATCACTAATTGACTATTTTTCCAACTGCGCCTTAATCTCCTTGGCTAAACTCTCATACGTACTTACGCCGCTATATTCTTTGTCATTAATATATAAAGTTGGTGTTTGATTAATGCCTAAATCAGTAGCTATTTTCATATCGGCTTTTACCGTAGCTTGTTGTTCGTGATTATCTAAACACTGATTAAACTGTGCTGTATTTAAACCAAGTTCTTGAGCATAATTCTTTAATAAGTTACTTGGATCGCGTTCTGGTGACCAAGTAGTTTGACGATCATAGAGTGTGTTGTAATATTCCCAAAATTTGTTTTGCTGAAAAGCGCACTGGGCGGCTTCGGCTGAAATCATGGCATTAGGATGCAATGAAGTTAATGGAAAATCTTTAAATTGAATAGATAAATCATCGCCAAATTCCGTTTCGGCCTGTTTCAAAAAATTATACATTTTCATACACGCCGGACATTGAAAATCGGAATACTCTACTATTTTTACTTTGGCCGTATCTTTACCTAATACCGGATCGTTTGGATTTACAATACCGTTAACACTATTCCCCTGTTTAACCGACCATATAATTAAACCGGCAATACCAGCTATTACCAAAATAACGGTACTAATTAATATAATTGTAGATTGATGTTTTTTAATATTCATAATTTTTTATATTACATTTTTCCCCTCTCCTATTTAGGAGAGGGGTTAGGGGTGAGGTATTTAGCCTGACCCGCTGCCCCAAAAGCAATCATTCTGGCTTTAACTACCTCTTTCAAGGCATCACGAGCTGGAGTCATGTATTCTCGTGGATCAAATTTTTCTGGATGTTCAACTAGAAATTTGCGAATGGCGGCGGTAATGGCAATGCGACCATCGGTATCTACATTAATTTTTGTAACACCATATTGTGGGGTTTGTTTTAGTTGTTCAATATCTACACCTCTGGCATTAGGCATTTTACCACCATATTTATTTACTTGAGCGACTAATTCTGCCGGCACCGAAGATGAACCATGCATCACTAATGGTAAGTTTGGCACTTTTTGATGAATGTCTTTTAATACATCTAATGCCAATGTGCACTTTTCTTTAAATTTAAAGGCACCATGCGAGGTGCCAATGGCAATAGCTAGAGAATCCACTGGTACCTGCTTAATAAATTCCACTACTTGGGCTGGATCGGTTACATGCACTTGTCCGGAACCAACGCCGTCTTCAATGCCGCCTAAGGTGCCAAGCTCGGCTTCTACACTTACTCCTAATGGACGCGCGTAATCCAATACTGCTTTAGTTACTTTAATGTTATCCACAAATGATAATGGTATTTTACCGGTTTCATCAAGTGAACCATCGATCATTACTGAAGTAAAACCCAAAGCAATCGCCTGCTTTACGGTTTCTAAACTATTGCCGTGATCCAGATGCATTACTAATGGTATTTCTGGATGCTCTTCAGCCGCCGCTTGAATAATATTACGTAAATATATCATGCGCGAATATTTTAAAGCCCCACGTGATACCTGAATAAACACTGGCGATTGCGTTTCGGCAGCCGCATCCATAATGGCCTGCACCTGCTCCATGTTATTGGCATTGAACGCGCCCACCGCGTAATGATTAGCTAAAGCGTGTTCTAATAATAATTTTCCGGGTACTAACATAAATACAAACATTAAACTAGTTAAAAGTACTAAAATTATATACTATTTTTTAATTTTAAACAATCGGATACAATGAAAACCGATACTGTTTTTGTAGTTTTTTGAAATCGGTGGTATCGAAGGTTAAGGCAGTAGAAATATTTTCTGTTTGCATAATTGCTACACTACTACAATCTATAAAACTTATATTTTTATGTTCGGTGGCTTGAAATATTTCCCAACTTTGTTCTTGTAGAAACTTATCAATATGGATGTTTTCTATATTATTATCATTTAACAAACATCGACCAGCTTCAATACCTACTTTTCGACCGGCTCTTAAAGATAAAACAGTGACAATTTCAGTAAAAATAAAACTAGATATCACTAAATGAATATCTCTATTATTCACATCTTCAGCAACCTCCAAAGCAGCTGCATGCGAAGCATCTGTTGGATTAAATAAAGCTACAAAATAATTTGCGTCAGCGAAATAACGATCATTGCTTACCGCCATACAAATACTCATCTAGATTACTAGCTAAGTCGGACGGTCCACCCTGCCACATACTACTAATTCGTTTACCTGCTTCTAATAAAGATTCGTGTCGTTGGATTGGTTGAGGTTTTACAAAACAGCGTTTAATACTACCGCGAACCAATTCAGACACGGTAGTAGATTGAACATTAGCTATTTTTTGTAATAGTTTTAATTGACTGGTTGGTAAGTAAATTTGGGTGCGCTGCATCATATAGTATAAGTATACACCATGGTGTATGTACGTCAAGTGCCCATTTCCCAAGAAGCTAAGTACTTCTTTTGTTCTGGTGTTAGTTGTTCTAAAGCTACGCCCATGGCTTTTAATTTTAAACGAGACACAATATCATCAATATTAGACGGTACGTTATACACTTTGGCCTGTAATTTATTTTGGTTCTTAATCGCCCATTCGGTAGTTGAAGCTTGTACCGCAAAACTCATGTCCATGACTGAAGCCGGATGGCCTTCAGCGGCGGCTAAATTAATTAACCTGCCTTCGCCTAACACGTTCACTACTCGGCCAGATTTTAATGTGTAAGCTTCTACAAACTCGCGCACGCGTTTTACAGATTTACTCAATTTTTTTAAGGCTGTTAAATTTATTTCCACGTTAAAGTGCCCGGAATTGGAAATTAACACGCCGGTTTTCATGACTTTAAAATGTTTGGCATCTAGCACATTAATATTGCCAGTTACCGTGCAAAAAATATCACCAATTTTTGCAGCTTCCTGCATAGGCATTACTCTAAATCCATCCATCACTGCTTCTAAAGCACGTACCGGATCGATTTCGGTAACAATTACGTTAGCGCCCATGCCGCGCGCCCGATCGGCTAAACCACGGCCACACCAGCCGTAACCGGCTACTACGAAATTTTTACCAGCTAGCAATACATCTGTCGCGCGGATAATACCGTCGATAGTAGATTGACCAGTGCCATAACGATTATCAAAAAAGTGCTTACATTGAGCATCATTAACGGCCACAACCGGAAATTTTAAAATTCCATCTTGTTCCATGGCTCGTAAACGAATTACGCCAGTGGTGGTTTCTTCCATGGAAGCCACTACTTTATTATGCAGTTCTGGATAATTTTTCAAGATTTCTGATACTAAATCGGCACCATCATCCATGGTTACATTTGGCTTATGAGCAATCGCGCTGCGAATATGCTGATAATATGTTTTATTATCAGCACCAGTAATAGCAAAAACTGGAATATCATAATGTTTTACTAACGCGGCCGCTACATCATCTTGGGTAGATAACGGATTAGACGCACATAATACTAAATCAGCACCACCGGCTTTTAACGTGCGCATTAAATTCGCCGTTTCAGCGGTAACATGTAAACAAGCGGCCATTTTATAACCTTTTAATGGCTGTTGTTTTTTAAACCGGTCTTTAATGATTTGTAAAACCGGCATATCGTGATCGGCCCACTCAATGCGTTGCTTGCCTTTGTCGGCTAATTTTATGTCTTTGATGTCGTATTGTTTTGGCATAAATATATACTACCTCACCCTGTCCTTCGGACATCCCTCTCCTCTAAGGAGAGGGAAAAAAGTTAGACAAGATTAAATGAGAAGAGTTTGATTAAATAATTAATTTTTTTCTAAAAACTTGATAATATCTTTTCTTAAATTGATTAACTGAATAAGCCTGTTGTTGCGTACCGTAGTGTTCTATGGCATATGTAGCACACAAGGCTGATACTTGACCAGTAGTTTGAATATCCCAATTACGGGTTAAGCCCAATAGAACACCGGCTCGATAAGCATCGCCAGCTCCGGTAGGATCCAATACTTTATTTGGTTTGGCTACCGGCAGGTTAAACTTTTTTCCAGACACATACCACATTGCCCCTTTTTCACCTAACGTAACAATTAAATACGGTAACTGTTTTATTAATTTAGCTAGTGAAACATTTAATTTTTTTTGAATTAACGCCAATTCATAATCATTCACAATTAAACCATGTGCACCATTTAAAATGGCTTTTAATTGCACGGACGTTAACCAAATTGTTTGCTGACCAGGATCAAAAATATATTTCACATGTTGCTGTTTGTATATTTTTGCCAAATATATCATGTCATCAACATTGCCGGCGGCAATTAAACCGATGGTTGCAGAGACACGTTTTAATTTTTGAACAATTTGTTTATCTTGCGTAGCTGGCCACTGCATGGCACCAAAATAAAAACCGGTGATTTGGTTATCGCTCTGATCGGTAATAATATGCGCCGTTGGACAAGTTGTACCTGTAATTTTTCTAACACAACTTAAATTTATTTTGTGCTTTAATAGCCAAGTCTGGTACTCTTTAAAATCATTACCCACTTGCGAAATAATATAAGGTTTTTCGCCTAACAACGCTAAATTATAAGCAATGTTACCAGCCGTACCACCATAATTTACATTCAGCGTACTTAAACCAAAGCTAACGTTAATTTGATGAATTTTGTGTGGCAAAATATGATCCGAAAATTTTCCCGGAAAATCCATTATCCGATCATAGGCCACTGAGCCTGATATGAGATATTTCATTTTAAATTTATTCATAAATTCTACCTCTCCCTCTTTCCCTCTCCTAATAGGAGAGGGATGTCCGAAGGACAGGGCGAGGTAGGATTATTTTACCGCTACTCGTAATTCTTTTACCTTATCAGTCTGTTCCCAAGGCAACTTCACATCACTACGACCAAAATGGCCATAAGAAGCGGTTTGACGATAAATTGGCCGTTTTAAATTTAACGTAGTAATAATTCCCGCTGGCGTCATATCAAATACTTGTCTAATGGCTTGTTCGATAGCTTCTTCGGCTACTTTTCCAGTACCAAACGTACTCACATGAATTGATACTGGCTCTGGATAGCCAATAGCGTAAGCTAACTGCAGCTCACATTTATCGGCTAACCCAGCCGCTACTACATTTTTAGCAATATATCTAGCCATATAAGCGCCGCTTCTATCTTGCTTATTCGGCACTTTTCCAGAAAACGCCCCACCACCATGCCGCGCCATGCCGCCATAGGTATCTACAATAATTTTACGGCCAGTTACTCCAGTATCCCCTTGTGGGCCGCCAGTAACAAATTTACCAGTTTCGTTAATATAAATCTTAGCTTTTTTATTCAATAACTTTCCACACACTGGGTTAATAACGTGCTTAATAATATCGGCGCGAATTTTTTTATATGGTACATCATCATTATGCTGAGCGGCTACTACAACCGTATCAATGCCAACTGGTTTATCGTTTTCATACACCACTGTTACTTGAGCCTTACCATCGGGTCGTAAATAAGGAATAATTTTCTTTTTTCTCACTTCGGCTAAGCGTCTGGTAATACCGTGCGCCATCATAATTGGCAACGGCATTAGCTCTGGCGTTTCTGTGCAAGCAAAACCCACCATCATACCTTGATCGCCAGCGCCTTGCGCTTTGTGTAACGCTTTTTTCGGATTTTCACCTTGCGCGATATCACCGCTTTGTTCATGAATCACATTAATTACCGCACAGCTTTTATAATCAATACCATAATCGGCGTTATTATAACCAATATCTTTTAACACATTCCGTACAATAGTTTGCACGTCTACATAAGTTTTGGTAGTAATTTCTCCACCAACCAACACCATACCGGTAGTGGTAAATACCTCACAACAGCAAGCGCTGTTTGGATCATCGGTTAATACGGCATCTAGCACCGCATCGGCCACTTGATCACAAATTTTATCTGGATGCCCTTCGGTAACCGATTCCGAAGTAAATAATTTACGCGTATTTTTTATGCCCATAGTAAAAAAATAAATAATTATAAAAACACAGTTATTATTGTAGACTAAATTAACGAATTAGGTCAATGTCTGCTGTTGTAACATGAAACACAATATCCCCTAACTGATCCGTCCTTAAAATTTCACTGTTTTTTAACCGCTGGAGCGCTTCTGGCGCTGGATGTCCAAAACTATTACCCGTTCCAACCGATAGCACGGCTAATTCTGGCTTTATTGCTTGTAAAAAAGCTTCACTCGATGAATATTTGCTGCCATGATGACCGACTTTTAATATGTCTATATCAAATAATTTTTGATTATTAATTAACTGTTGTTCTAGCTCTACACTAGCATCGCCGGTTAATAATATATTATGCTCACCAAATTGATAATCTAAAATAATTGAGGTATCGTTAAGATTTTCTATGTTGTCTAATAGTGTATTAGCAAACGGATAAATAATATTTAATTGTTCATTATTACCAAGCTGAATAATATCATTGGCTTGCGCGTACTGAACCTGGCTAGCCTGTTTTTTAATCTGGGTGAGAAATGCTTGATAAGTAGGATCGTGTTCGCGATTAAGCTTCGTTAATAACACTTGTTTAACTTGATAATAATCAAACAATGTAATTAAGCCGTTAATATGATCCGCGTGCGGATGTGTTAATACCATTAATTCAATGGTTCTATCCCAAAATGGCATTTGTTTACCGAGTTGTTCTAATACTTTCCGATCTGGACCACCATCAATTAAAATATCTTGGCCAGAAACGCTGCGAATATAAATAGCATCGCCCTGACCAACATCTAACACCGCTACCGTAGCATACTCCGCTGTACTTTGTTGCCAATACCACTTGGCAACAAAGCTACTTGTAATAATAATGCCTAAGACAATGCTGTATTTGATGATTTTTTTATGTTCCATATGATATAAATAATAATTAAACAAAAACTAAAAATAATTACCCAATTTGGTACCACAATATTTTGTATTAAAGCAAGTGGTAAATTAGCTAACCAAGCTACAATGTATAACGTAACTTTAATAATTAACCACAAAATATAAGCTAAATATTCTGTCAAATTTATTGAGATGATGCTAACACCAAGAATGCCAACGCCTGCGAACAAAATAATATTAGATACTGGCACTACAATTAGATTCGCCACTGGCGCCACTAACGAAAATGTACCGAATACTGAAATAATCAGTGGCGTGGTAGTAAGCATAGCCGCTAACGTAGTAGTAAGCGTTTCTTTAATTTCAAATAAACTTGGTAACCACTTACACCACCGCTGCGTTAATGGCTGTAAATAAATAATGCCTAAGGTAGCTAAAAACGATAATTGAAACCCAACATCATATTTTAAAATATATGGATTATACAGCACGATAATTGCCGCCACTAGTGCCAAACTATAATGTAGAGTACGTTTTCTACCTACAATAGTAGCTAGTAACGGCAATACACCCATAAAACTAGCTCGAATGACTGAAGCGGCCAACCCGGTAATAACCGAAAAAGCGCTTAATACTAATACAATCACTATAAATACTTTTTTTCGAGACAATACTTTGCTGAATACTTTAGTTAATACCTGCGCGATAATTACTACGTGCATACCAGATACTACTAAAATATGTACTGTGCCGGTAGTGCGAAAATTGGCCGAAATATCGGCAAATAAATCATCTTGCACACCTAACACAATACCTAAAATTAAACCGGCCGCTGGTTCTGGCCAAAGTAATCGCACCCGTTGTCGTAATACCGTGCGAATATTATACAATGTTCGCATTAACCAATTGCCTTGATTGGTTTGATTAAGATTAATTTTCGCTTGCTGACAGATAGACAATACTCCATAACGCGCCAAATATTTATCAAACGCGAATGTAGTAAATGGTTTAGGCTGCATTAGCTTACAACGCACAGTAAGAAAATCTCCATAATGATATTCCGGATACGGAAACGTTTTAATATAAACGTAACCAGGAAATTTATTACTGCTAATATATAATTTCTGATTCGCTCCATCGGTATTTGGCGGTTTTATAACCAGGCCACTAAATTCAATGTTTGTATCATAAGGTATTTGTTTGGTATTTGGTAAATAATGCTGAAACCGATACTGCCCACCCCACCAACTAAACAGCACAAACCCCATTAATAACATCGTACTGCTAAATTTAATATGTTCAATCAACCAATACCAAATTAATAAAATAATACTGCCAAAAATAATCAAAATAAAAGACCACTCCGCTATGCCGGCTAAAAAAAATATACTACTCCAAAATAATAATTGTGCCCGATGTAATTTCACAAATAAAAAAGCCCTACACCATCATAAGTAGTGAGCGCTCAATAAAATAATTCTACTCTACCGTAACCGATTTGGCAAGATTACGCGGCTGATCCACATCGCGGCCTAATTCCACCGCAATATAATAAGCAAATAATTGTAAGGGGATCACCGTTAATAACGGCGTAAGCATTTCTAAAGTTTTTGGTACGAAAATAACATCATCCGCTACTTGTGTTACTTTTTCATCACCCAAGGTAGCAATGGCCAATACTTTGCCTTTCCGGGCTTTAACTTCTTGAATATTGCTAAAGGTTTTTTCGTAAACACTATCTTGTGGCACTAACATAACCGCTGGAAAACTTGGCTCAATTAAGGCAATTGGCCCGTGTTTTAAATCGCCGGCACCATAACCCTCGGCGTGAATATAAGAAATTTCTTTTAATTTTAAGGCTCCCTCAAACGCAATTGGAAAATTATATTTTCGGCCTAAAAAGAAAAAATCTTTATATTGAGCATATTTCTTAGCGATTAATTTGATAACATCTTTTTGATCTAAAATTGTTTGAATTTTTTCTGGTAATTCCGTTAATTCTTTAGCAATGCGTTGACCCATGGTAATGCTCATGTTACGCTGCCGACCAAGAAAAATAGTCACTAAGGCTAAAGCGGTTAACTGTGAAATAAACGCCTTAGTAGAGGCCACGCCAATTTCTGGCCCCGCATGTGAATAAGCGCCGGCATGCACTTCACGCGCAATAGTACTACCTACTACATTTACAATGCCTAACGTTAAAGCGCCTTTTAATTTTGCTTCCCGTAAGGCCGCTAGTGTGTCCAGCGTTTCTCCGCTTTGGGAAATTACTATTACCGCCGTACGATCGTTAATAATTGGTTTACGATAGCGAAACTCCGCGGCCGATTCTACTTCAACAGGAATGCCGGCATATTCTTCAATCATGTATTCCCCCACCATACCAGCATACAGCGCTGTACCCATCGCTACAATTACTATACGGTTCACTTGTTTTAAACGCTCGGCGTGTTCAAAAAAACCGCGCATGTGTGCTAACCCCTCTTCAGCATTTAATCGACCACGCAAACAATTTACTACAATTTCCGGCTGTTCCATGATTTCCTTTAACATGAAGTGAGGATAGCCTTGTTTTTGCGCTTTGCTAATATCCCAATCAATTCGTTCAATTTTTTTGTTAATCACTTGGGATTTTAAATCTTTAATTGTGTAACCATTCGGTGTAAGCACGCAAATTTCTCCATCTTCTAAATAAACTACTTCGCGCGTATACCGCATAATTGCGGAAACATCAGAAGCAATAATACATTCTTTATTATCCACAATACCTAAAATAAGCGGGCTACCTAATCGCGCCGCCATCATTTTATTCGGTTCTTTGCTGGATATCGCCACAATACCATAAGTACCTACTACATCGTTCAATGCCGCAATAAACGCCGTTTCAAAATCCACGGTTTTATGATACTCCTCGATTAAATGTGCTAACACTTCGGTATCAGTTTTAGAATAAAAAGTATGACCTTTTTTTTCTAAACCAGCTTTTAGATCTAAATAATTCTCAATAATCCCATTATGATTAATATAAATTTCCTCGTTGCAATCACGATGCGGGTGCGCATTAATGTCGTTTGGTTCGCCATGCGTTGCCCAACGAGTATGGCCTATTCCAGCGGTACTATTTAAATCAAATTTCTTGATTTCTTCCTGTAATTTTTCTAACTTGCCGGCCTTTTTACATAAATGTACTTTATCACTACAAATCACCGCCAGACCTGCCGAATCATACCCGCGGTACTCCATGCGTTTTAAACCCTCCATAATAATAGGCACCGCCTGTTGTTTTCCAATGTAGCCAATTATTCCACACATATGAAGGTACTATAAAGGTTTTGGGTGATTAGTCAACATTGTGTTAAGATTGTGCTAAGATGAAGTTAGTATGGGGAGGAAAAAAATCATTAAAATTGTTTTAGTATTAGCTTGTTTAGCTGTCCCTAAATTTAGTAAAGCAATCCAGGCTCCCGGACCATTGGTTAGCCTGTTTAATGATCAATACCAGTTGATAGAATCATTTTACGCCTATGATAAAACGGCGCCTTTTGGTGTTAACGCCGTAGCGGCCGATATAGATAATGATGGTAAAATAGAAATTATTACTGCTCCGCAAAGTAATGGTGAACCGCAAATTAAAGTGTTTACTTTGGCTGGACAATTATTATTTCCTGGCTGGTTGGCTTTTTCGGAAGATTTTCGCGGTGGAGTAAATTTAGCGACCGGTGATGTTAATGGTGATAATATTCCAGAATTAATCGCCGCCCAGGCTTCAGCCGGACAAGCTTGGTTAAAAATATATTCATTAAAAAATAATAAACCAAAATTACTGGCTAACTTTTTAGCTTATTCAGAAACATTTCAGGGCGGCGCTTTTGTGACAACTGGCGATTTAAATAACGATGGTAAAGCTGAAATTATTACCGGAGCCGGAGTTGGTGGTGGCCCGCAGGTACGAGTATTTGATCAAGCTGGCCACTGGACTGGGCAAACACTGTTTCCGTTTCCAGCAGATTACCACGGTGGTGTAACAGTAGCTGTTGGTGACATAAACAATGATACTAATAATGAACTGATAGTTGGCCAAGCCACTAAAGCTCAGGCTTGGTTAAAAATATATGGTGCCCAGCTAAAAAAAGTTTTAGCTACCTTTAAAGCTTATCCAGATACTATGTTTGGCGGCGTAAATGTTAGTATTTTAGAAAAAAAACATCAAGCTGATAAAATTATAACAGCCCCTGGCAGTAATAGCGGCGCTAATGTTCGTGTGTTTTATCAGACAGGAAAAATGATTGGCAGTTTTTTTGGCTACGATGAATCATTTCACGGAAAAACTACAGTTAGTTTCATTCCAAAAATAAATAATTTTATTGTCACAGTTGCCCCTAGTCCGAAACGTTATATTACCGGACCAAAAATTGCTTTAACATTTGATGACGGTTACAGCTCACCACAAGGATCGTTTAATCGTATTTTAGCTACTTTAAAAGCGCATAATTTACAGGTGACATTTTTTATGCTGGGAGATTGGATTGAAAAACATCCTAGTGAATTTCAACAACTGATTAATGACGGCCATGAAATTGGTAATCATAGTTATAATCATCCCGCTTTTACTAGTTTAACTGCTACACAAATGCGTAACGAAATTACTGCCGCCGAGTTATTAATGAACCGCTTTGGTGTAAATCCCTGGCCAAATTTTCGCTACCCTTATGGTAGCCATAATGTCTTCACCGATCAAGTGGTGACTAGCTTAGGTTACCGTTATTGGCCATGGACCGCCTCCACTGGTGATACCGGTCAAAACCGTAATAATATTCAAGCTGTAACTAATGGAGCGTTGTACAATCTGCATGATGGCGGTGTAATTTTAGCGCATTGTTCTTCAAATGCCACCGCCGCCGCGCTTGATAACATCATTAACGTCATCGAACACTCTGGTTACACGATTGTGAAAGTAAGTGAGTTATAATCGTACACCATCAAAAATTATCTTTTCATCAAAGTATAATTTTCCCGTTTCGTCTTGAGAAAATCTACCCTCTGAAATGTATTCTAACGTTTTTGGAAAAATTATCCAATCGCCTGTTTCTTTTAATTTATTTTGATATGACTCGGCCTGATCTGTTGTTGTACCCGGCGGAATAATAACCGGCGCTGAAATCATTAATATTCTGCCGTCATCTACTATTTCTTCTACCAAATGTGTGGTAGCGCGAATTTCGGTAGCGCCGGCTAATATGGCATCGCGTACTACATGCGCACCAGTATATTTTCGTTTACCATGTTCCATGATCGATAAATCCGCTGGATGTACATTCACGCCAATAAAGGCCTTAATTAACGGCTTGGTAACTATGCTCATATAACCAGCATACGCCACGCAAGAAATATTATATGGCTTTAAAACTTGCACAGTTTCACTATCAAATTCTGCCCGTACCGCTAAATCACGTAAAGGCTTATTACGCTTAGCATAATATACTTTCTTATCATGAATAATCACTGGAATATTATAATCTTTACCGATTTTTTCAGCGTTACTATCTGGACAATCTGAAAATATTACTGTCACATGATAATTGGGTTGAGTATTTTTTTCATGCTCAATAATTTTCCGCAAATTTGTGCCAGAGCCAGACATGAAGCCGGCTACATTCATTACGCCCTTATTTTTATTATATAATGGTTGCATAATAATTATTTCTCCCCTTTGCCTATAATTCTACCTCTCCCTCTTTCCCTCTCCTAATAGGAGAGGGATGTCCGCCTGCCTGCCGGACAGGCAGGAAGGACAGGGAGAGGTAGAAAGGGGGCTAGGGGGAAAGGCCGGAATTTTATTTAAAATACCTTACCGCATTCTGGTAAATTTTTAATCCAGCAATGTCTTGTTTATTAAAGTTTCTTTGCGTTTTTAATTTGGTCCAATCTAACCGATTGGTATAATTCACGGCATCCTCGGCATGCGGCATCATGCCTAGTACTCGGCCAGTAGCGTCGCAAATACCGGTAATGTCTTGTAAAGCGCCGTTTGGATTAACCGGAAATTTACCGTTAGCTGGCTTACCATTAGCATCAACAAATTTAAATACAATTTGGTCATTGTCATAAAGCTCTTGCAGGGTTTTATCATCCGTATAAAAGTTGCCCTCGCCGTGCGCTACCGGACAATAAATTAAATCGTTTAAATTTTTGGTAAACACGCATTTTTTAGAATAATTTTTGATATGCACCCAGCGGCACTGCAATCTGGCCGAAGCATTATATTGCAAAGCCACTCGCCTGCTTTCATAATCCTCATTAATACCAGGCAATAAACCTAGATTAACCAGCACCTGAAAACCGTTGCACACACCCAAAACTAATTTTCCGTCTGAAATAAATTTTATAATTTGATCACCCAGATTATATTTTATTTTGTTAGCTAAGGCATTGCCAGAACCGGTTTCGTCAGCGTAAGAAAAACCGCCGGGAATCATAAAAACTTGATAATTTTTTATTTTTTTTCGGCCGGCAATCAAATCATTAATATGCACAATTTCCGGATCTGCCCCCGCTTGCCGCCAGGCATATTCGGCATCTGATTCACGATTTAAGCCATAGCCACTTAGTATTAATATTTTAGGTTTCATAATTAGAAATTTTTAAATGTTTTCTTATACGTTTTCTCCAATTCAGCCACAGTAACATTAATAATGATTTTATGATTCAACCCTTTTATCATAAATTTTTTATCTACCACCTGGCCAACTAAAGCTACTGCCTGCCCAGCCAATATTTTTTCAAAAGCGGTTTTGTATTTAGGATTAACCGTTACCACTAACCGGCTTTGGGTTTCTGAATATAGCGCTATGGCATCTTGATTTACATCATTAGTGCTTTTTACTTTAGCTAGATCAATCTCCATGCCCAACCTGCCGCCAATAGCAGTTTTAGCTAGTGCCATGGCCAAGCCACCCCAACCGATACTATAAGCCGAAGCTACTAATTCTTTTTTAATAGCTGTTTCTAAACTGCGATATAATTTACTTGCTATTTTGGCATTAACGGCCGGCACTGTTCCGCCGGTTATTTTTAAGCTAGCCAAAAATTCACTGCCACCTAATTCATTTTTCGTTTCGCCTAACACATAAACTAAATCGCCGACATTTTTCGCATCCAAAGTTATGCATTTGTCGGTATTCGGCACAATACCGGTGGCAGAAATTAATAAAGTAGGCGGCACAGAAATTTTAATAGGCTGACCATTTTTATCGAAGCCTTTAAAATCATTAAACATACTGTCTTTGCCGGAAATTAACGGCGTACCAAAAGCTACCGTGTAATCATACACTGCTTTTACCGCTTCTTTTAATTGCCCTAAACGCTCTGGTTCGGTAGACGAGCACCAGCAGAAATTATCCAATAAAGCCAATTCGTCTAAAGTGCCTCCTACTGCAATACAGTTTCTGATTGCTGTATCAACTGCCGCCGCGGCCATATTATACGGATCCAATTCGGCATAAGTTGGATACAACGCTTGCGAGGTAACCACACCTTTTTTGGAATTTAGCACCGGCCTGGTAACTGCGGCTACAGCATTAACCTGACCAACGCCCTGCAACGGTTTTACACAAGAACCGCCTAAAACTTCATAATCATACTGATAAGAAATAAAGCTAAAACTAGCATTATTTAAACTTGATAATAGTTTGTTAAATGTTTTAGCATGATTTAATTTATTATTTAATTTTGGTTGCTGTACTACTAGTTTTTGCCAATTAGTGGTTTGGGAATATTTTGGATTGCCATCGTGCATAAAATCCATCGCTAAATCAACCACTGCTTGCGCACCGTATTTCACAATGCACTTCTTGCTATTGGTAAATTTACCAATCACCCAAGCGCCTACGCCTCTGCTCTCCATCAAATTCATGAACTGCTTTAACTTTTTGGCCGGTACGGCTACGGTCATGCGTTCTTGCGATTCGGAAATCCAAATTTGCCACGGTTGCAAGCCAGGATACTTCAGCGGTACTTTATCTAATTGCACCTCGCAACCGCCGGCTTCTTTAGCCATTTCACCGACCGATGACGATAAACCGCCGGCACCGTTATCGGTTATTGAACTAAATAATTTCTGCTCGCGCGCTTCTTTTACAATCGCATCAGACAATTTTTTCTGCGTGTAAGGATCGCCAATTTGCACCGCCGTAGCCGGGCTGCCCGATGACAGTGATTCCGAAGAAAATGTAGCGCCATGAATTCCATCGGCTCCTACTTTACCACCGATCATCACTATATTATCACCGGGATTGGCTTTTTTTACATGGCTAGGTTTACCTTTTATTTTTCGAGGAATTAAACCTAGTGTGCCAACAAACACCAGCGGTTTGCCTTTGTAGCGATCATGAAAATACACAAAACCCTGCGGGGTGGGAATGCCGGAACAGTTGCCGCCAGCATTAACACCGGCTACCACGCCTTCTAAAATTCGGCGCGGTGATAACATTTTGTTTTTCTTGTCTTTATCTTTATAAATTGGCTCTTCATCAAACGGATTGGCAAAACAATAGCCGTAACGATTGGCTATCGGCAAAGCGGCTTGACCAAAACCAATCGTATCGCGATTCACTCCTACTATGCCGGTAATCGCGCCGCCGTACGGATCTAAAGCCGATGGTGAATTATGCGTTTCCACTTTATCGGTAATCAGCCAGTTATCGTCAAAAATAATCGCCCCGGAATTGTCTTTAAACACCGATACGCAAAAATCCTGCTTGCCCAGTTTTTTTCTGATGTCTTGCGTAGCCCGTTGAATATAATGCTTATATAAACCATCTTTTATTTCATCAATGGCCGAAGCGAAAATAGTGTGTTTGCAATGTTCGCTCCAGGTTTGGGCAATGGATTCTATTTCGGCATCAGTGGGCTGGCGTTTTAACTTCTGAAAATAACTCCGAATCGCTTTCATAGCTCGCAAATCCAAGGCTAATGGTCCGCGCCTAGTTCCATCGGCATTAGCTATGCCGCTTTTACCAATGGTTATCAATTCATCATCTGCTATATCTAAATTAACAATATCGGCTTTTGGTTTGGCCTGTAATTTAACTTTCGGCACGATCACATCCATGCCGTGATCTTTTTTAAATTGTGCATAAGTTTTAATATGCACCCGTTGAATTAAAGTATTGGCTAAACTTTGGCCAATGTCCTCTGCTTCAGCTTGGCTAATATTGCCCACAATATAATTCACCTGTGAAAAGTACACAGCCTCCTCTCCTTTAAATTTCACTTTCAACATGTCTTCCACAATTTCTTGCGCCGTTTTGCCGGTATTATCGGTTACCCCGGGCAAAAAACCGATTTCAATGGCATAGCTAAACTTTTCGGCCATGATATTTTTATCAATACTATAATGTTGAATCACTGGATTAGTTAACGCTTCGGCAATTTTTATTAACTTATTTTTCGGAAAATTTTTACTTAACGTATAAGCATCAGCTTGATAAACTTTGATCACTTTAGAAAAATCCTGCTGAATTTTTTTCGTCCGCACCTGCGCGCGGGTATCTTGTTTATAATCCTTAAATTGAATTTCGAGACGATGAGGCATGAATTTATAATAATTAATACTATTTAAAACATATTTAACTTATCATACCTAACTTATTAAGACAATAAATATGGCTATTTTCAACTGTACGATTTTTTTGTACAGTTCATTTCCTTCATTTCTTAATTTATTTTTCAGATTTTTGTTGCTGGAATAATCTTCGTTTTTTAGTGGTAAAATATGCTCTAATGTGTTACATTTGTTGTTCTTTACTACTGTTTATAAAAGGGTAAACAGTGGTTAAGAGATAACCTGTAAGCCAACCTTGGAAGACCTCTTATAAAACTGGTGTCTCCAGCTGGAAGTAGAGGAACATAACAAGGTTGAAAAGGAGAAGGAATGCGTAAAGAAGAATGCGCGTTCCTGGCCAGTATCTCGCTGGTAATAGTCTATTGCCTGCTGGCAATGGACTTCGTACCGGCGAGCCCAGCGCCACAACCATCATGATAAGCACGGTCTCGGCTTTAAGCCGGTGGGTTAACAATCAGGCAACCACCTTTTCGTACACGCGCAGCGTTTCGCGCGCGCACTGTTCCCAGCTAAATTGTTTGGCTTGTAATTTTCCTAATTTAGCCAGTTTAGTTCTGGTAGCTTGGCTACTAACTAATTTATCAATAGTGGATGATAATTCCGTAGGATGATGTGGGTTCACCAATAACGCGCTCTTACCTACTAACTCTGGTAACGAAGCCAACCTAGACGTAATCACCGGTGTGCCTAACTGCATCGCCTCTAATACTGGCAACCCAAAACCCTCGTACAAAGACGGAAACACTAAACCTAGCGCCTGGCTAAGCAAAGCGTGTTTAATATTTTCTGATACATAGCCAATATAACGAATTTTTCCGCATTTAGCTTGCTGAATCGTTTTGTACGTTTCTTCAAATTGATACCCTTTTTGCCCCACTAAAATAAGCTGAATATTTTTATAACGTTTCGGTTTTTGGCAAGCCAAACTATCGAACGCTTCAATAATCCCTTTAATATTTTTGCGTGGTTCTAGGGTGCCAATATACACTAAATATTTTTCGCCTAAATGATACGGCTTTAACAACCGATGCGCCGTTAACTTACTAGGCGTCCGCAACGCCGCCACGCCTTCATGAATTACCGAAATTTTTTCCGCCAGAATTTGAAATTGTTTTATAATGTCTTTTTCCGTAGAGTGTGATACGGCAATTACACGTTTGGCTTTACGTACACTGCTGGGCACTAACCATTTAATAGAAAATTTTTGCCCAGAGGGAAACCATTCCGGATGTTCATAAATAGCCAAATCATGCACGGTTAACACGGTGGGTTTATTATATTGTAACGGTATTACATTGGCCGGCGCGTGTAACACGTCTAGTTTAGCCTTTTCAAATACCCGGCTAACTACCATGTGCGAATAAGCAAATGGCAGGTATTTTTTATACTCGGATAATGGCAAGCGTACCAGTTCTACTTGTTTGCGTTTAAACTCTTTAATATCCCCTACCCGGTGATCGTAAAACAACACGTATTTATTACGCTTATCAATTTTTAACAAGTGTTTTATTAATTGGTAAGTGTATTGCCCAATGCCAGCCCGTTCCCCTAGTTCCGGATTAAGCATGGTACGGCAATCAATGCCAATTTTTAATTGTGGTTTCCTCCTTGGTGTCATATGTCCTCCTTAAGACCTCATCCCCCCACCCCCTTCTCCTGCAGGAGAAGGGGGAGAAATTAATTATTATTAATTTTTATTTTCCCCCTCTTCCCTTTGCAGGGGAAGAGGGGGTTAGGGGGTGATGAGGTCTCACATTTTTTCTGGTGCGTTTATTCCCATTAATTGTAAAGTATTTTTTAACACAAGCTGTGTAGCTTGCACTAGTTGCAACCGAGTGCGATTAACTGTTTCCCCTTCAATCACTCGGCTTTTCGTATAAAAATAATGAAAGGCGCGCGCTACTTCCAAGGCATATTGCGGCAATTTATGCACCTGGTACGTTTTGCTTACTTCTTCTACTAATTCTGGTAAACGCAATAATATCTTAGCCAAACTCTCTTCAGATGAATTAGTAAATTGCAACGGAGCCGGAGCTAATTTTGGCACTTTAGCTAAAATACTGCAAATGCGGGCATGGGCGTATTGCACATAGTACACCGGATTTTTATCGGAATGCTCTTTAGCTAAATTCAAATCAAAATCCATGTGCGTATTGGTATCGTGCATTAAGAAAAACCACCGCACTACATCTAACCCCACGTCTTCTATTAATTCTTCTAGCGTAACAAACGTACCTTGGCGTTTCGACATGCGTAACTCTTTGCCGTTAAACATTAAGCGCACCAGCTGTGTAAAAATAATCTGCATTTTATTACGATGACCAATGGCCACCACCGCCGCTTCCATGCGCCCTTGATAACCATGATGATCGGCGCCTAACAAACACACCCAATAATCAATTTTGCGCTGTTCAAATTTATCGATTAAATATAAAATATCAGAAAATAAATACGTGGTCTCGCCGGTTTGTTTTACAATTACCCTATCTTTATCATCACCAAATTTTTTAGAATTAAACCACACCGCGCCGTCTTGCTCAAACGTTAATCCGCGCTCCTTTAGCCAAGCTAGTGTTTTTTTAACCGCATCATTTTCATATAATGCTTTTTCTGATTTCCACACATCGTAGTGAATATTTAATTTACGCGTCACTAATTCTTTAATCTGTTTAATCATGGCCTGAACTGCTTGGTCTTTTACTTTGGCTTTAATGGCTAACATGGCCGCTTGATTGCCTAATTTTACATCTGGTAATACTACTTGTTTAGCCAACTCTTTAATATAATCCCCTTTATATAATTCTTCCGGATAATCGACATTAATACCTTGATTTTGCAAATACCGGCGCATCACTGATTCCGCTAAAATATTGGTTTGATTGCCGTAATCATTTACATAATATTCCGAAATAACATCGTAACCACTGGCCCGTAACACGCGCGCTATTACATCGCCACCAAAACCACCGCGGCCATTGCCTAAATGTAACGGCCCGGTAGGGTTAGCCGATAAAAATTCCACTAAATATTTTTTATGATTACCACTATTATTTTTTCCGTAATCATTTTGTTGTTCTAAAATTAACCGCACACCGCCGGCTAAAAATGTTGTGTTCACAAAAATATTAATAAAGCCCGGCCGCACTACTTCCACCCGTTCAATGCCATCCAAATTCAAATTTTCTTTAATCAGTTCTCCGATGTCCATTGGATTTTGTTGCAACACTTTAGCTAATTTCATAGCTACGTTAACCGCGTAGTCACCATGCTCTGGCTGAACCGGATAATTCACTTCAAAAGCAGGTAATTTAATATTTGGCCAAGTACCCGTTTGAATAATTTTTTTTACCGCCTCATTAATTTTATCTATAATTACCGGCTTCATGCAGCGAATTATATTATAAAACCTACAATAAAACAAGCCTAGACCTCATCCCCCGACCCCTTCTTCTAAACGTCCTACCTCTATCCCCAACCCTTTCCCCTAAACAACCTACCTCACTCCCCCCAACCCCCTCTCTCCTCTAAGGAGAGAGGGGGATAAGAAATGATAATTAAAGAAATTATTCCCTCCTGCCTTTGAGGAAGGAGGGTTAGGGAGGAAGGTAGTTTTAAGGAGAGGGGGCTAGGGGGAGAGGTAGGCATTATGCTATAGTAATACTATATTTTTTATGCCAACACTCACTACCAACAAACGTTTACATTTTGATTATGAAATCCTGGAAGATTACGAGGCTGGTATTATATTAACCGGGGCTGAAGTGAAGGCCTGTAAGCGTGGAATGGCAAATTTAACTGGCGCGTATGCCTCGGTGCAAGGGGGTGAAATTTGGCTAAAAAACGCGCAAATTAATGCTTATCAAATGAATAATCAGCGCGGTTATCAACCCATTCATGATCGTAAATTATTATTGCGTCGCAAAATCATTACCGAACTAATTAGCAAATTAAACACGGCCGGCTTGACATTATTGGTAGAATCTTTGTATACTACGAGGGGCTTTGTAAAAGCAAAACTGGTGTTGGCGCGTGGTAAAAAAGCCGCCGACAAGCGCGCTAAAATGAAAAAACGCGATGTAGATCGCAGTATCGCCCGAGCTCTTCGACAAAAATATTAAAGGATAAACGTTCGCTTTAACCACCTCAAGCCCCCCAGCCCCCTAAAGGGGGTGTATAATTAAGTCCCCCTTTAGGGGGATTTAGGGGGCTTCTGAGGTGCCTAAAGGGGATGTTTATCTTCTATAATATCGTTTGTAGCAATATTAGCTAGCAGTGCTGAATATCACTTAAATCTGTTCAAAAACTCTAAGTGCAAACTTAGTAAATAAAGTAAAAGCTGGCGTTATGGCATTAATTAATGCTGTACGCGTTCCAGCTTTTGCTCCCGTAGCGGCTTAATTCCCGTTACCATCCAACGTGATGACGCCTGATAGTCACGACCTGGGTGTCACTTTATCAAGCTCTATTCTACTTAGCTAACGCAGTAGGGTGAACCTATAGTTAGATCGCTGTTGTAATGTGGAACGGTTACTAAGCAACAGTTAAATACAAATCCGTTCTAAGCTAGTAGTACAGTATTGTGGCATCGAATTAGACGCGGGTGTAAACCCCGCCATCTCCACCTGCGTCCCGATTACTCGGGACTTCGGTGGACAAGTCCACTATTTAAGTTAATTATTAATTTTTAAAAGTATTTCCAAAAAACATTATCGCGTGAATGAACAAATTCGCGCTCCGCAAGTTCGAGTAATTAGCGAAATCGGTGACTTGCTTGGCGTAATGTCCGCCAGTGCCGCACTGATTGAGGCTCGTAGTCGAGGGTTTGATTTAGTTGAGGTGTCCCCGATTGCTAATCCGCCCGTTTGTAAAATTGTTAATTACGGCCAACTGCGTTACGAAAATCGTAAAAAAGAACAACGGCAAAAAAGCAAGCAAAAATCCACTGAAGTAAAAGGCATTCGCTTATCTACTACCATTAGTGAACATGATACGGCTGTGCGCGTAGAACAAGCCAAAAAATTCTTTAGCAAAGGCAATAAAGTACAGGTAGAATTGTTATTGCGCGGCCGCCAAAAAGCTCATCCAGAAATTGGCGCCGAAGTAGTAAATAAATTTATTAAATCTTTAGACACTGTAGCCATAGTAGAATCTCCTATTAAACGCCAAGGCGGCAAATTTATATCGTTATTAACACCTAAAAAATAGTATCATTAATTTATGGCTAAGAAACTTAAAACTGTAAAAACTATTAGCAAGCGTATTAAAGTAAGCGGTGGAAAAAATCACACTTTAATTATTCGCACTGCCGGACAAGATCATTTTAATGCTCGCCAACGCAGTAAAACCAAACGTAACAAACGCAGTAATCGCACTGTGCACAAAACCATCGAACGCACTACCCGTAGTGTAATTAATTACTAGACCCTCCCAAATTAAATTATAAATAAATAATATATTAAAGTATGCCAAGAGTTAAACGAGGAACCATTCATGTAAAACATCGTAAAAATTTATTAAAACGCGCTAAAGGTTTTCGCTTAGGCCGAAAAAATAAAATGCGCCTAGCCCGCACCGCTATTACTAAAGCCGGCGTGCACGCTTACACTAGTCGTAAATTAAAAAAACGCCAACAACGTGGCATTTGGAATATTTCCATTAACGCCGCTGTACGGCCAAACGGTTTATCTTATAGCCAATTTATTGATAAATTGAAAAAGAAAAAAATCGATCTGAACCGTAAAACGTTAAGCACGCTGGCTAAGGATTATCCAGAAGTGTTCAAGAAATTAGTTGAGGCGGTGAAGTAACGTCCTACCTCTATCCCCCAACCCCCTTTCAATTCTACCTTCCTCCCCCTAACCCCCTCCCTCCTATAAAGAGGGAGGGGGAAAAATTTCTCCTCCTCCCTTTATAGGGGAGGAGGCTGGGAGGTGGGGTAGGCATTTGGAGAAGGGTGTTATGGGGAGAGGTAGTATTTATGCCTTTAAAAGATCTCTTGCAAAAAAATTGTACTATTGCCCAATGGCAACAGATTTTAGAATTTGTTGAATTACTCAAAACCGCTAACCAGACTGTTAATCTTGTTTCAAGAAAAGATATCGATAACATTATTGAGCATCATGTGGCTCCAAGTTTTGCTTATAAAATATTAAATAGAATTAATGAACCAGACCACATTTTAGATATTGGCAGTGGTGGCGGATTTCCGGGTATTATTAATGCTATTCTCTACCCTACCAGTAAGTTTATTTTAGTAGATTCCACTAAGAAAAAAGTTACTTTTTTACAAGATACTATTAAAAAACTAGCTCTCCAAAATATAGAAGCCGTTTGGAGTCGCGTGGAAGATCTATCAAAGTCACCTGACTACCAACACCAGTTTGATCACGTTACCGTTCGCGCCGTGGCACCATTAAAAGATCTGGTAAAATGGAGCCAGCCGTTATTAAAACCTAACGGGACGCTGGAGGCGTTAAAAGGCGGAGATATTACTACAGAATTAGCCCAAGTAAAATTAAAATACGAACAATATTATTTACCGGCAGAATATAAAACATATGAACGGTTAAAGGGGTTGGTGCTGGTGAGTATTGCCTGTGCATAACTAAGATTAGACAAATAATATCCTTCCTGGTATATTGGTTTGCTTTATACTCATAAGGTTGTTTATAACCTATTTTACGTTATTACCAACCTCCTGGGTAGATGAATGTTCTTTAACTTTTAGAGAAGAGGGGTCTTACATCACCCAGTTGCGCAAACAACCCCTTGCTTCTCATTTGCCTGAGGAGGGCAAAAAAAATGTTGAAACGTCTGTTTTATTGTTGTGCGGCACTGATTCTGGCTGCCTGTGGCTCTTACGGGGAGGATGACGATAGTCCCCTGACCTGTGACGAGCTACGGGATGGCTCCGTAGACGAGTGGACCATCCTATACAACGGGGGGTCGGACTGTGTCGAATCTGACAGCTCGCCGATTCCGGCTGCTACTCCAAGCGACCCACTTGCACAGAGTGGGAAGGGCGAAACAACCTCCTACTACCCACAGGGATTGAGCACCGCATTTTGTTTGAACCCGGGTTTCTCTGTGTCGATAGCCGTTCGCATTCCTGCCGGTTCGAATGAGCTGGGAGAGACGGAAACGTCATTCCGGGCAAACTTCTACTTCGCCGACTCAGACGAAAATCCTGGCTTTTTCGACCAGGGCTATTTCTATGAATCCGAGGCTGTTTCTGGTGTTTTTGTGGCCGCGATCAATCTCTATGACCACGATGATGAGGGGATGTGGCTACTCGAGTACGTTGGGCAGCTCAGTTTTGACGATAAAACATACCCTTCTGCCAACTACATGGTCACGGCGTTCGCCACCGTGGCCGTTTATGAGGACGGCGGAACCTTCTACATGTATGAAGATGACTCGTATGACTACCGCTGGCTGCCCGAAACATTCATAGTGGACAGCAGTGAGGCATGCGCCTTATTGGCGCAAAACGCCTGGGACAGCGAGTAAGCAATTCGCTCCTCAGGAGACACCACGCCCTTTTGGAGGAAAGAAAGGATGAGCGGCCCATCCATGTGTAAGATCTTCGTTGATCTCACCTCTGGCCGCATTCTTGTGTTCTTAATGTAAGCTATTGAGAATAGAAGATTAAATTATTGAATCACAGATGTCACAGACAAAATACTGATTACACAGATAAATTTAATTAATTTAATTTGTATTATCAGTGTCATCAGCATTCATCAGAATTATCTGTGATTCTATTTATTTCAAATATTGTTTATCCTGCAAGTGCTCCGGCAAATTACTCTGCCCAATATTTTTACCGTAACCTACTTGTTTTCCGCCAAAGGCGGATCCGCCTTTGGCGGACATCAATTTAGTAGGTGCGTTTCTTAGGTGCATTGGCACTGGCGAATTTGGGGTATCTTTAATATCTTTTTCAACTAGTTTCGCCGCGTTATAAACAGAGCGTGATTTGGGCGCTTTAGCGCAATAGGCTACGGCTTCAAAAATGGCGTACTGCCCTTCTGGCATGCCTAAAAAATGAGCCGATTGATACGCCGCAATACAAATTTGTAGGGCTGGCGGATCGGCTAAACCAATATCTTCCGCGGCAAATTCTACCACTCGCCGCATGACAAATAAAGGATCTTCGCCCGCGAACAACATGCGCCCGCACCAATACAGCGCCGCGTTTACATCGCCAGCCCGCATGGTTTTATGTAACGCTGAAATAATATTGTAGTGTTCTTCTCCCGCTCGATCGTAACGTAACGCTACTTTTTCTAACACGGTTTTTACATCAGTTACCGTTAATTTAGATAAATCTGTATAAGTTTGTTGTAATAATTCAATAGTATTTAACGCTACCCGCGCATCGCCATCGGATACATTCACAATTAAATCTATTACCTCTGGCCGTGGGAACGCGATATATCGCGTTCCCACAACACATTGTGCTCCAATACGATCAATAATATTTTTTATGTTGTTATTAGATAACTTTTCAAACACAAACACCTGACACCGTGATAACAAGGCATTATTTAATTCAAAGGATGGATTCTCCGTGGTAGCGCCAATCAATGTTATAATTCCCTGCTCTAAATAAGGCAATAATACATCCTGCTGGGCTTTGTTCCAACGATGAATTTCATCAATGAACACAACCGTGCGTTGTTGATGTAATTCTTTATCATTTTTTGCTTGTTCAACAATAACTCTTAACTCTTTCACACCAGCTGATACAGCCGATAACGTAATAAATTTAGCTTTGGTTTGTTCAGCAATAATTTTAGCTAGGGTAGTTTTTCCAGAACCCGGTGGCCCCCAAAAAATCATGGACACTAACCTATCTTGCTCAATTAATTTTCGAATCACGCCATTGGCGCCTACTAGCTGTTCTTGCCCAACAAAATCTTTTAACCCCTGTGGGCGTAATTGTTCGGCTAAAGGCTGAGAAGTTTTAAGATTAGTACTAAATAAATTATCCATAAATATAATGCCTACCTCTCCCCCTAACCCCCTCTCCTAATAGGAGAGGGGGGAAAAATTAATTGAATTACTCCCTTTCCCCTGTTTAGGGGAAAGGGTCGGGGATAGAGGTAGGAAGTTTAGGAGAAGGGATGCCCGGAGGGCAGGGATGAGGTAGTTATTAATTGCCCACAAGCCGCGGCAATATCAGTGCCCTTGGAATAGCGCACGGTGGTTTGAATACCATAGTGCTCTACGATATTACGAAATTGTTCAATTTGCCGTGTGGTACTAGCCTGAAACTGCCGGTTAGTTGTATTCCAAGGAATTAAATTTAATTTTATTTTGTGCGCAATATCACTCCATTGTTTGCCTAACATTTTAGCTTCATTAACAGTATCATTGATGTTATGAAGCAGAACATATTCTAACGTAAGATGATGCCGGCGATTGCCTTTTTGTTGTAAATAAACTTTAGCCCAAGCATGTAGTTGCCCAATAGAATTACCGCGGTGCGCCGGAATAATTTTAGCCCGCGTAGCATCGGTACCGGCGTGTAATGATAAGGCTAGTCGCACCGCTGGAAAATCCGCGTCTTGCAATAAACGCTCTAACCCAATCGGTAAACCAACGCTGGATAATACTATTCTAGTAGCACCAATTTCTAAATCGCTAATAAAACTAGTTAATGCGGCTTTGATGTTATCATAATTAGCTAATGGCTCACCCATGCCCATAATCACAATATTCGATACATCGTACTGTTGCATTCGCCAATAGCGTACTTGATCCACAATTTCATCAATCGTTAAATTGCGTTTTAAACCCATGGTACCAGTGGCGCAAAATGTGCAACCCATGGCACAACCTACTTGCGAAGAAATACAGGCTGTATATTTATCACGCGCGTTTGGCATTAACACCGTTTCAATACAGAGCTTGTCTGATAATATTAATACCGTTTTGCGCGTACCATCACTAGCTGTAACTTGTTGCCCAGCCGTTACCGAGCTCCAAGAAAATTGCTTGGCTAAATCAGCTCGCAATGGCTTAGCTAAAGTAGTAACTTCTGCCCAGTTGCGCTGCTTAAACCAAGCCACCCGTACCTGTTTCACACGATACGGGGGCTGTTTTTGCTCCTGCAAATATTGCTCAATCAGTTGTAATGTAGTAGCGGCAGTCACTTAGCTTTTCTTTACAAAACTGAAACTACCATCACTATTTTTTACCACTTTATATTTAGATTTTACATCGGTGGTTTCTTTAGCCTGTACTACAATTGGATAAGATTTATCCGATTTAATTTTAATTTTATAACCTTCTTCTGAAAACAACGCTGCTGTAGGATTTTCCGTAACAGTAGTTTTTTTCTTAATACTGTTATCTGCTTTTACAAAATAAGCCGTTAACATTAAAGCTGTGTTATCACCGCTAGCCATTAATCTACCGGCCACAATTTCTGCTTTAGATACCGGATTATAGTAATCGCCTACACCAATAATAAATTGGGTTTTATCCTCACTGCTGTCTAGTTTTTTACTACTTAACATTGTACCAGTTACAGCATTATATACTTGTACTTTTGGCTGTTTCATTTTGCCTTTTGGCGCTGTAACAATTTCCATAATTCCATCATTATTCACATCGCCAAGTTTAGCTTGGGCGCCAACCGTATTGGTATAAGCATGAATGGTAGACCAATAAGCTCCGCTTTCATATACTGTAACATCGCCCTTTTCTCCATTGGCTGAACCGTCTACCGTAAAATCATAGTTCAAATATACTTGATTTAAAGCTGTATTAGTTAATACGTAAGCATATTTACCTACATATGTAACATCGTTAGCTGTATTTAATTCCGTGGCTGTAGAAGTGGCTATCACGCTAACATTACCAACATTATTCATGTTCAAGGCTACTACGCCACCATAACTATCAGCCAAATAACCAATACCATTAGCAAATGTAACTCCACGAGCCAAACCAGTTGAATTATACACGCCAACTAGTGTTGGAGTGGCAGGATTATTAACATTATAAATCACCAAACCATTTTCACCGTCAGCAATATATAACGTGCCATCGTCAATACGTAACCGATTAGCTAACACCGAAGCCGCTCCGCTACCAACTTGGGTAGGAGCTGTAACAGAACTAATATTAAATACTAGTACACTGGTCGTAGTAGCAGATAATGCATATAAATATCCGGCACTGCTTACTAAATCCATTACCCCAGTATATGTAGTTAATAAATTAACTTGGCTTGGCACGCTAGGCGTAGCTACATCTACTACATGAATACCGTTCACAATATCAGAAACGTATAGTGTTGTGCCTACCAATTCTACCGCTTGAAAATTACCTAAATTATAACTGTAATCTGCCGTTAATGTTGGGGCGGAAATAGTAGAAATATCTAACACTAAAGCATGGCCAGCGGCCGTTGGTGCGTTATCAGTACAAATGTTACGTCCCAAAACAACTCGGCAAGTTTGCGTAGTACTGATGGTAGAACCATCCGCTACATAAAGATAGTGGCCATCAGCACTGGCCGTTACATCATAAGCTGTGCCAGGAGTAGCATAAGAACCAACTAATACCGGAGCGGCACTGTTAGATAACTGATAAATTAACACATCACCAGAAGTGACTACCGCGTAATTAGTATCGTTAACATATAATGAAATTACTCTGGTACCTAGCCCCGTTACACTGGTAGCTGTATTAAGCTCTACCGAAACGGCTTGCGAGGCCTGGACATAACCAAATACACCCAATACCGCAAATAAGACAAACGAAAATATTTTTTTCATAAATTTATGATAATAGTTAGTTTAATTTAACTAGCTACATACTAGCAGTTTTAACTAAGCTAGTCTAGTATAATTTTAACATATAATCCAGAATGATTTTTCTTAGCATCCATTTTTGCTAACACACCGGGATAAACCCGGGTGTTAGCAATATTGATACTATGCTACTATAGTGAATATGCTAAGAAAAATTCTTATTTATGGGATTATTTTGGGAATTATCGCTAGTTTGAGTTGGTTAATTTATTCTAGACAACCTGGTAATAAATCAGCTACTAAAACCAACATTAATGTTAACACCAATTCTAACCAAACCGTTAAAACAACAGCCTGTGATACAATAATAGCAACACTAGTTAATCCATTTCCAAAACGCTTAACCGTATTACAACCCTGTGTTACTGCCAAAGGCACTGTAATGAATGTACGAATACGGAACGATGACAATGCTTATATTTTTATCCAGCTTGACACAGCTGATCAATATTTACTCAATGATGTAAATAAACAACAACAATTTGGTTATATTATTGCTGAACTGGTCTGTTATCAAAATAATAGCGCTTGTTCTACCGCCACACGTAAACAAGTGTTACCAACCGTTGGCCAGCACATTAGTTTAACGGGTCGTTTGGTACTAGATAAAAAAACCGGCTGGAATAAAATTTCTCCACTGACTAATTGGTCAACACTATGAAAAAATCAAAACTACACCTGAAACAAACACAAAATATTTATACTAGAAGTAATGCTTACAAAAAGTTGCTTTATCGACAAACACATCAATTACCATTACGTTTAGCATTTGTTGATATAGATTCCACAATGGTTGGTGATATTCCTGATCAACACAATGCTCGTAAATTAATTGAGCAAAAAGGTTATGTTTTGTGTTTTATTACATCACGTACAGTCGAACTGGTTATGAGTTGGAAAAATCGTAAAAAATCGTCTCCTACTGTAAAAAATCGACCAAAAGCAAAATTAAAAAAAAATAACCAAAATAAATTAATTATTGTCGATCCCTTAAAACTCCCAATAATGAGTGATCTGATTGACCCACTGATAATAGCGGCCACAACGGGGGTAGAATTATTAGTTCAGCAAAAAAACGGCGGCTATCAATACGATACTATATGGCAACAGCAACTAAAACGCTTTGGTACAGAAACCGCTTGGCGTAATTATTGTTTTAAGCTTATTCAAACATTTAATAAAATATTCCCAAATTCAGCAACTAGTTGCCTGCCTGTAGAAAACATAAAAAATTACACCTGTGGTAAAACAAGTATTGCCCCACCGTCATATCGAATACAGATTCAATTCACCTCTTGGAAAACAAAGGAGCTCTTTAAAAAATGGTTACTAAAACAAACTATTTTTAAATGTAAGCCAGATTGGATCGAAGAAAGTAATATCACACAAAACAACTATTCACTATATCTAATTCCAACTAACATTAATAAACAAACTGCCGCCGATCAAGTTATTCATCAATTAGCCATTGCATTAAATATTTCAAAAACAACTTTTGAGCTATTGTTTATTGGCGATAGCATGAGTGATATTAATATGGGATTCTATGCCGGACAACGGGCAAAAACAACTTTTTTATTGGTAGGCGGCTCACACTTAACAACTCACTTATTTTCAAATACCCTGCCCGTGCCCACTTATAAAGCTTTAAAAAAAATAAGCCGCTTACTACAACCAGCTCAAAAAAAAGGCTGGTACACTTTTCAACAACGTCGCCAACAACGCACTGTTATTGTTGGTGATATTGCCTTTCCAAATAAAATTGGTCCTCAATCCATTTTAGCATTATTAAAAAATATTGATTAATTTTTTTATGAATCATCCTTATCAATCCTGTATTGAATATATCAATAACTACTGGCCTCAATTAATCAGTAATATACAAACTGATCGAGGCATTTTTATTGGTCTACCGCATCCCTTTGTAACTCCTAGTAACAAAATTTTTCAAAATGATCAATTTTATTGGGATAGTTATTTTATTATTTTAGGATTAGTCACAAATCCAAAATATATTAACGTAGCTAAAAACATGGTTGATAATCTTTGCCATTTATTTGATCGTTTTCATATTATTCCAGAACGTAATCGTTTTTATAATACAGGTACTTCTCAACCTCCTTTACTTACTAGCATGGTGTGGGAAATTTTTAACCTCACTAACGATAATATTTGGTTAAAAACTGTGGCTAATATCGCCACTCGAGAATATTTTGATTATTGGATGTACAATGGCACTGATAAACAAGAAGCGGTGATACATAATGTATATCAAGGATTGTCACGCTATTGTGATCACTATTTAACACATTTAACCGCTGAACACGAATCCGGTTGGGATATGACCTCTCGTTTTAATAATGAGTGCTTAAATTATCTACCGATTGACTTAAATTGTTTACTTTATAAATACGAAATAGATTTAGCAAAAACTTATCACTTACTAGGTGAACAAAAAATGGCTGTTTATTTTACACAAGCAGCCGTACAAAGACAACTAACTATAAATGAATTAATGTGGGATAACAAACAAAACTTCTTTTTTGATTATAATTATTACACAAAACAACTAAGTGCATTTTGGTCATTAGCTGGTTTTTATCCTTTATGGGCAAAGTTAGCTACTCCCATTCAAGCGGAAACTATGCGTAAACATATTATCAAATTTGAACACGTCGGTGGATTGGCTACTACTATTCCAAATACTAACTCTGCATACAAGCAATGGGATTATCCTAATGGCTGGGCTAATCAGCAATGGATAGTTATTAAAGGATTGATGAATTATGGTTACCAAGCTGATGCTAAACGCTTGGCAAAAAAATGGCTAGATTTAAATACCTCTATTTTTCAAACTACCGGTAAATTTTGGGAAGCTTATAACGTAGTAGATCAAACTATTGCACATGACGAACGCTATCCTAGACAAAGCGGTTTTGGTTGGACTAATGGTGTTTTCTTACGGTTAGTGCAAGAATTTTATAACTAATTTTAAACTTACTTAAAATATCACTTAAATATAATTCTGCTTGAATTATTAGTAGATTACTGTTATAATTTGTTTAATGTCACTAAGTATTGCACAAGTTGCCCCATTATGGGAAAATGTTCCACCCTTGCTTTATGGTGGTACTGAACGAGTCATTTATAATCTAACAGAAGGCTTAATTAAACGTAAACATAACGTTACTTTGTTTGCCTGTGGAACATCAAAAACAAATGCCAAGTTGTGTTCAATATATCCACGACCACTTTATCGTGATGATATTCCTTGGACAAATTTAATGTATCCACTACTTAATATTACAGCCGCTTTCGATCGTGCCAATGAATTTGATATTATCCATGTTCATTTGAACACAATGCAGGATTATTTAGCTTTACCATTAGCCAAAAACATTAGCCAAAAAGTTTTATTCACTATCCATTTCAAATATCCTAACAAAAATACACAGGCCGATCGATATTCAGTCTTAAATAAATATAAAGAATTGAATTATTCTTCTATTTCTAATACCCAGCGAACCGGCGAAAATCAACAGCATTGGCTTGGTACAGTATATAATGGCATCGACACAACAACTTACACATACCAGGCTAAACCAAAAGATTACTTCATTTGGCTTGGAAAATTTAAAGCCACTAAAGGTGCCTATGAAGCGATTCAAGCAGCTAAACAAGCTAATGTAAAATTAATACTAGCCGGCACAATTGATAAGCTAGAAAAAAAACATTATAATTACTACAAAGAAAAAATTGAACCACAAATTGATCAAAAACAAATTATCTATGTAGGAGAAATTAATGACCAACAAAAAAATGATTATCTTGGCCATGCCATTGCCTTACTAAATCCCATTCAATGGAATGAACCGTTTGGTTTAGTAATGATTGAAGCCATGGCTTGCGGTACGCCAGTAATTGCGTTTCGACAAGGCGCCGCGGCAGAATTAATTCTTGATGGTCAAACAGGATATATAGTTGATAATATTGGAGAATTTATTAAAAAAATAAAAGCGCTTAATTTAATTAAACGCGTAAATTGTCGCCAACATGTTGAACAAAAATTTACCAAAGAAATTATGACTAATAGCTATTTAGAACTCTATCATTCAATGTTAAAATAACTATGACTACTGATAAAGATTTAATTGATTTTGCTACAAAGGCCTTAGCTGGAAAAAAATTTGTTTCTGTTATTCAACGACAACCGTTTAGTCACATTAAAACCAACTCTACTATTAAGTTAGAAAAATCCGTCGGCGGTGTAACCGTATTGCTCGACAGTATTTTGAAAAAAATCGGCGGTTTAATGGTAGCCGTAGGATCTGGTGATGCTGACGCAGAAGTATTAGATAAAGATGGTCACATCAAAATGCCTCCTGGAGAAGATAAGTACTCATTAAAACGTATTTTTTTAACAAAAAAAGAGTTAGATCGTTTTTATTACGGCTTTGCTAACCAAACCTTATGGCCATTGTGCCATTGTGTATTTGTTAAACCAATTTTTCGCACTTCTTGGTGGAAAACATATGTAAATATTAACAAACGCTTTGCTCAAATAATTTTGGATGAGATCAAAGATGATAACGCTTTTATTTGGATTAATGATTATCATTTTGCTCTTTTACCAAAAATGCTAAGAAAAAAAAGACCAAAATTAAACATCGGAATATTTTGGCACATTCCTTGGCCAACATCAGAAATATTTCGTATTTGTCCTTGGCGCAAAGAAATACTAGAAGGCTTGCTAGGAGCAAATTTTGTTGGTTTTCACCGACGTTATCATGTAGAAAATTTTATGGACTGTTTGCGTCAAGAGTTAGGCATTCAAATTGATAAGAGTAGCAGCACAGTTTACTATCAACAACACCAAACAAAACTACTTAATATACCTACCGGAATAGATATTGACGAAATCGATCATAAGTTACAGCAGCAAAAAAACCTAGATCGCTCCTTTATTAAAAAACGCTTAGGTTATGATATCAATAGTACTTATTTAGTGGTTGGAGTTGATCGAATTGATTACACCAAAGGTTTAATAGAGCGTTTTCGCATTCTTGATCGTTTTTTTGATAAATATCCACATATGCAAGCGCAGGTTTCTTATCTATCGATAGCAGTAAAATCTCGCTTAAATATACCGGCCGTAAAAGCCTACAACGCTAAATTATACAAACTAATTGATCGTATTAATAGCACTTATCAAACAAAACAATGGAAACCAATTTATTTTTTTGATTCTGCTATTGATCGTGATGAACTGTTTTCTTTATATCATTTAGCAGACGTTGGCTTAGTAACTCCTTTAGATGATGGCATGAATTTAGTAGCCAAAGAATATGCTATTGGAGCAAAACCAAATAAAGGAGTGTTGGTACTCTCACAATTTGCTGGAGCCGCCAAAGATTTAACGACTGCGCTTTTAATTAACCCATACGATGTAGAAAAATCAGTTGATGCTTTATATGAAGCTTTGTTGATGAATTCTGAAGAAAAACTTCAACGTAATTTAGCTATGCGTCGAGTATTAGAAGAACATAATATTTATCGCTGGGGAATGGAATTTATTAAAAATACTTTATACAAGGACAACCTATCCAAGTATTAATATTTATCGTTCAATAATTCGTAGTATTTTCTAATAATACGACGCGCCCCTATTGCTGACCATAACTGCACCTTACTTACATACATGCGTACACCTTCTTGATGGGTAAAAAATTGTGGTGCACCATGATTATCAAAATGTAATTCTGGAATGGCTTTTAATACGCAAAACGCGTGAATAGTATCTTTACAAACAGTTAAAATGGTAGTGCGTATTAACGTAATAGTATTTTTACTCCAACCGGCTTCTTTAGCTAATTTATAGTGTTTACTTAAGCCTAATACTGCAAACGCGGCTTGCTTGGCCCAAATTACTAAGCCGTGATATTCCTGAGTAGTGTAACCAATATTATTATTGCGGGCAATTAATAATGGGCCAGATGGTGTATAAAAATAATTTGGATCAAGCAGACGTTTGCAAAAACTAATAATCTGTTTTTCGTCCACTTGGCTATAGGTATACAAATACGCCTCATCTAAATGATTCACTTTTAAGCGCTCAAATTGCAAGCGGCCGCGCTTGGTTTGAATATTATATAAAGCCAAAGCATAAGCCGGTAGCTCACCGTGCTCGGCTGAAATGGTGGTGAACTTATATAATTTACGCACACCTTCCCATTTTTTAATTAAGGCATCGATATCACGAATATGCATGCCCAGTTCCGTTTGATAATCTTTAAGCACTTTTAACGCTTCCGGATAAAACACTGCGTTCACATCGAACGGAGCGATGGTTTCGGATATTTTTTTATAAGCCCAATCATGATCACGCCAATTTCCGACTGGAAAATATTTTTCTGTTTGATACCGTTTGTCGGTACCAATGGCTAATTTGGTATCTACTTTTTTAAAGAGAATTAAATCTTGCTCTCGGGCTTGTTTTAATAAATATTTAGCCACCCGTTTTAAGGCCTCTTTTACTTCCGTTTGCTGTAAAAATGTTTTATCAATCCGTTTTAAACCCAATAAATAATGTGGCTCAATGTCAATCATTTTTCGATCGAACAAATCTTCACCGGACAACTCGTGTTCATAACGATATTCCCCTACTACATCTTCATGCCACCCTTCGCCTTTGGCACTGACGTTTTTTAACGAAGCCGCATACATATACTCGCGCACTTCGGCGGTTAAATCGTGCACGCCTAAATCGGCCGTTTCCATCCAATCACGTGGGAATACTGTGCCAAACCGATCACCCGAGGTTTTGTGCCAAGAAATTAAATGGGCAATTTCTTGTTTCGTACGCTGCCAAAAATATTTTACCTGCGCCTGATCTTTACCGAACCGGTGGAAATTCATTTCGGCCGGCAAAAACATTTTTTTAAATGTCCATTTGTTATAATCGTTGGTTTCGGCTTTAATCTGAAACGGAATTACTCGGCTAACTGCGGTAAGCTTAAACCCTTTATACGGCCGATTAATTTTTTCAATCAATACGCTATTCGGAAACGTAAATGTAGTGCCATACCAATTATCTTCGTATACACGTTTAAAGGTAATATGCGTTTCTTTAGCCGTACGATGCAGCTTAACTAAATTTGGCACCATGGCGCTGGCTAGCTTACTGCGCACTTCCAAAAAAGTAATCGGATGATCGGTAGCTGTTGGGCGAATCACTTCGCGCATGGTGCGAATATCGTCGATTACCGGATAATAAAAATTAAGATGTTTACTAATAAAACTGCCTTTAATTAACGCCAAGCTATTAACCGCTTTAACGTTGTTAATTTTAAGGCTGTGCCGTGGAATATCAATTAAGCCACAAAATAAATGGTTTTGCGGACCAATAATGCGAAATTGTTCTAAATCGTCAAAATCAATGTAGTAACCACCCGCTATCCATAAATCTTTTTCTAGTTGCGCCATGGGTTGTAGTATAGCAGGTTTATCGACCTTTTTCTATATTTTGTGTTATATTCAGTGCAATATGATAGCTAGACCGGTACTTAAATATATTAATATTGTTTTATTGGTTATTTTGGTTGGTTTAACGTTAGGCGGTGCCGGGTGGTTTTTTACTAAAACCGATAAACCATATCGTTCGGTATCGTTATTACCATTAAATAATAACACTAATAATAATTGGTTACCTGTTACTAATACCTCTGTATCTACTCCGGAACCGGAGCTAATGCCAACGCCTTCGCTACAAGCCGCCGGCGCGCATGTATTCATGTATCACTACGTCCGTGATGATGTAGATAAATATAAAGATCGAGTAGGCTATAATTTATCTATTACACCAGCTCAGCTAGACGAACAATTAACCTGGCTAACCGAACACGGCTACACACCAATTACCATGCACGAATTAACCACTGGCCAAGGTACGGCTAAATCCGTGGCTTTAACATTCGATGACGGCTATAACGATTTTTATGAAAACGCTTACCCGATTTTAAAAGCACATAACTGGACGGCTACTATTTATGTAATTACTAATTATGTTGGTGATTATAATCACATGGGTTGGGACGCGTTAACAGAATTACAACAAGCCGGTTTTGAAATTGGCGCTCATACGCAACATCATCGTAGCTTACGCGCTTTGGCACCGGTACGCCAATGGCAAGAAATTCGCGGTAGCAAAGTAATTTTAGAACAACACCTTACACAACCTATTACTTCGTTCTGCTATCCCTTAGGCTCTTACTCCACCATTACTACAACCTTAACCAGCCAAGCCGGTTTTACTAACGCCGTAACTACCGATCCCGGCACCATTACCAATACCACTAATTTATTCACTATTCCCAGAACAAGAATAGGGCCGAATACGAGCCTGGAAAAAGTGCTGTTAAAATAATGGACTCCCCTCTTTATTTTATAACTGCCCTGTGATAAAATGAACATCACTTAAATTATATCCAACATAATATTAAATATTAATTATAAAATACATGAAAAAATATCTAAAACTAGCCACCGTTGGAACTTTATTAATTATGTTTTTTAGCTTGATATTTTTACAACCAACCCAAGCAGAAGATAATCAAGAAAATACATTAGATACCATACAACTAGTTGAATTTGTTAATATCAAAAAACATAAAGTTAAAATTACTTGGCCGGAAATTTCTGGGGCTGACCAATACCAAATTCGTCTGTTAGATGAAAATTTAGTGGAAATTAAACAGATAACCGCAGATAAAAATAGCAAAACTATTAAAGAACTTAATAAAAGCACGCAATATGCTATACAAATAAGGGCGGTAAATGCCGCAGAAGAAATATATAGTGTTTGGTCAACGGAAGAATATTTTTATACCAAACCGCATCACAAAATAAAAGAACTGCCGCATGGTATTAAAGACGATTCTCTACCCGATAATGTTCGAATGTACGAAAATTCTAAACAGGCTGATGCGGCTGGAGCGATTAAAATCGCCTTGGGTGATTTTTATGATGATTTAATAGATGATTTACAAGAATCAGCTGTTCAACAATCTTTTACAGCGCCAAGTACAACTAGACAAATAGCGAGTGGTTTTAATCCGTTTAGTTTTGAAAATATGAGCGATCGTGCGCGAAAACAAGGAAAAGATAATGCCAAAAAAAATGGCGGCTCTAATGGTGAGCCACATATTCAAACATTTGATGGTCTTAAATATGATAATCAAGCAAAAGGAGTATTTTGGTTGGTGAAAGATAGTAATAACGATTTTTCCGTACAATCTATACAACAACGTATGGAAAGTAATGAGAATGCCTCTTACAATTTAGCTGTGGCTGTGCAAGCGCAAGACCATGTTGTCGCATTTAATTTAGATCATAATAAAAAAGTTACCCTGGATGGTTCGACCCTTAATATTATTAAAAACCGAGTGGTAGTATGGCCAGGAGCAGTGCTATTACGTAAGCAAAATAATTTTCTATTGATTACTAAAGAGGATCAGAATTTTTTGATTAAACTTGAAGATTTGTTAAATCCTGAAATTATGCTAACTACACCGCGTACAGATAGATATTCTGGACTATTAGGCAACGCTAACAATATTGCGTTAGATGACCTATCAAATAATGACACTACAGCTAGTATTGATAAAACTGGCCAAGAAGTTCAATCTACAATATTAAATGATTTCATGACAGACGAAGCAATATCTTTTCAAATGCCGATACAAACATTTTATGAAGACTATATTGAACCATGGAATGTTTCTAAACAAGAATCATATTTTGCTGCTAGTGACTATATTAATTATTTTCCACCGGCCAACCTGGTTCGGCTTGATGACTTTACACAAGAAGAAATTCAAAATGCACGGCAAGAATGCTTAGCGGAAGCTAGAGTTGAAGCAGCAAACAGTTTATTTGGCTGTGTTTATGATTATTTAGTGGCTCAAGTGCCAATAGCTAATTCAGCTCGAATCATGAAACGAGCAGATGGAATGGTAGAGCCAACTGTTTGGATTGACTTAAAATAGTTTTTAAAAATAGAGCCCTAAATCTTGACAAAATTCTACCTTCTGCTACACTCTAACAGATTTATTAACCACCTCGGCACTCTTGGTGCTTCTCGCCTATTATTGATATTATAGCGCTGAAGATTTACCCGGAGCTTCGGGTAAATTTTAAACTATGAACCAACCAACCAATGTAAAGGTTTCGTTTGCTGATATTGGCATTCGTGAACCTGTTCTCCGTATTATTAACCAGCGCTCGATTATTACGCCAACTCCGATTCAGGCACAGGCTATTCCGGTACTTACCGAGGGTAATGATTTAATTGGGATTGCTCAAACTGGCTCGGGTAAAACTCTGGCTTTTTTACTGCCGCTTATTCAAAGTATGGCCAAACAACCTGGTAACTTACTGATTGTAGTACCAACGCGTGAATTGGCCGATCAGGTTAATTTAGTGTGTCGCTGGTTCTCCCCGGCTCTGCATATTTTTAATGAAGTAATTATTGGCGGCGCTTCCATGCAAAAACAAATGCTCGGTTTAAAACGTAAACCGCGGATTATTATTGCCACCCCTGGCCGCTTAATTGACCATTTAGAACGTGGCACAGTTAAATTAAATGAGTTTACTTATTTAGTCCTCGATGAAGCAGATAGAATGTTTGACATGGGCTTTGCTCCGCAAATAAAAATTATTTTAAAGCATTTACCAAGTGCTGATAAACGCCAAACCGCATTATTCTCCGCTACCATGCCCGATGCCATTGCGGCCGTAGTAAGAGAATATATGCATGCTCCCGTGCGTGTGGAAATAGATACTACCGGCACTACGGCTAGCGGTGTTACCCAAGAAATGATTATTATTGATAAGGCGCATCGCTTAACGGCCTTACTAGAAATTTTAAAACAAAATCATACTGCTACGCTTATTTTTACTCGCACCAAATATCAAGCCAAGGATTTAACCAGAACCTTACGTGATAAAGGTTTTCGTGCCGAGGAACTACATTCCAACCGCTCGCTTTACCAACGAAAACAAGCCGTAGCCGCTGTGCAGGCCAAACGCTCACAAATACTAGTAGCTACCGATATTGCCGCCCGCGGTATTGATATTGCTCATCTTACTACCGTAATTAATTTTGAATTACCCGATGATCCAGAAAATTACATTCACAGAATTGGCCGAACTGGCCGCGCTGGCCGAACTGGCCGCGCTATTACCTTTGTATTATCCGATCAAGGTGAAGAATTGCGCCGCATTCAAAAAATCATTGACGTACAAATTAAACAAATCCATTTAGAAGCAGTACCCAGCGCTACGTTACAGCGCGCCAGAATTGCCCCGCGTCATTTTGGCGGCCGGTATGGACGCCGCGGTGGTAATAGCGGTGGCAGAAACAGCAGTGCTCGCCGACCGTTTAGACGCGGAAGATAAAATTATATCTTTTTCTTTTTACCGACCAAAAGCTTCTTCATTTCTTTGTCAAAATCAGACACATAATTTCTATCTTGTTTAATTCGAAATTTTTCGTATTCATCCAGTGCCAAAGCTTCAGCTACTGCGTGACTAATCTTACCGGCATTCATTAAAATATCATATTCACTAAATTTCAGAAACACATTTAATTTTTTTATCCAATCTTTCATGGTCATTACTTTACCACGTGCCGCTTGCATTTCGGCATAATCTAAATACATATTGCCAATACGATTAAGGTGTTCTAGTTCTCTTTTATTCAAATAATTTTTAGCAATCACTGTATCGCTTGGCATGATTTTTCCTTTCGGAGATCGCCTCCAAGAAGTTAATCCCATCTTATCTTTTTTACTACTTACACGATCTGTAATAATTTCCGCGGCCGTTTTACCAGTAATAGCAAAGTGTAATTTATTTTGAACAGTAGCAAAAAATATTTTGCTTTCAAATGCTTTTGGTGAATAATCAATAGCCGTAGCATAAATATCAGTTATTTTTTGATAAATCATACGCTCGCTCGTACGAATATCTTTTATTTCTTCATACAACTCATCAAAATATCTAGTACTAAAACGAGAACCATATTTCATTCTATTAACATCTAAAACATAGCCTTTGTGAATATAGTTTTTTAAAATTTCGGTAGCCCACTGACGAAACTGTGTGCCTCGTTCTGAATTTACGCGATAACCAACAGCAATAATAACTTCAAGACTATAAAACGTAACTTTTCTAGAAACGTCTCTATTGCCTTCTTTTTGAACTACCGAGAATTCCTCGTTAGTTGATTTGCGATCAACTTCATTTTCTGAATAAATATTCTTTAAATGAAGCGAAATGTTATCTGTTGAACAATTAAATAACTCTGCCATTTTCTTTTGGGTAAGCCAAATATTCTCTTCGGCAAATAATACTTCTATATTCACTGAGCCGTCTGGTGCTTGATAAAAAGCAATTTGATTATCTGGTATTTTTTTCATAATTAGGCACATTCATTATGCCTAATTTAATCAAAAAAATCAATTATTCAGCGCCTCAAATTGAGCTTTTTCTTCAACGGTTACTGTGCCATCGGCACAGATTTCTTGAGTTAGCGTCCGGCGCGCTTCCATATCGGCTTGATTAACATTGCTACCGCCCCTAGCATCATTTGGAAAACTATTTGGCATGTTATTTGGCATGTTCGTAGGCACTGGTCGATTGATATTATTATTTTTCATATTAGAGCAAATATCTTCAATAGACATGGCTCTAGAATCTCTAAATCCTGGTTGATTAGTTGGTTTAAAAAATCTCCCATATAACATTAATCCAGCTACAGTTAATAATATCGCTAACGCAATTCCATTAATAATTAATACTTTCTTGTTAATATTTTTCAGTTTATGTTCAACACTCATAAAAAATAGCTAAATAATAAATTAATTATTCGTATCGTAACGCATCAATTGGATTTAACTTGGCGGCTCGACGAGCAGGATAATAACCAAACACAATACCAATGGCTACGGACACTCCAAACGCTAGCGCCACTGAAGATAATGATACGGCAGTGGCCGTACTTAAAAATTTGGTTACCAATACAGCGACTAATTTTCCTAAAGCAATACCAATTATGCCGCCGGTAAATGTTAACATGACTGCTTCAGCTAAAAATTGACGGCTAATTTCATAGCCTTTGGCACCAATAGCTTTACGCAGCCCAATTTCCCGGGTACGTTCAGTTACCGTTGTTAACATCATATTCATAATGCCAATACCACCGACTACTAATGAAATAGCGGCAATTGAGCCTAATAAAATCGTTAGTGTGCTGGTAACCGAGCTGGCCAGTTCTACTATATCGGCCGAATTGCGCACATTAAAATCAGCCTCATCAGCATTAGTAATATCGTGTTGCTCTAATAATAAATTAGTAATATCTGCTTGTGCGGTTGTCATTGCATCTGCCGTGGCCACTTTTACGCTAATACTTGATACGGTATTACTACCTGTGAAGTAACGTTGTAATACAGATAATGGAATAACCACAGCGTCATCTGAACTGTTAAAGCCACTACCGGTTTCTTCTAATACACCAATCACTTTAAAATTCATATTATTAATACGAATGGTTTCTCCCACGGGATCAGTATCTTCGCCAAATAAATCTGTAGCCACTGTGATGCCTAATACAGCCACTTTGGTTAAGCTGGTTAATTGGTTTTGATTGATAAATGAACCGTTACTGACCGTAAGATTTTTTACCGTTTCGTAAGCCGGTTGAACGCCGGTAACAGAAGTATTGGTATTGTTGTCTCCGGCCGTAACCTGATATCGTCCGGAAGATTCTGGAGATACTTCTTCAATATTAGTAACACTCGCAATCACAGTAGCATCTTCCATCGTTAAGCTTTCGGCACTGCCTTGGCCGGCACTAACGGGTCCAAACGAACGTTGCTTACCCGGACTAACGGTTAATAAATTTGCACCATTCGATTCAATATTATCTGTAATTGATTTTTGAGCTCCCTGACCGATGGATACCATGGCAATCACTGACGCAATACCAATTACAATCCCTAACATGGTTAACACCGAGCGCGCTTTGTTGGCAACAATCGCCAGATACGTTTCCTGTAATAAATCACGGTACAACATAAATTAATGTTTATTATGATAATCTTTAATAATTTCTCCATCACGAATTACAATCACGCGCTGAGCAAATTGCGCTACATCGGGCTCATGGGTAATCATTACAATACTGCGCTCCTGTTCCTGATTAAGCTTAGTAAACGTAGCTAATACAATTTCACCAGTTTTAGTATCTAAATTACCGGTTGGTTCATCGGCTAAAATAAGCTCGGGATTATTAATCAGGGCTCGCGCAATGGCTACCCGTTGCATCTGACCACCGGATAACTGATTCGATAAATGTGACCAAATTTTTTCTTGATCTAGACCCACTAATTTTAAGGCTTGTTTAGCTTTGGTTTCACGTTCAATTTTATTTTTTGGATGTACCGTATAAATAAACGGCAACATTACGTTTCTTAACACGGTAGTGCGTTTTAACAAATTAAAACTCTGAAACACAAACCCGATATTTTTTAAACGAATATCCGCCAATTCATCGTCTGATAACGTTGATACTTCGCGTTGATTAAAATGATAAGTACCGCTCGTTGGCGTATCTAACATACCAATAATATTCATGAGAGTGGATTTACCAGAACCTGACGGCCCCATAATAGCTACAAATTCGCCTTTATTAATGGTAATGTTAATGTCTTTTAAAATAGGCGTGGCCGTATCACCAACTTGGTATTGTTTGCAAATATGTTGAAGTTTAATCATATTTGTTTTAATCACGTGGTCCACCGCCCATAGGAATAATAGAGGTAGTATTACTATTTGTGTTGGTAGTAGAAGTTTTAGTTTTTAATACTACTATGTCCCCTTCTTTTAAACCGCTGGTAATTTCAGTGTTATCATCATCGCTAATACCGATACTAATAGTAACCTGGCTGGCATCTGGTAACTGCACATAACTGGCTTGATTTTTTGTTTTAATAGCGGTAGTAGGCAGTATTAAAATATCCATTTTATTTTGGATAATAATATTGGCAGTCACCGTCATGCCGTTCATAATACGATCATCTTGGGTATCAAAATTAATCGTAGCATTGTTATACACTACGTTTTGCTCCACGGTACCAATTAAATCAACCGCCGTTACCGTACCAGTAATAGCTAAATCCGGTAACGCGTCAAACGTTAAATCCACTTTCTGTCCTACGGAAATTTTCGGCACATCTACTTCATTAATAGCTATGGTAGCATTTTTTGTTTTAGAAATAATCACCGCTAAAGCTGTGTCACTAGTAACATTAGCACTACCGCCGTTAATGGTTTCACCTACCGTATAATTAATTAATGCCACCATGCCCGCCGTAGGGGCTTTAATAATATAATCTTCCCGTTGGCTAATTAAATCAGCTAATTTACTTTGTTTATCTTGCACCTCTAATTGTTGAATAGCTAATTCAGTACTACTAGCTCCGGCTTTTAATTCAGTTAACGCTTGTTCTTTTTCTTCAATACCCGCTTCCGCTTCAGTAATGGCCATAGGCTGACTAAGTGCATAGTCCTCTATTTTACGCACCGCCGCGTTATATTGATTAGTATACGTGGCTTTTTGCTGATCATAATTTTCAGCAGTTTCATCTAAACTGGCCAAATTGTTTTTGGCGGTTTTTTTTTCTTCTTTGGCCGCCGCCATGTCATGCTCTTGGGTTAACTTTAGTTTTTCTAAATTATTCTCGGCTGTGATTATTTCATTATTCGCTTTGGTAAGTGTAGAAGCATCTGGCACTTCTTGCATTTTTGCTAAGTTAAGCTTAGCGGTTTTAAGTGCTAATTGCGCCTGTGTAATTTGGCTTTCTAAATCTGCATCATCTATTTCAGCTATCACGTCACCGGTTACTACCTCATTACCAACTTGTACATTAATTTCGGTAATTTCTCCGCTTACTTCGGGCATTAAATTAACTTGATTAGCATCGCCAACTTGGCCACTACCAGACACTACGCTTTTAATAGCTCCTTTTTTAACGGTAGTAGTTTCGTAAGATACACTACTAGCAGTAGGAGTATACGAACCATAAACATAGTAACCGGCCGCCACTAAGGTTAGTAACAAAATAATAACCGTAATCTTATGCTGTTTAATGCCTGTAATTATTTTTTTAAGCATGGTTTAAAAACCTAATAATTAATTAGTTTAATCATAAACTATGTTAAGTGAACTGAAAGTGAAACGAAATAATCAGTTGGTTAATTGAATAACCACTGTTGTACCGTCGTTTAATTTAGAAGTGATATTAATTTGGCCTTGATGCAATTCAATAATCCGCTTGGTAATCGCCAAACCTAAACCGCTACCACCAGTTTTTTTAGAACGCGACACATCTACTCGATAAAATCGGTTGAATACCTTAGCTAATTTATCTGCCGGAATACCAATGCCGTTATCCTTTACACATACGCTAATACCGTCGGCTTGTTGAACTAATGAAATCATGATATCCCCAGTGGCTTTAGAATAATAAATGGCATTTTCAATAATATTCATGAACGCTCGTTGTAACAATGCGGCGTTACCATTTAGAACAACCGCTCTGGTAGTAATATCTGTTTTTATCTTAATATGTTTATCGTTGGCTAATAAAGTTAGTTGCTGAACACTATCTTGTAGTATTTGTTTCACGTCTAATTTAGTAAATTGAATATCCTTTTCTGCTAACGATAATAACAATAAATCCTCAATTAACTTACTCATTAAACTAGTGGATTTAAGCGCGCATTGTACATAGTTACTCACTTCCTGTTCAGTAATAGCCCCAGATAATACCGCGGCATCTAAATTTGTTTTAATAATGGCTAACGGGGTTTTTAGCTCATGCGAAGCATTTTCAATAAATTGTTTTTGTAACGCAAACGCATTATTTAACCGCGCAATCATGTTATTAATATTATTAATCAGTTCGCTCATTTCATCGCCGGTATCCTGGTGTGATATTTGGGTATCTAAATTATGAGCGGTAATTTCTTTAGTAGCCGTGTTAATTTTTTGTAGTGGTTTCAACATACGTCCGGCAATAATATAACCGCCACCAAAAGACAGCCCTACTAATAACGCAAAGGTTAAATAGAGAATTTTTTGGATCTGAACCAAGTCATTTTCCCGGGCTTGTTGTAACGCCTTACGAATATATTCCCGCTCACTAGCCTGCTGGAGCATTGGTACCGGTGACGGTGGTAATTTATACTCTGTATTATTATTTAAAAAACGCGGCAACCGATCTTGATAATGCTGTGTAATAATAAAATTAGCCGCTAAGACAAATACTAAATTAAGTACTATTAATAATAGTGAATACCACAGCGTTAATTTAAAGCGAATCGTTTTAAAAAAGTTCATGGCGTTATCATATACCCTTTACCACGCACTGTTTTAATAATGGTTTTGTCTGGATCAATTTTTTGTCGTAATGTTTTCATGTGCGTTTTCACTGTATCAGTAAATAAATCCACTTCACTATCCCACACGTGCTCTAGTAATTCTTCCGTAGACACAAAACGATCTTGATTTCTAATTAAATATTCCAATACACCCGCCTCTTTACTGCTAACTATTATTTCTTTAGGTTTACCAGCTTGTTGTTGTATTATTTTATTTTGTTCTGGAAACAATTCAAAATTACCGAATGTTAATCTAACTACATTATTAGCACAATTTCGTTTTACCACGGCACGAATACGAGCAATAAGCTCTAATAAATCAAATGGTTTAGTAACATAGTCATCACTCCCTACCGCAAACCCCTCTAATTTATTATATATTTGGCTACGCGCCGTTAGCATAATAATCGGCACATGCTTAGTTTGCTTTTGCAAAGTTTTAGCGATACTAATACCATCTATTTCTGGTAAATTCAAATCTAATAACACACAATCATAGGTATTAGTAATAGCTAGCTGTAACCCAGTTTTACCGTTATCGGCATAATCCACCCTATAGCCTTGTTGCTCTAAAAACCGCTTTACTGGCCAAGCAATATCAGTTTCATCTTCAATAATAAGTAGTTTCATACGTATACTGAATGTAGCTTAAACTTAGTGAAATGAAAGTGAATTGAATGATTAAACACTATTTATTTGATGTATAAATACCGTAATCAGCTATTGAAACAATATTGCCATCTTGCCAACAAATGTGATATTCCAACACGTTTACTTCTCCGTCGAAATTTGTGGTATAACACTTTTTGTCATTAATATTATTGGTAGCAATAATGGTAGCCTTAGTGAATGTTTTGTCAGCCATTTTGACCCTATCAGTTTCAGGCGCGGCAAATTGTGTTAACAAGTTTTGCAATGTTTCACTAGTGCCATTCAATCCGGCCATTAAATCTTGCATGTGTCTGGCTACATCGTTTTCCAAATCTGGTTGCAAATCTAGAGACACTGTTTTAATAATAGAAGCTTCACCGGTATTGCTATAAGTAATTATTAGCTTTGGTTGAAGTAAATCTTTCTTTATTTCAAAAATAGATTCAAATAACGCCGGACTAGCTAGGGCATCGCCGGCTAAACTATTGTGGTTCGGCTCATAAAACGAAGCGTACTTGGTTTCATCAGTTGTTTTATGCGTATACTTAGCTTCTGTGCCATCCGCTTGCACACCAGTAATAGCTAATTTATACCGATTCACATTAATTTTGTCTGCACTATTAATATTAAAAAACACTTGCACAAAAATATTGCCTTCGTCTGGTAAAATTACTTTACTGCCCGGTTCATTATAACTTAATAATGTAATCGTTTTAGCCGCCGTAACCTGCCAGCTATCCGTATTAATTAGCAGGCTTTCGTTCATACCATGCACTACACTATCAACAATCGGTTCCGGCGCCGCCGGCGTTTCTTTTTTGCAACTCAAACCTAGTATTGTTAACGAACTAAGTAGAACCACTCCAATTATTTTATAATTCATAATAAAACTAGTCTAACAGAAAAAAAGCGGGAGCGACGAGGGTCGAACTCGCGACCTCCACAGTGACAGTGTGGCGCTCTAACCAACTGAGCTACGCCCCCACTCTTTCTCCGTAGATTTTCAAGGCCTTAATTACCTTAATTTAAGCAAAAATACTATAACCTAAAACCCAAAAGCTGTCTAGAGCAAATATTTAGTCTTGACAAATAGTATTTTTTGTTTAAACTGATGACGCCTTGGTGAACCGGTTGTTGTTTTACAAAAAAGGGGCTTAAAATGCTGCAAGCATTGCAAGCTTCTTTCACAACAACCAGTGAGACCCACCAGGTTGTTCATAGGGAAACCACTCCAGTGCTGCGGTCGTTCAATCCGCAAGGGTTGAGCGACCTGGAAATCCATACTCTAGCAGTAGAGATGGATAACCAAATGCGGTAGGCGGCACAGCATCCCGAGTACGGACGCTGTGTTACCCTGCAAAGCATTGCGGAGTTGGAGTGGTATGTAAAAAACGGCTGGGCGTTCGTGGAACGCGACGCCAGCGGTGCCATCACTGTTTGCGCTTACTTGAAACTGCTCGGTTGGGCAGTAGATGGTGTTGGCAAGCGGTACCCCGTTTTTAAATTCGGGGGTTTGGCACCGCGGGACGCGATCACAATACGCCGGTATATAAGAGGGGTTGCTCTACCCGACTTCGACGATGCGATCGTTGTCTCTAGGACACATCGCTCGCTTGGTCGGTTGCTCGTAAAGAGCGAGTTTGTGCGCTATTACTGGCACGAACTCAAGGGCAAATACCGCCCCTTGTACCGGATGTATTTCGGCCGCCGTCAGCCTAACGATGCGCGTGACTTTTTCGTGAAGTTTCCGAAAAGTTACGTACATCCGCAGGTCTGGCAGCGGCCGGATCGCCCAGAAATTTACAACGAGCAGGCTTATACCCTGGCTCGTTGAGGGAGACAGTTATGATATAAAGGAGAAGAGCGCCGGACGGTTTTTACCGATCGGCGCTTTTTTTGTAAAAAATATTAATTATTTTTAAAATCATCCAAACTCACCGCTTGCTCCAAGGAAAAATTACCGCTTTTGGTGCGAGTTAAACCAGATAAATACGCGCCCACGCCTAATTCTTTGCCAATATCACGTGCTAAAGATCTAATATATGTACCTTTACTACAATTTACCTTAATTTTTACAACCGGTAATGTTATTTCTAATAATTCTATATTAAAAATGCTAATCTCTCTGGGCTGAACCGTAATTGTATTATCTGTGCCATCATGCATTTTATCTGCGTGTTCATTAGTAGAGACGCGCTGCAGCGCGTCTCTACTTTTCTCACGCCGCCGCATAATCCTATGCAACGGCTGGCCGTGTTGTTTGATGGCCGAATATAATGGTGGTGTTTGTTTAATTGCGCCAATAAATTTTTTTAAAGCAAGCTCTATTTGGACTTGAGTAATGTTACTGGGATCAGAGCTAGCTTGTAACGGCCCTTCAGCGTCATCAGTAACGCTAGTTTTGCCTAAAGTAATTTCGGCGATATATTCTTTATCACCCGCCATAAATTCCGCCTGTTTCTTAGTTTCTTCTCTGCCTACTAATACAATCAATAAACCAGTCGCTAACGGATCCAGCGTGCCGGCGTGCCCGACTTTTTTTGTGTGCAATTTTTTCCGCACAATATTAACAATGTCATGCGAAGTATAACCCTTGGGTTTGTTGATAAGTAAAGGCATAAAATACTACCTCACCTCCCAGCCTCCTCTCCTCAAAGGAGAGGAGGAGAAATTTATAAAATATTGTATTGTATTTCCCCTCTCCTCAGAGGAGAGGGGTGCCCGTAGGGCGGGGTGAGGTAGGTATTTATTATATCATTTATGCTATAATAATTATAATGACTATTAAATACACCCTTACTAAACCCATTAACTTAAGCTCGGTATTACGCCAAATGGGTTTTCATCCATTAGAAAACAGCTGGGTACGCACCCTAGGCCGTTATTATTACCCACGCTTTCATATGTACATTGAAACCGCTACCCCTAACGAATTAGTATTAGATTTACATTTGGATCAAAAACAAACTACCATTAAATTTAATAACAAACGCCACGCTGGTGAATATCATGGCGCTGTAGTGGAAGCTGAAGCAGACCGCATTAAACGTTGGTTGGATTATGCCCAAACTCAATAAAAAATTAATTTGTATCCTGTTTAGCTATACAATATTATTTTTGCCGCTACCTAGTTTAGCCAGTGATTATACTGTTACTATTAACACAGCCAAACAACAAATCATGCTCGATAATACCGGCAGCCATCGTTACATTCCTCCGGTTTTATTAACATATGATAACGCCAAAGATATTCAAGCTATGTTGCTAGAAAATAACGGCACTACTTATTTAGTTGTAGCGCTGTGGAATAGTAATAAAATATTATTATCTTTATATAACACCACTGGAACGTTATTAAATAGTATTGAAGCTTTTTCTGCCAATATTGATAAAGGCAAAGACTTTAGCTTGTTTCGCTTAGAATCAATTATTAATGATGATCAATTTTTATTACAATTACGTACCATCAAAACTACTTATGGCGAACCTACTAAATGGTTTAAAAAACATTATTCGTTTAATCCAACTATCGAATCAGTATTTACGCTTACAGAAAATAACAAACATGATATTAAGTATCCAAATTTAAGCAAATATGATAATGAATTAGCTGGTTTAAAACTATTAAATTTTGAACGCTTAGCCGCTGGCTTATTACCCGTTAAACGTAACGACACCTTAGATAGTGGCTGTGAGAAGCATGTGGAATATATGCGGTTAAACGAAATTTTAACGCACTATGAAGAAGTTGGTAAGCCTGGCTATACTACTGCAGGTGCGGAAGCTGGTATGAATAGTGATTTGGCTGGACAGCGCTCTACCAGTATGAGCGTTGGCATTGAATTATGGACTACCGCTATTTATCATCGTTTTCCATTAATAAAAACTGGTTTAAAAACAGTCGGTTGGGCCGCTTCAGCTAAATCTGGGGCTGGTTATTACTACACTTGTATTAATGTGTACGGCGATGCTGATTTATATGCCTTAAGTGGTTCTGATTTAAATAAAACGTTTTACGACGTGGATAATTTTGCGCCCATTGCTTACCCTGGTTACAATCAAAAACATGTGCCACCAGATTTTTCCAGCGGAGAAACGCCCGATCCGCTTGCTGCTTTTGGTGGCGATTATCCAGCCGGCCAACCAGTGTCGTTATCGTTCCCTACCACCGATACTATTACCAACTCTACCATGACGTTAACCGACGAAGCTGGCAAAGCCGTATCCGGTTATTTTCGCGCTCCCAATGACCCAACCGATCCTAATAAACAATACCAAGGTAACGCCATCACGTTTATTGCTAGTTCACCTTTAAAAGCCGCTACCACTTATAAAGTAAAAGTCACTGCCAAACGCAATAACGAAAACTATGCGAAAGAGTGGCAATTTAGAACGGAGTAGACCTCATCCCCCTAACCCCCTTCTCCTGCAGGAGAAGGGGGAAAATAAATTATTATTAAATTTATTCCCCCTCTTCCCTTTGCAGGGGAAGAGGGGGTTAGGGGGTGATGAGGTCTATTGCCTTGAAATATAGCTTTTTTTAGTATAATATATAATAACTATTATTTATTATTAACTTTAACGTATGAAAATATTTTTAGATACTGCCGAAATTAAAGAAATTAAACAAGCGGCTGAAACGGGTTTAATTGATGGAGTGACCACTAATCCTAGCTTAATTGCTAAATCTGGCCGCAAATTCGCCGATGTAATTAAAGAAATCGTAAAAATTGTTGATGGCCCCATTTCAGCCGAAGTAATCAGCTTAACTAGCCCAGAAATGCTCGCTGAAGCACATAAATTGGCTAAAATTCACAAAAATATCACCATTAAGTTACCAATGGTAGCCGCCGCTATGCCCGTGGTAAAACAACTAACTAAAGAAAAAATAAAAACAAATGTTACTTTAATTTTTTCAGCTAACCAAGCCTTGTTAGCTGCTAAAGCCGGCGCCACGTTTGTATCACCGTTTGTTGGCCGGTTAGATGACATTGCTGAAGACGGCATGAATTTAGTAGCTGATATTTTAAATATTTATCAGCAATACGGTTTTAAAACCCAAGTAATCGCCGCTTCCATCCGCCACCCATTACACGTAATGCAAGCTGCTGCTATTGGCACCGATATTGCTACCATTCCCTTTAAAGTATTCAACCAAATGTTCACTCACCCATTAACTACCAATGGCATTGAAAAATTTTTGAGCGATTGGAAAAGCGTAAAAAAATAGCTACTGATAAATAAAGCCTTATCCACACCCTCCTCTTGACACTTGGCGAATTAACGCTAAAATGGTGCCGCCTTGGGAGGAAATTAAGCATATTTTAACCTTCCTCAAAAGGAAAAAACATTTTTACAATGTGTATAAAATAAATCGTTCATTGACAACGCTAGTTTAGCTTATATAAAAAATGCACTCCGGCTGCGAGTAAACAATAGTTAATATTATTTCTTCACAGCCTGGGTGCATCACTGTGATGGCACCCTTACCACGACCGGTTCAGCTGTGGCAAGCTGGCTGGTCATTAATAGTGAAAGGAGAATCGCGATGAAGCGACACTCCCTTATGCCCGCCGTTCTCCGAACGGCGCTCCGTGTTTTGAGTCCCCTAGCCCTAGTGTTCCAACTTGGAATCTCGGAAGAAGGATGCCCATCGACCATCGACAACGATGGCGACGGCTACTCGGAAGAGATGGGTGACTGCAACGACCAGAACGCGTCCATCCACCCCGACGCGGTCGAGATCTACAACCAGATCGACGATGACTGCGATGGCCTGGTCGACGAGAACGTGGACACCACCGACAACGACGGCGATCACGTGTCCGAGGCGCAGGGTGACTGCAACGACGCAGACCCTGCGATCTACCCCGGTGCCTCGGACGTTTGCGACGGGATCGATCAGAACTGTGACTGGGTTGATGGCGTCGACGCCGATCACGACGGTCACGCAGGCGTAACAACCTGCGGCGACGACTGCAACGATGCCGATCCGAAAATCTACCCCGGCGCCGAAGACATCCCTTACGACAGCATCGATCAGAACTGTGACTATCTAGACAACAGCGACGCGGACGGCGATGGGTGGTTCTCAGATGAGCAGTTTTCCTTCATAGAGGATTGTAACGACCGAGACCCAACTATCTACCCAGACGCGACCGAAATCCCCTACGACGGAATCGATCAGGACTGCGATAGCACCGACCAGACCGACGTGGACGGTGATGGCTACGAAGCCATGACAGTCGGTGGTCCCGACTGCAATGATGACGACGCCACTACCCATCCAAACGCCACAGAGCTCTGCGACAGCATTGATCAGGACTGCGATGGTCTCACCAACCCCATCTGGTATAGAGACCAGGATGGAGATGGCTATGGAAATCCGGGAATCAGCAAAACAGCCTGCACGCAGCCTACCGGCTATACGGCCGTGAGCGGCGACTGCAATGATACCAACCCGACTATCTACCCAGACGCTCCTGAGACCTGTGACGGGAAGGACAATGACTGTGATGGCAAAATTGATGACTCCACCGTTGCGGAAGTATGTGACGGCAAGGACAATGATTGCGATGGTCAGGTGGATGAGGATGTTGTTTTCTGGCTCTGGCCAGATGCCGACAAGGATGGCTATGGCAAAAGCGCTGCCGCATACACCGCGAGCTGCTCAGCCACGGTGGCGGGTTACGCCACCAATGACCTCGACTGCGACGACACTAACGCGAACATTCATCCGGACGCCAAAGAGGACTGTGAAGACGGGATCGACCAGGACTGTGATGGCCAGGATCTTCCGAAGAACCAGGACGGCGATTCGTATGTCGCTGTTGCCTGCGACGGGTCAGACTGTGATGACCAGGATGCGAGCGTCTACCCCGGTGCTACGGAAATTTGGGCCGATGAGATCGATCAGGACTGCAATGGGTATGACACCGTAGCCATCCTGAACCCAGCCGCTGACGAGGCAATTAGCTTGGCCGGATATGGGATGATCTACACACCTGTAGAGTTCGGGGACTTAATTTCGGTACCAATCAACGTGGAGATCACAGATAATACTCTCTTGCAGTTCGACGTGGGAACGTACAACACCGAGCCATGCTCGGATGGTCTTGAGGTTTGGGATGAAACCCGAGCTCTGGTGAGCTATGGGGTGTTCACATCAGCTCCGCCCGAATGCAGCTCGGGCAATAACAGTTGGCCAACCCATGGGTTCACCACTGTTGGAACATACCGGCCCACAACCCCCGGGTGGAACCTTAGTTTCACGGTATACCGCTCTGAGATGATTGGCCTCGAGAAGACAGACAACCTGCTCTTTGCGTTCTCGACCAGCGAGAAACTGTCCTCTGAGGCGCTGACACTCGGCACGGTTCGGATCCTCGAGCCGGTTGATATGACAACCAAGGAAGAGGATCCTCGCCCACACCGCTAAGCTAGCCAACAGGTCCCTGCTCAACCTGATCTCCCGCCCCCGGCCCCCAAGCCAAGCGTGACGATAAAGAGCATTTCCTAGTGCGAAGCATTAATGATTCGCAGCAGGTAATAAAAAACCCACCAAAATTAAGGTGGATTTTTTATTCTCCTCCTCTCCTTTGAGGAGAGGAGGTCGGGAGGTGAGGTAGGTATTTATATATCCAAATTCCTTACTGATTTAGCATGTGTTTGAATGAAACGTTTGCGGGGAGCTACTTCGCTGCCCATTAAAATATCAAATACTTCATCGGCTTTGGCGGCTTCATCGATAGTAACTACTTGCATGGTTCTGGTTTCCGGGTTCATCGTAGTGTCCCATAACTGAACCGGGTTCATTTCACCTAAACCTTTATACCGCTGAATATTTACACCCGCTACGTTTTGGCCAACGCCAGTTGTATCTACAGCGTCCTCTGTAGATACGCCCCGGCGGGGCGTATCTACTTCAGCCGTGCTTGTTTTTTTCGCTTTACTTGTAGCCATAACCGCTAACAATTCTTTTACCCGTTTATCTTTTTCTTCATCACTAAACGCGTAAGCTACTTTGGTACCACGACTAACTCGATACAACGGCGGTTGCGCAATATATAAATGTTTTTGATAAATTAAATCTGGGAAATGCCGATAAAACATAGTTAGTAGTAACGTACGAATATGGGCTCCGTCTACGTCGGCATCGGTCATGATAATAATCCGATTATACCGCAGTTTAGTAATATCAAATTGTTCGCCAATATTCGTGCCCATGGCCACTACTAAATTACGAATTTCATTATTAGCTAACATTTTATCTAAGCGCGCTTTTTCTACATTTAAAATTTTACCACGCAACGGCAAAATGGCTTGAAACCGGCGTTCGCGGCCTTGTTTAGCTGAACCGCCGGCCGAATCTCCCTCTACAATATATAATTCACATTCTTCAGGATGGCGTGATGAACAATCGGCTAACTTACCTGGTAACGTAATACCTTCCAAGGCGCCTTTACGTAATACCGTATCACGGGCAATTCTAGCTGCTTCACGAGCCTGTTGCGCAATTAAACATTTACCAATAATGGCTTTGGCATCATGCGGGTGTTCATCCAAAAAAGCGGAAAAATAATCACCAAAAATAGTTTCCACTACTGGCCGCACTTCGGCATTGCCTAATTTTGCTTTGGTTTGACCTTCAAATTGTGGATCGGGTAATTTTACCGAAATAACGGCTGTTAAGCCTTCACGCACATCTTCACCTTGTAAATTTGTATCTTTTTCTTTTAAAATACCGCTTTTACGCGCGTAATTATTTAATGTTCTGGTTAAAGCCGTGCGAAACCCTTGCACGTGCATACCGCCTTCTATGGTGTGAATATTATTCGCAAAGCCATACACTACTTCGTTGTAATCACTGGTATATTGTAATGATACTTCTACTTTTATGTCCTTCTCTTCTTTTTCTATATAAAATACATTTTCATGTTTAGCTTCTTTAAAGTGATTTAAGTGTTTACAGTAAGAAGCTACCCCACCCTCAAAATAATAAGTATAAGTTTGCACAGCGTCTTCATTACGCTCGTCGCTCACCACCATTTTTAACCCTTTGGTTAAATAAGCTTGTTGCCGTAAATGATCCAATACAAACTTCCAATCATACTCCCTTTCCGTAAAAACCGTAGCATCGGCTTTATAAGTAATAATCGTGCCCGTGCCTTTAGCGCTACCTACTTTTTTAACGGCTTTTACCGGCTTACCGCGCTTATAGCGCTGTTCATATAAATTGCCATCCCGTTTCACTTCAGCAATTAACTCTTCGGCTAAAGCATTTACTACCGAAACACCCACACCATGTAAACCGCCAGACACTTTATAACCACCACCGCCAAATTTTCCGCCGGCATGTAATTTAGTTAATACCGTTTCTAAAGCGGATACTTTAGTAACCGGGTGTTTATCTATCGGAATACCTCTACCATTATCGTCTACAGAAACGTAACCATCCGGTAATAACCGGACTATAATTTCATTACAAAAACCAGCCATGGCCTCATCGATGGAGTTATCTACTACTTCCCAAATTAAATGATGTAACCCAGCATAAGCCGTGTTACCAATATACATACCCGGTCGTTTCCTTACCGGATCCAGTCCCTCTAAAACGGTAATTTGTTGTGCCCCGTAAGCACTTGCGTTTGCAGGTTTTTTAGCCATAGGTCGATAATTAGTTTAACATGATTTAAAGCTATAAGCAAATAAATATAGTAATAATAATTCCCCTCTCCTGATTAGGAGAGGGGTTAGGGGTGAGGTAGGAGTTTATTTATCCCGCAATTCAGCGCCTAACTCCTTATTTAATCTTTTCACCAGCACATCTCGCCACTGCTCTATTTCTTTCATGGCCAAAGTACGCTCATTGGATTGTAACACCATGTGAAAAGCCAGGCTCTTTTTACCGGCTGGAATTTTTTCACCTTCATAAATATCAAATACACTTAACTCTTGTAATAAATCACCCGCTTGTTGCTTTACGATCATTTCTATTTTCTGCCAAGTAACTGTTTGATCAACAATAATAGATAAATCTAATGGTATGGCCGGATAAGCTGAAATAGGTTTTAGTTTAAAGGTATTAGTGGCTAGTTTCGCTAAAACTGGAATAGATAATACAGCAAAACTGACGTTTAATTTTATATCGAAATTATTAAGGATGGTTTGATTAACGATACCTACAGTACCGATTTTGTCCTCTTGCAAGCCCCCTTTAGGGGATTTAGGGGCTAAGCTGAGCGCCTGTTTTCCTTCATACATCCCCCAAAACGGACATGTAGCTGTTTGCTTAATTAATTCAGTTTGATATGACACATGTAATTGCTGTAATAACGCTTCTACATAGCCACGTAACACACGGTAACTATTTTCTTTTGGCTGGGCTACTACAATAGCTAATTGTTGCGTTTCGCGATCGGCAAAATATACATGACCAATTTCAAATAGGGCTAATTCAGGTGTAGAGACGCCCCGCCGGGGCGTCTCTACGCCAACCTGGTTACGCGCTACTGTTTCTAATAATCGTGGCAATAAACTGGTGCGTAAATATTTTAAATCTTCTGATAACGGATTTGCAATTTCAACCTGGTCAACAGGCGTCTCTACCTTATTTAATAACACGTCACCACAAAAAGAGTAATTATACACTTCTGTTAAACCTAAGCTAGCTAACTGTTTGCGTAATAAACGGGTGCAAACAAATTCTGGTTGCTGCTGTGGCACGCTTAAAACTCCAGCTAATTGTTGCTCTGGCAGTTTAGCCACGCCATAAATCCGCACAATTTCTTCAATAATATCTTCCGGAATTTGCAAATCTTTACGAAACCACGGTGGAGTTATTACAAAACTAGCTTTAGTTATTTTTACTTCACATTCTAAGCGCTCCAAAATAGCCTGTACCTGTTTTACTTCCCAGGTAATTCCAGTAATACGCTCTAATTGCTTAAAATTTAAATTAATTTGAATTTTATCTGTGTAATCTGTGTATTTATCTGTGTAATCTGTGATTCTAGCATTAGCATATTTCTGCAACAACTCCACTGCTCGTGCCGCCGCTAAAGGAGGTAATTGTGTTGCTAAACCTTTTTCAAAACGCAACACACTATCAGTCCGCACGCCAATTTTTTGTGCCGCCATACGCACAGTAACCGCATTAAATGTAGCTGCTTCAAGAATAATTCGTTTAGTAGTTTGTGCTATAGCGCTCTCTTTACCACCAATTACCCCCGCTACTGCTAATGGTTTAGTATCGTCGGCAATTACCAAAATGTTGTTATTTAATTTTGTTTCGGTATTCTCATCATCATTCAATGTTTTTAGTGATTCTGTATTTTTAGCTAATCGTACTTGAATTCCACCAGAAATCTTATCCGCAGCAAACGCATGTAACGGTTGACCATATTCCAACATGACATAATTTGTAATATCTACTACATTATTGATTGATTTTATATTACAGGCCGTTAAACGTTGCTTAATAAAATTCGGCGTTTCCCCAATTGTTACGTTCAGTGCCACACCAATATACCGCGGACAATCTTTTTTATTTTCTACGGTAATATTTATTTTTTTTAATGTTTTAGTAGTGAACGTTTGTAATTTAGGTAGTGAAAACGGCACATTAAATACCGCCGCAATTTCACGCGCCATGCCAACATGACAAAACAAATCTGCTCGATGCGTCATGGATTTGTTATCTATATCAATCAGATAGTCATTGTCTAAAAAATTTACGACTGGTGTGCCAGTTTTAACATTTTTTTCAAAAAAATGCACTTCGGCTTGTTTGTTAAAAATTCCTAACTCGGAATTCAAACAACACATCCCCTCTGATACTTCTCCTCTTAATTTTCTTTTTTCAATTTTAATACTACCAGTAATTTTTGTTGGCGCTAAAGCAATGGGTAATTTATTACCTACTTCCAAAACGGCTTTGCCACCAAACACAATCTGTCTTGGTTTATCTTCGCCAACGTCAAATAAACCAATATTTAATGTATCAGCATTAGGGTGTTTGCGCTTTTCTAATAATTCAGCCACCACTACATTGCCGATATTATTGGTTGGCTCAATAACTTTTTCCACTTCCACCGCATGCAACGTTAACTCTTCCAAAAGTTTTTTTGGACTAGGTAAATCTTTTACATATTCTTTTAACCAATTGCAGGAGAAAATCATAAATTAAAATTGTTTTAAAAATCTCAAATCATTCTCCATAAATCTTCTGCCATCATCAATATCATACTTCAACATTGCTAACCGATTTATTCCCATGCCAAACGCAAAACCAGTGTATTTACCAGCCGGGTAACCAGCCGCTTTTAGCACATTTGGATGAATCATGCCGGAACCGCCCATTTCTACCCAACCGGTATACTTACATACTTTGCAACCTTTTTGATCACAGAAGGTACAAGACATATCTGGTTCATAACTCGGCTCGGTAAAAGGAAAATAACCTGGTCGTAATCTTATTTTTACTTCTTGTTTGTAAAATTTACGAAAAATTTCCCGCAAAGTCCAAATCAATTGGCCAATCGACACGTTTTCATCCACTATAAAGCCTTCTAATTGATAAAACGTGTGTTCATGAGAAGCATCAGTAGCTTCATTACGAAACACGCGCCCAGGAATAATACAACGCAACGGCGGTTTAAATTTCTGCATCATGCGCACCTGCATATTAGAAGTATGTGTGCGCATTACCCATTTACTATCTTTAGCAAACTTCATTTTATCTTGTTGCCGTATAATAGGGGTTTTAATAAAAAACGTATCTTGAATATCCCTAGCCGGATGACTGGCTGGTATATTTAACGCCTCAAAATTATAAAATTCATTGTCTAATTCCGGACCTTCATAAACCATAAAACCCATGGCCACAAAAATATCCATTAATTCTTCCGCTACTTGAGTTAATGGGTGTAAATGGCCAATATTAGGTAAAATACCTGGTAAGGTAAGATCGGCCTGTTTGGTAATATTACCACTAGCACAGGCTGTTTTTAATGTAGCAAGTTGTGTTTCTAGCCTGTGGCGTAATAAATTAGCTTGTTCGCCAAACTCTTTACGTTGCGCTACCGGTAAATCTTTTACTCCTTTTAATAATTGTGTTAACAGGCCGGTTTTACGACTAAAATATTTTTGTTCACAAGCCACTATAGCAATTGTACTTGGTTGCTGTTTTATTTTGTGTAAATCCGCCTCTACTTGCTTTTTTAAATCAGTAAGCATCATAAAAAATTAGCGCTCATTACCTGTTGGGCGAGTTAGAAAAAAACCCTCGATAACTAATAAAGCTATTAACAAGGCTGAACTAGACCACCAATTGAACAAGCGTTCAGCCGACAAAATCAACGAACTAACAATAGCTAAAGAAAACCAAATTGATTGCCGAATAGTACGCGCAATATACTTAAACGCAATCGGTGGCTGTTTACGGATAGTAAACCAAGCCATTCTTACTCCTAAACCAATTAAAGTAAATAAGCCAATTAAAACTATTAATAATGCCGCGTAAAATACTATTAAACCCACTACTCCGCTTATATCTGGATCCACAAAAAACAACACTACTATCCACGCTACTAAACTTAGCAGTGTAGTACCAGTAATAACATAAACAAACCGCTTTAACGTCATTGCTAATAATTTTAGCATATTACAAAAATATTAGCATTAGTTGTGAATTATCCACAGAAATAGTATGATTTTTTAGCCGGCCAGTCTTGACTTTAATTCAATCATTACTTAGTATTTATGTGCGTTAAATTCGTACTTAATCAATTAATTACGTTTCATGTCACTATCTAGGCCGAATTTCGTTAATGAAATAGCTTGCGGCTTAAAAGTAGCTGGCACGATTTCTGGCTATATTATTGGTTCAATGTTGCTAATTGGTTCCATTGGATACAGTGTTGATCGTTACTTTAATACTAGTCACAAAGCCCTGCTATTATCACTAGGCATTGCCTTTGTGGTATCGAATGTATTAGTTTTTAGAAACGCTCGTAAAATTGCCGATAAATTTATCACTACTCATGGAAATTAGTCTAGCCGCTGAAACTTTAACCCATATTGGTTCCCTACCAATTACTAATACACTTTGGGTATCATTCGCAATAAGTACCCTGCTTGTTATTGTTGCTTGGCGGGCTAGTAAAAATCTAGCCACTATTCCAAAAGGATTGCAATTTTGGGCAGAGTCAATAATTGAATTTTTATATAATTTAATTCTAGATACCACCGGTAGCGAAAAGCTAACCAAAAAATATTTGCCGTTTGTTGGTACATTATTATTGTTTTTTTTAGTTGGCAATATGCTTACCTTTTTACCAGGCACTGATGCCTTCTTTGTTAAAGCACCGGAAACAACACAGGCTACTGAACATAAAACTGAAACTGCGCCTGAAAATGAAACCGCTACTGAATCAGGACCTAAAGAAGAAGCACATGAAAACTTACACCTGTATCGTACTGTTACTACCGATTACAACGTAGTATTGGCCGTTACTTTAGTAAGTTTTGTAATGATTCAATTAGCTGGTATTCGTGGTAATGGTACGTTAGGCTATATAAAAAAGTTTATTAATTTTTCATCACCTATTAATTTTTTAGTTGGAATATTAGAATTAATTGGTGAATTTTCTCGAATTATTTCCCTATCTTTCCGTCATTTTGGTAATATGTTTGCTAAAAAGGTGTTGGTGTTGGTAATATTAGGCATGGTACCACTGTTGGCGCCTGTTCCATTTAGCTTATTAGGTATCATTGTAGCTCTTATTCAGTCATTCGTGTTTTTCTTGATTGTAGTAATTCAGATTACGTTGAATAGCGCTTCCCATAGCGAATAAAATTAATGAATAAAAATAAAAAATATTTAACTAATTTAATTAAGTAACATAAATATATATTATGGAAACAGAAGGAATTAAACTCTTGGCCGCAGTAGCCGCTGTAAGCTTAACCGGTATTGCCGCTGCGTTTGGCGAAGGTTGGATAGCTTCTAAAGCTATGGAAGCCATGGGACGTAACCCGGCCGTAGGTAAAGACATGTTTACTCGTATGGTAACCGCCATGGCTTTAGTTGAATCTATTGCTATTTACGGTTTCGTAACTACTCTTATTATCCTGTTCTTATAATAAATTATCATCGCCATGAAATTTATTGGAGCCTTAGGCATTGATTTCAAATTATTGCTGGCGAACATCGCTAACTTTGTATTGTTGGTGTACTTACTGAAAAAAATTGCTTACAAACCAATTTTGGCCTTTATTCAGGAACGTACCAAAAAAATTGTCGATGGCATAAAAAACGCTGAATTAGCTAAAACTAATTTAGCCCAGGCCAATACACAACGCGAACAAATACTAACTTCGGCACACAAAGAAGCTCAAACTATTATTGATACAGCTAAAACAACTGCTCAACAGCAAGCTGATCAATTAGTGGAAACTGGCCGACAACATTCAGAAAAAGTGTTGCAAGCCGCTCAAACGCAAATTGCTAATGAACGTAGCGAAGCCTTGAAACATGCTAAACAAGAAGTAGCTGATTTAGTAATTATGGCTTCAGAAAAAGTATTGCGTAAGCAATTAACTCCAGAAACAAACAAAACCTTTATTGATAACGCTATTAATGAAATAAATGTCTAGAATTACTCCAAAACATTACGCCATTGCGTTATATGAATTGCTCAATGAAACACAGTCGGCTGATGAGCGGGTTAAAATTGTGCGTCAATTTCTAGAACGTATTTATCGCACAGGTAAATTGCGCCTCTTGTCTAATATCAATACGGCATTCATAGATTATCATTATCAGCGCTTAAATGTATTGCCAGTTAATGTTACTGTCGCTAATGCTTCCATGACTGGTGATACTATTACAGCCGAACTGAACCGCTTGCTACCAAATACCTCCTTAGCTATAACCACCACAGTAGCAGATAAAGCCGTTGGCGGAATGATCGTAGAAACCCGTAACCAGCGCTGGAATATTTCTGTCGCTGGTCAATTACAAGCATTAGCTAATACTTTAAAGAAATAATCACATTGTCATTATGGCAGAAAAAAATGATTCAATCGTTGCCTATCTGAAAAAAGAAATTGCTGATTTCAAAGTTAAGGTGCAAGCTGAACCAATTGGAACAGTGATTGAAGCGGGTGACGGTATTGTAAAAGCAGTTGGTTTATCCGCTGCGCGCATGTCGGAAATGGTTGAGTTTGATAACGGCATTCAAGGCGTTGTACTTAACCTGGAAGAAGGCACAGTAGGTATTATGGTCATGGGCAGTTTCGTAGGTATTACCGAAGGCATGAAAGTAAAAAGCCTTGGTAAAATTTTACAGGTACCAGTGGGTGAACAACTGATTGGACGAGTAGTTGATCCACTCGGCCAACCGAAAGATGGTAAAGGACCAATTGCTACAACTGTTTTTAATCCTATTGAACGAGTAGCCTCTGGTGTAATTACCCGGCAATCAGTTAATCAACCATTACAAACCGGCATTAAATCAATCGATGGCATGACGCCAGTAGGTCGTGGTCAACGTGAATTAATTATCGGCGATCGGCAAACCGGTAAAACCGCTGTAGCGATTGATACCATTATCAATCAAAAGAACCAAAATATTACTTGTGTTTACGTAGCCATTGGGCAAAAAGAAAGTAAAGTAGCCCAAATTGTGGCTAAATTAGCTGAACATGGCGCCATGGATTATACCATTGTTGTGTCTGCCGGAGCTTCAGAATCAGCTTCCTTAAGTTATTTAGCCCCTTATGCCGGTGTGGCCATGGCTGAATACTTTTTAGATAAAGGCCAAGATGCCTTAATTGTGTATGATGATCTATCTAAACACGCCGCCGCTTATCGACAAATTTCATTATTATTACGTCGTCCACCAGGGCGTGAAGCTTATCCTGGCGATGTATTCTATCTACATTCTCGTTTACTAGAACGGGCTGCCAAATTAAATAAGGAAAATGGCGGCGGTTCAATTACTGCCCTACCAATTATTGAAACTCAAGCTAACGATGTATCGGCTTATATTCCAACCAACGTTATTTCTATTACTGATGGGCAGATTTATTTAGAAACCAGTTTGTTCAATAAAGGTTTTCGTCCGGCTATTAACGTAGGATTATCCGTATCTCGGGTGGGCGGTGCCGCGCAAATTAAAGCCATGAAAAAAGTAGCCGGTAACTTACGGTTAAGTTTGGCTCAATTCCGCGATTTGGAAGCCTTTACCCAGTTTGGTTCAGATTTAGACGAGGCTACTAAAAAACAATTGGAACGCGGTAAACGCTTAGAAGAATTACTAAAACAACCGCAATATCAACCATTACCGGTAGCTCATCAAGTAGTACAAATCTACGCCGCGGTTAATGGCCTATTAGATGATGTTAAAGTAAGCGCTATTCAGCCGTTCACTTATGGTTTAATTACATATATTTCTGAACAAGCGAAAAACTTATTTGAAAAAATTGATCAAGACAAAATGTACGATGCGGCTTGGGAAGAAACCTTTAAGAAAACTGTGGCTGATTATAAAAAACTGGCTAATTCCGACTGGCTTGTTAAATAATATAATATTAATTAATTAATTATGGCCGCTGAACAGTCGCGAGAAATTAAAGCCCGCTTACACTCCATTCGTAATACTAAAAAAATTACGAAAGCCATGGAATTGGTTTCTGGTGCCAAAATGCGGCGCGCCGTTGGCGCTACTTTGGCTACCCGATCGTACTGTACACTCATGTGGGAAATTATGCAGCGTTTACGCAGTAACGTTCAATTAAAAAATACCGACACTACTTATCGGTTTTTAAATCCGATTGCTCCTGTTACAGATCAGCCTATTAAAACTTGTATTGTAGTATTCACCTCCAATCGCGGCTTATGCAGTTCGTTTAACAGTAACGTGGCTAAATTAGCTTATCGCTACATTAAAGAACATGCTCAAGAAACAGTATCTGTAATTGGCGTGGGCAAAAAAGGCGTTAGTTTATTAAGCACGGCCGGTATTAAAGCTAAATTAGCTTATCTAAAAGATGATACGGCAAAAACTCCCGCCTCCATTATTGAATTAAACAAACATTTATACGAACATTTTTCAGAAAAAGAATATGATAAAGTATTAATTGCCTATACTGATTATAAATCCGCCATTAGTCAAGCCGCTACTATTAAAACTCTTTTTCCTTATGCCACGGAATCGTCCATTAATATTGATGCCGGTAATATCACAGACAAAAACATACCTGTTTCTCCTGTGTTGAAAGCTCCACTGGAACGACAATATAAATACGAACCAAATAAAACCAAAATTTTAGATTATTTAATTCCCCGCATTGCTGAAGTGCAACTTTATCAAGCTTTATTAGAAAGCAACGCCTCTGAACACAGTGCTAGAATGTTAGCCATGAAAAACGCTACTGATGCCGCCGCCGATATGGCGAGAACCTTATTATTGGCCTTTAATCGTGCTCGCCAAGCCGGTATTACCCAAGAAATTGCCGAAATTTCCGCTGGATCTGCGGCTGTAACTTAAAAAATTAACACAGCCCCCTAACCCCCTCTCCTCTAAACACCCTACCTCACCTCCCTACCCCCTCTCCCGCCTAGCCGAAGCTGGCGAGGCTGGCCTCAGAGGAGAGGGGAAAATAACAAAATAACATTTCTCTAACAACACTAAATAATTTAAAAACGTATGCCAAAGTTAATAGGAAAAATTTCACAAATTATCGGCCCGGTTGTAGACGTTACTTTTGCCGAAGGTAAATTACCGGCTATCTATGAAGCCTTAGAAATTCAAAAAGATAACGGTCGTTTAGTGTTGGAAGTGGAATCACATATCGGCTCAAATACTGTGCGCACGATTGCCATGGATTCTACCGACGGCATCAAGCGCGGTTTAGAGGTAGTGGCTACTGGCCAATCTATCACTACACCGGTTGGTGAAAAAACCTTAGGCAGAATTTTTAATGTTACCGGTGATGTTATAGACGGTGGCACGGCATTAGATCAAACAGTGGAACGAAAAGCCATTCATCAATCGGCTCCTCGCTTTGATGAACTAGCTACTAATGTGGAAATATTAGAAACTGGTATTAAAGTAATCGATTTAATTTGCCCATTCGTAAAAGGTGGTAAAGTAGGCTTGTTTGGTGGTGCTGGTGTAGGAAAAACCGTAGTTATTCAGGAATTAATTAATAATATCGCTACGGCTCATGGTGGTTATTCGGTATTTGCTGGTGTAGGTGAACGCGTCCGTGAAGGTAATGATTTGTACCATGAAATGAAAGATGCCGGTGTAATGGATAAATTAGCCATGGTGTTCGGTCAAATGAACGAACCGCCAGGAGCGCGCGCTCGCGTAGCTTTAACTGGTTTAACCATTGCTGAACATTTCCGCGATGTGAATCATCAAGACGTATTATTGTTTATTGATAATATTTTCCGATTTACTCAAGCCGGTTCAGAAATGTCTGCCTTATTAGGCCGCATGCCTTCGGCCGTAGGTTATCAGCCTACGTTAGCACAAGAAATGGGCGCTTTACAAGAACGCATTACTTCTACCAAAGCTGGCTCCATTACCTCGGTACAAGCCGTCTATGTGCCAGCCGATGACTTAACCGATCCAGCTCCAGCCACTACCTTTGCTCACTTAGATTCTACCGTGGTATTAAATCGTTCTCTATCAGAATTAGGTATTTATCCAGCGGTAGATCCGCTAGATTCCACTTCAGCTATTCTTGATCCACATATCGTAGGCGAAGAACATTACCGCGTAGCTCGTGAAGTACAACGTATTTTACAACGCTATAAAGATTTACAAGATATTATTGCTATTCTCGGTATGGAAGAATTATCGGAAGATGATAAAATGACCGTACAACGCGCTCGTAAAATTCAACGCTTCTTATCGCAACCATTTTCTGTAGCCGAAACATTTACCGGTACGCCTGGTAAATACGTAAAATTATCTGATACCGTAAAAGGCTTCGCCGAAATTATTGCCGGCAAGCACGATGATAAACCAGAACAAGCGTTTTACATGAAAGGCGATATCACTGAAGTAGTTAAATAACATGTCAATTCAAAAAATACAATTAAAATTAATTACTCCGGAAGCCAAGATTTTTGAAGAATTGGTTGATGAGGTTAGATTACCAACCGAGCTGGGTCAGATTTCTATTTTACCGGAACATACTTGTTTGGTTACTACATTGGTGCCCGGTGAATTAATTGTTAGATCCGGCACTACCACTTCTCCATTAGCCATTACTGGCGGCGTAGTTGAAGTATTCGATAACAATTTAGTTGTTTTGGCCGACTCCGCTGAACACGCTAAAGCCATCGATGTAACCGCCGCCGAAGCCCGCGCTAAAGACCTGGCTCTAAAACTAGAAACCGAATCCCCCGAAGCCGATTCCGCCATGTATCGCCTCCTTGAACGTCAACTCGAAATTGAACGCATTAAGATTGAGACGGGTAAGAAGTGGAGGAAGTAGAATCACAGATTACACAGATAAATTTCTGATAGCACTGATAAATACACAATGCTTTAATTTAGCTTGCATTTAGGCCTAGTGTGCTATATTATAGTTTTGCGTAACATATATTTTTATTTTAAAAAACTATGAAACTACTAAAATTTACAATTCAACCCGGTCAAGAAATAATGAGATCTCTTGAGGACGAATTGAAAAATAATAATGTTCAAGCTGGTGCAATTGTTTCGGTTATTGGTGCGGCAGACAAATGCTGTATTAGTAATATGAAAAAATCAGACGCCAAGCAAGATATTTTACAAGAATTCAAACAACCATTTGAACTATCCGGCACCGGTGAAATCCGTGCTGGAAAACCTCATATTCATTGTACGTTAAGCCAAGAAGGTAACACGGCAATACACGGTCATTTACACTGGGCAAAAGTTGAGGCTTGGTATGTTTCAATTTTTGTTCTGGTTGAGTAAAAGGTGTCATCAGTATTTATCTGTGACATCTGTGATTCAAACTTAATTTAATTTTATAAAAAAATATACGACTCCCAAGTTGGGAGTCAAAGTGGAAGAAATAATTGTTTATTTTTCTGTTTTTGGATCAAATACTATAGCCCCATTCAATTTAACTCGAATGTTTTTAGTACCGACAAACATCATGTTATTTCGATAAGCCGGTTCAACATCCTTGGCTGAAAATTTAATGCTAGTGCTTATAATATTTATATCAAACGGTTTCATTGTTACTAAAGATGGCGAACCATTGGATGTTCGACTGGCACTTAAAAATCCTCCGGGATATTTTTTATCAAAATCATTGACAGCTACTGAATAAATATAATTCCAAAATTCTGGGGGAACTTTTTTTACGTATGGATAATAACTTAAATTAACTGTAGTGCGATCAGCCTCGACTACTACATCCGTCATTGCTTGGCCTAGAAAATATCTTACTTCCACATCTAATCGGCTGTCTACAAGTTCTTTTTGTTCTTGCGCTACATTACACACCACTTGGCCATTTAATTTTACTTGTTCTAAATTAGTTAATAGTATATTAATTACCCTTCTTACATCTTCGGCTGTTAATTGTATGTCTGGGGATTGAATATTAATATTAATATGATCGGTAAGATTAATATCTGATTGTCCCAATGTTTGTATTTTTTTTACAAATTGTTGTGTTGTTAAAATATAACGCAAGGCTTCATCGGTAAATCTGATTGCTCCCGATTTATTCACATGTAATGTAATTTCTGAAGTTAGCACGTGCGCATGCGCCGGATTACTTGGGTTATTATCTACTTGTTCTATTGAAATACTGATATTTTGTAATGTTTCAAGATCATCAACAGTAATAGCATCTTTTAGCTCATCTTGTTCTTGTACTATTTTTTTATTTAACTCATCTTCAGTAATTGTTGCTACTTCCATAGCTGAAATTGCTGGCGAATTTTCCGCTTGATTTGATGTGGTTTTATGCATAGCATTTTCAACTAGTTGTTCAGCTAACTCTTGAATCTGCTGGCCGTCTTTTTGCAGTTGAACAATAAAATCATCGGCCGTTTTTATGTCTTCATGCTGCGTAATTGAATACACACCATAAAATAACATAGCCGCGGCTAATGTTCTGCTGGCTCTTTTAAAATTTCGCTGCATATTTGGGCTCACAAATGCTGAAACAACAGCGAATGATAATGATCCACTACCGCGTTGTGGTGAATTTTTTAATTTCAACGGTTGACGACTAACTTTTTCTGGTGTATCAATTATTTTTTCTATCCACGCCCGTAATCTTATAAATATATCCGGCAACGTACTAGTATCTATCAGCGGTTCGAATTGTTCATTTTCCGGATCTAATCCAAGTAGCATTCGCTTCATGTCGGTAAGAGGATAAATTGGAGTACCAAGCTTATCTTCTGGTTGTAATTTACTTAGCGTATTATTATCAACGGCATACCACTCATTATTAATTTTTAAAATGTTGCGTGTATGCAAATTAAAATCTTGCACGGCAATTTCTGTATCTGGATTATACCCTATGGCTTCTAATGTAGCCGCTATAAATTTTTGACGCGCTGAACAATTTCCCGCTTGCGATTCATCAAAATACGAGACCATAGCGTTATTATTCCAATCATACCCAGCATCACTGTATACTCGCTTTAATAATTGCTGTATCATAGTCACCTCACCTTTTTCCTTTTTAACATCAAACAGCTCTGCAACAAACTTATCAAATTGTTCTACAAATTGCTCAAGTTCTTCTGGTGGTATTCTTAAATCATACGCTTCATAAGCCAATATTAATTCTGCAGTCGTAGGATAGACACCGTGTTGTTCTATTTCATTTTTTTTAACACGCAAATATTGTTCTAGCTTGACTTTTGGCAATAACGCCAGTTCTAATGAAGATGTTGTTGACGAAGATTCTGCAACGTCTTGCTTAATGTTTAGGCTATCTATTAGTTCATTCGTGTTCGGCTCTTGCCTGTCGTTTATTTTTAATTCTAGTTTATTTTGAACTCTAGAGTCTTCACTGCTTAAGTCTACTATATAGTCTACAAGATCATTCTCTATTAAAGAATCGTCTCTGTCTTGTTTCGGGTTAATCTGCCTAAAAACTCCATCTGGTACTGAACGCGCCATTGGAGTGTATTCTATACCTTGAGCTGGATTACGACGTTTAAGCATTAATGTTTCAACAATACTTCCTGCTGCTGCCTCACCTTCACAATGCAATTTTCTGGAATTACGCCGCGAATTAAGGCTAATGGATAGATGACGCTGTTTTTGCCGATAATAGTGCCGGGATTTAGTACGGCGTTACTGCCGACTTCAACTTCGTCGCCCAGAATAGCGCCAAATTTTCTTAAACCGGTGGCAATAGTAGTTTCACCATCATTAACAGAAATATCTGAACCGTTGCTTTTATAATTGGAGATAATTACTCCAGCGCCCAGATGCGCTTTGTAGCCTAATACGCTATCACCAACATAATTAAAATGCGGTATGGTTACGTTATTAAATAACACGGCGTGTTTTACTTCGGTACTGTTACCAATAATTACGTTATCGCCAATTATTACATGGCCACGAATATAGGCGCCCGTTCTTAATTCGCAGTTTTTGCCAATAAGCGCTGGCCCATGAATCATTACGTTCGGCCCAATTACTGTACCTTCGCCGATTACCACATTTACATCAATGCTAGCGGTAGGATGAATTTTTACATTAACCCGTTTAGCATTAGTTTGCTGTGTAACTAAATATTTCTGCAAATAATCCGCCAACACTTTTAACACCTCCCAGGGTTGAGTGCGATTAGCAAACAAATCTTTGTGTTCTATGTGCTCTAGATTAAATAAATCGGTTATTTTTGGGATCATAGTGCGGTAGTTTATTTTAATAATTTAACTTGGTCAATCATGCCGGATAATCTGCCATAATCTGTATTTACCCTATCCAACGCGCCTTTAGCGTTCGAGATGTGCGTATTTAACACGCTAAGTGATTCGCCAAATTTTTTGGAATCTTTGGCAATGCCCTCAATGGTGCTAAGAATTGCCTGGGCTTGGGCTTCAATTTTTTTGCCTTGCATGCCCATTAAAATTACTTTCAAAAAATAATAAAAGCTATTCGGCGATACTAGTAACACTTTATGCGTATTGGAAAAATTATTCAAATCAATATCATCACGAATAATTTCATAATACACGGATTCGGATGGAATATACATAACAGCAAAATTAACCGTGCCTTCTTCGGGCACAATATATTTTTTGGCAATTGCCGTAATATGTTTTTTTACATCGCGAATAAATAATTTTTGAAAATTTTGTTGTTCAGCGTCAGACTTGGCTTGCATGAGATAATTAAAATTTTCCAAGGGAAATTTAGCATCAATGCCAATAAAGCCGTTATCGGTTTTTAATAAGGCATCCACAATTTCACCATTGTTAAACTTGTACTGCATTTGAAACAATTCTTTGGGAAAATTTTGCCCCAATAAATCTTGTAAAATTTGCTCCCCAATATTACCGCGCAGTTTTGGCGACTTTAAAAAGTTTTGCAAATCTTTCATGTTATGGCCAATTTCCTGCATTTGTCCTAAATTTTTACTTACATCGGCAATTACCCTGGCGGCGTTATCTAAGCGAGTATTTAAACCGTCGCTAACTTTATCCAACCGCTGCTGCATACCTTGAATATTTTGGTTCAACATGGTTAAGGATTGTTGATCCTGCGGCTGGGCTAACTGCTTTAAACGCCGATCGATAAAAACATAAAAAATAGCTAATATTACAACAATAATTATAAAGAAAATAAGGTAGCTTATCATAAAATTCGTCCCATTTAATTAACCCACCGGTATAAAACCGGGGGTTAATTATACTAACCCCTGGGTTTAGCCCAGTGGGTTAGTAAAGGTTCGTAGGACAAAGCCTATTATATCAGGATAATCTATAAAGCTCCAGGGCGTTTTTAGTGGTACTTTGCTGAACAGTTGGTAACGGTATATTTTTTAAACTCGCCACCGCTTCAGCCACATACTGCACAAAACTAGGTTCATTGCGCTTGCCACGCATTGGTACTGGCGCCAAATATGGCGCATCGGTTTCTACTACAATCTTTTCTAACGGTGTAACCCGTACCGCAGCTTGCACTGCTGGAGCATTCGGAAATGTAATTACCCCGGTATACCCAATATATAAACCTAACTCTAAAAATAATGGAATATATTTAGCAGTACCCGTATAGCAATGCACTACGCCGCGTAATTTTTTGTTATAGCCTCTTAACACAGTTAAAACGTCTTCAAACGCTTGTAACGTATCAGCACTATGCGTAGCCGCATCACGACAGTGAATAACAATCGGCAAATTTAACGCCAGCGCTAAATCACAATGCTGTTTAAATACGGTAATTTGTTGTTGAATAAGCTGCGTGCGCCTAGCCTGTAAATTAGCTCGCTCTAAATGATGATAATCCAAACCACATTCACCAATGGCAATTACTTTTTTACTCGATTTAGCTAGTTGTTCATAGCGAATTGGATCAAATTGTTCAGCTCGAGCTTTAATAGTTTGCGTAACGCCGCCAAAAGTTTGCGTTTCTTCTACATCTTGAAATAAATGGATTGGATGTACTCCAATTGTAGCATAAACACCCTCTTGATACTCCTCAGCAATCTGAATAGACCGTTGGGCTGAATTCCACTGCGAACTGACGTTATTTAACCAGATGCCTTGCTCTAACGCCCGCTGAATAACTGTTTTATAATCAGCCTGGAACGGTTGAAAATTTACATGAGTATGGGTATCAAATAAAACTGGCGGCATGAATATATTAACAAATTAGAATAACTTTTTTAGTGCAGTTAATTCTTGTGGTAATAAAATAGAGATCATTTCACCGAGTGGTAAAATTAAAGCCGTTAATTTTGATTCCATTAAGGTTTGGGTTAACACCGGGCTAATACTAATACGTGATAAGAAAAATAATGCCACACTGATAATGATAGCATTGGTAATTACGCCAAACACGCCGCCTAAAATACGGTTAGCGCTTTTTAACAACGGAATCCACGACACAAAATTAAACACTTTGTTTAATAACATAGCCACGTAGCCGCCAATCATCGACACACCGATTAATAAAAATTGAAACACAATTAGTTTGCTCCACGGTGAGCTACCAAACCATGGGGCGATATCGCCATAATATTTACCGGCTAAATAAATTCCCAACCCCAGCCCAATTAAGTGCCCTAACCGATACACCAAGCCCAACTTTACCCCAGTTATAAACGCTATTCCTAGCCAAATTATTATTATCCAATCGAGTATGTTCATAAATTTTTATGGTTTTTTGTGTAGTAGAGACGCGCTGCAGCGCGTCTCTACTATAATGAATTATAAAATCCTTGGAAAAATAGGGTTAATTTTGGTAATTTTAGCTTGATTAAAATGGTCTTGCAGAATACCAGATGTAGTAGGCATAAACGGCTCAATGGCTAACGCGATATCACGAATCATCAGCACCAATTTGGTTAACACCTTAGTTAATTTATCGATATTACTAACCGCAAACAATTCCCACGGTTTTTCATTTTCCACCATTTTATTAGCTAAGCGAATAATGTGCCAGGCTTTATCTAGCGCCTCATCAAAACGATACTGGGCAATTAAACGTTGGACATCTTCTAAATCATATTCCACTTCTTCATCCGCCTCCGGCTCCAGCACTGTTCCATTAATATAATGCTCCACCATGTTCGATACTCTACTCACTAGATTACCTAAATCGTTAGCTAGTTCAGCATTATAACGATTAATAAATTTCTGTTCAGAAAAATCACCGTCACCGGTAGGCGGAATTTCTCGCAATAAATAATACCGTAACGCATCGGCACCGTAGCTATGAATAATCTCAAATGGATCCACTACATTACCTAATGATTTACTCATTTTTTGGCCATTAACGGATACATAACCATGAATAAAAATAGATTTTGGTAGCGGTAAGCCCGCTGATAACAACATAGCTGGCCAATACACCGCGTGAAACCGAGAAATGCCTTTGCCAATTACATGCACATCGGCTGGCCAATATTTTTTAAATAGTTCTGTATTGTTACCCCCATAACCCAAGGCCGTAATATAATTACTTAGGGCATCAAACCACACATACATTACCTGTTTTTTGTCACCCGGTACCGGTACTCCCCAATTTTTGGCTCGCGCACAAGAGCGAGAAATAGAAAAATCCTCTAATCCCATTTTAATAAACGATACTACTTCATTTTTACGAAATTTAGGTACAATTTGAATTTCACCCGATTCAATCAGGGCTAATAATTTTGTTTGATAATTCGACAACTTAAAAAAATAATTTTCTTCTTTTACAATTTCCGGCGTAGTAAGATGTTCTGGACACTGCCCGGACACTAAATCTTTTTCCGTATAAAACACTTCACAGCCTACACAATAATGCCCGGTGTATTGTTTTTTATAAATATCCTCTGGTTTACAGGCCTGCCATAACGCTTGAGCGCCTTTAATATGCTGGGCTGAGGTGGTGCGAAAAAATTGCTGTAAGGAAATATTCAATGCCTTAGCCAATTCTTCAAACACAGCCGAATTTTTGTCACACAACTCTTGTGTAGTAAGCTTAGCCTCTTCAGCGGCACGCACATTTTTTAAGCTATTTTCATCTACCCCGGTTAAAAAATAAACATCCTGGCCAATTAACCGCTGATAACGCGCCATTACATCAGTTTGAATTAATTCTAGAGCAAAACCAATATGGGGCTTGCTATTCACATAAGGAATAGCTGTGGTAATGTAATAAGTATCTTTTTTGGTGTACATAATATTATAAAGCTACAAGCGATTATTCCTCCAATTTATTCTGTTCTATTTTACGCTGATTAAGAAAATCCTCCAAAAATATACTAATAATAGTAACGGTTGGTACTGCTAAAATAATTCCCACTAAACCACCTAATTTGGCAGCAATTAGCAATGAAATTAACACTACAATAGGATTCACACCCACGGCTTTATTCATTACTTTTGGTACTAATAAATGATTTTCTATCTGCTGCACCAAAATATAAATAGCAATAATTAGTAATGGTTTATACGGTGCGGCAGTAACATCAACCAGAGAAAAAAATACTGCCGGTACCGCTGCAATAATGGGCCCAACAATTGGAATTACTTCGGTTAGCCCGGCTAATAAGCCTAGCACTAAAGCATATTTCACGCCTGCCAACTGCAAAGCCACGCCAACCATGGTACCAACAAATAACATCAAGACTAATTCACCCCACAACCAGGCACTTAACCGAGTTTGTATTTGAGTAATTTTATGAATCACGTAAGGCTGATAATTAACTGGCAAAATCGATTGAAGAAATTTCTTAATCCCCTCTTCTTCTACCAACATGTAAAATGTAATTACCAAAATACCTACTAACGCCACAATAGAATTAACTACAGTAGCTAGAGCATTGTAGATACCGTTAGTCATGGAACTAACACTATTAACCGCTTGATCAGCCGCTGTTTGAATGGTGGCAAAAATACCAATATCAGCGCTGGCTTGTTTTATGCTATCAATGTTGGCTTTGAGCGATTCCATGTACTGCGGAAAATTATTGGTTATACTAGCTAATTCAGCTGATAGTGGTGGAATAAGCAATATTACCATAGCTGTAATAATGCCTAAAAATACTGCGTAAATTAACAAAATACTGACTGCTCGTGGTATATGCCAACGTTGCATTCTACTAACCAATGGTTCCAAGGCAAACACTAAAATCCAGGCTACAAATACCATAGCAATTACTTCCTGTATCGACCAAAGAAAAAATAAACCAAGTACTACCAAAATAATTTTGATAATGGTTAATGACGAAATGTTTACTTGCACTGGAGTTTGATTGAGTGACATAGATAATTAATTATAACGCTAATAAACGTTTTAAATGATGGGTAGAATGATCAGAACCAATACTAGCAATATTTAATCGTTTAGTAATAAATAACTGATTAGCAATTCGTTGAATATCAGTAACAGTAACCTGATTGATTTGTTTTATTCGTTCTTGCGGCGCCACAAATTTACCCGTTAATACAGCCTGGCGACCATACCACATGGCTAACGCCGAAGAATCTTCAAAACGCAAGGCCATTTGGCCTTTAATATATTCTTTGGCATTATTTAATTCTTCATTGGTAACAGGCTCTGCTTTAATTTGTTTTAATTCGCACATTAATGATTTTAACGCTTCTTGTAAACGCGTTTTATCTAAGCCAGCTTGAATAGAAAAAATCCCAGAATCAACATAAGGATTAACTTCCGTACGAATAAAATAACACAGCCCTTGTTTTTCACGAATATTCACAAATAAACGCGAACTCATATTACCGCCCAAAATAACCGATAACACTTGTAAGGCCGGTAAATCTTTATGTAGTAATGGCAAACCAATTACACCAACGCCTAATTGAGTTTGTTGCGTATCTTTTTGTTGATGAAATATTTGTGGTTGAGTTTGTTTGGCAATAAATCGTTTAGCTATTTTATTAGTAAAATTAGTAGCCGGCTGACTACCAAAATATCGTGCAATTAATTTATCCGTAGCCTGGTTTAATTTTCCGGCCACACATAAACACATGGTGCGCGGCGAATAATGTGTTTGTTTGTATTGCACGAAAGTAGCTCGTGGTAAATTACGAATATTTGGTTTTAAACCAGCAATATCGTAACCTAGTGGATTATCTTTACCAAACACGCTCATTTCTAATAAAGTATCTAGGTGCATTAACGGATTGTCTTCATACATGTTTATTTCTTCCAAAATAACTCCGCGTTCTTTATCAATTTCCTTGGCATCAAATACTGAATGAAATAACATATCAGATAATAAATCGAGCGTTAATTCTAAGTGTTCAGCTGCCGCTTTAATGTAATATAACGTGTGATCTTTTGAAGTATAGGCATTATATTCAGCGCCTACGCCGTCTAGCGCTTTAGAAATATCTAAAGTAGTGGGTCGTTTAACGGTTCCCTTAAACATTAAGTGCTCTAAAAAATGCGAGATGCCATTATTAGTTTTGGTTTCATAACGTGAACCAACTGGCACCAACAGCATAACGGTAACAGCGGCCGTATCATGTTGCGGAATTTTAATGATTGTAAAGCCATTTTTTAATTTACTACGCGCGATCATATTGTTCAGAAAAATAGGGCTCTAGTTGCTTAAGTGGCAAGCGCACCTGTTGCATAGAATCACGTTCCCGCACAGTAACGGCTTGATCGGTTAACGAATCAAAATCGATGGTAACGCAATACGGCGTGCCAATTTCATCTTGGCGGCGATACCGTTTGCCAATGCTTTGGGTTTCATCGTAATCACAGCGCCAGCGTTTTACTAATTGGTTAAATAACGGCTTAGCTATATTAGTTAACTCGGTTTTTTTGGATAACGGTAATATTGCTATTTGATACGGCGCCATTGTTTTAGTGAAGCGTAATACCGTGCGAGTTTCGCCGTTTACCGCTTCTTCTGCATAAGCACTTATTAACAGCGCTAACAAAGTACGATCCACACCAAAAGTAGGCTCTACCACATGGGGAATAAATTTTCTTTTATTATCCTCTGGATCAGTGTACTCTAGTTTTTCACCAGACTGTTTTTGATGATTAGTTAAATCAAAATTAGTCCGATAAGCTAGCCCCCATAGTTCTTTACGACCAAACGGAAAATCAAATTCAAAATCAACCGTGCGTTTAGAATAGTGCGCGCGCTCTTCCGCCGGTACTTCCAGTTCGTGTAATTTAGTAGTATCAATACCAATTTGTTTAGCCCAAGCTTTCATCCAATCTTGCCAAGCCGTAAAATGAATTTGCCAGTCTGGTTCTTCCATAAAATACTCAATTTCCATTTGTTCAAATTCTAGCGTACGAAAAATAAAATTACCCGGCGTAATTTCGTTACGAAAGGCCTTGCCAATTTGTGCAATACCAAAAGGTAAGCGAGCCCGGGTACTATTTAATACGTTTTTAAAATTTACAAACATGGCTTGCGCTGTTTCTGGCCGCAAATATACCTTACTGCCCTCTTCTTGTACTGGTCCAATACTCGTTTGAAACATCAGATTAAAATTACGCGGCGCAGTTAATTCGCCACCACAATTCGGACAAGTAGAGACGTTGCATACAACGTCTCTACTGCCAATTTGATCAGCTCGAAAACGCTGCTTACACTGCTTGCATTCTACTAACGGATCATGGAAAGTAGCTACATGGCCAGAGGCTTCCCAAACTTTTGGATTCATTAAAATGGCACCGTCTAGCCCTACCATATCAGCTCGTTGTTCTACCACGGCTTGCCACCAGGCTCGTTTAATATTCATCCGTAACTGTGCGCCCAGCGGACCGTAATCCCACGTATTAGCTAAGCCACCATAAATGGCCGAACCAGGGAACACAAAACCACGTTGCTTGCAAAGCGCTAATATTTTTTCTAACAAATTATTAACTGGTTCCATGAGTTAAAATTTTACAGTTGATTGCCGATAAATTAAGCCATACGTATAGCCACCTGCTGCTATATAATAACCATACGTTAAAAATATACCAACAAAAAAAACAAACATACCCAGCATAGCAATAATGCCTATTAAATACAAAATAGCCAACCCCACTAAAATAGTAATTGCATTAGCTTTAATATAAGGCCATAACATTTTTTTAATAGCGATACAATCTCGAAATGATTTACCAGCCGCCACAGCCGCTAAATAAGCCGGCTGAAGAAACATCATCGCTAAACTATAAACTAGCATCACAAAATATACCATCATGCCAGACAATCCTATAATTACATAAGCCGATTCACTAACCAGACCTGATAAATTTAATATGATTATTAAAACTACCAACGCTATAAAAAAAATAATTAATAATACTGCTGGCAAGCTGAATACCAAGCTAACACCAATTATTTTCCAACCTAATTTCCAAAACAAACCCCACTCATTCCAATCTGGTAATGTATTATCTTTATTTATGCCCTTTTGTGTACAACGAACCATATAACCAGTTAAAAACGGTATACCTACTAAAAAGAAACACAATAAAAACATTAAACCGACCTGTAAACACAACTTAACAAACCATTGTTTATCTTGAACTGGATACAATAAAACCTCCTTAAATTCGGCACTAGTAATGGACATGTGCATATTATATAGCATTTTAGTGTTTTTTCACAACCCCTGTAGCAACCTCCTCTTGACACACCAATAAAGACTTGATAAATTAACGCTCTATGGCACACACAAAAGCAGGCGGTTCTACAGCCCTAGGTCGTGATTCGGCCGGTCAACGTTTAGGAATTAAACGTTATGGTGGGGAAACCGTAAAACCAGGCAATATTATTGTTCGGCAACGTGGCACAAAATTTCATCCCGGTGTAAATGTTTATCGTGGTGAAGATGATACATTATACGCTGCCGTTGCCGGCGCAGTATCATTCACTACTCGTAAAGCAAAAAGTTTTACCGGTAAATTAGTTACCAGAACATTTGTAAACGTTAAATAAAATACCTCTATCCCCCTACCCCCTTTCCCCTAAACAGGGGAAAGGGGGTTTAATGTTGATTAAAATTCCCCTTTTCTATTCCAGGAGAGGGGTGTTTTGAATTACTCCTCCTCTCCTTTGAGGAGAGGAGGCTGGGAGGTGAGGTAGGTTGTTAGGAGAAAGAGGCTGGGAGATGGAAGATAGTATTTTATTTAATACACGCTTTAATAAAGCTAACGTATAATGGATGCGGCGATAAGGGCCGCGATTTAAATTCGGGGTGAAATTGTGTACCAATAAAAAATGGGTGTTTAGTAAATTCAGCAATTTCTACTAAATCACGTTCTTCATTAACACCAGAAAAAGTTACCCCAACCTGTTCTAAGGCCTGCCGGTAAGTATTATTAAATTCATAACGATGCCGATGGCGTTCAGAAATATGTATGGTACCATAAGCCGCGTAAGCTAAGGTGCCTTTTTTAATAGTACAATCATAAGCCCCTAAACGCATCGTACCACCGTATTTATTTTCTAAAATATTTTTTAATTGTTTTGGATTAACATGAATAACTGGTTGGGCAGTGGCTTTATCCATTTCTACGGTATTAGCTTGTTTAAAACCAGCTAAGTGCCTGGCTATTTCAATCATGGCTAACTGCATGCCATAACATAATCCTAAATATGGTATTTTATGTTCACGAATATATTGAATCGCTTTAATAATACCTTCTACCCCACGCGTACCAAAACCACCTGGCACAATAATACCATCGTATTTGCTTAATTCCTTCAATTTAGCTGGTTTTTTTTCATATGCTTCTGAATCTATCCAAGTAAGCTCTGGCTTACGATTTTGCGCCCAGGAAGCGTGTTTAATCGCTTCAATTACTGAAATATAAGAATCGGATAATGTAAAATCACCGGTGCCAAAATACTTACCTACCACGCCAATACGTACTATTTTATTAGCATGCACAATATTACTAACCATGCTATTCCAATTTTTTAAATTGGTAGCCCGCATTTTTAAGGCTAATCGTTTTAATAATTTATCCCCTAATTTTTGCTTCTCTAAAATTTGTGGAATTTTGTAAATAACATCTACATCTGGTGCTGAAATAGCATGATCAGCTGGAATACCACAAAAAGTAGCTAGTTTTTCCTGACGTTTTTTATCTAAAAACCTAGCTGACCGAGCAATAATAAAATCGGCCTGAATACCGGCAGAATTTAACGTACGAGCCGCCGATTGAGTTGGCTTGGTTTTCATTTCACCCACGCGTGACGGAATTGGTAAATAACTTACTAACACAAAAGCCACATCATCAGGACGCTGCGTGTGCATCATACGGGCAGCTTCTAAAAACAAAATGTTTTGATACTCGCCAACCGTACCACCTACTTCAATAATGGTAACATCAGCTTGCGCACGTCGTTGGGCTGCTTTGATGCGCCGAATAATTTCTAATGGAATATGTGGCACCACTTCCACACAAGCTCCTTTATACTCTAAATTCCGTTCTTTATTAATAACTGTATGATACACCCGGCCAGTAGTCATGTAATTAACAGAGAAAATACTAGTATTAAGAAACCGTTCATAGTTACCAATATCTTGATCGGTTTCATCTTTATCTTCCGTAACAAACACCTCGCCGTGTTCTGTAGGATTCATGGTACCAGCATCTACATTAATATATGGATCGGCTTTAATAGCAGTAACCGTAAGATTTTTAGCTAATAAAATACGACCAATACTAGCCGTGGTAACCCCTTTACCAACACTAGACATAACTCCGCCTACAACAAAGATAAATTTTGGTCTTTTTGTTTTCATGCGCTCACGCTTAATTTAAATTTAATAACCGGTAATTTTGGTAACGTAACAGTAACTGAATATTCTCCTAATTTTTTAACCGTATCTACCGTTAACGCTTCTGCCACAATGTGATAACCTTGTTTATCTAATTCAGCTGCGATATCAGCCTTACTAACAGCTGCAAATAACGTGCCTTCAGCATTCGCCTTAGTGTTGGCTTTAAGATTAATCGTTTGATTACTTAATTTATCTACTAGTGTTTTGTGTGTTTGTTTTAATTTATTTTGTTCAGCTTCATGTGCTGCGCGCTTAACTTCGTAAGCTTTAACAGCTGTTTTGGTGGCCGCTGTAGCTAATTTACGGGGAAATAAATAGTTACGTGCGTAGCCATCGGCCACTTGTTTAACTTCTCCAGTTTGTACCATGATTACTTGCATAGCGTTATGTACTTATAATTATTTACTTATTAATTAATTCATTCATCGCCCGGTTTAATTGGGCATCGGTTTTGGTAGTGATGTCTGCACTAGTTAACTTTACTTCAATATCCGGCTGAATACCAGTGTGATCAATGGTTTTATTTAACGGTGTTAACCATTTGGCTGCGGTAACTTTTAAAACAGAATTATCGGGAAATTGCTGAAAATTCTGTACCGATCCCTTACCAAAAGACGTTGTACCAATAATAGTAGCTTTTTTATAATCTTGCAATGCACCGGCTAAAATTTCCGCGGCCGAAGCACTACCTTCGTTAATTAATACTACCATATTGGTTTGGTTGGCTAAAACAGCATCTCCCTGGCTACTAAATACTTCTTCTCTGCCATCACTGAATTTTTCTTTCACGATTACACCATCACTAATAAATAAAGAAGCAATATCTACACACTGATCCAACAATCCACCTGGATTATTACGCAAATCTAAAATTAAACCATCCGGCGCATCCAATAATACTTGTTGAGCAATTTTATTAAACTCCGCTTTAGAACCTTTATTAAAATGACTTAACTCAATTATACCAATACGCTTACCGGCCTGTTCTTTGATAGTATAAACTGTACTAGGAATTTTAATTTCTGCTCGCTTAATGATAATATCCTGTACATCAGTAGCGCTAGTTCGATAAATAGTTAAAGTTACTGTGGTGTCTTTAGTACCACGAATCACACTAACTGCTTTGTCAACCGTCATATTTATGGTATCAACTCCATCAATTTTAATAATCGCATCACCAGCTTGTAAACCAGCTTGTTCAGCCGGACTACCTTTTAATGGGGCAATAATCACAATCTGTCCGTCTTTAACGCCTATTTCAGCGCCAATCCCTTCAAATTGACCATCAATAGTCGGTGTAAATAACGCTGCTTGTTCTGGATCCATGAATACGGTATAAGGATCTTGCACGGCCGCTGCCACACCACTAATCGCTCCATACATTAGTGTTTGATCACTCACTGGCTGATTAACATAATCACTTTGTACATGCTGCCAAACCTGCCAAAACAAATCATATTGCTCTGGTTTAATTACCGTTGTAGCATTAGCATTCTGTTTAGCATTATTAAATTGATTAACCTTAAAAAATAAGTTTTGTCGTACTCCACCAAACCAATAACCACAAAACCAACAGACTGAACCGAATAGTACTGTTCCTACAACTAAAAATAATCGCTTTACGCGCGGTTTAGTAAACCACATAACTTGTTCAGTTTAACACTCTTTTTATATTCACGCCAATGGCTCGTAAACGTTTATCAATCGCTTCGTAACCACGATCAATTTGATAAATATTACCAATTTCAGTTTTGCCAGTAGCTACTACAGCTGCTATCACCATAGCAATACCAGCGCGTAAATCTGGGCTGGCTACCATTTTTCCAGTTAAAGTAGTACTACCGTGCACTGTAATATTTTGTGGGGTATGCATAACAATATTAGCACCCATACGATTCAATAGATCTATATAAAATAACCTGTCAGTATAAATAGTTTCTGTAACTTCACTAACTCCAGAAATTTGCGTTAATAACACAGTTAATGGTGACTGCCCATCCGTAGGAAAATCTGGATACTCTTTGGTAGTGACTGTAATTGGTTTTAATTTTTTCCAAGGCTGAACCGTAATAGTATTATTAGTGCTAGTAAATTTAGCACCGCTAGCTTGTAAAATTTGTAATGGCACAGCAATAGTAGTAGGATCACACTCCGTAATAGTAAGCTTACTTTTAGTAGCTAATGCTAAAAAAATAAAAGATAACGTTTCAATTCGATCTGGAATAATATTACAAGCACCGGCCGATAATTCAGTTACCCCTGTAATAGTTAGCGTACTGGTGCCTAAACCGCTAATTTTCGCCCCCTGGGTATTTAGATATTCCGCTAACGCAATCACCTCTGGTTCACGCGCTACGTTTACCAATGTAGTAGTATCTTTAGCTAATACCGCTGCTAACAACAATGTTTCTGTGCCGGTAACACTAATTTTTGGAAACACAAAGCGTGTACCGTGTAGCCCCTGCTTAGCCGTAAAAGAATGTACGCCATCACGCTCGATATGTTTAGCGCCAAACGCTTCAAAACCAGCAATAAATAAATCAATTGGCCGCTTACCAATTACACAGCCGCCCGGATGTGGAAAGGATACTTTATGAAATCTAGTTAACAAAGCACCGGTTAAAACAATAGAGGCGCGTAATTTTGGTACTAATGTTACTGGCAAATCAGTAGTTTTAACTGTTTTAGCATCTAATAGATATTCGCCATGTTTTAAATGTTTTACTGTTACGCCAATAGTTTCTAACATTTCTTGCAAACGAAAAATGTCTTCTATTTCTGGAACATTATAGGCACGCAATGGTTGCACACTTAATAAGCTAGCGGCAAATACTTTTAGAGCATGATTTTTGGCACCCCGGACTGTAATACTCCCGTGTACCTTGGTACCACCTTGTATAATATATTTTTCCATGTACAATCATACTAGAATGACCAAGCGTAACCGTCAAATTTATTTAATAATTTTGGTACTGATTACTGTTGTTAGCTTACCATTAGTATTGCTTTATAGCTCTGGTTATCGAGTAAATTGGCAAACCTATAAACTAGAATTAACCGGCACATTATTAGCCCAAACCTTGCCAAAAACTGCTCAATTAAACATCCAGGAACTAAACCGCACCGTTACTACACCGGCTTTAATTAATAATTTAACCCCCGGTAATTATCACGTTACTATTTCCAAAACTAATTATGCTAATTGGACAACGGCTATAGTAATAAAGCCACAACAAACTGTAAATTTAAATACCGTTTTGTTGTTTTTCAATCAGTCCACCCCTCAATTAATTACTCATTATCCTAACGATATAGTAACTGATAATAAAAACATTACTACCATAGCAAATTTATCTAATCAATTACAATATCAATTAGCCCAATTAAATTTGTCTGACAATTTAACTATTCTTAATAACCATGCCGATTTATTTACCATTTTAGACAAAACCACCGGTAATTTATATCTGGGTATTGACGTTAATAATTCACCGCCAATCAAATTAGATGCTAAAGTAATTCAAGCCCAATGGGACAACCAAAACAATCAGCTACTTTATGCCTCCCCTTATGAATTAAAAATATACGATGCTACTGCTAAAACTGTACGTGTAATACTACGACAAAGTAAACCACTAACCGAAGCTCTTTGGCATCCATTAAACACCAATATTGTTTATGTTGAAAATAACCAAATTAAAGTAATTGAAACCCGCGCTTCCGATCAACCAAATATTTTTACTTTATACTATGGCACTAAACCTAATAATGTAAAAATTAATAAAAAGGGTGATGCGTTGTATTTTACTGACTCTGATAAAATACTAACTTTGCAGATTATGTAGTAAATAGTCCTGCGCTGCCTTCTGCCAACTCCGTAAAGGCGGTAGTTTTGTATTTAACAACACAGAATATTCTGGACGTTTAGCTGGGCGTGGAAACTCGGCCGTAGTACAAGGCGTTACTTTAATTTTTGTGTTAGCTACGATAAAAATAGTTTTAGCAAATTCATACCAGGTGCACACACCACTGTTAGTAACATGATAAATGCCATATGGCATTGGCTGTTCCAGAATATAACGCGTTTGCTCGGCTAAATCTTTAGTATAGGTTGGGCTACCGTGCTGATCATGCACTACTTTTAGTTCTGGTTTTTCTTTAGCTAATCTTAACATAGTATCCACAAAATTCATTCCATGTTCGCCATATAGCCAAGCGGTGCGAATAATATAATAATTTTTTAGTATTTTTTGAATAGCCTGTTCACCAGCCGCTTTCGATTCACCATACACACTAACGGGATTTATCTCTGTATCGTTTTCTAAATAACCAGCGGCTTTTGTACCATTAAATACATAATCGGTGCTGTAATGCACCAAAACCGCGTTAATTTGTTTAGCGGCCAACGCTAAATATTTCGGCGCTTCGGCATTAACTAAAAAAGCAATAGCACGATTGGATTCACATTGATCTACCGCTGTGTAAGCGGCGGTATTAATAATAATGGCCGGTTTTAAGGCCGTAATTTTTTCTAGTACCTGCGTTTGATTGGTAATGTCTAAATCTGCTCGCGTCCAACTTGTTAAATGATAATCACTAAACGCCTGTTGGAGTTGCCATCCCAACATGCCATTAGCACCTAAGAGCAACGCCCTAGGTTTATGATTGACCATAGTGCTCTTTAAACCAAGCAATCGTTTGTTCTAAGCCTTCGGCAAAACTGACTTGTGGCTGCCAGCCTAATTCGTTTTTAATTTTGGAATAATCCATGGCATACCGTAAATCATGCCCTGGACGATCCTTCACATATTCAATTAACGTTTCCGGCTTATCCATTAATTGTAAAATAAATTTTGCCACTGCAATGTTTGGTATCTCTGTCCCACCACCAACACAATACGTTTCGCCAATTTTGCCTTTGGTTAAAATTAAATCAATAGCTCGGCAGTGATCTTCCACATACAGCCAATCGCGTACGTTAATACCTTGACCGTACACTGGAATAGTTTCGTTTTTTAACAAGCGTGTAATAAACAACGGAATCATTTTTTCCGGAAAATGCCAAGGGCCGTAATTATTGGTACAGTTACTAATAGTAACCGGCAAACCATACGTTTCATGATACGCCCGTACCAAATGATCCGCTGCCGCTTTGGAAGCTGAATACGGGCTACGTGGATTATAGGGTGTAAGCTCGTTAAACTTTTCAGCACTGTTTAATGATAACGAACCAAATACTTCATCGGTTGATACATGATGAAAACGCACATTGTGTTTTAACGCCGCTTGTAATAATACTTGAGTACCTACTACATTCGTTTGCACAAACGCGCCTGGTTCCATAATGGAACGATCCACGTGCGATTCGGCGGCAAAATGAACCACTGATTGCACTGCTGATATTACTGATTCTACTGATTTTGCATCACAAATATCGCCTTTTACAAACTTATAATTTGGTAAATTTTCTACCGCTCGCAAATTCTCTAAATTACCAGCGTAAGTTAACTTATCAAAATTAATTATCTCATCTTGCGGGTGCTGTTTTAACCAATAATGAATAAAATTTGAGCCGATAAACCCAGCTCCGCCGGTAACTAATAATTTCATAATTAATTTTTATTATTTAGCCTTTCGTAATTTCCCACACTTCTTTACCAAACTCATCCCACGGTAATCTGCCTTCATCACTAAGCTTTGGATCTTGCGTAAATAAATTATTTACCAAATAAATCACACTGGCTGGCTTTGGCCATAAATTAGCCGCACCATGTGCTACCCCGCGTGGAATATAAATTAACCGCGCTTTGCCGGCACCAGCTACAACACGCATTATTACGCCATTCGTGTTTGATTGTTCACGGCAATCGCGCAACGCTACTAATAATTTATGATTCGGCGGTACAAACCAAATGTCTTCCTGTTGCAAATGTAAATGCCAAGCTTTAATTACTCCCGGATCCATTTCTGAATAATTTATTTGTTTCAATTCAAACTCCGGAAAATCTGGCAGCACCTGTTTCTGCCACCGCCCCAATTCCAAGAAAAACCCGCCGTCGTCCGTAAAATACGGCACCTCAACTATTTTTACACCGTCGATTGTTGGTTTTTTTGAATAATCCTGTTTGGTAATATTTAGTTTCATAATTTTTATTCATTAGAATTAGACTCTTCAATTAATTCAAAATTATTCTCTCCTTTCCAAATATAAGCGCAATCGCCGTGTTTTTCGGGATTATGTTTCTTAGCATGTATAGCAGCTGCGTCCGCTTTACCGCGTACTTGTTTCATAAAGCTTCCTACCGATGAAATGCCTATAGAATCTACATCATCTTTATCCAACATTAACACTCCAATACTTACTGTTACATGTTTATCTAACTTATCTCCATATTTAATATCACGAATACTGTTTTGCAATCGCTGTACAATTACTGTAATATCTTTTTTTTTTAATTTATATAAAAATTTACTAAATTCATCTCCTCCTAAACGACAATCTAAATCCGATGGACGCCCCTGTAAAGCGCCAGCTAATTTTTTTAATACTTCATCTGCTTGCGTATGTCCTAACTCATTAATTCGTTTAAAATGATCAATATCAAGTTCTAACCAAGCCATAACATCATCTTCTGCTACTTCGCGTTTAAAACGACTACGTTCTCGCTCAAACCAATGTAACACCACTTCTTGGTCTTGCACCAAACCAGTTAAAGGATCAAGTGCTGCTTTTTTTTCCATTTCAAGAGTATGTTCTATGGCGGCACTTCTAGCTTTACTAGTCTTATGCATTGACAACATATGGTTATCTGTTAGTAGTCTTGCATCTTGCATTAATAATGCAACCCGATCACGCTCTTCTTCTGAACCTGTTTTTGCCAGAATAACAGCTTCTTTATTATCAAAATGATATTTTTCTAATAGCCCCTCAATAATCGCATCTCTAGCGGCTTCGTCATGTAATATACTATCATTTGCTCTACGTCGTTCAAATAACTCTTGTGTCATAAGATTAATTATTTTTTCGCTAAAACTTGTTTTCTCCTTAACTCCGTCGCTCTAAACAAACTTTCAAACGTACCAGCGTCGATCCATTCGCCTTTCACTAATTCCGCTTTTAACGTGCCTTGTTTTAAATAGAGATTATTTAAATCGGTAATTTCTAGTTCACCACGGGCCGACGGTTTTTGTTGGCGAATCAAATTAAATACTTGTTGATCATAAAGATACAAACCCGTTTGCGCTAAATTACTTTTTGGTTGTTTGGGTTTTTCTTCAATGCTTAACACTTGATGATTCGCATCTATTTCTACTACCCCAAACCGTTCTGGATCTAGCACCTCTTTCACAAAAATAGTGGCGCCGGATTTAAAGTTTTTAATCGTTTGCGAAAAATCATCTTGAAAAATATTGTCGCCTAAAATTAACGCGCAACTATCTTTACCAACAAATGTTTCGGCTAACGACAAGCCTTGCGCTAGTCCGGCTGGTTTATCTTGAATTTCGTAAGTAAAACGGGCGTTAAAATCCTTACCAGAACCTAAAAAGTGTAAAAAATCTCCAGCATGATTTGGCGCAGTAATAAATAAAACATCATTAATACCGGCATCTAACAATGTGCGCAACGGAAAATAGATTAACGGCTGATCGTAAATTGGCAGTAATTGTTTGCTAGTCACTCGAGTTAACGGTGCTAAACGTGTACCACTACCCCCAGCTAATATTATTCCTTTCATAATTAATATATATTATATTATATTTTTTTGATTTTGTCCAGTTTCCTACCTCACCCCCTTCCCCTCTCCTCAAAGGAGAGGGGTGATTTGATATTTTTATTTATTAATAATAATATCATTAATCCAATGGTCATCCATTTCCATAGCCATATTGGCAATATCACATCCACGAATGACTGTAATAATACGTTTAAAATTAATAATACAAAATACATGATTACAAAAAACAGAACGAGGTCACGGAATGCGGACCTCATCCCCCCAACCCCCTTCTCCTCTAATTTATTTTTTCCCATAGATATTTTAATGTTATTGGTTCTCGTTCAGCCGTTACCTTAATTGAATAAACCGTTAAGCCTTGTGGCACTTGTGCTAAACCGGGTGCCGATAACACAAATTTAAATGTGTTATTTTCTGCCCGTTCCATGGTGGTTAAATCATATTCTTTAGTAACAGTATACACATTACGTTGTTCGGTTGGCTTAGTATATTGTTTAGCCAAGACGTAATCTAACTGGGCAATATCCGTTTGATTCGATAACGGCGCAAAACCAAAATTAGGATCAAACCAAGTAAATTCATCTAAACTAATTGGCGCGTCACTGACTATTTTCAAGCCGTTATTTGGCAACACTACCCTGGCAAAATAATTGGTAATGGGGCTAGACCAGCTATAGGTAGAATTTACTTTATCTAACCTAACTGTTTTATCAAAAAACTTGGCCTCACCTAGCGCGCTGTAATGCGTAGGTGTTAAACTAATGGTATTCGCGGCAGTATATATAGCAGTAGTGCTATCAGTGTTATTAATTTGGGCAAATTGCACTTTGTTACCAAATACCAGTTTCTGTAATTTGGTAGCAATATTATCAATCACCGTATCGGCGCTGGTTTCTAGCATTATTTTATAAACCCCTTCTGGCAAATCATTAATTAAAATATTTTTATCTGTTTCAGAATAATTATAAGCGTATACTTGTTCGCCAGCATGATACACCTTTACCAGTACTGCTCCGCTAGCCTGCAGTGAAAATTCCAGCGGTTGATTTTTTAGATACGTATAAAATTCTTGCGAACCTAATAACGCTTGTTGAATAATAATATTTTTACCCGTTGATTTATAATTGGCTTGCACAAACGGATAAGAAAAATTTACATGGTAAGTGCCTACTGAAGAATTTATAGGCGGATTAGCAAAAAAATCCTCGATTGTTTTATATTTCTGCTCTTTTTGCAATAAAATATAATCTTTATTTTCTAAGCGCGTCCAGCTAGCTTCATTAATTAATTTGTTTTGCACGGGCTCTATTTGGTATTGTGGATTTTCAGCATTATTATTTTTTTGTATCCCTAATTCCACAATATTTTGATAAGGATTAGCGTATTCTAACGTAACCATTAATTTTTTCGGATACCGCCCCGGCACCCGCGCCGTAAAATACACCGGCTCCCCTATTATGCGCTGTTGATACGCTCCATTAGCTAGATTTTTTTCCCTATCCAACGCGCGTCCTAACGGCGTGAACTCTGAAATAAACGTCGGCTTAGTATTAAAATTATATTGCAACACTAAATCACCGGCGCCGGAGTAGCGGTACAAAATAAAAACCACCACCAAGCTGCCTAATAAAATTAAACCGAACCGCCAAAGTTTAATAAAATCATGCATCGTCATAATAATTATATTATAACAAATTTTAATGAATATTAAAAGCTTGAATCACTGAGAATTATGATAAAATACTAACAACACTGAATAATACAAAATTAATTTAGTTGCGTTATCAGTGATTCAATTATTATGCAAACGAAAAGAAATTGCCTTTTTTCCTCTCAGCTTGGTCCATTAGTTTAATTAATGAACCAGACAGTTGAGGAGAAGAATGTTACACTCATTCTCCTCAGTTTGGTCCCGCTGCGCGCTGTCGCACAGAATCCACGTTGCGTGGATATCGGGAAGGCACGAGCCGTTACCGCAGAGTTGCACTCCGCAGCTTGGCGCTGGCCGAAGAAAGGAACAAAGAGTCAATCATTGGCCCAAAGCTGGAGAGCCTGGGCCAGAGAGAGCGGTTCACTCGCTGCAAATGAACCGCTTACAAAGCTCGGCCTGGTTCACCTTCGCCGTGATCCGGAGCATCTCCTCCACAGCCGCCTTGAGCTTGGCACTACTGCCTTTTTTGCGGATCCGGAAATCCGCGCAGGACTGCTCGTCCGCGCAAACACTCCAGACCGTCCACTCGCCAGTGGACCTGTCATGTAGGTTCCCGCCCCCGAAAGGCATAAACCACTGGCCGTTCACCTGAACGGCGGTGATTGGTTCGCCCAGGTCCATCATGTGTGCGTCAAACGCGTACCGAATGGGCCCCTGAACGGGTTTCCACGACGTTGTGGTGCCGTATCGGTTGCCAGAGGCCATAACGCCGACACTGCGCCGGTACTCGACGTGGAGCTGCGCCGGGAAGGAGTAGGTCATTTCGGACAGGACGAAATCGTCCGATCCGAGGCCAGGCTGATGTCACCGTTGCATTTTTGGCTCCTGACAACCTAAAATCTTTGGCCAAGGTTGATCTAAACGAATAGAGTTTTCTAACGGCACATGCTTGTTAAACTTTTTGAATTGACCCTCACAATCCGTAAACGG
>JBAZWO010000001.1:0-491640 GCA_041660305.1 Patescibacteria group bacterium | reverse complement strand
GACACTTTGGACAGTGTTTAGATCGTTTTTTTTGTCATAGTAGGCTTCTTAACAGGTTAAGGATTAATATGGAAGCTAACTATAGCAAAGAAAACGACTTTTTAGGAGCCAAAAATGCAACGGTCTCCAGAGGAGAGGGGAAGAGAAAATAATTAATTTATAGAAAAAGGAGTATGTGGTAAAATAATTTTATGAATTTAAAAGAAACTTATCAACAATATTTAGATTTGTATAATTTAAAAAAACCACTGCGTGCTTGTACGAGTGCAAAACAATTTTTGCAGCTAGATAAACTGGAACAAAATTTTTATTGGTTAACCGAATCAGCAAGATTAGAAGTACCTATTAAAGATAATCAAGAACCCATGGTTGTATTAGAAGAATATTTTCGAAATAATAATTCTAAAATTATTATGGCAGTTGGTTCAACTTATGGTTTACAATTACCAGATGCAAAATTACGAGTTAGCGCCGCTAAAAAACTACTATTAGCCGAACAATATTTAGCTGAACTTACCAATGAACCATTAAGTTTTAAAATAACCGATGCTCATCGTTCCCTTGCATTACAAAGAAAATATTTTAACGAGATTAAGGCTAGTCTGCAAGCAAAAGGCTTTACTGGAGAAACATTATATCAAAAAGTAACAGCATTAATTTCCGATCCAGCTAATTGCCCACCACATAGTACTGGTGGCACAGTAGATTTAACGTTATATAATTATCAAACTAATCAAGAATTAGATTTAGGCACTAAAGTAGATGAAATTAATGATGAGCGTATTTATTTATGGCATCATGATTTATCTGATGAAGCAAAACAATATCGAGCGTTGCTTTGTGTCGCTATGGTATCGGCCGGTTATGTTAGTTGTGTCAATGAATGGTGGCATTATTCTTGTGGTGATAAAGAATGGGCGCTGCGTACCAATAACCCCCATGCAATTTATGGGAGCGTGTAGTAAAATATAAATATGAATATTAAAGAACAGTTAGTTACGTTTGGTTTAACAAATAATGAAGCCAAAGTATATTTAGCTTGTTTAGAGTTAGGTTTGGCTTCAATTCAACAAATTGCGCACCAAGCCAAACTAAACCGTATTACCGTGTATGGCTTAGTTGAAGAGCTAATAAAAAAAGGTTTTGTACATACCGATTACGAAAAAAATAAACGAAAATTTGCCGCTTATCCACCAATGAAGCTTTATGATGTGTTAAGCCGAGAACATGAACAAGTAGAAAAGAAAAAAGAATCGCTGAAAACGCTGATACCGGAACTGAAAGCGCTGAATAAATTTAATGACACAAAAACGAACATTATTTATTATGAAGGTGAGGAAGGCCTAAAAAATTGGGCATCGGATGCTTTAGCTACAAAAGGTGAGTTATTAGAATGGACTAAGATAGAAGAATTTACCAGGCCATTTTCGGAGTATTTAAAAACATACTATTATCCTAAAAAGTTTGAGTTGCAAATTCCTACGCGGTTTATTTTTATTGATACTCCAGAAGCCAGAGCTTATGTCCAAAACTATATTAAAAATCCCAAGGCTTCGCCCATGAAAGCACGCTTCATTTCGCAAAAATTATTTGATACTTCTGGTTTTATGGTTATTTTTAATAACCGGTTTAGTATAGCGCTTCCTAAAGAAATGCGCGCAGTTACGATTGTTGATGATATTATTGCAAATACGCAACGCAAAATTTGGGAGTTTGGCTGGCTGCATGCCAATGATGAAATACAAAACAAACCGTACCCACTGGATAAATAATAATTTATAATAATTTAACGCTAATTTCTTCTATTTTAGTTAACGATTTGTCATTGGTAATAAATGTACTGGCGCCAAAATCAATAGCGGTAGCGATATGAATAGCATCAGGCGTTCTAATGTTGTAGGTAGCGCGTAAATACGAAGCTACTTCGATAATAGTATTATTGGTTTGTTGTACGGTTAAACCGGTTAAATTATCAAAAAAATTGCGATAGCGCACAGCTAACATCCAATCACCTATTTTATTTGGGCCAGTTAATAATTCTACTAAACCAATAGCAGAGAACACAGCAGACACTTGTTGATTTTGTATTTGTTTTAAATAGGCTCTAGCATTTTCAAAATATGTTGGATGTTTATCTAAATGATAAATAAAAACACAAGTATCAAGGCCAATTTTTTTTAATCCCATGATGCCCTTTCTTCTTTAAGATATTTATCTGCACCACCTAATGCGTTCCACATTTCTTTACCAACACCTTGCATGCTATCTACTAAATCTTCCGGTTGTTTAAAAATAACAGCAACATTATTAGCTAATGGTTGAATGGCAATTTTATCACCAGTGTCTAAGCGTAATTTTTCTCGTATTAATTTAGGAATTACTATTTGGTTTTTTATTGAAAGAGTGGCTAAAGACATATAATGCTTTACATTTAATAATATCACTTTACATTATATAAAATAGTAAAGCAGACGTCAATAGTAATCTTTATTATCATTAAAATGTTGTTATCAAGCGACAACAAATACACCCTAAATATTTACCTAATTTAAGGTATTATATTAACATTGTGTCTAACAATGTAGAATTATGTTTTACATTTTTTAGGTTATCGTTTACGCTTAAAAATATGCTTTGTATTGATTGTAAAAAAACGTTTAATATTAATAAAAACGATTATTTACCAGCGCAACGTTGTCCAGATTGTCGCATGCGTTTACTATTATCATTTCGCAATGAACGCTCATTACACAAACGTAATTGTAATTTGTGTCAGCGAGAATTTATTGGTACTTATCCGGCAGACAGCCTTTATAAAGTATACTGTGCCAAATGTTGGTGGAGTGATAATTGGGATCCGTTTGATTTTGGTGTGAACTATGATTCTAACAGATCATTCATGGATCAATTTTATGACTTATATAAACACGTACCGCATTTAGGCATGAACGTAGCAAATTCTGAAAATAGTGATTATACGAATTACAGTGATAAAAATAAGAATTGCTTTTTAGTAATTAATTCAACCGAGAACGAAAACGTTTATTACAGTGAACGTATTTTTAGCTCGAAAGATTGTTTAGAGTGCAATGGCGTTACCAATGGACAATTAAATTATTGGAATTTATCATGTCGTAATTGTTATGGTACATTATTTTCTGAATACTGTGCAGATTGTATGGATTGTTGGTTTTGTTATGATTGTAAATCCTGTAAAAACTGTTTTGGCTCGTTTGGTCTTATACATAAACAGTATGTATTTTTCAATCAGCAATTAACCGAAGATGAATATGCACAAAAAATAGACGAATTAAAATTAAATTCTAACGCAGGCATTGCACAAACCAAGCAGTTAGTATATAAACACTGGCTTAATTACCCGCATCGTTATGCGAACGTAACTTTGTCTGAGCAGGTTAGTGGCGACAATGTAACTCGATCAAAAAATTGTGCTTATATTTTTGATGCCGACGAGATGGAAAATTGTAATTATTGTTATGTGGGCGTAAAATCCAAAGAGGCTCAATATTGTGCACCAGCGGATGAAGCCGAACATTGTGCCAATTGTATGAGTACTTGGAAAAGTTATAATACTTATTGTTCACTAGCTTGTTGGTACGGCTCGGATATTTGGTATAGTAGTTTTTGTATGAATTCACAAAATTTATTTGGTTGTGCTGGTCTGCGTAAAGCAAAATACTGTATTTTGAATAAACAATATAGTGAAATTAAATATAAAAAATTAAAACAAGAAATTATTAATAATTTAAAACAAGCCGGAATTTATGGTGAGTTTTTTCCGAAAGAGTTTTCTCCATTTGTTTGTCATGAAACAGCGGTTCAGGAGGTTAGTTCAGAAATCTGTAAACATCCTTGTAAAATTCTAAAACAAGAACAAGAATTATATCAGCAATTAGGCTTACCTAATCCTGAAAAATGCTATAATTGTCGTTATATCGAACGACTACAGCGACGTAATCCTAGAAAATTATGGCAGCGACAGTGTATGTATCAAAATTGTGGTAAACTGGTAATGTCGTCTTATGATCCTAAACAACCAGAAATAATTTATTGTGAGGAACATTATGTCCAACACTATAATTGAATTAACAGAATTTATTAAACAACTAGCTCACGAAGCTGGCTTAAAATTATTAGAACTATATAAAACACAGAATCCTAGTGAAGGAAAATTGCGTACTTCGCCGAAAGACATGAAATTAGTTGAGGACAAAACCATTGATCAATGGTTAATTGAACGTATTAAAAATAAATATCCAGAACATGATATTTTAACGGAAGAATCTGGTTTTTTAACGGGCAAAAACGCAAAAAATATTTTATGGATTATTGACCCTATCGATGGTTCGGTAAATTTTTCTACCCACAATCCGTTTTTTGCTATCTCGCTAGCCATTCAAATTAATGGAGCATTAAGCATTGGCGTGATTGAGGCGCCGTTATTAGGGGAACAATTTGTGGCGATAAAAGGCGAAGGGGCATTTGTGAATAACAAGCATATACATGTTTCTAGTATCAATAAATTAGCCGACGCTTATATTGTAAGTTGTGATGGTGGTAGTAAAGACCGGGCAAAAATTTTAAATACATTAATCAAGCCTTTTTATAATCAAGTGAAAGACTTTAAAAAATTAGGTTCGGCCGCACTAGAATGTGCTTGGGTAGCCGCTGGCCGAGCTGATGCTTATATTACTATGCAGATTGACCCCTGGGACGTGGCGGCTGGTGTACTACTTGTACAAGAAGCCGGCGGCCAAGTAACTACTTTAAAACATGAACCTTGGGAAGTGAAACAATTAGATTTATTGTGTTCTAACGGCTTGTTACACGAGCAGATTTTAAAATAGAATAGAATCACAGATTACACTGATAAAATTTATGATTACACAGATGTGCTATAATAGATTTATGCGTAATAATAAAATTTCAAAAAAAGATAATACAACAAGCCGTATAATCAAGAAAAGAGACACGAAAAAAGCAAAATTTGTTTCACATAAAAAAGCCTGGAATAATATCTAATCTTTTTGTTGATATTTTTACCGTAAAATAAATTCCAATAAACATTATTAAGATCCCAATGGCTTGTAATATAGTGGGTTGCTCGTGAAAAATAAAAAATAATACAAATAAGCTGGCTAATGGAAAAGTCATGTTTAGTGCAGCGGCTTTAGTAATAGGAATTCGTTTTAAGCCTTCGTACCAGATTATTTTAGTAAACCAGCCTATTAATAGCCCGTTTACTAATAATATCAGCCAATGATTAGTAAAAAGATTTATTGCTGATGGAATAGTTTCAAACAGCAAAGCAAAGGGTAGTAAAAAAATTCCACTTAATAAGGAGCGTATAAAAATAATAGTCATGGGAGAAACTAATCGTAAAGCTTTTTTGGCATAATAATTACCAATTGGATAAGTTAAGGTGCTAAAAAATATCAAAATATCTCCAAAATTAATTTGTAAATTACCACGATACAATAAACAAAATGAGCCTAACAAAATAGCCATGGTGCCTAGGAGTTTATTAAAGGTAATAGTTTCTTTTAATCGATGAGCAAACAAGAATGTAAAGACTACTTCAGATAACATTAGCATTGAAGTATTAAGGCCAGAAGTTAATTTAGCGCCGGTGTAAAATAATAAATAAGGAATAAAAGTAATGCAAATAGTTACCATTAGCATAGGTAAAAAAGCTGGTTTTATGAGAATTTCGTGCCAGCGTTTTGTGATACTTATATATACAAAAGCACCAAGGCTAGCAATGAATGAACTCCAGACAGCGAATGTTAATGGGGGTATTAGTTTTACGCCTTCGTGTACTAAAATAGGATACAATCCCCAAAACATGGCTTGAAATAGAATAGCAATACTACCAATTGTTTCCGATTGTAGGCGAGAAGTTTTTATAAGAAAATGAATTACTTTAATTAGTAACAGTATCTGTAACTGGCGGAACACCTGTAATCGGCATGTTCACATTAGTTACCTCACCGTTTTGTGGATTTTCTGGTTGCTTCCAACTGGATTTATCTAGCGTGTAGCGAGCACCGTTAATAATATAAATAGTAGATGCGCCGGGTAATAAGGCATAATAAGTTTGTGGAATAGCGCCGGTTTTGCCAATGTATACATCAGCCACTTTTTGTTCACCGGCTTTTACTACAATTTCTAAACGAGTTGTTTCATCTAAACCAAATGTACTAGTTTCAGTAGCGGCTTGGTTAGAAGCAATAGTTTGGATAGTAGCATGATTTAATGTAGATAATAATTCAGAAATAGCAGTGCTGTCTGCAGGGGTGTTGTTATCAGAAGTAATTACCCAAACATCATTTTGCTTAGCCAGTTCTACTGTGCTATCTTTTTTTATTAACGAAATAGCGGTTACCATATCGGTAGAAATAGCCGGCATGAACTCGCGTTGGGTTTGTTGGTTTTTAGTTTGCTGTTGTTGTTGGTAATAATTATAGCCAATCACACCGCCAATAATTACCAAAACACCAGCTAAAATGTACGTAGTAAATTGTGGTTTAAGCATAACGTTGATAAGCTTTTAAATCGCGGCGTTTCCGTAAGAAATAAGCTACGCCGGCCATGATGATTACAATAATAATTCCAGAAGCAATGTTACCATATTTTATGGCACTCTTTTCACCATCGGTTAACGTAGCGCTCAATGGCCGGCTTAAGGCCGAACGAGATCGAATAGCAATTAGTGAAGTATCTTGAGTTAGAGCATCGACGGTGTTTAATAAAATAGTGGCATTTTCCGGAGAGTTACCTAATAATTCATCGGCGATAAATTGAGCATTACCAAACACAGCTACATGGCCATTATCCGTGCCGGCTACAAATTTTGCAGTATCGGTATCTTTTGGTAAAGCATCGGCTTTAAAAGCGCTAGGCAGTTTTCCAGATACTAAAGTGGCCAAGGTATATTGTTGCATTAATTTTTTATCTGGCACGGTCATAGCCTCTGGGCTAATATTTACGGTATCGCTATAAGCGTAGGCTTGAGGAGAGGTTTTTACTAAATCGGTAGCTGTGGCGCCGGTTGGAGCAGTGACTGTTAATGAGCTTGGCCAAGGCAAGCTTAATGATTGTAAACGAGCGGTAATGGGATTTTCGGAATTTAAACCGGCCGGAACAATTCTTGGCCAGAAGGGATAAGGTCGTACTACTTGCATGCCGCTAGCAGTGCCAAAGGTTAAATTTTCCGGTGAACCAAAATCACCAATAATATTATTATTTACGGTAATACCATAAGCCGATAACAATGTTTCTAAATCAAGCTTGTTAGCGCTAGCTTGTAACATTTGTTGGTTAACCGTCATGCCATCAAGCAAAAATATTACACTGCCGCCAGACATTACAAATTGATCAATGTTGTAACGCTCTACATCGGTAAATGCTTTGGTGGGGCCAGCGATAATTAATGTTTTTACAGAATTATCTAATTTATCCAGGGTAATAGGATTAACGGCATATTGTTTTTGCAAAGCTTGTTGTAAAGTTTGAGCGGCAGTAGTGTCGTGGTCGCTTAACCAAGCTATGGTTAATGGTTCGGTGCGAGCCATTTTTTGCATGGCCGCCGTAATTTCGTATTCTAAATTATCCGTGTTAGATACTACCGGTACTGTTTCATAAGCGTCACCATGCACAATCGCTAAACCGGCATAACCAGTAGATACTTCAAATTTTTCATTACCCATAACGTTGTATTGAATTTCTGGAATACCATATGAACTTACTTCTTGTTGGGCTACTGGGTCACTTTTTGGATCAGTTTGTTGCACAATTACATTGCCTTGGCCGGCTTGTTTGTATTCATCTACTAAATCTAGCACATCTTGTTTTAAGGCTAACATGTTTTGCGGCACATTACTGGAAAAAAATATTTTTATGGTCACTGGATTGGTTAATGTAGTAACCGTAGTACGCGAAGCAGGGGATAAAGTGTATTGTTTATCTTGGGTTAAATCTAGTTTCCAATTTGTGCTAGCTAATAAAAAATTTAAACCAATTACAATAGCCAATACGAGAACAATTTGACCGGTAGAATGTAACGAAAGACTGCGTTTTTTATTCATACAATATTAATTAAGCAAAATGCCGTTTGGTAAGCGTGTAAACATTTAGATACAAAAATATTCCAATAAATGATAAGTAATATATTACATCTCGTACACTAATAATACCTTTAGCTAAACTAGCAAAATGAGTTTGGGTAGATAATGTGTAGCATAATTTTGCAAACACACCATCACCAGAAGCAATAGCGGAAGTGCCTAGTAATAAAAAGACAAAAGCTATAGCCGCCGTAACTAAATAAGCCACAATTTGATTTTTCGTTAAAGCCGATAACCATTGACCTAGTGCTAAATAAGCGCAGCCTAATAACCAAGCGCCTAGATAAGAACCGATTACTGGACCCCAATCTAAATTACCAATCCGGGATAAAGTGATGGGTAGAGGCAGAGAACATAATAATACTACAGCTACAAAACTAGCGGCGGATAAAAATTTAGCTAATACCAAATGAACATCAGAAACCGGTAATGTTAATAGTGTTTCTATTGTGCCTTGTTTATTTTCTTCGCTCCACAAACGCATGGATAACGCTGGAACCAGAATTAAGAAAAACCAAGGAATTAACGTAAAAAAATCGCGCATAGAAGTTTGGCCAGCTAAAAACACATTTTGCCAAAATAACCAGGATAAAATAACTAAGAACACAATAATAAAAATATAAGAAATCAGCGAATTAAAATAGCTAACTAATTCTTTTTTGTAGACCGATAAAAAACTAAGCATGGGGTGAAGTGGTTAATTGTCTAAACACGTCTTCTAAACTTACATCGGATTGACGCAGACCTAATAAAATCCAATGGTGTTGTACGCACAGTTCAAAAATAGCTTTACGAACATCTTGTTTGCCCGATAATTCTATAATATATTGATGTATTTTTGGTGCAGATACCGTTTGCACGTCAGGTAATTGCTGTAATGCTTTGGTAACAGCATCTACGGAGCCTTCGATTTCGGCTTGAATTTGTACTTTGCCTTGGGTTTGAGAAATAAGTTCATTAACAGTACCTTGAGCTACTATTTTACCTTGATTAATGATAATAGCGCGATCGCAAATAGCTTGTACTTCGGCTAAAATATGGGTAGAAAACACAATCGTTTTAGTTTTACCAATATTGCGAATTAATTTACGAATTTCGGCGGCTTGGTTAGGGTCTAAGCCGGAGGTGGGTTCATCGAGAAATAAAATATTAGGATTACCTAATAATGCCGCGGCTAAACCAACCCGTTGCCGGTAGCCTTTAGATAATTCACTAATAGGACTGGTAATTTTTTCGAATAAATGGCAATCGTGTACTACTTGTTTTACGGTAGCGGTGATATCAGGTAATTGTTTGCTTTTGGCAACAAATTCCAAATATTCGTATACACGCATAGTTTCGTATAACGGGTTGTTTTCTGGTAAATAACCAATTTGCTTACGAATAACAAGTGATTGATCTAAAATATCATGCTGATTAATGGAAACAGTGCCGGAGCTAGGGGCTAATATGCCCGTTAAAATGCGCATGGTAGTGGTTTTGCCCGCGCCATTTGGCCCTAAGAAACCTAAAATCTCACCTTGCTTTACTTGAAAAGACAGGTGATCTAGTACCGTAGTGTTGCCAAATTTTTTAGTGAGACTATTAACATTAATCATAGTGAATACTAGTAGGTATTTTAGGTAATTACGTAAATTTGGTCAAGTGAAATCAAAGTGAATTATTTCCAATCAAACTTGTGTGTAGTTGGCACTAGTTCTACCCAAGTATTACCGCGTACTAATGGAATTTCTTTACCGTCTTCCGTGAAAAATTGTGTGCGAGCTAAACGGTCAGCTTTTTTCCAGGTACCTTTGGTTAATTTACCTAAGCGAAAGATATATACATCACCTGCGCCGACTACATCAAAATTAATTCGTCCCTTACCTTCAATAGATTCTCCAGCTGGAACAGTTTCAATAATAATATTTCTGGCAGTTAATATTTTATTAGTGTTAGCGTCGGTATGTGGTTTACCGCCGTTAACACGCTCGTAATATTTTTCAGTGGCATTATAAGTATATTTCACGTCGTAAGATCCGGTAAAATACACGTTTATTTCATTAGCTGTTTCAGCAGTAGTAGCTGTGGCAGTAATAACTTCATTATCTGCAAATGTCCAGGGAATATATGTTGGTGTTTCTATCCAGCTATGGCCGGCGCTAATCGCTTCATATAACTTAGCAGTACTAGTAAATAAATTATGCGGCGAATATTTTTTAGAGTCGCGCCAAAACCATTGGCTTTCGCGCAAGCCATCTAAATCACGCATACTAAAATCTTCTAGGGCTTGCATAGCGGTAGGGCTGCCACCAGCATGTGTGTAAGCGCAGTTATATTCTGAAGCAAATTGTAAATATGTATCACGAGCGCTACGTACAGGGCCAACTGTATCAGCTTGTTCACCACCAAATACGGCCATTAGCCTGGTAATACCACCTTCTACAATTATTTCGTATACTACTTGGGCAGATGATAAACCGGCTTGTGGCCGCACACCATCAAAAGCCGCGTTTTCAATCATTACACACGCCGGTACTTTATTGGCATCAGCCGCGGCTACCAGCAGGCCGTCTAACGCACGTGGTAACACTGTTGGCGCTGGCGGCACTATATTAACATTTTGTGGCACATTAATAGTAGCGGTTACGTTATTAGCAGGCTGTGTTAAAATATTAATTACTGTAATAACGCCAACAATTAACGCAATAATTCCTAATCCGGCACAAATGATGGTTAAGATTAATAATTTACGATCTTGTTTTAGTTTAGTTAGCCAAGTACATTTATTTTCTGGTTCTATTTTTTCCGATGAAGAAGTTGGTTTTGTCATATTGCTATTTACTGTAGCCGAATTTTTAGGCGAGAGCAAGTTTTACCGCATCGTAGATTTGATTAACCGTAATTAAGTATGTGGTTGGATTATTAGGCTTGCTGTGCTTTTTTTGTCGGCATCATTAAACAAAAAATAGTAGTTACCGCTATAATGCCTAACGAAGTAAGTACGATCATAACATTGTTATTGATTATGTTACTGTAAATGAATAGCGGAAGTCCGATGAAAAACGCCACCAAAACACCCCAGAAGACTCCTTTGGGATTCAACCTGTCCCAATACAAGCTAAGAATGGTCGGCATTACTACGCAAGCGGCAACGGTATTAAAGACCCACCAGAGCTGAAAAAGTCCAAAATGAGGAATAAAAATAACGCCCATGGCGACAAGAAATCCAGCGACTGTTAAGACTACCATGGCTGTTCGTGAGCCAGATAATCTCCTGGCGTCTAACATAAACTTCTGAAGTTTTTCTTTATCTGATAAACTCTCTTTTTTTTCAAATTTTAACATTAAATTTTGTTCTTCTTTAGTATATTTCATCACGTCTACCGCATATAAACTGGCCACTGCATTTAATCCAGAATCAATAGTTGAGCTTAACGCACACAAAAGCATAACAATAAATAATATTGACCCCCAAAGAGGAAGTAGTTTCGCAACAACTAATACTCCAACCATAGATGCGTCTACCCCTGCTGGCAAGACATAAGACATGCTAGGAGCCGCCCCGATGAATCCAAGCAAGCCTAAAGCGATTGGAACTAGTCCAAAGGAAAGTGCGCCAAAAATAAAGGCTTTTCTAAGATGACCTTCTTTGATAGCGAATCCTCTTTGCCAATATTGCTGATCAGAAACTGCCCCGGAAATTAAACCGATAGCTGTTACTAGCCCTAGAGAAAATGCTAACTTTGGGTCAAAGATATTTAAAGTAGTGTTAGCTATTCCGCCGAGACCAGCTAAAATTGTTGCAGGTTCCACTATAACGATGACCCAGGGGATTAAGATTACTAGCGAAACTAAAATTATTAGCAATTGAACAAAATCAGTTATGATTGAAGATTCTAAGCCTGATACAAGAGAATAAACCAAGGGAATTGCGGCTAGAACAGCAATAGTTAAAATAGTTACTGCTTGGTAAACTGGAATGCCCAACATTAATGCAAGAACGTTTCCTCCGGCGTATAGTTGTACAGCAACAGACATTAATTGATAGAAGAAAAAAGGAAAGAGATATATCTTGTGAACCTTTTCATCTTTTAGTTTATGCCTTATCCATTGTGGCAATGTGTAACCATAAGGCATTTTCTTCCTGATGGTTGGTGCAAGAATTGCAAAAACTGCGAGGGCGATAATGTTTGGAACAACAAACCAGAATAGCCCTACCAATCCACTTTGGTACGCAAATAATGTTGAAACAAAAAGAGCCGGTGCCCATATCCAAGATGCCGCAATACTTGATCCGCCAAGCAACCAATTCACTTCTCGCCTGCCAACAAGAAATCCCTCTACTGAACTATATTTTTTCCACCTAGCAAATAAATACGTAATAAGAAGCATAAATAACCCGAAAGCCAATAACAGAAGATATGTGCTACCAATTGAAAAATTAATTATTGATTCCATAAATTTTTGTTAATTAATGATTTGCATAATTATTTGCTTAACTGAACAACATACTATATGATAAATAGCGAGTGGCAAACACCACCACAAAATAAATCGCTAATATTAGTTATATTATATGTATTTAGAACTTTTTCAAAATTTGGGATTATCCAAAAATGAAGCTGAAATTTACGAAAAACTGCTCGAATTAGGTGAGGCTTCGGTGAGTACTATTTCTGCCGAAACGAATATTAACCGCAGAAATATTTATGATGTATTGAATCGAATGATGGAAAAAGGCTTGGTCTTCCCTATTTTACAAAAAGGTGATAGCTCGTATAAACCGGTTGACCCGAATAAACTAATGGAAGTGCTAAAAGAAAAAGAAGCGCAATTACAAAAAAATCTTCCCAATTTACAACAACTCTATCACACTACTCCAAAAGAAGACGAGGTATATATTTATAAAGGCCTGGAAGGCTGGAAAAATTATATGCGCGACATGGTGCAGGTTGGAGAACCGGCTTATTTTATCGGCGCAAAAGGTGCCTGGCTGGATGAACGCGTAAAACATTTTTACCCGCAATTTTACAAAGAAGCGCAAAGAAAAAAAATTCGGTTCTATCATTTGTTTGATTGGGAAGTGCGCGAAACATTTCCGAAAATTTTACAATATGTAAAAAAGGATTATAAATTTTTACCCAAAGGCTATTCCGCTCCGAGTGGCGCTATTGATATTTTTGGCGACCACGTGAATATTATTTCCAACATGCGCCTCGGGGGGTTTGCCGACGAGGATTTTTCGTTTACCGTTATTGTGAACCAACAAATTGCCGACTCTTTCCGCGTGTGGTTTCATTATATGTGGGATTTTTGCCCGAATAATTTTTAGACTATTCTGCACTGTTTTGCAGTTTAGTCTTGACTATTTTGTATTATCGTGTATAATAGTCATATATGAAACGCTCGCAACAAGATAAAATCATGCAAGATTTGCAGAAAAAAATGGTGTTTTTGGTTGGCCCCAGGCAATCCGGCAAAACTTGGTTAGCTAAAGAAATAGCAAAATTTTATCATCAAGCCGTGTATTTAAATTACGATCGTAAAGCAGATCGTGAAATTATACAAAAAGAGGCCTGGTTAGAATCTACTGATCTTCTAATTCTTGATGAACTACATAAAATGCCAGAATGGAAACAATATATTAAAGGAGTGTTTGATACTAAAACACCACACTTATCTATTTTAGTTACAGGTAGTGCTCGCCTAGATGCTTTCCAAGCAACTGGCGAGTCTTTAGCTGGTCGCTATTTTGTGCATCATTTATTGCCTTTTGCGCCGGCTGAACTCAAAAATACGCCGTATAATAACATAGATCGTTTTATTCAGCGTGGTGGTTTTCCAGAGCCATTTTTAGCTGAAACAGACGAAGCCGCCGAGCGGTGGCGCTTACAATATGTAAACGGCTTAATTCGTGAAGATATTTTGGATTTTGAGCAAATTCATGATTTACGCGCTATGCAATTAGTACTTGATTTACTGCGTGAGCGAGTTGGCTCACCAATTTCTTACTCTACTATTGCGCAAGACGTAGGTGTATCTCCAACTACTGTACGTAAATACATACAAATTTTAGAAGCACTTTATATTATTTTTCGTGTTACTCCGTTTACCCGTAATATTGCTAGATCATTGCTAAAAGAACCAAAAATTTATTTTTTTGATAACGGTCTGGTGAATGGAGATGTTGGGGCTAAATTTGAAAATATGGTAGCAGTTTGTTTATTGAAATATATTTATTCCAGAAGTGATTATCAAGGCCAAAGAGTCACTTTACATTATTTGCGCACCAAAGAAGGGAAAGAAGTGGATTTTTGCATTAGTAAAAACCATGTTATCGAGCAACTGATAGAAGCAAAAAATAACACTAGCAATATTGATTCATCATTACATTATTTTTCACACAAATACAACTTACCTGCTACTCAATTAATAAAAGAAGCAAAACGAGAATATAAAGTAAATGAAAGAATTACTTTGCGAGATGCACGAAAATTTTTAGGTGAGTTAATAATATAAATTACCAATTACTCATTACAAACCACTTAATTTGAGCGCAGCGAAAATTCAGAGCTCTTTAGTACAGGACGTGCGGACTGAGGTTGAAAAAATCAATAAAGGGTTTAGATTTCATTATATGGTTTAAATTATCAATATTAGGTATAATAAGTTCTATGATGAATCAAGAGCAACGTAAGACACCGTACATTATTGGTGGAATAGTATTGTTTATACTATTAGTTTTTGGCATTGTGGTACTTTACATTTTTTTTCCTTTACCTAAACCTCGTATACCTATGGGGGCATTTTATTATAGCTGTAAAGAGGTTAGTACTCATAATACTATTTATGAGTATCGTTATTGTGGAGATGAAGCTTGCCTCTTTAAGGATTATGATTCTTCTGGAAATTTAATAGAGGATACTTCTCTTAAGAAAATCACCACTAAAGTTACCGATTGTCGGCGAAGAACAAAATTATACTTTTGGTTACACGTTCCAGAGCATTTTAAATAGAGTAATAAAAATTGAATCTTGCATTTTTTATAGATAAACAAAACAGATAAGTTCTGTTTTATATTTTGGATGAAACAGTGGATGATGATAATCTTTCTTATTTGGAATAATTTTTTACCCTAATTACCAATTACTCATTACATATTACTTAATTTGAGCGGAGCAAAAATTCAGAGCGGGTAGCGGGGGTCGAACCCGCGTCATCAGTTTGGAAAACTGAGATAATAGCCGTTATACGATACCCGCCGAGGCATTCCCTTTATAAAGGGGATATGCTCGGTCTAAGACTGCTTTTAAGTAGTTAAAAAACCGCTGACAAGCAGAAAAAGCGACCCTAACATTATATCGGCTTAATTTAGTCTTAACAAGAGTTTTATCAGTAAAATTTGCCTAAAACTGGCAAAATAACACCAAAAAAGTGGGCAAAGAGTGGAAAAACTGTGGGTAGTAAGTAGATAACTAGTTTAAGCGAGTGGTTTAGCTAGAAGACGATGACTTAGCCAGGCGATAATTAAATAACAAGTAGCTATACCAACTAAAATCAGAAAAATAATGTCATAATTATTATTAGGACCAGATACAATGGAGCCAAAAAAACTAACCATTAAAATATTTGGTATAAAACCTATAGTTACTAATAGTAAATATTTTTTGAATGGTATAGGAGTTAAACCTAATAACATTGTTAGCATATCAACCGGGAATAAAGGAATGCAATATAATAAACCAAAAGCAAACCGGACATGATAAATTTTATGTTTGTATTGTTCAAACACTTGGTGCGGCATCATTGCGCGCACAAACGGTTGACCAAATTTTCGAACAATTAAGAATAATAATAAGGTGCCGCTAACAGAACCAATATATGAATATAGGAATCCTAGCCAAGAACCAAAGATATAACCATTAGCTAAACTTAACCAACCGCCAGGCAAAGGTGGAATTATAATTTCGATCATAATTAAAGCAATACTTACCAAAGGTGCTTTCCAACCTAATTGATAAATCCAGTTGTTAAATTCACGTGTATTTAAACTAAAAATTGAATGAGCTAATAACCAATAAGCTACAACTAGTATCGTTAACACTAGTAAAGTTAACGCAATGTGTTTTTTAGTTAAAACAGATGACATAATTAATTTTGATATTAAAATACAACTGTTGTAATAGTATGGAGATATTGCCAAAGTGTCAATTATTAGTTCGTCTGGTGGCTGTTTGGCGGCTTGCCGGGATATTAATTATATGTTAAAATAGATTTCCGTTATGTCGCTAAATAACGATGATTCAAGTAATAATTTAGATGCTCTGCGTGAAGCAGTGTTGGTGCGTCGACCAATTTTTGGTGAGTTATTAAAGCGCAGCGGTACAAAGTCAGTATTTGATTACGCTAAAGATTATTTGCAGATTAATTTAAATCCGCCAGTACAAAAACGGCAAGATGAGCTAATTGATACATTTCAAACCTTTGTGGCCGAAAAATTCGATCAAGCTACAGCGCAGGCGGCGGCTCGACAATTGGCTAAATATTATTTTGTGTCTACTTCCGATCACAATGGTCCTTTATGTCATCCGTATTTCATGAATTCCAATATTACTACGGCTCTGCCTTATTCGGCAGTTGAAGACCCAGTGTTAAAATATGTTATCGTGCCATCATGTGCTAACGTATCATTTCGTAATCATTCGTTTCCACGTGGGTTGTTTTTTCATTATCGTGACAAACAAACTAAGAAGGTTGAAATTCAACGCTTATCATTTTTTCCAGCGCAATTTCGGCCTTATCCAGTAATTAATTTTCGAGCCTACACGGCGGCTGAAATGAAAAAGGTGACGGATGATATTTATAAGCAAGCCAAAAAATTTGCGCCTGGAGTGAGTGATAAAATTGGGCAATTATTTGCAGAAGTATATACGCGGCCAGATGTGTTGGCTTGCAAATATTTTACCGATCAAGTTAGTAAAACTAACCTGCATTTATGGAAACGTTTTTTTCATAACAGTACAGCTAGTATTCCAGACGTGTTGTATCTGGAACAAGAAACATTAGTAACACGATTAATTTTGAATTATCATTTGGATCAAGATACTACGCTTTATCATATTTTATTTGACTCTGAGTACGATCCTTTAATTAAGCAGTATTTTGATGATATTATGTGCGCCTTTTCTACTAAAGAACAAAGCGGTACTTATTTGTTTTGGGCTTTACCAAAGAACAGTAAATATCATATTCAATTATGGAAAAAAGGTAATTATTTAGTATCTAATGATAATAGCTATCGTCTTGAATTAACACCAGATAAAGTGCGAGCGGCTTTGGCAGCGCGGGAGTTAATTCCTAGTTGTTTAATGGATTTCTTTGTGTTGTCGTTTTATTACGGTGTAAAATGTTTAGGCGGTTTCAATCAGATTAATTATCTTACCTGGATGAAAAATGCCTATATTAAAATGCAACTGGAAAGAGGCAATTATAAAAGTATTGAAGTTTGTGCGCGTGCTCAAACCAAAGAGAATAATGATAGTTTAACTTTTTCATTCATGCAAACCGATGCTGATACTATTATTCCAGCCACGGGCTTGGATTTAATTTTGTACGGAGATAATACTACTTGGGAAACATTACAACAAAATGCGTGTAATTTAACCGTGGCGGAAGCGCTGGTACCGTTATTGCCGAATACTTATAAATCAGTGTATTTAGAGCAGGAACGTAATCCGGTATTAGGATCTATTACTAACGAAGATGCGATGAGAATTTCTAAAACACGAGAAAAAGTGAAGCCGTGTGCGTATTTGACAAGCTAAACAAAGTTGTTTATTATACGAAAGCCTTATTAATAATAAGGAATTTTTCAGGAGTAGCTCAGTGGTAGAGCAATGCGCTGTTAACGCATGGGTCGTTGGTTCAATCCCAACCTCCTGAGCAGATTATAAGGCAGTTAATAAAGTGTCTAAAATATTATTTTGTAGTTCATCGTAATAACCCCAGTCTTTAAAAGGTAAGCCGGGGCGGCTATTTAATTCTACTAAATATGGTCGATGATTTGCATACATTAAATCGATGGTGTAGATGCGCGGAAAATATTGTTTAAAATGTTGATCAATTTGTTTTACAAAATCTAAAGCCCACTGTGGTACTTGAGACATTTTTAAAATAGTTAGCGAACCGCCTTGAGCAATGTTTGCTAAATCACTACCGGGTTTTGGTTGGCGATACTCAGCTATTTTGGCGCGGCCATTAAAAATATATAAGCGTAAATCGTGTTTGCCGGTTAACAAGCCAGGAATACCAGCTGAGCTATCAACAAATTCCTGCACCAAAAATGGCGCCTGAGTTTGATCCAAGTCATCATAATTAAAATCTGCTTTGTTACACACTACAATACCTACTCCTTCCATGCCCGTAACTGGTTTAACTACAATTTTTTCAGAAGGAATTTGTTGGAGTACAGCTTGCCAATTTACTGCATTAATTAGCAATGTTTTGGCCATGAATTTACTAAATAACTGATAGGTTAACATTTTATCACGACAGATTTTTGCCAATTCTAAATGGTTAACCGCTTTATCCGTTGGGCTAGTAATAATATTTTTGCCTTTTACGTAAATAATATTCGCGGTAAATGGTTTGGTAATTTTTTCTAATTTATCATCATTATATTTCCATCCAGCTTTAAATTTCATGTTGCCTAAATAACTATCTCCTCGGGTGATGACAAAATTAATATCACGTTTGGCACAGCGTTCGCTAAAACCCTGATATGATTTGTAATAATTCACATTATCAAACGGATAGCCCATTTCGTTGGGATCATCGAAGTATACGGCGATAGCGATAGTATTTTTTAACATAAGAGTATCGTATATGATATTGTAAGCAAAAACAACCCTGAGCTTGTCGAAGGGTTGTTTTGTTAGTGTCGGGGCGACTGGGCTCGAACCAGCGGCCTCATGGTCCCAAACCATGCGCGCTACCAACTGCGCCACGCCCCGCCTACGCTTTTCGCTGTGCTCAAGCTTCGGCGGGCAAGCCCGCCAGTTTGCTTTGCTATAACAAAGCAAACGAAGTGAAGTAAAGCTAAATTAGTGTAGCAAAATAGTTGATTTTTGAAAAGAGCATAATGAAGTGCTATACTATAAACAATATTAATATCATTAACCATATTTTTATGATCAAAAAAGGAGGAATTTTTGCTATCAATGCTTTGTTGGTAGCGTTATGTTTGTTTTTGGCTAAACCGATAGCAGCGGCTGATGCTACAGTGTCTGGACAAATTACATATAGCGCTACAGGAGCGGCTGTACCAGGCATGTATGTATATATTGAAAACAATAGCACAGGGGAAATAGACTGGGTATACACTGATGCAACTGGAAATTATTCTATAACTATAACTGATGCTGGTTCTGGTACAGCTGGAAATTACACTATTTATAGTGATTACAATTCTGATGCATATTACGCACCAACAGAACATGGTAATGTGTATATACAACAACACGAAACATTTTCGTTAAGTGACGGTGAAACTAAAACTAACAATTTTAGTTTAATTCGACAAGGTAAATTAATTGGGTATGTTTATGAATCTAATAGCACCACACCTATAGCTAGTGCTACAGTGTATCCTTATTCTACAAATACTACACCAACATTTTCTTCTAGCGATATTACTACAGCTGCTGGTTATTATGTTACATCGCCGTATAGCTATTCTAGCGTAGAAAGCTCTGCAGCAGGGTTATATAATGTTAGAGTAACAGTTATTGGTTATTTTGGAAGATTATTAGAAGGTATCCAATTAAGTAATAATACGGTTACTACACAAGATATTAACTTAACTAAAGCCAGTACTATTACAGGCACAATCACCAATCTGGCCGGTACGGCTTTAGCAAATATTCCGATTACATTGCGAGAAATTAGTACGGGACGCACTTACATAGCTTATACTGATAGTAGTGGTAATTATAATATTTCGGTTTATGATTTAACTGATTATGGTGGTACAGCGGTAGGTAATTATGCTTTAACAGTTAGTGGTGCCACTGGTTATGTTGGACAGAGCAGAGTCTTTAATATTACTAGTGATGAATCAACTTCTACGAATAACAATTTTTCTTTAATAACAGCTGGTATTATTACAGGCACTATTTATCAATCAAATGGTACAACTCCAATTGCTAGTACCACGGTTTCTGCTAATGATGGCTATGGCAATACTTATACAGCTACGTCGGGCACCGATGGTACTTATACGTTAAACACATTACGAGCTAGCTCTAACTATACGGTAACTGTTTCTAAAACCGATTATGTAACGCAATCGGCTTATAACATTTCTGTTACGGCTGGTGCTACTACGGCGAATCAAAATTTTAATTTAGTTGATGCGGTAACTTTTTCAGGTACGATTAAAGATAAAGCCACGGGTAGTGGTATTGAAGGAACTGATGTATATTTATATAATCGTGCCAAACCGCGTTCCACAATGCCTGATTACAGCGCCACTACTTATACCGATGGCAGTTTTTCAGTAATGGGTATTTTACCAGGCAACTATCGAGTGCGCGTGGTAAAAAGTGGCTACAAAACCGAGCAATATAAAAAAGTTAAAATTAAAGCAGATATTTCTGGAAAAAATTACGAACTAACCGCGGCGGTAAATGTGTTTGGGAAAGTAACCAACAATAATACCGGTGTAGCTAACGCGTTAGTGACAATTTATGCAAAAAAAGATAGTGATGTTGGTTATGGCTCGGCGTACACAGACAGTAAAGGATATTATTATATTAGTAATGTTGTGTCTGGAAAATATATTATTAAAGTAACCAGTACGCAGTTTGCGCAAAAAAGTATTTCTAAAAAAATAAAAGCTAATAGTGCAGATATTAATATAAAACTAGGCAATGCCGGCACAGTATCTGGATTTGTGTATGATGCTGCCACTGGTTTGCCGGTCGGTGGTTATTATGTACGAGTAAAAAATCAGGCAGTTACGGCTTACTCTGATGCTAATGGTTATTATTTATTAGACGGTTTAGCGCCAGGGAAGTATCAATTGTATATCACGAGTTATAATTATGAAACTAGTTGGAATAAAAACGTAAAAGTAAAAACGAATCAGGAAACCGATAATGTAAACTTTACATTAACGCCGAAGGAATAAGCCAAACAGCATTATTCAAAACAATAAAGACGCCCCGTCGGGGCGTCTTTACATAAATACTAATGTGGTCTGTTTGTGCCGGGAGCCAGGATCGAACTGGCGACACAAGGATTTTCAGTCCTCTGCTCTACCACTGAGCTATCCCGGCCTACGTTCTGCTAGCGCAGAACTTCGGCCGGCAAGCCGGCTACTCCATGAAAGAGTAGTGGGCCTGCCCACCGAAGTGAGCGAAGCGAGCGAAGGTGGGCATGCCTGGACTCGAACCAGGGACCTCAGTCTTATCAGGACTGCGCTCTAACCACCTGAGCTACACGCCCATATTTTGCTAATTGCTTTACCTTAATAAATTAGGTGTAATATTTTTTCCCCTCTCCTTTGAGGAGAGGGGGTAGGGGTGAGGTAAAGCAAAAAATACTATAGCTTATTTTTACTAGGTTGTCTAGCAACAAAATACCGCGCATAAATAGCGCGGTATTTTTTAACAACCAAACTGTGACAAGAAAAATGCAGCGACCAACGTGTTACACAGGCAATGAGGTCTGCCTGTTAACACACCGTACTCCTTAGAAAGGAGGTGATCCATCCACAGCTTCCGCTACGGATGCCTTGTTACGACTTAGCCCCTATTATCGATCCTACCTTAAGTCCCACGAAACGCAGGAATTTTGGGTATTACCGACTCTCTTGGCTTGACGGGCGGTGTGTACAAGACCCGAGAACGTATTCACCGTGCCATTGCTGATACACGGTTACTAGCGATTCCGGCTTCATGAAGGCGAGTTGCAGCCTTCAATCTGAACTGAGGATAAGTTTGATGGGATTTGCTCCACCTTGCGGTTTGGCTTCCCTTTGTAATTATCCATTGTAGCATGTGTGTAGCCCCAGACGTAAGGACCATGCTGATTTGACGTCATCCCCACCTTCCTCCCGGTTATCCCGGGCAGTTTCCTATGACTATTGAACATAGGATGAGGGTTGCGCTCGTTATTGGACTTAACCATACACCTCACGGCACGAGCTGACGACAACCATGCAGTACCTGTCTTAGCGTTCCCGAAGGCACTCCCGTATTTCTACAGGATTCGCTAGATGTCAAGTCTGGGTAAGGTTCCTCGCTTACTGTCGAATTAAACCACGTGCTCCACCGCTTGTGCGGGTCCCCGTCAATTCCTTTGAGTTTTAGCCTTGCGGCCGTACTCCCCAGGCGGAGTGCTTAACGCGTTAGCTTGAAGAACGATACTGGAGGGGTCGAGTCTCCAATACCTAGCACTCATCGTTTACAGCGTGGACTACTGGGGTATCTAATCCCATTCGCTACCCACGCTTTCGTTATTTAGCGTCAGGAGTGTCCCAGCAAGCCGCCTTCGCATATGGTGTTCTAGCTGATATTAACGCATTTTACTGCTACACCAGCCATTCCGCTTGCCTCTTCCACCCTCTAGTTAAGGAGTTTCAAACATAGATTCGGAGTTGAGCTCCGAGCTTTTATGCAAGACTTTCTTAACCGCCTTTTAACGCTTTACGCCCAATAAATCCGGATAACGCTCGAGGTCCACGTATTACCGCTGCTGCTGGCACGCAGTTAGCAACCTCTTATTCATTTGGTACAATCACAAATTTTTCCCAAATAAAAGCAGTTTACACTCCGAAAAGCTTCTTCCTGCACGCGGCGTCGCTCCGTCAGACTTTCGTCCATTGCGGAAAATTCTCGACTGCAGCCTCCCGTAGGAGTCTGGGCAGTGTTTCAGTCCCAGTGAGGCAGGTCATGCTCTCACACCTGCTATCCGTCATAGCCTTGGTGAGCTTTTACCTCACCAACTAGCTGATAGACCAAAGGCACCTCTCGAAGCAATTCCGATTGCTCGGAACCTTTACAAGGGAATGTCATATGACCCCCCTTGGCCATCTTGTATTAGCCCCGCTTTCGCAGGGTTATTCAAGACTTCGAGGTAGTTTACCACTGTCGTACTCACCCGTCTGCCGGTTGTACCGATTGCTCGGTACCCCCTTGACTTGCATGCCTAAGACACGCCGCCAGCGTTCATCCTGAGCCAGGATCAAACTCTAAGTAAAGATCGATTATCTTGCGATAACGATCAATTGTTATTTTGGATTATTAAGAATTGACCTCACGTATCAACATCCCATCGATACATGAGTTTTATATATAATTTCGTATATATGACTACAAATTTCTTGTCACGGGTTGGTTGTCAAAGTTCGTTTACAGGGTGTTACTTTGGAGACAAATAAAAACCCTGAAATTGAGTGAGAAGCACTTTCCCGGAATTACGAGAGTTATTTTCTCAATCTACTTCAGTGTTTATTTCTAGCTAAAACTTCTTTAAAATTGTAAAACTATAATTTTTATATAGCTTTGATATATTACATAACTAGCCAAAACCTGTCAAGCAATTATCTTAAACCAGTTATTCTCAACTCATACACAACTTGTACACATAATCTAATAATAAAATATTTATACTAAAGATAGACAAAAATATCATAAAAATATTGACTAAAAGCTAAAAAATTGATATAATTGATGACGTAAAGCAAGTAAAAATTAAATAAATATTTTTATGGGTGAACCAAAAGAACTGCGCAAAATTATTGATAGAGATTCGAAACCATTTGTTGCTGATGATGATGTTAGTAAAACTGATGAATTACCAACAGCGTTAATGGACGATTCGGCAGCGGCTAGAGAAGCGCTAAAAGATCAAGATTTAGATGGTCATGGAACAACAGATATTGCGTATCATGTTACAGATGATGGACGAGTCGGCACTGAACAGGAAGTGGTAGTAGCACAAGAGTTATTAGAAAAGGAAGATAAACAATACATTGAACAACTAAACGTAGACCTAAATATATATATTGATAAGGCAGGTCAGCGATTAAGGCAGAATGATACTAAAGGAATAAGGAAAGAAATTACTGATAGAATGTTAAGTATCACTAAACATATTAATGCATTAACTGCAAATACAGAAAGGCAAGCAGCCTTTGAAAAGGTTTTACATCGTTATGAGGCCGTAGTTACGGCGATTGATTTAATACAGAAAATAAGTAATGAGCGAAATTTTCAATATAATAAATTAGAGGCATTAGCTGAACAATATAAATCTGAACATTGTTCTGTGCAAACTGAAGTAAATACTGATAGTAATTACGAACCAAGCGGCTTAGAATTGTTCGTACGAATTAATATTAATGCTAATGATGGAAAAGATCAGCTGGGGTGTTATATTTCCTCATCAACAAGTGATAGAACTGATTTGACATTGGTATATTATGTAGATATAACTCAAAAACAAAATACAGAGCCCCTATCAGAAGAAGAGATAGTTAATTTACATGAAATTTTAGGATAAAATAATTCAAATTTTTTTTTGGTTATCTTTACGCCACTGTTTTATTTGTGCGTGATTGCCCGATAATAATATCGGTGGTACCGACAAAGTTTTTTGGTCTGTTGTAATAAAATGTTCAGGACGGGTATATTGGGGATATTCTACATAATTTAAGTTGCCGGAAAAAGTTTCGTCTTGGCTGGAGGTATCATCGCCTAATACGCCAGGTAGTAATCTGCTAACGGTTTCTACTATTATTAAAGCAGCTAATTCGCCGCCGCTTAATACATATTTACCAATCGAGACACGTTCATCAACAAAATTATACACTCGTTCATCGAAGCCTTCATAGCGGCCGCATAATAAAATAATCTGTTCATATTGTTCACTATATTTTTTGGCAGTAATTTGGGTATATTCAGTGCCGCCTGGATCTAACATAATTACTCGAGAACGAGGTAAACGTGGAACAGCTTTTAAGCAGTCATAAATTGGTTGTACCGTCATTACCATGCCAGGGCCGCCACCATAAGGCACGTCATCGGTTTTATGATGGCGCTCTTTGGAATAATCTCGAATATTATGCACATTAATTTTAATATGCTGGTTTTGTTGGGCTAATTTTAAAATACTCTCGTTTATATAAGAGCTGAAAATATCTGGAAAAATAGTAAGTAAATCGAAGCGCATTGATTTATAATAATACTACATTAATTTCTTTTACTTTTTTTAGAGCTTTGTCGTTAGTAATAAATTTATTTGCTCCAGAGTATATGGCGCTAGCTAAATGAATGGCATCGGGTGTAGTAATGTGATATTGAGCGCGTAAATCGGACGATACATCAATTACCGTTTCGTTTAAATCAATAATAGACAGATTAGGAAAGGAAGTTAATAAATCACGGTATTGATTAGCAATATCAAATTTGCCAAGTTGTTTTGGCCCAGTTAATAATTCAATCATGCCAATACTAGCAAACACACCAGATAATTTGCCAGCTTGAATTTGGATAAAATATTCTTCAACAATTGGAAAATACATACGATGTTTTTCAAGTAAATAAACAAAAATGCCAGTGTCTAGACCGATGATTTGTCCCATTGTTTGCGAGCTCGTTTAATGTAATTAACCCCGCCTAATTTTTTCCAGATATCTTGACCCAAACCACTTAAAGCAGTTACATAATCTTTTGGATGTTTTACCAAAATAGCTCGGTTGGCATCGAGTGGTTGTAGTAATACAGTCATGCCAGTAGTTAAATGCATTTGCTGGCGAATTATTTTCGGCACAACAATTTGATATTTTTCAGATAGTTTAGTAGTAGCGTTATTCATATGTTTTACATTATAGCAAAAGTAAAACTTTTATGCAAACCAAAAACCCCAAGTGTATAAAATAAAGCACTAGGGGTTATGGTTTTTTTTGTTGTTGAAAACAAACGTTAAAATTTCAAATCTACTGCGCTAACATCAACGTCGTCAGTAGTAGTGGCGGCGGCGGTGTTAGTGGTAGCAGTGGAATCATCACGGCGTGGACGAGCTGGACGCATACCCTCTGGTTCGTAAATCTTTAAATTTACACGAGCATGGTGTTTAGCACCAACTACACGTAATAACGTACGAATAGATTTAGCTGTTTGACCTTGACGGCCGATCACTTGACCGAGATCACTCGGATCTACTTTTAAAGTGATAAGCACACCCATTTCATCCACAGTGCGTTCACAAGAAACGGCAGAGGGATTGTCGACGAGGGCTTTCACTACGTATTCAACAAACTCTTGGTCTTTTTCCATAGCGGTAAAAAGAGTAAATAATTAAATAACTAACTAGGTATTTATTATTATAAGTAAAGTTTAATTATTTGTCAATAATTATTTTTTTTGGTAACACGCCAGTTTTTAAATGGATTGGTTTGGATTGATAAATTTGCTTATAAGTACCATCGGCTAACTTTTCTGTTACTGTCCAATAATAATTACCAGGAGACAATAATAAGTAAAAACGACCATAAGCATCAGTAACGGTAGATTTCATCTCGCGTTGTAAACGAGCTGAATATACGCGTAAAATAGCAAATGATAATGGTTGGCCATTACTAAATTTTATTACAGCGGCTCGACGTTTAGGTAGCCAGAATAATTGATATATTATTAGTAATAGATAAATAATAAAAATAATAATATTAAACCAAGATCGTTGTATTAACATTAATAGTAATGATATGGCGAAACCAATGCCATAAGCCGTGTAAGAAATTAAATTGATAATAAATTTACGCCTAGAATAAAATTTAAATTGATGTTTTTTATTTTTTTCAAATTCATTCCAGTCAAAATCTATTGGATCCAGCGGAATATTACGGGTAATTACTTCATTGGTAGTAGTGCTGAATAATTCACCGTAATATAGATTATTGTACAGTTCATCTTTAAATTGACCATTTAATTGTTTAGAAGGAAAATGATAATGAGTTTTGATGGCTGCTATTTTATAGCTGCCAGCATCCAGAAAAAATTCATAACGACCATCTAGATCAGTAATACTTTCTTTAACAGTTTTTCCAGATTTAGTTTTAATAGTTACATAGGCCGGATCTAATGGTCGTTTAGTTATTGCATCATATACAGTACCCCAGGGCTGTCTTTTTTTACGCAAACCAAAAACGGCACCAATAAAACGAGCTATTAGTAAATATAAATCAGTGAGTGAAGTAACGGCCGTGGTAGCTAATAATAATTGTGAACCAATGGCGATTGGCCAAACCGCTAAACCAATCACTTGCACGGCATGGGTTAATAGCTTACCAATTGGCTGGTTGATAATATCAGTAACAGCGGTAATAATTTTTTTAGTAGTATTGGTAATAAACTGATCGCTATCGTTGTTCAGTTCAGTAATGGGAATTGGCAACGGATTATTTTGTTGATTGGTTGAATTGTTGTTTTTTGTTTGATTAACCACGGTATTAACATTTGTATTAACATAGCTAGTATTGGTATTTTTTATTAGGTTAGTATTAGTAGTTTGTTCTTCTGGTATAGTAGTACTAAACACTAATAGTACGGATGTAATAGTTTGATAATTTAAATTAACTAATTGAGGATTAATATTATAAGATGAATTAGTAACGCTTAGCCAGTAAGAACCGGCTCTAAAACCAGTGGTTGACGCCATGCCTTGTTCATTAGTTGTTCCAGTCCAAACTAAGTTGGCATCTGAAATAGTATCGTTAAATAAATTTAAGGTGGCGTTAGTAATTGGTATAAAGGTATCAGTACGCAGGGTAATATTTAAACTAGCGGCAGTGATGGGCGTGTTTGTAGTATTAGAAGTAGTGGTAGTAGATAAATCTGTCGTTGTTAAACTAGCGGCCGGGGTAGTTAAATTTGTGTTAGTCACTGGATTATTAACAGTGGCTTGATATTGTAAAGTTCCAGATTCATTACTATTTACAGTATTTAAAGAAATGTTACTAATAGATGTAACAGTTGGCGTTAAATTGGAGGTGGAACGATTAAGAGTAATCGAATCAGCTAGTAACGTAGTGTCTGTTGGTAGGGCATCATTTAAAGTAACAGCGGTGGCTGCGCCAGTACCAGTATTTTTATAAGTCACCGTGTAACGAATAGTGTCGCCCGGAGCGACAGCTGAAACATCAACCTGAGTAGCTAAAGTGTGAGCAGTGAAATTTAAACTAACAAACAACATTAAACCAGCTATGCTATATTGCAATACTCGGCGCCAAGGTATAATTTGTTGAGAAAACGACGTGTAAGAAGATTTATAATTACCATTTTGATCTTGATTAACTAAACTAGCAAAAGCCAAAGCGGGTTGTTTTAATAAGACTACAGCAATTTGTTGCAGGGTGGGTAATTTACGCCATAAATTAGCTAGAGCCGTTAACACAGTACCGGCGCAAACTAATAAAGCAGCTAGAGAAAATTGTTGAATAACTAATTTAATTTTAGACCACAGATCAGAGTTTACAATGGCTGCCAGAGGAGTTAAATCACTAGTGATGATTTGCAGATTTTTAGTTATAGTAAAAGCCGGTTGTTTTTCAACGTCAATAGAAAACCGCTGAACATCTGACCAGTCCGACGCTGCTCCAGCTGAATCAATTGTGCGTACAATATAATAATAAGTAATTTTATCAAGTAAGCTGGTAGAAATAGTCAGTGTATTTTGACCAACAGTACTAGTTAACTGTTGAATAGGATCGTTACTAGCATTAATTTGAGTACTCAGCCAGACATCATAGTATAATTGTTCAGCACTATCTTCTGTATCAGTTCCATTAGCCCAATTAATTGTAGGGGTAAGTGTGGCAACGGTAGCGTTGTTTGGTGAAAAATCACTAGCTGGAGCTATTGGTAAATCATTTACTGAATTTACCGTTAACGTTATTGTGTTAGCTGAGACACACTCATTATCCGTGTCGCAAGCAGTAATGTCCAGGGTAGCTGTGCCATACCAGTTAGTGGTAGCTGAAAAGGTTAACTCATTATCATTGTTAGTAATAGTGATATGCTCTGGATCAGACAAATCCAAACCATAGGTTAAAGTTTGGTTTTGTACGTCAACAAAATAACTAGCTAAGTTTAAACCTTGTAATAAAGTTTCATCTTCATTCCAAGAAATATCTGGAATATTATTAATTAAACGCGGAGTAGTATTAAATGTAGTAAAGGCGGTACAAGTAGAATAATTACTAGTATTACCGTAAGAATTAGTGTAAGCAGCGTGCCAATAATAAGTAGTGTCACTAATTAAATTATTACTTAAGGTTAAACTAGTTAAAGCGGTAGAGCTAGTAGTGCTATACACATCACCTGTGCCATTGGCAGCACACAAAGCAGTAGTGGAATAAATTTGCCAGGTAGTGCTAGCATGGGTTTCTGTAGTATCACTGAAGGTGGAAGTAGTTAAGGTTGGTGTTAATGTAGCAGTGGTAGTATCGGCAGTAGGGGTAACATTACTAGGGGTGCTTGGTACAGTTGAACTTACTCCTTTAGCAATTTGAAAACGATATAAAGAATCAGTAGTAATACCATTGGCTAATACACCGCTATAAGTAGTGTCGTTATCGCTACCATCAAATGTATAAGCTACGCCAGTATGATTGGTATAAGTACCAGTGGCTGTAATAGTGTAAGGATTAAAATTAGTAGTAACACCAGCATCGTTAATAGTGTAATCAGTAATAGTAAACCAACTAGTAACATCCGTGTAAGCAATACCGATAGAGCCAAATATCATATCATCACCGCCAGCGGTTACAGCAGCAGCGCTGCTATTAGTACCAGCTATGGCAGTGGTATCAGACCAGGCAGCAGCTGGAATTGGAGAATTATTTTTATCAAGCAATTCAATAGCTCCGTACCAGCTTTGTTTTATAGCAAACTGTGAATTATTATTACTAATAGTATTATCGGCAAATAAAGTAGCATAATTACTACTGCGATCATCTAATTGATAAATTCCACCACTATTATTGTTTGTAACAGTATTACCGGTAATAGTAGGAGCTGATAAAATATTAGTAGCAGCATTAGCTGGATCGTAGCTCGTAGCGGCTTCATTGGCGTTCCAATCCGGCACGTTGCGTTTAATAAAACCAGGGCTAACTTGGATACCATAAGTACCATTATTGGAAATAATATTATTTGTCACAGCAGGAGAAGACCCAATAATATCAAATCCGGCCGAACCATTGTTTTGCATGGTATTGTTACTCACAGTAATGCTGGAGGCGCCAAAATTTTCTGTCCAATAAGCTTGGATGCCGTAAGTATCGTTATTGGCCACAGTATTATTAGTAACCGTTGTATTAGTAATAGGTGTTTGAATACCACCGCTGGTTCTACTGCCAGTATAATCACCGTCTAGTTTTACTCCAATAGTATTATATTTAATTGTATTGGCACGATTGCCATTGCCGCCTAATTTATTATTAGTTGAGGCGCGATGAATAAATGCTCCAATAGCTAGGCTAATATCGCTGGCGCCGTCGAGCCCAACACCAATGTAATTGCCGTAAATATAATTAGCATTAGCAAGCGCGCCAAACCTAATTTGATCTGAACTGGCGCCGCCAATGATATTGCGTTGAGTCGCGCCAGTTCCGGCGTCGGAGCATAAAGTAGCGTGATCGCTACTATCGCACCAACCTACGATATTACCAACTCCATGTATAATTACACCAACGGTCATTGTCGTATTATCAATAATGGCATTGCCGGTAACCGCTTTAACACCAATGTAATTTCCAGCTATCCGGTTATTGCCGGTTATAGTAAAATCAGACGTGCCGTAAAAAGTAATGCCAGTCAACGGTGCCACTATAACATTGCCTTCAAATTCATCATCAATTCCGTCGCCATCAGTGCCGATAAAATTTAATGTGGCGGCTTTAGCTAATCTCAAGCCCACACCACCGCTACCGCGATTAGCGGTGCCAGTGTTATCCGTGCCAATATAATTTCCAGCGATAATATTATGATCCGGTGCCACCGCGCTATTGCCGCTAACATTATTACTTGTGCCAGCCAAACTTATAGCATTAGAAGAACTAGTTGTTCCGGTGGCTATAACGTTGCGCTGAACAGCGCTGGTACAAGTGGCTACACCTTCTCGAAAACCAATCACATTAGTATCAGCTGTTGTGCCGGTAATATAAATACCATTACCGCTGTAACCGGAGTAAGAGTTATCATCATCTAAACCAAGCCAATTCCCGGCAATAATATTACTACTACCAGTCATATAAATACCGTTGGCACCACCATGAATAACATTACGTTCTTGAGTGTCATTACTGCCGTCGCAATCTGTTCCAATGGTAGTTGTGCTGGAGCTAAGATAAATAGCATAACTAAAACCTTGAATTTCTAAGCTAGTTATTAAGCTATTTGCTGCGCCGGCGGAAAATATTAAAGCATTAAATGTTGTTAGGGCAGAATATAATTTAATACCTGGGCGATCATTTGTTACGTCCCAGCTAGCTCGAGCAGTAATAGTAGTTTGGCCGGTAATGTCTGGTAAAACCGTGGTGGGGGTAATAGTGTATTGGCTATTATTATAATAAGCTGGATCGGCTTGAAATGAAGCGTCAATATTAAAAACAACAATGTCAGCTCCAGCATTATCGTTAGCCGTGGTGATAGCTTCTCGAATAGTACAATCATTAGCAGTATCTATATAGGGGTTTGTGCAAGCACCATCGGTGTCGGTTTCTGGAGAATTAATGGTATAAGTAGCCCCAAGCGCTGTTTTTGGGAAAAACACAAACAAACTAGCAAGACTGACTGCTAGTAAGCTAACTTGACATTTTATCTTCCATTTATTATTCACTATAATACAAAAAATGATAACTGATTATCTTTGTATATTATAACACGAAGGCTTGATTTATTACAAAAAAAAGATTATGCTAATAGTATAAAGAGTAAGGAGATATTAATTCATTAAAGCGCAACGTTTATGATGACAGTAAAATCCATTTATCAATTAGCCGTTAAATTAGGTATTGAACGAGATCCGCGTGGAGCGGAGTTTACGCGTAATTGTTTAAAGAAAGAGAAAAAACTATATGAAAAATTACCAGCGGTAGAACAAGCGTATTATGATAAAGAATATTTAACCAACCCTTATTCAGACAGCCGTATTATTTATACGCCGCGCCTAGATTTGCCAGTAAAAAAAATATTTGCCGGCATTGATTGTAACGAAGCAGAGCTGTTATTGGCCAAACAAACAGGTGATATTGATTTGGTGTTGGCGCATCATCCAGAAGGTGAAGCGTTAACAGATTTACACCGGGTGATGGACATTCAAATTGATTTATTGGAACAAGTAGGCGTGCCAGTTCATATGGCTGAAGGATTAATGAACACTCGGATGGGCGAAGTATTGCGCAGTATCCATCCAGTTAATACGCAAAAAGCCGTAGATATGGCACGACTGTTGCAACAAGCGTTTATGTGTACACACACTACGGCGGATAACATGGTAACAACTTTTTTTGATCGTTTAATTACTAAACAGCGTAAACAACTAGATACAGTAGGCGATGTAATGGAGTTGCTGATGACTATACCAGAATATCAAATTGCCAAACGTTTAAAATTTGGTCCACATATTTTTTCTGGCAGTGAAAAAAGGCGTTTGGGCAAAATTGTAGTAAACGATATGACGGGCGGTACGAATGGTTCTAAAGAAATTTTTGAACAACTATCACGCGCTGGCGTTGGTACGTTAATTGGTATGCATATGCGTGAAGATCATAAAAAGGAAGCAGAAAAATATCATATTAATGTGATTATTGCTGGACACATTGCTTCCGATTCGTTAGGAATGAATTTATTGTTAGATGAAATAGAACAACGGGGAGTAGCTATAGTACCATTAGGCGGTTTAATTAGAGTAAAACGATTTAATAAAACTAAAGCAAAATAATTGTGACAGATGATCGGATAGTTAATCCAATTCAACAGCCGGAGGATAATAAAGTAGAAACAACTTTACGTCCAAAATCTTTGTGTGAGTATATTGGTCAAACTCAAGTAAAAAATAATTTAGAAATTTTTTTAACAGCGGCCAAACAGCGTAAAGAATCTTTAGAACACGTATTGTTACATGGTGGGCCAGGGCTGGGTAAAACTACCCTGGCTTATATTATTGCTCAAGAAATGGGCACAAATATACGAATTACCAGTGGGCCAGCCTTAGAGCGCGTGGGAGATTTGGCGGCTATTTTAACTAATTTGCAAGCGGGCGACATTTTGTTTATTGACGAAATTCATCGATTACACAAAACCATCGAAGAAGTGTTGTATCCGGCCATGGAAGATTATGCTATAGACGTGGTGTTAGGTAAAGGGCCGAGTGCCCGCACACTACGCTTAGATATTCCACGGTTTACTATTTTAGGTGCTACTACTCGCTTAAGTATGTTATCAGCTCCATTACGTGATAGGTTTGGTGTGCAGTTTAAATTAAATTTCTATGCTTTAGCAGAAATGGAAAAAATCGTGGAACGCTCGGCTAAAATATTAAAAATGAATTTAGAACCAGCGGCTAAAACCGTGATTGCTAACCGAGCGCGTAGTACACCAAGAATTGCTAACCGTTTGTTGAAACGAGTACGTGATTACGCTCAAGTAAAAACTAAACACACTACTATTTCTGCGATCGTAGCTGAACAAGCTTTGGCCATGTTAGATATTGATGAATTAGGTTTAGATAATATAGATCGTCGATTATTGCATAGTATTATTACTACGTTTCATGGTGGACCAGTAGGTATTCAAACTTTAGCAGCTACTTTAGGGGAAGATCTGGATACCTTGGAAACGGTATATGAACCATTTTTATTACAACTAGGTTTTTTAGCACGCACGCCACGAGGCAGAATAGCTACTAGCGCTGCTTATAAGCATTTACAACTAGCGTCCCCGGCTAAATTACTGGTATAATTATATATATGTCTATTCCGTATTATATTTTCGGAATAATTTATTTAGTGGGCTTGCTGGTGTTAGGTTTTTTTTTATTGCTAAATATTTATCATATTGTTCGCTATGGTTTTTTTCGTTTGAATGGCCAATTAGTTACCTATTTAGTATTAGGTGTAATGCTAGTGATTTTAATAGCTACTGCCAGCTTACTTATGTCAGTGGATTGGTTTACTGAATTTACTATTTTTTAATATATGAACGCCATGCATTTGCCTTGGAGCACCGCTTTTCTACAACAACATTCTGATGAAAAAGTGCTGTTAATTTTGCGCCGCCATTGGCTGGTGTTATTTCGTTTTATTTGCGAACTGATTGGTTTAAGTTTATTGCCCATGAGTTTTTTTATTACTTGGTATTGGTTAGATTGGGATATTGAAAAAAACAGTCTGATTTATATAATTACGGTATTGTTTTTTTCGCTTTATTATTTAGGAGTGTGGTTAAGGTTTTATTATGATTGGTTTGATTATTATTTAGATGTTTGGGTAGTTACCGATCAGCGCATTATTGATGTGCAGCAAAAAGGCATATTTAACCGAGTAGTATCCGAGTTGAATATTGTAAAAATTCAAGATGTAACGTCAGAAGTAAAAGGGGAACTACAAACCTTTTTAGATTACGGCAACGTATATGTTCAAACGGCCGGTGAACAAAGACGGTTTATTTTTCAGCAAGTGCCGCATCCGCAGGCCGTAGCGCAATTAGTTATTCATACTAACAATGAAGCCATTAAACGCCATCCAGCCGAAGCTAAGCTTGAGTGATTTTAATTATTCGTTACCAGCCGAGCTGATTGCGCAACAACCCGTGACGCCACGTGATGTTGCCCGTTTATTAATAGCTAATCGGGCTACACATACACTTAGTCACCAACATTTTTTTAATTGTCTAGATTATTTACAGCCAGGTGATGTGTTGGTATTGAATAATTCTAAAGTAATTCCAGCGCGTTTATATGGCACTAAACCCACCGGCGGAAAAATAGAAGTATTTTTATTGCGCCAAATTAATCATTTGCAGTGGGAATGTTTAATTAGTGGTAAAAAACCAAAAGTAGCAACGCTGTTGGATTTTGATCATAATTATCAGTGTAAAATTATCAGGGCTGTTAGTGATTCAACTTGGCAAGTAGAATTTAACCAGCCTAATATTACCAGTATTGGCCATGTACCATTACCACCTTATATTAAACAAACTAGTTCGTTGGCTGATTATCAAACCGTTTATGCTAAGCCAGCCGGTTCAGTAGCCGCTCCTACAGCGGGGCTACATTTTACAGAAACGTTATTACAGCAAATAAAAAATAAGGGCGTGATTATTAAAGAAATTACTTTACACGTTGGCTTAGGTACATTTTTGCCAGTTAAAACGGAAGATATTAGCCAACATAAAATGCACGCTGAATTCGCGATATTAACTAAAGATGTTGCAACTGCAATTGCTACTGCTAAAAAAACTAAGCATCGTGTAGTAGCGGTTGGCACTACAGCACTGCGTACTTTAGAAGCATTTCATGGGCAGGAAAATACCGGCTGGGTGGATATTTTTATTACACCAGGATATAAATTTAATACGGTTGATAGTTTGATTACCAATTTTCATTTACCAAAAACTACTTTATTAATGCTGGTAGCCGCGTTTATGGGTAAAGAGTTTATGGATGAAGCTTATCAAATGGCCATTACTGAAAAATATCGGTTTTATAGTTTTGGCGATGCCATGATGATTGTGTGAAGCGCTATTTTACGCTATAGTAAACGCTAGTTTATCTATGTCGTTAACGCGTAAAATTGCTTACAATACAGCTTGGCAGGCTACTGGGAAAATCCTAGGCACTATACTAGGGTTTTTTGTGGCGGTGGTGTTATATAATTATTTAGGAGTGCAGTACGATGCGTATACTACTGTATTGGCTTACTTACAGTTATTTAGCATTGTAGTGGATTTAGGCTTATACGTGGTGTTGCTGAAACGCATTGCCATGGACGATGAGCAACATACGTTTACTAACAATGTAATAACATTGCGGTTTATTTCGGCGATTGTTTTTTTAACGGCCGGTTGTTTTTTAGTTTGGTTGATACCAATGTATTCTACAGAGGTTAAGATTGGTGTGGTGGTGGTGGCGGCTAATTTTTTCTTTATCACCATGAATCAATTACTCATGGGAATTTATCAGCATCATTTAGCTACCCAGCGTATAGCGCTAGCGGAAATTTTAGGTAAAACCATGTTGTTTGGCTTAACATTATTTGTAGTATATGTTTGGCATGGCGGTTTATATGCCGTATTACTTACCTTAGTATTATCCGGCGCCGTTAATTTTGGTTTGTTATGGGTGGGGTTAAAACGGTTTGGCGGTATTAAACTTACATTTAATTTTGCCATTTGGAAAAAAATTATATTAGAAAGCTGGCCGATTGCCGTAGCGGTAGCGTTAAATGTGGTTTATTTTAAAGCGGACACAATTATTTTATCGTTGTTTAAGCCAGCTGATGTGGGTACGTACGGCTTTCCCTATAAAATTTTGGAGGTAATTATTACATTGCCAGCTATTTTAGTGGGGTTATTAATGCCTAAATTAAGCACCGAATATTTAAAACATAATTTAACGCGGTTTCGTGAATTATATCAGCGCTCATTTTATGCCTTATGTATGCTGGCCATGCCAATGATGGTTGGTGCGGCAATTATAGCTCATCCGTTAATGGATAGTATTGTTACTAAGCCGGAATTACGCGCTCGGATTGGAGATTTGGGTAATTTACTACAAATTTTAATGCTCGCTGTTGGCATGATTTTTTTGGGCACATTAAGTGGTTACGTGGTAGTAATTGTAAATAAACAGCGGCAAATTATTTGGGGGTATTTATTTGTGGCGGTTATTGCGTTAATAGGATATTTATATTTTATTCCAAGATATTCTTATTATGGAGCCGCTTGGATGACGGTGTGTTCAGAAACGTTAATGATGTTAATTAGTACGGTGATTATTTATCGTGCGTCTGGAGCGGCTCCGTCATTAAAAAGTATTTGGCGAGTAGTGCTAGCTAGTTTAATTATGGGCGGCGCGTTGTTGGCGGTAAGAGCGTTACCATTAATAGTGTTAATTATGTTGGGTGGAATTTTTTATGTGTTAGCATTGGTGTTGGTAAAAGGAGTTTCAAAAGCGGATTTAATATTATTGTTTAGTCGTAAAGCTAAAGAGTAATTAATGACATGAAAAAAATTCTAATTACAAAATTTCCGTATTCGTCTACGTTTGGTGGTGGGGAACGACACACCTTAACCTTAGTGGAACAGTTACAAAAACAGGGTTATCAATTTTATTTATTATCCACTTGCTCTGTATTAAAAAAGGAATTTAAAAAACGGCAGTGGTTTGTACGTACGGCTTGGGCCGGCACAGAGCCGGTTACGCCTGGTGCGTTAATAGTATTTTTTTTCACTGCACCGTTTATCTGGCTAAATTTATTTTTTAAATTATTATATTATCGTAAACAATATCAAATTACCACGTTAGTTTGTTTGTCATTAACCGAGAAAATATTATTAACACCTTGGGCATATTGGTTAGGCATAAAAGTAATTTGGCTGGAACATTTACAAATTGAGCGCTGGTTATTAGCTAGTCCATTAAAATATGGTTATAAATTATTTTCTCGTTACGCTACGATTATTACAGTAGTTGAAGCAGTAAAACAACAATTAATTAAGTTAGGCCTAGCGGCTAAACAAATTAAGGTAATTTACAATTCTGTAGATGTAACGCAGTTTTTACCACAGCCGGTTTTATCAGTAACAACAGAGCGAGAGCAATCATTTGAGGTATTATTTGTTGGTAGATTGGCTACAGAAAAAGGGATTGATGATTTAATCAAAGCCGTTTCACTATTAATATTAAAAATACCAAACATACATTTAAATGTTGTGGGCGAAGGTTATTGGCAGCCAGGCCTGGAACAATTAGTGAATAAATTAAATTTACAAAAATATATTACATTCGTTGGTTTTCAAACCGATATTAAACCATGGTTATATCTTAGTCATGTATTAGTATTGCCGGCTATTCGACGCGAAACTTTTGGCATTATTTTAGCGGAGGCCTTAGCCTGTGCCAAGCCGGTAGTAGCTACGCGAGTAGGCGGATTACCAGAAGTAGTAGGTAATTGTGGCTGGCTTGTTCCGGCGCAACAACCAGTGGCCATTGCTGAAGCATTGTTAGATGTTTATAAGCATTATCCAGTGGCATTAGAACGCGCCAAACAAGGGCGGCAACGGGTATTGGAATTATTTTCGGAAGAACGTATGATACAAGCCTATGCCCAAGTATTGGTATAAACAGCCAAAATATTATTTTTATAGCTTAATCGTTATATTGCTTGGTGTTGGTCTGGGTTTTTTAACGGTGTTATTAAAGCCGCTTTATGTTTTTGGCGGTGTTTTAATAATTTTGTTTTTTGGTTTGGTAATTAAAAAACCAATTATTGGTATGTATGGTTTGGCCTTTGCCTTGCCGTTTGAGCGGATTGGATCGGTTGATATTGCTAATATCACTGTGCGACCAAGCCAAGTAATTGTAATAATTACAGTTATTATATGGTTGGGGCGTGGTTTGTTGCTGCAAAAGTTTAAGTTTCGGCCAAATCCAATGCTAGTGCCGATTTTGTTATTTTTGGCCATTAACGTTTTAGCATTAATCAATACGCCAAATCTTAGCCGAGCAATATTAGTATTGTTTTTTACTGTTTTTACGATTAGCGTTGCATTAGTGTTGCCAAATATTGTTCGTCATCCAGGGCAAATAAATTTAGTGACAAAATTATTATTAATAAGCTGTGGCTTGGTTAGTGTGTTTGGTATCTATCAGTTTTTGGGCGATTTAGCCGGATTGCCTATTAGCTTAACTGGTTTGCGAGAACAATATACCAAAGCGATATTAGGCTTTCCGCGTATTCAATCTACCGCGTTAGAGCCGCTTTATTTTGCGAATTATTTATTAATTCCACTTAATGTAGCTCTAGCGTTATTATTAAGCAAAACTACCCGGCGAGCTGGTTGGTTAATAGGTTTAATTGCATTAGCTGGTATAAATTTTGTATTAACCGTGTCGCGCGGTGGTTATATCGCTTTAGCGGTTTGCGTAGTTTTATTAAGCATTATTTATTTAAAAGAGCTATTAAGACCGCGTAATATTATTTCTATTTTATTGGCAATTGTAGTAGTAGCTATTATTGCAACACGGTTTATTAATATTAATAATCAATGGGAAAACTTTTCGAAACATGTGGCCAATATTTTTGGCGGAGCTTCTTTTGTGGAGCGCGTAGAAACATTTTCGTTAGCTGAACAAATTTGGCGCGCCCATCCTTGGTTAGGTATTGGCTCTGGCGGGTTTGGGCCTTATGCCGCTTATCATCCTTTAATTTTACCAGCGGAAGGGTTTAAAATAGTTAATAATGAATATATTGAATTATTAGCAGAGACCGGCGTGTTAGGTTTTGGTTGTTATGTATTATTGATTATCATGTTGTTGGCGCGTACGCTAAAGGCGTTAAAAAATAATACGCAACCAAAATTACACGCTATATTAATTGGGTTAAGTTTGGCTTGGCTTGGTACGTTGGTGCAGTATAATACATTTTCAGTCCTCTATATTATGCATATTTGGTTTTTAATTGGCTTAATCATTACGGTACAAAATAATTTACTCTATGCAGAAAATGGCGTTATTAAAAAATAATTACAGTGCCTGGTGGTTTTATATAATATTATTTTGTTTACCTAGTTATGTAATACGTTTTAAATTATTTAATATTCCAGTTACAGTTTTGGAGGGATTAATTTTAATTGGCTTTATATTATTATGTGTAGAGTATCGTTGTAAATTAACACTAGGACATTGGAAATATGTTATGAGTGTGTTTGCCGTGATTGGTTTATTAGCTGTACTAGTGTCAGATGAAAAAGTTGCCGCGCTAGGTTTATATAAAGCGTATATTATAGAGCCGATGTTAGTAGGCTGTATGGTATTAACCATTAAACCAAAATTAGAGCGCGTGTTAACAACATTAAGCGGTGTAATTATTTTAATTGGCATTACCTGTGTGATACAGTTAGGCACTGGTTATGGTGTACCGGCACCGTGGCATGAATTTGGTGCACAATTTAGAGCCACTAGTTGGTTTGGCTATCCTAATGCGGTTGGCTTATTATGTGCGCCGATAGTGGCTATGCTGATAGCTCATGTTGTATCATCCACTAAATATCGCACAGTATTTTTTGTAGCAATAGTTTTAGGGTTGGTTAGTATTATTTTATCGCGTAGCGCCGGCGCTGTAATGGCAGTAACAGGAGCAACTATAGTTGGTGTATATTTAGCTGGTTGGAAAAAATTATCTGTGTTATCAGTATTTATCTGTGTTTCAACCATTCCGCTTTTTCGCGAAACTGTATTATTTCAAGATGTATCTGGTCAGGTACGCTTAGCCTTGTGGCAAGGCACCATTAATTTATTACAGCATCGTCCATTACAAGGAGCTGGCTTGGCTAATTTTCCAAATGTGTACGCAGAATATAAATTAGCGAGGCATACCGAATTATTATTATATCCGCACAATATTTTTTTGGATTTTTGGGTAGAATTAGGTCTGGCTGGATTAATTTGGTTAATAGTGGTGTTGGTTGTAATGTTTAAAAAAATTAAAACCATTGGTTGGCAACAGCCGAAAGCAGTAGTATTATTAGCTGGTTTGGTTGCCGTATTAATTTATGGTTTGGTAGATGTACCTTATTTTAAAAATGATTTAGCGGTATTGTTTTGGGTGATATTAACGTTGTAACAAATAAAAAAATATTTTTAAAAAGATCCCGCTTTATGCGGGATCTTTTATTTTTTTGAAACTGCTTACAATTATTTGCGTCGTTTGGCAGTTTTCTTTTTTTTCTTAGCAACTGGTTTTCGTTTTGCTACTTTCTTTTTCTTAGCAACTTTTTTTGTTGCCTTTCGTTTTTTTGCTGGCATTTGTTTTTCCACCTCCTCTCATTTTAAAAATTTTTTATTTCTATTCGACTACATTAAGTATAAATCGTTTTATTTTTTTATACAATGGAAAATTAGTCAACAGTGGATAACTTTTTTTCTAAAAAACACAAAATGATTTTTATAAAAATTATTATTACAATTTTTTTGTTTAAAAATATTTATATTTAATTTTTTTTGTAGTATAATGATAAGTATGAGCTTACCATTATCGTATATTGAATTATCAAAAAATAATCTTATTCATAATGTAAAAATATTTCGTTCATTATTAAAACCAAAGGTTAAACTAAGCGTAGTAGTAAAAGGCAATGCGTATGGGCACGGACAAAACGAGATAGTAAAATTGTTAGCTGGCCAAGCGGCTTATTTTCAAGTAGATGATTTAGATGAGTTAATACGTTTGCGTAAAGCTACCAAACAGCCGGTGTTGATGTTAGGCTATGTTACTAAACAGCAGTGTTTAGAAGTAGTAAAACATAATGCCGAACTAGCTATTTTTGACGCCACGTTATTAGCGGCTTTGCAAGAAGCTGGGCAGCGTTTAAATAAAATGGTAAGAGTGCATATTAGTATCGATGCGCTGTTAGGGCGTGAGGGTACGTTGATAGAAAAATTACCAGCCTTATTAACTACCATTAAAAAACATTCGCAACTAAAAGTAGTTGGTGTATATTCACACTTTGCCAATATTGAAGATACTACGAATTTATCACACGCGCGTAAGCAATTACATTTTTATCAGCGAGCCGTACAATTATTAGAACAACATGGCTATAAAAATGTTCTGCAACACGTTTCTGCTACGTCTGGAATTTTAACTTGTGAGCAGCAACACGCCCATGCGTTGGTGCGCTTAGGAGTTGGTGTATATGGTTTATGGCCTTCGTTGGCGCTGCAAAAACAATATGAACATAAACAATATACGTTAAAACCAGTATTGCGCTGGGTAACTCATGTGGCACAAGTTAAATTATTACCAAAAGGTTATCCAATTGGTTATGGTTTAACTTATATTACAAAAAAGTCGACTAAAATCGCATTAATTCCACAAGGTTATAGCGATGGTTATGATCGTGGGCTATCTAATTGTGGTGAGGTATTAATTCGTGGGCAGGTGTGTAAGGTATTAGGGAGAATATCTATGAATATGTTTACGGTAGATGTAACTAATGTGCGGAATATTAAAGTAGAAGATGAAGTAGTATTGTTAGGTAAACAAGGTAAAGCAGAAATTACCGCTGAAGCCATGGCAAAAAAACTGCACACCATTAATTATGAGATAATATCTAGAATTTCACCGTTATTACCACGGATAGTGCGCAAATAACTCATCTTGCACTATTTTAATAAATGGTATATAATTATACTGATAGTAAGTTTTAAGCTTACTATCAGTAAACATATGGATAATAAACTCACTAAAGGCCAATATATTGATACATTACTAAGATCGAGTAAAACAATCTTTTCCACAAAAGACATTGCTATGTTATGGGGAGAAACAATGACAGCTAATGTCAAAGTAAGATTGAGTAGTTACGTTAAAAATGTGAAATTAATTAGAGTTTACCACGGTATTTACGCAAAAGACAAAAACTATAATAGTTTTGAATTAGCCACCCACATCTATTTACCTTCATATATTAGTTTTGAAACTGTATTAACTAGAACAGGAGTGAATTTTCAGTACTATGGAAATATTTTTGTGGCTTCTTATGTTACGCGTGATATTGTGGCTGATGGGCATAGAATATCCTTTATTAGAATGAAAGATTATGTTTTAAGCGATACTATTGGTATTGAACATATAAATGATGTGGCTATAGCGAGTAGAGAGCGAGCATTTTTAGATAGAATATATGTTAGCAAAGAGTATCATTTTGATAATTTAGATAGTTTAGAATGGAATAAGGTTTTTGAGATTTTACCAATTTATCGCAATAAAAGAATGGAAAAAAAAGTTAATGAATATTATAAGTATTATCAGGACAATAAATAAAATAAGAAAATTATATGGCGCTAGATTATCCTAAACATAAAAATATATTGTTACAGATTTTAAAAGATATTTTTTCTGACACGACATTAGCTCCCCACCTTGGATTTAAGGGTGGTACGGCGGCTTTGTTGTTTTACGGTCTGGATCGTAACTCGGTAGATTTGGATTTTGATTTGCTCAATCCGGAACAAGAAGATTATGTATTTGAACGGATTAAAACAATTCTAAAAAAATATGGGCAGTTAAAAGAAGTTTTTAAGAAAAGATTTAATCTGTTATATATTTTGTCTTATGATAATAAAGTGGTTGGCGCGCAAAATGTTAAGTTGGAAATTAATCGTCGAAATTTTGGTGCAAGCTATAAAATAAAAACAGTGCTTGGCATTTCAATGTTGGTAATGACAGAAGATGATATGTTTGCCAATAAATTAATGGCTATGTATGAAAGAATCGGTAGAACTAGTCGTGATATCTATGATGTATATTTTTTTTCTAAAAATAATTGGCCGATAAATAAAGAATTAATCAACGCTAGATCTGGTATGCCATTAAAAAAATTATTAGTTAGCTGTCTTGAATTATTAGACAAGCTGGATAATCGTCATATACTTGATGGTCTAGGAGAGTTGCTTATTGAATCTCAAAAAGACTGGGCTAAAGCTAAATTAAAATCAGATACTATATTCTTGCTTAAATTGGCTTTGGAAAATGAGAAATAATTTTTTTGATAGATATGTGTGGACCCCAGGAGGCTCGAACTCCTCACCTCCGCAGTGCAAATGCGGCGCTCTACCAAATGAGCTAGGGGCCCTTAATGTTAATTTCCGCGCACAAATACCCAATCCAGCACAGTGAATATCCTACCAGACATAATCATAAATGCCAAGATGATTAAACCGAAACCGAGCAGCTTGTAAAAAATGCGTGTGCCACCTTCAGCCCCAAGGTTTTGTTCAGCCCAGGTAACTCTACCAAAAGCCGATACCCACCATTCCGTTTTTACAATAAAAGCCACCGCTACAGCAATCATGATTAATCCAACAACATAAGGCATAATATAGATATAGTTTTAGTTTAAAAAAGCACATTATGGTGGATTTATCCACCGTAGTCCTCCGAAACCTTAGTGTAGGAGGACGTAGGTGGACGCTGCAGGATTCGAACCTGCGACCCTCTGCGTGTAAAGCAGATGCTCTAACCAACTGAGCTAAGCGTCCTTAGTGATGGTGCGCGGGAGAGGATTTGAACCTCCATGGGATTGCTCCCGCAGCCACCTCAAGGCTGTGCGTATACCATTTCGCCACCCGCGCTAGTAGTAAAAAACACGTTAAGCAACAATCGTTTCTTTTAGTTTCTTATTGGTATGACGACGCAAGTTATACAATTTGGCTTTACGGACAGCAGCTTTCTTCAATACTTTAATATCGGTTAACGCAGGCATAGCTAAGGGGATGATTTTTTCTACACCAAAGCCTTTTACTGCTTTACGCACAGTAATGGTTTTAGTAATTGGAGTAGCGCCAGACATTTTAATAATCATGCCTTCAAAGTTCTGTAAACGTTCTTTTTTACCCTCTTTAATTTTAATGGTTAAACGTACTGTGTAACCGGCACGTAATTCTGGTAACGTTCGAGCAACAGCAGTAGGTTGTTCAGTTGGGGTTGTTTTTGGTTGTTCTTCAGTCATAACGAAATATAATAGCTAATTAAGCCTGCTTATCATAGGAAAAAAGCCGGAAAGCGTCAAGCCTAACAAAAAAGTACTTAAAATTAAGTACTTTTTTGACATACGTAATAACTTTTTGCTTGATTTACTCTAATACTAAATCATTACCATAACTGTATGAACCATAAGGTATGCCAGCTATATTCTTTGAATTAGTTTTATCATTATAAGTAACTTCTACAATAAAATCTCGTTTCGCTTTTACCGGATAAAATGTATAATTACCAAGCTCATCAGTAATAGTTTGTTTTAAAATTGTGTTGTTAGCCGCATTTTTTAATAATACAGTTACCCCAGGTACAGCAAATTTTTTTCCAGACGTTTCTTCATATATTCGACCTAGTATTTCTGGTTTGGATTTATGTACAACACTAATATTATTTATTCCCATAGTAGATAATCTTTGATCATCATTTTCAACTTCTAAAACTAATTGTAATTTTTTATTGGTAATTTCTTTAGGTAATATTACACGTATATCTTGCCAGTCCGAATTAGCGTCAGCTGGAGTGAGAGTTTTAAGATAATAAATAACATTAGTGGCAACATCTTTAATTTTTATATAGCCTTTATCTGTTGTATTGTCTGATGATTCTTTGGTTATAAAACGATATTGATAAGTTAGCACTAACTTACTATTGTCATTGTAAAATGTTGGTTCGTTTACAGAATAAACACCTTGTTTAACGTTGTAATCACCTATATTAAAAAAAGTATCGCCTTTCCAGCCATTATTTTGAGCATCTAAACAGAAAGGGTCGTTCTCACAACCGCCAAAATGGATATAATTATCTCTCCATTCGCCCTGAAAAAATTCATAAGAATCGAAGTAGCTGGCGAACGTAGGTGAAGCGAGTACTATACCTACACTAAATATGGCAGTGTAGAGTAGCTTATTATATTTGTTCATATTTTTTGTAATTTATTAACTTAAGTAATTATTATAACGTAGTATAACTGAATTCGTGACATTATGTCACAGTTTTTGTGTTATTACGTTATATTTACTACAATATATCAATGACTCGGGCTGAGGAAAAGGTTTTAGTAGAACAAGCGCAAATGGATGTGTTGCGGTTTGATGCGTTGTATCGAGTTTTTATTGATGAAATTTATCGTTTTATTTTCTATAAAGTAACTTCTAAAGAAGTAGCAGAAGATTTAACTGCACAGGTATTTATGCAGGCTTTAGAACATTTAATCGATTTTCGTTATCAAACTGGTGCTAGATTTTCTTCCTGGCTATATGCAATTGCTCGTAATCAGGTGATTGACTATTATCGTAAACATCATCCAACGGTGGAGTTAGAAGTAGCTGAACCAATAGTACAGGCTGAAATTGCTATGGCAACGGTAGATAAAAATATTGAACAACGGCGAGTGCAGGAGATATTACGCTTACTACCACTGGCCGATCAAGAAATATTAACATTGCGCTTATGGCAAGATAAAACCTATGCAGAAATTAGCCGTATTACAGCCAGTAATGTAGTGGCGGTGCGAGCACGATATTCACGCGCTGTAAAAAAATTCAAAAAACTTTATATGGAACAATATGCAGATATCTCATAAACATCATTTTACTAATAACATTCGTTCTAGCAAGCCAGTGGCGCCATTGGATGATGTTTTTGTTGAACGCTTAAGCGCACAATTACAACAACGAGCAGAATTTTTACCTAGTAAACCAAACACGGAAACTCAACATAAGAAACAGTGGTTTTTATTTGGTACGCTGGGTGTGGGGGCGCTCACTGTTGGGTTGGCTGCTTTGGTGTTTGTCCCGCAGTATTTTATAAAAACCAAGCAGGTAGCTGGTTATGTGCAAAAAGGGCCCTTTATTAGTGGTTCTACAATTATCATTCAAGAATTAGATGATAAGTTGCAACCCAATGGTAAAACTTATCAGGTGGTGACTAATAGTGATTTTGGTGATTACACATTATCAAAAAAAATGAGCGCAAATTATGTGGAAGTAATTGCCCAAGGTTATTACTATAATGAAGTGACAGGCGCGTTATCTGCAGCACCATTAACGTTGCGTGCCGTGGCTCAGATAGCAGAACATTCTAATATAAATATTAATGTACTAACAACATTAGCGAGCCCACGCATCCGTTATTTAGTGGAGCAACAACAGTTGTCATTTGTGGACGCTAAACAAGAAGCAGAGCGTGAAGTATTACAGCTATTTCAGATGCAACCATCTAATATAGCCGCTTTTGAAACTATGAATATTAGCCAAGACAGTGCGAATAATGGGGTATTGTTAGCCGCCTCAGTCATTTTACAAGGTCAGCAATCAGTGGCAGAGCTATCTGAATTATTAGCCAAATTGAGTTTAGATATTGAAATTGATGGCAAGATAGATAATCAAAATTTGCTAACACTATTACAGAATAATGCTTCTCATTTAAATACTTATAGTATTAAAAATAATTTAGAGAAGCGTTACCAAGCTTTAGGGGTGGAAGGTACTATTCCTGTTTTTACTCAATATATTAAGCCTCTCGCCTTGGATGCAACACCATTGGCGTATCGTATTTCTTTAGAAAAAAATACTTTTTTAATAAATCATAAATCTGACGCAACAATACAAATTACAATTAACGGAGAAGGATTTGTAGCTAATCAGGAAGAGGTATTATTAAAAAATTTATTTTCAGCTACGGCAGTGACTTTTATAGATGATAAAACCTTGCAAGCTACGTTACCAATAAGTAGTTTATCGCCTGGTTCGTATACAGTTATGGTTCGTAATACCGTTACTGGTAGAATAGGAGTAACAGATGGTGAACCAATTGAGTCGGAACCAACAAGTCATCCGCAATTACGTCTAATTTTACAAGGTGATCCACCAAACATTACTTCCATTACACCAACAGTATCTTATTTAACCGGTGGAACAATTATTATTCAAGGACAACATTTTGCTCATGGTACGTTTGTATGGATTAATGATTGGGAGGTGCCTACTGAGGCAGTTCAAGTGAATAATGAACAAACTATTCAAGTGGATTTATCATCAGCTTTGATTGCTAATAATACCAACTTACCTAGAAAGCAGAATTTGACGATTAAAGTACAAACACCAGATTTTCAAAAAGCTGAATATAGTGGATTTGAAATCCGATAAGCTAATGTATGATTCCCCCTTTAGGGGGTAAGGGGGCTATTTGTTTCAAGAAATCCTGCATTATATCAGGCAGTGGAGCGGTATAAGCAACTAGCTCACTAGCCAGCGTGGTGAATTTAAGTGTTTCGGCGTGTAAAAAGATGCGGCCGGGGTTAAGGCGGGTTTTGAATTTTTTCGGTCGATAAACAGTATCGCCAATAATTGGGTGACCAAAGGCGTTTAGGTGTACGCGAATTTGGTGGGTGCGGCCAGTGTGGATAATTAACGATACTAAAGCATAATGTTGAAATTGACGTAATACCGTGTAATCGGTTTGAGCCGGGCGACCGCTCGTATCTGGCCGGGCGGCCATTTTAGAGCCATCTTGAGCTGAACGCTGAATAGAAAAATTAATAATACCATTTGGCTGGGTAAACTTACCATGTACAATAGCTACATATTGTTTATAAATAAGATGGTGTTGAAATTGCTGTTTTAGATGAGCATACATTTCAGGCGTGCGGGCAATTACCATAACGCCGGAAACGTCTTTATCTAAACGATGCACAATACCGGGTCGTGTTACGTCTTCACCGACCATTTTTATTTCCGGATATTGTTTTAACAGCAAATCAGTTAACGTGGTTTCGGTTAGCGTAGTTGTGCCAGGATGCACGGTTAATCCAGCCGGCTTATTAATAATTAAATAATCAGGCTGCTCGGTAATAAGGTTAATATTAGTTTGAGGAGAGATAGTCGTTTGGTTTAGTTTTTCTGATAATAACCATGGCTTCCGCGGCTGAATCGACAATGGTATATAATTGCAAATCTTTTTTTTCAATAGCGGCGTGATTATCTAATAATTCTTCTTTAATAAAGTTATTAAGATTATTCCAAAATGATTTACCCATTAAAATAATAGGTACTAGCGGCATTTTTCCAGTTTGTATTAGCGTAATTACTTCAAAAAATTCATCTAGTGTGCCAAAGCCACCGGGAAAAATCACAAAAGCTTGTGATGGAGAGCTTAACATAATTTTGCGAGTAAAGAAAAAGTGAAACCCTAAACCCTTGTTAACGTATTGATTAACGCGCTGTTCATTAGGTAAATCAATATTCAAGCCAAGCGATAAACCGCCGGCTTCGTAAGCGCCTTTATTGGCCGCTTCCATAATACCTGGTCCACCGCCGGTAATTAAAGTGTAGTGTTCATTAGCCAACATACGACCCAGTTTTTCCGCTTCTTGATAATATCGCGAAGCGGGTTTAGTACGAGCTGAACCAAAGATAGTAATTTCTCTTTCTAAACCAGATAAAAATTCATAGCCATCCACTAATTCCGACATTACTCGAAAAATACGCCAAGATATAGAACCGCTGTGTTTGCTAATATCATGTGGATGAATTATTTCACCGCGTTGCTTGGCTAATTGATTTTGGGCACGAAAAGAGACTGGTGGTTTAGTTTGAGAAAACTTGTGATAGGTTTTGGTCATGTTAATTGGTGAAATAATGAAATGATTAATTATTTATATTCAATGTGCGCGTGCCTGGATTTGAACCGGAGACCTCCACAATGTCAATGTGGCGCTCTAACCAACTGAGCTACACGCGCTTGTAGTGGGTTTACCCACCGGAGTCCCGCAGACGTGGGACGTAGGTGGGCACAGATGGATTTGAACCATCGACCCCAGCCTTATAAGGGCTGTGCTCTAACCACTGAGCTATGTGCCCTGGTTTTAACCTAATCGGTTAATTCTTTAAATAGCAACGACCAAGCTACCCATTGCCAAGCAGATACTATTGAGCCAACTAATACAACGATAACGGTATAGGTGATTATACTAATTAAATTAATTGTGTAAAGCTGACTAGTGTCTGTAAAGACAAATGAGTATAGCGGTAGTATTATAATACCAATAGCTAGAACAATACCAATATTAATTACTAATGCCAAGCCAAATGTTAAACAAGACATGATTACTGTTTTGAAAAAATTTCGATAAATTAATGTTACGGCATGAATAACAGCCGTTCCTAAGTGTTCATTTTTTAGTACAATATAGCCGGTTGCATAACGAGTAATAAATGATAGTAGTAATATCACTGGAAAAATCACGCTTAAACATAACCAAGTAGGTAATAGTAGATTACTTAATAATGCACTGGAAATTAACAAATATACGCTTATATTTAACACAAATAGTGTCCAGCCATGGCGGTGGCCGTTATGAAACAACGTAACAAAATTAGCTGGTTTTGTAGCTGAAAATAAAGTGCCTTGTGATACCGAAACAACATAAAGCACAATAAACCAAGCCAGCACAATTAAGGGGATAGTTAAGAGTGTTACCTGTTGATTAGCGATAACTTGTTCGGCTACTTGATACCAATTTTGTTGTGACCAAAACATTAAATTAATAATACCGGTTTGTTGTTGCATGGCGTCGCTATAACGCAAAAAACGGTCTAATTCGCCGCCATTACCAATTAAAATGGCAGCGAATAAACCAAAAATCCAGAGCACAGGCTGATGAATGACTATTTTCCAGCTGGCTTTTAAAATACTCTGAAACATAGTTTTCATAATAATTGGTGTTTTATTGTGTTTTAGCTCCACCCATGAGTTGTTCAAATTCAGCTCGTTCTAATGTTTCTTTAGCTATTAATGTAGTGGCAATAGCTTCTAGTAAAACAGGCTGTTCTTTAATAATGGTTTTGGCGCGAGCGTGAGCAGTTTGAACTAATTTAGTAACAGCTAAATCAATTTTTTTAGCGGTATCATCGGAGTAGTCTCGTTGTTCAGAAATTTCTCGGCCTAAAAATACCATTTCTTCACGTTTACCAAATGTGCGCGGGCCTAATTCTTCACTCATACCGTATTGTGTAACAATTTGACGCGCTAATTTAGTAGCTTTCTCTAAATCGTTACTGGCACCGGTAGTAATTTCATGAAAAATTTCTTCTTCAGCTACTCTACCACCTAACATCACGGCTAAATCGGCTAAAAATTCACTGCGGGTATGTAAATGTTTATCGTGTTCCGGTAGTTTTAAAGTAAAACCACCCATGCGGCCACGTGAGACAATGGAAATTTTATGCACCGGGTCAGCCGCAGCCGAAAAATGGGCTACTAAAGCATGGCCGCCTTCATGGTATGCAGTAATTCGTTTTTCTTGTTCATCCATTACAGCTGATTTACGTTCAGGCCCAAGCATTACTTTATCCAGAGCAAATATACAATCGGCCATGGAGATTTCTTTCTTATTGTTACGAGCCGCTAAAATAGCCGCTTCGTTTAATACATTGGCTAAATCGGCACCGGAAAAACCAGGAGTGCGTTGAGCTAGTACAATTAAACTTACATCTTTGGCCAAAGGTTTTTTAGCAGAATGTACAGCTAATATGTCTTGGCGTTCTTTAATATCTGGTAAATCTAATGTTACATGACGATCAAAGCGACCAGGGCGTAACAACGCTGGATCTAACACGTCTGGTCGGTTAGTGGCGGCAATTACAATTACTTTAGTATCGTTATCAAAACCATCCATTTCTACTAAGATTTGGTTTAAGGTTTGTTCGCGTTCATCGTGTGAGCCACCTAAACCAGCGCCGCGTTGTCTACCAACGGCATCAATTTCATCCACAAATACAATAGCGGGAGCTTGTTGTTTGGCCTTTTTGAATAAATCACGCACGCGAGAAGCGCCAACACCCACAAACATTTCTACAAATTCAGAACCGGAAATGTGAAAAAACGGCACTTTAGCTTCGCCAGCTACTGCTCTAGCTAACAATGTTTTACCAGTACCAGGCGGTCCAATTAATAATACGCCGCGTGGTACTTTAGCTCCTAGTTCAGTGTATTTTTGTGGCTGACGCAAAAAATCAACCACTTCTTCTAATTCGTTTTTAGCTTCTTTAGCGCCGGCAATATCTTTAAAAGCTACTTGAGTTTTTTTATTTTTTTTGTCTTGATCGGGCATGAGTACTTTACCGAACATCATCGCGCGATTATTAACGCCTTGTACTTGGCGTAACATTAGCCATAACACAACACCAATTACAATCACGCTAATAAGCGGGCCGGCTAAAATGCTTAGCCAGTAAGTTAAGCCAGTATTGTTGGTAACACTAATATTAAGAGTGCGAATTTGTTCAGCGGTAATACCTTGTTGAGCTAGCAATTCAGTAAACGGCTGGCTAGCTTCTTTACGAGTAGATAATACACTGTCGTTATTTAAAGTGGCTAGTAAATTTTGTTCACCTTTAATTTCAATGGTTTTTATTTCGCCAGCTTGAATCTTTTGTACTAATTGACTAACCGTGACCTCCTCTGGTTTTTTTAATGGATCGGTTAACAAGCTAAAAATAGCACCAATCACTATAATAGCGATGACAAAATAAACGAATTGCTTAAATAATTGCGGCCCGCGTGGAGCCGAAGCGGTTGTGGCCATATGTATTATAGTTTAGCACTGTCGGTTGTGGCAGGGGAAGAGGCAGTGGTAGCAGTAGCAGTAACTTCAGCCTTTGGTTTAACTAGTTGTTCGTGCAAGGCTTTATAAGATAAGCCTAAACGATGTTTTTGTGGCTCAATAGAAATTACTTTGAAAGAATAGTTGTTACCAGGTTGAATAACTTCCGCTGGGCTGGATAATTTTTTGTAGGATAATTCAGAGATATGTACTAAACCGTGAATTTCATTATCTAATTCCACAAAAGCGCCAAAGGGATTGATTTTTAATACTTTTCCTTCTACCACTGTGCCAATTTTGAATTTTTCATGTACATGTAACCAAGGATCACGAATTAAATTGCGAATACTTAGAGAAATTTTGGAATTATCAATACTAATAATTTCAGCTTTAACTGGATCACCAACTTTAATATAGTCTTTTGGATTATCAATCCGTTGCCAGGCAATTTCTGAAATATGTACCAAACCTTCTAAATTTTCACCAAATTCCACAAAGGCACCAAAATCAACTACGCCGGTTACTTTGCCTTCTACCACCGCACCTACTTTATATTGAGCAATTTTTTCTTGTTGTTGATCGGCCTTAGCTACTTTTTCCGATACGATTAATTTTTCATCAGTTTCATTAACATCAATTACTTTTACTTTAAAGATTTCATTAGCATACTGTGATAAGCGTTCCAATATTTTTGCCTTGTTGCCGCCTTCTACACGAGGATAGTGTTCTACAGATAATTGTGACACTGGTAAAAAACCAGATACTCGGCCAACGCGGACAATTAAGCCACCTTTATTAGCATCTACTATTTGAGCTTCAACTAATTCGTTAGACATTTTTAATTGTTGTAAAAATTTCCAAGCTTTACGATGACCAGCTTGACGGAAGGATAATTCTACTTGGCCATTTTCATTTTCTACTTCCAAAACGGTAGCAGACACGCTATCACCTAATTTTAAACTGGAAAAATCGCCAGATTCATCAAATAATTCTGGGCCACGTACCACGCCAGTCATGAAGCCGTTTACATCAACTAGCACCTCGTTTTTGCCTAAACCAACTACAGTACCTTCAATGGTATCGTTCACTTTAGGAATTGGTAATTCACCTTGCTTGTCCAATAAAGTGGACATCAAACTATTGGTATTGGTCATATATTATTTTATTAATGTTTAACTGCACCTGACCAGGTAACAGCGCTAGTATTAGCTAATTACTAACAATAGCAAAATTAAATAAGTTAGTTCTGGAAGTATAAATCAATTTAACTAAAGCGTCAATTTATAGGGATTTAGATTGTTCAAAACTAATAAGTAATGCTATGATCTATTGAGTAATAATTAAATAAAGCATAAAAATTTATGAAAAAATTGTTAGGCCTAATTTTAGGGGTAGTTAGTATAGTTGTGTTTACTGGTTTTACCGGTTGTACCAAAACAACGTCTAATCCAGCTGTTAATCAGAATATTAATCAAAACCTTAATCAAACCTTTGTCAGTAACGACGAATGTGATGTTGTGCCTAGTCGATCAGGCAGTGGTAAAATGGTTACAGCGGACGAAAAAAACGATTATGCTTGTACAGAACAGGCTAATTGTGAGTGGAAAAATTTAGGCGGAAAACTGGAAACGCAGTATGCTTGTTGTCCAAAAGATTTAACCAATGTGAACTTAGCTACTACGCCAGCGTTAGATAGATGTTTTATATTAGTGGATTAATCAACTAACTATGGTTCGATACAATCATTTACCATTGCTTTTAGCTCCGGTACGTGATGAAACCTCGTTGCGAGCGGCGATTCAGGCGGGAGCAGACGCGGTGTATTTTGGAGTAGGGTTTTTAAATATGCGCGCCAGTTCTAAGGGCATATCTTTAGTTAGGCTGAAAAAAGCTGTTACGTTAGCGCACGAACATCAGGTGAAAGTGTATATTACCGTAAACGTAATTGTGTATGAACAAGAATTGAGCTTGTTAGAAAATCTGCTCAAAAAATTAAAAATATCCGGCGTAGACGCCGTGATTTGTTGGGATAGCGCGGTAATTAAACTAGCTAAAAAAATTGGTTTGCCGATTCATATTTCTACGCAAGCCAGCATTGCTAATAGCCAGGCAGTGTTGTTTTATAAAAAATTAGGCGCGCAATGTGTGGTGTTAGCACGCGAATGCAATTTAAAACAAATCAAAGCTATCAAACAGAAAACCAAAATGAAAATTGAAGTATTTGTGCACGGCGCCATGTGTGTATCTATTTCCGGCCGATGTTTTTTATCGCAAAGTTTATATGGTAAATCCGCTAATCGAGGAGAGTGTCAACAGCCGTGTCGGCGTGAGTATTTAATTATCGATCAACAAACTAAAAAAGAATTAATAGTGGGTTGTGGGTATGTGTTGAGTCCGAAAGATTTATGCACATTACCAATTTTACAAGAATTAGTGGCTACCGGAGTAGATGTGTTAAAAATTGAAGGGCGTGGTCGCTCAACGGATTATATTTATGAAGTAGTGGCGGCGTATCGACAGGCGTTAGACGCCATTAAAAAAAATAAGTATTCTGCTGTTTTGCAACAACAGTTAATGAAGCAAGTAGAACAGGTTTATAATCGTCATTTTTCTACTGGTTTTTTTGTAGCTAAACCAGGTGCAGAAGCCTGGAGTAATAGCAGTGGTAATCAGGCTAAACAACAGCGCGAATATGTCGGTATGGTAACGCATTATTATCCAAAGAAACAAATAGTACAAATACAAATAGCTAATCCCGTGCAAACGGGAAACAAACTACATATTCAAGGCAGTACTACTGGGCTAGTGGAATTAATTTTGCCAGAATTTTGGTTGAATAATCAAGCAGTTAACACGGCTAAAAATCGTGATGAAATTACATTTGTATCAGCGCAACGTTTTCGTAAAAATGACGTGGTATATAAACTTAAATAAATTATTGCTATAATAGCATTAATAATATGGAGGTAAAGAAAAAATCAGGCGGTTGTTTTAATGTTTTACGTTGGGTATTAGGAGTTTTGTTGTTATTGCAGTTAGGCTTTGTAATTGTGGTAGGCGTGCCAACGGCGGCAGTGTTGCGTACACTTACCAATCGAGAACATATTAAGATTTGGTTTGAACAAGCTGGGATTTATAACAATCCAATTGATACCATTAGTACTATTATTATTAAAAAAGCACCTGCTGATTCAGCGGTTTATGTAATTACGCAACAAGCGCAAGATAAAAACAGCCAAACACGTATGGTAGTGGATAAAATTATCTACCCAGAATTTTTGCGTACATCCATAATTACTCTTATTAACGCTACTTACGATTGGTTAGAAGGTAAAACTGCTAAACCGATTTTTAATATTACTTTAATATCCGATCCAGCTTTATTAACTCAATTAGTAGCCACTATTGATACTAATAATATTTTAAATCAAGTTGGCGTAAATACAGTAGATAATTCTGAATTAAATAATATATTAGAGAAAACTAAAATAACTGGCGATCAGTTACCGATTGATACCAACACTACAGCTATGGCTCAAGAAATTTTTACGCTAGGATTATTGATACCAGGAATTATTTTAGCTGTATTACTAACATTAATTAGTTTAACGATCATTGTTATTCCTAGTTATAAACGGAGTAGTATTGTAGTAGGGTGCGTTTTAATGGTGGTTGGTGGATTTATTGCATTAAGTCAGTGGGCCATAGCCGCCAGTTTTGCAATAATTAGTAATTTTATATTAACCGCTACTATTCCTAACGATGCGGCTTGGGTAAATACGGTATTTGGAAATATATTACGGTTGGCTTATCAAGATATGTTACGGCGTACTATGCACTATGGTATAGCGGTGACGTTAGCTGGAGTAGTAGCTATTATTATTGGGGCATTAGCACATCTTAAATCGGCTAAATAGAATCGTAAGAGTGAAAGTGTTAGTATGTAGTTTTGAATTGACAAAATTTATTACTATAGTTATACAACAATAGAATAGTCTTAAATCGAAATTTTCAACAAATGTTCAAATTTTACTATAAAATATTTTCAACACCTAAAACAGTTATCGATGTAAAGTCATTAAATCGCAGTGATGATATTACTGTAATCGGTCAACAGTTAGAAAAAAAAGTGAAAAAATTATTTAAAGGGTCGTTAGCTATTCGAGAAGTAGATACCGGTTCAACCAATGCTTGTGAACAGGAACTAACGGCATTAAGTAATGCCTATTATGATATTGAACGCTTTGGCATTCATTTTGTAGCGTCGCCCCGACACGCAGATATGTTGATGGTTACTGGAGCCGTTTCTAGAAACATGCGCGAAGCGTTAATTAAAACTTATGAGGCTACGCCAACTCCTAAACTAGTGGTAGCCGTAGGCGATGATGCCATTAATGGAGGTATTTTTAGAGGATCTTATGCGGTATTAGATGGGGTAGCTAGTGTTATACCTGTTGATTTTCAAATTCCCGGCGATCCGCCATCGCCCAAAACGATTCTGTGCTACTTATTAAAAATGTTTGATGTGTTTGAAGTAAAATAACTATGTTTAGTTCTAGCTTAGCTCAATTTTTCTTTTTTTCGTCTCTAATAGCCTTAATAATTGGAGCGCTTGGTTCGTTATGGTTAAGAAAGAATGATCATGCGGCTAATTTATGGGGGAATACTTTTTCTATGGTAGGTGCCATTACAGGGCTAATAGCTTCAGTAACTGTATTGCTTTTTGGCGCAACCTTCTCTTATAGCAGCGGTTCATCGTTGTCGTTACTAACTTTATCATTTAATATAGATAAGTTAGCAGCTTTTTTTATTTTTATTATCACACTAATTTCATTGTGTGCCTCGATTTATGCGCTAGGCTATGTAAAACATTATTACAAACAATACAGTCTGGGCGCCTTAGGTTTTTTCTACAATCTGTTCATAGCGGGGATGATATTAGTAGTGAGTGCTTCGAACACCTTTTTTTTCTTGATCGTATGGGAAATCATGTCACTGGCTTCGTATTTTTTGGTTATTTTTGAACATAAGGAAAAAGATAATATTAAAGCCGGGTCACTTTATTTTATTATGACGCACATTGGCACCGCGTTTATCATGTGCGCTTTTTTATTACTCTATCAAGCTACAGGGTCATTTGATTTTTTGGTTATTAAAGGGCAACTTGGCAATGTTTCTCCGCTTATAAAAAATATTATTTTCATACTCTCATTGCTTGGTTTTGGTACGAAAGCTGGTATTATTCCAGTTCATATTTGGTTGCCAAAAGCTCATCCTGCTTCTCCTTCGCATGTGTCCGCATTAATGTCTGGAGTCATGATCAAAACAGGGGTATACATGTTTATTCGGATTTTTATTGATCTCATGCCTAATGTACCATTGTGGTGGGGTATTATTATAATAATTATAGGATCAATATCGGCACTATTGGGTGTATTATACGCTCTCACTGAACACGACATTAAAAAACTACTAGCTTATCATAGTATTGAGAATATTGGGATTATTTTATTAGGATTAGGAAGTTCATTGGTGTTTCTAGCGCTGGATATGAAATCTTTAGCCATGCTTGGTTTGGTAGCGGCATTGTTTCATACTTTGAATCACGCTATCTTTAAAGCATTATTATTTTTAGGAGCTGGTTCAGTAATTTTAAAAATGAAAACCAGAAATATCGAGGCTTATGGCGGAATCATTAAATACATGCCACAGACTGCTTTTTTCTTTTTAATCGGCTCTATCGCTATTTCCGCACTACCCCCGTTTAATGGGTTTTTTAGTGAGTGGATCACGTTTCAAACGTTATTTAGTGGTATAAGATCGTTAGATGTTTCCGTGCAATGGATATTTTTATTGGCTGCCGGAGCATTAGCTTTTACCGGTGGATTGGCTGCCGCTTGCTTTGTTAAGGCATTTGGGACTACTTTTTTAGCTCGGCCGAGAAGTGAAGCAGTGCGTCAAACGAAAGAGGTGTCTTTATCATTGAGAATTGGCATGGCTATCTTAGCCGTTCTCACTCTCCTAATAGGATTATTCTCAGGTGCTGTAACGGCTATTCTCTTGTCGGTTATTGCCAATTTAAATCCTTTTTATCATGTAAATGGCGTGGTGCTGTCTAATTTAAGTTCAGTTAGTTTACAAGATGGTTTTGCCGCTGTTTCAGTACCAACTATTTTTATCAGTTTGGTATTAGCAATGGTAATGATATTTTTTATAGTACACCGGTTGACGCGCGATAGAACGATAACTAAAGCGGCCACTTGGGATTGCGGAACGCAATTAGGTTCGCGTATGGAAATAACCGCCACTGGCTTTGCGCGGTCGATTATTACTATTTTTAGTGGAATACTAAAACCTACGAAACAAACGGGTATTGAGTATCACGATGTGGCGATGCGCTATGTTCCAAAGCCTATGAGCGTAAAGCTTGAAATTGAAGATGTTTACGGTACTTACTTTTATCAACCGATAATTAAAGTGGTTACAAAAATTTCTGAGCAAATGAAAAAAATTCAAAGTGGCAGCGTTAATATTTATGTGTTATATCTATTTATTAGTCTAATGATCTTGTTAGTATTTTTAGTTATCTAGAAAGCTATGGACACTATTATTTTTTGGACAATTCAATTACTACTGGTACCATTTTTGTCACCGTTGTTTATTGGATTAGTAAGAAAAATTAAAGCCAAATTTCAGAACAGAGCAGGTGCTAGTGTTGTACAACCGTATCGAGATTTATGGAAATTATTACATAAAGATGAGGTTATCAGCACCGATGCGTCTTGGATATTTAAATTTGCGCCCTATCTTATTTTTGCGGTTATGATTATTGTGGGTGCTAGTATTCCATTGGTTACAGTAGTATTTTCTAATAATTTTCTAAGTGATTTATTGGTTATTGTGTACTTAATGGCTCTTAGCACGTTTTTTTTGGCCTTAGCCGGTATCGATGTAGGTAGCGCCTTTGGTGGGTTTGGTTCGAGTCGAGAAATGACGGTAGCAGCGTTAACTGAAGGCGGGTTAATATTTTCGTTATTAGCCGTAGCGCTAGCAGCTCATTCTACGAATCTGTTTAAAATAACGGCGGCCATTTCTTCGTTGTCATTATATTCGTTTGCTCCAGTTGTGTTGGCTTTTTTGGCCTTTGTGTTGGCACTGCTAGCGGAAACAGCGCGCTTTCCATTTGATAATCCAGCTACTCATCTGGAACTAACTATGATTCATGAAGCGATGATTTTGGAGTATTCGGGCAAGAGATTAGCATTAATAGAATGGGCAGCGGCCAGTAAATTTTTAATCTTTCTAGCGTTAGGTGCTAATCTGTTTTTTCCATGGGGAATTGCAATAACTATGGGGTGGCTCAGTATTGGAATTGCGTTAGGATTATTAATATTGAAAGTAACATTTATTAGTAGTTTCGTTGCCATTTTAGAATCGAGTATTGCAAAATATAGATTTTTTAGATTACCGGATTTATTATTTATTTCGTTCATATTAAGTCTTATCGCTATTAGTTTAATTATCTAGCAGCATGATTTCTAACTCAACACAAATTTTATTTTTTCTTCAGATATTACTGTTTTTATTGGTAATTTTTATGCACTTGTCTAGAAAAAGTTCTTCTACCATTACGCTTTACCTGGTACAGTCGTTAATTGTGGCGGTGTTATTATTTAGCTCGGCATTACAACAACCATCATGGCTGCCCTTGTTTATAGCAGTGTTAGTTTTTGTATTAAAAGTAATCGTTGCTCCCCAGTTTTTTTATCGACTTATTCGCGAACATCAAATAACATTTTCAGCTAGTACTTATTTAAATGCGCCGGTTACATTGATTATCATAGCCATGTTAACAGCCTTCACTTATTCCGACCTGTTTAAACCACTTACGGTTTTGACTGAACAAAATGTAGATATGTTGCCCTTGGCCATAGCCATGCTCCTTATTTCGGTGTTTTTAGTGATTAATCGCAAAGGAGCTTTATCACAAATGATTGGTATCTTATCATTAGAAAATGCCATTGTTTCCTTTGCTTTTTTAGCGGGATTAGAACAAGCTCCTGGGCTACAGGTAGGCATCTTATTTGATATTTTGGTATGGGTAATGATTGCCACGGTATTTGCAACGTTGGTTTTTCGGCAAGTTGGTTCATTAGATGTAACGGCCATGAAAAATTTAAAAGAAGAATAAAATTATGTTAATACTACTTCTCATTGTTTTGCCATTCACCGCTTCAATACTGTCATTTTTTGTTAAAAAACAAATGGCTAAATTAAGTTATGTAGTAAGCCGTGCTGCTGTAGTGGAATTAATAATCGCATTGGTTATAACAACTCTAGTTGTTAAAGATGGAACATATCAATTTATTCCTTATTTTTCCGTTGATGCTTTGGGAGCCTTGATTATGATGATTGTAACGGTGGTGGGTTTGGCCGCTTCCTGGTATTCTAGCGGCTATCTAGCTGTGGAAATGTCGAAGGGCATTATTGATTTTCATAAGATAAAACAATATTTTGTGCTCTTACATTTATTTATTTTGGCCATGTTGTTTGCCGTTTGTACCACTAATCCAATTTTAATGTGGATTGCGGTTGAGGCCACTACTCTTTCAACAGCTTTTTTGATTAGCTTCTACAATAAACCAACGGCTATTGAGGCGGCTTGGAAATATTTAATTATCAATTCAGTAGGGTTGTTACTTGGTTTTTTTGGTACGTTATTGTTTTTGTATCCAGCACTACAAGCTGGACAGGGCGGCTTAATAACCTGGCAATCAATCTGGGCAAATATTACCGGGTTTGATCCGTTTGTGGTTAAAATGGCGTTCATTTTTATCCTCGTTGGTTATGGTACGAAAATGGGGCTAGTGCCCATGCATACTTGGCTACCAGATGCACATAGCAAGGCACCAGTGCCAATTAGTAGTCTGCTTTCTGGTATTTTGTTGAACATAGCATTTTTTGCTATTTTACGCTTTAAGGTAGTAGTCGATTTGGTGGTTGGTCCATTATTTGCCCAACAGCTGCTCATTTTTTTCGGCATAATATCAATCCTAGTGCCGGCGTTTATTATTCTAAGTCAGAAAAATTACAAACGGTTGCTGGCCTATTCAAGCATTGAGCATATGGGAATTATGGCATTAGGCTTTGGTTTTGGTGGCAATGGTGTGTTTGCGGCTCTCTTGCATATGGTTTATCATTCTTTGGCTAAATCATTGCTATTTTTATCATCTGGCAATATATTCTTAAAATATAGCTCAACAAAAATAGCTAATGTTAAAGGGGCTCTTTCAGTGCTGCCTATTACTGGAGTCGCGTTTATCATTGGGTTCCTTGCGATTACTGGGGTACCACCGTTTGGTATTTTTTTGACGGAATTTACCATTTTATCGGCTGGTATACAACAGCATCCGGCAGTAACAGTGCTGGCATTATTTGGTTTAGTGCTTGTGTTTGTTGGATTCTTTAAACACATGGTTGCTATGATGTTTGGAGACAATGAAAAACAAGTAACTCATGGCGAAGCAGGTAAGTGGACAGTGTTGCCTATTATTATGTTAATCATCATATTAGTAACAGTTAGTTTGTTTATTCCAGCGCCGTTAACATTATTAATCAATTCAGCTACTTCTGTGTATTAATATGAATATCGATCCTCGTTTTAAAACTCAACAAGATGATAATATTGTTTCTTATCCGGTTCCGATTTCCGAAATTGTTAATATTTGTAAAGAACTGTATTATAAGCAGCGACTGCAACTTAAAATCATCACAGCCACTGATGAAAGAAAAAATGGGGTAGGCTTTAGGATTTTGTATATTTTCGGTGTTCCTAAAGAAAATGTATTTCTTGTGCCCTATATTATTCTAAATAATACAGAAGATTTTCCATCTCTTACTAAAGATATTCCAGAAGCATCTGGCTATGAACGAAAAATTAAAACCTTTTTTGGTTTAAATCCGATTGGACATCCTAATCCAAAAGCTATATTGTTACACGAAAATTGGCCCGTACATATTTTTCCCTTACGAAAAGATGTTAGTTGGAAACAAAGGCCGCCATTTAGTGTTGGTAATTATGAATTCCAAAAAGTTGATGGTGAGGGGATTTATGAAATTCCAGTTGGTCCGGTACATGCCGGCATTATAGAACCGGGGCATTTTAGATTTAGCGTAGCCGGTGAAGAAATTATTTTATTAGAACCAAAGTTAGGCTATAAACACAAAGGTATTGAGAAATTATTTGAAACGTTGTCACTGGTTGATAAAGTACGGTTAGCCGAACGAGTGTCTGGAGATACATCATTCACGCATGCTTTAGCTTTTTGCCAAGCCATTGAAAGTTTGGCCGATATTAACATTTCGAAAAAAACCAACTATTTACGGGTGATTTATTCTGAATTGGAACGATTGGCTAATCACTTTAATGATATCGGGTTTATTATGTTGGATACTGGATATAGTTTTGGCGGAAGTAATGGCGCGCGTCTGCGTGAAATGATCATGCAGTGCAATGAACGTCTTACTGGCAGCAGATTTTTGCGTGGAGTTAATTGTATTGGTGGTGTTACCAAAGACATTTCTATTGAAGCGTGTCATGTTTTGTTGCAGGATTTAAAAAAAATAGGCAAAGATTTTGCAGAGGTGATGAAAATTGCGCAAACGAGTAGCACATTGTTTAATCGACTAGAGGGAACTGGTAAACTTGATCGTCAAATCGCGTTAGATTATGGTGTTATTGGCATAGCCGGACGAGCGATAGGTATTAAGCACGATGCGCGTATTGATTATCCTTATGCGGCTTATTCGGAACTGAAATTTGATACGATATTAGAACTGGAAGGTGATGTGCAGAGTCGGTTTCAGGTGCGTGTTCATGAAGTGCAAACTTCATTAAAAATTTTAGAACAAGCGTTACAGAGTTTAACGGTTAATAATGTAATGGTATCTAATAAAGAAATCCAGCTCAGAAAAAACAGTTGTGGTATTGGTGTAACAGAAGGTTGGCGCGGGGCTATCGTATATTTTGTTGTCACGGATTTCGAGGGGAAGGTAACGCGTGTAGATGTCCGCGATCCGTCGTTTATTAATTGGACAGTGTTAGGTTGTGCGGGAAAAGGTAATTTTATTCCTGATTTTCCATTAATCAATAAAAGCTTCAATTTGTCTTATTCTGGTAATGACTTATGAGGTATGTGCGGGAAAATGCACGGTAAATAGAGTGCCGACTCCCACAGCACTTTCAGCGGTAATCGTTCCATAATGTTGTTTTACAATAGTTTGCACTATAGCCAAGCCCAAGCCGGTGCCGCTTTGTTTGGTATAAGTTCTAGCTGAATCGGCTTTGTAAAATCGTTCAAAAATATGAGGCAAATCTTTTGCGGCAATGCCTTGGCCAGAATCTTGTACGATTAGTGTTACTGTGGCATTGTTTGGCCGCACAGTTATAGTAACGATTCCTTGGCGGGGAGTATATTTAATAGCGTTATCTAATAAATTTAATATTAAATGTTCTAAATCATCGGCGTTGCCTAATATATTACCAGCGCCAGCAGTGGTTATGATTAATTTAATGTTTTTTTTCAAAGCCAATGGCCGCATCGCGCGGCCGACGTTATTTGCCAAGGCAATCAGGGAAACGTTTTTAGTAACATAAGTTGGCTTAGTTTGCTGGTGTTTTGCTAGCCATAATAAATCTTCTACGATTTTAGACATGCTGTTCACTTCTTCCAGGTTGCTAATTAAGGCTTGCTGAAAATCGGCTGGATTGGTTTGGCGCAGAGCTACTTCAGTAGTGGTTTTAATAATTGTTAAAGGAGTGCGTAATTCATGTGAAGCATCGGCAATAAAACGTTGTTGAGCTTGTAACATAGCTTGAATTGGTTGCAGAGTTTTTCCGGCTAAAAAATAACCTAAACCAGCGGTAACAATTAATAAGCCGCCATCAACAATAATAATAATGCGCCGGATATTTAATAACGTTTGATTAATTAGCACATTAATTAAAATTGGATTTTCAATATCTGATAATAAAATGTTATCACGAATTTCAATGGCTAAACTATAATAAAACATGCTACTAAAAATAGAAATAATAACAAAAATAATTAGGCTATACCAGACAGTAAGTTTAATGCGGGCGTGCCAAAAAATATTATGCTTTAAAGCGATAGCCCAAGCCACGTATTGTTTCCAGATTTTTTTCCAATCCATAGGGAGCTATTTTTTTTCGTAAATTTTTAATTTGCGCTTCCAGTACATTACTGATGGTATCTGTAGAATTTTTCCACAAGGTTTGCCAGAGTTGTTCGCGGGCAATTACTTCATTTAAGTGTTGTAGCAAATAAACTAATAAGCGATACTCTTTTAAGGTTAACGTTAATTCTTGTTTAGCGCAATGTACTTGGTGAGTGGTAGTATTCACGGTTAATATCCCAGCAGATAATATAACAGGTGTACTAGCTATTGGACGCCGGTGCAAAGCCTTTAAACGAGCGACTAATTCTGCAAAAGCAAAGGGTTTTACTAAATAGTCATCGGCGCCATAATCTAGGCCGGTAATTTTATCAGCCACATCATCTTTAGCAGTTAATATTAATATAGGCACGGTAATGCCTTGTTTACGGATAGTTTTGCAAATATCTAGGCCGTTACGTTTGGGTAACATAATATCTAAAATAACTACGTCGTAATTTTGATATTGTGTTAATAAACATTGTTCGCCAGCTTCACCGTCTAACACATAATTTATCGTATTACCATCTTGCTCTAAACCTTTTTTTAGAGAAAAAGCTAGTTTCTCATTGTCTTCAATAATGAGAATGCGCATATTATAGTTATTAACGTTGATGAATAATTTTTTTCATGCCAATATAACGCTTGGTGCCAAATATAAACACAGCTAAACCAAATAACATAGCCAAGATAGCCAAAACAAAACTAACTAGCGACAGGCCAAATTTCAAGATAAAAGCGCCTAATACAAAAAATGATAAACCGGTACGCCAATAAGCCAGCAATGTGCGCTCATTAGCCAAATGAGTGCGATCGACCGCTAAAGAATCACGTTTAGTAGTTTCAGACATAAATTTAATTATTATTTAAATAGGCTTAGCGGACTCGTCCGCCGGAGTCCCGAGTACTCGGGACGTAGGCGGAGAGGGCGGGATTCGAACCCGCGATACCCTTGCGGGCATAGCGCTTTTCGAGAGCGCCGCGTTCAACCAACTCTGCCACCTCTCCCGAGCGATTTTGCCAGCCTATCATAGCGATTTTAGGGGTGATTGTCTAGGGAAAATAAAAACGCCCAGTTACTACCAAGTGTCCAACTGGTCAAATTTAATGTTGTTTATTTAGGTGACGTTTGAAATAGTTCAAATGTTTTGAACATGTTTACTTCGTTTCTAAATCTGCCATTTTATCTGTAATGAAAGCCTTATTTGGTAAGGAGTTAATCTGTGGTAGGACGTTCTTTTCAATAGTTTCGTTAATTGAGGAAATTTGTGGTAACACATTTTCTTCAATCACTTCGCCAACTGAAGCAACAATGTCGTTTTTAGCGCTATCAACAATAGTTTTAATGTTTTTAAGATCCTCAGCTGTAAGCATGTAATTAATGTATCAAAAAAATAGCGCTATGTAAAGGGAAGGTGTTTGTGCAAGAACAACTAACTAGTTATAATGTTAAGGTATAATTTTAAAAACTAACTATTTTAATTTTAATCAATTTATTAATTACCAACATTTATGCGCAATGTTTTTTTAACAATTAGCACCACCTCATTAGCTATTTTAATGTTAGCTGGTGTTGGATGTGCTAATACCAATTCTAATGAACCAGTTACTAATCTAGCTAATGTAAATACTGTAAATCAGAATGTTGTTACCAATGATATTTCAGCGAATTTTGGCGGGGCGTTTACGGTTCAAGTTAATCAAACGGCATTAGTAGGTGGAGAAGTGGCAGTAACGGTTAAACAGATTAGTAACGATTCACGTTGTCCAATAGGTGCACAGTGTATTACAGCTGGCACAGTTAGCGTAGTGATCGCTGTGGCACAGTCTAGTGAGTATGTTACGATTGTTGGTAGCGGTAGTGGTGAAGGTGCTACCCCGGTCACTATAGGCAATTATACTATTACTTTGGGCGAAGTAACGCCTATGCCAAAAACCGGCACAACTATTGCGCCGGAAGATTATACGGTTACGTTAACGGTGGAAAAATAGCCTACCTCACCTCCCGGCCTCCTCTCCACTTCGTGAGAGAGGAGGAGAATAGCTATTATTTATTTTCTCAATTTGAAAAGGGGGCTCGATTTGACTAATATCGAAACCCCCATTTCCTCCGCTTCCGCTTCCGCTTCCGCATTTTTCCTCACCTCCTTTCGAGGCGCTGTGCGGGGATTTTCCAAATCCCCGCGGGTTTTTTTCAGGCGGCCTCTCGTGCAGGCCGCCGAAGAGCAATGACTTTTCCACACCGTTTGGTGTGATTTTTCATTGCTTCATCGGCAGCCTGGAAGGCCGCCTCTTCCCTTTTTTCTGCAGTGGGCGCTTCCGCCCACTTGCCGTAAATAATCTTACGGCAAGTGGAACAGAAGAGCCCCGCTCTTGTTTTCATAGGACCTCCACGGGTTGTAAGGTGGCACCAGGATACTGGAAAATACGGAAAAGTCAAGACCAAAAATAATAATAAAATGCTTGAAGCACAGATGTCACGGATAAAAAATGCTGATGACACAGATAAAATATTGCTAACACCCGGGTTTAGCCCGGTGTGTTAGCAAAAGGCGGCTAGTAAAAATCTGGATTTTTTCTACCCAACTATAAAAAAATGTCAATTATTTTATACTTGGGTAGAAAAAGTTCTAATTTGTGCCGATGGTGGGACTCGAACCCACAAGTCTTGCGACACACGGCTCTGAACCGTGCGTGTATACCAATTTCACCACATCGGCAAAAAATAACCGTGCCGACGGAGGGACTCGAACCCTCATCCCTTGCGGGACTAGCTCCTAAAGCTAGCGTGTATACCAATTTCACCACGTCGGCTAATGTATTACAAAAGCACCTTGTAAAGTACTAAAAAAATGGGCTTATGTCAATTATGAATTGTACATGAAGTGGTAAATTGACATAGTCAGCCGGGCTTTGTACCATGGTACCACTAGGTCGAAACTAATTAATTCATTAAATTAAAAGATATGAAAAATAAATTATTAACCGGTACAGCATTATCATTATTAGTAGCTGGAGTAATGGTGTTACCACAAGCATCATTAGCTTCCACTAAAGCTGAAAAGTTAGCTAACGCAGCTGATCAGTTACAAACTAACTTACAAACGGCTTATAGTAGTTTGGATGAGGCGCAACAAGCAGCGGTATATACTAAGCGCTATACCAAAGCTACTACCGCTTTAGATACCGCTGAACAAAGCGTAGAAGATGCTAAAGCTTATGTACCTTATGTGTTATTTGCTAATCCACAAGAAAAAGCCGCTATTTATGCCGCTTTGCAAAAAATCATGGCTAATTTAGTAATGTATGAACTAAATATTAAAGCCATTAATGCCAATTATCTTACAAGCACCATTACAGTGGCTCAAGCTATGACGCAAACTTCTGAACAACTCACAGCCGTAAAAGATTATTTAAACAGTTCAGAAACTAAAACCGCGTTTAAAAATATGATTGTTTCGGTGTTAAAGGAAAAATTAGATGGTAGCTTGGTTTATAATAAAACAGCTTTAATTGCTTTAGTTGATGTAGAAACTACTTACGAAACCATGCAGCAAGATACTACCAAATTAGCTACTTATGTAACTCAGGCTCAAGATTCTTATGCTAGATCCGAAGAAGCTTATAATACAGCCGTTACCGCCCAGAATGCTGGTGACACTTCTTCAGCGGTGATGAATTTTCGTCAAGCCGCTCGTAGAATGGTGTTAGTACAAGCCGATGTATTACGCGCTGAAAAAGAAGCTAATACATTAGAAGCGGCTAATCAATATAGTCCAGCTTACGCTGCTCAATAATTATTAATATTAATTAGCTTGGTTTAAGCGACAAACAAAACCGTAGAGGCGCCCCGCGGGGCGCCTCTACGGTTTTTTATTCTCCCCAAATGGCATCAATAATACGCATGCGCAGTGTGCGCTGAATGGGTATGTATGAACCTAGAAAGGCTACTACTAAAATGGATAAAGCCCGCATGTATAGCAAGCTATTATCAATGGATAATGACACATTACCAATTGGTAAATGGAGTGGCTTAGTGATAAACAAGGGTATAATGAGTAATTTGAATGCTATAAAACCAAGGATAATACCAATAATAGCGTAAAAGATAGCTCGTAAAATATAAGATATAGCAATAGCGGTTTCAGTAATGCCAATGGCGCGCAAAATTCCAATTTGTTTGCGGCGGTTAATCACATCTACGTACATGACTATAAAAATGGTAATGCCGGCCACAATAATAGCCACAAAGCTAACGATAAAGTTTACAATATCAAAACTTTTCGTGAAGCTAGCCGTAATGCCCGCGGCATCTTCCCAGGTACGAACGTTATCAGAAATATCTAATTCATTAATGGCTGTTACGGCCGCCGCTAAATTAGCATTGGGAGTTAGTTTCATGCCAAATTCGGTAACGTTATCTTTTAGATTTGGAAATAGAGTATCATGTTCAGTTTGATTAATGAAAAATCGATTATCGGCCTGGACAAAATCATTATCAAAAATTCCTACTACGTTAAAATCTTTGGCAAAACCATTGGTAAATTTTAAAGTAATGATATCACCAACCTGTACTCCCTTTAATGAATACGCAAATAATTCGCCTTTGGGTTTTCCGGCGATTTGTGAACCGAGCACAATGGCATTGGTATCGGCAGTGGTTAGCCAACGCCCAGTTACCATATGTTGTGCCACTGTAGTTACAGCCGCTTCTTTATTAGGATTAATAGCCATACCGCGATAAGATCCAGATTTTCCAGCGAAATCTAATTCTGTAGAGATGCCAGTGCGTGGACTAACGTGTTGTACATTAGTAATTAGGCGCAAATCACGTTCGATTTGTTTGGCTTTAGTTAAGTAACTGTCACCAGTTTTGGCTTCAATAAAAATTTCTCCGGTAATAGCTTCAATAATTTGTTTGTTAGCAGTTACAGTAACGCCGTTAATAATAGAGGTGAGAAAAATTAGATTAATAAAAATTAAGCTTAACATTAAGATAGTCATTACTAAGGTACCAACATTGCCGCGGCTGATGGAGCGCCAAGCTAGAAAAATACCTACTAACCAGTGTTGGGTTTTATTTTCCATAAATTTTTCCATCTTTCATAATAATTGTACGATCCAAATAAGCCTTATTATCTGGTTCATGAGTAACTAATACAATAGTTTGTTTAGTGGTTTTATTTAAACGACTAAATGTTTCCATTACTATTTTAGTAGAAGCAGAATCTAAGTTAGCGGTGGGTTCATCGGCGAATAATACTTTTGGATCATTAATTAAAGCTCGGGCAATAGCCACGCGTTGTTGTTGGCCACCAGACAATTGTTTTGGGCGGTGATGCCAGCGCTCCGCTAAATCTACCACTTTTAATAATTGTTTAGCTTTGTCCAAATAAATCGCTTTTTTATTGCCGCGCATCATGGCTGGCAACATAACATTTTCTAAAGCGGTTAATTCTGGAATCAGAGCATACTCTTGAAAAATATAGCCCAAGTGAGTTAGGCGGAAGCGCGCGCGTTCGGTAGCGGATAAATCGCGGGTATCTTTGTCATCGAAAAAAATTTCACCACTAGTTGGATCATCAATTAAGCCAAGTTGACGCAATAATGTAGATTTACCAGAACCGCTTTTACCCATAATACCAACAAATTCTCCATCTTTAATGGTAAAACTAATACCGCGCAGAGCGTGTACTTCTACTTCACCCATAGTGAATGATTTAATTAAGTTTTTTACCGTAATCATGCTAATTTGCAGAAATTACTTCATTTTCACTTAGGCCAGAAGTGATTTCAGTATAGTCATCACCTAGTAGGCCAATAGTTACATTAGTAGGTTCTAAATTTTGCACAGTTTTATCGATGTTTAAACTTTTTGAGTAAATGCGGCGTTGTTCATGAATTATATTTACAGAATATTCATCATTTACTTCTATGAGGCTATCATTTGGTACGGCTAGTACATTATTTTTAGTTTCTAATACTACGGTTACATCAGCATGCATGCCATTTAGTAAATGTTCCGGCTCATCATTAAATTTAACTAACACTTCATATTCTGTGGTGTTGCCAGTTAGACGTGGTTCAGAACTAATAAAATCTATTTTTCCAGTAGTACTATTATCTAAAGCAGTAATATCTAGTGTAGCTTCCTGATCTATGGCAATATCATTAACTTGATCTTCACTAACATACCATTGCACCAGTTTAGTTTCTTCTTTATCAACCAACTTAGTAATTACTAGGCCAGTAACCTGAATAGTTTGTTGCACATCTTTTTTTGTAACTACATAAGGAGTGTAAGCTTGAGCTGATTCAGCTGGTTGCCAGGTAACTAAATAAATTAATAAGGCAATACAGCCAGCTACTAGTATTAGTGGTAAAATAAATTTTAGTGTACGATTTATTTTCATAATTTATATAGATGTAAACGAAATAATTAATAAATATAATAACGTAATAGTAAGCTATTAAATACTTGCTGTCAATTAAATAATATGGTATATTTATGCGGGATTATTTATTCTTATAAGGCAGAATATTATGGCTATTATTGTTGACGGTAACAACCTAGCACAACAAATATACCAACGATTAGCGGCGCAAGTGCGTACGTTAATGCGGCAACGACATACTCCAAAATTAGGAGTTGTTTTAGTTGGCGAAGACAAGCCGTCACAAACTTATGTAAACAAAAAAGCGGCTGCGGCAAAAAAAATTGGTATTAACTTTTCTCTTACTACTTTACCGGCTACAACCACTACAGAACAATTAAGTAAAGTAGTGCGCAAATTACAGCAAACTCGTTATGGTTTAACTGGTTTAATCATTCAACTACCGTTACCAGCGCACATTAAATCTGGTAAAGTATTAGAATTAATTGATCCGCAACGTGATGTAGATTGTTTAACCCAAACAAATTTAGGTAAATTAGTGAGCGGTAGTTATTGGTTAACACCACCAACACCAGGAGCTATTTTAACTATTTTACAGCAACACAAAGTGTTATTAAAAGGCAAGCGGGTAGTAATAATTGGAGCAGGAGCCCTAGTAGGCAGACCGCTAGCTAATTTGTTAATACATCAGCAAGCTAGTGTATCGGTGTTAAATAAATTTACTGATCATGTGGAGGCTTATACCAAAACAGCAGACATTATTATTACTGGGGTAGGCAAACATCCTATTTTAACTGGCAAAATGATAAAAACAGGGGTAGTAGTAATTGATGCTGGCGTATCATTTATTGATGGTAAAATGTATGGTGATATTGATTTTCCAAGTGTAGCAAAAAAAGCTAATTTGGTTACACCGACGCCTGGTGGAGTTGGACCGTTAACTGTAGCAAAATTAATTGAAAATACAGTGCAATGTACTATTAAACGATATAACGAAGCTTAATTATTATAAATTATATGTTCAATCAAGCACGTACCGTTATGGTAATTGGCGCCCAATGGGGCGATGAGGGTAAAGGCAAAATCATTGATTACCTTACTTCGGAAGCCGATTATGTAGTGCGCTTTCAAGGTGGTAATAATGCGGGACATACTTTAGTAGTTGATGGAGCGGTTTATAAATTACATCTTATTCCTTCCGGGGTGTTGTACCCAGATAAGCGAGTGGTGTTAGGCAATGGCATGGTAATTGATCCGGAGGTGCTTATTTCTGAAATGAACAATTTTGAAAGCAAAGGTATGAAATTGAATATGCTTATTTCCGAACGAGCTCATGTAATTTTTCCGTTTCACATTATTATGGATGGTATGATTGATGAATACAAAGGTGGTTTAGCAGCTGGTACTACGCGGCGTGGAATTGGCCCAGCTTATGCCGATAAAGCCGAACGCTCTGGTATTCGGATTATCGATTTAATGAATCCGAAAATTTTTAAAGAAAAATACGATAAATTGTTCGATTTAAAACGTAATGCCTTAACCCGATTATATCAACAACATATTACCTTAAATAAACAAGACATTTATAAAGCGTATCTTAATTTTGGCAAGCGCTTAAAACCCTATGTTGGAGATGTGTCGTTAGAAGTAAACGAAGCGATTAAATCTGGAAAAAAGGTGTTATTTGAGGGTGCTCAAGGTACTATGTTAGATAATGATCATGGGGCGTATCCGCATACCACGTCTTCTAATACTATTGCTGGAGCGGCGTGTACGGGTGTAGGGGTTGGGCCAAAAAGTATTGATGAAATTATTGGGGTAGTGAAAGCTTATTTATCGCGAGTAGGTTCTGGTCCAGTACCTACGGAAGCGAATCAACGGTTAGGCACATATCTACGAGAACGTGGCCAAGAATATGGTACTACTACTGGTCGGCCACGCCGTTGTGGTTGGGTAGATTTGGTACAGTTACGCTATGCTTGTAGAGTAAATGGTTTAACCGCTTTAGCGATTACTAAAATTGATGTGTTAGGCGGTTTAAAAACTATTCCAGTAGCTACTAAATATAAATATAAAAATACTATTTTACATGAGTTGCCAGCCGATTTAGAAATAAGCCGACATTGTAAACCAGTGTATCAAGAATTACCGGGTTGGAATAATTTAACGGATAAAGATTTTCAGGATATTATACAAAAAGGTTATAAAGCACTACCAAAAAAGATGAAAGATTATTTAGCTTTTATTGCGGATGCTACACAAACACCAATTCGGTTGGTATCGGTAGGTGCTGAACGTAAAGCTACGATTACGGTAGATTAAATATTTAGTTATGGCGGAAGATGTTTTAATTGATATACAAAAAAAAATAGCTAGAACTACTTTGTTGCAGCAACATTATGCTGTAACGCCGCCATTTAAAACTACAGTACCTGGGCAACGTTTAGGAACCGATCAGCAGGTAGGAGTAATTTGGTTAGATACCATTCAACAAACACATTATTATTTAGTAGTAGCTAGTCAAGCGGTTTGTCCAAAATTAACTAATGTACAGGAAACTAGTTGGCAATTAGCTAAGCAAGTATTACACGAAGTAGCTTGTGCTCGAGCTCGACCCATTAGTGCTTATCATAGCCATGTTGGTATGGCACAAACTTGGCAACAAGCCGCCAAGGGTAGTGGTATATTAAGTAGCTATTGTGGTGTGGCACAACAAGCCGCTTGGTTTGGTTTTTCACCGTTAGTGAGTGAGCGTTGTTTAGTACAAGCCGGTGCGCTTGGTTTATTTAGTATACCAGCTCAGACTGTAATAAAAACAGAACAAGCTAATATTATTGGAACCCAGATTATTTTTGTGGGCAGTTTTGCTAAACAAACTGATGCATTATTAAGCCAACATTTATTAGCAGCCATAGCTACTTTACCTAACAGCGAACAAATCAACACTAGACCAGTGGGAACTAATGGTATATTAGGTACTGTTTTGCAATTACTACAAACTACAGTAGGAGCTAGCGCCCAAATTACTTGCACAGAAACTGCGGAACTAAATACGCCAAATCTACTCAATGCAGCAGTTACAGGGTTAATATTATTAGTGCCGGATAATTTAGTAAATACGGTGCAACAATATTTTCAGACAACCTGGAAATTAGCGGATTTAGTTAGTGCGGCGCAAGTATACAATTTAGGTGTTATTCAGGCCGGTAACCAGACTATAATGATTAATAATAAACCTGGTGCACAAATTACAACCAGGCCGTCATTAAATATGTCAACAGGTACTTGGTTGGTGCGTACTACTGAACCGGCTTGGGAAGAAGTGCAGAATATGGAGCAAATAGCCATGCGTTTTATTGCTCATCCAGAATTGGCCGCTAATTTTGCTAAACAACAGCAATACGATACTACAGTAGGCGGTCATACCGTGTTAGAAATTAAGCAAGCGGACGCTGGTATTATAGCACCGTTATTAGAACAAGGCTCTAGTGTAGGCATAGCTGTTAGTTTGGCTAGCAATGTGCGTCAAGCGGCTATCTCACCATATTGGCAGGCGGTAAATGCCGTAGTGACCAGTGCATGTCAAATAGCGGCTACCGGTGCTCAGCCCTGGTGTTTAGCAGTTGATTATACGCAAGCTGAACAAGATACCTTAGAGTTAAGCTGGAGTGAACAAGTCCGTGGTATTAATATGGCAGTGCAAGCTTTACAATTACCAATCATATCACAGCGGACTGGTTGGTATGCACCAGAAAAATTACAAACTAGTCTTAATCCATGGCCAGTAGTAGTTACTGGTTTTGGTAAAATTAATGATGCTGCTAATGCCGTGACGTTAGATTTTATTCAGCCAGGTAATACCATCTGTTTAATTGGTAAACGCAAAAAAGAATTAGGTGGATCTATTTTATATACGCTTTACAATGAATTAGGCAAAACATTGCCACAACCAGAACTCACTAACATAAAAATGCAATTATCATTTATACAAAATATTATTACAGAACGGTTAGTGCCAACTTGCCATAGTATTAGTAGGGGTGGTTTATTTAAAACATTAGCTGATATGTGTTATGGAGCAGCCGGTAAATTACGTACGGGTATAGATATTAATTTATTAGCTATACCAGATACTGACTTAACTGTTACTCAAAAACTATTTTCTGAAACCAGTGGATTTGTTATCGAAGTAGATCCGCGGTTATTACCATCATTACAACGTCAGGCTCAAGCTCAGCAATTAACAGTTTATCCGATTGGGCAAATTCGAGCCGATGAGTTATTTATCTTGCGTAATGGTAATGTTACAATATTAAATATACCCGTTGGAGAGTTAGCTGATAGTTGGTTAAGAGGTTGGCCACAAAATGTATGGTAAACAAAATAATACAACAAGGTAATACACTCATTTTTAAAGGCAAGCCAACACGATCAGCTTTATTGCCAGCGCTGCAGGATTTATATCGGGTAGCTATTCATGAATTACCTAGTGATGTAGTAACGGCTCTCACCCAAAGTTTGCGTAAAGAACACGAGCCACGCGCTAAACATGTATTAAAAACCATGCTACATAATATTGCATTAGCTAAAACTGAACATCGCTCACTGTGTCAGGATACTGGGATACCATTACTATATGTGCAATATCAAAGTAAAAAATATAAACAACTCGATTTAAAACGACTAATTAAAGACGCTACTACCTTAGCCACTCAACATGTGCCATTACGAGCGAATGCGTTAGATATTATTACTGGAAAAGTAGTAGGTAATTATCCAGTGATTTATTTTAAAGAAACTAAAGATCGTACGGTAATTCAATTATTATTAAAAGGCGGTGGTTCGGAAAATGTATCGCGCGTATATCAGCTACCAGATGTCAGTATTAATGCGGAGCGTGATTTAGCTGGTATTGAGCGCTGCGTGTTAGATACTGTAATGCGAGCCCAAGGGCGAGGTTGCCCACCTTATATTATTGGTGTGGCGGTATGTGGTAACATGGAAGAAGCTAGTTATCGTGCTAAAAACCGGCATATTTTACCCTTGGCCGCACACAATAAAGAACCAAAATTAGCGGCGTTAGAAAAGCGCTTACTAAAAAAAATTAATCAACTAGGCATTGGCCCTATGGGTATAGGTGGCAATACTACGGCTTTGTCTGTAAAAAGTACGGTACGTTATGTACATCCAGCGTCTTGGTTTGTAGGCGTATCAGTGGGCTGTTGGAGTATGCGTCGAGCCACATTAATTTTACCGTAAATTTAAAAAATAATGGCTATTATTCATTTAAATACCAACGCTAAATTAAGCGAAATAAAACAAGTCCGGTTTGGTGATGAAGTGTTGTTTACGGGCAGTTTTTTTACGGCACGAGATAAAGCCCATCGTTGGTTGTTACAGCACAATTTTAAGCCGTTACACGGTGCCGTGTTGTATCATTGTGGGCCGATGTACGAACAGATCGATAAGAATTTTCATATTTTAGCCGCTGGCCCAACTACTAGTGCCCGGTTTGATTATTATACACCGGAGTTATTAAAAAAATATCAACTTAAAGCCATTGTTGGTAAAGGTGGTATGAATGTAGCAGTGCAAGAGCAATTATTACACAAAGGTATTTATTGCACCGCTATTGGTGGGGCCGCGGTATTATACGCGCATTGTATTACCAAAGTATTAAATGTGTATAAAACCGAATTTGGCATGACAGATGCTATTTGGGAGCTACAAGTAAAAGATTTTCCAGTAATTTGCGCTATCGATACCAAGGGAAATAATCTATTTAAAAATGTGGAAGTGAAATCTAAACAGCGTTTAGCTAGTTTATTATCGGCTTAATTATGAAACAAGCTGCTTTACGGTATCATGAAAAAAAACCGGCTGGAAAAATCGGTATGCAAATTACCAAGCCTTGTACTACGCAGCATGATTTAGCATTAGCTTATACGCCAGGTGTGGCTGAACCAGTTAAAGCCATTGTACGTAATCCAGCGTTAGCTTATCGGTATACCAACAAAGCAAATTTGGTGGCGGTAATTAGTAATGGCACGGCAGTGTTAGGGTTAGGTAATACCGGCGCTTTAGCTAGTAAGCCGGTAATGGAAGGAAAGTGTGTATTATTTAAAAAATTTGCGGGTATCGACGCGATTGATTTAGAGATTAATGAACGTGATCCAAAAAAATTCATTAACATTGTAGCCAGTTTAGCCGATAGTTTTGGCGGCATTAATTTAGAAGATATTGCCGCGCCGGCTTGTTTTGAAATAGAACAAGCCTTAAAAAAACGCTGCTCTATTCCCGTGTTTCACGATGATCAACACGGTACCGCTATTGTATCTGGCGCCGCATTATTAAACGCCTTAGCATTAATCAAAAAAGACATCAAGAAAATCAGGGTCGTATTTTCCGGCGCTGGTGCCGCCGGTACCGCTTGCAAAAATTTTTATATTCAACTAGGTGTTAAGCCACAAAATATAAAGGTAGTAAATAAACAAACGATTAGTAAATTAGCAGGTTATTTAATTGGTGCCGATGTGTTTGTAGGCTTATCCGTAGCCAATATTGTTACGTCCGCTATGTTAAAAAGTATGGCCGCTAATCCAATTGTGTTTGCTTTGGCTAATCCAGATCCAGAAATTAGTTATGAACTCGCTAAACAATCTCGTCCGGACATTATTCTTGCTACCGGTCGAAGTGATAGGCCGAATCAAATCAATAATGTACTAGGCTTTCCCTTTATTTTTCGAGCCGCCTTAGATGTACGAGCTACCACTATTACTGAACACATGAAACTAGCCGCTACTTACGCGTTAGCAAAGCTAGCTCACCAACCAGTACCTAAAACTGTATTAAAGGCGTACAAATTAAAACGCTTATCATTTAGTAAAGATTATTTGTTGCCTAAACCGTTTGATCCAAGGTTACTCGTAGAAGTTTCGAGTGTCGTGGCTAAAGCAGCTAATAAATCAATTAATATCAAAATCTATCGAAAGCAGTTAGAAAAGTTAGCGCAGGTATAATTAATGTTTCAAACTTTGCCACACCAGCTGATAAATTAATTTCTGCAACTGGGCAAACTCACGAGATTCAATTACCACCGCTATTTTTTCTTTCCACGAAGCGATCAATACTTTATCGTTGTAAATATTCACTTCAGGTGAAAATGTTGTTGTAACATCAGGCAACAATACAGATTCCCGTAATTCGGTTTTGTCTTTAGTCGCCCGTTCAATAGAGGAAACGTTTTTGGGCATAATAGCTTTAATCGCTATTTTGGCTTTAGCGCGCCGAGCGTAATATTCAGGAAAAAAATTCGGCAAGCCTTCATGCATGGTTTCCACATTGGCATAGGCTAAAATCGTTTCTTTAGCGTTGAGCGTATCTTCATAGGCTTCCCGCATGCCTTTTTCTCCTTCATAAAACGTTACTTTAGGTTTAGTGCTTTGCGGATGTAATAACGAAGCTAATTCAGGCAACACTTGTTCAACTAGTTGTTGCTGAGTTTTGATTTTTTTATCAAATTCTTCCCGTTCACGTTCCAAATAGTGAATTAATCGCTTCGGGTCTCCCGCATGAAAGTAAATTTTGCTCTTCTTTTTGAATTTGCTAATTAAGCCTTTTTTCATAAGGCTTTCGAGTACATCGTAACAACTAGTTCTATTCAAGCTAGTTTTTTTACTAATTTCTGTTGGCGTGGCAGAGTCCAATTCCAGCAGGGCTAAATAGACTGCTGTTTCTTTGGGAGAAAAGCCTAGTTGTTCAAAAATGGTTGTTGAAATCATAATTATTGAATTTCTTCAACAGGTATAGCATCAATGCCTCGTGTAATCGGATAGCGTTGAGGTGATAAACAAATGACTCCACCATCAGCACAATTAGGTAACTTTTTCTGTAAATAGAACATACTTGGAATATCTTTGGTTTGCACTCGACTAGCTAATTTTACTTCAACTGGGTAAACTTTTTGTCCAGATTCAATTAATAAGTCTACTTCATGACCTTCTTTATCACGGAAATACGATAATGGTGGTTCAAGGCCACGAAACAAATAGCTTTTAATAATTTCACTTATTACATAAGTTTCAAAAAAAGATCCAGCCATGGCTCCGGCCTGCAACGTTTGTGCGTCTGGCCATTTAGTTAAGTGAGTTGCTAAACCAGTATCCAAAAAGTACAGTTTTGGTGCCTTAATTAAGCGTTTAGAGAAGTTACGATAATAAGGTCGTAATAAATACACTTGCATAGTGCTTTGTAAAATACTGAGCCATTCTTTAGCAGCATGTACTGAAATGTCGCTATCCTTGGCTAACTCGGAATAATTCAATAATTGACCAGATCTAGCGGCGCATAACCTGATAAAGGTTTGAAATTCAGCTAATTTTGTGAGGCCAAAGATAGCTTGCAAATCACGTTCAATATAACTTTGCAGATATGAATTATAAAACGTAGTTCTGTCAGTAACGTTGTTACGCCAAAAATAGGGGAAAAATCCAGTTAGTATTTTATTAAAGATTGGATTAATACTTCCCAAAGACGTTAAAAATTGTGGAGACAGTGGTTGGCTGCTTGGCAAGAAAGGTTGTGATAAAAAAGGTTTCCTATCAATTTCAGCATTAGATAAACCTAATAACTGTATAATACCAACTCGTCCAGCTAGAGATTCATGCACATTTTTCATGACACGAAATTGTTGAGAACCGGTTAGCCAGTAACTACCATTTATTTGTGATTGATCAACTCGAATTTTAATGTAGGAAAATAAATCCGGAGCATATTGTACTTCATCAATAAACAGTGGCGCTGGATATTTTTGTAAAAAAAGTTCAGGATCTTTTTTGGCTAAGTTCCTATCATTTAAGTTATCTAACGTTACATAGTTTCTTTGCTGTTTTTCTGCCAAATGTTTCAAAACAGTGGTTTTCCCCACCTGTCTTGGACCGCCAAGGTATAGTACCTTAAAAGATTTGGTGATTTCAAGGATTGTTTTCTCAATGTAACGAGTAATATACATATGGCTATTTTAATCTATTAAATTAAATTAGTCAAGTTGTATAATTATGATTTTGCCAGACATATTTAAGATTGGATTTTAGATATGTCTGGTGAGTCAAAACTCGCTGTGGATATCATAGTTGTTGTGGAAATTATATCGACAATATTAGTATAGCAAATAAAGGCTAAAATAGCAATATTTGCACATACTGTTGGTAATAGTATAAACATTATATTAATTGCTATTTATACTTACTTAGTTCTTAGGAATGGTTTCTAAGAATTTTTGTTCATTGAAAATTAGGAGTTTTTATGAAAACAGAAAGGATTCTCTGGGTTGAAGATCACATAAACATTATACCCGAATGGGATGATGTTTTTGTAGTCACGAATGCGGAAGAAACACTGCCGTTTATTCGGCGTATGGACTGGGTAATTTTTCGGGCTGTAGTGCTAGACATCGATCTTCCTGATCGAGGAATCCAGCTTAAGTGTGAGCTGGAAGCGCTGAAACAAGAAGCCTTTCGGCGAAAAATGCCGGAGGCTTACGCAACCGTTCCTGAAATTCAGGAGTGGTGGGAAGATGTGAAAGAGGGGTGGTGTGATCATACTCCTTACGGTATCTTGTTGGCGAACAAGATACCAAAAAACCAGCGGTTCGTTTTTTATACGCATGATTTTAATCATGCAGCCACCGGCATATTGATGCTGGGAGCGCTCGGCCTTCTGCCGGCCGAAGAGGTGGTCGATGTTATCACGCGGCATGCAGCCGCCGCGCGTAGTGTACTGATCGTTTCTCAAAGCGGACGCTTAATTATAGGCTCAAAAGATGAGCCGGCTAATTGGCAAAAAGTCCGCGAGCTGGCTATCGAGTTTTGTAATTCGGAATAGCCAGTTCCACGTGTTGCCTGTCACAATTCCCACCTACAGGCACTTCCCAGTGTTCAGCTCCTGCGTAGCTTCATGCGAAGCAGAGGTGAGTAGTGGAGTGTAGTGAAGAGTACCATTTATCTGTTAAATAAGGTAAACTATATATTAATTATATGTCCCAAATTGCCATTATTCATTTTCCAGGCACTACCGGTGTAGCCGAAATCGAACGAGCGGCGAACAGCGTTGGATTAGCTACGCAGCGGGTATTGTGGCACGAAGTAAATAAGTTAGATAATGCGGCGGCTATCATATTACCAGCTGGCTTTTCCTATGGTGATAGAATTAGGCCGGGTGTAATAGCGGCTCGTTCGTTGATCATGCAAAAGATAAAACAGTTAGCACAACAAGGTAAACCAGTTTTAGGGATTGGCAATGGTTGCCAAATATTAATTGAGGCTGGCTTATTGCCCGGAGTAACTCAGCAGGCTTTAGCCGGAGCTACAGCTTTAAATGTTCGTAAACAAGGTCAAGATGTTTTGGGGGTAGGCTTGTATCATGAAGCGGTTTATATAAAAATGGTTACACCAGCAGTACGTACTGTATTTACGAATGGTTTGACTCAAAATATAGTGTTGGCGGCTCGAGTAGCTGATGGGGCTGGGCGATTTTTATTTCCAGAAACGTTATTAACCGAATTAGAACATAATCATCAAATTGTGTTTAAATATTGCGTGGCTAATGGTACTATAACTAATGAATTTCCTGCTAATCCAAACGGTGCCATTGAGAGTATTGCTGGTATCTGTAATCCAGCTGGTAACATCTTAGGCTATATTCCGGAAATAGAACGAGAAGAAACCGGTACAGTATTAATGGCTGGATTACGTAAATCATTAGAACAAAATTTTGTGCCAGTAGCCCAGTCGTTACATTGGCAATCCGGTACAGCTTTAATTAAGCGCTATCAAGCTGCTACTACTAGTTTAGATATTTATGTTACTGCACCACAATTGGTTAACCAAGCGGCTATGGCTGAACAAGTATTGCAACAACTAGGCTATAACGTAACAATAACGTGCAAAGGCTATTGGGAAATTTGGCATAATGCTAATGAGGCAACATTACCAACATTAACTACGCAGTTAGTAAAAACAAATTTACTAGTTAACGCTACACAGGAACAATATGAATTAAAATGGCAGGCGGCACCGGATACAGTAAATGTGTTAGTGCGGGATATTAATGATTATACAGGTAAGCTAGTGACACAAAAATTGCATTTAAATAATGTGTTAAAAGGAACTATTTGGGAGTTACATATTCCAGCGTCTTCTATTACTGAACGCATGAATATAGCCGCTAATATATTACAAACGTATTTGCTTTATAATCCTTATTCGCAAGATTGTCAGATATTATAAAACATGTTATAAAGTAAGCAGTATGAGCCCAATTATTGATTCATTGGAAGCTATTTCTCCTATCGATGGTCGCTATCGTAAAGACCTGTCTATTCTAAGTGGTTATTTTTCCGAACACGCCCTAATTCGTTACCGCATTCAAGTAGAAGTAACGTATTTGTTAGCCTTAATTGAGGATGCAAAATTGCCAGAATTACGCAAAATTACCAAAGTAGAGCGGCAAGAATTAATTGATTTGTATGGGAGGGATGGATTTACTGTAGGAGAAGCGCAACAAGTAAAAGATATTGAGCGTACCACTAAACACGATGTTAAAGCGGTAGAATATTATATTAAAGACCGTTTAAAAAACAGTAGTCTAAAAAAACTGTTAGAATTTGTGCATTTTGGTTTAACCAGCGAAGATATAAATAATTTAGCGTACACATTAATGTGGCGTGATGCTGTGGCAGAAGTGTATTTACCCAAGGTGCAAAATTTATTTGATATTTTAAAGCAAGGTGCCAAACAATATAGTAAGTTAGCCATGTTAAGCTTAACTCATGGTCAACCAGCTACTCCCACTACCGTTGGTAAAGAATTGGCCGTAGTAGCTCATCGGTTACGTCGGCAAATAACGGTGTTGAAACAGATTCCATTTACTGGAAAATTATCAGGTGCCACCGGTACTTGGGCAGCGCATGTATGTGCTTATCCTAATATTAACTGGGTACAATTTACTAAGCGGTTTATTACCAAGCTGGGCTTAGAGCCAAATTTATTAACTACCCAAATTGAAGCACATGATCGGTTAGCCGAATCGTATCACACAGTGCTACGGAGCAATACTATTATTAAAGATTTCGATCAAGACATGTGGCAATATATTTCTCGGGGTTTATTTATTCAAGAAAATAAAGCTGGTGAAGTTGGTTCGTCTGCTATGCCGCATAAAATTAACCCAATCTTTTTTGAAAACAGCGAAGGTAATATAGGCATTGCCAATGCGCTGCTTAATCATTTAGCAGAAAAATTGTTAGTGTCTCGTATGCAGCGCGATTTAACCGATAGTACCGTATTGCGTAATCAAGGCGTGGCGTTGGCGCATTCTATATTAGCTGTAGATAATACTATGAAAGCTTGGCAGCGTGTAACGCCTAATCAAACACGTTTAGCAGCCGAGTTGGATGAACATTGGGAAGTGTTAGCCGAGCCGATTCAAACGGTAATGCGTCGTTTAGGTAAGCCAGCGCCGTATGAACAGTTGAAGCAGTTAACTCGTGGCACTACATTAACCAAGGTTATTATGCATCAATTTATTAGTGAGTTAGATATACCAACAAAAACCAAACAAGAATTAAAAAAGCTTACGCCGGCAAATTATTTAGGCTTAGCACCAGATCTTATTAAATTTATTTAATGAGTTTTATTTATGTGTGGAATATTTAGCATTTATGGTAAAGAACAAAGTACAGTAGCGCAAGATGTGTATGATGGATTAATTTCTCTGCAACATCGTGGACACGATGCCTGTGGGATTTTAACCTATGATGAGCATAGCTTTCATTTAAAAAAAGGCATTGGTTTTGTGCGGGATAATTTTCACGCCGGTACTATGCGGCGGTTAACGGGTAATCTTGGTATTGGACACATTCGTTATGCTACAGTAGGTAAAGGTGGTCTAGAAGATGCTCAGCCATTTTATGTGCATCATCCCTATGGTATCGCCATGGCGCACAACGGTAATTTATCGAATTTTTTGGAACTAAAAAAAGAACTAGTAGAGAAAGATCTTTGGCAAGTAAATTCTGGTTGTGATGTAGAAGTTATTTTAGCGGTGTTTGCTCAAGAATTAGCCAAACAAAATAGTAAAACTAGTAAGATGCCAGAAAAGGTGTTTGCCGCCGTGCAAGGAGTATATAAACGTTGTAAGGGCGCTTATTCAGTTACTGGTATTATTGCGGGCTATGGTTTATTTGGTTTTCGTGATCCATATGGTATTCGGCCAATGATTTTTGGAAAACGTGGTTCTGGCAAACAGGCGGAATACGCGTTTACATCCGAATCCGTGATGTTTAACATGATGGGCTTGGAATATGTAAAAGACGTTGGGGCTGGCGAATGTATTTTTATTGATAGTAAACGAGTTGTACATACAAAACAAATAGCGTCTGCCAAATTGCACCCTTGTATATTTGAATATGTGTATTTTTCTCGGCCAGATTCTTTAGAAAACAACATTTCCGTTTACAAAGCACGTTTGCGCATGGGTGAAATTTTAGCCAAACGCATTAAACCATTACAAGCTAAATTAAAAATAGATGTAGTAATTCCAGCTCCATCTACTTCCAATACTGCTGCTTTAGCCTTAGCACATGATTTAGGAGTGAAATATCGGGAAGGCTTAGTAAAAAATAATTTTATTGGACGAACGTTTATTATGCCCGGTCAAGCTAAGCGGGTAAAATCTGTAAAATATAAATTAAATCCGCAACCACTAGAAATAAAGCGCAAGAACGTATTGTTGGTAGATGATAGTATTGTGCGTGGTACTACGGCTAAGGAAATTGTGCAAATGTTACGAGCGGCTGGAGCTAAAAAAGTGTATGTTGCTTCAGCATCTTCACCGGTGGTTAGCCCTTGTTTATATGGAGTAGATATTCCTACCCGACAAGAACTGATTGCTAATCATAAAGATAATGAATCCATTCGTAAATATATTGGAGCGGACTGGCTTATTTATCAAACGATAGAAGACATGGTTAAAGCCGTAAATACCGAAAAATCATTAGCGCAAAAGTTTTGTACGGGTTGTTTTTCTAAAAAATATCCTACAGCAGACATTACCGAGCAAGTAATAGCGGCTAATGAAAAAATGCGTTTAGAAGACAAAGCCGCTTGTACGCCGATTAATAAATAATTAATAGCAGCTAACGGTTATGAAGATTTTAGTAGTTGGTTGTGGTGCGCGTGAGCACGCACTAGTTTGGAAATTAGCTCAACACGTTGATGTGGAGTTATATAATTATGGTTCAACTACTAATCCTGGTATTAAGCAATTAGTAAAAGAAATCGGCCTAGGAAAAGCAACAGACATAACTGCTATTGTATCATGGGCTAAACAACGAGTGATTGATATAGCCTGGATTGGCCCGGAAGATCCGTTGGCGGTTGGTATAGCCGATGTGCTACAGGCAGAGGGTATTTTTTGTATTGGTCCCACCCAAGTTTTAGCGCAATTAGAATCTTCCAAGGGGTTTGCGCGGGCATTATTAGATGAATATCATATTAACGCCTCGCCGTTATTTAAAACTTTTTTTTCAGTGGCAGGCATTGAGGAATATATTAATAATATTTTAAATGGTCAGTGTGTGGTAAAACCAGACGGGTTAACCGGCGGCAAAGGCGTAAAAATAATGGGTGAGCAATTACAAACCGTTAATGATGCCGTTGAGTATTGTAAGGAATTATTTAGTAAAGGTGATAAGCAAGTGGTGCTAGAAGAAAAATTAATTGGGCAGGAATTTTCGTTAATGAGCTTATCGGATGGAACACACGTAATCCATTTACCGGTAGTGCAAGATCATAAACGGTTAGGGGTAGATGATACCGGTCCAAATACTGGTGGCATGGGATCTTACAGCATGTCGAATCATCGTTTGCCATTTATTACTGAACAAGACGTACAACAAGCTAAAACTATTAACGAACAAACGTTGCAAGCCATTCAAGATAAATACAAGCAAGCCTATAAAGGCGTGTTGTATGGCGGATTTATGGCTGTAAAAAACGGCGTAAAATTAATTGAATATAATGTACGTTTTGGTGATCCAGAAATTATGAATTTAATGATGATTTTGAATACTGATTTAGTGAAAATTACCGAAGCTATTATGAACGGCACTTTAAATAAGATTAACGTATCATTTCAGGCAAAAGCTTCGGTGTGTAAATATTTAGTGCCACAAGGCTATCCGGAAAAACCTTGTAAAGATCAGCTTATTAATGTAACCGAGGTAGATACCGATAAGGTACAGGTATTTTATGGTTCGGTAGATAAAACAGCCCAAGGCTTAATTGAAAAAGGTTCGCGTACGGTAGCGCTGGTGGGAGCGGCTGATAATTTAGTGACAGCAGAACAAATGGTTGAACAAGAAATTAAAAAAATTACTGGTCCGTTAATTCATCGGTCGGATATTGGTACGGCTAAATTAATTAATCAGCGAGTAAACATGATGCAGCGGTTGCGTAATTAATAATTATTATGCAAACAGCCCTAGCTTTATTTACAGATATCGACGGAACATTTGTTTTAGACGAACGTCATCATTTACAACAACAAGAAAATTATTGGGAAACTACATTAGCTATTACGGCTATTTTAAAACAGTATCAAATTCCATTAATTGCTGTTACGGGCAGATCCGTTGATGTTATGTTGTTAGATACTGCTAAATTTAGCGGGGAATTGCCATTTAATATTTTAGCCTGTGAATTAGGCACACGTTTATACGTTAAACAGCCGAACGGCACTTATCAATTAGATCGTCGTTACGAGCAATACGTGCAAGAAACAAGCGGTTTTAAGCGATCAGTATTATATCCGCTATGCCAAGATTTGGAACAAACCATACAAAATTTATTTCCGAATATCAATTTTCAATTTCAACCGCAAGATCAGCTGAATTATACCGGTGAGCGCCAACCATTTAAAATCTCTTATCATTTTATAGCTACAGTCCAAGAGGCTTTAAATATCCAATATCGTTTTCAAATGATTTTTAAACAAGTTGGTTTATCTAAGCTGAACATCATAGTTTCGGCTAATTATGTATTAGAAAATAATCTAGCCGATTATAATTTAGATGTGGTGGCCGTAGATAAAAAAGATGCGGTAATTTATTTAGAGCAACAATATCATTATCAAAGCATGGTAGCCGGTGATGGTGGCAATGATATTCACATGCTTTTACATACAGCGGCTTATACTATTATTGTAGGAGGGTATAAGCCAGTGTTAAAACAGGCATTAACCGAATATTTACATTATGGTCGCGTATTATTAACCACTGGACATTTTGTTTTAGTAAAAAATAACCAAGCTTTAAAAATAATCTATCTAGAACCAGATCCCACGCTGATTGGTCCAAATAGTTTACAGCAAGCTCTATTGGCTTTTATTGCACTACTGAATAAAAAACAGGTTATATTGCCAGAACAGCTACAAACAGAATTAGCGCAATTACGCGCCAAGATTAGCTAAAACAGTTGGTATTTAAATAGTACACAATTGTGATCAAATAGCTTGACGTTATTTGTAATAGCTGTACAGTGGGTGCAGTTTTTTTGTAATTTAATAATTAATATAAATTCTATGGCCAGAAGAGTTGTTTACCTAGTCATTTTATTGGTTAGCGTGTTATTGTTAGGTAAAAGCCAAACAGCAACAGCGGCTAGCCCGACACTAGTATTTGATGATGTTATGATGCCTGTTAGCATTCCAGATCATGCTGGCAGTTTTGTGATGCAAGTGCGCGTGGCTCAAAATCCGGTCGCCGCTCCTACGGCCACCAAGTATGCTGTGTTAGTGCACGGTTATTCCGGCGGGCCGGAAATTTGGGATAATTTTGTCACGGCTTGGAGTTCTATGCCGGCCAGCCAGCAGATCGCTGGTTTTATTATGCCGGCTTTACCGGGGCATGATCTAAGCACACAGCCGCGCGATGTAGCTTACGGCGCTTTAACGATGGACGATTACGCCCAGGCTGTTATTGCAGTGTTAGATAAAGTAAACGATCCGGCTGGTGATAATTATTATCCAACAAAAATTTTAGTTGGCCACAGCATGGGCGGCATGTTATTGCCGATCATTGAAGAGCGTTTAATCACCGATAGAAATCAAACATTAATGCAAAATTATGGGATTACTGGTATTTTAGATATTGCTCCGGTGCCAACCGAGGACACCGCTTGGAGTTATGCCGAAGGGCCAACCGACAGCAATTTTCTTAGCCCATTACTAATTGAATTGATTAAATATGTTAATTGGAAACGCGGCGTGGTTACATTTTCTAGCACCGACGCCATTAACATGTGGTACACTGGCGCTAACGGCCTGGTTAGTACGGCGCCAACTACTGAACAAATAGCGGCGTTTAATTTTTCCGAACCGTTGCGCGTGTCTTTTAACATGTGTGGTTTTCCAGTGCCGGACGGTGAACGAGCCAGCGTTGGTTCGTTGCGCTTGGAGCAATACCATACTGCTACTATAGCCATGGCTGATGATACGTTAATGACGCCGGATGAAATTTGCGCCGTACATGAATACAACACCGGAAAAAGTTGCACCGCCAGCGCTGGCTATACTTTAATCACCGGTACTGGCTCTAACAGAGTACAGCCAGGCGAAGCCGTGCACGGCTTAGTTTGGAGCGATCCCGACGCCATGGATTTGCAAACTGCGTTTAATTTCGTGGTGCAGTAGTAACGTCCAGCATTACTTTAAGTAAAAACAATACTTCTTGTTTTAGGTTTGATTTTACCCATATTTTTTGCGGCTCATTCAGCAATTCACCGATACTATCTAGAATATAAGCATCATTATAATTTTTAATATAAGTTATGGCTTGTTTAAGATAAGCTGAAAAATTTTTACCGCTATGTTGTTCAATAAGTAGTGTGTTTAATGGCCAATTATTTTTTAAGAAAAACCAAATATCGTAAATATCACGATTAGCAGATTTGTTTCTCTCACACATAGCAATTAGTTTATAGGCGAACATATCTTCGCGCGTTATTACCAACATTGGAATGCCAAGATAATTCAGCAAATTGTAATTGGTTGTTAATTTTCTTTTAGAAATTTCAATTTTTATATTATGCAATTCTTCCGCATATGACAACATAAAAAATACGGTGTTATATTTTTTATACTGTTCTCGGATGATACCGTGATTTTTTAATATAGCGCTTATTTTTTCAAAAATATATTCTTCTTTATTTTTGTCTAACAAATCAAAGTCTAAATCTACTGAAAAGCGATCTAAACCATAGAATAAGAAAGCGGCTGTACCACCTTTAAAACCCAAGCAAGGGCCGACAGTGGTATCGGCGTAAATCTGTTTAAGAATGCGCAATAACATGGCTTTGTGTTGATTACGTTCTAACATACTTATAGTCTTTATAATAAGAATTTAATTTTTTAATTAAGGTTTTATTTTCGTAAATTTTAGCTATTACAAAACAACTAGCCCAATTTATTGATGATAAATTGTCGAAAGAGAAATTTTTTCGTAGATATAACATATCAAGAAAAGCACGCTCTTTATCGGCAATAAAATAATTATCTTTTTTAACCAGGCCTAATTGGTTAGTCAAAATTTGTTCTTTAATGCGTCGATAAACGTATTTTTGCTTATCCACCTCAAGTTGACGCGTTAAATAGCTTACTACAAAAATTTGGCTGTAGTATTGAAAAATAACTCCGGTTTGCCTAAGCACCGTTTCTAAACTGATATAGGCCGGTGGATATAGTTTTGTGGCAAATTCCAGTTTGTTATAATGTTCGTTTTTAGCATAAATGCCCTTGCGAATACGATAAAGCTGGCCGGTTTTTATATAGTAATTTACACTGGAAATGGTAGTAATCTTATTGGTGTTTCCCCAAATTAAAGCCACGTCTTTAAAAGTAAAAACCGTGTTATTAGACCGTAAGATAGCAGAAATAGGCTTGGTTTCGTATTTCATGAACTAAACATTATAAATATTCATATGTTTAGTTTACAACAGTTAAGAATAATTGTAAAGTAAGAGATAATGGTTGCAGGGATCTTATTTGCCAAACTAATAACTATTGTTGTATATTGGTTATTGTAAAAAACAATAGATGATTTAATAATGTTTATATGGTAAAAAATGAAGTGTTAATAAAAGCAAAACCAAAAAGAGGAGAAGATGTAACAATAAATGAATTAAGCAGAAGATTAGAAGCTAAAGAAGCAAATAGTGCCAATGAGTCGCCAACATTAAAATTATTACGTGATAAATATGGTCGTGAAGAAAGTAAGGTTGAGCAAACGATCACGCTATTAATAAGAGTTAATCTTAAAACAGAGCATTTAACAACCGTACGAAAAGTTTTATTAGGTGAAGAACCAATTACGGCAGAAGAAGAGGCGCTCATTATTCAGATAATGCAGGCTTATAAAAAACTACGGCGTTATTAGTTTTTAAACATTACATGAAGCACCGGTTTTATTTATACAGGAGCCAATGTTATTATTGGATGCTTTTGTTTATTAATTCAATTACACTTTTTAACTCATGTTCAACCGTTGCTGTTTTCATGGCGGTTGCATAGTCAGTGCGTTTTATGCCGACAAAACTGGAAATGGGCAACTGGTGCTGTAGAAGAAATAATTGGCCAAGCAATCGAGCAACTCGACCGTTATAATCAAAAAAAGGATGGATTAATAAAAATTAATGCATCATCCAGGCTAACAGTTCAATTTTTTCGTCTTGAGTTTTTGCGTGTTTATGCCGCTCATTATAATCAGATTCCCAATTTGCCATAAGTTCACAGATTTGAAAAAACTTTGGCGGTTCATATTTTCCAATTGTTACTTCGTGTTTTCTAAAATTTCCTGCTTCTTTAAAAACATAACCAGCAACTTTTTCATGTAATTCTTTGGCTGTTTCAATGTTAATAGGTAAATTATCGTATTCGCGCAATAAAAAAGCGTTTACATTTGCAACACCATCAGTAATCATAATTTCAATTTCTTTAATAGAAAGAATGCCAAACTTAGTTTCGCGATAAGACGGCTTTGTCTTTGACATAGTATGAGTTCGGAATAACAATTTTATTATGAGCGCCTTCCTTAATTAAGTTATTAATTTGTAATTTATAACGTTCAGCAATACTTTTTTTGGAAAAAACAGTTTCATTCTCCATAGCCATGTTGTCATAAATAAGATTAACAAAGATTTCTTTGAAATATTGCTTTCTTTTTTTATTGGTTAAATTAATATCAGGCATGATTGTACATTAGATAAAAATTGTGCTTTTGTCAATAAAAAAAGCCGATATATCGTTATCGGCGGACGCTGGTTTGAAAGGCTCCAGAGCTCTTCCCTAAGTTTCTATTTTTCTTTTTTGTAGCCGCTCCTTACCTCAGTGGAGCGGCTGCGAAGATGATTACTTAATCACCTCCGCTTTTATCACCTCCATTTCCTGCACTTCTAACAGGAAGTTTAGGTGATATATCCTCCAATCAACCACTTTTACCAACCGCCCTGATGGCAATTGGATTACAGCCCCTGACTTTTTTACGAAGGTCTCTATTGAGACTTCGTAATTTACGTTCTCAAACTCAAACACAACTTTTTCCATTACATACTCCTTTTCTCCTCGCCTGAGGAGAACTTGTCGGCATAATCTTGGGCAGGCAAGAACGAAATTGTTCTCTGTGCCACTTGTGCCGACAACGCTCCCCAGGGATATTTTTTTGACAATGAGCAAAACAAAAAACCGTCCAGCTAGACGGTTTTAAAGTTTATTTGTGTTATAGCAAAACTTACCGTCCAGGACTATGAATAGGATAGGTAGTGTATAATTGGCAATTGTTTAGTATTAATTTGATCATACGGGACATAAATTATAGATTTATTAAAATAGGCAAAAACAAAAGAGCGACCCTAGGGTCGCAGTAGATGTTTTTTTGTAATACAACGTTACGCAACCCTAAGAAGTAGTGGTTGTGGTAGTAGTGAAACTTGAATTAAATTGTCGTGCTTGTTTCATACTGGCAATGTTAAACCGATATTATTTTTTAGTCAAATGTAATGGTGCATAAGTAATTATTTGGTGCCCCGAGCAGGAATCGAACCTGCATATCTAGCTTAGAAGGCTAGTGTTCTATCCATTGAACTATCGGGGCTGATGTTCTACTTGTCCGCCGTAGCTCCGATTTAGGAGCGAAGGAGGATCCATTGAACTACGAGGACAAATCAGGTATTCTGACTTGGTATGACCTATCGTATCAAGTTACCGCCAGAAGTTCAACAGGTATTGCAAACCTTACAAGCCAATCATTATGCCGGCTATGTGGTAGGCGGCTGTTTGCGTGATTTAATATTAGGTAACGAGCCTAAAGATTGGGATGTTACAACCAATGCTTTGCCCAAACAAATACAGGCAGTTTTTCCAAAAACTTTGTATTTAAATGATTTTGGCACGGTTACAGTAAGAAGCGGAGCGCTAGATATAGAAGTAACTACGTTTCGATCAGATGGCCAGTATTCCGATTTCCGGCATCCGGATAAAGTGCAATTTGGCGTTAGTTTAAAAGAAGATTTAGCGCGGCGCGATTTTACGATTAATGCGTTAGCGTTTGATGGTAATAAAATTTATGATGAATTTGACGGAGAACAAGATATTAAAAGTGGTTTGTTACGGGCAGTAGGTAACGCTGATGAACGTTTTAATGAGGATGCTTTGCGCATGTTACGCGCTATTCGGTTTTCTAGCCAGCTACGGTTTAAGATTGAGAAACACACTTGGCAAGCGATTATAAAAAACAATCAGTTAATTAAGCATGTATCTGCCGAACGAATTCGTGATGAGTTAATTAAAATGATCAGTGCAGAGGATTCGTTAAAAGCTTTTTGGCTGTTGCACGAAAGCGGCTTATTAAAAATAATTATCCCAGAATTAGAAGCCGGTTTTGGCGTGACCCAAAACCTGCACCATATCTATACGGTGTTTGCTCATAATTTATTATCCATGCAGTTTTGCCCGTCGGACGATTGGCGGTTGCGCTTAGCCGCGCTGTTGCACGATATTGGCAAGCCGGCCGTGAAGCAGGGGAACGGTAAAAATAGCACTTTTTATCAACATGAATACGTGAGTGCTAAACAAGCCCGGGCGATTATGCGCCGGTTAGCGTGTTCAAACGATGATATGCAAAAAGTAACGCACTTAATTCGGCACCACATGTTTTATTATACGTTGAACGTAATTACCGATGCCGGTATTCGCCGTATTTTGCGCCGAGTTGGAGCAGAAAATATTAATGATTTAATGGCGATACGCATGGCGGACAGGATGGGCTCTGGTGTATATAAAGACAAACCTTATAAATTAGTTGAATTAGAAAAGCGTTTAGAATATGTGCAGAAAGATCCGGTGAGTGTAAATATGTTAGCGCTAGACGGCAATATTTTAATAAAAGATTGCGGTATGAAGCCCGGTGCTAAAATTGCGTTAGTATTGCATAAATTGTTAGATGAAGTAATGGATGATCCAAAAAAAAATACCCTAGCTTATTTAAAGCCATCTGCTGAAAATATTATAAAAGATTTAGCAAATTTATCCGAGTCTGACGCTCGTACAGCCATGAAAGCCTATAAAGAAACCTTGGCGGATTTGAACGCGTTTAAGGAGTAATAACTTCTACCTCTATCCCCGGCCCTTTCCCCTAAAAAGGGGAAAGGGAGTTATTATTTATCCACAAGTCCCGAGTTCTTGGGATTGACTTTAATATATATCGTATTACAATGCTTATACATCGAATAAAGATGTATATTAGTTAATTAATCATTTATGATCAAACGAAAAATAATCATAGAAGGTTTAGCGGTAGCTATTATTGTAATAACCATATTTACGGCTATAAACATAGTGCCAATTTTTAAACAGCCGCCATTGGCTATTAATTTAGGGGTTACTGTGGCCAAAGCCTTAGAACAGGCGAGTGTTCATATGAATGAGCAGTTTCGATATATTCATATTACATCGGTGGAGAGTAATGGTGATTTAAATGAACAACAATCTGAAATAAAACTATGGGGTTTAGGTGGTAATGGCAGAATGGACATGGTTAGTAAAAATATAGATACAAATGAATCAGCAGAAATGAGTTTATTGCTAATATCTAATATTAATAAATCTTGTTTAGCATTAAACAAGCAATATGAATGTGGTTCTTTAGATGAAACAAAACATAATTTTTATAATGAAATGTTACAACACAGTCCGTTCAGTATTATCAACCCTTTAAAAGAAGGTAAGGTGGATTTAAGTAAGCCATTAGAACAGCATAATGAAACAGTGGGCGGTAAAACGGTGTTGCGCGTATTATATCCGTTTCCGGTTGAGTACCAACAAAGCAATATTGAAAAATACGTAGAAATTGTGCTGGATCCAGCTACTCAAACAGTATTTTCTTATAAATTAATGAACGAACAAAAAGAATTAATTAGTAAAGTAACGTTTTTAGAAAATAAAGTAGTGCGCGATTTAGATCCGGCCATGTTTTTTACGGAACAGTATTGGAAGAATGAGTTGCGGTTAATACCTCAACCCCCAACCCCTTCTCCTAACTAGGAGAAGGGGAGTAAAAATTCAATTATTCGCTCTTTGATACAAAAATCGCAACGAAGCAATTTCAGCCTCATGACGATTCGCCAAGGTTAGAAATTCATCTAACCTATTAGTAGTGGTGGTCTGTTGCTGTTCAAGATGAGCTAAGCGCTGGTTGGTCAAACGCTGCTGATCTTGCACATCAAGCACCACATTTAGTACCCGTTGCAGGGTAGCTTGTTCTGGTTTTGTCATAGTTAAAACAGCATAACAAAAATAGTTACTTAATTCAATCATAAAATTTTTTATGTCAAATACATCGTAAAACAATATATTGAAGAGAGAGAGAGTTTGTTAGTCTGGTTTTTCGTTCTTTAAGTGGTTCTTTAAAAATTTGCAAACAGTTTCTATATGCACTCGGGAATTAATGTCTACCCCACCTCCCAACCTCCTCCCCTATAAAGGGAGGAGGAGAAATTTCTCCCTTCCCTCTTTATAGGAGGGAAGGGTTGGGGATGGAAGGTAGGATTTATTTCCCGGGTGCATAGGAAGGGTGCGCGCGGATTTGTTGTTCCGCCGGGATATTCTGGTGGCAATGAATGATGAGCCTTCTGTTTGTGAGAGGTGTGGCATGAAACGGTTAGCAGTTTGGTTGTTTGTAGGTTTTTTGTTGGTTGGATGTGGGGCGTCAGATCAGGATGGTGACGGCTGGCCGGCTTGTGAATCGGTGCAAGCTATGACCAGTAGTATGACAGCGGCAGCAGATAGTTCGCCGCAACCCGATGAATGTGATTGTGATGACTATGATGCTTCAATTCATCCGGGAGCGCCGGAAGTCTTCTACGATTACGTGGATCAAAACTGCAATGGCGATTCGGATGAATGGGATCAGGATGGTGATGGAGCGTTGGAATACGGTAACGAAGACTGTGATGATCAGGATTCTACCATTTATCCGGGCGCAGACGAGGTTCCCTACGACAACATTGATCAGAATTGTGATGGTAAGGACCTAATCGATGTAGACGGTGACGGTCAGGCTTTAATGCACGGAGACTGTGACGACAACAACCCTGATGTATACATAAATGCTCCGGAACTTTGTAATGGAATAGACGATGGTTGCAATGGCAAAATCGACGACGGTATCACCATCACTTACTATCGTGACGCTGATGGTGACTATTACGGTGATCCAAACAACGCCGTTACTTCGTGCAGTGGCCAGCCGGAAGGATACATTACCATGGCCGCCGACTGCGATGATGCGAACAAGACTATTCATCCTTACTCTCCTGAGACGTGTGATGGTGTGGATCAGGACTGCGACGGAAAAATCGACGAAGACTTCGATAAGGACGGTGATGGGTATGCCACCTGCGGGGGTGACTGCAATGACGGAAGTGTCTATGTTCATCCTGATGCTATAGAGGTGTGTGATAAGACGGATGAGGACTGCGATGGCACTATGAATCCAGATGGGCTCGTGTCGGTGTTCAATGGTCCCGAAGACTGGACGCCAGACAACGTACTAGCGAACTTTGATAACATTCAGGAAGCGGTGGATTACGCATACGTCTATGTCATGGACATTGTTGTTTGCCCAAAAGATGGCGGGCACTACGGGTTCAGCATAGGTAAGTACGCAAGCTTTTTGAGTGTTGTTGGCGTTGATCTGTCCCCGAATCGTGATCATAGCCAGCCGATTTTGATCAGCCAGGGAGCGGAAAATGGCCTGGCGGGCATTGTTGTTTCCGAGGCCAACAGCGTGTATATCTCCAACTTCGAGCTCGCTGGTATCGAGAGCGAGGATGGAGGAGGGATTGCCGTATACGACTCTACCAACGTGGGTGTGTGGTGGACTCGGATCGTGAACAACACAGCTACCAACGGCGGCGGTGTTTATCTACATGATACGTCGAATTTCACTATGGACTACTGTGACGTTTCCGACAACGTCGCGGAGTTGGGTGGTGGCATTTATTTCAATAGCATTGATGGTGGCAGTGGCCCGGTCGGCGAGGCCTACATCGCCATCCACGATTCCTCAATCGTGGATAACAGCGCAACTCGTGGCGAAGCTATCTATCACACTGGTACCGCCGGATCAGTGACGTTGGACGCGGTCGAAATCGCGGCTAGTGCAGTTGAGGCGTACTATCTCAACAACACTAGCGCAATGGTCTACGGCGTTGCTTGGATCGAAGCTAGTTTCTCTACGCTCAAGGGAAGCGTGGCGATGGCTTCCGGCGCCAAGTACGTTTGGAACGGTGATGTTGATATGTATTGTCGCCAGTACGGCTACTGCGACAACTGGGTTCATTAGTTTTGTTAGTTGTTAGAAAGGAGGTGCGGCCGTGGAGATAAAAAATTGTAAAGAAAGTTTTTTTCTTCATCGGCCAACCAAATGTGCGCTTGAAAAAAATATAAAAGAGTTCAAGCGTAGATTGGGTTAATTAAATAGGTTCAAGTATTATGAAAAAACATTATATTATTGCAATTGTTATTTTTTTGGTTCTTACTTGGTGTGTCTATGTTTTTAATTTCGTGACACTGTCGGAGCGGAATTATTTTATAACCATCTCTATGTTTATTGGTTTTCTGCTAACGCAAAGTTTCTGCCACTTAGCAAATATCATTTTTTCAAAATTAATAAATCAAAATCTGGCACTGTTTTTTGATGTATTGCCTTATCTTATTGGCAGCATATACGCCTCGCTTTATCTTGTAACTGTATTAGTAGTTCAACGTGTTAAAAAACGAACAATAATTAGTAATCATAAAGTTTGATTAATCAACAACAATAATATGAATATTTTTAAAAAACTCGTTCCCTATAGTCTTGCCTATTTATTAGGTGTTTATAGCGTAATTATTTATTTTATCTATCGATCTCGTACAGAGTTTATTCCACATTTTCAAGCTCTTACTGGCAAGCAAGACATTGGTATGACAGAAGTATTTGAATGGCCGCTAGACATTTTATTTCCAACAGTGCCAATATTTATTATTGGGATTTGTATTATGTTCATAACTCACTTTGTGTGTTGGAAGCTTACTTCAACATAGATATATGGGAAATGTTTGACAACTATCTAACAATTATATAACATTAAGACATACAATTGTTAAACTTTATCATTTTATGAATTTAGCTACATTATCCCAAGAACAAACAATTATCTCCATTCGTGAGTTTATTCGTAATTTATCTAAAATTACCAGTAAACCAGCTAGTAAAATATATACCGTAGTAAAAAACGGAAAAAAAGTTGGCACATATATTCCAGAAGAATCTGAAAAAGAAATTTTTACAGCTTATTTGCCTTATATGCAGGAAGCACAAGAAAAAAAATACAACAGTTTTTTTGATGATTATGATAAAATTTGTTATTCGGGAGATCCAAATCTTAGCCAAATGGTAGACGAGGTAGTTTATGGAATTAAATAGATACGCATTAATAGATTCAAATGTGTGGATAGGTTTGCATAACAGCAAGGATACGCTACATGAAAAAGCTAATAAGATATTTAGAACGTTAGAAAAGACAGATCGAGGAGTAGTTGTATCTAATTTTATTGTGCAAGAGGTGTTTACATTACTGACAAATAAAATGTCTCATACGGAGGCGTTGAAATTTTATTGGTTTATTAGCAAACATAAGTTAATAGATCAAATTGATATGAATAGTGAATTTATTCGTCGTACGATTAAATTTATCGAACAACAAAAACTAACTAAACCATTAGGGTTAACAGATTATTCTAATTTATATTTAGCTTTAACCTTTGGGTTTGAATTGATTACGTTCGATGAACAATTAGCTGGCATTTATCGGCAGTTGAAGAAGTAGCTAGGCTACTAGTAAGCGCTGAAATGGTGCCGCTCGCCCTCAAACCAATCAAACATATCGCGGCGTAATTTAGCCAGGCGTTTGCCATCTGGATGATAAAACACCAGTCCTTCGGCCATTACCGGAGGAAGTTTTTGTGTTTGATTAAATAATGACGGTAAATCTTTAAACCATTGTGAAATTGATTCATAATCTTTCGGATACTGATTTTTTATCCAACTGCGCCAATGGCATTTTCTTGCTAGATAATTAAACGGCACCCATAAATGTCCGGTTAATTGTTGAGGATTGCCATTAATTAATTCCCCAATTAATTCACCAAAATAGTCTCCGTCGATTAAATTGTGTAACCAGTCTTTTTGAATCGCTCGGGCGATACCTTCCAGACATGCTCCTTCCCAAGCAGTTTGGGTAATGGCTGGCGGAAACACAAATTTTTCATTTTGACGATTAAACACATTGGTTACTTGGCCGCCACTAATGCGTAAACATACATTCGTACCATCAATTTTATCAACTGCCCGCACGCCGACTTCCTGAAACACCCAAGCATACTCCGGATTAATTTCCGGCGTTACGATATAGTGGTCGTTCACTAGTTTTCGAACAAACGGTGATTCTATTTTTGGAAAATCTTTTATGATAGACATATACCAAAAGTATATCACATAAGCCAAGCAAACGTGAGCTTAAAGTTGTCGTTGAAGTTTGATTAACGAATTAATAAAACCGTTCCGTTATTTACCTGAACACTGGCCTGTTTAGCGGTAATATGGTTGGAGATGCCGGAATGAGTAGTGGCGTTTAATAGCAAGTTATTACCAGACCAAGCTAAACCGGTTAAAGTTACGTGAGCAGTTTTGCCGTAAGGAATTAAAGAAATTCTATTTGATTTGGTTTTTGTTAATCTTACAGTATCATTGGCATGTAAACATTGAATGGTGTGCTGACCGGTATATATTTTTTTAATAAACGGCACATGTACTAAAGCTTGAATAGCGGCTTGGGCGTGATCGGGGCGAGTAGTGCTGGTAACGCAAAACAAATCTATACATTCAAGCGATTTATTAAATTTCTTTTTACACCAGCACAGAGCTTTTTGTAAATCGGATGTAGTTTGATTTTGTAATATAATTCTAGGAACGGTATTAAAAAATTTAGCCGTATTTTTTGTACAAGAATCATTATCGCCAATAATATAATGTGGTGAAATATTCATAACGCAACAGTGGTTAGCGCCGCCATCTAATGCAATTAATAAGTCATATTTTTTTAATTGCTGGCGACAGGAAAAATAATCACCGTTACCGATAAAAGCAAGGTTCATAGTACTTACAGCATAACACGATATTGACGGAGATGAAAATTTGCGGTATAATGTTATTAATATTTTAATAATTTAAGTAGAAAAATAAAAATTTTTATGCCAACAAAAAAATGTCCAACTAAAAAATGCCCTAACGATACCTATCACCATGTTACCTTGTATTTTGGTATTGCGGCCGCCATTACCATGATTACTACATTGCCTATTTCAGCTGCTGTTCAATATCAAAAACAGGCATTATTTGATACTTTAGCTACACTGGATTTACAAGTTGCACAAGCCAAAGGTACTAAAACGGTAGTTACCGGTGAAACGGCTGCTACTATAAAAACTAAAGCATTTGAACAACGTCAACAAGCCGTATTAAGTTTACTAGACCAAGCATTAACAGCCCTAACTACAGCAGAAGAAAAACTACAAAATGATACCACGATTGTGTTATCAGCGGCTACAAAAAAAGAATTACAAACTACTATTGATGCTACCCAAAAAACTTTAGAATCTCTAAAAACCGATGTTGGTACAGCTACTAGTTCGGAGCAGTTAGTGCAGGCTCGCCAAGAGGCTGCGCAAGTGTTGTATGATAGCAAAGCTGAATTAAAAGATTTAGGAGTAGATGTGTATACTGATGGTGTAACTAAATTAGTAGAAGTGGATCGAGCGGCGGTTGGCTTAGCGCAAATACAATTAGGAAAATACAAAGCTTATAATTTAAATCCAAAGAATCAGGATGTTGATACAGCGCTTTATGAGCAGGTTATTAATACCGCTAATACATTAGTTACACAAGCGGAAGCTAGTTTAGAAACATTAACTGATACGGCTAGCCGAGAAACTTATGTAGTGGTTACGGAAGATGTTTATACAGCCACTATGGCGGTTTATGATATGCAGCAAGTAGGTAGTACATTGCCAACAGTTGAATAAAACACAAGTGTTTTAAGATAAATAACCCTTGATAATTCAAGGGTTATTTTATTTTTTGTTAAAACTAGTATAATGTTGAAGTGTGTATGGACAAAAAACGTAATAATTATATTTCTTATTTAAAAGGCTTAGCCATATTAGGAGTAATGTTGGTGCACTTATTAGATTGGTCTAATATACCATTGTCAAACATGCAGGGTTGGTTAAAGGAATTATTGTATCCCAGTGTGTTTTTATTTATTGCGTTAGTAGGGAGTGTGGTATATGTAGCGTATTTTAACAAACCATTAATGCTAGTTAGTAAAAAATTATTACGCCGCGGAGCAGAGTTAATTGGCATTTATTTTTTATATAGTGTAATTAAATTAGGGGTGTTTAATTTTAAAACTGAACCGTTTTTTTGGCAATTTTCTGAAAAAAATATATTTGATATAAAACATATTTTTTTATTTCAAGCTTTTTCTGTGCCGATTACTATTATATTTACTATTGGATTGTTGTTGTTAGTTTCACCACTCATATTATGGTTAATAAAAACTATTAAGTATCCGGTGTTAGGAGTATTAGCTATATTTATTGGGTCATTAATCATTAATTATTTTTATTATCCAGCGCAGCAACCAATTTTACAGTTGTTATACGGTGAACATACCGTGTTGGTGCCGCCATTATTTTGGATCCAACCATATTTATTAGGCATTATTTTTGCACAATTAGGTTTTGAGCGACGACGCGGTGAATTATTTTCTATTAGTTTATTGTTAACAATTGGTTATGTGTATTATTATGCGGTTACTAATCAATCGTTACGGCTAGAAGAGTACATGTATCCATTAAAACCGTTTTATTTAGTAGCTAGTAGTAGTATACTGTTTTTATTAGTTTATTTATTTGTTTGGTTAGAAAGCATAAAAAGTAGCATTATAAAATATTGTTTAGCAGTATTACGTTTGTTAGGCAATGCTACCTTGTCTATTTATATTTATCATTGGGTAGTAATTGATCTTACTATTTGGCTGTGTTTTCCCAGTATTAAATTAATCTGGTTAATGGTGCCATTATGGCTTGGCTGTTATGTTTTTCTAAAACGTGGCAAAATAAAGATATGAAAAAAATAGTGTTGGCTGTAATGTTATGTTTACAGCCGGTATTAGTGCAAGCCAGTACATTTTCTATACACGATGCTTTTGGCGCCAATATTCATTTACGCCAGCGGATTATTCCGGCAGACTGGGCAATGGTAATGCAACAGGCGCAAAACACAGGTGTACAATGGGGGCGAGAAGAATTTAATTGGGATGTGGTAGAATCGATAGACGATCAATATTCGTTTACACAGTACGATCAAGCGGTACAAGCATACCAAGCGCATAATATCCAAATTTTAGGCTTGTTAACTTATAGTAGTAAGTGGGCAGCTACCAGTGAATTTGATCCGCCGAATATGATGGCGTGGCAAGATTATGTGGGCACGGTAGCCGATCATTACAAAGACAACATTACTTACTGGGAAATTTGGAATGAACCGAATAATTCAGGGTTTTGGAAAAGTGATGCCGCTACTTATGCGCTTTATTTAGAGGCGGCGGCTAACGCTATTAAAACAAAAAATCCCAATGCTAAAATAGTGCTAGGCGGCTTATCTGGAGCGGATACTGATTTTTTAACCAAGGTGTATAAAAATTTAACCGAGCCAAATATTATGGACGTAGTAGCAGTACATCCATATCGGCAGGTTGGTAGCAATTTTAATTACGCGCCAGAAGATACGGTTAATAATTTAAATACGCTAGTAACAGATTTATATAATGTAAAAGCGGTTAGTAGATATTGGCAACAAAAAACAGTGCCAATTTGGTTAACAGAAGTGGGCTGGACTACTGCCGCAGCCGGAGTAAGCGAACAAACGCAAGCTGATTATTTAACCAGGCTGTATACCATAGCTTTGAGTGTGCCAGATGTACAAAAAGTATTTTGGTATAGCTTAACCGATACAGCGAGCGATCCTACATTAACCGATAAATATTTTGGATTATTTACTAATGTTTATACAGATAAACCAGCTAAAACGGCTTATCAATTTATAAAAAATAAATTAGACAATACAACCGTAATTGATGCCGGTTTAACCCAAGTAAAATTATTTGATAATTTTAATCGTAATCAGGGGTGGCATATACAAGATGAAGTGTGTACTACTGGTAATGTGAAGGATCGTCCGAAAGAAAGTAAGTTACGTATAAGTTACCAGTTTGGAAAGGGTAATTGTTATGCGCCGATTATGTTAGAAAAAAATTTACCATTAAATACGCGGTCCATTCAGCTTAAATTAAAAGGTAATAACGATGATACCACGTTGCGGGTAAGAATTATTGATAAGAGTGGTGAAACGTTTCAATATAATTTAGGCTACATGCCAGCACAGTGGTTGCGTTATACAGTTCAGTTATCAAGCTCGGCGGCGCATTGGGGTGGTAATAATAACGGCGTAATTAATCAGCCTATTAAAGCAGTAGGATTTGTATTAGATAATAATGATATAGCTGTAGCTGATAATGAAGAACATATTGTGCGCATTGATGATTTAGCTGTTTCCACTAGAACGAATCAATATTTAACACGGTTCCAAGTGAACAATCAAAATCAATACGCATTGTGGGGTATGAGTGATAATAAAACAGCTAGTATTTTTTTATCAAACACTAATACTGTCACAACCCAATTATTTAATAGCGCCCAACAACAATACAGTTCCAGCACCGGTCGCTATCAATTGCCGGTAACTACCAGTGTAGAATGGGTACAATCTTTGTAATCCCCGGCTTTAGGCCGGTGGGTTACAATTAGTGAACCCGGTGAAATTTTTTATAGGTTTCTTTTAATTGTTGATTGGTTACGTGCGTATAGATTTGCGTAGTGGTAATAGAAGAATGGCCTAACATAGTCTGGACGGAACGAATATCAGCACCGTTACTTAATAAATCTGTAGCATAACTATGGCGTAACGTGTGTGGTGTAATACGTTTCATAATACCTACTTGTTTAGCATAATGTTGAATCAGGCGCTCAATGGAGCGCGATGTTAACGGTTTTGGCTGTTCGTTTTTATCACGGGCAATACTGGCGCGATCATGGGCTACAAATAAATACGGCGCCGTATCTTGGCGTTTGGATAGATATTCTTTTAGCCAGTAGCGGGCTTGTTCCGATAAAAATACCAACCTAATTTTACTACCTTTACCGCGTACTGAAAATTCTTCTCGTTTTAAATTAACGTCTCCAATTTTTAGATTAGCTAATTCAGATACACGTAAACCGGTAGAGAATAATAATTCTAGAATGGCTTTGTCGCGATAGGAAATAATGGACGCGGATGATTTTAATGGTGCGGCCAATAATTCTTCCAATTCCGAGCCCATTAAATATTCAATTTGCCGGTCTTCTTGCTTGGCGAGTTCAATTTTGTCTGGAGCTAGTGAAACAATATCGCGCTTGGCTAGATATTTTAAGAACGCACGCAAAGCAATGAGATGATAATTTTGCGTTTTCTTTTTTAAATTAGTGTTAAAGCGCAAATTGGGTAAACGATTTAATTGTAAACGATAATTACGTACCACAGCACTGGTGATGGCATTAGGGTTGGATAGTTTGGTCATGCTAGCAAACCGATGTAAATAAAAACTATAATTACGAATCGTTTTTTGCGACCGATTTTTTTCAATCTCTAAATATTCCAAAAAATCAGTAATTAATTTATCAAGTGTGGACATGTAAGGTATTGTACGACACTATTACAAAAATTGAAACACTGATTTAAAATACTCGAATCACAGATGACGCTGATGAAATTTCTGATTTCACAGATAATGCAATTTAATGCATTTGTATTTATCTGTGTCATCAGCATTTATCAGCGACATCAGTGTTTCAAACATTATTAATAACGTGCTATAATAACAGTATTATGACAACAAAATTACAACAACAACGCGTGGGTGTGTTTGTGGATATACAAAACATGTATTATTCTGCTAAAGCACTGTATGGCCAAAAAGTGGATTTTGGCAAAGTGCTAGATATTGCCTTAGCCGAGCGTACGTTAATTCGCGCGATTGCTTATGTAATTCGCGCCGAAAGCAAACAAGAGCAATCGTTTTTTGAATCGTTAGAAAAACGTGGTTTGGAAATTCGCAGCAAGGATTTACAAGTATTTTATGGTGGCGCCAAAAAAGGGGATTGGGACGTGGGTATCGCCATGGATATTATGCGCTTAGCCGATAAGCTAGATGTAGTAGTGTTAGTATCTGGCGATGGTGATTTTGCGGAACTTTTAAAACATGTGAAAGCGTTAGGTTGCCGGGCTGAAGTATTAGCCTTCGGTCCATCATCTTCCAGCTTATTACGCGCCGAAGCTGAACGTTTCGTGGATTTAGCGGAATTTAAAGATTCGTTATTAATTCGGCCATTACGAGCTAGGCTGCCAAAACCAGGTAATAAAGTTTAGGTATTTTTTGTATTTTTAACAGTTTTTATAAACTAATTGACCGATTTTTATAAAATTGTTACACTAGCAATTACTTAACTAACCAGTAGTCGATACCTGGGCTTCCGGCGACACCGCGGTTGACTCGGATATTGCTAAGAATAGAACAAAATCGTATGCTTACGAAAGAACAGAAAGATAAAATAATTAAAAAATACGCTACCAAGCAAGATGATACCGGGTCTCCCCAGGTACAAATTGCTTTGTTAACGTATGAGATTAATGATGTAACATCACATTTACAAATACATAAGAAAGACGTGTCTTCTCGACGTGGTTTATTAAAAAAAGTTGGCCAACGCCGCAGATTATTACGTTATTTAAAGAAAGAAAACCGTTCGGGTTACGAAACCTTAATTAAAGCGTTAAAATTAAAGGACAGCGTCTAGATGTTGTATTATTTTTTAAATCAAAACACTAACCTAGGTAGAAATATCTAGGTTAGTGTTGTTTTCAAGTTCATTTAATATCTATAATTTAATTAGCGCTTATCTACGAACACATAGGTTCTCTCACTAACGTGAGAATCTGCAGTTCGTAGGTAAGTTAAGAAACATTACAATACATATGACAGATATCAAACGTTATGAAATTAATTGGGGCAATCGCCCATTGGTAATTGAATTTAATCGCTTGGCTGGCCAGGCTAACGCTGCTTGTACCGTACGTTATGGTGATACCATGATTTTAGCCACAGCAGTCATGTCCGATAATATTCGCGAAGGTTTGTCGTATTTTCCGCTAATGGTAGAGTATAAAGAAAATATGTACGCGGCTGGTAAAATTTCCGGTTCACGCTTTATTAAGCGAGAAGGGCGGCCGTCTGATGATTCTGTATTATCTGGTAGATTAATCGATCGGTCTATTCGGCCGTTATTTGATGAACGCATTCGTAATGATATTCAAATAGTTGTTACCGTATTATCGTATGATGAAAACAGCGATTCAGATATTGCTGGGTTAATTGGTGCCGCCGCTGTCTTAATGGTTTCTAATATTCCATGGCAAGGGCCATTAGCCGGCTGTATTGTAGCTGGAAAAGCTGGTGAATATTTCTTAAATCCAACTTCTGAACAACTAGACACCAGCGATATTAACGTATTTGTGTCTGGGCGCAATATGGAAACGGTTATGTTAGAAGCCGATGGCCGGGAAGCTAGTGAAGATGTTACATTTAAAGCCATTGAATATGGTTTACAGCAATTACAGCCGGTAATCGAGCTATTACAAACCATTCAAAAAGACATAGGCAAGGCCAAGATAGCCGTTACTTTACCGGAATTACCCGCTGAAGTAGTTACGTTAAAACAAGCCGCCGAACAAAAAGCTGATGCTCATTTTAAAGCGGAAGGGGCTAATTTATTTGGTAAAGGCAATAAACGTGAACGTCATCATCGTTTCTCGGTGATTAATAAAGCGCTACTAGAACAATTTCCAGTCGATGACGCAGTTAGCCGTAAATATGCCGGTTTACATTTTGAAGAGTTATTCCAAAACGAAATGGTGCGTCGTATTTTTGCTGAAGGCAAGCGGGTCGATGATCGGGGTTTGGATGAAATTAGGCCATTAGCTACTAGCGTTGGTTTAGTACCACGCGTGCATGGTTCTGGTATGTTTCAACGCGGCGATACTCAAGTATTATCCATTGTTACCCTAAGCTCTCCTAGTAACGAGCAGATTTTTGATACTATGCGGTTAAATGATGAAAAACGGCGTTATTTTCATCATTATAATTTTCCACCATTTTCTGTAGGTGAAGCACAGCCCATGCGTGGGCCAGGTCGGCGGGAAATTGGTCACGGGGCTTTAGCTGAAAAAGCGTTATTAGCCGTGTTACCGCCAAAAGAACAGTTTCCTTATACCATTCGGGTAGTATCCGAGGTGTTATCTTCCAATGGCTCATCTTCGCAAGGTTCTATTTGTGGCTCGTCATTATCATTAATGGATGCAGGCGTACCTATTAAACAGCCAGTAGCTGGTATTGCGCTTGGCATTGCGTTTAAAGCACCTAATTCTAAAGCCGAGTATAAGATTTTAACCGATATTCAAGATGTAGAGGATTACGATCGTTCCATGGATTTTAAAGTAGCCGGTACTAGCACTGGTATTACCGCTATTCAGTTAGATATTAAATTTGATGGTTTAACGTTAGCTATGGTGCAGGCTGTATTTGTAAAAGCCAAACAAGCTCGCCAAACATTATTAGCCAACATGCAAGCTACGTTAGCGGCACCACGTAAAGAATTATCGCAATTTGCTCCACGCATTGAAATTTTACAAATCGAAGTAGAACAAATTGGTGAATTAATTGGTCCTGGTGGTAAAGTGATTAATAAAATTATTGATGAAACTGGTGTAGCAATAGATATTGAAGATGATGGCAAGGTTTATGTAACAGCGGCGGATCCAGGCGCTATGAAAAAAGCGTTAGAATTAATTAAAGGAGTGGTAAAAAAAGTTGTGCCAGGAGAAATTTATACCGGCACAGTAATTAAAATAATTGCGGATAGAAACAATCCTAGTAAGCAAATTGGCGCTATTGTTAGCCTAACTCCTAATCAAGATGGCATGATTCATATTTCTCAATTAGCTAATGAGCGAGTAGAAAAAGTAACTGATGTAGTAAAAGAAGGTGATGAAGTAAAAGTAAAAGTCTTGGAAGTAGATCGAGTTAATGGTAAAATTTCTTTATCACGCAAGGCATTATTAAATAGATAATTTCATGGCTAAAGGAAAACTATTTGTAGTTACCGGCCCATCGGGCGCCGGCAAAGATTCGGTAATTAATCAGGTAAAAACTGACGGTTTAGTATTTGCTCAAGTAATTACTACTACTACACGTTCAAAACGGGTTATCGAATCTGCCGGGAAACCTTATTATTTTATCGATAAAGCAGAGTTTGAGGATTTAGTAGCTAAACAACAGCTAATAGAATGGGCCGAAGTGTACGGTAATTTATACGGTTGTACCAAAGCTGAAGTGGAACAAAAATTAGCTAGTAATAACGTGGTAATTGTAAAAGTAGATCCACAAGGTGCGCGGGCTTATAAAAAAATGGTACCTGGCGCAGTTACCATCTTTATTATGCCGCCGTCTTATGAGTATCTAGAAAAACGCTTAGTTAACAGAGAAACGGATAGTTCTGATGTGATTAAACAGCGCCTACAAACCGCGCAACGCGAATTAGAGCATTTATTAGATTGGGATTATTTAGTAGTTAATGAAGAGGGAAAACTAGCCGAAGCGGCTGAAGAAGTGAAAAAAATCGTGTTATCCACAGCTTGTTAATAATGTTGTGTATAAACTAGGTATAGTTAACAATAAAACTATTTGTTTTATTATATACTAATATTAGCAATAATTAATCAATATTACACCATATTATTGACCCGTTATCTAGTTTCTGCTATACTTAATACATTAATTGCTCATTACATGTGAATAACTCAAGCTACTAGGGAGAAATTTATTTCTAAGGATAACTTAGACATAAATATTTCTCTGGTAGGAAATTTGCTGGAAAAAATAAAAATAAAATTTTTTCTTCGCCAGCCCTCATTTATATCTTGCTTCGGCGAGATCGAGGGACAGCGACTTACTAGAGAGATCTCGCTATACGCGAGATTGAACTACTATCACCAGCAGAGAGTAGAACAAAGCACTTCTGCTTTAAGTAGAAATTCTTTGCTCGTTCCGTCGTTAAGACGGGATAGACAAGGTTAACTTAAAGTATGGGGGTGTTCTCAGGCATATTTATGGCCGTAATGGCCGGTTGCTGGGGGGACACCCCCGAAAATCCTTTTACATTGCTAATTTATAGCCATTAATCTACAAAATTCGGTGCAGGTTAACCACTATAAATTAAGTAAAATAAGCAACCCCCTAATTAATAGGCCGGTAATTTGTGTTATATGGACAAAAAAATATTAGATGAATTAAAACAAGCTTTGTTAAAAGAACAAACTGAATTAAACGAAGAATTAGCCATGGTAGCGAATCCAGACGTAGGCGAACATGTGCCAGGAGATTATGCAGCTAAATTTCCAAATTATGGCGATGATAATCCAGCTGATCCTGGTTCTGATTCTCCCGATGAAGTACAGGATTACGCAGTAAATTTATCGGTCACCGCGCAATTGCAACAACGTTTAACTAGTGTTAAAGCGGCATTAGAGCGCATGAAAAGCGGCACTTATGGCAAAGATAAAAATACCGGCCAAGATATTCCATTAGCGCGTTTGCAAGCCAATCCGGCGGCTGAAACCAATGTTAAATAGATCGTTAACTAATGTTAAATATTTTTGGATGGCTAGCACCGTTACAGCAATAATATTGTTTGTGCTGGATCGCTGGGTGAAGTATTTTTTTATTACTAATTCCACGCAACATTATGGTGCGGGTGGTGTTATTTGGTTACAGTATTATTTGAATCAAGACATGGCCTTTAGTTTGCCGTTATTTCCCATTATTTATTATAGTTTAATGGTGGGAGTGTTAGTATTTATTACTTGGCGCTGGTGGCAGGCCATCCAACAAAAAAATCTTAAAGAATATTTTTTATTATTACTTATTTTAATTGGTGCGTTTAGTAATTTATATGATCGTTGGCAATACGGCGGAGTAATTGATTTTATTTGGTTATGGTTAGGCAGTATTTTTAATCTGGCCGATGTGTATATTGTGGCCGCTATGCTCATTTGGTTTATTTGGTTATGGCGCTATGAAAAAATTTCAACGCACCATTGAAAATTTTGTTTGCGAATTTTGTGGCACTAATGTAATTGGCAATGGGTATACTAATCATTGTCCAGAATGTTTTACATCGAAACACGTAGATATTAATCCGGGTGATCGTTTAGCTAAGTGTAATGGCTTAATGAAGCCAGTTGATTTATTTTTAGATCATGGAAACTGGATTTTAACACAGCGTTGCGAGCAATGTAAATTACAAAAAAATAATCGGGTACAAATTAATGATAATCAAGAAAAATTAGCGTTATTGAAGCAAAAACTGAACATGAATTCCATACTAACACACCGGGATAAACCCGGGTGTTAGTGATGTTAACCCCTAGTTGGGTTAACAAACAGGTTATTTTGTGATATAGTACCGGTATTGAGCGCTCCCCGAACACAGGGTGGCGTTTTTATTTATCATTTTTTTATGATTGTAAAATTATATTCAGCCGCTATTAGCGGCTTATCTTCGCAAATTGTAGAAGTACAGGTGGATGTTTCGGTTGGTTTTCCTAGTTTTACCATTGTTGGCTTGCCAGATGCGGCCATTCAAGAATCACGGGAACGAATTAGAGCGGCCATTAAACATGTTGGCAAAACTTTTCCCGATATAAAAGTAGTAGTTAATTTAGCGCCGGCCGATTTACCCAAAGAAGGTCCAAGCTATGATTTGCCAATTGCGTTAGGTATTTTAGCAGCTACGCAACAAATTATCTTGCCAGAAAACATGGGTTTATGTGTGGGCGAATTATCTTTAGATGGTAATGTACAGCCGGTGCGCGGTGTGTTAGCCATGGCCATGATGGCGCAAGAGCAATATATTAAACAAATTATTGTGCCGCAAATTAATCATAAAGAAGCTACGCTAGTACCTAAATTAATAGTTTTACCAATTAAATCATTAAGCGAAATGATTAATCATTGCACTGGTCAGCAATTAATCAAACCGGCACCATATTTGCCACCCACAGCGCATCTGCCGGTTACTGACCAAGATTTTAGCTATATTAAAGGACAAACCATGATTAAACGAGCTTTGGAAATTGTGGCGGCCGGTGGGCATCATATTTTGTTATTTGGGCCACCAGGTTCTGGTAAAACTATTTTAGCTAAAACATTGTTATCAATTTTGCCACCCATGACGGCCACGGAAATATTAGAGGTAACGCGGTTATACAGCATTGCCGGCTTATTAACGGCGCGTAGTGCTATTTTAAACACACGGCCATTTCGTCAGCCGCACCATTCTTCATCGATGGTTTCCATTGTGGGTGGTGGTAGATTACCACGACCTGGTGAAATATCGTTGGCGCAACACGGGGTATTGTATTTAGATGAGCTGCCAGAATTTAGCCGGATGGTATTAGAGGCTCTGCGGCAACCATTAGAAGATAGGGTAATTACAGTAGCCCGGGCAGAACAAACGGTTACGTATCCGGCCAAATGTATTTTTGTAGGCAGTTTAAATCCATGTCCATGTGGTTATGTTGGCGATCAAGAAAAAGAGTGCACTTGCACGCCGCAACAAATCACCAAATATCAAAAAAAATTATCCGGACCGTTATTAGATAGAATGGATTTGTGTTGTTATGTGCCCAGGGTAACGTTTGATACGTTAACCAATACTACACAAATTCAAGAATCTTCGGCTAGTATTCGTAAGCGGGTAGAACAAGCAGTACAAGTACAGCAACAACGTTATCAGCAAGTAGTTATTTCTCGTAATGCCTACATGAATGTTCAGCAAATTGAGCACTATTGCCAATTAGATGCTACCGGTAAACAAATTATGAAACAAGCCATGCAACGCCTGCAATTATCTCCGCGTAGTTATCACCGTATTTTGCGAGTAGCCAGAACCATTGCCGATTTAGCCCACCAAGCGGAAATTACCCCGGCCCATTTACGCGAAGCACTGCAGTATCGGCAAGTGTTTAATGGGCAATAAAAATTCTACCTCTCCCCCAGCCCCTCTCCTAAAAATTCTACCTCTATCCCCAACCCTTTCCCCTAAATAGGGGAAAGGGAGAATTATAAAATATTTTATGCTAGTAACATCAAAAAATAATCAAGCAATACAATTTCAAACTAAATTACATTACATTGCAAAAAAATTACGTGAAAAACAAACTACAGCAGAATATATTTTATGGCAACAATTACGTAGGAAGCAAATTAATAACGCAAAATTTAAGAGGCAACATCCTATTGGGCGATATATTGCAGATTTTTATTGTAGAAAAGCAAAACTTATTATTGAAGTTGATGGCTTGATTCATGAAAAACAGATAGAGCGTGATCAAGCTAGAGATTTGTATTTATTGCAATTAGGATATACAGTATTGAGATTTAGTAATAATCAGGTGATAAACAATATTAACGAGGTACTAAATATATTTCATCATTCCCCTCTCCTATTAGGAGAGGGGCTAGGGGAGAGGTATGTATTATCACCACAAACTCGCCTAAAATTTTTGGGCGCTTGAAAAGTTCAACGTATACTTGTTCGGCGGTGCCGCGGATGAATTCTTCGTGAATTTTGGTGAGTTCACGGGCTAATACAATATTACGCTTACAGTTTTTTAAAGCAGTTAATGTTTTTAAAATGCGGTGTGGGGATTCATAAAATACTACGGTACGTGTTTCTTGAGCAATATAGTTAAATAACGTTTGCCGGCCTTTTTTGTGCGGGAGAAAACCTAAATATACAAAGGAACTGATATCTACACCAGCGGCTTGTAGAGCGCAAATTAAAGCCGTGGCTCCTGGAATAGGGGTAACAGTAATACCAGCGGCTAGTACCTGCTGAATTAATAAGCTACCAGGATCGGAAATACCCGGGGTGCCGGCATCACTTACTAAGGCTAGGTTTTCTCCAGATTGTAATCTAGTAATAATCTGTGCGGCTTGTTGAGCGGTAGAATTTTGGTGATAAGATTCAGTAGGAGTATTAATTTGATAGTGTTTTAAGAGTGTTTTGGTAGTGCGGGTATCTTCGCACAAAATAGTATTTACGGTTTTTAAAATATCCAAAGCTCGTATGGTAATATCGGCTAGGTTGCCAATTGGGGTACTGACGCAATATAATATGCCCATTTACTAATATTTAACTATTTAGTATACTGTCAGCATAGCTTATTTTTATTTAATAACCAAGTATGGGAGGACAAAAAGCCAAGGTACTTATTATCGAAGATGATAAGTTTTTAAGTGAATTAATATCAACCAAATTAGACAAAGAAGGTTTTGATATAGGCTTAGCCGGTGATGGTGAAACTGGCTATAAAAAAGCTGAAGAATATAAGCCAGACATTATTTTGTTAGACATTATGTTGCCTGGTATGGACGGGTTTGAAGTATTAGGCAAATTAAAAAAACATGCTAATACAGCTATTAAAAATATTCCAGTAATTATTTTATCTAATTTTGGCCAAGAAAGTAAAATTGAACATGGCTTACAGTTAGGCGCAGTGGATTATCTGGTGAAAGCGAACTTTACTACTGGAGAAATTGTAGAGAAGATTAAAAAGGTTTTGGATCAGTAAATAAATCTAAAATAGTAGAGACGCATTGCAATGCGTCTCTACTATTTTTTTATAAAATTCTCCCTTTCCCCTGTTTAGGGGAAAGGGTCGGGGATAGAGGTAGGATGTTAGGAGGTGAGGTAGGTATTTAATAAAACTGAATCGGATCGTAGGCGCGGCCGTTAATGTGTACTTCAAAATGTAAATGAGGGCCAGTGGTTCGGCCGGTCATGCCCACAAAACCCAGTACTTGACCACGACTAACGTGTTGGCCGTTGGAAACATTGAAGTAAGACATATGTGCATAACGGGTAGTAATACCGTTTGGACCAACTACATCACCACAATTACCGTAACCATGGCCGATTTGTCCGGTAAAGCGCACATAAAAAACCCCTTCTGTAGCCGCATAAATAGGCGTGCCAATTGGGCAAGGAAAATCACGAGCGTTACCGGCGTGACCCCAATAAGTAGTCATGCGCGATTGGCAGCCAATCGGCCAATTTAACTTACCGCCGGTTATTTTAGCCGCGGCATTGCGATTTACATAAGGATCGCTAGACGAAGATCGATTAGACGAAGAAGAATTAGCTAAATAACTATTATTAATAATTGGCGTAGGCGGTGGCGGTGGTTTGCCTCCCACAATAATAATTTTTGAGCCAACTGGAATTATATGATCCTCGCCAATGCCATTAATTTTAATGGTTTCATTCATATCACCAGAATATTTGGCGATGATTTTTTCTAGCGTATCATCTTGAGCTACTTGGTAAGTGTAGCCAGAGGCCGGTGGAATCTTTATGGTATCGCCAGGTTTAATTACAGCGTTATCTGATAAATCATTGGCCCATAAGATACTATTACTAGAAATCCCAAAGCGATTAGCAATAATGCCAATATTTTCACCATTTTTTACAGTGTATTCTACCGCTTCAGCTCGGTGGCCTGTTTTGGTTTGAATTTGCGTATTAGTGGCCATGGTGGCGGTTTCTGTAGTAATACCAGTTTTTTTATCGCCTAAACTAGCTGCTTCTGAATCTGGATCAATTTTACTAACATTACTAACAATGCTCCCGGAAGTGTCTAGATAACGTTGACTATTGGTATTATTTTGGATTAAACCTTTTTCCACAATAACTACATCGTTCATTTCTCCATTGGATTCTTGTACAATTTTGTATAAAGCCGATTGTTTGCCAAAATCACTAGTGTTATTAAGCTCTTTAGCCTTAATATTTGTACCGGTAACAAAAATAGCCATTAACACAATTACTACATGAATAAAATATTTATGGCTAAATAAAAATAAAATGCGATTTTGTACAAACGCGGAACGTTTTAATAAAGAATAAAATTTTAAATACCAGTGATAACCATATAGTAACACTGGTTTTATGGCCATTTTTAATAAAATAATAATTGGAGAAAATACTATTTTTATGATCCACCACAACGTATAAAATAATGTTTTTAATGCTTTCAGTAATAACACTAGAGTGGATATGCTTAGTTGTTTTAATCTTAAAGACATGTTGTCCAATCTATCATTTTTTCATTGTTCAGTCAATGTGCCAGAACAAAAAATATGATATTATCATATCCTTGTGAGAATATGCATAAACCATTACAATATCGATTATGGATAATAAATATCAGCCAAATATTATTGAGCCAAAATGGCAAAAATATTGGCAAGACAACAATTATTATCAGGCCGCTGATAATTCTACTAAACCCAAATTTTATTGTTTAGACATGTTTCCTTATCCTTCAGCTAATGGCTTGCATGTTGGCCACCCGGAAGGCTACACCGCTACCGATATTTTTTCCCGTTATAAACGCATGGGTGGTTTTAATGTATTACATCCCATGGGCTGGGACGCCTTTGGTTTGCCGGCCGAGAATTACGCCATTAAAACCGGTGTAGATCCTGATACTTCTACGCATAACAACATTAAAAATTTTACACGACAAATTAAAGCATTGGGATTTAGTTATGATTGGTCTAGAGAAATAGATACGTCTTCGCCTGAATATTATTGTTGGACGCAATGGATATTTTTGCAAATGTATCAACACGGTTTAGCGTATAGAAAAAAAGCGCATGTTAATTGGTGTGCTAGTTGCCAAACGGTATTAGCGAATGAACAAGTAGTGAATGGCGCGTGTGAGCGCTGTAAAAATCCAGTTATGCAGAAAGATCTTGAACAATGGTTTTTTAGAATCACAGATTACGCAGATAAATTATTAGCTGATTTAGATAGCATAGATTGGCCAGAGCCGATTAAATTAATGCAGAGAAATTGGATAGGAAAAAGTGTTGGTATTAATATTGATTATGATTTAGAAAATTCTGATCAACATATCACAGTGTTTACTACTAGACCGGACACTAACTTTGGCGCAACTTTTGTGGTTTTAGCACCAGATAGTAAATTTGTTCAAACTAACTTAAAATTATTTCCTAATTATACAGCCACGGCAAGCTATATTGAACAAACAGTAAAAAAAACTGAGTTAGAGCGCATCTCAGAAGGCAAAAAGAAAACGGGTGTGTTTACTGGTAGTTATGTTATTAATAAACTGAATAATAAAAGATTGCCTGTATATATTTCTGATTTTGTATTAGCCTCTGTTGGCACAGGAGCTGTGGTTGGTGTACCAGGTCATGACGTACGTGATTTTGAATTCGCTCAAGCTATGGGCATCGAAGTGATCAGAGTTGTAGTTGGTAAGGATGGAGATACAGCTACTATTAGTAAGCGGGAACAGGTACAAGAAGAGCAAGGTACTATGATAAATAGTGATTTTTTAAATGGATTAGATATTCACGTAGCTACTGAAAAAATCATGGATTATTTAGAAAAACAAGGTTGGGGTAAAAGAGTAACTAATTATAAAATTCGTGACTGGTTAATTTCTCGCCAGCGCTACTGGGGTGCTCCTATACCTATTGTTTATGATCCACAGGGTAATGCTCATCCGATTAAAGAAGAGCATTTGCCGTTATTGTTACCCACAGATGTTGATTACAGGCCAAAAGGCACCTCGCCGTTAGGCAGTTCTAAATCATATAAAGATTTGGCTGAGAAATTATATGGAGCCGGCTGGCATTTTGAAGTTGATACCATGGATACGTTTGTCTGTTCATCTTGGTATTATTTACGTTACTGCGATCCGCATAATGCTAAACAATTTGCTGATCCGGAAAAATTAAAACAGTGGTTGCCGGTAGATATGTATGTAGGCGGTGCCGAGCACGCAGTACTGCATTTACTGTATGCCCGATTTTTTCATAAAGCCTTACAAGATTTTGGGTTTATTCCAAAAGCAGTGGGCAGAGAGCCGTTCAAAGCACTGCGTAATCAGGGCATGATTTTAGGCGAAGATCATCAGAAAATGAGCAAATCTAGAGGCAATGTGGTGAATCCCGATGCCATTGTGCAAGATTTTGGCGCCGATACCATGCGCTTATACGAAATGTTCATGGGCCCGTTTGAAGAAACAAAACCGTGGGATCCGCAGAGCATAAAAGGGATGAGACGGTTTTTAGAAAAGATTTGGAATGTTTATCAATCGGTAAAAACAGATAATGCAAGTAATACTGTTGATCTGGCTTTACATCAAACAATAAAAAAAGTTACTGAAGATATTGAACAATTTAAATTTAACACAGCTATTTCGCAATTAATGATTTGTCTAAATAGCTATGCAGAACAACCGAAATTACAAGAAGCGCAACTTAAAATATATTTACAGTTAATTTACCCGTTCGCACCACATTTGGCTGAAGAGTTACGAGAACAAAAACATTGGTCTGAAAATTTGTTTCAAGATTGGCCAAAATATGACGAAACCAAATTAGTGAATGTAAGCTATTTAATGGTTATACAAGTGAACGGAAAAGTACGTGATAAAATTGAATTATCAGCGAGTGAAGTGGATAATGAACAGATAATTAAAGATAAGGCGTTAGCGAGTAATAAAGTGCAACAATATATTTCTGGAAAAGAAATAGTGAAAGTTATTGTGGTGCCAAAGAAATTGGTAAGTATAGTAATTAAATGAAACAGCCTACCTCACCCCCTAGCCCCCTCTCCTCTAAGGAGAGGGGGAAGAATCTAATTGCATTACTCCCTTTCCCCTGTTTAGGGGAAAGGGTCGGGGATAGAGGTAGGATGTTTAAGAGAGGGAAAGAGGGAGAGGTAGGCGGTATTGTAGTATACCCAACGGACACGGCTTATGCCATTGGCTGTGATTTTAGAAATAAGACTGCCATTAAAAAAATCATGGCTATAAAGGGGCGTAAAGACCCTAAATTTACTCTGATTGCCGCATCGTTATATCAAGCGGAGCGTTTTTTTAAGTTAAATAGTTGTCAGAAAAAATTAGCCAAAAAATACTGGCCAGGACCGTTATCGATTGTGGTGTCTAAAAAATATGCGGTACGTGTACCGAATAATACTATTGCAAAACAATTAGCCAAACGTGCCGGCGCGCCATTAATTGCTACCAGTTTTAATAAATCCGGTGAGCCGGAAATATATAATTTAAAAAATAAAAAATATATAAAAAATATTTTTTATATAAATATGGGTAAATTAAAAAAATGCCAGCCGTCTACGGTGGTGGAATGTAAACGTAATAAAATAATTGTGCATAGACAAGGGGAAATTTACCCCCCCCTCTTTCCCTCCCCTAATAGGGGAGGGATGTCCGGAGGACAGGGAGAGGTAGCTTAGAGGGTAAAATATTATGACAAAGATTAATATTTTTCAACAACTAAAACAATTAAATATTCGCCCAAATACCGACATTGGCCAAAATTTTTTGTGCGATGAAACGGTTTTAAAAACAATAATAGATACGTATAAATGTGGTGTAGAGACGCCCCGCGGGGCGTCTCTACAAAAAACCGATACCATTGTAGAAATTGGCCCTGGTTTAGGTATTCTAACCGAACAATTAGTAAAACACGCTAAACGGGTAATTGCTATTGAGTTAGATAGGCGTTTAATATCACATTTACAACAAGTGGCGCAACAATATCCGAACTTAGAAATAGTACAAAACGATGCTTTGCAAGTAAATTTAGCTGATTTTGGTTTAAGTAATGGTTCATATTCGGTAGTGGCTAACTTGCCGTATCAAATTACGGCTCAAATTTTAAGAAAATTATTAACCGAGCAACCATATCCTAAACAAATGGTATTGTTGGTGCAAAAAGAGGTGGCCGAGCGGATTGTTGCTAAACCGGGGCAATTAAGCATTTTAGCTATTTCAGTTCAGGCCTATTGTAAGCCAAAAATAATTAAAATAATTCCACCAGCCGCGTTTTACCCAGCACCCAAAGTACACAGCGCCATTTTAGAATTATCAGCTATTCACCAACAAGACTTAATTCCAACCAGCCAAGAAAAGTTATTTTTTAGTGTGGTTAAAGCCGGTTTTGCCCAAAAACGTAAATTATTAATCAAAAACTTAGTAAACGCAACTTTTAAACAACAACAATTAGAAAAAAAGATTCTCGAACAGTTTTTTTTAGACAGCCAAATATCATGGCAAGCCAGGGCTCAAGAATTGAGTTTAAATCAGTGGTTAGAACTAGTTGACAAATTTGAATCATTCATGATATAATCGACACGTGGAAAATAAAAAAAAGACACAAATATTTTGGATATTTGTGCTAAGTGGAGTAGCTATATTTGTGGGAGGAACTTATTCAATTTATTCAAGAATTAATAGCCTAGCTCCATTTTTATTAAGCCAAGACACCGATTTAACTGATACTAACCCGTTGTTAAAACGCCAGCAAGAATTAGCTGATTTAAGTATAAAAGATACCGATGGAGATGGTTTAAGTGATTTTGCTGAGTTGTACATTAATAAAACTAGCCCATATATAACTGATTCCGACTCGGATGGTTTAAATGATAAAGATGAAATTGATAAAGGCACCGATCCAAATTGCCAATCCGGAAAAACTTGTTCTAGTAGTTTAGTGGATGCAAATGTTGGTAATACTAACGTATTGGTAAGTAATGTTAATATTAATGCTAATACTAATACTACTGCTGATACAAAAAAAGCCGCTGACATTAGGGAAGAATTAATAAGTTTAGGAGCGTCTAGCGAAGATTTAGCAGGGATTAGTGATGAGGATTTAGTAACGCTTTATGCTGATGCTTTAACAGAAACCAGTGGTAATAATGTTAATAGTAATCTATCTAATTTAAATAGCAGTCAGATTAGAGAAATTCTAAAACAAAACGGCATGACAGACGAGGAATTAAATAGTATTGATGATGCTACACTACAGCAGTTGTATCAACAAACTTTACAAGAATCTTCTAACACTTCAACGAATTAAATTTTATTATGAAACAACGGTGGTTGCATATTTATAAAGTTATAACAATATGTAGCCTTGTTTTTCTATTAGGTGTTCCTAAACTAACATTAGCAGCAGGAGCGGATGCTGCTCTTTCTAATCCTAATATGATTACTAATCCTGGTGGATTTGGAGAGGTTGGTGGTGGTGGACTGCCAGTAGCGGATTTTGGTGCGTCAATTAGTAGAGCACTAAGTAGTATTGGAGAATTCCTTAGTACTACGGGAAAACGAGTTGCTAATGTTACCGTTCGTACCGCTTTAAACACATTTTTAAGCCGGTTGGCCTACGACACAGCTACTTGGATGGCTTATGGTTTTAATGGGCAGGAAGCAGGTGTGTTTCAAGAGTCTGGTGGTGAGTATATATTAAAGATAGGTGATGCCACACTTGGCAGTGCTATTCAAGGCTTTGCCACAGCCACTGGGTTAAATGCGGCTGGTTTATGTGATCCGGGAGCTGATTTTAGAATTAGTTTAACATTGGGTTTAGAAACTAATTTCGGTCAGGCGCAATCTCCAGATCAATTTAAACCGGCTTGTACTTTAACTGAATTAGGCAAGAATTGGAAAAAAGCCTACGCTGACCCTGATTTTAACAAATTTTTTGAAGCTCATTTCGATCCGACGGCTAATCCTTTAGGAATTGCTTTAGAAGTGTCTGAATTAACGTTAAGTAAAAAAATAGAAGCGCAAAAAGAGGCTGAATTAAAACGGCTTAATTCTGATTTTAAAGATCAGGTAGCTTTAATTTCCAAAACCATCGTTACGCCTGGTTCAGTGGTGGAGCAAATTTATAAAAACAACGTTACTGATGCTAAAACCAGCATGTTGTATCAGATGACGGAAGAACCGGCTGTAAACGCGGTTAATATTTTTGCTACCACTTTAATTACTAAATTAGTAGAGCGCATTAAAGCCGGCATGGTGCCGGATGTGGCCAATAATTTAAGCTCATTAATGTCTGTAGGTAGTTCCACTGGCCGGCAGGCGGCTGAAGAAATGTACGCCGATTTAAAAAACCCTACTTTTTATAGTACCGGCGAGTATGATATTACAGCTGAATTAGCCGTTTGTCCGATTACAGCTGATGTTAAGCCAACTGTAAATAATTGTGCCATGGGTATAAAAATGCAGCAGGCTATTCAGCAGCAGTTAACCGTAAAAGAATTTGTTGATTCACTAAATGGTGCGCCACTAAGCTTTGTTGATAATACCCTAGAGGGCAACAGCATTAGCAATGATGCTGGGTTTACCGAAAAAGGTGTTATCTTATTAAAAAAATACCGCATTGTGCCGGTAGGTTGGCAATTGGCCGCGGAGTATTCGCAGTACCGGTTAAAAATTAATGGTACAGAAAATAATAATAATAATAATAATACTTGTTACCAGGCCGCTATTCCTACCCTGCAACAGATTATGAATTGTTACGATGCTTGTGGTGGCGCCGAAGAGGGGCGTGATTGTCAGTTGTTAATGTCAAATAATACGGAGTGTTCCACGTATTCGCCGTACTGTAAATTAATCGATCCGGATTGGGTTTTACTGGCGCCGCAAAATTATTGTGAGCGAGAAGCGCCTGGGCCGGATTACGCTTCTATTATTCCAGTTGATGACGACGCTAATTTAGCTACGCAACAAGTAGTGGCCGCTGGGCGGTTGAATTATTGCGCGGATAATCGGGGCTGTATTGCGGCGGGAGATGATGGTAATTGTTTGGCTTATGGCTATTGCACACAAGAAAAACGATCCTACCAATTTGCTGGAAAAAGTTGTGATACAGAACACGCCTCTTGTCAAACATTTACAGATACGCAAGGCAACACAGTATCTTATTTAAAAAATAGTTTAAATTATGGTGATTGTGCTACCGACCCTGGTTGTAAATGGTATTGTGCTAGTACCGATGAAGCCGGTAAATTTGATTGTGCTAGTTCTGGTAGTACTTATTTGGCTTGTAACGAAGCTAATGCGGCGGCTAATAATTTTTCCATGGCACCAAGCGCCAGCTGTAGTTGTAACTGGCAGAAAACTTGCCAAGTAGCCGCCGGTTCAGAACGTGGTACCGATACTAACGCTGACGGCGTGTACGATTATTGGCAGTGTGTAATTAACGACACCGAGGGGCAACCATTAAGTGTGTGTTCGTTAAGTGATACTTGTGGTAAAAACAACCCTTCATATAATGAAGTTAATGGAGTTGGTACGTGTACTTGTACCGCGCAACAAAGTTGTACGGTGGAGGACGGTGATACAGAATGTCCGATTGATTTGCAATACAACAATACAGCTACTACTACAGCATGTCAGTTAGATACCACTCAAGCCGGCGGCGTGTGTGGTGCTGATTATCCTACTTATTCAGCCACTACCGCGTGTGAAGCAAAAGATACGGTTGGTATGAATTGTGATTGTGCAATAGCGGTTGGGGCTTATTCTTGCACTAATTCGAATGGAAGCACCTGTATTATTGGTACAACACCTGAAACTCCAGCGGTAGAGAATGACACTTTATATTTTAATAACACGATAAAAACTTGTGCTAGTGAAGATGCTGGTTGCAGACGGTATTTGCGCGTTTTGCCAGATACTAATTTGCTACCTAACGCCTATTTTGATTATAAAAGCGGTGGTGGCGAAAACGAGCGAACACTTTTAGGCTTTTGTTCCGATACTGGCCAAGGCTGTACCACGGCCAGTAATTGCTCGGTTGGCAGTGTGTGCCAGGGCTGGCAGCAAAATAATCTTACGGCGCAAGTGTTTGAAAACGCTGAAACGGATATTAATGCCAATTACGTGCAGCTTATTACCGAAGCCGACGGCAGCGCTTTTACTAACACGGTGGATACCGGCTACGATTTAAGCGATAGAACGTTTACATTCGCGTATCGAGCCCGGGTTACTAATGCAGTTGATTGTGAAGCTAATTATAGTATCGGGTCTTCCAACCAGGTATATAACACTACCACGGCAGTATATAATAGTGTTTGGACGGACTACTCATTAACCGTGTCTTTCCCGGCTAGCAATGTAAATGACTCTAAAGTGCAAGTAGCCATTAATGGCCAACCCGGTTGCGCGCTGGATATTGAGGCGGCTCAATTAGCTGAAACAGATAGTTTTTCAGACAGTTATAGCAATTATGGTAATAACGCCACTTATTTAAATGAACAAGTAATTAGTTGTTCAGCTGAAGATGTTGGCTGTGAAATGTATACAGAAGCTGGTAATAAAACTAATCAGATTCCAGGTTTAATTACTAATCCACAAGCCATTGACACTTGTGTATTAAAAAATGCCGATGGTACACTAGGTTACGATTACGGTAATCCCGCCTGCAGCCAATGTAATGGTGATACTACCATTGGGCAAACCGATGATTATAATGTAGGCTGTGATTTTTATCAAGAAGCACCACTTACTAATAACGCTCCATTAGTAGCCTCCTCCAGTAATATTAATTCGTTGGATGAAAAATCAAAAACTGGCGCCATTCAGCGTACGGGCTATTATTGTAGCGGTGATAACAGCACCCATTGTTTTGATGATAGCCAGTGTGCCGGTAAAGGTAGTTGTATGCCTTTGCTATCCATTGTGCCGGCTTCAGCTAAGCAATGTTCAGTAGCACAAGTAGGTTGTGAAGAATATACCAATTTAGCGGCAGTAGCCGAAGGCGGCGAAGGCTTGGAATATTATAATCGGTTACAACAATGCGTAAAAACCAGTGACAATAACATTGCCACTTATTATACGTTTGTGGGCAGTAATAGCGGCGGAGTGCAAGTGGAAGATTATTTACTAAAGAAAAGTAATGTAGCTGGAGGAGGGCCATGCACGCATTTAGATTTGCTAAGCCAGGAATCGAATGCTAATTGTGTAGACAATGCCGACGCTACATTAACCATTCAGGATTGTGGCCCAAATGGTAACGTGGCTGATAACATGAAATATGGTGTTAATCCGGACTGCCGACAATTTATTGATGATGATGATACCGGCACGGTTTATTATCGTTATGAATCACAAACAGTAGTAGCCTCGGATAATTGTACCCCATTACGCAATAGCTTAGATGAACGCACTTATTATGCCCTCAAAGCTAGCAGTTCTGCTTGCGGTACGGCCGCGGTTGGTTGCCGAGAATATCAGGGCTCTAATGCCAGTGCTACGGAAGATATTATTACAGAAGATTTTGCTGATAATTCTTTTGAAGGTTGGTCTGGCGCCGTGGCTACGGCGAACGATTCAGTTATTCAGGGCGACTATTCATTACAAATGCATGGAGCCACCAACAATACAATTACTTATGTTATTAAAGAGCCGGCTTTAGAAGCTGGTAAAGCCTATGTATTGAAGTTTTGGGCCAAAGTTACCCAGCCCGGCACAGCTACATTTTCTTTAATCGGTTTAGATAACACTTATTATTTTACTACCAATGGCGTTACTACAGATTCAGCGCAAGCCAATGTGCAATTAGATCCGCAACAAGCCGGCGGTTGGCAATATTATCAATTAGGGCCGATAATTTTAGATAGTAGCGCCAGTATTGATGGAGATGAAGCTTTTGTAATTCAATATGGTGGTGCGGAAGCTTATATAGACACTATTACTTTAGCTTCATCAAATAGCCAGTATTTGGTGCAAGACAGCGCCAGATTGTGCCAAAAATTTGAAGGTTGCCGTGAATATAATGATCGAGCTAATAATACTTATTATCTAAAATCATTCAAACGGTTATGTAATGATACAGCGGTAGGCTGTGAAGCCATGCTGGATACTAGTAATTCTAGCAATCCGTTCACGGAAGGCTTCGTGTTAAATAATGAATACACGCAAGACGATACTATTGTATCAGCCGATAAACCAGTTACACTAGTTTATGATACTAACCAGCAGTGTTCACAAACAGCTTATGGTTGTACCGCTTTTGGCTTACCGGATATTGATGAACGAACGAATGAAATAAATGGCTACAGTTCAGTTTATTTATACGATAGGCCGGATGAATATGCTACCAGCTTGTGTGAAGAGGCTCAATTAGCTTGTGAACAATATACTTCCGATTATGATGGTACGGCCTATTTCAAAAACCCAGGCGATAAAACATGTACTTTACGCGATTATAAAAATTATGAAGGAGCGGATATACTAGGCTGGTTTAAAAATAGAACCGATGAAGATTATCCGGATTATCCAGATTGTCCGGTGCAATATAATATTAATACGGAAGCTTATGCTTCACAGCCTTTAAACGGAGTATGTAATAGCAATAGCATTACTAGTACGGTTAATAAAATTGGCGCGCTGTGTAATACAGACGCGGATTGTTACCCAACGGATTGGAACAGCGGCTTGCCCAAACCGCGCTGTATTTCGTCTATATCGGAAGATGTAGATGAATATCTAAAAGATAGCATAACTTTAAAAGATATACGGTCTGATTTTGGCTGGGCGGGCGAATGCCCGAATGAACAATCCGGCTGTACGGAATATGTGGATCCATATAGCCCGAATCAGGCGGAACTGGTAAGCAATTACAGCTTTGAATATGATACGCATGATAGCACGGGAGATTGGTACAGCGATGAAGATGTGCCAAACGGCTACCCGGATAACTGGATTTCACCGGCGATATTAGATATAAACGGCGATGGACAATGTGATAGCAATTGCACCGCTAAAGATTACGAAGTACTAATGACTACGGCGGCCGATTATACAGGCGAGGCCATTAACGCCGGCACTGGAGCGGCGGCGCTGTATTTAATGAACGCGGGCATTGTTAATAATGGCGATCTTACCAAATTAAGCGCAGAAAATTCTTATACTCTGCAGGCGTTAGTGCGCCTGCCAGCGGCTTCATTTGATGATGTTAGTTTAGATACAGATAATCCAGCCAAGTTCAGCATTGGTTTAATGTATTGGGCCGCCGATGTTCCACTGTATGTAAGCACTGCGCAAACCTATGTTACGGCTGATCACGTTACCATTCCTAAAGAAAGCAATACTAAACAAACTGAAGAATGGTATCGCTTGGAAGGCAATATTGGTTTAGGTTCCACAGTTACGTTGCCAACCGATGGCTGTGATAAAGCGAATAGTTTTAACGCCGATGACTGCGCGACCAATAAGGGTACTTGGAAAGCCATAACAACTATAAAAGTGTTTGTGATTAATCATAGCACGGCGCCAATGTATGTGGACGATGTTAGCTTAAAACAAAACGATCATTATTATTATTTAGATTACACGGTAGATGGCACAGCGGAACATGCACAAAATAACGGCGTAAATACTTGCACCGAAGTGTCGGCCGGCGCTGGCTGTGTGGCGTTTCGCGATGCTACCACGGAAACGCAAACTCAAGCGCAAGATGGGCTAGCCTGTGCTACTTGCATGTTAACGCCCACGAGCGATACCTGTAGAACAGTGTTGGATGCTTGTGATACTAATACCATATTAAAAGTAAAAAATCAGCGGGTTTGCAGTGAATGGCTGGCTTGCGAAACCGGTTATGTGTATACCGATAGCAACGACACTACGCAAAACGAATGTTTGAATATTCGCGGTTGTACCAAAATGGATGACAACGGCAATTGTATAAAATGGTCCGATAAACCAAGTAGTACAGAGCTAAACAGCGCGGCGGATATTGGTTTTGTGTCCGATCCCGGGCAAACCGATGGTTTGCAGGCGGCGCAAAATTTAACTGGTTATACCAAGGCCGGTTTAATTTGGACGCAAGAACGCAGTTGCAACACCGCTTCAGATTTACCCGGAAAGTATTGTAATGAAGACATTAATTGTTTGAATCCTGGTAGTAACAACCCGGCCGCTAAATGTAACGAGCCGTTTAGTGTAATGGGTTATTATCCCTATGGTTGGATGTACGAAGTGGCTAATAACGGCACTAATAGTAAAGATTTAATCGAATTCAGCACGTTTGAAGATTTGTATTGCGTGGGAGATGATGCTAATCCAAAACGAGCTTGTTTGCATAACGCCACTAATGAGGAAGATTATGCCACCAGCCAGTGTTATGAAAATTCTATAGGAGTTTTATATACAGATCAAGATCCAGGCAATGATCCAGTGTCATACACGGAAGATAATACTGCGGATCCAGCCGATATTGACGCTACATATTATTGTCCGAACAATGCCGCGTTTGAAGCTTGGCCGTTTCGTGCCGGTAAAACCACTACTACTAAAACTGGCTGGAGCGGAATTGGCAAATCGTTGGTAAAAGTAAAACAATATGATAAATCTTTAGATTGTTTAAATGATTGCGATGAGATTGATGCTAATAACGTATTAGCCTTTACACCGGCGTTAACCAGCTATACCACCAGCACTGGTGGTACGGCCAACAAAGCTTTTTCCGGCGGTGCGCAGTACGATTTAAATGAAACGATTAACCCGTCAGCTACTTACGCGCTGTCGTTTGCCGGGCGGTACACCAGCGATAATTATGTGCCGATAGCGGATAATAATGCTAATCCTTCGGCTATGTCGGTGTGTTTTAACTATAGCAATGTGGCTACGCCTAGCGGCGATGCAGTGAATAGTTTAAGAGATTGTTTTGTAAATGGCTATGGTAGCGCTGATATTGTCTTTGCGATTGATACATCTAGCTCTATGACTGAAGAAATTATGGCTGTTAATAAAGCCATCCCAGCTTTGGTAAAAGAATTAGACAATGCTGGTGTATCGGCTAAATTTTCTTTTGTTTCCATAGGATTAGAACCTTCTTATGATTCTGATGGAAACTATCTTGGTTATAAAGACGCTATTCAAGATGTGGTATTAGATTCCACGGATAATATAACAGATATTACAGCCTTGTTTAAAAATTTGAATTGTTGTAGTACTTCTGGTAGTACGCCAGATAAATGCATAGAAAACAATGGGGTTTGGACTGATTACCCTTTCTGTATTGGTTATGGTGTATTAGATCCGTGGGAAGCAATTATTGAAACAGCTAATAATGAATTTTATCAAGCAGATGATTCAGTGGAACATATTAATTTTCGTAACGGTGCTTCACGTTTCTTGATTCTAGTGACCGATCAAAACGATGGGCAATTACCAGGAGATGATAATAATGAAGTTAATGCTATTACGGCAGCAGCCAGTGTACCCATGCCGGTTTATGTAATTACCAGTGATGTTGCTAGCAATGATACAGAAAATAACATTTTTTCTTCAGGTTATTATGCTGGAATTGCTTCGGCTACTGGCGGTGAAACTTATACTTTTACTGTTAATGGAACTACCAGTACCGACTGGGTAAATGATACAGATATTGTGTCAGACGTAGCATCTAATGTTGCCTATCAGTCTGAAAAATTTCAATTAACTACCGATTTAAAAAATTATTCATTCGGGCCGTTAACGCTTACCAATATGAAGAAAATTGGCGCAGACAACAGCGGGTATGTGTTGGCGAATAAAGAAATAGGCATTATTACCAGTTTGCAATTCTTGGGTTCGGATGGCACGGAAATAGCCGTGGATAACGTGTCGCTGTTGCCGGTGTTGGAAGTAAATAGAGATTTAAGCCCAATTGCCCGATCGTGCCGAGCGTATCCAGACAGCGACGCGAAACAATGTAGTTATCAAGCGGCTAATGGTAATCAGTATAGAGGCTGGCAAGGATATTGTTTGGAGCTGGATCCTTCCAATACACAGCGCTGTCTTACTTGGTGGCCGCTAGATGTAATAGCCGGCGAAGCCTCGTTAATGAAAGAGCCAACCAGTGTAATTACGCGGTCGAACGTATATCATTGCTTGGTGGCCAAAGGTTATGAAAAACCGGGGTTTTGTGTAAGCAATGACGCCAAAAATGGCGCCAGTAGCGCTGTTGGCACGGGGGTAGCCTGTTCCGATACCGCTGATTGTAATATGGCTTTGTTAGGGACACCTGACCCGTTGTCTGGCGCCCACACTTGTTTTATCGGTGAACACTTAAGTGTTAATGATTATAATAATAATGATATTAATGGTGGTGGTTGGTATAAGTTTGATAGTTTAGCCGCTGGAACTAGTGATTCAGAAAAACAAAAATTTAGTGGCGCTTATCACAGCCGAGTAGCAGAATGGGATATGCCTAATGAGGCAGATAATTTATATCAAGGCAATATAGCGGCTATTATAGCTAACCCATTATTAAAAAATATTCATGTTAGCGAAATAGAAACCATCGAGTTTAATCCCGGTTCAGCTGGGGATGGCACTGGAGCGCAAAACGAATTTCCGTATTGGGGGCAATTAGACGGCGGTAAAAACAGCACGGAGGGGTATAATCGGCACGCGTTAGAAGTATATGATCGTGAAGAAAATGATCAGGACACTATTACCGGTAATATCTGGCTAACGGATTTATATAATGGGGCTATTAAATATGATGCCGACGGTAAAGTTGATCCATTAAACCAATACTGTTATGCGTATGATGCCGCCGGATCCAGCAGCCCGTATGGCATTGGCTGCGGCGTTTGGGGAGCGTTTGATAATAATAAAGGCATAACCACTAATTATGATTATTATAAACAGCAATATAATCCCAACAATAAAACCAGTACGCCAAACGGCTACGATTTAGTGTATACTTGGGCATACAGTAATTTTAATACCAATGTTGCTGGTTGCAAAAAAAGCGCTGGCTCTGACGCTAACGCGAGTGCGGAATTATATTGGGAGATTTTAAGAGCGGAGGGAAGCGCTGGCTCCTGGCTTACATCTTCATGCGTAGACAACGCGGTTAAATGCATTATGGGAGTAGGCGACTGTGCAGAAGATAATAATCCTTGGAAGCACATGGGTACAGTATTTGATAGTGGAGAGTTGTATGGTGGCATCAAGGGCGGCTCAATTGATCAAAATAGAAATATATGGGATGATTTTTCTTATATTGAGTTAGATACCACTTGGCCTGGTTGGACACAAATGAAAGATGATTTAGAAAACAAGGATGTCGGCAATGTTTTTAGCTTGTACATTGATTTTAATGATAATGGCTATGTAGAAAAAATTTATCCCTTTTTCTATTATGCCGCTGAAAAAACCAGTGATGGAGTGGCCGGTATTACTTTAACTTATGACGCGCCTATGTACATAAATTTCTACTTGCGTGAATCCTGTGCTTTATTGGCCAATACTGTAGGCAACGATGGCACACATCATGCTTGGAGCAATCGTTTATCCGGCACAGACCCGTATAATATTTTTGCCGGTTCAGATGGTACCATGGCTGATACCTTAAAAACATCGTACAAGCCGTTCGGTTCCGTGGCGCCGCTGGAGGGCACGCCGGATACTTGGGATACATTTGAAACCGTAGAGAAAAACACCACTACTAATACTACCACTAGCAATGTTTACCAATATAATACCTACGGTAACCAGCCGCCGATTTCGTACAACATTGCTACCGGCACTGAAAACAGCAAAATCGCTACCGCCGGTCAGCCTATTTCCTGCATTGGCACGTGCTCACAGCAGTGGTGTGTAGGCAATCCAATGAGATATAATACTCCTTGTATTATAGATGACGAATGCAAAAGCGAAAAAAATGGTAAAACCTTTGTTGGAAAATGCATGGGCGTTACTAATTCAGCCACTTCCAATATTATTGGTAATAAAGGCATGTACGCCAACAATAATCACCTGATTAATTCTTATCAACAGGCCGTGGCGGCTTCAGCTAATGTGGCCGTAGGTTATTTGCGGCGCGTGTTTGCCGATGTAATAGGCGATTTTTATCGGCTGGATCCGGTGGCCGAAGACCAATATTCAGAAACAGGTAATATTTATCTTAACGCCGGTGATAATTACTGGGTTGATTTAGAAAATGGTAATAACGTGTTTGATGCCATGTCGGTTTGCGATACGGACGATGGTAGCCGGCCGGTGGAAAATGAATATTGTGGCGTGAAGCCGGTAGTAGATAATATAAAATTGGAGTTAAATACTACGGCAGACGGCAAATATTACCAATTTCCTACCGGTACAAACGTGAAATTTTCGTTTGATGTGCAGGCCGATGTTAACCAAGAACCAATCCCATTTGTGTATGTGGATTATGGCGATAAAACCGATTCGGTAACATTTCCTTGGGAAGGCCGATCCGCTACCTTTCCTTTCACTCATGTGTATGAGTGTAAAGCAAACACGCTAGGATCTCATTGCGAATATATCATTAAGGTAGTGGCCGTGGATAATTGGAATTGGTGCTCCGGTACCGATAATAGTAAAAAATCTTCTGGTGTAAATCGCTATGATTCCAGTATAGACGGAGATGTTTTCGAGCAATGTGGCTCTGAAACTATTATGCCGGTTACGGTTTGGGTAGATAAAAAGATAAACTAAGCATAATGTGCTATGATAAGTAACGTGATAAAAAAAATTAAAAAATACAGTCTAGTTGGTTTAAGTGTGTTTGGGTTGGTGTTCATGCCATGGCATTCAGCGCAGGCGTTTGCCATAACTAGTGTGGCTGGAACAGTACTACTAAAAATTTTGTCGTGGTTAATTTATTGGCCATTCATTTGGTTGATGGGTGTTTTGGCCAGTACCATGAGTAAATTAGTGGTGTGGGCGGCTATGTTAACTGGCTTTACTACGCTAACTGTTGTTAGAGAGAGTTGGGGTGTATTGCGTGATATTTCCAATATGTTTTTTATTGTTATTATGTTGGTAATCGCTTTTGGTACATTATTTAAGATAGAAGCGTATTCCTGGAAAAAATTATTACCGAAAATGATTTTAGCCGCGGTGTTGGTAAATTACTCGCAAGCTATTTGTGGGGCAATTGTAGATGCGGCTCAAGTGGTGCAATTAACCTTTGCTAATGCTATAAAAGATGCGGCGGACGTTGGTTTTGTGCAGGCATTTGGTTTATATAAAATTTTATCATTAAGAGATAGTGTGGCTGATCCAAACGCTATAGATTCTGTGGCTAATCAATTTAGTGATAAACAGGGTTTTTTGGGATTAGCCGCCGCCGGGTTAATGTTATGTGTGTTAGTGTTTGTGCAAGCTGTGTATTTAGTAGTGTTAATAGCGCGGCTGGTGTTTATTTGGTTTTTAACTATTTTGTCTCCAATAGCTTTCACTTGTATGATTTTGCCGGCTACGGAGAAATACTATAAACAGTGGTGGGATATGTTTAGCCGTTATGTAACGGTAGGGCCGTTAATTGTATTTTTCTTATGGTTATCACTGTTTGTGGCTGCCAAAACTGCCAGTTTAGAGCAACAAAGTGAATTGTTAAGTACTGATATGGCAGAAAATTTTGAAAGTAATACAGCGTTAGCTAATGCTATGCAGCCTTCCATGATTGCCGGGTTCTTAATTTCCACCATGATGCTTCTAGCCGGCCTAAAAATAGCGCAAGACAGCTCTTCCGAAATTGGCAGCGCCGTTGGTAAGGCGTTAAATTTTGGTAAAATGATAGCGTTTGGTGGCCTATTAGCTTTGGCTTGGAAAGGTGCAAGAGTGCCTACTAATGCTGGAGTAGATTGGTTGCAAAATAAAACGGGGGTAGATGTTAATATGTCACGACAATGGGAGAAAATGCAAGCCCGGCGTAAGCGTATTAAAGAAACTAAGTTTAGCGAAGGTTATAGCAAGGCTTCTAAACGTGCTAAACAAGGCAAGTTATTAGGTGCGTTTGGTGCGCTTGGTTATACGTACGAACATCATTTGCCTGGTTTTGGTCGTTCTGGCTTGTCTGGTATGGTGAAAAAACGTTTAGAAAGCTTTAGAGGTGTTCATGATAAAACTGTTCATGATACAGAACATCAATTTGATAAAGTTGCTGATTTACAAACAAAGTATACAAAAGCGAAAGAACAAAAGGGTAATCAAGTAATGACGGCCGAGCAAAAGATAGAGGAAGAACAAGATCTAAAAAACCAACAAGCGGAGTGGGATAGCCGCAAGGCAAACCCTGATTGGCAAGCAGGTAAAAACTGGGATATGAGTGATGCAATGAACACTGGCTTATTAGAACAACATAAAGAAAAACAAGAAGAAGAATTAGAAAAAATTACAAATAAAGAACAGTTTGAGGCCGGTGATGCAGATAAAATCAGAAACATTAAAAGTGAATTAGCTGAGATTGATAGATTATTAACTCCAACAACCAAAACTGGCGAAATGGACACAAAGGCTACTCTGTCTGCGGAGTTAGCGGCTAATATTACTGGACACGGCGGCTTCATAGAGGCCGGTGATAAGCAATTTGAGGATGAAAGAGCCCGTCTTCGTGATGCTATTACTACTACACCAGATAAAGATGGTAAACCGGTAAACATTAATACTGGTAATTTACAACAAGCTATTGAACTTGAAACTCGAGTGCAGAAAAATGAATTAGATAAAGAGATAGCGGTATTAGAAGATATGCGTAAAAAATTAGCTAAAGTAACACCAGCCCTTGATGATGAAGCCATTGATGAAGAACATCATATTATTGGTGAACGAACCAAAGGCATTCAAGGTAATGATAATGAAGATTTTTTGATTGATTTATTGCGCAGTCAAATTACTGGTAATGATGGTATGGGTGCTTTAGCTACCATGGATCATATGGCTAAAGTAGGGCATGCTAATGAAATTATGAATGCTTTTTCTCATAAAGGGTTTGCGGATGATGGACACGGCAATGTTAGAATTTTAGATGATGAAGAATTTTCTAATATGAGTAAGGAAGATCAAGATAAACATCGTATTACGGCTGATAGCCGAGGCTTAAAAGCCATTCAAAGCATGATGGAAAAGAATTTGCATCTTGATAAAGAATTAACTATGTCGGTGATGAATAATGTTTCCATGAATGCCAAACGCAATAACCACTGGGCGTATGCTGAAGCGGTAAAATCGGTCGGTGGTGAATTAGTGTGGCGTAGTGATGAAGAACGTGAAACTCGTAGATATGGGGAAGCCAGTAAGGTTGGCGCTAATAATATAGCCAGAAATGCTAATCGTTTAGGTTATGGTTCGTATGGTCCAGGTGGTAATTATCAATTAGATGGTGGGGTAGCTACTTTAATTGCTAAAAATATGCATCAATTCGGTGATTTGATTCAAAAAAACTTATTTAATACTAATGCAGCGGAAAACATTTTTAGTAGAAAAGAAATTGAGCAACAATTTGTAAAATTAATCAAATCACAATATATAGGCCGAGAAAGAGAGTACCGTATGGCTATGCGCAATTTTAATACCCTACGTAAGGTAGTACAAGGTGGAGGGAGAGGATATAATCCAGATGTTATTGTAGCTGATGCGCGTGAACTTTTAGGTCACCATTAATTATGATAAAATATGACATATTTTCGTAAAGAAAACCTTCTTAAAATAGATCTTACCAAGCCTGAAGTGTATGCTGGATTTAAGCAGAAATTGCGTGATAATGCAGTATTTGGTGATACGTCAAGTATTCTTGAATATCAAAAATTTTTTAAAGAATGGTTTGCGCTTCATCCGGAGTTCAGACAAACCAATTCTGAACAAGCTAAAGAACTGGATGAGTTAATAATTGAGGGGCAGTGGATGGCTATCCAAGCCATTTCTACAGCAGACGTAGTTGTATTACTGCACCAGTATTTAAAGGTGTTATTTAATTTTAAAAAGAAATATGAATTACCGGAAGATGATTTGGTGGAAAAAATTGTGCTGGTAGAAAATTTATCGCAACATATTATCGATCAATATCAATTTCCTACTTTATATAAAGAACGAGATGTTTTAAAGAGGCGTTTGGTAGACGCTTTATTAACTAATGAAGAAGTTATTACCTCGGCCATATTTTATCATCCCATCAAAGAAGAACAGCCAACGCTTAAATTATGGTTTAGTGAATATGTTGAATTTGTTGGTTCAGTAATGACGCAAGAACAGCAGAGTTTATTTTATAAGAAAAACGAAAATTTTTTACGTCTAACTGATATAGAAAAACAGCACCTAAAATTATTATTTACTGTCTATGAACATTTACGTCATTCATCGGCTACACCAGAAGGCATTGAAGAAGAAGTGGCTCTAGGCGATGACGACAAATCATTGCCAGGTGTGTTACAATATGGAGAGATTAAACTTTATGATGATGAATTAATTAATGAAGCTAAACAAAGCGTGAAAACATTTCAAGATTTAATTAAGGAGCCTACTGCTTTACAAGCTCGTCCACCGGTAGATTTTCCGGTGGCCACGGCAGCAGTGCTTACAAAGGCCAAATCATTTGGCCCCGATCACTTTACGGATTCAGACGCTGCGGAAATAGCGCAACATGCCCAGGCGGTTAAGGGGAATACTGGAGCTATTGATTATGCTAAAGCAGGGAAACTTATTCAGCAAAAGTTAAGTATTGTATTTACGGATGTGGTCAAGGCCAAGCGGTTTAATGAAATTGTAGAATCAGCTTTACGTGGGTTACGCAAACCACAGGATTTGCATATTTATTTAGAGCAATTAAATTTAACTATTTTACAAATTAGCCAGGTTACGTTAATGGTAAAGAAATGGTTGAGTGAGCACGAACAAACTAGTAAGGCCATGACGGAAACTGAAGTATTAAAGCCAAAGTTCGCTGATATTTCTAAAACTATTGCGGCAGTTCAAATAAAGCGCACGGATAAGCCTACGTCTCTGGTTAATAATGTCGGCGATTTGGATAAGATTAATTTAGCCGCTAATCCAATGGCGTTTTTACCAAAATTACGGCGGCCAAAACGGCAACGCAAGCCTATTATTGACGACGTGAAATTTCAACAATCCATGGTGATGGGGCCAATAGATGAATTACGGGCCATGGATTTGGTAGAATTTCGGCGCTTAGCTAATAATCCAGCTACAGCCGTATTAAAAATTAAAGATAAAATTGATTTATTAGGCGAAGAATCGTTGGATAAAAAAACCGAAGGCATTAAGGGTTTTAAAGCATCACCACTTAATAGTCAATATTTAGATATTGGCAATAAATCTATTACCACTAACCAGTCGGTAACGGAAGTAATTAATAATTTACAGGCGCAAAACGTGACTACACTTACCTTAGAAGAATTTAACGCTATTTCTGATTTAAATAAACAAATAAGGTTTTAATAGACCCCTCCCTAGCCCTCCCCTGCAGGGGAGGGAATAATTAATTCCCCCCTGCCTTGCAGGGAAGGGGGGTAGGGGGAAAGGGTCTGAATAAATTATGCAATTCGCTGTTCCACAATTTATTGAAGTAGAATCCAAGGTAATTGGCCCCATTTCGGTGCGGCAATTTATTATTTTATTAGTGTCAGCTGGGCTGGCTTTTTTATTGTATGAGATTTTAAGTTTAGCACTGTTTATTGTACCGGGTATTATAGTGGTTGGTTTTGGCATTGTACTGGCGTTCGTAAAAATTAACAGTCAGCCATTTCATGTGTTTTTGTTAAGCATTGTACAAACATTAAAACAACCGCGCTTATCAGTTTGGCAACACGTCACCATGAAGTACACACAAAAAACTGGTCGTCAGAAAAAAGGTGATAATACCGATACAACCGCTAAGCCAGAATTAACTAGCTCACGTTTGGCTGAGTTATCACTCATGGTGGATAGTGAAGGTAAATACGCTTCTAATGATATTAATCATGTTTACCATGGCCATCGTTAAACCAAAGAAAACCACTCATTTACCTTCTACCCAACAGCATTTAGTTATTGCGGAAATTAAGCAAGATACGGTGGTATTAAAAGATGGTACTTTACGGGCAGTATTACTGGTATCGTCCATTAATTTTGCGCTAAAAAGTGAAGATGAACAACAAGCTATTATTCAGGGGTACATTGGTTTTTTAAACTCATTAGATTTCGAAGTGCAAATTGTTATGCAATCACGGCGCTTAGTTATTACTAAATATCTGGATCAATTAGAAGATTTAGCCAAAAAACAAACTAATGAGTTATTAAAAGTGCAAACCGAGGAGTACAAACAGTTTATTGGTGAATTAGTTACTTTATCGGATATTATGGAAAAAACGTTTTATGTAGTAGTGCCGTATTCAGCTTTATCTACCGCCCGCAAAAATTGGTTTCTGCGTGCCGAAGAGGTAATCGCGCCTAATCGAGTAATTAAATTAGCCGAGCAAAAATTTATTAAATATCGCAAAGAATTAGATTATCGCATTAATACGGTAGTAGGTGGCTTGTCGTCCATTGGTTTGCAAATTACTCAATTATCTACCGAAGAGCTAATTAAGCTGTATTATCAGTTATATAATCCAACGCGAGGCAGTGCGCGACAATTGCCGGTGTTAAATAAGCTGCAAATTGACCAGAATTAACGTATGATTAATTTAAAACAAACAGCCATTGCCGAAAAAAAGGTTACACCTAACCCGTTTACACCAAAAACCAAGGCCGAGTTAACCTTGGAACGACAGCGTAAATTAGCCGAGGCTCAAGAAACTAGGGAATTGTTAGAAGCAGCCAAAGTTTATGCCGAAGGAGTAAGGTCTATTTTAGATATTATTGCGCCGGCCGCTTTAAAAGTGCAATCACGTTGGATAGATTTGGGTGGTAAATTAGCTTCTACCATGTTTGTAGTTACTTATCCACGGTATATTGCGGTTGGTTGGTTTGCGCCCATGATTACACTTAATTTATCGTTGGATATTGCCATGTATTTTTATCCGGTCAAGCCCTCGGTTATTTTAAAACAATTAAAAAAGAAAGTGGGTGCGCTAGAAGCGGAAATTATTTCCGATGCGGAAAAAGGCGCGCCGCGCGATCCAATGAAAGAAACGGCTTTAAAAGACATTGAAAACTTACGGGATAGCTTAACTCAGGGTACGGAGAAATTTTTTCAATACGCGCTTTATTTAACGGCTTATGCTGATAACGAAAAATCGTTAGAAGATATTATGGAGCGCTTAGATGAAGAATTTGGTTCCAAATTAGTAGTAGCGAAACGGGTGTATTATCAAGCGGAACAGGGGTTTGATTCCACATTACCACTAGCCAATGATCAGTTACAGGTGTATTTTAACATGAATTCATCGCCATGTGCTTCGTCGTTTCCATTTATTTCAGCGGAACTAAGTAGTGATAATGGTATTTTATATGGTATTAATCGGCATAATAACAGCTTAATTTTATTCGATCGGTTTGCTTTACAAAATGCTAATTCAGTGGTATTTGCTACATCAGGCGCCGGTAAAAGCTATGCTATTAAATTAGAAATTTTACGCAGTTTAATGATGGGCACACAGGTAATTGTGATTGATCCGGAAAACGAGTATAAATATTTATCGGATGCAGTTGGTGGTACGTTTATTCCCATTTCCCTTAATTCTGAAGCCAAAATAAATCCGTTTGATTTACCAAAACCAGTTGGCGGAGCCGATCGGCCAGCTGATATTTTACGTTCAGCTGTAATTACTTTAAAGGGGTTGCTGCGTATTATGTTGGGTAACATTACTCCAGCCGAAGATTCCATTATTGACCGCGCCTTAATAGAAACTTACGCGAAAAAAGATATTACGCCCGATGCCGATTTATCTAAAGTTGAAGCACCAATTTTAAGAGAATTTCAAGATATTTTAACTGGTTTTGAAGGTAGCCAGGATTTAGTACTACGTTTAAAAAAATACACCGAGGGTACTTTTGCTGGTTTATTTTCTAGCTCTACCAACATTGATTTAAATAATCAGTTAGTGGTATTTTCAGTGCGCGATTTAGAAGATGAGTTGCGGCCAATTGGTATTTATACTATTGTTAGTTTTATTTGGAATATTGTCCGGTCGGAATTAAAACGAAGAATCTTGGTAATTGATGAAGCCTGGTGGCTGATGCAGAATGAGGATTCGGCTAAATTTATTTTTGCGCTGGTAAAACGCTGTCGAAAATATTATTTAGGTGTTACTACCATTACGCAAGATGTGAATGATTTCTTGTTATCACCATATGGTCGGGCGATTGTTACTAATTCTGCTTTACAAATACTATTAAAACAATCACCGGCTTCAATTGATAATGTGCAAAAAACCTTTTTGCTAACTAATGGCGAAAAATATTTATTATTGGAAGGTAATGTTGGTGAGGGGATATTTTTTGCTGGACCAAAACATGCGGCTATTAAAATTATCGCCTCTTATACGGAGGATCAGATTATTACTTCCGATCCTAAGCAGTTATTGGAAATTGAAGAGGCAAAAAAAGAGTTTGCAAATAATTATAATCAACCAGATTAATCGACCTCACCCCCCAGCCCCCTCTCCTTTCTGGAGAGGGGGAGAAATAAATCAATCAATATGAACAAAAAAACATTAATTATATTAAGTACAATAGCTGGAATTTTATTAATTGGTATTATTGTGTTGTTAGTGGTAATTAAACGCCAGCCAACTACTAATACTAATAGTAATAATAACCCGGCAGTAATTAACGCTAATAATTCAGTTACGAATAATGCGGTTAACAATAGCAATACAACTACTACTAATACAGCTAATACAGTTACTAATGTACCGCTAGATAATAAAACGAGCATTTATAACACGGCGCGCTTTTTTACCGAGCGGTACGGTTCTTTTTCCACCACTACCGGCCAGGAAAATATTATTAGTTTGCAAGCGTTCATGACGGAAAACATGAAAAGCGTAGTGGCTAATAATATTAATAATTCCACTAATACAGCTAATAGTAATAGTGCTTATACTGTTATTACCACGGCGGTAAATATAGAGTTAGTGGATTATGACGAAGCGGCTACGGGGGCTACAGTAGAAGTAAGCACGCGTAGAGTAGAAACTATAGCTGGTGCTACTAAACAATTTTCTCAAACGGCTCGCTTACAGTTAAAGAAAACCAATCAAACCTGGCAAGTGGATACATTTAAATGGTTAAATAATAAATAATTTTCTATGTTTTGGTTAAGGCAGCAGTTAGATAAAATAAGACGCTGGTATCAACAATTAAGTTATGTACAACAACGGATTTTATTAGTTAGTGTATTATTAATTGGGGCGGTTTTTATTGGTTGGTTGATTTATTTTATATTTTTTAAGCCGATTTTTCAAACCAGTACCACCAATGATAACACGGCGGTGGTTAGTAACGGGCAATTACCGGATATAAACTTAGATAATAATCCAGTTTTAATAAATACTAATAATGTGAACGGCGGTTTACCGATTATTGATGCGGTAGCGCGTGGTAAAGAAACTTTGTCCGCGGTGGTTTATAATGGTGAAACACAGTCTCCAACACTGAACAATACCGGGCTAGTATCGTTTTATAACGCGGCGGATGGTAAATTTTACCGAGTAGATGCTAATGGCAACGTAATTCCTATTAGTGAACAGGTGTTTAAAGGGGTAAATGAGGTGGCTTGGTCGAATGATAATAATAAAGCGGTGCTACAATTTGAAGATGGCAACAAATTAATGTATGATTTTACCAATAAAAAACAATATACGTTAAATAAAGATATTCAAGAGGTGGATTTTTCCGCTAACGATACGCAAATTGGTTTTAAATATATGGTGGCCAATACCAATGATCGTTGGTTAGGAGTTTCTAATCCAGACGGTAGCCAAGTGCAAGGCATTGAGCCATTGGGTGATAATGCCGATAAAGTAATTGTGGACTGGTCTCCATCTGGTAAAATGATAGGCACGTTTCAAGAATATGTGGATAATATTAATCAGAAAGTAATTCCAGTTGGTTTAAAAGGTGAAAACTATAAAGCCTTCGTAGTAAATGGTCGTGGTTTGCAAACAAAATGGTCACCAAGCGGTGATACTATGCTGTATGCCACTTATTCCACGGCCACTAATTATAATTATACGCTCGGTGTTGCTAAAGTAGAGGGCGATACCGTGGGAACAAGTAAAACAACCCTAGGCTTAAATACCACAGTGGATAAATGTGCTTATAATAGTTCCGGCACAACCTTGTATTGTGCCGTGCCTACCCAACAACCAACTGGCGCAGCCATTGCTCCAGAAAAACTAGATACCGTACCGCACGAAATTTATCGGATTAATTTAGCCGCTGGCACTACAGAAAAAATCGCTATACCAGCCGATAATGTTAAAGGCACTAGTTTGAACGGTATTAATAATGTGCTGGTGGATGCCAATGAAAAAACACTTTACTATCAAGAAGCTGTTACTAAGCAATTAAGGAAAATTAATCTTAAATAAGTTCCACATGAAGTTTTTGTTGCGTAAGTTTTTAATAGTTTTTGTGATATTAGCTGGGCTTAGTTTTGGTTTTGTAGGACAAGCGGCAGATTCTGACCAAACGGAGGATCAATATGTTACTGATATCAACTATACCCTAGAACAACCCCTTAGTTCCATCACTACCATAACTAATTTAGGCCAATATATTAACTTGGTTTATCGTTACGCTTTAGGCTTAGTAGGCATTATTGCTACGGTGTTAATTATGGCCGGTGGAGTAATGTGGTTAACTTCCGCTGGTAATGAGCAAAGCATTACTCAAGGCAAAGAACTCATTACTTCCGCTGTGATTGGTTTAGTCTTGGCCTTATTTTCCTACAGTATCTTATATTTGATTAATCCTAATTTTGTGAACATGAAGTTAGCGGTGTTAAAAATTCCTGTTCCAGCTGAATTAGCTAATCCAGATAATGCTTGTGTGAATGATAAGCCGTTAATTGAAAAAACTGGTTTAAAAACTTGTTCAGGAGGTAGTACTATACCATTACCTAGTGGTGCGAAAACTAGTTATAGTAGTACAGACTTAAATAAGTGGATTACTAAATATGTGAAGGCGTTTAATTCAGGGCTTAGTTTAACTATGATGAAAGCTATTGTTAAACATGAAAGTGGTTATTGTATTAATGCACATAATCCCGATCCAAAATCCAATGCCTGTGGTTTGATGGGTACATTACCTGGATATTTATGGAATTCCAGAAAAGAACAAAATATTTCAGACAATAATCAAATTATTGCAGTATGCGCCGATAAAGCAGGCTTAGCTTATAACCAGTCTAATGGAACAGACTGGCAAAGTATTTGTAATTTTATGGCTACGAATCCAGAAGTAGGCGTGTGTGCTGGTGTAAAAATATTTGCTGATTTTAGTAAAGGATTAAATTCAACTGATTCAAGAACTATATTAGGAGCTTATCATTGTGGTTGGAATATCTGGAAATCTAGTATTAATTGTGGTGCTGGAGTAGCCTCTTATTATTGTCCAGCAGATTATCCGGAGCGTTGTCATAGTGAAAATCCAAAATTAAGCGGCGATCAATTTTTGAAAATGCGTGATGATATTTGTCAGGATAATCAACTATGTAGACCGGTAAATACGGCGGAGGGTGCTATAGAAGTGGCTATTAATGGATATTGTACTAGCGAAGCTGAGACAGATGAGGCTGATATGGGTACCGCTGATAAAGATACAGTTTATAGTTACGCTATTTGTGGTGGTTCTAATATTGTGTGTCCCACAGTAGCTGATTTTACTCTAATGTTTAAAGACACAGGGCCTTGTATGTATGATACTCCCAGTGCAGACGATATACCATTTTGGGATTTTTCCAGCGTCAAGAATTATGGCGGTGTTAGTAATTTGTATACTAGTAAACCTAAATGTAAAGATGCCATGTAGCAAAGTTTGATCTTAATATAGAATAATACTATAATAGTACTTATATGTTAAAGCGTATCATTCCTTATATTCTTTTAATTTTAGCTGGAATTATTTTGTGTACTTTTTTTGTGATAATTATTATGTTACCAGCTATTAAAAATAGGGATTTTCTATTATTAGGCAATAAGATTAATAGTACAAACACAATTACCAACAAAAATAAGGTTATATTACCAGATCCATTAATTACCACAGTACCTACTAATCAACAACAAATCAATCGCAAAACTAAAGTATTTGTTTCGGACTTGGATCCAAAATTAGGCAATGTACAAGCAGAAGTATTTTTAATTATTTATGGTGATATTAATGATGCTACTACGCAGCAATACTTAACTTGGGCAAATGATTTAATCAAGCAATATTCACAATTAATGCTCGTATGGAAAGATTATACGGATACAGCTACGAATTTAACACAAGCGATTCATTGTTTAGATGAACAAGATAAGTTTTGGAATAGTACACAAAATATTATTACTGTAGCTAAAGCGAATACAGCATTAGATTATACTAAATTATCTAGTGCCGGAGCCAGTAGTGTTGATTTAGAAACATGTGTGAACGAAAAACGCTATCAAGCTATGATTAATTACGCCTATTATAATGGCCAAGCCTTAGGTGTTACTAATAGGCATACGTTGTTTGTAAATGATGCTATGTATAGCGAACCATTAACTCTTGAGCAATTAACTAAAACCATAGATGCTGTTATTAGTAAGTAATTTTTATTATAAATTTTTAAAACAAACTAAATTATTATTAATTGTGCTATGTTGGTTTTGTTTGTTGCCTAGTTTAGTGCTAGCGTCAGATGGATCAGATCCAAAGCAATCCGTTGATGAAGAATACATTGGTGGTTTAGTGGAACCATACACCCTAGAACAACCACTAGGTACCCAAACTACCATAACTAATTTAGGCCAATATATTAACTTGGTTTATCGTTACGCTTTAGGCTTAGTAGGCATTATTGCTACGGTGTTAATTATGGCCGGTGGAGTAATGTGGTTAACTTCCGCTGGTAATGAGCAAAGCATTACTCAAGGCAAAGAACTCATTACTTCCGCTGTGATTGGTTTAGTCTTAGCCTTATTTTCCTACAGTATCTTATATTTGATTAATCCTAATTTTGTGAACATGAAGTTAGCGGTGTTAAAGATTGTTCCAAAATCAGAAGATGCTTATTGTGATACACCAGTACCAACTCCTATTGTAACTATACCAAATACGGCAGGATTAATTGGTAATGGATTACAAGCATGTAAATCAGTCGCTGATGGGTTAGAAGAAATTACTGATGCTATGCGTAACGGTGCAGGTTATGGACAGGCAGCGTTGTGTCCTACTTGTAAAATTGGTGTTGGTAGTGCTTATCGGTCACATGAAAGTCAAGTTAAGCTGCGCGACTGTTATCTTAAGGCAAAAGCCGAAGGTTGTACGGCTGGCGTTGGTTGTTGTACTACTGATTGTAGAACATGCAATCCAGCCAGCGCTGTATGCACTAGTAAACATGAATCAGGAGTAGCTCTGGATTTATGGTTAGAAGGTGCTCCTTCAGCTGGTTTTTCATCTAAAGACTATAGAGCGGCTATGTATAATAATGGCGGTCCGGGAGGAAGTGGTAATCCTGATAAAGAAGATTTAAAAGCTAATCAGGATATGTTGAAAAAAATTATGGAGCAATTATCTGGTGGAAAATTTGTTCGTGATTCCGGAGAATGGTGGCATTTTAATTATTTACAACGATGTGGCGATAATTATGTTGGTGCCACAAATAAAATGAATAAATGTGTTCTATTAAATCCGGCTTATAAAAGGAGCGATATGCCTGAAAGAGTGTCGGCTAATTATTATTGTTTAAATTCTGCTAATAGAGATACTACTTTTGCAACATGCACAACAAATAGTACGGTGGATAAATGTCCTAATGGATATGATAAATATGAAGAATTAGGTTGTAAAAATGCCGATCAAGGTTGCGGTTTTTCACGTGGCATACCTGATGAAAACAAACTTTATACAGAACCATATTGTTCTGATTATAATACAGCTAATTCAGCGGATGATTGTACGTGATCACTCTAAATGCACCCGCTTTATCATGTGTTGCAGTTTGGCGTGTAAAGCGGGGTAGCGTTTAATGTTTGGGTAAAGTGTGGCGGCAGCGGCTTTAACTTGTTGGAGTTGTTTGGTGTTACTTAAGGTAGCTATTTTAAATTGGTTGAAGTAGCCGGATTGGATGGCGCCGTAGACAGCGCCGGGGCCGCGCAGTTTTAAATCGTAGTCTGCTAAGGCAAACCCATTATGATTTTTTACAAAATATTGCAAACGTTTTATGGGATACGCCACGTCAGTACAAACATAGCAATAGGATTGTTGGTGTGAGCGTCCCACGCGACCGCGTAATTGATGTAGCTGCGCTAGACCAAAGTGTTCAGCCCCTTCTATAATCATTACGGTAGCATTAGGTACGTCTACCCCTACTTCAATTACCGTGGTAGTTATTAACACCGCAATTTTTCCAGCGCGGAATTGCTCCATAACCGCTTGTTTTTCTTCGGTTGGCAATTGGCCGTGTAAATAAGCTATTCGATAATTTGGAAATAATTTTTGCCAGTGTTTATACTCAGTCTGTACAGAACGAGCGCCGTCATCTTTTTCTTCAATTCTTGGTACTACTACATAAATTTGCGCTTGATTAGCTAAGTGTTCAGTAATAATTTTTTGTAAAACTAAACGTTGTTCAGTGGAAAACAATTTAGTAATAATAGGTTTACGGTTTTTTGGGAGCTGGGCTAATAATGATAAATCTAAATCACCGTAAATAGTTAAGGCGAGTGATCGGGGAATCGGCGTAGCGGTCATGGATAATAAATGAGGGGTCAGTAGAGACGCCCCGCGGGGCGTCGCTACTTGTTTTAGCTGTTGTCGTTGGGTAACACCAAAACGGTGTTGTTCATCCACCACCACCAACGCCAATTTTGGAAAATGAACATTTTTTTGAATCAAAGCTTGGGTGCCAATAATAATCTCGCCGCTACCTACCTCATCCCCAGCCCTTCTCCTCAAAGGAGAAGGGAGAAATTCTCCCCCTCTCCTCAGAGGAGAGGGGGTTGGGGGGTGAGGTAGGACGCTTGGAAACGAGGCAGCAATCTTTTTACTACGCGTCCACAAGCCCACGTTAATATTAGTATGGCTAAATAATTGTTTAATCGTGTGATAATGCTGTTCGGCTAATAATTCAGTAGGCGCCATAAGCACGGCTTGATAACAAGCTAGGGCTACGTTGTACATAGCCAACGCGGCCACTACGGTTTTACCAGAGCCCACATCGCCTTCTAGTAAGCGGTTCATGGGCGTAGTGTGCTGTAAGTCTTTAATAATATCCCAAGCAGCTACGCGTTGATCATTCGTGAGCTGAAAAGGGAGCCGATCCACTAATGTTTTAGTAGGCGTTTTGGCAAACGGGATACTAGGAGCCGTTTCTTTAGCTAAACTAGCGCGCGTAGCTTGTACAAATAACAGTACTAATAATAATTCATCAAACCCTAAACGATATTTGGCTTGCTCTAATTCTGCCCAGCTATTTGGAAAATGAATGGCTTGCAGAGCTTGAGTAATGGGCAGTAATTGATATTGATCTAATATATTAGCTGGTAGCCAGTCTTTAATAATGGAGTAATTAGTAGTTTGTATTTGTAGGGCTTGTTTTATAAAATAGCGTAGTTGTTTATGGGTTAAACCGGTAGTTAACGCGTAACGCGGTACAATTCTGGCCGTATGAACCGTTTCGGTTTTGTATAGTTCATAAACAGGGTTATTAAGCACTAATTTTTTTTGGTAAAGGGTTATTTTTCCGGATAAATAAACCAAAGTGTTGGCCGGTAGTTGTTCGGCAATATATGCTTGATTAAACCAAATTACCCTCATGTCACCACTAGCATCTGTAATGGTAGCTTCGGTAATGGTAAACCGGCGCCGTTTCCAGCTACGCCGTGTGCTAATTTTTTTTATTGTGCCTAATATGGTAACGGCTTGATCCGTTGCGCAAGCAGTAATAGCGGTGATATTTGAAAAATCCTCGTAATGAGCCGGAAAGTGATATAACAAATCGGTTAAAGTAGTAATAGCTAACCGGCGCAGTTTTTGTTGTATAGCCGTGCCAACGCCGTGCAGGCCGGTCAGCATCATATTTTTTTCTGATTGATTAACTTATGTTTTTCTTTTTGTAGTTTGTCTAATTTATTTTCATGATGTTTTTTGCGCCGTTCGGTTTGAATAGTTAAGGCGTAAGCCATAGCAATATTTAATGGTAGTAATTGTATAATAGGAATTAACTCTAAAAGAAAAGCTACTATAGCTTGGAGCGCTATTTTATTATTAAATACTTCTTTTTTCCAAGTTTTAGTTTGCCACCAAATAATTAAGCCGATTACAGAGCCACAGGCGGCACTAATAGCCGTGCAAATAATAATCATGAAGCCGGTAGCATCTAATAGTGTCATTAAAAAATCTAGTAATTCTTTAAAACAAACAATAACAAAGTATTCTGTAGCAAACTGAAATGATACATCTTTTAATTTATTTTGTGTATCCTTAATTTTTGTATTGACTGCATTTATTTTTCCGCGTCTATGTATACGATTGAATAGGTTACCTATTGGGCCAACTTGCTTGGTTTTTTTTTGAGTAGCTGTGTTATTATTAGGGGTTGTTCCAGCAGTAGGTTGGCCGCCGGTTTGGGCCTGTGGTTGTGTTGCAGGATTAGCGGCATTAGAAGTGGCGCCGGCCGGTTGATTATTAGGCGTGCCAGGTGCACCGGCAGCCGGTGGCGGAGTACCAGGAGGTGGAGTATTAGTGGCACCAGCTGGAGTGGGTGATCCAGCAGTTGGTGGAGGAGTAGGCTGTGCGTCTTGATTAGCTAATGCATTTTGAGCAAAAGGCGGTTCGGCTTGTTTTTGCTGTTCAGGCGTGCCTTGATAAGGGAAGCTGCTATCAGCGCCAGGTTGCGCGGTAGGCATTACCGGTTGAGCAGACGGAGCGTTTAAGCCGGGGAAATTGGCCGGGGCGTTAGCTGGTTGAGTTGGTTGTGTGGTTGCTTGTTGGCCGGCAGCCGGTTTATTAGGAGTTGGTTCATCATCACCAACGCCTTCGCCGGGCATAGCCATATCATTACTTGGCCTTGGTTGAGTTTGGTGAGCTAAATTTGTAGGCGGTCTTGAAGTAGCAGGCATAGCCATGGTTGGTAGATTATCAGGCATGTTGCCAAAAGAATTAAATTGATTTGGCAAAGCCTGCACGGCTTCGGTTACGCCAGCTGGTGGCGCTTCATCTAATGATTCGCCCATGCCATTAGCCACTCGATTAGCTAAATCAGCTAAGGCTATTTTATTAATAACAGCTAGTTGCACGTGAGCATTTTCTAATTTAGTAATATTTTCTGGCGTTAACTTAACCTGGCCTAAAGCTTTTTTAAGCACGCTTAACATGGCTGCTTTTGGCAAGCGAATATTCAAGCCATCTTTATTTAATAAATTAGCCATGTCTTGTTCCAGATGGTCTACAATTGGATTGGTTTGTTCAGAATTGGCTAGTGGATTATTAGGTTGTTCCATAAGTAGAAGTTAGCCTAATAAATTAATAATAGTTTGAGCTTGCTGTTGGCAGTCTTGCGCTAGTTGCTGTAAGCGAGCTTGTTTGGTTGCAGGAGTTAATTGATCGTTTAGTTCTACCATGCGCAAACGTAAATAATATATTTTAGCTAGTTCAGTTGTAATGGTACGTAAAAATGTTTGTTTAGCAGCTAAGTTATTTGTATTAGCTACCACAGGCAATTGTTGCAGTAATTGTTGAAAATGATTCGTTAAACGTTGCGCTAACTGTTGTTGAGTAGTTTGTTGTTTTATTAACCAGGCCGGCGGTTTAGTGGTAGCAGCGTCTTCGTTTAACTCATTATCTAACCAAGTTTGGCGATCTTGTTGACGCTGTGCCGCCAAAGTTCTGCCTAATTGTTGTTGTACAGTAATGTCCATAAGATTATAGTAATTTTACTATAAAAGTAACCGAAAATCAACCAAAAAAACATAAATTTAAAAAAAACGTAGAGACGCCTTGCAATGCGTCTCTACGTTTTAAATGTGCCCTGGGCGGGAATCGAACCTGCGACCCTTCGGACCGCAACCGAATGCTCTATCCACTGAGCTACCAGGGCTAACATAAACAACAGCGCTATCTTAGCAAATAAAGTATTTTATGTAAACCCAAGTAATTAATAAACTAAATGCGGAAGGCGCGACCAAGTTTTTCTTCTATGGCCTCTTCTTCTTTTTCAATATCTTCTGGTAAATAATTTAACAAAAGTTGACGAATGGTAATGGGATTTTGATTTTCCAGGTGAATTGGGAATTCTGAACGTAAGGTTTTATTATTGGTAAAGTAAAGTGTTTTCACGTCAGGTGGCTCATAAACAATCCAAAAAGATGTAAATTCTCGGTAAGGATAAAATTTTTCACCAAATACTAGGCCATCTTCAGTAATAAGTAATTCAATTAAGGCTGGCTCATTACGCTCATGCAAATAAGAAATCAGAGCTATCAAAGCGATAATGATTACAAACAGAAAATTGCGATTAATTAAAGCGTGAATAAAGAAAAAACCGCCAATTAAGCCAGCGCCTAAATACCAGCCAAAAAAGTGCTGATATTTAATATATTCTGGCACTTGCCATTCAGCTAAAATCTTGCCATATTTTGTATTATGTCCAACAGCCATAGATAATTACATTGTAATATATTTATTGGTTTTAGTCTAGCGCTAACACCAAGCCATCTACTTGCTTAGCGTTGTGTTTGTATAATATATTAGCGCAAGTATTTAAGGTGGTGCCAGTAGTATATACATCATCTATTAATAAGATTTTTTTATTGATTAAAGGAATAGTTGGGTAATAATAAAAGGCCTGATTCATATTGGTTAAACGCTCAGCGCGCTTTAGATTAGCTTGCGCGGTGGTATAGCGGATACGTTTTAATTGTTCATTTAATGTAAAAGGTAGTTGTTTGGCTAATAACGTGCTTTGGTTAAAGCCGCGTTCACGGTAACGTTGTGGATGAATTGGCACAGGTATAACATAATCATAATAAGCGTCTTTTGGTAATAGTTCGGCTAATAAATTACCTAAGGGTACGCTTAGCTTAAAAACGGCATCGTATTTTAAAGTATGAATAGCTAGCTGTAATAAAGAGTGTTGGTAACGGTTTAAATAGTAAAGATTTTTAATACCAGCAGGTATATTTAATAAGCGATAATGTATAGAATGATTATTTGGTTGTAGTGTAGCTAAACAGTGTTTACATAACCAAACATCCCACTGTTTACAGCCTAAACAGCGGACGGGAAAAATCCAATCTAAGAGCCAATTTAACATAAATAAAAAAACGCTTCATTTCCATCACAAAATGAGCGCTCAATTAAAGCTATTTTAGCAAATCTTTTTTAGATTAGCAAACTTCCTACCTCTCCCCCTAGCCCCCTTCTCCTTAAAACTACCTTCCTCCCTAACCCTCCTTCCTCTAAGGCAGGAGGGAATAATTTCGTAATTCTCCCTTCCCTCTTTATAGGAGGGAAGGGTCGGGGATGGAAGGTAGAGGAGAGGAGGCCGGGAGGTGAGGTAGGATTTATTTTTTCGTAAACACTATTTTCCCTTGTTTAAAATCTATAGTAACTTTATCACCAGATTTAATTTCATCTTTAAGGATTTTTTCGGCGAGGACATTTTCAATATCGTTTTGAATATGGTGATGAATAGCGCGGGCTCCTTCAGTTGGCGTGTAGCTAATATTAGCCAGGTGGCGGTGTAACGCTAGAGTAGCGGTTAAATAAATATGTTGGTCTTTAGCTCGGGCAAACAATTCGTTAAGTTGTAAAGTGACTATTTTAATTAAACTAGTTTTTGTGAGTGGTTTAAATATTACTATATTATCGATGCGATTTAAAAATTCTGGCTTAAACACATCATGTAATTCACTGGTTACTTGTTTAGTTATTTTTTCATTAGTAAGTTTGTTGGTGGTTTTTGTTTGAAAGCCTAAAGCAGCCTGCTGTTGAAAATGTTGTAAACCGATATTGGAAGTTAAGACAATAATAGTGTTTTTAAAGTTAATTTTTTTACCAGCGGCATCAGTTAAAGTACCCTCATCTAATATTTGTAATAAAATATTAAAAACATCAGGATGAGCCTTTTCAATTTCATCAAAGAGTACCAAAGCATAGGGCTTATGTTTAATTTGATCGGTTAATTTGGCGCCGTCTTTATAGCCAACATAGCCGGCTGGCGCACCAATTAATTTTGAGATGGTAAAGCTTTCAGAAAATTCAGACATGTCTAGGCGCAACATATTTTTTTCACTGCCAAATACTTGGTTAGCCAGTGTTTTAGCTAGTTCCGTTTTTCCTACGCCGGAGGGCCCTAAAAACATAAACGAACCAATTGGGCGATTTGGCCTAGCTAAACCAGTGCGGGAACGTTGAATTAATTTAGCTACTAGAGCAGTAGCGTCGGTTTGGCCAATGACGCGCTTATTTAATTCGGTTTGTAAATTAAGTAAACGTTTTTTTTCTGGAGTAACCAATTCAGGCAGAGGAATGCCAGTATTTTGCGCAATTACTTGAGCAATATCTAAAGCGGTAATAATACCATGTACAACCGGCTGGGTAGCAGTTAGTTTATTATGTACAGTGGCTAATTGGTCTTTAAGCTGTTTTTCTTGCTTTTTTAAAGCCAACACCTGCTCAAATTTTTCTTGTTTTACTAAAGTTAATTTTTGGGTTTGAATGGTTTCTAGTTGTTGTTCTAAAGCTAGTAGGTTTTTTTCTAAAGGGTTAGTAGGAGTAGTAACTTTATAACGAGCGGCCGCTTCATCGATTAAATCAATAGCTTTATCTGGTAAAAATTTATCTTGAATGTAACGAGTAGAAAAATTAACCGCTGCGGTGATAGCTTCGTTGGAAATAGTTACGCGATGAAATTTTTCGTAGCTGTTTTTAATACCTTGCAGTACGGTAATAGCTTCAGCACTGCTTGGTTCGGTTACGTAAATTGGTCTAAACCTACGCTCTAACGCAGCATCGGACTCAATGTATTTTTGGTACTCATTAATAGTAGTAGCACCAATGCAGCGAATTTCGCCGCGCGCTAAACCAGGCTTTAAGATATTAGCCGCGTCCATGGCATTGGCGCCTAAGCCGCCGGCACCAATAATAGTGTGGATTTCATCAATAAATAAAATAATATTGGTATGAATTTTTAATTCTTCAATAATTTGTTTAAAGCGAGCCTCAAATTCACCACGATACATAGAGCCGGCTACCACTAAGCTTAAATCTAAGCGGTAAATTTTTTTACGTAATAATATAGCCGGTACATTGCCTTGTAAAATTTGTTTGGCTAAGCCTTCAATAATAGCGGTTTTGCCTACGCCAGGCTCACCTAATAGTACAGGGTTATTTTTGGTGCGCCGAGATAATACATGAATTAATTGCTCAATTTCGGCCGAGCGGCCAATTACTGGATCGATAGTTTTCTGAATGGTAGCATCGGTTAGATTAACACAGAAAAAATCTAAAGCCGGTGTGCCCAGATTAGTAACAGCGCGGGGAGACAACTGCTCTCCAGTGGCAGTTTCTACTACCACTTCAGCATCCTCTTGAAATAAATTAGCCACATCCGGAAACCGCGAAGTACTATTTAATATATTAATAATTTGTTTACGGATCTGTTCTAAATTTACCTGATGAGCTTTAAATATATGAGTTAATTGGTCATTAGCTAAATCTAATAAACTTAACAACAGATGTTCGGTGCCAACATACTTGTGTTTACATTCAAAGGCAATTACAGCTGCGTGTTCTAGAATGCGAATTGCTTCAGCAGATAATTGTGGTAGGGTATACATGCGTTGCTGGTTAATCCAGCGCATGTGTTCTAAATGAGGCTGTAAAGTTTTAGTAGTAAGCTTGTGTTGATTAATAATTTCTGTGGCAATACTGCCGGTTTGTTTGCTTAAACCAATTAATAAATGTACTGGCAATACTTGAGGATGTTTTAAGCGAATGGAAACATTAATTGCTTCTACCAGCGTGTTTTTTAAATGATTGGTAAATTTATTTAAAATATCTAAAGCCATTTATTCATTGGTAGTGAGATGCAAATACAAGGTATAATTGAATACAGTTAAAGTAATATTGCTAATAAGAATAGCTAATGACCAGCCAACCAAGGGAATAAATTGCAAAAGCGTAGTAAGTAATATTAGTATTATTAATATTAATCCTAAACGTATCACTATGCCAAAAAAATGTTGTTTTACTAGGCGCCAACTAGTTAATAAAGCCGCCCAGGCGCCAGCTTGATTGGTTACTAACGCAAAAGGCGCAAACACAAAGAAAATGCCACTAAATAACACTAGTACATTTGGCACTAATGGAATAAGTAAAAAGAACACAGTATTTAAATAACTATGATTAATATAACCAAAGATGCTAGCAATAATAGTACAAACCAGATAACTAACTATTAATATGCCAAACAAACTTAAACTAATTAAAATGGTTAAACCAATGTAGCTAAAAAAGAATTTAGCGGATTCTGGAATAATGGTTTTCCAAGTGATATGTTTATTGTACGAGGCAACAATTGGATTGGCTATTAAACCAAAGATATTTATTAAAGCGATTACTAAAAAAGCAGCGCTACTTAAATAAGTAGTAGAACTATTTAAAGAAAACATGGCTTGCAGTTGCTCTACAGAATGAACAGTAGCTAAGGTGTTAATGATTTTATTTAGTAATAACCAATAAATAGCATAACTCACGAATAATGGTATAGCTGTAACTGCCACAAACAGCATGATTTTTTCTTCAAATAACAACAGAGCGTTACGTAATAATGTACTAAAGGGCAACATGGTTTGGTGGGTGGTAGTCCGAGGCATAATTTTTATTAGGCAATAGATCTTAAGGCTTTCACACGCTCACTAATAGGTGGGTGCGTGGAAAATAAATTGCGCCAACTATGTTTGGTGGCGCCAAATGGGCTAGCAATAAATAAATGGGCGGTGGCCGGATTGGTGCGTTGCAGTGGTTGAGCTGCGGCTGATATTTTTTCCAGCGCTTTAGCTAAGCCTGCTGGATAGCGGGTTAATAATACTGCGGAAGCATCAGCTAGGAATTCGCGCTTACGTGATACCGCTAGCTGGATTAATTTGGCAATTAACGGCGACAGTATCATTAGTATAACACCAATTAACATAAAAATTAATCCCGCGCCATTTTTATCACGGCGACCACCGCGGCCGAAAAAACTAAAGCGTAAAAACCAATTCGCTAACAGGCTTACAATGCCTACACAAATAATTACAATCATCATTAAGCGAATATCGTAATTTTTAATATGTGATAATTCATGGGCAATTACACCTTCTAGTTCTTCATTTTCTAATAGCTGAATAATGCCGGTAGTCATGGCTATAGAGGCGTGTTGTGGATCGCGGCCGGTAGCAAAAGCATTTGGCGCACTATCATTAATAAGATAAATCTTTGGCATCGGCAGACCGGCGGTAATGCACAAGTTTTCTACTAGGCGGTACACATAAGGGTTAGCTTCTTTTTTAATTGGTCCTTGCGCGCCACTACTCCATAGGGCAATTTTATCACCACTATAATAACTAGTCAGCGACATGATAATAGAAATTGGTATCGCTAATAGCAATAACCCCGGGCTATCATTAATATACGCAAACGTGTAGCCTAAGGCGATAATAAACACAATAAACAGTATTACTAATAAAACACTGCGGCGTTTGTTGGATTCAATTTGTTGATAAATGTTCATTAGAATTTCACTTCCACATTTTTTCGTTCACTAACATCTTCCAGTTCAAAGAAATTACGGGCTTTAAAGCCAAGCATGTTACCAATCATATTGGTAGGAAACACCTGTAATTTGGTGTTGAAATCGCGTACCATGCCGTTGTAAAAGCGGCGGGAAGCTTGAATTTTATTTTCCGTATCCGATAATTCATCCATTAACTTAGACATGTTCTGATTAGCTTTCAAATCGGGGTAAGCTTCAAAGGCTACGCGTAGGTTACCGAGCAAACCACCCAAGGTATTTTCGGCCTTGGCTAATTCGGTAGCATTACCACCAGCTTGCGCGGTCATGGCTTGGCTACGAGCTTTAGTAATGTTCTCCAATAACTCACGTTCGTGTTTCATGTAGCCTTTTACGCTCTCTATCAAATTTGGAATCAAATCGTGGCGGCGTTTTAATTGCACGTCGATGTCGGACCAGCTTTCGTCTACCTGGTTACGTAAGCGAATTAAACCGTTGTATACAGCTATAAACCAAGCGGCTATTACAACGATTAAGCCAATTACTATATATAATCCAATCATATTGTTTATTACGGTTAATTATTATAACTAAAAACTAATTACTAAGCTCATTATACTGGTTTTTGTGGAGAATTGTCAAAAAATGCTAGAAACACTGATTACACTGATAAAATTTCTGATGACACCAGCCTCGCCGGCTAGGCGGGCAGATAAATTCAATTAATTAAATTTGTATTATCTGTGATTCAAGCATTGGAAATTCCAGTTGTAAAAAAATAGAAAATATTGTATAATGCGGTTAATGATTTGGAAAAAAATTACATTAATATTTGCGATTAGTACACTAGTAATTTTGTTTGGTGTACAGCGTGGTGTTTTAGCCGCTTGGCAGGAGCCAACCTGTGATCCGGCAGTGGATCCAGGTGCCGAGGGCTGCAATATTTCGGCGCCATTAAATGTTTCGGAGGCGAGGCAGACGAAGTTGGGGAGTATTACCGCGCAAAGTGGTTTTGGTTTATTGCCTTACAAAAACACAACAATTGATATTAACACGCTATATTCTTATCCATACGCTGTTAGCGCCTATCCAGACGAACCTTATTATGTTACTTACAGCAACAGCGGTGATTATGATTATAATTGGTATTTAATATTGCCCGGCAATTCAGTTAGCGATGGTATGGTTAATGATGATTTAACGTCATCTAAGTTTGTACGAGGTGGTAGTACGCCGGCAGTGGATTTAAATAAATGGGCTAATGACAGTAGTACACAAGCGGAAAAAAATAATGCAGAAGTATATGGTACTTTACCTAGTAACGCGGTTGGTATTTCGGATATTTGGGTGAATACAACAGGGGATAGCATGAGTGGTGTTTTGCAAGTGAATGCAAAAAATTCAACTGGTGGTGTAATTATTGGTAATAATTCAGACGATAATGGTATTGGTATTGAAGGTAGTGGTGCTCGATATGGAATAGTTGGTTACGGAAATATAGCTGGTTTATATGGAAAAAATTCCGGTACGGATTGGAATTATGGTGTATATGGCGAAGCCGGTGGATCTGGTTTTGGCGCGGCTGGTGTATATGGTAAAAGTACGTCAAGTGGTATGGGAGTGTTTGGTGAATCAGACAGTGGTATAGGAATAGTAGGATTTAGCAATACTAATTATGGTGTTTATGGTAGAAGTGATTCTACTGATAAAGCAGCTGTTTATGGTGAAGGTACTGGAGACAGTTATGGTGTACAAGGTGTTGCTATTGGCATGGTTGCTGGAGTGTATGGTTCTGGTGTTCCTGGTGTGCATGGTAATGGCAATCCTGGAGTATTAGGAACTACAATAGGTGATTATCAAAAAGCTGTAAAAGGACAAGCTGATTCTAGCTATGCTGGAGTAGGGGTGTACGGAGTATCTAATAGTGCAGACGGTGATTCTTATGGAGTGCAAGGGGAAGCTAATCAAGATAATACAAAATCAGTAGGTGGACATTTTTTTGGTTATACAGGGGTAGAAGCAATTAGTTGGCAAGGATCAGCTGTAATAGCGCAAGGTAATACGGTTGGGATTTCTGCATCGGGAACCATTGGAGTTGATAGTATAGGAAGTAATTATGGTGTGTATGGTATTGCTAATGGTCGTGGTGGTTTTGGTGGTTATTTTAAAGGCAATGATTTATATGCTAACGGTTTATATGCAGAAGGGACAGGTTATGATTCTACTAGCGGTGTAGGTGGCTATGGAATAGTAGGAAAAGTTACTGGTGGTAATGCTCAAAAAGCAGGTGTATATGGTGAAGCATCAAAGGATGGTTATGGAATATGGGGTTACGCGCCAGTAAACAATCCTAAAGCTGGCGTATACGGCAGTTCTGGTGGTACTAGTTATGGCGTGGAAGCAAAATCGGAAGGTGGAATTGGATTGTATAGCAAAGGTAAAACATATGCGGGGAAATTTGAGGGGCAGATTGTAGCCGATAGGTTAATTGAAACAAAAAAATATTCAGTATTAGATACAAGTGTTTTGGATTCTAAAACACTTGGTATTGATAAAACACTTACAGGCACAAAATCTATTTTCTTTGATAGTTCAGAATTATTTGTGTTAGCTAATTCTGGTAGTAATGCTACATTATCTCGTTTTTATCCATTAGATTTACAATTAATAAAAGACTATAATTTTTCTAATATAGGAACAACTAGTAATTTAATAGCAGCTGGTGTACAAGGTGTACAGGGAGTTATGTTTTGGAGTAGTACTGGTAGTGTGGTTAAATATAACTGGTTATCAAAATCAGGTGTACAATCTAGTGTAGCAGCATCTTCTCCTAGCTCATTACTTAATAAAATTGTTACAACTGGCTTATATGTTAAAGATGGTTATTATGTTATTGGTACATCTGATGGGAGAATTTATAGTACAAATGCCAGTAATTTAATAGCTTATACAGATTCTAATATTTCAGCGGGGGGTAGTATTTTAAAATTTATTTTAAATGGAACAGATTTATATGCTTTAGTAGACATGTCTTCTACTAATGATAAAATAATCAAGATGAATGTAACTGACTTTAAAAATACCCCATTTACTAGCAGTGTTCAACTGACTTACACGTTACCATACAATACTTCTGCCACAAAGCAACAAACAGCCAAAAGTATGACGTTTGATGGCCATTATTTATGGGTAGCCATGCAAAACAATGGTTCTGGTGGTTCCAATGGTAGTTTAAATAAGGTTAATGTGTTTGATAATATTGATATTCAAGAAATCAATACAATTTACGGTAAACCAAATGGCCTAGTATTTGACGGCAGTTATATTTGGTTTAATACTGAAAATTATTTGCAACGTTTATTACCAAGTGATTCCAATGTTAGTTCAGAAAATAAGTTTCTTGCTAATGGTACTATTATCGGTGATATTGAATTTGACGGTACTTATATTTGGTATTCAACTGGTACTAGTTTGCGCCGATTTTTTTCCGGCCAAGGCAGTGGCAGTTATGGTCAACCGTGGGCGTATAAAGGTATTAATATAATGGATGATAATGGTAATGTATATTGCGTGAAGGTGAGTAATAATGGAGGATCATTAAGTGTTCCGTCCAGTTCAGGCAGTTGTCAGACTTTAAATCAATATTGATATCGGCCAGTGGTTTCCGATATAGTGCGTAAACTGTGTAAAAAACATACGTTTTTGCTTGCGTTTAAAAGCGGTTTGTCCGTATAATTAAAATTGGAGGAGTCTAACATTTTTTTGGTATTGACAAATTTGTTGAAATATGATATACATGTAAGTTTTGCACATTGAAAACATAGCATTATATTACGAGGTATTATTGAAGACATGGAATATAAAAGCTCTATTTTTTTATTCCCCCTTTCCCCTGTTTAGGGGAAAGGGGGCTGGGGTGATAGAGGTAGTATGTTCTGTTTCAACAAGTCCAGCTTTCTGATCTGAATTCTTGCATGGTGCAGGATACGGTGAAGAGGGCTGGCAAAGATAAGGAGGGACCATGAAGCACTTGTTCATGATCCTTACGATTCTCGGAGCACTATACGTCGTCCCGTCCGCGTCGGCCGTTTGGACCGATGAGGATGCCGACGGATGGGGAGCCTACGGGTCGTCGTGTTCGGCAGACTACCCTAGTTGTGCAACTGGGGACTGTCGGGATGACGACCCGGACACATATCCGGGAGCTCCCGAAGTTTGCGACAGTATAGACAACGACTGTGATGGTCTGACCGACGAGGGGTCGGTCGCGGGGGACTGTATCTCCACCCCCATCCCGGAGGTCAGTCCGACTCCGGAGCCGACCCCCACGCCGGAGGTCTCGCCGACTCCGGACGTTTCTCCCACCCCCCCAGCCACACCGGTGGCGGGTGACGATGACGCCACGGGCGATGACGATGCCACGGGGGACTCGCCTCCCCCCACCCCGGAGCCCACGGCCACGCCGACTCCGGATCCCGTCTCCCCGACCCCTGAAGGCGGGGATGACGACTCGACGGGCGACGACGATGCCACGGGGGACTCGCCCACCCCCACGCCGGAGGTCTCGCCGACTCCGGACGTTTCTCCCACCCCCCCGGCCACTGCGGGGGATGACGACACCACGGGCGACGACGATCAGTTCGTCTCGCCGCCCCCCGTTCCCGGCTGCTCGTGCTCTACGACGCAGTCGGCCGCCAGACCGCCCCTGGGTCTGGCGGTGGTTCTTACCGCCCTTTTTCTCACCATAACAAGGAGGCGCCGGTGTTTGAAATAATATATTTCAACCCGCCGCCTCTAAATCCAGTATGAATCTCTTGAAGAGGTTCCTAGTGGATTTATTGAATAGTTCCAGACATTTTTAGCGCCGTCGGTATAAATTTTATCCCCAGGCGTTAGGTTATTAACTACAACAGCTAAAATGATGTTTTTTTAGCAGCGCCGTCGCCAACATACCCTAGTATTATTTTAGTTAATCCTTTTATATATACAGCAGGGGATTTTTTTGTTCTTTAAAAATTCCAAGTAACCTGATAATTTTTTCAGGATACTTGTTTACATAGAGATAATGTTTTTTAAGGAGGAAGCCATGAGAAACTGGCTGAAGGCGCTGCCTCTTTTGGCGGCGTTTGTGTTCGTTGGGGCAGAGGGCTGTCCCGATACTGAAGATGTCGATGTCGATGGTTATTCGGTCGCTGACGGCGACTGCAATGACCAGAATGACCAGGTCTATCCTGGTGCGGCCGAAAGCTGCAACGAGATGGATGATGACTGTGATGGCGTGGTTGACGATAGTGTGAAGACCATTTATTACCCGGACGCGGACAACGACGGATACGGAACTTCCGTGGCAGTAGGAGAGGCATGTGCTCCGCTGCCAGGATGGGTAACTGCTACAGATGACTGTGACGATACTAATACTAACTCTTATCCTGGTGCTGCGGAGAGCTGTGACATTATGGATAATGATTGTGATGGTCAGGTGGATGAAGATGTGGAGAACACATACTACCAGGATGCTGATGATGACAGTTATGGTAGTCCTGAAGTTTTTACACAAGCTTGTAGCACTCCATATGGTTATGTAACAAATAACCAGGACTGCAATGACAATAACCGGAACATATATCCAGGGGCACCAGAAATGTGTAATGGTATGGACAATAACTGCAATGGGATCAAAGATGATCCCGATGGTGACGGTGATGGTTACAGCGGGTCGTGTGATCCTATGTCGCCAGCAGCAGATTGCAATGACAATGATCCAACTATTTACTCCGGCGCCCCCGATCCTTACGGTGACGACATCGATCAAAACTGCAATGGCCAGGACGGCTAGTCGCAGACGATAGGGGAGGCGCGTGCACAATTTATCTTGTGTCCTGCCTGCGCCTCCTCACCAATCCAGTGCACAACCAGTTTTTGTGCAGCGGATTGGTAAAAATAAATATTTCAGCGCCGTCGACTATTCACGCTTGTATGTAAATCATGTGCATGTTAGCGTAAATGTTATAATTTCATAGTCTATCACATAATCAGACAAATCATAGTTCAAGACCCGTTTCTGGTCTGGCAAAACCATTCAAAAAATGGTATAATTTCTGCAATGAAAGCAAGAATTATCATGTTTGGGCTAGTGTTTGTGTTGTTGCCAAGGTTAAGTTTGGCGTATTTAGCTACCGATGATACAAAAGCCGAATTTGATGCCGGTGCTTATACTAGTAACACTAAATTAAATGTTGCTAACGCGGTAGAACTGAATAATAAAACATTGTTATCAGGAACCTATACTTCAAATATTAAAAATTCTGGCGGCGTAACCGATTGGAGTAAGTTTAGTTGGCAACCACAACAAGCCTACCAAAAACCACTCCCAGATTTTGGTGCTTCAGAAACAGGCTATAGCAACAATCTGTCCATGAACGGTATTGTGGGCTTGTGGCATTTAGATGAAGCTACAGCCCCTTTTAAAGATACGGCTAATCTAGTGGGGTTAAATAATGGCACTTGCGCGACAACATACAATACTTATTGTCCAGCGCTTGAACCGACTGGTAAATTTGGTACTAGCGTTAATTTTAACGCGCAGCGACAGTACATAACCACTCCATTAAATCCTAGTACTTTACCTACTACCACTTGGTCAGTTTGGATTAAACCGACCGCAAGTAACAATGATGGTCAGCAACACTATGTAATTAGTGATGCTAATGCTGGTCGTGGTATTCAAATAAATAGGCCAAATAGTACTGCCACGTCCCAATCACTTTATTATTCTTTTTATTATGGTAATTGGAATTTTATATATACACCAGTGACAGTAGATTATGATAAGTGGCAGCATTTAGTAGTTGTATTTGATAATAAAAAACTTAGTTTTTATAAAAACGGGATACTACAATTTTCTACAACGGTTGCGGCTATTACGGCACAAGGAACCCAATTTACGTTGGGAGGGAATACTGGCGCAAACATTACTGCCAATCAATATCATGGGCAAATGGACGAAGTGGCGGTGTTTAATCGGACGCTAGAGCAAGCGGAGATTGAAAATATGTATGCGCGGGGAGTGGCGGATATAAAATTTCAGTTACGGGCATGTAACGATGCTACTTGTAGCCAAGGAAATTATATGGGGCCAGATGGTACTAGTGGATCTTTTTTTACTGATGCTGGAAATACTACTAACGAGGCACCAGTGTTTCAAAATTTATTAATGGATACCAGCCAATACATTCAATATAAAGCCGATTTTATTACCAGTGATTCTGGTGTTACACCGGTATTATCTAATGTTACTGTGCAAGGAGCTACTATTACTACTTCTACAGATATTGAAGATTCGGCGGCTAATAATTTTAACGACGGAGGAGATTATGATGATACGGACATTGCTAGTACAGGCGGCACAGCGTTTTTGCAATTAGCTGATGATGGCTTAGGAAAATATGTTACAGCTGGTACGTTTACCTCTTCTATAAAAGATTCTGGTTACAGTAATACGGTATGGGACTATTTAGGTTGGCAACCTTATCAGGCCTACCAAAAACCACTCCCAGATTTTGGTGCTTCAGAAACAGGCTATAGCAACAATCTGTCCATGAACGATATCGTGGGCTTGTGGCATCTCGATGAAAACACAAATTTATTTGTTAATAAAGCTAGCACTACCGATAACAATAAATTTACCTGTGGTATTCACACACTAACTGTATTGGGCGTTGAACAGGGAGGGTCTTACAATTGCCCAACATTAAATATTAATACAGTATTTGCTAAAGGAGCGTCGTTTACAAAGACTAATCAATATATTAGTAACGATTATAGCTCGCCAAGGCTTAATTTAAACTATAGTGTTATGCCTAACACCACTTGGTCTGTTTGGATTAAGCCAACTAAACCAGCTACAGTTGCAGATTACGACACAAATTATCATTTTGTGTTAAGTGATAACAGCAATGGTAGAAACATTCAAATTTATCAAAATAATTATTACATTAGTAACGGTAGTTGGACACAGCCTTATTTTATCAATACCAATGTGCCAGTTACCTATGATACATGGCAGCACATGGCTATTAGCTATAGTGGTGGCCAAGTAACACTATATAAAAACGGCCAGTCAGTTTATACCACTACTGTTCCTACTGGTGCACAAGGTGATCGTTTTGGTTTCGGCACTACGCAAGCCTTTGGTACTTCCGGCAAGAATCAATATTATGGCGACATGGATGAAGTGGCGGTGTTCAAGCGAGCATTGTCTGCAACGGAGGTGGAAAATATGTATATGAGGGGGGCAGTGCAATTTGGCGTGCAATTACGAGTGTGTGATGATGTGAATTGTGATACAGAAAACTTTACTGGACCCAATGGAGACAGTACTTATTATAATGATTTAGATAGTAATGCTGATGGAGCGCCTTATTATGCTTTAGCAAACATGAAACAACAATATATTCAATATAAATTATTTTTTAATACTAGTGATACAGCGGTTACTCCAAAATTGCAAAGTGTTGCTCTAAAAGGTACCGGTTCGGCAGAGACTACCAATAATAGTGTCCCATTAATTGATTGGTCGCAGTGCCGCGTAGAACAAGGAGAAACTACCATCACAGATACCGGAGAAAATAAAACCAGTGTGACTGTTACTTTAGATAAGTCGTTAACCAATATTACCAAAGCGCTTTTGTTAGTGAACAGTACGGGAGATAGTAACGTGGTTAATGCTGCAGATCATTTGGTGAGTGGTTATATTTCCAGTGCTTCCGAATTAGTGTTTGAACGTATTGGTACGGCCGGTACGGCACAAATATCATATACGTTAGTGGAATGTAAACTAGATGAATTTTCGGTGCAGCGCGGTGAAATTACTATTAATAATGAAGAATCATTTGCCGATTCAAACGATTTAACTCCAATAGTTGATAGCGCGCGCTCACTGGTTTTAGTATCTTCTCGTACGGCCGATACGCAAGTTACCGAAAAAAATGGTTTAGTAACTGGTAAATTAAAAAATAATAAAACTGTAGAGGTGGCTCGTGGAGGTAGTACAGCTACCACTTTGGCGCGTTATGAAGTAGTAACGTTTTCTGAATCCTCGAATGTAAAAATACTAGCTGGCGAAACAGCCATTCCAGCAAATTTTAGCGATGTTTCTGCCACCGTTGATAGTTTAAATGCCAGCCAAGACAGGATATGGCTGTATTGTTCCTATAATACTACTGGAGATAGCATAGCCGCGGCAGCAGTTGGTTGTAATAACACAGATGGTGGTAATACAGCCGAGTTTTCTCGTAGTGAAGCTGGTGAATATGTAAACACTATTAATTATTATGCGATTGCGTTTCCGGAAAATACTGTAATTACGCAGCAAAATGTGGTTGAAAATAACTCTACTGAATCGGATGGCGAACGCTATGATCAAGAAATTACTTTACCAAAAGTGGTAGATACTACCAACAAAGCATTCGCGTTTGTTACTAATACTACCAAAGGTACTGGACAAGAGTTTCCGCGTAATCGTTGGTTAACGCAATTAACAGCCAAGGATAAAATTACCGCTTCGTTTTGGCGGAGTGATGAAAACGGTGAAAGCGATTTAAACAACCAGTATTGGCAGGTAATTCAATTTCCATTATATACTAATGCCCAAGGTTATGGCTGGATTGGCAATGCAGCGGAGGAAACTTGTGTACCAAGTGTTTTATTGCCAGGTAAATGTGGTGGAGTAGGGTTTATTAGTTTTGCTTCAGAAAATTCAGTGGCAACTGATACGCCAAAATACGGTGTGCAATTAGAAATTGGTGATGATTGCGCGGAGAATTGTTTAATAAAAGGTTTCGCTTGGGTCGGGAATTATGCGGTATCAGACGTGTTTGTTGATAAAGCTAAAACATTAGGTTGGTTAGAATTTCAGCCAGATTTAACTAGTAAGCCTGATTTTGTAGACAAAACAGCCTATTGGGACGAACGTACGGGTGTGGTGAGTGGTTGGGCACGGTGGACAAGTATTAGTAATCACGGTAAAGATTTGTATAACGTTAATGATTGGGGTTGGGTAAAATTGCGTGGCGATGTTAAAGATAGTTCAGGTAATGTTACCGGAAATTATGGAGTATACTATGACACCACAGCTCGGCAGTTTTCTGGATTTAGTTGGAATGGCAATGGCACAGATGGTGCTAATAATTTTATCACTGGTAGCGGTTTAGGCTGGATGCGCTTTGATGCCGATGTTAGTAGTGCTACCAAAGCTTGGTTACAGACTTTATATGGCGATGTATATGCTAAAAAAGGCTTTACGGCTAATACTACACCTCCGGTTGGACAATATAATGCCACTTATTTAATTCAAGCCAATGATACCATCACTGGGTTTACTAGTGAGTTTGCTGAAAAAAACGCTACGGACTATGCCAAAAATCCGGCGTATGGAAATGTTAATGTACCAACTAATAACAGTACACAAGTATATCGAGGCAGTATTGGCGATTTACATGTAAGTGAATTAATTGAACAAGCCAAGCAACAGGGCACGGCTTATAATTCTTGTATTGAATTAATGAATGCCTTAAATACATTATCTATAAATCATATATCATTAGGCGGTAAAGTGTATTATTGTAAAACAGATGCTATAAACAATAAGTTAATCATTAATAATAATTTAATTTTTGCTAATACACCAGATAAGTTAGGATCCGGTACTGTTGTAGTAGAAGGTGATTTAGAAATAGCGGCTAATTCGTTTTATTATGATACGTCAATTAGCAATATTTATAATATTGCTTCCGTAGCTTGGATTGCTACTGGTAAAATTACTATTAAGCCAGCGGTAACAAAATTAGCTGGAGCATATATTGCGTTAGATAATCCAACGGATGATAGTATTGCTACGTTTATTACCGACCCTAGTACGTTGCAGCTGGAAATTAAAGGTTTGGTATTAGCGCGTAAATTTAATTTTGGTAGAAAAAATATCGGCACAGAATCTGGTAATAAAGCTTCTGAACGTATTATTTATGATACCCGCTTAATTACCAATCCACCGCCTGGCCTGGAAGATTTAAGCAAAAGTTTGCCAACGATAAAATAACGTATAGACGCCAAGTAATATTTTGTGCTATAATAATGCGCAGTATGGCATTACATTTATCGGATAATTACATTGGTATCGACATTGGCAGTTCGTCTTTAAAAATGGCGGAATTGCACAATGATAAAGGGCGGCCAAAATTGGTTACCTATGGTTATATTGAGCGGCCGAGCAAGTTATTGAAATTTAACAGTCCGGAAGCCAAACAAAACATTGTGGCCACTATTAAACAAGTGGCTGATAAAGCCAAAGTTACTACTAATAATGTGGTAGCGGCCTTGCCTAGTTACACGGTGTTTTCTTCGGTTATTACGTTACCAGAAATGAACAAGCGGGAATTGGACGCCGCGGTGCAATGGGAAGCGAAAAAATTTGTACCAATGCCGATTGAGAAAATGATCTTGGATTGGAAATTATTAGATAACGAGCCAGGTTTTATGGCTGGGGCTATGCCAGCGGCTAATGTTAGTGCTAATGATAGTAATAATCAGGCACAAATTACTAGTCAACCACGCAAGTATCACAAAATATTATTAACGGCCGCACCAGCTGATTTAGTGAATCATTACATTGATATTTTTAAGATGGCCGGAATGAATTTGATTAGTTTGGAAACCGAAGCTTTTGCCATGGAACGGTCATTAGTAGGACACGATCGAATGCCAATGATGATGGTGGATATTGGTTCGGCTACTACCAATATTTCGGTAGTAGTAGCTAGCGTGCCAGTAGTAAATCGTAGCATCGATTTAGGCGGGCAGGCTATTACTAAAACCGTGGCTACTAGTTTAAATGTAGATGTAGATAGAGCCGAGCAATTTAAACGTGATTTTGGTTTAATTCCGTCTACGGCTACGGGCAACCAAATTCCCAAACGCATTGAATTTATGGTAGCCTCAGTAGTGAACGAAATTCGGTATGTGTTGAATCTTTATCATAATCAGAGCAGTTATCAAATTGAAAAAATAATTCTAACTGGTGGCTCAGCTTGGTTACCTAATTTACCACAATATTTGTCGCAAGTTTTAAATATGAAAGTAGTAATTGGTGATCCTTGGGCTAGAGTGGTGTATCCGGTAGAATTAAAATCTGTGCTTAGCGAAATTGGCCCACGTTTATCGGTGGCCATTGGTTTAGCGATGCGTGAAATAGTATAAAATAGCTTATAGTCTAATGAGTGATATAAATTTTGTAAAACAAAGCGGCAATAATAATTCAGCTACTACTAAGCCGAAGCATTATGCTGTGGAATATACCACCCCTAATCAATCCAAGCGCTCTTTGCGTGGTTGGTTAGATTGGTTTAAAGGTAAACGTAAACATGTAGTATCAGCAGCTACGCCAGTGGTGCCAGTAAAGTTAATGAGTCCTCTACCAGCGTCAAACGCTCCAGCTAGCAATCAAGCACAAGCTCAAGCTAAACCAGAGATTACTCCTATTCAAACAGCGAACAATACACTTACTCAGGCCAATGTAATGCCAGTTCATGATATAGTGATTGAAAAAACAGCTACTAAGTTAGCCCCTTCGTTACAACCGTTAACTAAAACTACCGTTAATCAGCCTATTATTAATCAAGCTAGTCAACCAGTTGTAACAACTACTCCCGCTATTTCAATTATTCCAAAAATACAATCAGTTCCAATTAACGTGGTAAAAAAGCCTGAAAAAACCGTGTTAATGAAAATTAAACCAGCTCCGCACAGTGTTACTACGCAAACAATAACCGCCCTGCGTGTTATTCCTGCACCACCAGCACCGCCAACAATTATTGCGTCAAAAATTCCTGTGCCAGTACCAATGCCAAAGCCGGTAGCTATTAAAACATTACCACCAGCACCACTAGCTCCATTAAAAGGTGTACCGGCTAGCCTTAGAACAGTTAGTAACAAAGCAACAGCCACTGTTATTCAAAATAATAATCAAAGTAAGCTGAGTGATAAAAATAGTGATAAAGTTGATAAAACTGTTTTAAAACCAGCGGTGGCACAAAAAACTCAGCTAGGTGATGTACGAGCACAAAATGTAGCTGAATTTGCCGGACAAACTACTAACCCAGATAAAGTGTCAGCCAATTTACTGCATATTAATTTATTACCGCATTTTCGTATTACTTTAACCCCATTGGTTCATAAAATTCAGCAATTAATTAATACAGGATTGTTAGCGGTGGTGAGTTTGGCAGTTGGTTATTTATTATTATTGGGCTATCAAACATATTATGTGTTACGTACCAATGCTAATTTAGAACAAATTACAGCATTAGAAACTAATATTGTAGCTTATCAGCCATTGCAACAAAATATTAATAATTTAACTAACCAAATTACTACAGTTAATCAGGCCTTGGAGCAACATCATTATTGGACTAATATTTTTACTATATTAGAACAGTATACATTACCTAATGTTTATTTTACTTTGGTTAATGCGGATGAAAAAGGGGTAGTTACATTGCAAGCAGTTACTTCGGATTATGCCAGTATTAGTCATCAATTAGCAGTTTTTAAACAGGCCGATAAATACATTCAATCGGTTCAAGTAGTTACGGCTACTAGTGGTGTTGAATCAGCTGTAACTAAAACTACCGCTGCAACTGTTCCAGTAACTCCAGTGGTAAATAATGGAGTAGTAACATTTAATATTAGTTTACAGCTGAATCCCGAAGTATTAACTTTCTATCATAATGGATATTTCAAAAAATAAAATATATCAAATAGTAGATAAATATTTTGCTTATAGTTTAGCCATTATATTTGGAGTACTTATTTTATTTGGTGGATATTTTATTATTTATCCGCAATATGTAAAATTTCAAAATTCTGGCAAGCAAACTTACCAACAATCCGTAACTGTGTTAGAGCAACGCCAACAATATTTAGCAGATTTAAAAACTATGGAGCAATATTATCAACAATTGGATAAACGATTGCTCGTGGTGGTTAATCAGGTTTTGCCGGCAGCTACAACCGAGCAATTATTTGCCGAAATTGAAGCAGTGTTTAGCAAGACTAATTTTACTGTGCAAAGCATTAATATTGCTAATACTGCACCAACTAGTCCTACTACAAGTCCGGCAAGCGGAGCAACAAATAATACCGGTGTGCCAAAAGGTTTTACGCGTACGCAAGTAACGGTTAATATCGTGGGCAATAATACTAATTATGAAGATTTTAAGAAATTATTGCAGCAACTAGAAAATAATGCTCGGATATTAGAATTAAGCTCGTTATCATATAGTCCGGGAGCCGATAGTTTCACCTTGTTATTACAGGTTTATCAACGTAATTTAACTACGCCATGAAACAAGATATACGCACTTATATCACTCGGGCTACGCTAGTTTTAATTGGACTATTGTTAATATTGGCGGCGGTAGTTTGGTGGATTAAACAATACAGCGCTGTACAAGAGCAAATGATTAGTGGACAAGTAAGTAGTCAACAGCAAATGGTTAATGCGGCCATTGTAAAAAATTTACCACTTGATTCTTTAGCTACGGCGCAAGTATATCGTTTAAAGCAATTTAATAAAGGGGCTTATTTAGAACAATTAGCGGCACGAGCCCACCCCTATCCAACGCCAGCTTTACCAATGATGGTAACAGTACAGGATACTGGTTTTGGACAGCAAGCCTTTATTGAATGGTTTGGAGAAACGAATGATTATGATGGAATTATTATTTATCGGTCTAATGAAGTTAATGTACCTGGCACCGAGCTAACTAAGGTTAAGCAGGTTAATGGAAATTATCATGATAATACCGTAACTAATAATCAAGTGTATTATTATACGGCACAAACTTATCGGCAATTAGCGGATGGTTCTGTAAAAACCTCGGCGTTATCGGAAACATATATGGTTACCATTACTGATAGTATAGCACCGATAGCTCCAGCCTTAACCGCGGTTAAGGTTAGCGCTGCTAATCCAACGGCTATTGAAATTACTTGGCAAGCTACTCCGGAAAACGATGTGGTGCAATATAATATTTATCGTTCGGAACAGCCTGGTTTAGCCGGAGAAGTTATAACTACTACCACTGCTACCAGTACTACTTGGTTAGACAGTACTGAGCAAGCCGGTATAACATATTATTATAGTGTTACGGCTACAGATGAAGCTGGTAATGAATCAGCTAAAAATTATGCGCTAGCACCTTATGGTAACGCGCAACCATTTATTACCAATTTATAATTATTTATGGGGGCTGATTTTGCTACACAAGTTTTAGATATCTTACAAGCTAAACAATTATTAACCGCCGAGCAGATTCAGCAGGTTTTACAGCAAAGCAATAATAATAAAGCCGCCGCTTTAACTGTTGTTGAACAAAATAATTTAGTGCCCGAAGAAACGCTCTTAGCTATTAAAGCCGAAATATTAAAGTTGCCAGCCATTGATTTAACAAAACAACAGGTGGCCGCTGATGTATTAAAAACTATTCCGCAAGAAACTGCCGAGAATTACCAATTAGTGCCGTTTAAATTGGCCGCAGGAGAGGTTAGCGTAGCCTGCTTACATCCAGAAGATTATCGCGCGGTAGAAGTATTGGATTTTATTGGACAACAACAAAAATGGCGTTTTAAATATTATCTTACAACCGTAACTAGTTTAAAACATGTTTTACAGCAATATGAAAATTTAAATATTGCCGTAGAAGAAGCTTTAGCTACAGCGGATATTGGTGATGTGGATTTTGATTTACCGGAAGAAGATAGTAAAGAAGTGATTAAAACCGCGCCAGTATCGAAAATGATTTCGGTAATTTTAAAACACGCTATTGAAGGCGCCGCTTCCGATGTGCATATTGAGCCAGTAAACGATGAAACGCGAGTACGTTATAGAGTAGACGGCATTTTACACACTTCTTTAGTGTTACCCATTAAAGTGCATAAAGCGTTAATTGCACGCATTAAAGTATTAGCCAATCTAAAATTAGATGAAAGCCGGTTACCACAAGATGGTCGTTTTAAAATGAAGGTGGATGGACGGGATATTGAGTTTCGCGTATCAACTTTGCCCTTGCTAAATAATGAAAAAGTAGTATTACGTATTTTAGATACGTCAGCTAGTATTCTTAGTTTAGTGTCATTAGGTTTTCAAGATCGTAATTTAGAACGTATATCACAACACCTAAATCGGCCACATGGTTTATTATTAGTTACTGGTCCAACTGGTTCTGGAAAAAGCACCACGCTTTATTCCATGATTTCTATTATTAATAAAGAAGGGGTAAATATTATTACTTTGGAAGACCCAGTAGAATATAATTTACCGGGGATTGCTCAATCACAAATGAAGCCAGAAATTGGTTTAACTTTTGCTACGGGGTTACGCTCGGTATTGCGGCAAGATCCGGATATAGTGATGGTAGGAGAAATTCGTGATAACGAAACAGCTGAATTAGCCGTGCACGCTGCCTTAACTGGACATATGGTACTATCTACTTTGCATACTAATGATGCTTTTGGAGCGATTCCTCGGTTAATGGATATGGGAGTAGAGCCGTTTTTAATTGCTAGTGCGCTGAATGTGGTGGTAGCACAACGTTTAGTACGAAAAATTTGTGAACATTGTCGGCAGCCAGTGGAATTACACAAAGACGCGGAACAGGAAATTATTACCGAAATAAAACAAATGCCCAAGCGTTTTTTGCCCACCAATGTTAAATTATTTCCACCGTTTAAAGCGTTTAAAGGAGCGGGTTGTAATTATTGTGAGGGAACCGGTTATCATGGTAGAATTGCTATTAACGAAGTGTTAGAAAACACCAAAACACTTAGTAAAATTATTGGCGAAAAACAAGGGTCTGATAGCGCTGTTATGCAAGTTGAAGGAGAACGACAAGGTATGTTCACTTTACGGCAAGATGGTTTAATAAAAGTATTTCGTGGTTTAACTACTTTAGAAGAAGTGTGGAATGCCACTAAAACATAATTTAATCATATTACCATGGCAAATTTTACCTACACAGCCAAGTATCAAACCGGTCAAACAGTTAGTGGCACGGTAGAGGCTAATACGCTAAGTGATGCGCAACAATTATTACAAGATCGACAATTAATTGTTATAGCTGTAAAAGAACAACCGCAATCAATTTTAGTTAACACCATAAAAAGTTGGTTGGCACATGTGAGTGTAAAAGAGATAGCATTTTTTGCCCGACAATTTGCGGTATTAATTAATGCTTCTATTCCGGTGGTACGAGCGTTAAAAACTCTTACCAAACAAATTGATAATCCAACGTTTAAATTAGCGGTGGCTGATATTGCGGCTGCAGTAGAAGGCGGTGCTAAATTATCAGTAGCCATGGCGCGGTATCCAAAAATATTTGATCAATTTTTTGTAAACATGATTAAAGCCGGTGAAACCACTGGTCGTTTAGATAAAGTATTAGAGTATTTAGCTGAACAAAAAGAAAAAGATTACAGCTTAAAAAGTCGCATTCGTGGCGCCATGATTTATCCAATTGTGATTATCAGTGCTATGGTTGTGATTGGTGCTATTATGATGATTTATGTAGTGCCAAAATTGGCAGAAGTTATTACTCAAAGTGGTTCTGAATTACCCTGGACTACCAAAATTTTATTAAGTACTAGCTATATTTTAGCACATTATTGGTGGTTAATTTTATTTTTGTTAGCTTTGATTATTGTAGCAGTGGCGGCCTTTGCTAGAACTGACCAGGGGGCTTATTATTTAGATCAATGGAAGCTGAAAATTCCGGTGTTGGGGAAATTATATCAACAAATTGCGCTTACTCGTTTTGCCATTAGTTTATCTAGTTTATTATCCAGTGGTGTGCCAGTAACTAAATCGTTGGAAATTTCTGCTGATGTGGTAGATAATTTAGTATACCAAACATTAATTAGAAAAGCGGTTAAAGAAGTAGAAGGGGGCAATTCTATTGCTACAGTGTTTATGCATGATAAAAATATTCCAGTAATTATGCCACAAATGATGACGGTGGGAGAAGAAACTGGTAGGTTAGATGAAGTGTTAAATAAATTGGCGCAATTTTATACGCGAGAAGTTGATGGCATGTTAGCTACGTTAACCAGCTTAATTGAGCCGGTAGTTATTATTGCTCTTGGTATTGGTGCTGGTATTATGGTAACAGGAATTTTAATGCCAATCTATACGGCTAGTAGTAATATGCAGTAAAAATTGTCTTGAACTATGATTAGTTTGATTAAATGAAGACTATGAAAAAATCATAAAACGTGCTATAATTAGGGTATGAAATCTTCTAACATGTTACAAAAAATGCCACGGCGGAAAACTTTGTTTTGGGATGTGGATCCAAAAACTATTAACCCAAAAAAACATGCTCGTTACGTTATTGAACGGATTATGGATTTTGGTACAGATAAAGAAGCTCGCTGGATGTGGCAGACTTACTCTCATACTCTGTTGGTCGATGTCGCTAAACAATCACGATCTTTACGAGACAAAACTCGTTTGTTATGGCTAGCACTAAGCAAAACATAATCTGGCATCTTAATAATATTCCAAAAAACACCAGACTGGCTTTGGAGTATTTATCAAACCAGTCTTGGTTAAAAGGCACTGATTGGTATTTAGCTGGTGGCACAGCCTTAACATTACAAGTAGGTCATCGTTTATCACTTGATCTTGATTTTTTTCTACCAAAAAAAGATTTTCGTACAACGGTGTTATTAAAACACTTTCCTGGAACTATCTGGCATACTGATGTAAATGAAGAAGGAACGGTGTACGGACGTTTATATAATGCTAAAATTAGTTTTATTGCCTATCCATTTTTTATTCCAGAGCAACCAGTTTTGTACTTTGGTAATGTGGCAATAGTGGATAAGCGTGATATTGCGGTAATGAAAATAATAGCTATTAGCCAACGTGGTAAAAAACGTGATTTTTTTGATTTGTATTGGTATTTACATCATTGTGAATCCCTGTTTGATATTATTTTACGTGTAGCAAGGCAATATCCTACGGTGGCACATGATTATCATCATATTATGAAAAGTTTAATGTATTTTGCAGATGCGGAAATTGATCCAATGCCTGAAATATTTTTTGATACTACCTGGGCGCAAGTAAAAAAATATTTTCAAAAAGAAATACCAGTTGTGACTAAGCGGATATTAAAATTAAATTAATTTGTATTATCAGCATTGTCAGTATTTTTCAGAATTCTCAGTGATTCAATAATCACAAAAATCATAGTTCAAGACCTTGCCCCCATTTTCCATATATGCTATAATGTGCACATAAATTAATTAATTAAACATTAGCCTATATCATACTTATGCAACAGCATAAAAAAACAGGAGGTTTTACGCTAATCGAACTATTAATCGTTATCGCGATTATCGGTTTGTTAGCTACCTTAGCCATTGTGTCCTTAACTGGTGCACAACGAAAAGCCCGTGATACTAAACGTGTTGCCGACGCTAAACAATACCAGGGAGCCATTGAATTGTTCTATAACAAATACAACGAGTATCCAGATCCGGCCAACTGGGCAGCTTTTGTTGCTAATGACACATCTATTACTACTACGGCAGCAAGCGGTGGTATTGGTGAATTTATTACTCAAGCGCCAGCTGCTCCAGACAATGACGCCTCAGATTATTACGCTTACTCTAACAATAGTGCATCGCAAACTTCTGGCGACGCAACGCAATATGTTTTTGTTGTATCAAAATTGGAAGATAATAACCCTGCCCTTAGTGGGGATGATGATACGAAGTATTTAAGTACTACCACAACTGATCATCCAGGTTGGGCGAACGCTGATTTTGCTACTAGTGTTATTTACTCGGTTAGTTCACCAGATGCATTTGCTACTTGTGAAGATGGTAGCGGCCCATATGTTTACTGTGTTTCTGAATAATTTATAAAAATTATTAAGTAAGCATCTGAAAAAGAGGCCGCAGATCTGCGGCCTCTTGGTGTTATATGGTATAATATAAAACATGTTACTTTGGCCGATAGTTATCATTATTATTACGGTATTAGCTGGTTTAGGTATAGGAAGCTTTTTGAATGTGGTGATATTGCGCACGAACAGTAAAGAATCTTGGCTGGGACGGTCGCACTGCCCGGCTTGTTTAACTACATTAAGTTGGTACGAATTATTTCCGGTAGCTTCGTATATCGGCATTCGCGGCCGGTGTTTGCATTGTAAAGCTGGTATTGCTTGGCAGTATCCAGTAGTGGAAAGCGTTACGGCGATTATTTTTGGAATACTAGGTGCCTGGTTTTGGGCAGAGCCGCTTAAATTAACAATTTATGCCGTGTACAGCGCGTTGTTAATAGTGTTATTTGTGTATGATTTAAAATATTATTTGTTGCCGGATAGGTTTACGTTGCCGGGTATTATGATAGCAATAATAGGCGGTTTATTATTAGGCATGAATCCTATTAATATAATGCTTGGTATAATAACCGGAGCTGGTTTTTTCTTAATGCAGTTTTTAATTTCACGTGGCAAATGGGTAGGCGGAGGCGATGTGCGTTTTGGGGCGCTAATGGGGGCTATGGTAGGCTGGCCAAATATTACAGTTACGTTATTGTTGGCTTACGCGCTGGGCACGGTAGTAGCGGTGCCGTTGTTAATTTGGCGCCGCAAAACCATGCAAGATCGTCTGCCGTTTGGTACATTTTTAAGCGTGGCCACTTGGTTAGGATTATTATACGGTACGCCGTTAGTTTATTGGTATATGCACAATGTGTTATATGTGTGGCGATAAAACAGGCTTTTCATTAGTTGAATTAGTAACCGTAATGGGCATGATAGCGGTGTTATCTACTATTACGTTATTAAGTTTTCGCCAGCGCAGTCCGGAAGATTTGGTTACCGAAGCGGCGAATCAATATCGTTCTAGCTTAACCTTAGCGCGCACGTATGCCAGAACAGGAAAAACGTGTTGTAATAATCAAGCGCCGCAAGCCTACGGCGTGTTCATTGATAGCACGGACAAGGCCATTAACTTATACGCGGAATTAAATAATGCGCCAAGTTACCAAGCTAATACTGAAGATGTTATTTTGTCTACAACAAACTTTGACACAAAAGTTGAACCAGATGGTATTTTTAAAGACATTATGTTTTATTTAGGGAATAATAGTACAGCCGTAACTATTGATGCTAAAGATTGGGGCACGGTTTATAATAGTAATGGTAACGTTCAAGTGGTATTTCAAGATGTAGCTACAAAACAAATAAAAAATCCAGTAACATTATATTATCCTAGCGCGTTAATTGAGTAATAAATTATGTTGAAACAACCTAATCAATCCGGCCAAACTTTATTAGAATCATTAATGGCGATTGCTATTATCTTAATTGGTGTTGTTAGTTTAGCTTCGTTGTTGGTAAATTTATGGTCTACTAGTTCTAGAGCGTTAGCAGAAACTAGAGCTACTCAGCTTGGCCAGGAAGCTATCGAGGCGGCGCGTTATGTGCGCGATAGCAACTGGCTAAAACGGGAAGCTGGTATTACCGATAGTGCTACTAGTAATTTATTAGGATATAACACAGGTTTGTATGGTAAAACTGTCACAGATAATGTTGATTATAGTGCTATCTATATTTGGACACCTAGCGAGGTTGATCCTAATTTAGCTATTAAATTTGATTTTTCGGTAGACAACGAATCGGATGCTAGAGCCATTGTGCGGCAAGATACGGCTGGAAATTATCTACAAATCAGCGGCAATGATTTTATCGGTTTAACAGCCACACCATTTAAACGCTTAGTAACGTTATTTCCCATTTGTTTTAATCCGAATGAACCTGATTTAACACAGGCAGAAATAGTGCGTGCAGAAGCGCTTACTTGTGTTGACGGTGGATACATTGATATTGGTGTGCAGGTTATGGTACAGGTAATATGGCAACAGGCCGGAGAACAGCAAGAACGTATTTTTACTGAAAAATTATATAATTGGAAATATGCCGATCCTATCATTACTAAATAAACATAAACGAGTAGAAGGTTTTACCGTAGTGGAAATGTTAGTGGCCACAGCCGTGTTTGCTATTGTTATAGTTACAGTTATGCAATTACTCATTATGTTTTTACGCGGGCCATTGCAGCAAATTCGTAAAAAACAACTGGAAGAACAAGTAACTTATGCTACCAGTGAAATTGCGCGCTATATTCGGGAAGGAAAAAGTTTTAATTATACCGCAGCTACAGCGTATACTGATTTTTTAACGGTTACCACGGTTACGGGTGAAACGCATATAATAGAGTTATCTACAAATGGTAATATTACTATAGATACTAATTTGTTAACCGGAAATAATGTTAAAATAACTAACTTGCAATTTTATATTTATCCAAACGCTGACCCAACAGTTATTCAAGCCGATGGTAGTTCAGTTAATAATCAGCCGGCAGTAATGATGGTAATAGATGCCCAGCGCGCTGATGATCCAAAAATTACTACGCATTTTCAAACTTTAACTACTAGTAGATACTATGCACGCTAAAGCTAAATTATCCACTAATCAAGCCGGCTCGGTGTTAGTAATTGTAATGATTATGCTGATAATTTTTGCGGCGATTATTAGCACGTTAGCGTTAATTATTTTAAATAATTTACGCTTTGTTACCAGTTATAAGCAAAGCACGTTAGGTTTTATGACGGCTGAAAGTGGAGTGGAACAGGGTTTGTATTATGCCCAGTCGGCGCGAACAGCTAAAACAATAGATCCAACTACACTGAATGAACGGTTACAAACTATTACGGCTGGTAAAACCATAATTACGCAAGCACAGGATGAAGAATTAATATTATCGTTAGCTGAGAATGAAGTGAATCAGCTGCATCTTTATACGGAAAGTTATAATAAAACATTAAGTTACTTAACTACTGTACCGGATAATATTGGTTCAGTGCAGTTTTCTTGGACAAATAATAGCTGTGGAGATGGGCACGTGAATACATTAGAAATTAGTGACACCGCTTGGACGGTACAAGAATGGGATAGTGAAACTAAAAATACAGCTATGCAAAAAACACGTTGGGTATATAACGAATGCAATAATGGGTGTAGTTTTGGTTTAACTCGTGATTATCTTTATAAGCTGCGCTTAAAAGCCTTGTATTGTGATATTACAGATTTATCAGTTAAAGCTTTAGATATTAATGACTCTACTAAATTTGTGCCGCTAAAAGAAACAATTACCATCAGTAGTGTTAGCACCACCGGGCAATATCAGCAAACCGTTACGGCGAACATGTTATGGCGGTCGCCTCTAAATAATTATTTTGATTATGTGTTATTTTCGGAGGAGAAGGTAACGAAATAATAACTACCTCTCCCTCTTTACCTCCCCTAAACATCCTACCTCACCCCCTAACCCCCTCTCCTCTGAGGAGAGGGGGAATAATACAGATTAATTTCTCCCTTTATGACCAAATCCCAAGCTAAAACTCGTCTAAAACAGCTGTGTAAAGAAATAGAGCATTATCGTTATCTTTATCATGTATTAGATAAACAAGAAATTTCGGAAGCGGCGCTGGATTCTTTAAAACATGAATTAACACAGTTAGAAAATCAATATCCAGATTTAATTACACCGGATTCACCCAGTCAGCGAGTTGGTGGTTTGCCATTGGCTAATTTTTCCAAAGTAACACACGCGGTAAAAATGCTATCATTGAACGACATTTTTTCTTTTGCAGAATTACAAGCTTGGGAACAGCGTTTAACCAAGCTTACTAACGAGCCATTAGCTTATTACACAGAAATAAAAATGGACGGTTTAGCGGTAGCGTTAGAATATAAACAAGGTAAATTTGTTCGTGGTTCCACCCGGGGCGATGGTAAAATTGGTGAAGATGTTACCGAAAATTTAAAAACCATTGAGGCAATACCGTTACAGTTGCAAGGGGATTACCCAGAACACATAGAAGTAAGAGGAGAAGTGTACATGACCAAACAGCAATTTGAGCTGATTAATAAAACAGCGGAACAAAAATTCGCTAACCCAAGAAACGTAGCCGCCGGCAGTATTCGCCAGCTGGATCCTAAAGTAGTAGCGGCTAGGAAATTGAGCTTTATGGCCTATGATTGCGCAACCAATTTGGCCATTTTAAATCATTCCGCGGTGCACGAATATTTACAAACATTAGGTTTTCCGTCTAATGCTAATAATTTACGTTGTAATAATTTAGCCGCTGTACAAAAACATTACGAACAATTAATGAAAATAAGAGAAAAATTACCCTATTGGATAGACGGTATGGTGATAAATGTGGATAATATTAATATTTTTAAACAATTAGGCGTGGTAGGTAAAGCGCCACGCGGAGCAGTGGCATACAAATTCCCGGCACAACAAACCACTACTATTGTAGCAGACATTCAAGTGCAAGTAGGGCGCACTGGCGCGTTAACACCGGTAGCGCATTTACGACCGGTTACCGTAGCTGGCTCTACAGTATCTCGGGCTACATTGCATAATGAAGATGAAATCAAGCGGCTAGATGTTCGAATAGGCGATACGGTAATTATAGAAAAAGCCGGTGATATTATTCCCGATGTAGTGCAGGTGTTGCCGGCATTACGACCAAAACATAGTAAGCCATACATGTTTCCAAATAAATGTCCGGTTTGTGGCGCGGCAGTAACGCGTAAAACCGGTGAAGTAGCGTATTACTGTACTAATCCAGCGTGTTTTGCCCAGGAACAAGAGCGCTTATATCATTTTGTGTCTAAAAAAGGCTTGGATATTGAAGGTTTAGGACCGAAAATAATCGATCAATTAATGCAAGCCGGGTTAGTGAATAATTTTGCTGATATTTTTAAATTAACCAAAGTAGTATTAGAGCCGCTAGATCGGTTTGCCGATAAATCGGCCGCTAATTTGGTGCAAGAAATTCAACAAGCTCGAAACGTATCATTGCCTCGTTTGTTATATGCCTTAGGTATTCGCCATGTAGGTGAAGAAACCGCTATTTTGTTAGCAAATCAATTTACCACCATCACCGCATTACGTAATAATAATTTGGAACAATTACAAGCTATTCCAGAAATTGGTCCAATAGTAGCCAAAAGTGTTTATGATTATTTTCATAATAAAAAACAGCAAGCTCAATTAGATGAATTATTGAAATATGTTCAGGTGCAATCCGTAATTGGTAGAGACAGATTGCAATCTGTCTCTACCAATAAGATAACCGGCAAAACTTTTGTGCTAACCGGCACTCTAAAAACCATGTTGCGGGACGAAGCCAAAGCTAAAATCCGCCAAGCCGGCGGCAAAATTTCCAGTAGCGTGAGCAAAAGCACCGATTATGTAGTAGCCGGAGAAGAGCCGGGCTCGAAATATAATACAGCGAAAAAATTAGGAGTGAAAATTTTATCTGAACAGGAATTCCTAAAATTAATAAAATGACCCTTCCCCCTACCCCCTTCCCTGCAAGGCAGGGGGTTTAACTCCCTCCCTCTTGGCAGGAGGGAGGGCTGGGGAGGGAGGTCAAACGCACATGTTAACACAATCCAAACAATCTCGAGATATTACTTTGCAAAATAAACTGCATTATCTTGCTAAGAGTTTACGTCATAATCCTACTCAAGCAGAAGAGAAATTATGGTATTATTTGCAGCGTAGTAAAATGTTAGGATATAAATTTCGTAGGCAATATCCTTTGTATTCTTCTATTGTTGATTTTTATTGTCACGAAAAGAAATTAGTCATTGAAGTTGATGGTGAGATTCATAACTATCAACAGCAACGAGATCAAGGGCGTGATTTTGTATTACAATTATATGGCTGTAATATTCTGCGATTTAGTAATGATAAGATATTAAAAAATATTGATAGTGTACTAAAAATCATTTTGGATACGTTATCAATATAATTTTTATCCCAAAACCTTTGAGATATTATCTACTACCCACCTTCTGCGTAGCTTTAGCGTAGCAGAGATGAACACTAGGAATTTGCTCATTTTATCGTCGCGCGGCTTTCGGTGGGAAAGGCGGGGAGATCAGGTGAGCGGCCTGTTGGGTAGGGAGAAGCGAAGATCCTCCGATCACGGCGCTTTCAGGTCAGCGCCGGGTGCTTCTCAAAAAAAAGGGGAGGATGGTTTTAGTTCACGTACTCGCCCCAGGCCGGCATGCCCGGATGAAGACGATATGTGATGCCATGCATCTTCCAGTAGTTTTCGTCGCGGGTTTTCCACGTTTTTGCGGCGTCTGGACAGTAGGTTTCGTAGCCCGCAGGGTACACAGAATTAGGGTTTTGCAATTCAGCATATCTGGTGTAGATTTCGTCATAGCTGACAGCACCTTCGTACCCATCGGTCATGTCGCGAATGAATTCCTCATCCGTAAAGGTATTGTCTCGATGTCGCTGAATAAACAAGTCCACACCTTTCACGTAGCCGGAGTATCCGCGCTCTTCCTGGAGCATCCACGAGATAAATCCAGTTTTGTAGTACGTACTTCCTCGTGTCATCTCATCCAGAGCATACATTCCTTCCTGTCCTGCCGGCCAAGGCACAAAGTTCCTTTCATACGTAGCAGCGTAGGGAATCATATCACAGAGGAAGTCAGTGACGGTTTTGAAATCTGCTGGGCTACCGTCTTCGTTCAGATGAGCGGTCTGTAGACTCACTACCGTACCCTCATTGAAGGCTTGGTAGATAGGGTCTCCTGTTCTAACACTGGTCCCGATGAAGGCGTGCGGCGGTTCATGGTCACCGCCGTACCAGGAAGCGTCGCCACTGTTGAGATTGTCATACATGACGACTGGACCTTCCATACCACCGCCGGTTCCGAGCAGAACTGATGCGCTCGTGTACTTGGTTTGAGGATAGGGTCCGAAGTTTTTCTCGAGCCAGTTCATCATAGATAGTGTGTATCGGTTCAAATAGGCGACTTTTCCTGGCTGTTCTGGATCAGATTTGAAATAGTACGAACGGAGAAGAACCCCTCCGTTTGACGTCCCTACTTCGTAAAGGTCGTAGTCAGGACTTGCTGCCAATGCGAATGCCGTGTAGGCAGATCCACCAGGTCCTTCCGTGTCACCTCGCAGGATGATGGGTGTCTGACCACCGAACATGTTTTCAAGTCCGTAGATTCCCCCCCATGTGAACTTCACCATACCATCAGGGCGCGAGAATGAGTCGTTCTGGTAGGGACCGACGTTGACACCGTTGTACGGCCAGATGATCGATTGTACACTTGAATATCCGTAGTCGGGGTGAACCATGTAGGAGACTCCCTGCCACGAATTTTGCAAGGTCGTGTTGCCGGATAAGTGGAATGTCTGCTCACCACCGGTCGGTACGTCGTAGATTTCATATGCACCGTCCTGGTGGAATGTTGTTGTGGAGTAGGTTGGAACAAAGTCCCCAACATCGACTGCCACACCCTGATCACCATCCGCCACGGTCACGTCTGCATCGACCGTGATTGTGCCACTCGGATCAAAGTTGAGTGCGACATGGTCATAGTTGATGATAGTGCGCTCATACTCCGGCGGCGTTGTCGTGGTCGGACACTCCTGTACACCAACCATCAACAGACTCAGGGGTATTAAACCCCAAAGACGTTTCAGTTGCATTTTGCTTTCTCCCAAGTTGCCGCGAGCGAATCAAGACACACTATTTTGTGTCATTGGTTTCTCACGGCGGTTCGAACAGTTGGCTGACAACATACCGGGTCACAATTACATTATTGTTATTGTGACCAAGCACCAGCAACCGCTGGGCTTTTACGATAATCCTTTCTAGGAAGTTTGTTGCTCAACTTATTTTTGCTTCATTCAACCCAATTGTGAACGAAGCTTAAACAAGTTAAGTCTTGTGCATCTTCCATTATGCACCCGAGAAATAGATTCGACCTCCCACCCCAGCCCTCCCTCCTGCCAAGAGGGATGGAGTTAAACCCCCTGCCTTGCAGGGAAGGGGGTAGGGGGAAGGGTCAAATTTAATTACCGGATGCATAATTTTTTTCAAAGAGCGGTTTTTATAACCGCGCCAGTTTAACAAGTTAACATAAAATGTGCAAGCAGTAGGTGAGTTTCAATATTTGTTAAAATATACTATAATCATTCCATGTTATCTAAAGCCGAAGTGGAAAAAATTGCTAAACTATCTAGAATTAACCTAACTGAAGCGGAAATTAAGCATTTTCAAGGTGAATTTGCTACTATTTTAAAATTTGTGGAACAATTAAATCAGGTGGATACTAGCCAAGTTACGCCCACGTATCAAATTACCGGCCTAGCCAATAAAACCAGGCCGGATGTTATTGATTATCAGTTTACTAGAGAACAAATGTTTAAATCGGCCATTGAAACAGCGGAAGATCATTTAAAAGTTAAAGGAGTATTTGGCCCCAGCCCCCTAACCCCCTAAAGGGGGAACTATCCCATGATAAAAGAGTTACGAGAAAAATTAGACAGTAAAAAAATCTCTGCAGTTGAATTAACTCAACAATATTTAGCGCGGATTAAAAAACGCAATCCAGAGTTAAACGCTTATGTATTGGTGTTGGAAGATTACGCGTTAGAGCAAGCCAAACAAGCGGATGTTCGAATTGCCAAGGGCGATATTCAGCCGCTGACTGGTATTCCATATGCTTTAAAAGATGTGTTTTGTGTGGATGGTATTGAAACCACGGCTTGTTCTAATATTTTAAAGGGGTATATACCGCCGTATACCGGTACTGTAGCGAAAAAATTATATAATCAAGGGGCGGTATTATTAGGCAAAACCAATACGGATGAGTTTACTATGGGTGCCTCTACGGAAAATTCTTGTTTTGGTGTTACGCGTAATCCGCATGATATTACTAAGGTTGCCGGCGGTTCTTCCGGTGGTTCAGCGGCGGCCGTGGCGGCTGATTTAGCGGTGTTTGCTCTGGGCACGGATACGGGTGGTTCTATTCGTTTACCGGCGGCATATTGTGGGGTGGCTGGTTTGCGGCCTACGTATGGTCTAGTATCGCGTTACGGTGTTATTTCTATGGCCTCATCGTTAGATACCATTGGGCCAATCACTACTACCTGCGCGGACGCACAAGCAGTATTACAAGAAATCACTGGTATTGATCCGTTAGATAGTACTACGATTGCTAGTACTAATGTTGTAAAACAAAATTCTAAAAAAATCGAATTAAATAAAATAACCATTGGTGTACCAAAAGAATATTTTTCAGTAGCTGGTTTAAATGAAACAGTTCGACAGCGTATAGAAGAGGTTATTGCTCAATTAAAAAAGCAATATAAAATAACTGTAAAAGAAATTTCTTTACCACATACTCAATTTGCTATTCCTACTTATTATGTTTTATGTCCGTGTGAAGTAAGTTCAAACATGGCCAGATACGATGGTATTAAATATGGTTATCGTTCAGAACAAGTGGAAGATTTATTTTCGGTGTATGCCCAATCTCGGGCGGAAGGTTTTGGCGATGAAGTAAAGCGTAGAATTATGTTAGGCACCTATGCTTTATCGGCTGGGTATTACGAGGCCTATTATTTAAAGGCAGCTAAAGTGCGCACATTAATAAAACAAGATTTTACCAAAGCTTTCCAAGAGGTAGACGTGATAATTACTCCAACTACTCCAAACACGGCTTTTGCTGTAGGGGAGAAAGCGCAGGATCCACTAGAAATGTATTTAGCCGATATTTATTTAGCCGCGGTTTCATTAGCCGGCTTACCTGGTTTAGCCGTACCGGCTGGACAGCTTAAGCAGCTGCCAATAGGCGTTCAGTTAATAGGAAGGCAATTTTCTGAAGATAGCTTGTTGCAATTTGGCGCGATAATTGAACAGTTGTACAAGTAATAATAAAAATGCTATAATAATTTGGTAATAAACTATATATAAATTAAGGAGGAAAAATATATGGCTAAAATTCTTTTAGTTGAAGATGACGAAATGCTTCACGACATGTATACCCAGAAGTTTAAAAACCATGGTTATACAGTTGTTTCAGCTTATAATGGCGCAGACGGAGTAAAATTAGCTGAAGCAGAACAGCCCGATTTAATTTTATTAGATGTGATTATGCCAAAAATGGACGGTTTTGTGGCGTTGAAAAAAATGCGCAAAAATCCGGCTACAGTGAATATTCCAGTTATTTTGTTAACTAATTTAGGTCAGGAAGAAGATGTAAAGAAAGGTAAAGAGTTAGGAGCGGATGATTATTTTATTAAAGCTAATCATACACCACAGGAGGTAGTGGATAAAGTAGATAATTTATTAAAAAGTAAAACTAAGGCTGTATAATTATATTAATTAATTTATGATGGAACGATCTTTAATTATCGTAAAACCAGATGCGTTACAAAGGAATTTATTAGGGGAGATAATTCGTAGATTTGAACGCAAAGGATTAAAAATAGTTGGCTTAAAAATGATGGCGATTGATGATGTGAAAATTGCGGAACACTATGCTCATCATCAAGACAAGCCTTTTTTTGCTGATTTAAAACGGTTCATGCAATCTTCGCCGGTAGTGGTAATGGCACTAGAAGGCTATGAAGCCATTGCGGCGATTCGGTTAATTGTTGGCCCTACCAAAGGGCGAGCGGCTGATGCTGGTAGCATTCGGGGTGATTTTGCTATGAGTGTACAATATAATATTATTCACGCCTCCGATTCTGTAGCTACTGCTCAACAAGAAATTCCTAGATTTTTCAAATCAGAAGAATTATTTTCCTACGCCAAGATAGATGATAATTTTATCTACGGCTCGGATGAAAGATAGAATACTACCTCACCCCCTAGCCCCCTCTCCTTAAAACTACCTTCTTCCCTAACCCTCCTTCCTCAAAGGCAGGAGGGAATAATTTCTTTAATTATCATTTCTTATACCCCTCTCTCCTTAGAGGAGAGAGGGGGTTGGGGGAGTGAGGTAGGTTGTTTAGGGGAAAGGGTTGGGGATAGAGGTAGTGTACTTGACTCACAAAGCCATCTTTGCTAACTTATAAATACTTAATATTTAAGCGTGATCTATCTTTTAATCCAAATTACAGCCCATTTAACGCTGTAATAGATAGAGCGCAACAAGGAAAATTGAACATGTTGCAACATTATGAATTAATGGTGGTATTTCCTGGCACCATGGATGAGGCTAAATTAGCCGAAGCCAAACAACAGGTAGTAACTTTTATTACTGAACGAGCCGGCACTATCACAGCGGCCTGTGATTTGCCCCGCCGCCGCCTAGCCTACCCAATTAACGATCAGGGTTACGGTTATTATGTGGTTAGACACTTCGATATGGAATCGAAAGAACTAGTGTCATTAAATAAAGTGTTAAGCTTGAATCAAGTGAAGTTGCGTTATTTGTTAATAAAAACAAAACCAGCTACGTCTGAACAAATTCAAGCGTACTTTACGGCCGCTCTACCAAAAGCAGAAGAGAAACCAGTAGTATCAGCTACACCAGTGGCTAAGATAATTACCGAACCTACTGTAGAAAAACCTGTGGTAGAAACAAGTAAGGTAGAAGAAAAGAAAAAAGACAAAACACCAGTATCGATTGAAGAGCTTGATAAAAAGCTAGACGCCATTTTAGATGATACTGATATTGGTTTAAAATTGTAATTACTAATTACTTATTTTTATGGATTTAAACAAAGTAATGTTAATTGGTCGCGTAACTCGCGATCCAGAAGTGCGCACTATTCCATCTGGGCAAAGTGTAGCCACGTTTGCTATGGCCACAAATAGACAATGGACCGATCAGGCCGGGCAGAAGCAAGACAAAGCCGAATTTCATAACATTGTAGCTTGGCGTAAATTAGCGGAAATTATTCAACAGTATGTAAAAAAAGGCTCAAAAATTTACATTGAAGGACGAGTAGAAACTCGATCTTGGACTGATCCACAAGGCGTAAAAAAATATCGTACGGAGATTGTTGCGGAAAACATGATTATGTTAGATAGCAGGGGAAATAGTGGTGTAGCAGCGGCCAATCCTACTATGTCAAAGCCAGCCCAAACCGCACCAGAACCGGTTACGAATAATCCTAGTGAAGAAATTAGGGTTGAAGATATTCCATTTTAATAAAAATTATTTATTTGTTTTTTTATGTCCATGAATCATTCTCATAAACCAGTGCGTGAAAAATTAATTGTTGATGAAACTAATATTGATTACAAAAATATTGTCTTGTTACGTAAAGTGATTTCTAATTACGCCAAAATTTTACCAGCTAAACGTATCGGTGTCAGTGCCAAAATTCAGCGCAAACTTAGCCAAGCCATTAAACGCGCGCGTTATATGGCCTTGTTGCAGTATACTAGGAGGTAGACTACCTCTCCCCTCTTCGAGCCAGAGCCTCAGAGCCGATGGCCTAACCCCCTCTCCCCTAAACAACCTACCTCACTCCCCCCAACCCCCTCTCTCCTCTAAGGAGAGAGGGGGATAAGAAATGATAATTAAAGAAATTATTCCCTCCTGCCTTTGAGGAAGGAGGGTTAGGGAGGAAGGTAGTTTTAAGGAGAGGAGGCCGGGAGGTGAGGTAGGGAGTTAAATAAATTATTTATTTAAAAAATTATGTTAACAATGAACGAAGTACGGCTAGGCAAGGTGCTTGATATTGATGGGGCACCATACCAAGTAGTTTGGGCCGATTTTATGCGCACAGCGCAACGTAAACCAGTAAAACGCACTAAATTACGCAATTTAATTACAGGTAATGTATTGGAAAAAACGTTTAAACCGGGTGATAAAATTGATGAAGCTAATTTAGGGCGCGGTAAAGCCAATTTCATGTATCGAGAAGGTAATTCCTTTAATTTCATGGATAATGTTAGTTATGAACAATTTGCTTTTGATTTAGAGCAAATTGGTGATATCTCAAATTATGTACGCGAAGGGGAGGATTTAGATGTAATGATTTATAATGATAAACCAGTAGCCGTGTCATTACCGCCTAAGGTAGAACTAAAAGTAGTAGAATCTCCGCCAGGCGTAAAAGGTGATTCAGCTTCTAATGCTACCAAACGGGTAAAATTGGAAACTGGTCACGAAATTTCTGTGCCGCTATTTATTAAAGAAGGCGAAGTAATTCGCATTAATACCGAAACCGGCGAGTACGTGGAACGAGTGAATAAATAGAATTGCCTCTCCCTCTCCTAATAGGAGAGGGATGTCCGAAGGACAGGGCGAGGTAGGAAGTTTAGGGGAAAGGGTTGGGGATAGAGGTAGAATAGAAGCATTTTTTGTGTTACTATAAGATTTATGAAACGAACCAAAATAGTGTGTACATTAGGGCCGGCGTCGTCTAAACCGGCGGTGTTGGAGCAAATGATTAAGCACGGCATGAATGTAGCGCGTTTAAATTTTTCGCATGGCACGTATGCTGAACACGCGGTGTTAATTAAAAATATTCGGTTAGCGGCAGCCAAAGTTGGTAAAATCGTGGGATTAATGCAGGATTTACAAGGGCCACGTATTAGAGTAGGCAGTGTACACCGTGATGGTATTGAATTAGTGCGCAAAGAATCGGTAGTGTTAGTGCCTAATAATTTAATTAATTACAAATTACTTACTACCGGTAACGATAAAATTATTCCCATTGATTACCCGGAATTATATAAATTTGCCAGTGTTGGTAAACATGTATTAATCAACGATGGTTTAATCGATATCATGATTGAGCAAGTTAAAGATAAAATGATTTTCGGCAGTGTGGTGCGCCCGGGAATAATTTTTTCACATAAAGGTATAAATTTACCTAGTACAAATATTATTACCGATGTAATTACTGCTAAAGATAAGCAAGATTTAGCCTTTGGTTTAAAACAAGGCATTGATTTTGTGGCTTTATCATTTGTAAAAGATTCGGCTGATATTTTGGAATTGCGTAAATTATTAGGTAAACACCCGGTGCAAATAGTAGCTAAAATTGAACGGGCTGAAGCGGTGAAGAATTTTAAGCACATTTTAAAAGTTACCGATGGTATTATGGTAGCGCGGGGTGATTTAGGCATAGAAATTAATCCAGCGGATGTGCCGTTACTACAAAAGAGTATGATTCAGCAATGTTTAGAAGTAGGCAAGCCAGTAATTGTAGCTACCCAAATGTTAGAATCCATGACGATTAATCCGCGCGCCACGCGAGCCGAAGTTTCCGATGTGGCTAATGCGGTCATCGATCATACCGATGCTGTGATGTTATCGGCTGAATCAGCCTTTGGCAAATATCCAGTAGAAGCCGTAAAAACCATGACCAGTATTATTAAGGAAACCGAGGCTTCAAAATACGATGATGTGCCGGCTCATTATTTAAAATTAGTGCAACCAGCTATTGCCGATGCCATTTCGGTAATTGCGTATGATTTAGCGCAACACGCCGGCGTTAAAGCCATTGTGGTTAATTCGTTGTCTGGCCAAGCGGCGCGGTTAATTGCTCGGCATCGTCCAGAAAAACTAATTGCCGTGTTAACCAATCATCGTTTAACACAACAACAACTAACGTTGAGTTGGGGTGTGGAAGCTTATTTAGTGCCTACTTGTAGAACATTAGATAAATTATTGCAACAATCAGTAAAAATAATGAAACAACGTAAATTAGTCAGCCCTGGTGATAAATTAGTATTGGTAACCGGGCACCCGGTAGGCAAAACTCATGGCGCCAACATGGTAAAATTGCAAGAAATATAAGGTGTTTTATTAGTTATGATAATTTAGCTTGTCAAAGCAAGTAGCTAGGTTATAATAAGCCGAACTACCTCACCCCGCCCTTTCGGGCACCCCTCTTCTATTCCACCAAAGGTGGATCCGCCTCTGGCGGACAGGAGAGGGGAATAAAATAATTAGAGGTATTAATTTTAAAATATGGTTTCTTCAACAAAACAAGATGCTTTCATTTTATGGTTTAAAGAACTTACTATCGGCGATGTGCCGTTAGTAGGTGGTAAAAACGCCTCATTAGGGGAAATGTACCAGAATTTGGCAGCGCATGAAGTAGCGGTGCCGAACGGATTTGCGATTACGGCTTATGCTTACGAATACTTTTTAGATAAAACTGGTTTAAAGAAAAAAATTGCGGACATGTTAGCTACGCTGAACACTAAAGATTTACATAATTTACAAGACCATGGCCATAAAGTGCGGGAAGCTATTTTAGCCGCTGAATTACCAGCTGATTTAAAACAAGCGATTGAAACAGCTTATAACGAACTGTGTCAGTTAGAAGGGAATAATAATAATGAAATGGACGTGGCGGTGCGTAGTTCAGCTACGGCCGAAGATTTACCCGATGCTTCATTTGCCGGTCAACAAGAAACTTTTTTAAATATTCGCGGAGCGTTTGATGTAATTGATGCTACCAAACGTTGTATGGCTTCGTTATTTACCAATCGGGCTATTTCGTATCGAGCCGATAAAGGCTTTGATCATTTTAATATTTCGTTATCTGTTGGTGTGCAAAAAATGGTGCGCTCCGATGAGGCTTGTTCCGGCGTAATGTTTTCTATTGATACTGAATCTGGTTTTAAAAACGCGGCTGTTATTACCGCGGCTTATGGTTTAGGTGAAATGGTGGTGCAAGGCAAAGTGGAGCCGGATGAATATTATGTGTTCAAACCAACTTTGGTAGAAGGAGCTACTTGTACTAAAGATCGCCAGTTAAAATTTCACTTCCGGCCGATTATCGGTAAAAGTTTAGGCCACAAGGAAATAAAAATGATTTACAGTTTAGAGGGTAATAATCCAACTAAAGAAGTGCCGGTGGCGCAAGAAGATAGAGAACGGTTTGTGTTAACCGATGACGAGGTGTTGCAATTAGCCTATTGGGCATTTTTAATCGAACAGCATTATGGTAAGCCAATGGATATTGAATGGGCTAAAGATGGCTTAACTAACAAATTATATATTGTGCAAGCGCGGCCGGAAACTGTTCATGCCAAAAACACGTCGCAAATTTTAGAGGAGTATGCCATTGCTGGTCACAAACCGGCGGTAGTAGCTGGTGTGGCCGTAGGTTCAAAAATTGGCCAAGGTAATGTGCGCGTCTTAAAAGATGTTAATTCGATTCACGATTTTAAACCAGGTGAAGTACTGGTAACCGAAATTACCGATCCGGATTGGGAGCCGATTATGAAAATTGCCGCGGCCATTGTTACCAATTCCGGTGGACGCACTTCACATGCGGCCATTGTGTCGCGTGAATTAGGCATTCCTTGCGTAGTGGGCACCAAACACGCCACTACCATTTTAAAAACGGATCAGCTAGTAACGGTATCGTGCGCGGAAGGAGAAAAAGGTTTTGTGTATGATGGTAAAATTCCATTTGAAGTAAAGCGGACTAATTTAGGCATCATTAAACCACCAAAAACTGATATTATGCAGATTGTTGGCGATCCAGCTCGCGCTTTTGATTTTGCTAATATTCCCAATCGCGGTGTTGGTTTAGCCCGGTTAGAAATGATTATTCTTAACGCCATTAAAGTACATCCGTTAGCTTTGTTACGGTTTGATGAGTTAAAAGATGAAAAAGTAAAAGCAGAAATTGCTCATATTACTAGAGATTATACTGTGAAAGCAGATTATTTTGTAGATCAATTAGCTTTGGGGGTCAGCCGCATTGTGGCGGCGTATTATCCTTACCAAGTAATTGTACGCTTATCTGATTTTAAATCTAATGAGTACGCTAATTTAGTAGGCGGCAAGCAATTTGAACCACATGAAGAAAATCCCATGATCGGCTGGCGCGGCGCTTCTCGATATTATTCCACGGAATATAAAGCGGCTTTTGCCTTAGAGTGTCGTGCCATGAAAAAAGTGCGCAACGACATGGGCTTAACTAATATGAAATTAATGATACCGTTTTGCCGTACGCCAGAAGAAGGCCGCAAAGTAATAGCCGAAATGGCGACTAATGGTTTAGTGCAGGGTGAAAATGGCTTAGAAGTGTACATGATGTGTGAAATTCCGTCTAACGTAATTTTAGCAGAAGAGTTTATTAAAATATTCGATGGTTTTTCGATTGGCTCAAATGATCTTACTCAATTAACGTTAGGCTTAGATAGAGATTCTGGATTAGTAGCCCATATTTATAATGAACGTAATGAAGCGGTAAAAAAATTAATTTCCCAAGCCATTAAAACGGTGCATGCCGCTGGTAAAAAAATAGGCATTTGCGGCCAAGCTCCATCTGATTTTCCAGAAATCGCTCGGTTCTTAGTAGAACAGGGCATCGATACCATGTCTTTAACGCCGGATACGTGTTTGCGCACCTGGGTAGACGTAGCTGATTATGAGCAGCAGCTATCGTTGCAGTTGTCGTAATTAAACTTATTTTAAATACACCTTACCATTATTCGCATCCACAGTAACGGTTTGGCCGTCTGTTATATATTCGGTAGCATGGGGTATATTAACTATCGCAGGCAAACCATATTCACGGGCTACAATGGAAGCATGAGACAATAGGCCGCCAGTGTTGGTAACTAAACCTTTAATTATTACAAACACCGGTGTCCAACCGGGGTCGGTGTGATCGGTAACAAGAATCTCGCCGGGCTGTACTAAATTAATTTCAGTAATATTATGTACTATTCTGGCCAGGCCGGTAACACAACCATTGCTTACGCCTAGGCCAGTGAAACTAGTAGCAGTATTTGGTGGTAATGTGGGAGAGTCAATTTTATCTAGATTAGTGATAATGTCTGGTAAAATAACATTTTCGTAGTTTATGTAATCTTGTTTATGTTTGGTGATAATAGCTTGATATTGGTCTGGCTTGGTTTTATGTAATTCTTCATGGGTTAACAAAAAAACATCGTTTGGTACTTGTAAGTAATGTTCGGTAACTAATTGCTGACCAATTTTTAAATATAAGTTTCGTAAACAGGCAATAATTTTTAACGCCTCATCTTTAGCCCACTCTCGATTATATTGAGCCCGTTTGGCTTTATTTAACAAGGTAGTTAATAAGTAGTATTTCCAACGAGGCAAGGTTAACTTTAAATCTTGTAATAATTTAGTTTGTTGTTGCATTATTTTCTGTTGTTTAAGCCGGGGCTTGTTTTGCGCCGGTGTAATAATGTACTGTTTTAACATTTGCATAATAAAACTACGATCTTCTTGCCAACGTGGTTTCGAAAAATTCATTTCTTGGACACAGCGATAGCCGTAATTTTTGAAAAAGTTATTTAAACGTTGCGTAATGATTGGTTGTTCATTTAATATAGCCGCACTGGTTGTAATAATTGAATTATCTAAAAATCTTTTACATAATTCAGGATATTGTTTGATAATTTCACTAATATCCCACAAGTCATTAAAGGCTTGTGTTAGGTGTAGCTGGGCATTACCGGACGCTAATAAAACATGAGGAGAATATTTTGTTGGTAACCAGCGTTGACAAAAATAGCTATAAATAAAGTAACTGGATAATGGTAATAGTAAAGCTTTCATTATATTAATCATGTAAGTTTTTACATAATTTAATAAATCGGTTTGTAGCATTAGTAAAGCCGGCAATGATTTAGTAGCATTAATTTGCTCTTGTAGTTGGGTAACTTTTTTTGGAACTTTGGCAATTTGTTTATAAAATATCGTAGTGGGATAATAAATACGAGGCAGGCTTTTTAAACCAAACCAACCAATATTTAATTTTTCTGACCAAGAAATAGCTGTAGTTAATTGGGCGGTAGTTTGGGTGCCACCGAAAAACTTGGTTAGAGAAAAATTTGGATTATGAATAATGTTTTGTAAAGCGCTATTTAATAGTGTTACGTTAAAATATAAGCGGCCTTTAATAGTGCGAATTAATGTAATAGGATTTTTTATGTTTAAAATAGCTTGAGCCGCCGGATTAAACAGGCTGATTAATGTACTAGTAACCAATGGTGGGTTCACGCCCGGTAATATTTCGGCCAAGTTCATGTTTGACCAGACATCAGCTTGGATTAAAGGCTGGTTTAATGCAGTAATTGGTCGGCTTTGGACAATATAAATTTGTTTATTAGCTATCGTCCATTCAACATCTACCGGCCAACCAAAATGGTGCTCTATTTTTAAAACTAATTTAGCCAGGTCTTGTAATGATGCTTTATTTAATAATGGTTGCTGATTAGTTAGGTTTTGTTTGGTAATGGTTAAGGTGTTTTTTTCTAATTCATAATGATCTGGTGTTACAGTGCCAGATACCAGTTGTTCGCCTAAGCCTGGCACGGCTTCTATTACGATATTATTATTGGGTTGGGTAGGATGTTGTGAAAACATCACGCCAGAATACTCACTAGGAATCATGGCTTGTACGATTACAGCCATAGTTTGTGTGGCGCCAGCTGGTTGATGTGCTTGGCTATAAGCTTTTACGCGGGCGTTATCTAATGAAGCCCTGCATTTTTTAATAGCAATTATTAAATTATTTCTAGTAACATTTAGTACGCTATCTAGTTGCCCGGCCCAGGCGGCTTGTTGGCCATCTTCCATAATAGCGCTAGAGCGCACGGCTACTTGTATTACGTTTAATTTATCAAATTGTTCCAGAATTTGTTGTTCCGGTAAATTTTGTTTAAAAGTAGCTGCTAAAATTACAAAGCCAGGAGGTACCGGCAGACCAGCTTGAATTAATTCACCTAAAGCGGCGCCTTTACCACCGGCTCGGGTAAGATTTTGCTTAGAAAGTTCAGACAATGAAATTAATAAGTTAGACATAGTTATATTGTAGCAATAATTTACGTATTTACAAAATTTAAAAAAAATGATATAATTATTATAATTTAAAATAAAAATTAAAAAAATGTATCAAGTTAGGGAGGAGAAAATTTTTCGATTTACTGTTTTGTTAACAGTTTTTTTTGTGGTTAATTATTTGGTATTTGGTTTAAGCTGTCCAGCACAAGCTATAGATAATATTAATATCTTTAATAAAGAACGTTTAAATAATCCTAATAATGGTAATAGTCTTAGTAATCAAGTGGATCCAGTGGCTATTAGTAAACAATTACTTAAACAAACGGCAGAACACACTGGTATTCAGTCGGATATAGATACAACATTAGAGCCAATTACTCATGAGCGGGATCGGTTTGGTATTAATCATATTGGTTACGAGCAAACTTATCGTGGTTTGCCAGTATATGGAGCACATATGTTGGTGCATTATAAAAATATTAATAGTAAAGCCACGGTTAATGGGCGGGTTATATCTGATATAGCCATAAATTCTATACCAAGTTTAACACAGCAAGAAGCTAGTAGCCGAGCAGCTGGCTATTGGCAAAGCCAATTTAATACTATTCACCCAGTAGTAGTGAGTGCACAATTAGTAGTGTTTAATAAAGGATTTATTCTTAATTACGATGATAATGACAATCGTTTAGCTTGGGTGATAGAATTAAATCAATTAAAACCTAAACAACACGAAACATTTTTTATTGATGCGCAAAACGGTAGCTTGTTGTATCAAGTTACTCATCAGCAAACAGCTGTTAGTCGGCGGATTTATGATTGTACCTGGGGATGGCCGTGTTTATTAGATACTACTATTTATGGTTATACCTATGGACGTTCAGAAGGTACAACTGTACGCGGTACTAATCCGGTATATGGCAATGAAGATTTAGATAATTTATATGATCTGGTTAATGGCGTACATAATTATTATGCAGCAACATTTGGTAGAGATGGTGGTAACAATTTAGGCGGTATTGGTGATGGTTTATATGCGCCGGAAACCAGTACAGACGGTTTTGTGTATTTAGATGGTGTAACACCGGGTGATTGTCCAAATGCTTATTTTGATGGCTATTCAATTAATTTTTGTGCTGGCTTAGTTACCACAGACAGTGTTGGGCATGAATACACCCATGCCGTATCAATGTATTCTGTACCGGGTGGTGGTTTAATTTATAGTGGCGAATCTGGTGCGTTAAGTGAAGCGTATTCCGATATTTTTGCGGACGCGTTTGAAAATTATTATGAAGGCAGCGGTGATTGGCAAATTGGAGAAGATATTACTGCCACAGGCATGTCCGCTCCATTACGTAGTTTAAGTAATCCAGCCGGTATGACAGACGATACGTTTGCGATACCGTATCCAGATAGGTTTTTTAGTGAAAATTATTTTTGTGGTAGCGGCGATGGTGGGGGAGTACATCATAATGGCACCGTGCCTGGTTATGCGGCTTATTTGATGGTACAAGGTGGTACGTTTAATGGTTGTTCTATTACTGGCCTTGGTAGAGCCAAACAGGAACAAATTTTTTATCGGGCACTTACTACTTATTTAACAGCCAGTAGTACGTTTAATCAAACTTATAGCGCGTTGTTAGCTGCTTGTGCCGATTTATATAGCAGCGTCGATTGTAAACAAGTAAAAAAAGCTCTCAAAGCGGTTGAAATGGATCAGGCTGGTTATTGTAGTGGTGAAACTAGAGTACAACCAAATTGTGCTGAGTTAGATAATATGGCTTATGTATCTAGCATTACTTCCAATAAGTTAGCGGGTAGTTATAAAGTTGGCGAAGTAGTTGATATTCATGTTAATTTTTCCAAATTAGTTACAGCTACTGGTGTAGTAACTGTAACTTTGAATAACAATAAAACTTGTGCCTTTAATATTAGTAGTGCTAATAATGGCAGTTGTGATTATATCGTGCAAGCTGGTGATGATGTAACGGCGTTAGACGTGGCTAGTATTACTGGTACAGTAGTGGATGAAGATAATTATAACATAACTGATTTTACGCCAGTAGCTAATTTAAGTGATATGGTTGTAATTATCATAGATACGACAACGCCTACTATTACTGGAGTAGAGTTTACAGCTGATACTAAAGTAGTTGGTAAAAAACAAAGTGTTACGGTAGGTTTATTATTTTCTGAACTAGTCACTACTACTACAGATATAACTGTATTGTTAGAAACTGGTATTATTGATCAAAGTTGTACTATAACAGTAAGTCAAGCGGAAACCGGTACTTGTGCTTATGTGGTGCAAACCGGTGATTTAACGCAAGTTTTAGCGGTGCAACAAATTACAGGTAGCATTGTAGATGCAGCATATAACAGCACCACAGAATTTGGTTTGCCAGCTAATTTATCTGAGGATACAAGTTTAATTATTGATGGTATTTCGCCAAAAGGTTCTATTGTGCTTAATCATGGTCAAGGATTGACTAATAGTATATTCGTGGATATTTTATTAAGCGCTAAAGATACAGGTAGTAAAGTAAAAAAGATGCGTTTTTCTAATAACGGGAAAAAATGGTCAGCTTGGGAAAAATATAAAAAGGTAAAACAAGCCTGGTCATTAACTGAAACACGCTACGGTGGCAATAGTAAGACTGGTAAAAAACGAGTATATGTTCAATTTAAAGATAAGGGCAATAATCGGTCTAAGAAAAAATCCGATATGATTTATTTATTTTAAACATTTGGCGATTAAAGTATAATAATTATACAAAGCCAGCGGCGAGGTTGTTTCATGGTTAGTGTGATAATAACAAGTTGGCAATTGGATGGTAGCACCATTACAAACGCCTTGCGTAGCGCGAGCAATGCGGCCTAGTTCAGTTTTGCCGATGGTTTTGGTAATTTTATGTTTTGGTTGTTTATCTTTATATGCAAATGGAATATGTTGTTGTCGACAAAGAGTTTCCAGCTCGTTTACCAGTTTATTGTTAAAATGATAATGTTCATCACGGTTACGCAATATTACCAACCCTGCATTAATAGCGTGGGTATGATTATAGGGAGTGGTGTCTAACGTAATTAATTCTTGAGTATGGGCTAAAGCGGATAGATATGGCATAGTGTGGCGCCAACTGCGGCCAATTTCTTCTTCAGTAGAAAAAACAATATGCACATTTAAGCCTTGCTTAGCTAGTTGATACGCTACAGCCACGCTGATTACGTTATCTAATTGTCCGGCGATACGGGTATTAAGTTGTAAAAGTTGTGGTTTATAAGCAATAGGGGTATGAATTGGTAATTTTTTAAAGCCAGCTATTTTAAATAATAATTGCTGCTTACGGGCATGATAGCGAGCCGCCGTTACAATGCCGGTAGCTAATGTTTTTCCAGTTTTAGTGTAAGCGTACACCGGTTCGTTTAGGAAATTATCAGCACAGTATTCAATCAGGTGTTTAGAAAAATTAATCGGTTCGCTGTAATGTTTTCTGGCATGAAAATCGGCATACTCAATATGGCCTTGTTCATTTATTATTAAGCCGTTTCTATCGCAATGAATAAGTAGTACGCGCTTATTTTTAGCGGTTGGCTTATGGATTATTAATAGATGTTTTGATAAATTTACAGCGCAACCGAGTTTTTTAAAATCAGCCGCTAAATAGCGCAGAAAAACTTGTTCAAAACGGATAACAGCGGGCACAGCCAAGTATTCCTCGACTTTTGCAATAATGCCTTGTACAATAGACTGGTTCATGATATGGTGATTGTTAATTAAATTATTTATTGTGTCAAATTAAATGGCCAAAATATCAACGAATAGCTATTTAAAGCCGGGGTGGAATTATTTGTCCGCTAAAAACGGCGAGCTAATGGTAGAAGGGGTGCCGGTGATAGATATTGTAAAAAAATACGGTACGCCAGCCTATGTTACGGTAGATAGAAAAATTAGAGAAAATTTTCGCAATTTCGCAGCCGCTTTTCCTTATCACAAGTTACGTGTGCAGTACGCTTCTAAATGCAATAGTAATTTAGAGATTTTAAATATCGTGCGCGAAGAAGGCGGTGAAATAGATGCTAGCAGCGTGGGAGAAATTATTTTGGCGTTATTAGCCGATTTTGAACCGCACCAAATTACGTTTACTAATTTATATAAAAGCGAACAAGATATCCATTTTGCCGCACAAGTTGGCGTGCACGCTATTACCGCCGATTCCCTGGAGGAATTGCGGCGCATAGAAAAAGTGGGTGAAAAAATAAATCGTAAAGTGGATATTTTTATCCGCTTGAATCCCTTGCTTACCATAGACGGCTACACCAGCACCAAACAGCAATACGGTATACCATTGCCGTTTGTGCAAGAAGCCATTGATTACGCGATACAATCAGAATACTTAAATATCATTGGTTTTCATTTTCACGGTGGCTACGTTACAAAATACCAAGTGTATTTAGAGGTGTTAAAAATCATGCTGGATTTAATGGTGTATTGTGATAAAAGAGGCGTGGAAATAAAAACACTAGATTTAGGTGGCGGTTATCCTATTGATACGGAAGACAAAGAGTATGCGCCGGAAGATTTTGGCGGCAAGCTAATTGATTTGTTGAGAAAGCTGGTAAAAAAACACGATTTAGTGTTGCCGTATTTGATTTTAGAGCCAGGCAAATATATCGTGGCTAACTCTACGTTTGGGGTAGTAAAAGTAATTAGTAAAAAACAGTTAACCCAGCAAGAAATGGTTATTACCGATGGCTCTACTTATGGTTTTGTGCCGGATGTATTAATTTTAAAAGCATTTTATAATATTTTACCAGTTAATTTAATTGATAAACAGCCTACTAATACTTATAATATTTGTGGCTGTACTTGTGATTGCATAGATGTAATTGGCCAGAATCGTAAATTACCTTATTTACAGGAAGATGATCTGCTAGCGATTATGGATTGCGGGGCTTATAGCACGGTCATGGCTTCTAACTTTAATACCTTAAAACGTGCCCCAATTGTAATGGTATACGAAGACGGCGCCAGTAAATTAATCCGCCGGCGAGATCGCTACTCCGAAATGTTCGCCCCGGAAATGGACGTATTAAAAGCCTATGGTGATCCGGATGAATTAAAGAAATACTATAATTTGTTCCGCGTTAATTTAGACCGCTTATGGGGCACTAATCAACCAAATCAAATTAGCAAAAAAAATAATCCCAAAGCTTAATTATCTATGGATGTAAAAAAACGCGTACAGTTTAATTACGGGGGGTTAACCGATGAACAAGCGGCTTATCCGGCGGCTAAGGTGGTAATAATTCCAGTGGCTTACGATGGCACAGCCTCTTATTTGAAGGGCACGGCGCAAGGACCGCGCGCCATTATGGACGCGTCGCGTTATATGGAATTGTATGACGAGGAATTAAATGGCAGTGTATTTGAGCAGGGCATTCATACTACCGAAACAATTGCTGGCCTGGAACAGCCGGAGGATGCCAGTGCACAATTATATTTGGCTGCTAAAACAGTGCTGGCTGATAATAAATTTCCGGTGATTTTTGGCGGTGAACATTCCATTAGTGTTGGCGCAGTAAAAGCGTTAAAAGAGCAATATAGTGATTTATCAGTGCTACAAATCGATGCCCATTCTGATTTACGAGAAGAATATGAAGGTTCGCGTTATAATCATGCCTGCGCGTTAGCGCGTATTAGAGATTATTGTCCGGCGGTGCAAATTGGCATTCGCGCCCAATGTGTAGAAGAAGCCGAAATCATTAAACAAAAAAAATATCCAGTGTTTTATGCTAAAGATATAGTTGATAATGATAATTGGCATGAAGTGGCTATTAACAAGCTAAGTAAGCATGTGTACGTTACTATTGATGTAGATGGTTTTGATCCGTCAATTATTCCAGCTACCGGCACGCCAGAGCCCGGAGGATTGTTATGGTATCCCACTTTAAAATTTTTAAGAAAATTGTTTAAACAAAAAGAAATAGTGGGTTTCGATGTAGTTGAACTAGCTCCGCATGAACACAGCCAGCCCTCTGATTTTTTGGTAGCGAAATTAGTGTATAAATTGCTGGGGTATAAGTTTCTGTAATGAGTTGGATCACAGATGTCGCAGATAAAATACTGATGGCACTGATAATACAAATTAAATTAATTCATCTGTGTAAGCTGTGATATAAATATTCAGCCGTTGTTCATGAGTAGCCTTTGGACATGATTTGACAGACATGTCCAAATAATATAGAATACTGAACATGAGTAAATTTCAGCCAAATATTCCTAATAACCATTTGCCACTTTTACCGCCAACCAATTTGGATGATGTTGAAATTTTAAAAGCCGTAAATCGAGCTAATATCCAATTAGCTAGGCTTAATGCCTTTTTACTTGGATTGCCCAACCCATATTTACTGGTAAAACCATTAACTGTCCGTGAAGCAGTAGCTAGTTCACAAATTGAAAATATTAATACTACAGTAGCTGAAATATTTCGGGCTGAAGTATTACCTGATGTTGAAATTACTAAAGAACAAAAAGAGACGTTGCATTATACCAAAGCATTATTATATGGTTTTGAGTTATTAAAAAACCAACAATTTTTAAACACTAATTCTTATTTGGCAATTCAACATACTATTGAACCAACCAAAGGTGGTATTCGCAAGTTACCCGGTACCAGTATTAAAAATAGTTTAACGAATGAAATTATTTATACGCCACCAGAAGGAGAACGAACCATACGAGATTTTCTCAAAAATTATGAGAGTTATTATAATGAACAAAAACAGGTAGATCCTGACCCATTAGTTAGAATGGCATTATTGCATTATCAATTTGAAGCTATTCATCCATTTTACGATGGAAATGGCAGAACGGGTCGTATTTTAATGGTATTGTATTTAGTGTTGGTAAAATATATTGATTATCCAGTATTGTTTATGAGTGGATATATCAATCAACATCGACAGGAGTATTATCATTTATTGCGTGAAATTACCGAACAGCGGCAATGGAAAAACTGGATCCTTTTTATTTTACAAGCGGTTGAAACACAAGCACTTGATACAATTAATAGACTATTACAATTAAAAAACATCGAAGCAGAGCTTAAAATAATGCTAACTACTAAAGCAAAACGCGCTTCATTATATAGTATGATTGATTATTTAGTCTCTAATCCATTTTATAATCAAAAACATGCTAGTAAAGTTTTACATATGAATCGTAAAACAGTAGCACAATATTTTGATTTTTTAGAAAAGAAAAAAGTGTTAAAGAAATTCAAAGTGAAAAAATACACTATTTACTTTAATAAAGCTTTATTACAAGCATTGGAATAGAGCTTAAAATCCGCCAGCCACGGAAACACCATTGTGGCGTCGCTTTGAAAAAAAACTTACAAAAAACCTTGACAAAAACCAAAAATTAGGTATAATTAGAGTATTATTTCCTTAATTATTATTATTATTATTATTTTATGGCACAAGAACCAAGAGGATCACATTTGGAAACAAACCTAAGAGGGGGGGGTAGTGAAGGTGGTTTGGGACAAGAACATCAACAAGAGCAAGATGGTCTAGCTGGTGAAACAGAGGTCGAAACGGATCCTAGAGAACATGAATTGAGCGCTATTGTGCAGGCCGTGAATGGGCATTATGAACGTTGGACGACGCAGAATTTAGTACAAGTTGAGTCAGGAGAGACAAGACAAAAATATATCGATGAAGTACAAAGTAATAGTTATAGGAGTGGAGAAAATAAAAAAGAAGTAGAAAAATTAACTAAAAATGTGCGAGTAGGGCGGGTTACGGCCGGTTTGCATGAACGTATTATCCGCGACACTTTACAAGATGCTACTTTGGAACAGTTACAATCAGTTTTACAAGAAATATATACTTGTTTAAACGAGTTAGCTAGTGTGCGGGCAGAAGGAAACATAATAGGACAAAAAACGGTAAAAGATTTATTAACAAATGAACACGCTGATTCATTAGCCATGCGAGTGATTAAGAATCTAGCCGTGTTCGGTGATACACTTGTATCACAGGTTCAGAATGATAGTTTTGAACCATTAGCCGTTGTTTATGAAGGCGTGAAAGAAAATGGTAGACCGAGTTTAAATGAACACTTTTCTATGAATAACGTTAATCGTGATATAGTGTGGTATGTTCGTGAAGGAAGTGTTTTAGTAGATCCAGCAATGATTAAGGATGCTCTAGCGGCCAGAGCGGTGAAAAATGCCATTGATCCAAATGTACATGACCGCATAGATAATTATGGGCTGCATCAAAAAGGCGTATTATCTAAATCATATTTTCCAGCATTTGAAAAGCTAAGTTGGAAGTTTGAAACAGCCAGAGACGGTAATGTATTCGCGGTTGCACCCGGTGGTGAAACTTCAGCGGTAGCACAGGCCGATTTTAATAAGCGGGTAAAAGAATTTCGAAAATATGCCGAACGGCCGGTTGCCGGCATAACGGAATTGCCGCCAAACTTAATGACTAGAGAAAATCTTGTTGAGGCTCTTGAACAAGCAAAACGCGATAAAATAGATCTGAAAACAGGTTTAGAAGCACGATTGCAAGACGCCGTAGAACAGCTAGGAATTTTACGGACAGATCGTACAAGAATAAGCAATGATTTAAGAGCCGCTAATACTGATAATGATACATTAAAGGTTGATAATAATACATTAACAACAGAACTCAACAGCGCTCAACGGCAATTAGCAGAAGAAAAAACAGCTCGGCAGGGCGATAAAAAAGCTATTGCCGCTTCATTAGAAGGAATAGTAAAGGAAAGCGGGTTTTTAGCCGCCGGCGTTATTGCAAAATTAAGGCGTGTTTTGGAGGAATTCAAAAAATAGGAGCATATTTAACGTGAATTTTGTATTTTATCAGTGACATCAGAATTAATCTGTGTCATCAGTGTTTCTACAATCCCAATAGTATAGCCGCCATCCAGGGGAATACTACGGTTACATCGCTTTGAATAATTTGGTAATAACTCTTAGTGGATAATTTATCCCAAGTGATTTTTTCTTTACCGCCGGCGCCGGAATAAGAGCCGAACGACATAGGCGATGAGCCGATTTCGATAAAACCGGCCCAATCGCGCACTTTATTATGCAGGCCTAAATCGTGTTTCAAAGACGGCACAACGCAAATAGGGAAATCAGCGGCAATACCACCACCTAATTGCAAAAAGGCAATGGGGTGTTTTTTAGATTCGGCCATGTACCAATCGTATAGCCAAGTAAAATATTCTATGCCGGTTTTCATTATTTTAGGATCTAGCACTACTGTTTTATCTTGGCGGTATTTTCCGGCATAGGTATAGCTGGCAAAAATGTTGCCCATGGTGGAATCTTCAAAACCGGGTACTACAATAGGAATGTTTTTTTCGTAAGCGGCTAGTGTCCAACAATCAGCCGGATTAGCCTGGGCATCTGGCTGAATGAGTTTTTCAGAAAAAAGCCGGCGGAAATACTCGTGTGGAAAATAGCGCTCATTATTTTTTTGCGCCGTTTGCCACATTTTTAATAAATGAGGTTCCATAATGCGCACGCTTTCGTCTTCTGGTAAAAACGTATCGGTAATGCGGCGTAAACCGGCATCGCGCAATTCGGCTTCTTGTTCCGGAGTTAATTCTGTGTAACGCGGAATGTAAGCATAGTGCGAATGAGCCACGTAGCGGTAATAGGATTCTTCGTGGTTAGCACCGGTGGCGGAAATTAAGTGCACTTTATTTTGGCGAATCAATTCAGCTAACATTACACCCACTTGAAACGAGCTCAACGCTCCAGAAATAGTTACTACCAATTTTCCACCATTTTTTAAATGTTCTTTTAACCACAACGCTGCTTGCAACGTGCTGCCGGCATTGCAGTGGTTTAAGGTTTGTTCCGCGAACGTGGCCACCGGCGTGCCGCTCTTTTTAACTTTACTAGTAAGCGTGCCTAGTTTAGTGCTGGCACCAGTTTGCATGACAATGTGCTTGCGTAAGTTAGGAGATAGTTTTTTTAATGTGGATTGTTTCATAAAGCTTATTTTATATGATATATGTTTTTATAACAATACTAAACTTTCTACTTCATCTCCAGTTCTTCTTCCCCGCGGCCACAGGGAAGAAGGGAGAAAATAAAATTAATATTTAATTCCCCCTCTCTCCTCAGAGGAGAGAGGGGGTAGGGGGAGTGAGGTAGGATGTTTAGGGGAAAGGGTCGGGGATAGAGGTAGAATTTTTTTTGACAGCAAGCCATTTTTGTGGTAAAATATAGAGTAATTATGGCTAAAGAACAATATTCTGGCTTAACTAGTGCTGAAGTACAGCAACGTTTAGAGCAGTATGGCGAAAATACCTTGGCTAAACGTAAAAAAATGAAGCCGGCGGCGGCGTTTTTTAAAACATTTGCCAATCCATTGCTACTTATTTTAATTGGCGCTTCGGTTATTTCCATGTTCATGGGTGAACGGATAGACGCGGCTATTATTTTAGTAATGGTGTTTGTGTCGGCGTTATTAGATTTTGTGAATACAAGTAAATCCGAAAAAGCGGTAGCTAGTTTGATTGCTAAAGTTACTGTTACCGCTACGGTGCGGCGTGATGGGAAAGAGCTAGAAATTCCCATCAAAGCCATTGTGCCGGGCGATATTATTTTGTTAAGTGCCGGTGATGTGGTACCGGCGGATGGTTGGGTTAGGGAAGCGGATGATTTTTTTGTGAATCAATCGGCGTTAACCGGAGAATCGTTTCCAGTGGAAAAAGCGGCTGTAATTAATAATAATGCTTTAGTTAATTTAAAGCCGGTAGCCGAACGCAATGATAGCGTAGTCATGGGCAGCAGCGTAGTAACTGGTTATGCCACGGTAGAAATAGCCTTAACTGGTAGCCGCACACAATTTGGCGATATTGCCCAACGGTTATCTACTGATAAATCCGAAACGGATTTTGAAAAAGGCATTAAAAAATTCAGTTATCTTATTTTGCGGGTAATTTTTGTGTTGGTTATTGTAGTGTTTGCGGTGAATGCTTTTAAACAGCAGGGCATAATGGAATCGTTTATTTTTGCGTTAGCCGTAGCCATTGGGCTAACTCCGGAATTATTGCCAATTGTGATTGCACTTGGTTTAAGCCATGGTTCTCTGCGCATGTCTAAAAAAGACGTGATTGTAAAAAAATTATCCGCTATTCAAAATTTAGGTAGCACTAATGTATTATGTACCGATAAAACCGGCACGTTAACGGAAGATAGAATCGCGTTGGTTAAGCATATTGATGGATTTGGTAATACATCCGAACCGGTTTTGTTATACGCGTATCTTACCAGCTTGTTTCACACCGGCATTAGTACGCCGCTAGATAGCGCTATTAAATTATTCAAACATTTAAATGTTAAGCTATATAAAAAAATAGACGAAATTCCGTTTGATTTTGTGCGCCGCCGCTCTTCCATTGTGGTGCAATGCCAACAAAAGCACCTATTATTAACCAAAGGCGCACCGGAAGATATTTTTTCTGTCTGTACCACTTATAAAAAAGGAGAGCAAGTTAAGGTGTTGGATAATGCTACGGTTAAAATTCTACACGAACAATTTAACAATTTAAGCCAAGATGGTTTTAGGGTGTTAGGGGTGGCTTATCGCAACATTCAAGCGCAAACGGGTAGTTATAGTAAAACAGAAGAACACGATTTAACATTCATGGGCTTTGTGGCGTTTTATGATCCGCCGAAAGATACGGCCGCTAAAGCGGTACAGGAATTACAGGAGCTAGGCATTGCGGTAAAAATAATTACCGGCGATAACGAGTTGCTCACCAAGAAAATTTGCAGCGACATTGGATTATCTGTGCAAAAGATTATGTTAGGTAAAGACGTTGATGCATTAAATGATATTCAATTACAAACAGTGGTTAGTGAAACTACTGTTTTTGCGCGTATTAATCCGGCTCAAAAAGAGCGGATTATTATTAATTTAAAACAGGCCAACAATGTAGTGGCGTATATTGGCGACGGTATTAACGATGCGCCGGCTCTGAAAGCGGCCGATGTGGGAATTTCGGTAAATAACGCGGTGGACGTGGCTAAAGAAACCGCCGATGTAATTTTATTAAAGAAAAGTTTATTGGTGCTAAAAGATGGTGTGGTAGAAGGGCGGAAAACGTTTCAAAATACCATGAAATATATCATGATGGGATTGAGTTCCAATTTTGGTAACATGTTTTCCATGACGGGGTTATCATTATTTTTACCGTTTTTTCCAATGCTACCCTCACAAATTTTATTAAATAATCTGTTATACGATATTTCACAGTTTACGTTGTCTACCGATAAAGTGGATGCACAAGATATTAAAAAACCATTAAAGTGGGACATGAAATTTATTCGTAAATACATGGTTGTGTTTGGCCCGGTTAGTTCATTGTTTGATTTTTTAACTTTTGGTGTAATGTGGTTTTGGTTTCAGCCGTCTATCCCACAATTTCAAACCGCTTGGTTCATGGAATCTTTAGCCACACAAACACTGGTTATCTATGTTATTCGCACCAGAAAAATTCCATTTTTACAAAGCTCGCCTAGTCGGTTATTATTTATTAGTACATTGCTGGCAGTGGTAATTGGCTGGGTTATTCCTTATATTATAGTAGGTAAGTGGATGCAATTTGCTTCGTTATCGTTAGCCATGTTATTAGCACTAGGGGGGTTAGTGTTTATTTATTTAATTTTGGTACAGCTAGTAAAAATAATGTTTTATCATTGGTTCTTGCTAAAAAAATAGTAAAATATAAAAATAAATGAATAATAAAATGTTATTATGAAAGAAATATTTATGACACGGTTTTTTTTAGTTCTGAGTGTATTTATTTTTATTCCAAAACAAGTTTTAGCAGATGGAGCATTAATAGAATCCAAACCTTATTCAGATCAATGGGATTATGCCAATGAAAGCAGTCAGCAGGCATTTATTAATTATGAGAATGGACTGCAAAAAATGATTATTAGTATTGGTTATGAAGAAAGCAGCAATGATATGGTTTGGTTTTTTCCTGTTCCGGCTGATCCAAATAAAGTAGTTATTGATGTGGTAAAATATTTACCAGAATTACATGGAGACGATGTTTCTAAGACAGCCCAGGCTAAGCTTTCTGCGGGTTATAATTTATTACAAACAACGCAATTATATACCATACCTTTTTATGTAAATGATAACTTGCTGCACTTTGGTGGCGCTCTTGATGCACCTAAAAATGATATTAAAGTTTATGAACATTTAGAAAAAGAAGGTGTTACTACCGAAATTATCACTGCCAAAACAGCCGATGGTTTGTATAATTATTTAAAAGATAAAGGTTTAAAAATTGAAGATGGCGCAATTCCAGTGTTAGATAATTATATTGGTCAAGAGTATTCATTTGTGGTTTCATGGATAAAAACTTCGAAAAAAATAATTTCAGTTGAAGATTTTAAAAATAATCTGGAAAATTATTTTCACTACCCTAATTTTTATAAGGTAGTGCTTAGCATGAAAAAAAAGTATCCTGGATTTAATATAGCTAAAAATTCAATAGATTATTTAAAATCTTCACAGGGCAGCACGGTGTTGCAGGAATTAATGTTGGTTGTTCAAAATAATCCAGCAATAATTACAGCCACGAATATAAAATCTAACCCTATTAATCAAAAAGGAGTGTTTGTAACCTTTCCCACAAAAGAACTCTATTTTCCATTACTACCAACCAGTGTTTATGGCAGCAAAACTATTCCAGCATCAATTAAAGTAATTGGCCATGTTACTCCAAAAATTTTTCAAGACATAAAATATTACACAACAACTAACTATTACATTAACGGTAATATTGATTCAGCTGGCGATTTAAAAAATTTTTATAATGGAGTAGATATCAACATTAAATACACTAAAATAGATATTAATGCACCGGCAAAATTTTTTACCGATGATTTATGGTTAAGAACGCGAGCGCCTGCTAAAACATATATTGCTACTTTTTTTATAAACAATTCAGGTTTTGTAATAAGTGTTTTTCTAACACTAAGTTCAATGTTAGCCGGAATTTTAGCTGGCTTGATAAGCTTCAAATATTTAAGAAGACAACCCATTAAGCTTGGGTTAATTGGCTTGGCTAATTTACTGTCTTTATTTGGTTTGTTAGTAACGATTATTTTTGTTGGTACAAAAAATAAAAATTTAAATGTTGAACCAATCATTACAACATTCAAACAACAAGGGTATTTAAAGAAAAAAATAGCGGCTACTATTTTATTTATCATTTTTATACCATATTTATTAGTTAACTTTTTCTTGTTTTTCATTATATTTAACAAACTGATTAATTCACCAGAAGTTATATCCGCGCTTATTAGTTTGTTTTTTTCTGGTTGTGTGCCAATGGCCGCTATAATAATAGGTTTTATAATTATTAGAATAAAACCAGAAGATAAACGATTATTTGAACAGTTAAAAAAAGCTGATTATTCAACCTGGTCATTGCAGCCAAAAGATAAAATGAAGTTTGTTTTTATTCCGGTTTTTTCAGTTTTATTTTTAATTATTTCTTGGTTATTTGTTAAATTATTCGGGTTGCTTGTTTGAATTTTCGTATAGTAAAAATATAATTTAGGTGAGCGCAATGCACTCTATTTATGATTAATCGTTAACGATCATCTAAAAAAGTAGCTATGATAATGCTAGTTATGAAGTGATTACATCAGATAACTATTTTGATTTTATAGTCGTCCCTATTGCCAAAAATATAGTTAAGTAGTATAGTTAAGTACTGTAGATGCGTGTTAACAAAAACGCGATGTTCTACAAGTTAATTATTAGTTAGGTAAGGATTTATGGCGAAAAAGCTATATGTAGGTGGTATTTCATATAATACTACCCAAGACGGTTTAAAAGCAGCCTTTGAACAGGCTGGTCCAGTAGAATCAGCTACGATCATTATGGATCGTATGACTGGTCGTTCTAAAGGATTTGGTTTCGTAGAACTAACTACAGATGAAGCTGCACAAGCTGCTATTCAAATGTGGGATGGTCAAGAATTAGATGGTCGTCGTTTGAAGGTAAACGAAGCTAGACCAAAAGAAGATCGCCCACGCAGTGGTGGTTTTAACCGCGGTGGCAATGGTGGTGGTCGCGATTACTAAATTGTTATTCAATTAGCAATATATTCTAAAGAGGCGCTTAACCAAGCGCCTCTTGGCTTAGTAGGATAGTTGCTTGAAATAGTAATTCTCGATATGATGCTGAAAGCAAGCCCTCGTCGTTCAATGGATAGGACATAAGTTTCCGGAACTTGCAATAGAGGTTCGATTCCTCTCGAGGGCACCAAATTGAATTTATTTAAAAAATATGGTATAATTTGTTACAAATGGCCAGCAATAAAATCAGTCATACAACCAAGGAGGGGGCTAGTGAAAATTTGTTGCATACCGTGCAGCAATTAGAAAAACAGCTTGATCAATCTGCTACAGAATCTTCGGAAAAACTAGCAAAAGTGGAGCCAGTGCAAACTTTACAGCCGGAAGTTCCAGCTGCTCCAGAGCAAATACGTCCAGTAGAGCAAGCTTTAGAAAAATACAAGCAAGTTCAAGAAGATCGTCCAGAAGAATCGCCTTATGTAATTAAACGCTCTACTGCTAAAGATGCTGTGGTGGTTACTAATGAAAAAACGCAGGAACTAAAAGATATTGAACAGATCATGGCTAAAGATTTAGAGCCAATGTTTGAAAAAATGACGCCGCAACAGCAGGCCAAATTTAAAAAAAGAGGCGAAGAGGTGGCTAAAAGAATTGTGGACATGGTAGATAAGTTTACGTTTACGGTAAAAAAGGTATTAGGTTTAATTCGAGCTTGGTTGAAGATAATTCCTGGAGTAAATAGGTTTTTTTTGGAACAATCTGCTAAGATTAAAGCGGAAGAATTACTAAATTATACTAGACGTAAACATTCAAAATAATTTATTTAACATGGGGTTTATTTTTGAATTATTAAAATTAGGTCTGGGGTATTTAGCTGATCCGTTAGTGGCTAGCTTAACTTACGGTTTAGTTAGTACAATTTTGTTGGTAGGTTGGCTGATGATAGCCCGGCGTTTAATTCATCGTTGGATTGAAGAAAAAGAGAGTTTTCGTAAAGTAATTTTATTTATTCGTGTTTCGAAAGAAGATTTAAAAGAACAACAAAGTCAGAACGATTCCTACCGCAAACCAACCGAAGAAGCGCGGATAGGTATTATTGAGGCATTTTATTCGGCCGTGGCTTCTATTCGGCCGTATCGCAAATTTGAACAATGGCTATTAGGGCGAAATGATCATATTAGTTTAGAATTAGTAGCTGATAAAGATCAATTAATCACATTTTATGCGGCGGTGCCGTTTTATTTACGGCGTTTTTTTGAGCAACAGTTTCATGCTCAATATAATAGCGCGGTTATTGAACAAGTGGATGACTATAATATTTTTGAACCCAATGGTGTAGTGGTTAGTTCTCGAATTAAATTAAAAAAACCATATGAATATCCTATTTTGATTTACAATAAATTAGAAGTAGATCCGTTAAACTCATTAACCAATGTATTATCGAAATTTGAAAAACATGAAGGAGCGGCGATTCAATTTGTTATTCGGCCAGCATTAACTAATTGGGCGCGTAAACCAGCGCGCATTGCTCAAGTAATGCAACAAGGTAAAAAATATGAGCAGGCTAAAGCCGAATTATTTGGCAATGTTTTTTATCGATTTTGGATTAGTTTTAAATACATGTACATGAAAAATCGAGCTAAACGTGAGCAAGGCATAGATTTACGTACCGAGCGAGAATATCGTTTATCACCAATGGAAGAAGAAATGGTGAAAGGTTTTGAGGAAAAAGCCGCTAGTCCAGGCTTTGATGTAAATATTAGGATTATTGTATCGGCTGCTAATAAAGCAATCGCGGAAAATAAAATGCAATCCATTCTTGGTTCGTTTGCTCAATATTCCGGTACACTCTATGCTAATGAATTTATTGCCACTAAACCAACTACCAGTAAAAAAGAAATTCAGCATTTTATTTATCGAACGTTTGATGAAAAAGGAAGTTTTATTTTGAATACCAAGGAAATAACCACTTTGTATCACATGCCATTACCAACCACCGAAACACCAAACATTCGTTGGTTATTAGCCAAAAAAGCTGCGCCGCCATTTAATATGCCAAAAGAAGGCGTTACTTTAGGAGAAGTGGAGTATCGGGGCATGGTTACACCAGTGAAAATAAAACGAGCTGATCGTCAGCGGCACTTATATGTTATTGGGCAAACCGGTTCTGGTAAATCGGTATTGTTGTCCAGTTTGGCCGTGCAAGATATTAAAAATGGTGAAGGTGTGTGTGTGATTGATCCACACGGCGATTTAGTACAAGATGTGTTAGAGCGGATACCAAAAGAACGAGCCGATGATGTAGTAGTGTTCTCACCGAGCGATATTGAACGGCCAGTGGGTTTGAACATGTTGGAATACGAAACTAATGAGCAAAAAGATTTTGCCGTGCAAGAAATGGTAGCAATTTTTTATAAGTTATTCGGTCAGGAAATGATTGGTCCAATGTTTGAACATTACATGCGTAACGCTATGTTGGCTTTAATGGAAGATAAAGAATCAGGCGCTACCTTAATTGAAATTCCACGCATGTTTACCGATGCTAAATTTCGTAAAGATAAGTTAAAAAAAGTAAAAAACTTAATGGTAAAGAATTTCTGGCAACAAGAATATGAGCAATCACAAGCTGGGCAACAAGCGGCCGACATGTTATCGTACGTTATTTCCAAAATTGGCCGGTTTTTAACTAACGATATGATGCGCAATATCGTTGGGCAGGCTCGTTCAGGCTTTAATGTGCGGGAAATCATGGATAATCGGAAAATATTATTAGTGAATTTGTCCAAAGGATCCATTGGCGAAGTTAATAGTTCATTACTTGGTTTAATTATGGTGTCTAAAATTCAGATGGCGGCCATGGCGCGGGCTAGTATGCCACAAGAGCAACGTAAAGATTTTTACACCTATGTTGATGAGTTTCAAAACTACACTACCGATTCCATTGCTACAATTTTGTCTGAAGCGCGTAAATATCGTTTGAATATGATTTTAGCTCATCAATATATTAATCAGTTAGTAAAAGATAACAATACGCAAATTCGTGATGCTGTCTTTGGTAACGTTGGCACCAAAATAGCCTTCCGCATTGGTGTAGAAGATGCCGAGATGATCGCAAAAGAATTAGCACCAGTGTTTAATGAAAACGATGTTATTAACGTAGATAAATACACAGCTAATATTAAATTATTAATTGATAATACTACTTGTCGGCCGTTTAATATGCGCACAGTTATGCCACCAGCTGGTAATGTAAAATTAGCTGAACAAATTAAGCAATTATCACGCTTAAAACATGGTCGAGATCGGGCCATCGTTGAAGCTGAAGTAATTGAACGAGGAAAACTGAATAATTTAGCAGGCGGAGCTGAACTAACTGGTCCAGACGCGTTTTTCTAGCTTGATTTGCTAGTTTATGTTATAATGCTGGTTCTATGGAACAAGAAAACAAAATTATTTTAATGCAACAAGCGTTAGATAACGCGGCTACACAACTTAGTCAAGCGCGGAGAATTTTATCTGAAATTAGCCTAAATTATAAGCCAAGTGGTTTGGATATCACTACTACAGCTGAAGACGGAAAAGAGCAGCAACAAAAAGAACAATTTGAAGGTAATGTGCAAGTTATTGAAGGGGTATTTAACGGCCAAAACATGGTTTCGGCAGAAGGAAAAATATTTGCTATTCCGGCTAATTATGTATCCAAATCTAAATTAGTAGAGGGGGATTTATTAAAATTAACTGTTCGTCAAGATGGTTCGTTTGTTTATAAACAAATTGGCCCAGTAGAACGGAAACGTTTAGTAGGTGTATTAGAACAAAATCAAACCACCGGTGATTATCATGTAGTAGTAGAACAACGTTCGTATCGGGTAATTATGGCTTCGGTTACTTATTTTAAAGGACAGCCGGGTAATGAAGTAGTCATTTTAACACCAAAAGACGGTAATAGTACCTGGGCAGCGGTAGAAAATGTTATTCACAGTAATAATACTAACGCAACATTGTTAACCGACGGTAGTGACGCAGAATTAACTAGCGGAGTGGCTAGCGAGTTAAGTAATGGTGCAGAAGCTGAATTAACTAGTTAAAACGCATGACACTGGCGCTGTATCGAAAATATCGTCCTACATCGTTTGCTGAAGTAGTGGATCAACAACATATTGTTACCACGTTAACTAATGAAATTAAACAAGGGAATATAGCCCACGCCTATTTATTTTCTGGTCCACGGGGCGTTGGTAAAACCACTATGGCACGTTTATTTGCTAAAGCGATTAATAGTGCCGGCTTAGAAAAACTACCAGTTAATAGTTCGGTGTTAGATATTATTGAAATTGATGCGGCTAGTCACACTGGGGTAGATAATGTGCGAGAAAATATTATTCAAAATGCGTATGTGGTACCTAGTCAGTTAAAATACAAAGTATTTATTATTGATGAGGTGCATATGTTATCTGGGTCGGCGTTTAATGCCTTACTAAAAATATTAGAAGAACCACCCGAGCATGTGATTTTTATTTTAGCTACTACCGAAGTGCATCGGGTGCCAGCTACAGTAGTATCACGTTGTCAGCGTTTTGATTTTCATGTTATTCCTTTAAATACTATAGTACAACGTTTGCGTACTATTTGTGTGGCCGAGCAAAAATTAGTAGATGAAGAAGTATTAGAACGGATTGCACAGCGTGCTGGTGGGGCTATGCGTGATGCAGAAAGTTTATTAGGGCAGGTATTAACTTTAGAAGGTGAGCGTATTACCATGGCTCAGGCTGAACTAATTATTCCGCGGGCAGATTTAGGTAGCGCCATAGCATTAGCTGAGTGTTTATTACAGCGTCAAGCGCAACAATATTTACAAAGCTTACACAGTGCACTCCAAGCGGGAGCACAGTTAAAAGAATTACAGCAGACTTTGTTAGAAGTGTTGCGTCAAGGTATGTTATATACTATTGATCAATCAATTACACATTTTGCAGAACTAGACATTCATGCAGAGACACAGCAACGTTTAGTAACGTTAATGCAACGTACCACTACCAAAGAAATGGTGGCACTGATTGATTTATTATTAACAGTGCCTTATCGGTTAGCAGATTTACCAGTGGCCGCGCTGCCCTTAGAAGTAGCTGGGTTAAGTTGGTGTACAGCTCAACCGGCAGTTAATTCTATAGTTAATTCGCCAGCTAAACCAGTTATAACAGCTTCAGTATTTAATAAACCATTACCAGCACAAATAACCATTAATACTAAACAGGAACCTGATAGTACTAAATTAGCTAATATAAAACAACATTGGTCAGCCATTATTACGGCAGTTAAGCAAGTTAATCATGCTTTAGCTATGACATTATCGGTAGCTAAAGTAGTTAATGTTTATAAACCTAATATTTTAATGTTAGGTGTGCGCTATGATTTTCATCGTGAACGTTTAATGACCGCAGAAAATTTACGTATTATTGAACAAGCTATACAGCAGGTTACTCAGCAAGTATTTGTATTACAATGCACCGTAGGGGAACAGTATACTGTAGATATTACTACCATGAATAACATTTCTTCGGATAATTTAACCATGGTAGCAGCACCAGAAGCGGATAATGTTTGGAATTTGGCAGCAGCTACTTTTAATAGTGTGTCAGTAAAATAATTTTTACTATGGCTTACTTTTTTTCTAGTGTGGGGCACTCAAAAAATATTAATGCTCACAGAGCTGGCCAACAGGCAGCACAAGAGGCCTTGACTGGCTTACATGGTAAAACCGCTAATTTAGTCATAGTGTTTTCTTCGGTAGTATTTAATCAAGTAGCTATGTTGGCTGGAGTTCGTTCAGTTACAGGGGAAGTACCATTAGTTGGTTGCTCTTCAGCTGGAGAGATTATTACTACTGGACCAAGTAATAAATCGGTAGTAGTGATGTTATTAGCGGCTGATACGGTAACGTTTAATATTGGAGCTGGTTTAGCTATTGAAAAAAACGCGTTTTTGGCTGGGAAACAATTTGCCGAATCATTAATTCAGCAAACTACCCAAGGAAAAGTAGCTATGGTGCTACCGGATGGCTTGAAAGGAGATGGTGCAGACATTGTGCGAGGCGTGCAAACCGTGTTTGGTACACAATTTTTAATGGCCGGCGGAGCGGCCGGTGATGATTTTTTATTTAAAGAAACTTATCAATATTTTAATCAACAAGTACATTCTGGAGCAGTAGTAGGCACGTTAATGTCTGGTGATGTAAAATTTGGCATTGGTGTACGACATGGTTGGAAGCCGATTGGTAGATTACATCGAGTAACTAAAGTACAAGGAGCAACTATTTTAGAAATAGATGATCAGCCAGCCATAAACATTTATGAGGAATTATTTGGTAAACAAGTAGTTGATATTACTACTTCGCCGTTTGCGCGTATAGCCATTACCTATCCATTAGGTATTAAAGTAAATGATACGGCACAAGAATATTTATTACGTGCCCCATTTAGTGTGGATAATAAGGGAGCCATTACCTGCGCAGCTACTGTGCCAAAACAGGCCGAAATTCGTTTAATGATTGGGGGAAAGGATGAAGCTATTGCGGCGGCGCGTTTAGCAGCGCAGCAATGCTTAGTAGGTATTCAACAACGTGGTGGCAAAAAAATTACCACGGCAATTATTTTTAATTGTATTGCTCGTAATAAAGTGTTGGCACAAGATGCTAAAGTAGAAATTGCCGCTATTCGTGAAGTATTAGGCCGTGATGTACAAATGATTGGTTTTTATACTTACGGTGAACAAGCGCCGATTGATTTTTGTGATGAGCAACAATCTTTGGCGCGGCATTCAGAGTTTTGTAATGAAACGGTAGTTATTTTAGGCTTTGGTGAATAAGCTTAATTTATATGAAGCAAGTTATGGAGCCGATAACAGATGTGTTGCAAGAGCAACAACGTATAGCTAGCTTACTAATTCAAAAAGATTTGGCTTTAGCTGAAACCAATGATCGCTTAAATCAGCAAGTTAATCAGTTGCGTGTGCTCCAAACCATTATTAATCAAACACGCTGTTGTTATGGGCAGCCGGAAATTTTAGAAGCTTTTGCCAAAGGGTTAGTAGTGGATTTAAATTTTTCAATAGCCTTAATTTTATTGAATCGGCCACCATTTAAAGTTGGTATTGAGTATGGTTATCAATCTATTCCAGCTTTAGCCAAGGTGCGGCAACATACTTTAGTTAAACAAGTGTATCATAGTAATACAGCTTTGTTTGTGCTTAATAGTGTTGTGGCGGTACCAGCACAAAAACAACTAGCAGAATTATTAGGAGTAACTTCGTTAGCGGTACTACCGTTGATGGTGCGTGATAAAAAATATGGTGTGTTAATTGGTGGTATTAATCATCCTTATGAACATTTAAGTTTAGCCGATATGGAATTTTTACAAGTGTACGCCAATTCTATGACCATTGCGCTAGAAAGTATTGCCATGGAAGATCGGCAAAAACATATTGATGCTTTAAAATCAGAATTTGTTTCGGTGGCTTCACATCAATTACGCACGCCATTATCGGTAATTAAATGGATACTAAAAATGGTTTTAGATGGTGATTTTACCAAACCAGAAGAACAACGTTCATTTTTAACTAAAGCTTTTCATACTAACGAGCATATGATTAAGTTAGTGAATGATTTGTTAGATGCTTCTAGTATTGAAGAAGGGAAAATGGAGTATAGTTACAGTGATTTTAATTTAGTAGAACTAGTGAATGAAGTGCTGGTTGATTTGAAATTATTATGTGAGCGTAAACAAATTAAGCTTCATACAAATACCGAACAGGGTGGTGTTATTATGATTAATGCAGATCGTAAAAAAATTGCTATCGTATTTACTAATTTAATTAGTAATGCTATAAAATTTACCCCAGCCAATGGAAAGATTAGTTTATTAATTAATAAAAAAGCACAACAGACGGTAGAAATTAGGGTACAAGATACTGGTATTGGTATGACTAGAGAGGATCAAGATAAATTATTTACCAAATTTTTTCGTTCTGAACAATCCAAAAAAACGCAAACAGAAGGTTCTGGTTTAGGTTTGTTTATTGTAAAAAATATTATGGAACAACATAATGGTGATATCAAAGTAGCTTCTACTTTAGGGGAGGGTACTACTTTTACTTGTCGTTTGCCACTTGGTTCTTAAGTTTTTGTTTCTAGTCTTTACAGGCTTAATAAAAGACGTTATATTACTGAAGCTATTGGGTCGTAGCCAAGTGGTAAGGCAACGGGTTCTGGCCCCGTCATCGTAGGTTCGAATCCTACCGACCCAGCCCTTCGACTGAAAAACTCACTGTGTTCGTTTTTCGCTCGGGGCTATAGCCCCTTGTTTGATCGTGCCAAAAAAGAAGCTTTAATCAATGGCGATAAAGAAAAACTCAAGCTGTTGGCTAGAAGGTGTTCGTTTTGAGCGGTTGAAAGAAGTAAAGGGGGAAGGAATTTTTGCCCGTTTTTTCTCTTTTCTCGTGCATTAGAACAATGATAGTCGCTAGCTCTTGACAAAATTGTAAAAAGGTTTATACTTTAAATAGTTTAAAATTTAAAGTATATGAATACTACTACAAACAAGCTCGATTACTATATACATGCTCTATTCTCTTATTTAAGTAAAAATGAGTCTGCCATCCTCAACCTTGTGCCTTATGATATAAATATTCAGGAATTTCGTATTATCTATTTTATTGGACAACATGGAGAGAAAAAGATGAATGATATAGCTAATGCTCTTCAGCTTTCAATAAGCAATGCGTCAATTATTGTTGATAAACTTGTTACAAAACGTTTGGTAAAACGTATTAATTCAACACAAGATCGAAGAGTAATCTACATTACTATGGCTCCAGTAGGAGAAAAAATTTACCGCCTGATGAAAAAGAAACACTCAGAACTCTATCAAGAATTGCTTAAGCCATTAAGTGTAAATGAACAAGATATATTATTAGGATTATTTGATAAAATGTTTAATCAAAAATAATTACAATTATGCATATCCTATTACTTCCCTTACTCATCTTTTGGCCAGTATATAAACTCATAAAAATGATTCATTCTAAACACACAAAATAACAACCGCCTGCCAACATATAATACTTTTCTTGTAATGAATGTATATAAATTATATAAACAGAATAAATAGATATTTTTTATGACTTCAAAAAATAACATTCTTAATCAAGAGACTCTCATTAATAAAATCATTCGCTATCTTGCCGTGATAGGAATCATACCTGGTATCATTCTGCCTTTTTACCAATTTTTCTTGCATGGTGGTCGTGATGCAGCCAGTATTATTGTCAGAAGTTCTGCTCATGCAGAAGCGCATGTTCTTGGTGGAGTTTGTTCATTATTACTCATTTTTCCGATTATCGCTACTTTTTTTACGATAGCAAAAAATAACTATAAAAAAGGTTTGTTGTTTGCTTTTGTACTCGTTCTTTTTACACAAGCTTTATACGGTGGCTTGTTATTCGTTGATGGTTTTACAAATACAATTCTTGCTAAATATGATCCCGTTCAACAAACAAATCAACATTCAGAAAATTTATTTGAAGTTATTTTTCAAAATAATTTATTAGGCATGGCACCAATAATCATTATCATTGGTTTTTTTCTCCTGATTATAACGTACGCACTGTGGGGGAGTTACATTATGCGCTCTAGAATATTTCCTAAATTAATAGGAGGATTATTTATTATGGGTGGTTTAATAATTGGAACAGCCTTGTTCACTCCAGCTAAATTTGCCACTCTTGGTTACGCTGGGATAGGCCTTGGCAATGCCTGGTTAGGATTTTTGATATTTACTAATAGATATACATTTAAAGATTAAAAATAAACTTGCTGATTCATCAAGAGAAAAAACGGGCAAAAATTCCTTCCCCCGAAACCCCCTTCCTTTTTGCCCGCCGCGCCCTATTCTGTTTCACTTGAATTTTGGGTATAATAAGTTCGAATTTCGTCGTAAGTAGTCAGCCCTTCGACTCGTCACTCACTGCGTTCCTTCCTCGCTCAGGGCTGTAGCCCTTGTTTGATCGTTCTTTTTCCACAACACACTGCAAGGGGATTTTTTTAGTTACATTAATTTTATAAGATCAACCAATAATTTTATTGCAAAAGCAATTAACACTGTTGCAGAGGCAAGGTGTAAGCATTTAATCAATCCTGCTTTACCGTAATGTTTGCTTAACCAAGCAATTAAGACTACAACCAAAAAACATAGAATTGCACCAACGAATAGACTGAATCCGCCCAGCACAACGGTAAGCAGGGAAATACGATCATGAAACACACTACCTGCCACACCAATAAAGTAGAGCAGGGTAGGAATATGTAATAATACAAGTAAGACGCCGCTAAAGAAACCGCGATGAATAATTTTATCATTTTTTTCTGTATTTTTATGTAACCCAGCCTTTAATCCAGTAATGCCCAACCACAGCATATAACCAAAACCAAATAGCCCGATAATTATTTTAATAGCTGTAAATTTGGTGATAAATTCAACTATTCCATAATAGGCCAGAAAAAGATAAATTCCATCCATGAGTGCGGCCCCGAGAGCTACTTTAATTCCTTCTTTTGTTTTGCCTTGAAGCGTAGATAAAAACACTGTAGTTTGTACGGCACCAGGTAGAGCCGCGGCTGTAAAGCCAATAATGAATAAAGAAATGAATATAGACATAAGTTAAGATATTTCGTTAAAAGATAATTGGTTCGCGAGGTGAGCGTGGAAATAATACAACTTGTTCCATGGTGCGAATACCCGTTAAATAGCGCAGTAAGCGCTGTAAGCCAAAACCAGCACCAGCGGTTTGCGGAATTAGTTTCTCTTTGGCCAAATCAAGATATATTTCATAAGCGGACTTGTCCATATGACGTTCATCCATTTTACGAGTTGTTTTGTAACTTGTTTCATAAATAGAATAAGTTAGTTAATAAAATTAAAAAATCCAGCTGTTTGGCTGGTTTGCATCTTTAAGTAAGTTAGAGATTTATATGTTATTAAAACATGGCCAGCCGTTGGAAGTGGTTATTTTGATTATTATTATTTTGGCTGGTAAAGCTATATTGCATAGGATTTAGAGCTAGTATATACTTTTAACATATCTTGTCAATTGAACGTTGTGGAAAAACAAAACTGAAATTTAAGTAAAGTAAAAAACAACTGTAGAGCGCCATAATCTAAATACAGATATGCCCAATAAAAAAATAATCATCGGAATTCTCGCTGGAATGGGACCAAAATCAACTTCTCCATTTCTTGATCTTGTAATTGAACAATGTCAAAAGCAATATGGTGCACGCAATGATATCGATTTTCCACATATTATAATATATTCATTGCCAACACCTTTTTACGTAAATCAAACAATAGATGACAAAGAAATGGAATCAACCATTCGCAAAGGACTTCAGAAACTAGAAAGTACAGGCGTTGATTTCATATCAATACCATGCAATTCAGCACACAAATATTTTGATAATCTGCAAAATTGTATAAAAACACCTCTTTTAAACATTATTGATTCAACCATAAAAAAACTGAATAAAACGTCCCAAAGAGTGGCTCTTTTTGCCGCAAGAACAACAATTGATGCGAACATTTATCAAAAAGGAATAAAAAAACAAAACATAGAAATAGTTCTTAAAGAAGAATGGCAAAAAGAGGTTAATAACTTAATCCAAAGTGTTAAAAATGGCGAGAAAAACGATAAACTTTCAACTATCACTAAAAAATTATCAAAATATTTAAAAGAAGAGGAAATCGATACTATTATCATTGCATGCACCGACATAACTAAAATAGTAAAAACTATGAAAGGTTTTACAATAATTGATTCCAGTGAGGCTCTAGCAGAGGAAACTATCAAAAAGTATTTAGATTACAGAGTCTAACGCGCGGCTCGCGGCGGAATTCCTCCCCGCACCCCTCCTTCCGCCGCGCTTAATTGGCATTCGGGTATTGAGTAAAAAATGTTCGAATTTCGTCGTAAGTAGTCGGCTCTTCGACTCGTTCTCACAATTCGCTTCCGCTCATTAGTTCGAACTCGCTCAGAGCTATAGCCTTAGGAGCGCTTTTAAATCTGACATATAGTTTACGATTAAGTTTACAAAAAGGTTTACAATTATTTATTTTTGTGCTATAGTTAGATTATATGTTCAAACCAAATTATACGTTAACTTCTACGTTATTACAGAATTTAACGAAAATAGAGCGTTTGTATGGTCGGTTGGAAAGTTTGCGTTTGCCAAAGAAACTACAGCTCAACTTAGAACGTGATAATTTAATTCAATCGGCTTATATCTCCAATAGTATTGAAGGAAATTCATTATCGTTACCGGAAGTAACGAATTTGTTGCTAGATGAACGCGTGCCAGTGAATCGTGATGAAAAAGAAGTGCGTAACTATTTTGATATTTTACGTAATTTATCCCAAGATGTAAAAAAATCACTTAACCTTGAATATTTATTAAGCGTGCATCAACAATTATTAGTTGGAGTAAATAATGATATTGCCGGCACGATTCGTAATAAACGTATTGTAGTTGGCAAACGCAGGCAAGTTAATGGGAAACTTATACTTCATGTAAAACATGAACCGCCTTATCATTCAGCGGTAAAAATTATAATAGCGTTGCAACAATTATTTTCATGGTTAGAAGACACTGCTAACGTGCCAACAATTTTAACGGCCGGAATATTTCATCACGAATTTGTTTATCTACATCCTTTTATTGATGGTAACGGCCGGACATGTAGATTATTAACCGCTTTAATTTTATTACAGCATAACTACGAAATTAATAAATATTTCGTGTTGGATGATTGGTATGATGTGAATCGTAAAGAATATTCAGATAGCTTACATACTGCCGATAGTGGAGATAAAACAACTTGGTTAGAATATTTTACAGCTGGAGTTCGGTATTCCTTACAAAGCGCTTTAACTAAAGCAGAGCAAGCTATTCAACACGTAAATGTTGCTCAAAGATTATCCAATAAAGAGCAAGTTGCTTATGCATTACTACAGCAACGGCAACAATTAACGGCTAGTGATATTGAACGAGAGTTTCATGTATCTCGCCAGTATGCCCACCGCTTATTAAGTGCCTTAGTCCAAAAAGGCTATGCGGCTGAACGAGGTGAAACTAAAGGACGATATTATGTTTTGTTGTAACTATACGGAAAGCTTTATTTAGTAGGATTATACGACCGATATTATTTTAAAAAAATCTCGCTTGGAACACTATGTTCTAAGCGAGAGCTACGAGAGCTAATACCTACTTTACGTAGACATCAACCCTCATCAATTTCGCCGTCGCAGTCATTGTCCTTCCCGTCGTAGATCTCAGGGGCGCCAGGGTAGACGCTGGCGTCACCCTTGTTGCAGTCGGCTTCTTCAGACCCAATCACCCAGCCTTCCTCGGGCCGGGTACACGACTTGACCCCATTAAAAGGTTGTGTGTACCCGTCGTCGTCGGCGTCCTCATACCAGGTAGGTGGGTCGCCAACAGCCGGGTCATCGTCGTCGCAGTCAGTGCAGACGGTGTATCCGTCTGCGTCTGCGTCCGTATCGAAGCCTTCATCGATCGCGCCATCGCAGTCGTTGTCCTTCCCGTCACAGACCTCGGTCGCGCCGGGATAGACCGTGGCGTCGGCGTCATCGCAGTCGGTGTTGTCGGCGACGTAACCGACAGGTTGGGTACAGGAGAGGATTACCCCGTCCTCCGCACCGAAGCCATCGGTGTCCCTATCCGGATGCCACAGATCTGCTAACTCCTCCGTCTCCCCCTCAACACACTCACCTGGCGTAGCGGTGGAATCAGTGGAATCGTCATCCTCTCCGTAAGCGCCACAACCGAAGAAAAAGAACACCATTCCGGCAACCAGCAGAAAGCCAACGACCAGTGCTACATTTTTCATCATCTTCTCCTTTTTGCCTAAAGTGGGCCTTTGCCTGATGCATCTGTACTTTGCTAAATATTAGCGAAGCGATGCACTCAGATCTAAAATATAGATTATTAAAATTTATAACTTAGACTTGAATGCATCTTTATTTCAAAGAGCAAACCACTTTTCTGTGCCCTAGAAATTAGTGGAGATGAAAGTGTTTAAACTTTCAGAGCTCCATCGTTTTTTAACCAATTTTTCCCTACCTTCGCAGGTGACAGAAAAAATATGGTTTGTTGCGGCAGTCTGCTCCGCCGCGGCGGCTCTCCATTTGTTATCGGCTATACCGCCGATCGCTCAAACGGAGACAAAAGCGTTGTGGGGTTTTTTAATTACAGCCGGAGTCCCATGACTCCTCCCACACTACCTCGTCATTTTGATCTTGTCTCGTGGTGGTCGAGACGATCCAATCGTCTTCGTAATCTATGCGGAGGTAGAGGAAATTAATATCCTCCCCATCCCCCCACCCATTACTAGACCACTCTAAAGTGGTCTCCTCTTCAGCAAACTGACCCTCTAAATAAATGGTCCCAAAAGCCCCGAAATCTCCTTTCGCCATCATACCTCCACAACTATCAAAAGTTGCGGTTAACGGCAGGTAGCCCCCATCGCAAGAAGACATGTCTCCGAACGAGCCCTCCATGCTTATAGAGGCATTTCCATCCGTTTGACCTGGGAACACTCCCGACTGGAAAGTGAAAGTCCCGGAGCAGTCTCCGGAACATTCTTCATATATCGATACAAACTTCGCGGTTCCTTCCCACTCAGGGAAGAAACTCAGGAGCTCGTCCCCTGAGATCGGGGACGCCACACACCCGGGCAGGGGTGTTGGCACCTCCATCGGGCACGGTGTAGTGGAATCCTCACAACCCGTGGGGACGTCCTCCAAACAACCGAAAAAAAATAAAAAACTAACAACAAAACAAAAACCAAATAAATTTCTCATCTCTTCTCCTTTTGACCCAATGATTGGGCCTCTGCCTGATGCATCTGTACTTTGCTAAATATTAGCGAAGCGATGCACTCAGATCTAAGATATAGATTATTAAAATCTATAACTTAGACTTGAATGCATCTTTATTTTTAAAGAGCGAACCACTTTTCTGTGCCCTAGAAATTAGTGGAGATGAAAGTGTTTAGACTTTCAGAGCTCCAGCGTTTTGATTCTGCCTCGTCAAGGTTGACGAGAGCTTTGGGACTACGGCATAAACCTCACCCCGCCGTGAGAATTCCAACCAACTCGGTCGAAACTCTCGATACTGAAGCGGCGATAAGCTCCAAAATCAGAGCTTTGACTAGAGTCGTGCACCACGATTTCAGTGGGTGTCATGCCCACAAGGAGCATAGCATGGCCTGTTCCATCGGCCGTCATTTCGGCCGTTGAGGCATTAGCCTCTTGCCCATAGCTTGAGAATCCTACTGGCTTTCCAAGCAGGAGTTCATTGTATAACCCCTCCAACCCGCCGATCGATATACAGAGATCATCTCCGAATGCCTCCGCTGGGAGCTGTAAATACCACAAGCTGGTGTACGCCAACTCAACCATATTTGTCAGACCCCCGTTATCATATGTATCGACGTGTTCATCCATCCATGCCATTATATCAATGACGCCTGGATCGTACGTTGGAATTTCTCCATCCAAAAACGCCCACGCCATCTCCAGTGTGGTGGGGCCACAATCCAAAGACGGCGGTGCCTGGCTAATCCAGAGGACATCATCTAGGATGACCTCTGTCTCCGGCCGCCAGTCGTCCGTCACTGGCGTAGCGCTGCTATACGCAGCCGAACAATCGTCATCTTCTTCCATCGGCCCGCAGCCGATGAAAAAAAATCCGGCAACAAGAAACAAAAAACCAAGAACCGCGACTAGTAAATTTCTCATCCCATCTCCTTTTGGCCCAATAATCGGGCTCCTGCCTGATGCATCCGTACTTTACCAAAAATTCAGTAAAGCGATGCACTCAGATCTAAAATATAGATTATTAAAATTTATAATTTAGACTTGAATGCATCTTTATTTCAAAGAGCGAAACACATAGTAACCGTGATAGAAACAACCCTTGATTGGGTTATTTCTGTTCTTCTGCACGCAACAAAGTTTACGTGCACAAGAACGAAGAACAAGATTTTGCATTTGCAAGTAAGTCTCATTATTCTCATTCCGCCTCTGGAGTATCCAGAGCTATCTCTTATGAGACGCGAGCGCTTGCTCGCTTTTTTCACGAAAGGCTCAAAGCCCTTCGTTGATCTCCTCCCCTAAAGAAATTTCGTCAACGACGGCGGGGCTAGGGCAATCCTCATCAATCATTCCCCCGCAGTTATTGTCAATTCCGTCGCCGCAGATCTCTGTGACGCCGGGGTTCACGTTGGGGTCGCCATCGTCGCAGTCGGGACTCTCCGTCCCGTACCCGCATGCGGCGGAGATGTATCCGTCTCTGTCGTCGTCGGTATAACACCCGACTTCAGCATCTGGAGTTGGACTTCCTTCCTCCAAAGGAACATCCGGCAGGCACCCCATGAAACAACCAAACACCAACATCGAAAAACTAACCAACAATGAGTTCTTCATCGTCCTCTCCTTTTTTGCCCAAAGTGGGCCTTTGCCTGACGCATCTGTACTTTGCTAAATATTAGCGAAGCGATGCACTCAGATCTAAAATATAGATTATTAAAATTTATAATTTAGACTTGAATGCATCTTTTTTTTCAAAGAGCGAACCACATAGTAACCACGCCTGCTAAATAAAGTCAAGTATTTTTTCTGGTAATGGACGAATAGCTATTGACGGATTAATCGTGATGGTATATATATAAACATATAAACAAGTATTTAACTAATATTTTTAATAATTTATTATATGCTCAACCAAAAAGCTATTCTAAAAAATCGTAAAGTATTCAGTAAAATCGATAAAAACATGGCCGCGGCCTTTAAAGTACTAAGTGATGTGAATCGTTACCGAATTTTCCGCCTGCTGGTGGAACAGCCTGAACTGACTGTTGGCGATATTGCACACATTTTGAAGATTTCCCTACCGTTAGCATCGCAACATATCAAAATTTTAGAACATGCCAATCTATTACAAAAGGAACGGGCCGGGAAAAAAATTTTTCCCAAACTGAAACACGGCAATCCATTTGTCCAAGCGGTTATTACAACAATTAAGCAGACGCAATAACAAGCGCACTAACCTAATACATCTATGAACAAAAAAACGTATCTCATCACCGGCCTGGTAGGATTAGTTAGCCTGCTTGGAGCCGGATGCACTAAATCAGAACAGACAACCACATCACAAACTAACTCCCCCCAGAATGAAATATCTTTCTCTACAGAGGTCGGTACTATTATGGCGCAAGCAGTAAAAGTGGATCCTCCTATTCAGCCAACCTATCCTGAGCAGCTTAGTCCGAGTAAGAAAGGTGCTATAGAAAGTGAATCTCCAACCCATGTCGGCGACATGGTATTACTCGTTTCTGAAAAAAATATCGGTACTTTGAATGCATATGATTACCATTTTATGATTGATGATTATGAACGCAATATGCGAACAGGGTATACGCATTCACTGTACTTTCCAAGCTCGATTCTGGACGCTTTACCTACTTTGAAAGAAAATGAGGTGTATACTCTTGGTATTCTAAGAGCCAATGATGCGTTGAATCAAGAGTATGTGTATATTAGTCCAATTATTGGAGATTTACAGGATTATTTTCGCCAAAAGGAGTTTGACTATATTACTGCTCCAAAAGAAATGCCATTTGTGGGAAATCAGAAAACCGGTTATATCGTTATTGAACGAATGAACAGAGAGAATACAGTCGATCATTCCCTGGTTGCTGCTGCAAAACTAACCGCTCAACGTGATCCAGAAACTCCCTGTTCAGCAGCCAGTACTAATCTCCGACGTATAGGAATACCCGGTGTTCCGTTTACACTCTGCGCAGATGGAAAATGGGGTGCTATATCTTTACACAAAAAACATGAAGATTTATATGACGATGAACAGGCACAAATAACCGGAGAGGCATATGATATAGAATTTGCTACTGCGGAACCACGTACACCCAGTTTTACAATCTATTCAAAAGATTATGCTTACACAGCAGACCGGGGAGGAGAAATAGCACCTCCGTGCTTTTCGTGTATTAATTTTATGAACAAAGAAGGTTACAATAAATCCGCATTAGATAATCCATATTGGCCGTATACTTCTCCGAATGATACCTCGCTCAAAGAGAATCAATTTAGTGTTCAATCTGTGAGTGTAGATGGCATGCCAGCAATGAAGTATGAAGGTGAAATAGAACATACAACAGTAGATGGCACATCCACTACACGCTATTTTAGTCATTATATTATTCCTTTTAAAGATACTATGCTTGGTGATACTGAACCACGACAGTATTATCTTACGATAATTGTAAATGATACTGACGAACAATCGTTTCGATCAAAAACAGACTTGTTGAATGATATGATGTATGGCATAGAATACTCACATTCTATAGCAGAATAGTCAATCAACAATTAAGCAGACTCTACAATAAGACAATTAAACTAAATACATCTATGAACAAAAAAACGTATCTCATCACCGGCCTGGTAGGATTATTTATCCTGCTTGGAGCCGGATGCACTACAGAACAAACTACCAACACCAGCCTTGCCACAGAAACAGGAGCAGACACATCAGTTTCTGAAACAAATCAATACAAATATAAAAACTCAGCGTATGGATTCTCTTTGGTATTTCCTGAAAGTTGGGGAACAATAAAAGAAAGACAAGAAAATGGTGGAAAAATCAACGCTTCTATTCAATTATCAGCAGAAGACGACTCGGCTCGATTTATTAAAATTCAGGTCGTAAAAAGTGAAGATAAGACTGATCCGGCTGTAATAGATTATCCGCAAACATACTTAACAGAAAATTCGACTTATAGTTATTATTATTCAGGCAGCGGTGATTATGCTGGTTATCCTGATATGGAAGAACAAAAATATTTTGATATTCAAAAAGAAGTAAAGGAAATCAGCAAAACATTTTCTCTGACAGACGAATCAACTGAACCCCTGTCTTATTCAACTACTGGCGTTAATGCGTCAGTTTCAAAAACGACAGCCCCATTTGATTATACTGCCGAGCAGTTAAAAGCCAACGCAGATGAATGCGGGACCGAACAAGAAGCCGGTATCGCCCTCCTATACTTCGATGAATTGGTTGCAAAATTTAGCGGTACAACAAAAATAATCTACAGTTTTCAGTACTTAGACGCAATCCAAAAAGCTGACACTTTTGTGGTTACTCTATTACCCAACAAAGCTGGTTACACTTCTGCTGACCAATTCAAGAGAGACTTTGATATATGTGCGGCAGGTGAAGGCAACTATCCAAAAATGCTTAATAAAGATTGGCTTCTGTTTGAAAGTTCATGTGGCAGCGGACGTGCTGATGGCTCCAAACAACCTATTGGCTGTGACGAAGTGAAAAAAGTGGTTGAACCAAGCTTAAAATTGAATACTGGTTTAATCACTTATGATAGTGATAATTTTATCATTGAGTATCCGGGGAAATATAGTTTAAATGATGCAATGGATAATGTAGAATTAGAAGGCGTGGACACACTAGAGGCAGTTATGTTATCGATTGAATCTAGCGATCCTAAAGCCGCTACGAGTACTACTGGAATTAGTATCACTGAATATAAAGCTTCTGAGGATAAAAGTGATCTAGTGGCTTGGGCCAAAACTTATGCTGAAAAGATCTATTTTCCAGCAGATGGCGTAGAAGGAACTGATATCAATAACTATGATGATTATGAGATACTGGATATTAATGGTTATAACGCAGTGAAATATAATTATAGTAGGGGTGATAATACACAGGGTCATGAGGCATATATTATCCAAGGTGCTTCAGCTGGTAGCCGGTATTGGTTTAGTGCTAGCTATAATCCAGTTACAAGTGAGGAAACTAGGAAAGACTTAACTGCGCTGGTTAATAGTTTTGCAGATAAATTTAGGAATCAATAAAGTAAGTAACATATCTATGCACAAAAAAACGTATCTCATTACCGGCCTGGTAGGATTAGTTACCCTGATTGGAGCTGGATGCACTACAGAGCAAAATACTAATTTACCTGTGAATACAGCGCCAACTAACACTAATACCACCACTCCAGCGCCAGAGGAAAGTACGACAGAGCCAGTATCTAGTTTGGGGGAATATAAAAACTCAACGTATGGATTTTCTTTGGTATTTCCTACTAATTGGGGAGCTGTTCAAGAAAAGGTAGAATCAGGTTCAAAAATCTACAAAACTGTTCGATTAACGGCAGAAAATGATTCTGCACGCTATATTCAAATTCAAATCGTAAAAAATGAAGATAAGACTGATTCGGCCGTGATAGACTATCCGCAGACATACTTAACAGAAAATTCGACTTATAGTTATTATTATTCAGGCAGCGGTGATTATGCAGGTTATCCTGATATGGCAGAGCAAAATGTTAATATTCAAAAAGAAGTGAATGATATTATACAAACTTTTTCACTCATAGAGTAAATAATCTGTAAAAAAATAATGCACAAAAACTACAATATCGTTTGGTTATATATTATCGTTAGTCTAGTGACTATGTTTCCAATTACTACCAGAGCGCAAACCGCCGGCCATATTTTTCTGCAAGTTGAGGCGCACGGTGAGGCCTGGTATGTTAATCCATTGGATCAGCGGCGATATTATCTCGGACGACCCAAACATGCCTTAGCTATTTTACAGGCGCTGGGCAATCCTTACGCTAGTCATACTCCGGAAGAAGCCTGGCAAGTAATAATTGATCAAGGCATAGGGATCAGTAATCAGCAATTTCTTAGTATACAGCCAAATATTGAAATTATTGCTTTACACCAGCGTAGTAATAAACCAGATGCAAAAGAATTTGTGACTATAAAAAACTTAGGTCAATTACCACAATCTTTACGGGGCTGGTCGGTTACTGATGGAGGAAATAATCAATTGCGCATTAAAAAAAATACTTTACTGCTACCCGGTCAAACAAAACGATTTTATAATAGAACCGCCGTTAATGTTTGGGGCGCAGTTAATGGTGAAGTTAAGTTATTTACCAAACAGCAAAGCTTAGTGGATGAGTATAGTTATAATTATGCCGGACGGGTAATGCTTAACGTACCATTTACAGTTCAAGCGCCATTGAATAATTGGGGAGCGCCATATAATGAAGCTTGTGAGGAAGCTATTTTAGTCATGCTTAGCCACTACTATCTCGGTACAGTGTTAACGCCCGATCAAGCTGATCAGGAGATTATTAATATCGTAAATTGGGAGAGGCAAGCATATGGTTTTGATGAAGATACTTCGGCCGAACTTACGGCTCGCACGGCGCGTGATTATATTGGTATACCAGCCGTAGTGTCGGATGACGTGAGTGTTATTCACATTAAACAATTACTCAATGCCGGTAAACCAGTAATAGTGCCAGTATTGGGTAAGGCGCTCAACAATCCACATTATAAAAACGGCGGTCCGTATTATCACATGATCATAATTATAGGTTATGATGGTGATAATTTTATTACCCATGATCCTGGCACGCACTACGGCGAACAGTATCGGTATAACGCTGATTTACTTGTTTCAGCGATTCACGATCTCACTAATCCAGAAACAGATTTGGCTAAGGGAATACCAAAGCTAATAGTTGTCGGAGAATAGTAGCATATTCAAATCTTAAAATTGTTGGTAAAATAAGTTCGAATTTCATCGTAAGTAGTCAGTCAAACATAACTTTTCAAAAAATGCATTTAGACCAACCAGAGTTAGTTGTTGAGTCGGTAAATACAATTTTTGATGAAATAAAATAATTATCAAATGTTTCATATTTTTATTAAAACACCAATACGTAAAATTATTACATTTTTAATTGTTTGGCTTCTATCTTTACCGATTATTTTTGTAATAGCCAGGCTAGTTTTAAGAACCAATCAAGTACCAGCAGAAGTAGCTTTGTTTAGTTTTATTTATGGTGCTTTAGTGGCAGTTATTTTTTGGAAAAAATTTGAAAAAGAGCCACTTTCCCAAATGGGGTTTTCTAGCAAAAAAATAGCACTTAATATTTTAATTGGTTTTTTTGCCAGTACAGCGATTGTTATTTTTGTGACTTTAATTTTGTATTTTTTTGGTTTGGCAAATATACAATTAAATACCTGGGCAACAATGCCTTTGCTTCTTCTTATGGTTGCAACTTTAATCAGAAGTACAGTAGAAGAAATTATTTTTCGAGGTTATTTTTTACATCTCTTTGCAAAAAGTTATAGTCGTATTACAGCGCTTTTAACTACCTCTATCATGTTTGGTCTTATTCATATACCAAGTGCCGGTTTTAATGTTTTAGGAATTTTAAGTCATACTATTTGGGCAGCAATTTTAGCATTAGTAATGTTGAAATGGCATAATCTTTGGTTGGTCATTGGTGCACATATTGGTTGGAATTTACAATGTGGTATTTTTTAGGTTTGCCAGTGTATGGTGAACATGCTACCCAATCAATTTATTATACTGATTTAATTGGTAACAATTTTATTACCGGTGGCTGGTTTGGTATTGATGCTAGTATTATAATGATAATTTTGCTAATTATTTTGTTTGTTATTTTTGATCCAAGAAAAATTTTTGGGAAAATTAAAATTGTTAAATTGAAAAATTATAATGCAATTAGTAATAAATTTTTTTAGTCAAGATCCTCTTTATGGGAAAATAGAAATGAGGAAGATCTAACTATTGTTATTGTAAATTAAGTTAGCTATAATAGAAAAATGGTTTTATACACAATAAAAAATGTAACTAAAATTTTTGGCGAGAAGGAAGCAAAGGTGGTAGCGTTAGACCATATTAATTTAGAAATTCCTCAAGGCCAATTCATAGTAATCTTGGGTGCTAGTGGTTCAGGCAAGAGTACTTTGTTAAATATATTAGGAGGCATGGATCAGCCGACTGCTGGTGAAGTATTATTTAAAAATAAAAAAATTACAAATTATAATCGCAAAGAGCTAACGAATTACAGGAAGAAACATATTGGATTCGTGTTTCAGTCTTATAATCTCCTGCCCAATTTAACAGCATTAGAAAATGTAGAATTTTCAACAGAAATTGCGAAATTTCCGAAAATTCAAGCAAAACAAACTTTGCAGTTAGTGAAATTAGATCATCGTTTGCACCATTATCCAAGCGAACTGTCTGGCGGAGAACAACAACGCATTTCGATTGCTCGAGCTCTGGCAAAAAATCCTGAAGTATTACTTTGTGATGAACCAACCGGTGCTTTAGATTATAAAACGGGCATCAATGTATTAGAAGTTTTACACCATATTCATGAAGATGGAATAACATCAGTCATTGTTATTACCCATAATCAAGATATTGCTAAAATAGCCGATTTTGTAATCAAAATGAAAAGTGGCCAAGTAGTCGAAATTTATAAGAATAAAGAACCGTTAAAGCCTACTAAGGTAAAATGGTAAAATGAAAACGCCAAATAAAATTTTATATCGCCAAATAAAGAATCAGCTAGGTTCTTTTTTGTCAGTTGTTGTAATCGTTATGGTAGCTGTTGGATTTTACGTCGTATTAAAAACCATTACTCAAAATTATCAAATCGCTTCGGAAAAATATTATACTGATTATTCATTGGCTGATTATGTTTTCTATGGTCTATCATTTACAGCAGAGGATATACAAAAGATTAAAGAAATTGAAGGCATTAAAGAAGTAGCCGGCCGCATGGTGGCAGATGGTAAAAATGATGAAGTAACACTCCGAGTCATTTCTCTACCATCACTTACTCCAAAAATAAATATTCCATATCTTTACGATGGCAAACTACCAAATGATGATAATGAATGTGCGTTACTCAAAAAATATGCTGAGGCTAATAGTTTAAAAACTGGCGACAAGATTCAGTTTACGCTTGCCAGTAAAGAATATGATCTCAAAATTTCTGGGTTAATAGCTTCACCGGAATATGTCTACTTAGCTAAGAATATCATTACGCCAATGGCAGATCCAAAAGATTTTGGAGCGGTTGTTGTACGACCAAATTTTTTTGGAAAACATGATAATTTTAATGAGATTTTGATTACTTTTAATGGCAAGCGGGATCAAAAAACGGTTATCTCAAAAATAAAAATAGCTATCGGACAAACTAAAATTAGTGAGGAAATTCAGCGTGAAGACTTTCTTAGTTATAGTTTCTACAAGGATGATCTACAGCAATTAAGCACCTTCTCTTATATTTTCCCTATTGTATTCTTTTTTATTGCTGGAATTGTCATTTTGGTCGTTCAAAAAAGAAATATTTTGCACGATCGAAGACAAATTGGCATTATGAAGGCATTAGGACTAAAAGATAGAGATATTTTTTGGATGTATACAAAATATGCGTGTATTGTAGCTGGTGTTGGCATTATTCTAGGCATTGTCCTTTCCTTCTCTATTGGTCCTGTGATTTTAAATTTATTCAAAGAAATGTTTGAAGTCCCTGAATTTCATTATCAGATTATTTATCATTATTGGTTTATTCCGGCAATTGTATCTTTGTTCGTTTGCGTCAGCGCAAACTGCCTTGCTATTCGAGAAGTGTTGTCTATTAATCCAGCCGAGGCAATGCATGCGGAGAAACCAAAAAATGGTAAAGATATTTTTGTGCAAAAAACTTTCTTGTGGCGTCGATTGTCATTCAATAGCCGCTATGCCATGAAGACAGCTTTACGCAACTATGGAAGATTTTGGGCTGCAGTGTTGGGTATGATCGCCACTATTACTTTGGCGGTATTTTCATTTGGTTTTATGGATACATTTAATGAAATTATTACTGGTTATTATGCAAAAGTTGCTCAATACGATTTGGCTATTTATCTTGATAACACTCCTTATACTCAAGAGATGTCTTTTCTCAATAATCAAAATATTAAGGAATCTAAAAAAACGCTGCTTTTACCTGTTAAAATAGAGAATGGTACGAGTAGTAAAAATATCACGCTGTTTCTATCTGATGATTTTTATTCAACTCATCAAATTAATAATATTTCTGGTAATGCGGCAAACATTAAAAATGGAATTGCTATCCCGCGCTACTTCGCCAGAATGCTCAATGTTGAGGTTGGCGATTCTATACAAATCTCTACATCCGATAAAACTATCGATGCTACGGTTACTATCTCAGATATTACCAATCAAACGACTGGTTTTTATGCTTTAGGAACTTTTAACTTTGCTAAAGAGAAATTTCGCCTGCCCACTATCTATTACAATGCTGTGTTTGCTAAGATTAATAGTAATTCTGAAATAGTGAAGTCGAATATCGAGAAACAGCCAGAGGTACTATCAGTTATTTCTAAATCGGAAGACGAAAAAAATCTCATTAAAATGTTGGATGTTTTCAAAGTATATATTTATATTCTTATTTTTTTCGCCATTGTTTTGGGTGTTGCCGTGCTTTATTCTATTTCTAGTGTTAACTTACTATCCAGAAATTATGAGTTTGTGGTATTGAAAGTTATGGGTTATGGCACTAAAGAAATATTGTTAGCGTATGCAAAAGAATTATTATGGCAAATGTCAATTGCTATTCCATTTGGTTTTTTATTTGGCAACTTAGTATTACTTACCGTAAATAATGCATTTTCAACTGACTCATTTGAAATGATTAACAATATTTATTTTAGTAGTTATTTATATTCATTAATTTTACTTATTAGCATTATTGGTATCGTGTTGTTAAACGCTCGAAATAAAATTGAAAAATTAGATCTGGTAGAGGGCTTAAAATCAAGGGAAGAGTGATAATTTATAATTGGACACTGCTTTATATAAAAAAGATCCCGTTGTATTTAAAACACCAGTATCATTTAATGGTATTGCCAAAGTGCTTTATCCGATTGTATTTTTGATGAGTTTGTTAAAGTAGCACCTTCATCGCTGCCTTAGGGCGTGTTTTTTAAATTGGTGACGCAGTTTACAATTAAGTTTACAAAAAGGTTTACAATGGTAAAAATTATAGTAGGCTATGTAGCTGAACGGGGTGAAACCATAGTTACAGCCTTTATTTTAGTGTATTTTTGAGCTATACTAGATTAAAATTAAATAAAAGCTAAAACCATATCAACCTTAAGTACTCAACTTATTTATGAACAATAACATAAACATTCAAGTGTTCGGTTCCGGTTGTGCCAAGTGCAAAAGTTTGTACGAATCAACTAAAACAGCGGCAAAAGAATTACATATTAATGCGGCAGTAGAATATATTACTGACGTTACTAAAATAATTGAAATGGGAATATTGACGACCCCTGCGTTGGTTGTGAACGGAAAAGTAGCATTAACCGGTGGTCATAATATTAAAGAAATAAAAGAAGCTTTAAATGGATATATTTAAACCCATTCAGCTTTTGGCCGATTTGATTACCTATCAATGGCTGAATATTACTAATCAATATTGGGGCGCGGCCATTAATTTTTTTATTTACGATGTCATCAAAATTGGTTTATTACTGGTAGTGATTAATTTCATTATGGCCATTACTCGCTACTATTTTCCCATTGAAAAAGTGCGAGATATTTTAACGAAGCGTCAGTGGTATGGTTTGGATTATGTATTGGCGGCGTTATTAGGCGTAGTTACTCCGTTTTGTTCGTGTTCTTCTATTCCATTATTTATTGGTTTTGTGAGTGCCGGCATACCCTTGGGCGTAACCTTTGCATTTTTAATCGCCTCGCCGTTAGTAAATGAAGCTTCATTGTTTATTTTTCCTTCTATCTTTGGTATTAAAATGACATTAACATATAATATTTTAGGCATCATTATTAGTGTTTTAGCTGGAATGGTCATGCAAAAATTAAATATGGATAAGCATGTGAATCCGGCTTTTTTGCAATTCAAAACCCAGCAATCAGCGCTGAAAGAAAATAAAGGTAAAACTATACCGCTGAAAAAAAGATTAGCTATTTGGTGGCAGGATGCGCTTCATATATCCAAAAGCATTTTTCCGTATGTGGTGTTGGGCGTTGGTTTAGGCGCTATTATTCATGGGTTTGTGCCCAGAGATATTGTAGAAACCTATTTAGCCGTTCAGCACTGGTGGACAGTGCCACTGGCCACAGTAATGGGGTTGCCTCTATATGCCAACTCTGTTAGCGTTATTCCAGTGATAGAAGCGCTGACAAATAAAGGTGTGCCATTAGGTACGGCGTTAGCGTTCATGACTGGCACCGTTACGTTATCTATTCCGGGTTTGCTCATTCTTAAAAAAGCCATGAACTGGCAATTATTAACCGCTTTTGTGGTGGTTACCACCATTGGAATTATGATTATTGGTTACTTTTTTAATGCGGTAAAATTTTAAATTATTTTTTTTAGAATGATTAGGCATACAAAATTAATATTAACTGCAAATATTTTTACGTCAATTATAAAGCTTGGCTAGAGATGTGCTATAATATAGGTGTTTAAGCGAAATGATAGTTACTAATACAAATTTATTTATTAAAACAAACAGTATGCAATCAGCGCCAATTCCAGAAAACGAAAAAGAACGACTTAAAAAAATAATGGAACTTGGTATTTTAGATACCAAGCCAGAAGAACGATTTGATATTATTACTCGCGAAGCAACCAAAGCACTTAATGTTCCAATATCCACCATCACAATCATTGATGATAAGCGAGAATGGTATAAATCCTGCCAAGGTTTAGATATTAATGAAGCTCCCCGTGAAATTTCTTTTTGCGCACACGCGATGATGTCTAGAGTTTTATTTTTTGTTGAGGACACCTTAAAAGATGATCGTTTTAAAAACAACCCCATGGTTATAGACAAACCGTATATCCGTTTTTACGCTGGTGCTTCATTGTATAGTAAGGACGGTGTAAATATTGGAGTATTTTGTATTAAAGATACCAAGCCGCGCAGTTTAACGACAAAAGAAGTGGCCAGGCTGATAGATTTTGCTAAACGAGCCGAAACCGAACTAAATAAAATTTAATAGAGCACATTTATATATACTTCATTGGAATCACATTGCGGACATTTTTCGAATTTTAACATACCAATATTCAATTTCTACTTTTGTAGATTACTGGATAACCCAGCGCTATAAGCCTGATTTTTTTTGACCAAAAGATATTTTTTTGGTTAAATAAGGCTTATGAAACAACGTAATTATTTACTAAAAGTTAGTTTAATGAGTTTGTTTTTATTTATGCCGTTGCTTAGCCAAGCGGCTACCGACAATGTGTTTACTTGGAAAAATGTACCGTTGGATATTACCGGAAACGTGAGCTGTTTTTTTACGTTAATCCAAAAATTTAATGATAAATTTTACGCGTTTTCTGGGTCTGGTAAAAGCGTAGATGGTGGCCGGGCATTTGGCCTGGTGAACTCGAGTGATGGCATTAAGTGGGAACAAACCAATGGTTCGTTTGGTTATGATGGCGATAGCGATATTACTAGTGCTACGGTGTGGACTAATAATAACGATAATAAGCACATTTATGTAGCGGCCGCTAACATAGGCTCCGGCGCTAATGTGTACCGCTCTAGTAACGGGGAGAGTTGGCAGAGGGTGATTGCCGATGGGTTAGATTCAAAAAACAACGATGTGATTAATCATATTTTGTCGTTCAATAATAAAATTTACGCGTTTACTGAAAATGACATTGATGACGGTGGTAGTGGCGCCAGAATGTTTGTATCGGATACCGGCAAAACAGGGGAGTGGACGGTGCAGAAATTTTCTGAATATATGCAAGCGCCGGGCATAGTTAGCGCGGCGGTAATTAATCATACTAATAGCTCTGGGGGCAAAATGCCCTATTTATATATTGTTACTGGTAATGCCAGCCTGTATCGTACCAGTGATGGCGAACATTGGACAAAGTTACCATTTAACATTTGGCTAAATGGTTACGGTACTAATTTAGTTGAGTTTAACGGTTATTTGTACATGGCTACATTTGGTACGAATATGTTTACCAGTACAAATTTTACTAAACTGTTTCGTAGCCAAGAGCCTACGTTATATGGTTGGGAAGAAATCGATATAGGCATAACCAGCGAAGAAGCAGTTACTATTTTCGCCAGAAAAACCAAGGATGATAAGGCGAAATATTTATATTTTTCCACGTATCCTAGCGGTTACATGTTTAGAATTGGCCAAAACACCAACCAAGTAGAGCGTATTTCAGAAGCTTATTTAGGCGATCCTAGTGCTGGTCCGAAATATGTGGACGCTATTTTAATTGGTAAGAATACATTTTATGTATATGGCAGTACTGCCAAGGCGTTTACTTTTAAATAGAGTGAGCTTTCCAGCAATTTGACTCCCTTCCTAAAATCCATTACTCTAATACAGCTGTCTGGGTATTATCCAGGCTTATTTTTTATGAGTGATATCGCCATTCGTTTTAATCAAGCATCCTATCAATATAGTAGTAAGAAGATCATTTTAAATGAAGCGGATTTTTCGGTTCGGGAACAGGCTAAAATTACCATCATGGGTCAAAATGGCGCCGGCAAGAGCACTATATTTAAAATGATTACCGGCGAACTAAAACCGGAAACAGGTAATATTCATATTAAGCCAGGCGCTACTATTGGCATTGCCAAACAAGTGTTGGCGCGTGATTATTTAGTATTAACCGTACGCGATTATTTTGCTACAGCGTTCGATAAAAAAATGTACGATTTGGATCGTAGAATTACGCAGGTTCTAGATGTAGTGCATTTAAACGTGCCATTAGATAGAACATTAAAACAGTTATCCGGTGGTCAACAGGCCAGGTTGTTATTAGCGCAGGCGCTGATTCAGAATCCGGATATTTTATTATTAGATGAGCCGACGAATAATTTAGATACACAAGGGATTGATCATCTGACGCAATTTTTATTGGAATATCCTAAAACCGTGCTGGTGATTTCGCATGACGCCGGCTTTTTAAATACGTTTACCGAAGGCGTGCTACATTTAGATGTGTTTACTCATAAAGTACAGCAATATGTGGGGAATTATTTTGTTGTAGTAGAAGAAATTAGCGCTCAAATAGAACGTGAACAACGGCAAAATGCTCGTTTGCAGAAACAGATTATCGACCGCAAAGAGAAAGTGAACTTTTTTTCCCATAAAGGCGGCAAGATGCGCAAATTAGCCAGTAAAATGAAAGAACAAATTGAAGAAGCTGAATCAGAAGTAGTGAACGTGCGCCAAGAAGATAAAACCATTCGGCCATTTATTATTCAGGCGCAAGAGGTGGCTAATCCGGTAGTGCGGATTCAAGCGGTAACCATGATGCAACACGATAAACCGATGCGCAAAACGGTAGATATTGTGTTACGCCGTGGAGAATGTTTACGGATTACTGGGCCAAACGGCATTGGTAAAACTACGTTACTAGAAAAGTTAGCTAGTCAGAAAGAAGCTGGCTTAGTGATTGGCGAAGATGTGCGAGTAGGATATTATCGCCAAGATTTTTCCGGATTAGTGTTCGATCAAACCGCTTTTGCCGCGTTGCGAGCTGTACAATTAAAAGAAATCGATCAAGATCTCTATGCCGCGGCGGCTCACTTTTTACTTAATTCAGAGTTGTTGCATCATCCCATTGGTTCGTTATCCGAAGGGCAAAAGGGACTGCTCTGTTATGCCCGTTTTATGTTGCAAAAACCAGGCTTATTAATTCTGGATGAACCCACAAATCACATTAATTTTCGGCATTTACCGGTTATTGCCAAAGCGCTCAACAAATTTAATGGCGCTATTATTTTAGTCAGTCACGATCAAGAGTTTGTGGAGCAATTAAATATTACGGAGACGTTGGATTTGGAATCACTACGTTAATTAAATTGTAGAATCACAGATTACACTGATATAATTCATGATGACACCAGCCTCGCCGGCCCGCTTCGCCGAATCGAGGCGAGCTAGGCGGGCAGATAATGCAATTAATTAAATTTGTATTTATCAGTGTCATCAGCATTTATCAGAATTATCTGTGATTCAAAATTTTATGGAAATAAAACGCAGTAAACAAGTTAAGCGTATGCGCATTACGGTTTATCCTACCGGTCGGTGTGTGGTTACGGTACCGTATCGTATTGGTAATTGGAGAATTAAGCTATTCATCGCTACTCACCAAGCTTGGATTAAGCAAAAAATTGCTCAACAAACTAGCCGGCCGTTACCGTTATTACATTCCGGAAATCAGGCTGATTATTTAAAGCATAAAGCAGTAGCGCGTAAATTAGTGCAAGACCGGTTAACGTTTTTTAATCAGTATTATCATTTCACTTATAAAAAAATAGCCATTCGTAATCAACACACCCGCTGGGGGAGTTGTTCAAGGCATGGTAACCTTAATTTTAATTATCGCCTTATAAAATTGCCAACCGAATTAGCGGATTATATTATTGTACATGAATTGTGCCATGTGCCAGAAATGAATCATGGAAAAAATTTTTGGCAGTTAGTGGCAAAAACAATACCAGATTATAAGCAGCGAAAAAAACTTCTTTATCTAACCCCCGGGTTTAACCCGGGGGTTAGATTAGCTTAACGTCGGGAGTAATTTGTGATTTACTATTAATATAGTTATGTCTAAAACATATACAACAACCTGTGCCAATGGAGAACAGGTTATTATTTATCCCGACCAGATTATTCATCCCGGTCACCAAGGTAATATTGTGGCCGGAAAATTAATAGCTACTCAGCAGCCGATAGCTATTAAGTTATCACATCCGTTGGCCAAGGGGTATAGTTTAGCCTTGGGCGTGGATACCAAAAGTGATTTGTTACACGAAGCTAATACGTTACATTGTTTATTAGGGGTTACCGGTGTGCCAAAATATTATGGGGTAACGCGTTTGCCGATTAATGATGAACAAGAATACATTGCCATTATTTTGGAGCAGATTAACGGTATTGATTTGGCACAATGGCGTAAACAACATCAGCAACAGCGTTTATTAATTAGTGATGCGCTAGAGTTACTCAAACGAGCAGCGATTATTTTTGAACAAGTCCATGCTCGGGGAGTAGTACACTGTGATATTAAAGCCAGCAACTTAATGCTCAATCAGCAACGGGAACTATACATTGTAGATTGGGGCGCGGCGCAACGGCCAATTTTAAATACAGCTTTAAATAAACCGTTTCGTAAGCCAGCGTTAATTACGGGTACTATGCAATTTATTTCGTTCGAACACGTTACCGGTGAACCCGTCGATGCTCGAGCAGATATTTATTCACTCGGCGCTTTAATTGCCACGTTAACCTATGGTCATTTAATTAGTGCGCGTTATGAAATAGGCCAAGATGGTAAAGAACGTGAGCGCACGTCTAAAGAAATCGCTCAAGCCGTAGCCAGTGGGGAAACGTTAAAATATTATTTATTTCCCCAACCGAAAAATAATCAGGAAATGATATTGCAACAGGCGATTAAGATAATGACGCAAGTTGATAAAACTAAACGGTTTGCGTCCATGAGCCACCTAAAAAATTATTTGACAAATGTAAAATAATTTGGTATATTAAATAATACTTTCAATCAAATAAATTAATCATTTTTTAAATAAAATTATGCAAAACCTAAGAGAAATGACTGTCATTACAAGACGGCAAGAACAAGAAGTAGATCCTGAAGCTGCAACAGAACAAGTAACAGCACAAACGGAACGACAGCTATCGTCTCGTGAGTCATTACGCATTGTTCCACAACCTGAAGTTCCAACTGTTCGGTCTAAACCGGAATTAGCTACAGCGCAAACGGAACGAGTAGAACCAACACGATCTTATCCAGTGGAAGACTCAGCTAGGCAATCTGGTGCACGAAAAAATGAAATCCCAGAAGAAACCCCCAGAAGGGCAAGAATGGAGGCCGCAACTATTAAATTACCAACAACACCAGCTAGTTTATTTGATAATATAAAAGAAATGGATTCCATAGCACGAATTAAAAGTATAGAATCTTGGCAGCAAGCTAATGACTATTTAGATCAACGAATTGAAGAAATAAAAAGAATGAATCAAGATCCGCGTTTTATTAAAGATGTGAGTGTGGATTTATTAGCTAATTATTTAAAGTTAAAAGGTCGTATAGCTGAATTTATTATGAAAAAAGAAAATTCAGCTAGTTCATTTCAAGAATATTTATTTAAAAATTATTGTAATGAAATTAAGTTAGCTAAAACAGCTCCTGAAGCGCGAGTAGCTATGAATGAGTTGTCAGATTTAATCACAGCAGAACCTCAAGTTTTAAGTGAATTATTAAGACCAAATGATTATAGTGATTTATCTAGTAGTACAGAAGTATTACAAAAACAATATCCAGCTTCAATGGCATTACAAAGCGAAGCATATGGATTATTAGTAAGCTTAGAGAATATACAAAGGCAAGCTCAGCCAGAAGCTCAAGCAATGGCCGCCTAAATTATTTAATTTTATGAAAAAACTACTTATTATTTTAGGCAGCATTTTATTAGTGTTAGCTTTAAGCGCCGGAGCCTTGATTTATATTATCATGGGTCGGCCGGAATATTCGTTGTGGCAATTAAAGCAGGCGTATCAGCGGCAAGATGTGGAAACGGTAAAACAATATGTAGATGTGGATGTGTTAGCTGAACAGATTACTACGGTAGTAATAAAACAGGTGTCTGATAAGGCGCCAATATTAGGTGGGTTAGCGGAAAAATTGTTACCAAAATTAATCACTACTTCATTGCAAACTAATAGTTCGCAAACTGGCTTGTTGTCATCGTTTAATAATATCACTTGGTCAGATGTGTTATTAAGAAAAAAGTTAGTGTGCACACAAGCAGATAGTTTTGCTTATTGCACTATTACTGGTGCAGAGCGCACAATAATATTACAACTACAACAAACCCAGCAGCGCACTTGGAAAATTGTTGGCATTAAAAATATTGATGAGCTGGTAAACGATTTATTTGGTGATATTAAACAACAATTAACTGACGGCACTAGCACAGCTAATAATAGTACTAGTACAAACAATATTACAAATAGCAATCCAAGTAAATTTCCAGCGGTAGTAACAGCGCGTGATACCAAACAAGTTTCTGATTTGAAACAATTACAAAGTGCCGTAGAATTGTACTACAGCGACACAGGCACATATCCTTCGGCCAGTAGCTGGGAAGAATTAGGGAAGGTATTAGATAAGTACCTGACGAACATTACTTATCCACCAATAGGCAATAGCGATTATGTATATTACGTATCGAGTGATAAAACAGCTTATGTGTTTACCGCTACATTAGAAACCGATCACGCTGTATTACAGAGTGATAATGATAAATTATACGATGCCAGTTGGTCGACCAGTCCTGCTATTACAGCCAAGGGTAATCACCCCACCCAAGTAGATTGTGCCGATACGGCCAAGGTATTTTGTGTGTCAAATTAATTAGCATTTTAATTTTAGGCTTAATTTTTTTATATGAAACACAAATTACTTATCACCCTGCTTATTGGTGGGGTGTTATTGTTAACATTTTCTAATTTAGCAGTATTGTATTTTTATAAAATTAAGCCGGCTGACAATACTATTAATAGTAACAATAATAATAGCGCAACTGCGTTAACTGAAACTAATACACAATTAACTGCGTTTACTTCGATTGATGATTTTAAGGCTTATTTAGCTAAAGCGACTGCTATCAATGCTGCTAGTTCATTTGATGTTCAGTCATCTTTTGCTGAATCTGTTACGTTTGATGCCAATACTACTAGTACTGGCGCAACTACAGATGACCTGGCCCTTGGTTCCGCAGAACAAGTTAAACAAACCGTAGAACGAGTATCGGAAACGAACGTGCAAGTAACTGGCGTGGATGAACCGGATATGGTAAAAACCGATGGGACAAATTTATTTTTATCAGAATTATATTCTACTTATCCTTATTATCAACGCAGCGTAACTGGCGAAAACGCTACTAAAGTAATTACAACATTGCCACCTACTAACCCAGTATTAGCTAGCACGATAACAGATAGTGGTAATTTATTATTAAATGATAACACCTTAATTGTATTGTCTAATCAAGTGATTACGGCTTACGATGTAGCCAATCCAGCTACGCCAAAACAAGTGTGGCAAATGAAGTTGGCCGAGCAGACAGAATATGAATCAGCTCGGTTAGCTAATAACACGCTTTATTTAATTACTCGCTCGGTGATTAATGAAAGCAAGCCTTGTCCGTTTACACCAGCTACACTGGCTGAAAAAAATATAGAGGTTAATTGTTTTGATATTTATCATCCAATAGTGGCTACAGAGACTGATACTACGTTTACGGTGTTAAAAATAAATCCTAGCACGGGTGAAACACAAAAAAAGTTATCGTTCGTTGGTTCACCAAATAACATTGTTTTGTATCAATCAGCCGATAATTTATATTTAACCACGGCCTTTCCAGCAGATATGGCAATGTTAATAGTGGATTTTTTAAACGCAACAGTGATAGATTTGTTGCCAGATGATGTTACAAAACATTTACAGCAAGTAGCTGGATATGATTTGTCGGCGGCTACTAAAATGATGGAATTAGGCACGATTTTAAATAAATATACCAATAGTTTATCCAGTGCTGAGCGCTTAACGCTAGAAACGGAATTAACCAATCGAGGGCAGGATTTTTTTACCGCTCATCAGCGTGAATTAGTTACTACAGCCCTTACAAAAGTGCAGTTAACTGATTTAACCATTACGGCTACAGCCAATGTACCAGGTACTTTACTCAATCAATTTTCGCTAGATGAGTATCAAGGCAATTTACGTTTAGCCACAACAATTGGTGGTAGTAATGTTAATGATCTGTTTGATTTACCAAGTGGCCAGATAGAACAAACTAATGATTTATATGTGTTGGATACTAATTTACAGCAATTAGGTAGTGTGGAAAATTTAGGTAATGATGAAAAAATTTATTCGGCACGGTTTCTTGGCAACAAGGGTTATTTAGTTACCTTCAAACAAACCGATCCGTTTTTTGTGTTCGATTTAACCAATCCAGCGGCACCAAAAAAAGTAGGGGAATTAAAAATTCCTGGTTATTCTTCGTATTTACATCCTATTACGGATACGCTGGTGTTAGGCGTAGGTAAAGAGGCTGGGGCGGTAAAGTTGTCATTATTTGATGTTACGGATCCAGCTAATCCAGTGGAAGCTGATCATTATAATTTAAGTGAATACAGCTCTGATTTATTAACTAATCACCATGGTTTCTTACTAGATAGTAAACAGCAAGTATTTTTTATTCCTGGCACCAAAGGTGGTTATGTCTTCTCGTATGCAAATAATAAACTAGAGCTAAAGAAAGCCTTAAGTGATATAAACAGTAAGCGTGCATTATACATTAACGATTATCTTTATATTATTAGTGCTTACAATATCACGGTACTGTCTGAAACAGATTGGTCACAAGTTGGACAATTTGAATTAAGCCTGGAATGATTATAGATTAAAACTACCTCTCCCCCTAACCCCCTCTCCTATCCAGGAGAGGGGGAAAAATTAAAATTGCATTACTCCCTTTCCCCTGATTAGGGGAAAGGGTTGGGGATAGAGGTAGTACCTTGTTCACAAGTAATAAATATCGTATTATATAAGTATCAATTTTAATTTATTAATCTATTAACCGGAGGATTTATATGGTAACAAAATTTGCGCGCTATTTGGTAATAAGTTTAGTATTGGGCTCGCCTATAGCTACATTGGCCACCTATGGCGATACTACTACCTGGGTTAGCCAAGTGTATTGGGGCGATGGGTATAACCGAGCTGAAATGTACCTTGATTTTCCTGAAGATATTACGCATGATAGCGCTGGTAATTTTTTTATTGCGGATACTTATAATAACGTGATTAGAAAGATTGATACGGCTGGTACGGCATCTACGGTGTATGGTACTGGTTCTTATGGTAGTGGTACCGGGGAATTAGCATATCCGGCCGGAGTGGCTATTAATAGCGCCGGTGATTTATTTGTGGCAGATAAAGATAACAATGCCATTGAAAAAATTCAGGCCGGAACGGCTACGGTGTTAGCTAATAATTTAAACAAACCAGAAGGCGTGGCCTTATATGGTAACGCTGTGTTGTTTTTAGATACCGGTAATAACGCTTTAAAAAAAGTAGCCAGCACGGGCGGTAATGTTACTACAATAGTGAGCGATTTAAATGCACCAAAGAAACTAACTATTATTGATAACAGCGCTTATATTGCCAACAGCGGCTCTTATCAGATTGTACAGGTTAATTTAACTACTGGAACAAAATCTGTTTTAGCCGGTACCGGTGTGAGTGGTAACAAAGACGGTACTTGTACAGAGGCAAAATTTAATAACATTTGGGGCATTACTAGTAATGGATCAGATAAATTATTTGTTAGTGATGGCAACGGCTTTGATGATTATGTGCGTCAGATAGATTTAACTACTTGCACTGTGTCGTTATTAGCTTCCGATGTGAACATGGTGTCGATTAATTTTCCAGCCGGGCTAACGTATTTAAATGAACAGCTTTATGTAGCTAATTATGGTATCGGTACAATTCATCGATTTAGCGTGGCAGATTCCAATGATAATGAAATTTATGCCGGGGCGGAACGTTTTCAAAATAATGATGCCAAACAATTATTAGGTCGGCCAGTAGCTATGGTGAAAACCGGACAGTGGGTTTATTTTATTGAGAATAATAAAATTAAAAAAATTAATCGGAAAACCAAAGAATTACATTATATTACAGCTAGTAGTGTAGATAATTATCGTGAAGGTAGGCCAGATCGAGCCCGGTTTTCTTCGCCAGCTAGTTTAGCAGTGAACAAAGCCGGTACCACATTATATGTAGCTGATCGTTGGAACCATCGTATTCGAGTAGTGGATGTAGCCACTGGTTACGTTTCTTATTTAACGGGCGCTGGCATGATTAATGGCAATGGCAATAAAAACAATGGTTACGCGGAAGGAAAAGCGTGTTTGGATGAGTTTACAGCAGCAAAATCTGGCTGTGCTTATTTCAATCAACCGGCCGGGATTGTGTTGTCAGCCGATGAGAAATATTTATATGTAGCCGACGCCGGCAACGAAGTAATCCGCAAAGTGAATATCGCTACTGGTGTTACAGCATTAGTGGCCGGAAAACCACAACAATCTGGCTTAGTAAATGGAGTAGGGGAAGCGGCACGGTTTAATACACCCTGGTCTATGGTAGCAAATAAAGACGTGACTAAATTATATATTACCGATCGTGATAATCATGTGGTTCGGCGGCTTAATTTAGCTAATGGTAAAGTAACTACAGTAGCCGGTAATGGCTTAGCTGGTTATGCCGAAGGGTTATTTAGTTCTAGTCGGTTTTCGTATCCCGATACTATCGCCCGGCGCGGTAAAAAGCTTTATGTTACAGAAGCCGGCAGTCAACGCGTACGATTATTAGATTTAAATTTAAAAGTAACTAAATTAGTGAGTGGATCTGGCAATATTGGCTATCGCAATGGTACGGCTAAACAAGCGGAATTTAGTGGTCCGATGGGCATGATTGCCGGAAAGAATAAATTGTTAGTGGCCGATAATCGCAATGATCAAATTAGAATTATTGATGTAAAAGGAGTGGCACCGTATGCCGATCCGGCACCTGGTATTACAGCAGTTAATCCTAATGAAAACATATATACCGGACAGTCTGGCGAAACAAAAGCCTTACAAGTATTAGGCAGTAATTTTCGCTATGGTACAGTAGTATATTTTGGTTCACACAAAGCTAATAAAACCTATGTTAATTCCAGCACTGAATTAAGTGTAGTAATTCCTTTTGGTGACATGAAAACCGGTTATTATCAGGTAAAAATAGTTAATCCAGATGGTCAAACTGCTAAGTTAAATCGTGGTTATGGCATATCCGATAACAATGGAGCAGTGCCAATTGTGGATTATGGGGCAAAATAATATATGCCAGTAGCGTTAATTACGGGTAGTGCTAAAGGGCTAGGTAAAACATTAGCGCTGGCGCTGGCTAAACAGGGTTATACTATTATTGTTCATTATCGCACTAGTGTTGTAGCAGCACAGCAAGTGTTAACACAAGTAAAACATTATACCCCACAGTCGATAATATTATCAGCCGATCTTACTAAAGAAGCAGAAGTTAAACAATTATTTAACAGCATAAAAAAACAATACGGTAAATTAGACGTCCTCATTAATAATGTAGGGGAGTTAGGTAGTTATCAATTATTATCTAAACTTACGTTACAAGACTGGCAAACAGTGTTAGCATCGAATTTATTTTCGGTAGCGTTATGTACCAAACAGGCAGTACCGTTATTAAAAAAAAGCCAAGCTGGCCGGATTATTAATATTAGCTGTGCCGGTGCAGAGCAATTAGCGGCCAAGCGTTATACCGTACCGTATTTTATTGCTAAAACAGGCGTGATTATTTTAACCAAATCATGGGCTAAGTTGTTGGCACAGACATATATTACAGTTAATTATTTAACACCTGGAGTGTTGCCAAATAGTGTAAGATTACCAAGCCAAGCTAGTAGGCAAAGAGCATCTTTTAGTGGTATGATAACAGCCGTACATCAGCTATTAAGTTAATGACTACACAAAACTATCTTTATTGTAATCCGGCAACAAATAATCAAGTGGAATTTTGGTTTGGAGTTCCAAATAATTTAGCTAACGCCAAACAGATAATGTTAAAGCAACCGCGCATTGATCAATTGTTATTAGTATTACATACTATTATTCAGCATCAACCAATTCAGCATATTATATTAGTTAATCAGGCCAAATCATTTTCATTAATTCGTTGTTTAGTAGTTATTTTTAATGCTTTAACATATAGTCAAGCCTGTCAACTTACAGAAATTACCCAACCATTGAGTGATAAGCAGCAATTAGTAGGTTTACCAGGCAGGGTCGGATATATTACACCACATTATTCAGCATTACCTAATATTACTTTATGATTTCCCAAGATACTAAATTAAAGCGCATTAAAACCTTGCAGTATATTGTAACTAGTCGGTGGTTTATGCATGCTGGTATTGTGGTATTAGGTTTGATTCAGAAAGCCATTGGGGTGGCACGGTTTGATTTAAAAATATTTTTATTGCTAGCTGTATCTTATGGTTATAACAGTATTTTTTATTTTTATTTACGTAAAGATCCAAAACAGTTATCCGAGCGAGCTTTGCACATTACTAGTATTTTGCAAGTAGTGTTAGATCAGTTATTAGTTACGATTATGCTTTATGCTACTGGTGGTGTAGAAAGTTTATCGTTTTTGTTTTATTTCACTAGTATTTTTATGGCCATTATTTTGTTAACGGAAATTGAAACTATTTTATTAACATTATTTACAGTTTCATTATATGTCGGAGTGATAGCGTTAGAGTATTATGGCGCGATACCACATATTTGGCGCTATGGATATGATCCGGGTTTTTTTCGTAATTTTAGTGTGACACTACACAATACCTCTACAGTAGTGTTAATCTTTATTTTTACGGCTTTTTTTGCTTCGTTTATTAGTAATATTATTCGATCACGGGAACAAGAAGTAATAGCCGAGCGTGATAAAGTTATTACCTTAATTAATAGTTTAATGGACGGGATTATTTTATTAGATCCAGTTGGCAAAGTATTAATCATTAATCCTTATGCACATAAAATACTACAATTAAATACTAAATATCAGTTTACTAATTTTTTACATTTACATTATTTTGAACGGTCTTTACATCCAGTGATACTATATATTAACCAAGCTCTTACTAAAAAACGGACACAAACTGAAGATATTATAATTACTCCGGCTACTGGTAATCGTACTGTGTTGCAAGTTACGGTAATTCCAATTCATGATGTTAGTCGTCGTAAATTAGGTTGTTTGGTGGTGTTACATGATATTACGCGGGAACGTGATTTAGATGAAGTGAAATCAGATTTTATTTCCGTAGCAGCGCATCAATTACGTACACCGTTATCTACTTTAAAATGGTTATTTAAATTGTTATTAGATGGTGATGGTGGCCCCTTACAAAACAAACAAAAAGATTTATTAAAAAAAGGTTACGAACGAAATAATGAAGTAATTGAAATTGTAAATAATTTATTAGATATTTCCGAAATTGAAGAGGGTAAGTTTATGTACCAATTTATTGATCGGTCTTTAGTAGAATTAGTCCAGCAAGTCTTAGATAGCTGTAATATTACAGCTCAACGTAAACAGATTAAACTAAATTACACACCACCAACAGAGCTGCCGTTATTAGCGATTGATCCACAAAAAATGAAGCTAGCGATTCAAAATTTAATTGAAAACGCTGTAAAATATTCTGCGGCTGGTAGTACGGTTACTATTAATTTAATTAACAAAAAGAAAGAAGTAGTGTTAAGTATTAAAGATATGGGTATTGGCATGTCTCCGGAAACACAAGAAAAAATCTTTGTTAAATTTTATCGTGGTAAAGAAGCTACTAGTTTAGAACCGACTGGTTCTGGTTTGGGCTTATATATTGTACATAATATTATTGAAAAACATCATGGGTATATTGATTTTGTTTCAGCTTTAGGTAAAGGTAGTGCTTTTAATATACATTTGCCGGTTACGAAATTGAAGAAATAACATCTCATCCCCAACCCCCTCTCTCCGAGCAACCTACCTCACCCCGCCCTCCGGGCACCCCTCTCCTCTCAGGAGAGGGGAATTTTGTAATAAAATTTTTTCTCCTCCTCTCCTTTGAGGAGAGGAGGTTGGGAGGTGAGGTAGGTTATTAGGGGAAAGGGTTGGGGATAGAGGTATGTGGTTTACATATAAATAAAAGTGGTATATAATACCACTACAGTGCTAAAAAGTGGATAAATGTGGGGATAAGATAGCTAAACTGTGGATAACAATTTTTTTTATTAACTAATAATAGATAAAATAATGTTTATTGGGGAATATGCGCATACAATTGATGATAAGAACCGGTTGGCTATACCAATTAAGTTTCGTGATGTTTTAAAAACCGGCGCGGTAGTAACGCGCGGATTAGATCATTGTTTATTTGTCTATACGTTTGAAGAGTGGAAAAAATTGGCGGAAAAACTAGCTAATTTACCGATTTCTAAAGCCAATACGCGAGCTTTTGCTCGGTTAATGTTAGCTGGGGCGATGGATTGTGAAATGGATAAACAAGGCCGAGTGATTGTGCCGGAATATTTACGTGAATACGCTACGCTTAATAAAAAAGTGGTAATTGCTGGGTTGTTTAATCGTTTAGAAATTTGGGATGAAACGGCTTGGCAGAATTATAAAACAGCTACAGAAAAAGATAGTGGCGATATTGCTGAGGCATTGGGGGAATTAGGAGTGTAATTGAAGATACAACAAGGTGGGGTGAACATGCTCGCTCATCTCACGCTGTTGATCTTTAAACCTAGATCAATTTTTCTAGAAAACTATGTCGCAACCAGCTGTTTATCATGTGCCCGTATTACTTCACGAAGTGCTAGAGGCATTGCAACTAAAGCCAGGCCTAACAGTATTGGATGGTACGTTAGGCGGTGGTGGTCATGCGGCTGCTATTTTGCAGCAAATTATGCCAGGTGGTCAGTTAATAGGCTTCGATCAAGATGCGGCCGCGATACAACAAGTGCAGCAAACACTTGGTAAGCAATATCAGTCGAATCAGCTCATTGTCAAACATGATAACATTCGTAATGTTACCAAATACATTACTAAAATAGAGGCAGCTTTACTGGATTTAGGGGTGTCGTTGTGGCAATTACATGCACCAAACAGAGGCTTTTCTTTTCAACAGCCAAATGATGTATTAGATATGCGGATGGATCAGCGCCAAATTATTTTAGCCAGCACACTGTTAAATGACACGGCTGAGCGAGAATTATGTAGAATACTGCGTGAATACGGCGAAGAACCACAAGCTAGGGTGTTGGCTAGAACGATTGTACAGTGGCGTAAAACCAAACGGTTTCGCATAGTACAAGATTTATTAGATTGTTTATGGCTAGTAAAACATGGTTCGGTAAAGTCAGTGCATCATTTGGCAGCACGAACGTTTCAAGCTTTGCGCATAGCGGTTAATCAAGAATTAGATTGGTTGCCAGCTATTTTACAAGATATTATTTCTATCTTATCTCCTGGTGGACGATTAGCGGTAATTACGTTTCACTCGCTAGAAGATAGGATAGTAAAACAGACATTTAAAGCAGCCGCTCGTAATTGTATTTGTGCGCCTGATGTACCAGTTTGTATCTGTACACAGCAGGCTAGTGTCCGTTTAATTACTACCCGTCCTATTAAACCTACGGTTGCAGAAATAAACCGTAATGCCCAAGCCCACAGTGCCTTACTACGGGTGATAGAAAAAATATGACCAAACTCACTTGTTTAACTAATAAAAAATTACAACATCGTAAACAAACACAACCGTTTAAAATACGTAATTATTTTGTTACCAACGGCGTGTTATTAGTTGTATTATTAGGAATGAGCTTTAGTTATATGCGCTTAGTTAATTCTGGTACAGCCAGCACTTTTCATTTAAACTCCTTACTGAAAGAAGTAGCTGTATTACAGGCACAACAACAAAATTTACAGTTAGATACTGCTGAAGCGTTATCATTACAACGACTTAGTTTAGTAGCTCGTGAGCAAAGTCAGCTGATCCCTACTACTAAAGTTGAATATTTGCCAGCTACCAATGCTGCTGTGGCATTACTACAATGAAATGGCACAAACCAGCGCAACGTACCAAATTTAAATTATCTTGGCAGCGAGTTGACCTAGTGCGCTGGGGGTTTATGTTATTAGCTGGTATTATTATTCTCCGTTTAGCTGATTTACAGTTATTAGATCATGGTTATTATGTGGCCTTAGCTAGTGATAGCAGAAAAATCTACGAAGAAATCTATCCACGGCGTGGAGAAATTTATGTACAGGATAAATATAGTCTGAATCAACAATACATGATTGTGGTGAATAAAACGTTGGCAGAAGTACATGCTGAACCAGTACACGTGAAGGATGCGCCGGCTTTAGCACAAGCATTATCGCCATTATTACAAGAACCGGTGGAAGAGTTACTAGCACATTTAAACAAAACTAATGATCCAAACGAAACTTTAAAAAAGCGCGTACCAACCGAAGTAGTAGATGCTATTAAAAGCGTTGCTTTGCCAGATGTTCAATCAGCTATTAAGTTTAGTTATGAAGATTGGCGTTATTATCCAGATAGTGCTTATACAGCACACTTAACTGGTTACTTTGGCTATGCTGATAATGAACGAGTAGGACAATATGGTTTGGAGAGTTACTATAATACTGTATTACATGGTAAAAATGGGCAACTTAATGCGGAAAGAGGCGGTTTAGGACAAGTATTAACATTAGGTGATGCTGCCATTACGCCAGCGATTAGTGGCAATGACTTAGTGTTAACTATCGATAAAAATTTACAATTTTTTGCTTGTGAAAAATTACAAGCCAGTGCTGAAAAATTTGCAGCCAAGGGTGGTACGGTTATTGTTCTTAATCCGGCTACTGGGGCTATTTTAGCCATGTGTAACTATCCTAGTTTTGATCCAAATAATTATAATCAGGTTACTGATATTGATGTTTTTATTAATGCGGCGGTTGGCAAGCCTTATGAAGCTGGTTCAGTATTTAAAACATTCACGTTAGCAGCTGGGATTGATCGTGGCTTAATTATGCCGAATTCAACTTATCAAGACGCGGGGCAGGTAAAAGTAAATGGTTGGCCGAAACCAATTCGTAATTCCGACGGCAAAGCCTATGGTACACAAACCATGACGCAAGTATTAGAAAAATCACTCAACACTGGTTCAATTCATGTAGCCCAATTATTAGGCAACGAAACATTATATCAATATATTAATAATTTTGGTTTTGGTGAATTAACCGGTATTGATTTAGCTGGTGAACAAGCCGGTGATATTTCTCAGTTAGCCGAATTGCGCGATATTTATTCGGCCAACGCTTCATTTGGTCAGGGTATTACCGTAACACCTATTCAATTAATTTCGGCTTATGCAGCTTTGGCTAACCAGGGTTTATTAATGAAACCGTATGTAGTGCAAAAACAAATTACCAGCGAAAAAACCGAAATTATTACCCAACCAACAGCGGTACGCCAAGTAGTATCAGCTAATACGGCTCGTTTAATTGGAGCAATGTTAATTAGTGTGGTAAATAAAGAACATAAAAATGCGCAAATGGCCGGTTATTTAATGGGTGGAAAAACCGGCACAGCGCAAATAGCAACTAATAGTGGTTATGATCAATATCGACATAATGATACTTTTCTTGGTTTTCCTGTGAATAATCCGCAATTTATATTGTTAACTAAGTTAAGTGAACCAAGTACCGAATGGGCCGAAGGTTCAGTAGTACCATTATGGAAAGACATTGCCCAATATTTAGTAAATTATTATCAATTACCGCCAGATGAAACAAGTAATTAGTAAAATATTACAAAGCATGCTTTATTGGTTGGCTAAACTGGTGTTATGGCGACAGCAACCAGAAATTATCGGTATTACTGGTAGTGTTGGAAAAACTTCTACCAAAACCGCCATAGCCGCAGTATTATCTAATTATTATTCGGTGCGCATGAGCAGCTTTAATTATAATAATGAATTAGGCGTGCCGCTCACTATTATTGGCAGTAAGGCCGGTGGAAAAAATCCATTACGTTGGTTAGGCGTAATTATGCGTGGTCTGGTTTATGGCTTATTGCCATTAACGTATCCAAAAATATTAATATTAGAAATGGGAGCTGATCATCCAGGTGATATTAAATATTTAACTCAATTAGCACCGGCGCGTATTGGCATGGTTACATGTATTGGTGATCAACCGGCACATTTAGCTTTTTTTAAAGACGTAGACCAATTAGCCCAAGAAAAATTAATCATGTTAAAACATTTAACTAAAAATAATTGGGCAATTTTAAATTTGGATGAACCATATGTGCAAGATGTTGTACCAAAATTAAAGTGTCGCACCTTATCATTTTCACTTAAAGCCGAGCCAGCGGATTTACAAGCGCTGGATATTGATTATTCGGTATGGCCAAAAACTAATACGTCTCACGTTGTTAGCGGTTTAAGATTTAAGCTTCGTTATCAAGGCAATACGGTACCTTGTTTTGTGCCGAATGTGGTTGGTCTGCCAGCGGTGTACGCGGCTATGTTTGCCATTGCGGTGGGGTTGGTATACGAATTAAATTTTGTAGACATGACAAAAGCACTGCAAAGTTATCAAGCTCCGCCGGGTCGGTTATGCTTAATTTCTGGAATTAATAATACATTAATATTAGATGATACTTATAACGCGTCACCAGCCGCTATGCGCGAGGCGCTTAATGTGTTAGCACAACTTACTACGACTGGTAAAAAAATAGCTTGTTTAGGTAATATGGAAGAATTAGGCAGTCAATCAAAGCGCGCCCATACGTTAATTGGTAAACGAGTAGCCGAATTAAAAATAGATTATCTCTTTACGTTAGGTGATAAAGCGGAGAGTATTGCCATAGCGGCACTGGATGCCGGTTTGCCAGCCACAGCCATTGCTATTTGCAAAACACCAGCCGAGTTAATTAGTAAGCTCACTAATATATTAGCACCACAAGATATTGTTTTAATGAAAGGCTCCCAAGCCATGCGCCTAGAAAAAATAGCCCAAGCCTTAATGGAACATCCCGAGCAAGCTACTAAATTATTGGCGCGCCAATACGGTAGTTGGACAAAATAAAACTAATACGTTACTATGTAGCCATGTTTAGCGCGAAACAACAGCGCGTCCTAGTGCTCTATGCTGGCGGAGTGCAATTTACCGAACCATTTTCTGCCAAACGAGCTACCACCCTATTAACCGAATATCTCGATCTGCAATTCATGGCCGAAGCAGATCTTATTATCCTCAATCAGGTGGAGCCTGTTGCTGTAACTTGGAGTTTGGCTAGTAGTATTGGTCAAGCTATTATTAAACACTATCAAAATTATGATGGTTTTGTTGTGTTGCACGATTGTTCAGCAGCACTGTATATTGCTAATTTATTAAGTCATTTGTTGAAAAATTTAGGGAAACCAATTATTTTTACTGGCACTGTTTTACCTAAGCCAACACAACTAGAAAAAAATAAACCAGTAGCCAATGAAATGCAATTACGTACTAATTTAATCACAGGGATACAGTTGGCTACGTTAAATTGCAGCGGAGTATTTTTAGCTTATGGCACAATTATTGTACGAGCCACTAGCGCTATAGATGCTAAATCATTTAGTATTGAGCCGTTTGTTAGTTGGCCAGAACTACCAGTGGCTCAAATACAATTTAATGTTAATTTATTATCAGTTGTATCGAAGCGTACTAAACAGGTGCCACAATTGTATCCAAAGTTTGTTGAAGCAGTGCAAGTGATTACTTTATTACCAACTCAGCCAGTTATTAACGTAGCTAGTAACGTTAAAGCCTTAGTGTTAACAGGCTTAATTAATCCAGCCACATTAACTCATTTAACATTACCTACTAATATTCCAGTAATTTTATGTACCAAGAATTATTCAGGTAAATTACCAAATAATATAATAATTGCTCAACAATTAACACTAATTTCAACTATTACTAAAATTATGGTTGGGTTAGGAGTTACTACCACACTAGCTGATTTTAAACAATGGTTGCAAAAAGAATTATAAATATATGATTATCTTTGTCTCTAACCAGCTAGCAACAGTTACACACTTGTTAAAAAGAGCTAATATTGTAGTGTGGCAACATGAGCAGGTTGGGATAGTGTCGTATCATGAGTTTGCTTCTAATACTTTAGAACGTGTGCATGGAATTATTCTAGAAATTACCCAGCCAACTCCGGAAATGCATTATTTATTAGCGCAGGCTATTATTCTCCAGAAACCAACTTTATGTTTATACTCTAAACACAATGTACCACGGGCTATGTTAGCGCATTTATCGAAAAAAAATATACCGCGCTCTATTTTAGTAAAAAGTTATTCAGAACGTACCTTAGAACAAATTGTGCAGGCGTTTTTATTAACCATCGATCGAACAGTGTCTATTGCTGAAGCTCCAACGATTAAATTTACATTACGATTAACCCCAGCCCTAGAGCAATATTTAGAGTGGTTAGCTCGGCAGCATAATGTTAATAAAGCCGAACAAATGCGTGCATTATTAAAACAAATTATAGCAGCAGATAAAGAGTACCAATGTTATTTGGAGTAGCACAGAAGTAGCTGCACAGCACTTGACGAGAATAAAATATTTGCTATACTACATGTGAAAAGTAAAGAACGTCCAACCAACTTTGGGCGTTTTTATTTTTCTAAGCACTGTGTCATCACGATTGTTGTGACAAATAATTGCCGCGGCCACAATAGTAGTAATGATGCAGTATTAACAATTCAGTGAACCATAACAGATGTGTAGGTGAGCGCTCAATTGCCTATATAAATGGTTAGGTTCCATCCTCGGTTATGGTTCAACAGTTGTATTTAGATACTAATGAGCGCTCATTAGTATCTACTCAACTGCTATTATTTTATTTGTTTAATTATTATTTCTATGGATTTAAATCGTATTTTATTAATTGGTCATGTGGCTAAAGATCCAGAACAGCGGACGGTAAATAAAACTACTGTAACTAATTTTCATCTAGCTACCAATCGGATTTGGAAAAATCCTAGCAAAGAAACTAAAGAAAAAGCCGAGTTTCATTCCATTGTAGGTTGGGGAAAATTATCTGAAATTATGAAGCAGTATGTGCACAAAGGAGACAAGGTATTAGTGGAAGGTAGGGTAGTGTATCGTAACGCTGAAGATAAAGATGGTAAAATGCACTATTTTACCGACATTATCGCTGAGCGATTAATGTTATTAAGTTCTAAACCAACCGAAACAGTGCAAGAAATTACCGAAGAGCCATTTTAGCGCCGTCGCTACAAAAAGTTATACACAACGGTGTTAACCCTGATAAAATTGATTATTATGTTCAAAATTAGCCTAGCGCCGTCGCTAAAATGCTCTTGAATAAAATAAAAGATATCTGCAAAATGGTAGCGCACTTTCGCCAAAATGGCTCATTTACAATCTGTTTATCTGCGGTGGGTTGGACGGCATAAATAGATGGTGAGTGATCTATTATTTTTTCCACGATAAAATGGTTATTTACTGTTTTTAATGTGGGGTTGTCCTCCTAAGTCCTTACTAATATTCTCTACGGCCATTGAGAGGTAGGGGCAAAGGAGGGCAGCGAAAGTGCTGTTTTTAGCGCCGTCGCTAGCAAAACTTATCCACAACAGTGTTAGCTAATAAATACCAGATGAAACTGGTGTTTTTTGTTGTTGCGCCGTCGCCAAAAACCCCTTCTCAAAAATAACGATATTATTTATGCTATTCATGTTGGTACGGTTACTTACTTTCAGATGGTTTGAACGGAGGTAACGGTATCACCGCGCAACCTGAAAATGGAGGTTATCATGCGCGATCGTTCGTTGAAAACGTTGGTTGGTGTGATGGTTGTGGTTACCATGTTCTTCGGATGTGGTGATCAGAGCTCGTCTGAGTTTCAGACTGAGTTGCAGAACGATGTCGAGGGGATGATTTCTCTCGAAGATGCCGAGACGATTGCCTTGTCTGTCGGTGTGAATCCGGAGCTGGTGATCTACAGTGACATGTTGCCCTATGTAATCTCGGCCAATGAGGCCATGTCCACCTGGGGCTTCATCGAGCAGGTGGAAGAAAAGTACCTGGTCACTTATATCGACGATCATACCGGAGACATCATCGAAGCTCGTTCTCCGGCCGGCGACAACATTCTGGATTTCATCAACAATTCGCAGGGTACTATCAAGGGCACACAGGGTACCGGAACCAACACCTACGACAGCTTTCCCTGGAACTGGCGTTTGCCCATGGACGGCGGAACCTTCACCATGACCTGTGGCTACGGCTGTTACAAGCACACAGGGTCTATCTACTACTCCACGGACTGGGCCAATGGTACAACCGGAAAATTGCTCGAGTCCCCGGCTAGCTGCTGGGTAAAGTACACTTCGTACAGCTCCAGCTATGGGAACCAAATTATCGCAGAATGTGGTAATGCTGGTAGTGGCAAGCGTTACTATTACCGGCTGGCGCACATGCGTGATTCTTCAATGGTTGTACCGGGTTGGTGGATCGCTAAAGGACGCGGCGTTGGCTATCTGGGCAACACTGGCAGCTCCACAGGTGCCCATGTTCACATCGAAATGCTGCGCGCAACCAGTACCAGCGGCGGAACATTCTCTGGTCAGGAGAATTTGCCTATCAGCAAGTGGCCAGGTAGTGGCGACAGTGTTTGCGGCAACCAGTTTGCCGGATACAATTTTACTGGTCAACCTGGATACAGCTTCAATTTCAACTCCGAGGGTTGCCGGTAATCAAGCCTATCAAAAAAAGCCTGCCTACGTTCTTTTCTTCGAGCAGAGACGATACTACATAAATTTTCTATAGTGTCGCCTCTGCTCAACTCCCTCTTTTTATATTATAATTAATTTATCAAATAATAATTTTAATTCTTAATCACTTTATTTTATATACCCATGAAAAAACATCTTTCAATTCTTATAGTAAGTTTAGTAGTTAGCCTTGGCTTAATACCAGTGGCTAGTCAAGCTACCACCATGGCAATCGATCAATTTGAGAATACCACTAATTCGGGCGCCATTTTTTCAGTACCAATTCCACACGGTGGTTTAGCGATGATCAATTATAGTGCTGGCGATAATAACAGCGAGCGTTATATTAAATTATTTGTAAATTATGCTGGTTTTGGCAAATGGCAGGAATTAACGAAGCATGATATTACAGCTACTCCTGCTACAGTGTTAGATTTAAAACGGTTTAGTGATAAAATGTACGTTTTATTATCAGTTGGTGTAAACGGACAGAATATTGAATTATGGGAAGGAAATATTAATGCGGCTAGCGTTTGGAAAAAAATAAGTACAATCGACGGTGGTTATTACGGTAAGGCAGTATTAACTAGATACCAAGGCAAAATTCAGGTATATAGTTCTAATGTAGATAATACATTAAGCCATTGGATGCTAAAAAAAGATGTGTTACAGGAACAATCTGTAACTACACCCTATACTAATGAATCTATTGTGCTACCTATTGCTATTACGCCATTTAAAAATACGCTTAATATTGTGTTACAAGTTAATAACGATTATCAATTAGTTACTTCTACTGATGGAAAATTATTTACTACAGCAAGTTCTTTTCCAGCCGCGCAAGACAATGAAGTATTTACGGTGTTAGCTAAAAGTAATAAGCAATTATTATTAGGAACAACAAATAGTACGGCTACTACTGTTTGGGCTACGGCCGATTTAGCTACTTGGAATAAAACCGGTAGTTTTGCTTGGACCGATACCAAAAGCTATGATGTAGACGTGCTAGCCAAAAATGGTGCGAAACCTGTGCTATTACTCACCGAATATAATTCAGCTAATTTAGCCAATCTCAGCACGGCTCTCTATCAATATACAGATTCTACTTGGAATAAAGCCATGGCTTGGGAGCAGGTTGGTAGAGGCAATACAGTATTGCACTTAAATCATAAGTTTCAGGTTTTATTAAATACTAATAACGGTTCGGAAGCGGTAACAGTGAAGTTTTAAAACATTAATGTTATTTATAATAATATGCTAAAAACCGTATCAAAAATTATTATAGTGTTAGCATTGTTCATACCACTATCTAGCAATGCCGCTGAACAAGTTAGTCCCGTATTTAATGATTTAATTACTTATTTTCCATTGGCTGATGGTAAGGCTATGATACTATCAGGCGAAAAATTTTATCAAGCTAATCAACCAACGCAAAAAGATAGCTGGCAGGAAACGAATTTAACCTATCAGCGTACGGATAATTATTTAACTCGCTTTGATTTAACCACAGCCGTACCTTTTAAAGGCTATGATTATGTTGTTCTTAGTACGGATACAGGAGCCGATGATTTATCTTGGGATGTAGCTTCAGCTGAAATTTGGCGTTTATCGCGTACTGACCCGACTGTGTTTGAACAGGTGGTTAATATAGATAATGTTACACAAGATGGAGCGTTACAATTTGTTAGTTTAGCGCGTTATCAAGGAGCTTTATATGCGGCTATGGCCAATGGTAGTATCTGGAAAACAAATAACGGAACAAATTGGGAAAGTATAGATACCATTGTAAAAGGTTTGCCGGAAGAAAAACAAATTTCTAGTATAGCGGCTACTGCAAAAAGGCTGTATATGGTTGTAAATAATGCAGTGTATCGTTCAGCTGATGGTAAATCATGGCACAAAATGAGTGGTAATTATTTAACTGATAGTAGTGGGGCAGTAGCCATTGCGGCTGCTAATCAAGCTATTTACATTACCTCTACTGTTAATAATAATATACAATCAATTTGGCAAAAAAAACCGCAAGCTGCTTGGGTAAAAATATTGGATAATCAATTAGCTATTAATAATATTTACGGTACAAAACAGGCTTTATATATTGCTGTTACTAATGCAGACAATACTTACAGTGTGCTTACGGACAGCCATAATGAGACAATCACCTCTATCTATAATAGCAATAGTTATTTAAGTGGCTTTGTTAAAACAAAAGATGAATCTATTTTGGTTATTGTTAATGAAAACGATGTGGCTAGTTATTTGGTGAAATTTAAATAGTCTTGAACTATGATTTAGTTTGATTTTTCATAGTCCATCATAAAATCACAAAAATCATAGTTCTAGACATTTTCAGCGCCGTCGCTAGCAAAACTTATCCACAACGGTGTTAGGCAATGAATGCTAGGTAAAACTAGCATTTTTTGTACCTGCGCCGTCGCTATAAAGGCATTGTGTAAAATAAAGGACTGTATTTATATTCATTCAAGTAAGCATAGTTAATAAACAAAGGTTTATGGGTAATATAAAAATAATTTTATTGGTAATAGTTCTAGCTTTGACCAGTTCATTTATTGGTACTAGAATTTTTATCGAAAAAACCAGTCAAACTAAAGATATTAAAGATACCTGGTCTGCGGTTTTAACTAAAGGGGAAATAAGAGCCGGTTATGTGGTGGATCCACCAGCCTTAATAAAGGATCCTAACACTGGGCAATTGTCTGGTATTTTTTATGACGTGTTGGAAGCGGCCGGAAAAAATCTTGGGCTTAAAATCAATTGGGTGGAAGAAGCTAATTGGGGGACAATGATTGAAGGGTTAGAAGCAGGACGTTATGATATAATTGTTACTGATTTATGGCCAAGCGCTACTAGAGCCAAGCGAATTGATTTTACAATTCCGTTATATTACAGCACGATTGGTGTGTACACGCGTTTTGATGATAATCGTTTTAATAATTTTTCCGATATAAGCAGTAAGAATATTACTATAACAACTATTGATGGAGAAATGTCAGCTTTAATAGCGCAAACCAGCTTCCCAAATGTAAAAGTTTTATCTTTATCGCAGGATACGCCGGTTGCTCAATTATTACTTAATGTAATAACCCAGAAGGCAGATGTTACTTTCGCTCAGCCGGCGATTGCGGAAGAATTCTTGGCTAATAATCCTGGATCGGTAAAAAATATTGCCAAAAATAATCCCATTAGATATTTTGGCAACACCATGGGGGTACCAAAAAATCAAGCTGGTTTTAACTCGATGATTAATAATGCATTGGAGGAGCTATTAAATGATGGTGAAATAGATAGACTACTTAAAAAATATGAAAAATATCCAGGTTCGTTTTATCCGGTAGTTAAACCGTATGCATTACCATATTAATAAAACATGTTAGGTACTGTTGTTCAAATTATTATGCAATATAAAGCAGGTTTATGGTCTGGTCTGCTGGTAAGTTTAAGTATGGTGGTTATAGTATGGACAGTAGGTTTAACTATTGGGTTATGTGTCGGTTGGTACGCTCAGCAGTATAAAAGCGCTGGTTATGTGGTTGGGTTATTTTGGTTTCTGATCACTAGTATTCCAATTTTAGTAATTTTATTTTGGTTGCATTTTCCATTACAGGAAATGTTAGGAATTGTAATTAAACCATTTATTACGGCGGTGCTGGCTTTATCGTTTATTAATATTATTTTTGTGGCGACGATTATAAAAGAAGCGCTAGCTGAATTTCAACAACAATATTTAATTATTGGTAAAGTAAGCGGACTAAATGAATTAGAAATTTTTATTAAAATAAAATGGCCATTAATGTTACGGGCGGTTTTACCGCAGTTACTTTTTTTACAGGTAGCCATGTTACAAGCTACGATATTTTCCAGTTTAATTTCAGTTGAAGAAATTTTTCGAGTGACGCAAAGAATTAATTCAATTATCTACAAACCGGTGGAAACTTATACTACGTTGGCGATATTTTTTTGTGCCATTTGTTTACCACTTAATTTAACAGCGTATTGGTTAAAAAATAAATATACCAGAAGTTTTTCTGTAACATAATCTAACATATAATATGTTGCAAGCAACAAATCTTACCAAAAAAATAGGCGATAAAATAATTATTAAAGACATTTCTTTGGTATTACAGCGTGGCGAAATCGTTTCTATCATTGGTCCAAGTGGTGCTGGCAAAACCACTTTGTTACGCGCCATTGCTTTAGTGGATTTTTCCAATGCCGGATCATTAATCATTAACGAACATCATTATAAATTTCCAATTAAAACTGCTGAACGAATCATTTTTCCGTACCCGCGTTTAACTATGGTATTTCAGCAACTATGTCTTTGGCCACATTTAACTATTAAACAAAATATTACCTTACCATTAAAAGGCATGATCGATGAAAAACATTTTACAAACATGCTGGAGTTATTCAAACTAAATACGTTGCTAGAGCGCTATCCAAACGAAATATCAATGGGTGAACGGCAAAGAACTGCGTTAGTACGCGCTTTATTATTAAAACCGGCTTATCTTTTGTTGGATGAAATTACTTCGGCGCTGGATATTGAACAAGCTTATCATATTCTTAGTCATCTAAAACAGATTGCCAGTCAAGGTGTGGGGATAATTTTTGTCAGTCACGCCTTGCATTTGGTTAGTAAAATTAGTAGTAAGATTATTTTTCTTGATCAAGGCAGTGTGGTTGAAGAAGGTACTAGTATTATACTTAGTTATCCTAAAACGGAACGTTTAAAACAGTTTATAAATATTTCACAGCAAGTTATTTAATTATTTATTTTTATTTTATGTTAACTCAAAAGCAATTAGCCAACATTACACGCTTGCAAAAAATAAAACAAAAACAATTTCGTTCCGTTCCAGCCGATGGTACGCTAGTTGAATATTTGGGCAAGAAATTTATAGTGTATCCAAATGTGTTTTGGCCGTACGAGGATTCTATGTTACTGGTGCAAAAATTTGTTATTAATCCGGGTGAACGGGTTTTGGATATTGGTACTGGTTGTGGCGTGATTGCAATAATGGCCGCTAACCAAGGTGCTAAACAGGTAGTGGCCGTGGATATTAATCCGGCGGCGATACAAGCCACTAACCAAAACGCCCGTAAACATGGCGTAGCTAATATTATTGACGCGCGCTGTTCAAATTTGTTTGCTCAGCTGCATAATAATGAAATATTCGATGTTATTACGGTTAACTTACCCTATCGTAATAAAACAGCCAAAGATGATGTAGAAGCGTCGTTCTGGGATTCTGAGTTTAATTCTTACAAAAATTTTTTTTCAAATGTGCATAAATATCTCAACAAACACGGGAGAATATATTTAGCGCAAGCAAATTATGGTGATATCGATGCCATGAAGCAATTGGCCAAGGCCGCTGGATTGGACGTTAAATTAATTGGAAAAAAAGCCATGGCTAAAGATGATCCAAGAATCTTTTACGCTTTTGTATTGCGGAGAAAATAAAGTAATAAAATTAATTTATGAAAAAAATTAACATGATTGGTCCGGTTCGATTGCCAGCGCTCATTAAAAAACAAATAGCACATTTTAAATTGTATTTATTTAGATTACCAAAAGGTGATTATTATGTTTTGGAAAAGGGTCAGATTACGGGAAAAGCTTGGCCGCTAGCGCGTATTCATTCGGCTTGTAATACTGCGCAACTATTTCATTCGCAAAGATGTGATTGCCACGCGCAATTGGAAATGGCCATGCAAAAGATACAGCGCGCGCGGCAAGGGTTAATTATTTATGTGGTTAATCATGAAGGCAGAGGAGTTGGCGCGTTTAATCATTTACGAGTTTATCAGAAACAAGATGAAGGTTTAGATACCATTGCTTCTTATCTGGCTTTAGGTTTACCGGTGGATGCGCGGGATTATAGTGAGATTAAAGATATTTTTAAATGGTTTAAGCTAAGTAAAATACGTTTGCTAACCAATAATCCAAAAAAAATAGCGGCGGTGGAAAATATGCGTATTAAAATTAAACGTGAACCGTTGATTACTAAATTACACAAATATAATAAGTCGCAAATTGAGTTTAGAATAAAAAAACTTGGTCACTTAATTCCTTAATGTCTAAAACACCATATTTTACTAATAAAGATTTGCATCTTTTTGAATTACCACAGATATTTACGGCTAGTTCTATTTGGTTGGAGTTAGCCATGGAGCGGCAGTTGGCGACATTTGATTTGTTTGTGCGTACTATGCCGCCACACAGAAATTTTTTATTAATGGGTGGTACAACAGAAATAATACAAGGCATACTAAACTGGCATTATACTAAAGCGGAAATAAAATATTTGCTAAAACATAACATTATTACGCCAAAGTTTTCTAAATATCTACAGAATTTTCGTTTCACCGGAGATGTTTACGCGTTGTCAGAAGGCACGGTATTTTTTCCAGGAGAACCAATTGTGCGTATAACGGCACCGATTATAGAGGCTAATGTTTTGACTATGTTTTTAATTAATGCGGTTACCAGTAATACCATTTTTTTATCCAAAGTTATTAGAGGAGTGTTGGCGGCTAAAGATAAAAAGTTTCTGGCCTCGGCTAGCTTAAGAGCACAGTCCAATGAATCGGCTTTTAAATTCGGCCGAGCGGTTTATTTAGCCGGTGGATACGGCGCGAATATGATACCGGCTTTTTGCAGAAAATATCGATTATCTTTTTATGATCCTTCAAGAAAAACTTATCATGCTTTGATAAAATCATTTCCTACTGAAATAGCGGCTATGCGTCAGGCAGCGACAGTTTTTCCAAATACCATGGATTTCATGGTGGATACTTACAATTTCAACAAAGGATTAAAAAATGCTATTCAAGTGGCGGTGGAACTAAAGAAAACAGGCAATACAATAAAAGGTATTACCATTGATAGCGGTGATTTATATCGGCGGTCTGTGCAAGCTAGAAAAATGTTAAATGCAGCCGGTTTGTTAGACGTAACCATTACTGCCGCCAGCAATTTAGATGAATGGAAAATTGATCGATTGATAAAAAAAGGCGCGCCAATAGATAAATTCATGGCCTTAACCGAAATGATAACGGCCAAAGACGCGCCTAGTTTAGAAGCGGTTTATAAATTAGCTGAAATGCAAGTGGGCAATAAATTAATACCAAAAGCTAAATTAGCGCTTGGCAAAATTAGTTATCCTGGTAAAAAACAAGTGTTTAGGGTATATCAAAATGGTGTTATGCAACACGATATTATTGGGCTTGAACATGAAAATCTAGGGCAGCCGTTATTAAAAAAAATGATAAAACATGGAAAATTAATTAGTGCATTACCAACCCTAGACGAAATCCGTAATTACATTTTAACTCAACGCCAGGCATTGCCAGTAAAATTATATAATATTAAAAAATATTATATATATCCGGTGATAGTTGGTAGGGCAATTAAAAAATTAATGAAACAAGTAGTAAATAAAAAAACGTAGCCATTTTAGATTGTCTGAACTATGATTTATCTGATTAAATGAAGACTATGAAAAACAATCAGCAATGTTTATGAATCTAATAAAAAAAATTATTATTTATACCCCAATCATTTTAATAGCAACAATAACAATTGTGGTGGCATTTAATTTTAAATATTTTTCTAATATATTTAGTGATTCAGAGGGGCCTGAATTTGCCGAGGCACATGGTTTATGTGTGAGTGGTCCAACTGTGGCTAACAGTGATGATATTTATACTATTACTTGGTCAACTAAAAACAAATATGCTGAAAATCGTGTTATGTTACAAGATAGGCAGTCATATTATTCTGGAATAGCGGCTGATGAAAAATTTGATGCGACAACTAACTCCTATTCACATACGGCAGTGATTGAACTTAGTAACCGACATGAAACCGATAAACAATTTGAAATTGGTAAAACACCAAGCGTGTTTTCACCGAGTCGTTATCGTTACCAAGTAGAAAGTTATAATTATTACGATACTAAAAATCAGGTGATTAGCGCCGTGCAATTATTAAATTAACCCATCATAAAATCACAAAAATCATAGTTCAAGACTAATTCAGCGCCGTCGCTGCTAAAACTTATCCACAACGGTGTTAGGCAATGAACACTAGGTAAAGCTGGTGTTTTTTGGCATTGCGCCGTCGCCAAAAACCTATTGTAAATAAAAAATTCTCTAACCATGCTTACTAAGCAACACTGGATTACGTCAAAATGTTTTGTCGTTCTCTGGTCTGCACAACGCGCAAACCTGAAGGAGGTTATCATGCGCGGAAATCGTTCGTTGAAAAGATGGTTGGCTCAAATTTGGTTGTTGACGGTGACGTTGGGCGCGGTGCTAATAATGAGTTGTGCTGACGATGACAGCAGCTCAATGGACACAACATCGCCTACAACAACCGAAGCAACAGCAACTCAAACAGAGTGGAATGAGCAAGATCTGGAAAATGATGAATTTGAAGATGAAGCAAACTGGCGAATGTCCATCACGGCAGTAGCGCCAGATATGATTCGAGCAGGATCTGGGCGCTGTCTAGACAACATGTACGGCTACACCACCAACGGCAATAAGATTCAGGAATGGGACTGTTTGGCCAATACCAATCAAACCTGGTACTTGAAAAACGGTTTTATTGTTTCGGACGTTGGCGGTAAATGTTTGGATGATGCCTATGGGTATACTACCAATGGAAACAAAATCCAAATTTGGGATTGCACTACTGGTAATCAGGCTCAGATATTCAATTACACTGGCGGGCAAATCGTGCTCTCTAAATCTACCAACAAATGTTTAGATGTTACTGGTGGTTCAACGACTAATGGTACCAAAATCCAATTGTACGATTGTAATGGATCTGCTGCGCAACAGTGGACGTTTGCAAACGGTGAGTATCACAGCGGTTTAAACACTGATAAGTGTCTAGATGTATCTGGTGCGGCCAATGCAAATGGTACACAGGTACAACTGTACACTTGCAATAGTTCAACTGCTCAGAAATGGTCACCTACCAACATGACTGTTCAGAATTCAAATGGTAAGTGTCTGGACGTAGCTGGCGGCTCGTCTGCCGACGGTACAAAAGCACAGCTTTACGATTGTAATGGCAGTAGTGCCCAGCAGTGGACTTGGTGGCGAAATGATCTTAAAGCTATGAACAAGTGTTTGGACATTAGTAATTCTGGTACTGCCAATGGTACACAAGTACAAATCTGGGGTTGTGATGGAAACACCAGAGCACAAGATTGGTATGCTACTGAAGGTCCGGCACCAGCGTCACCATTAGCTACGAAACCGACGGGTGTAAATGGTAATTGCCGAGTTGGAGGCTCATGTGTTCGAGATAATAGCTATAAGGCGCATTCTGGTACCGATTTTGCTACTAGTGCGAACAACACTGCGTATGCAATTTGTAATGGTACTGTAAAGTACATTAACAATGGTTCCAGTGTTTCAGAGAAAGTGGTTATTGTTGAACATCGTGCTTGTGGCGGCTACCCAACATTATATGCTTATTATGGCCACGTAGCATCTTCTGTGAGTACTGGAGCTACAATCACTCGTGGACAGAAGATAGGCGTGGTAGGAGACTGGGGTAGTAATACGCACATGCATTTTGGTTTGGCTACTCGTTATGTAACTAGCTATTGGGGATATCCAATCACTAATGTTAGTACGGCGAATAGCTGTAGTAACGATAATACTCGGCGGGATCAATTACTCAACGTTGTAAATAGCACTAGTTCTGGTGGCTGGATAGATTCTTATTCTTTTGCTCGCTCTTACAACTGGTGGGGCAGTGCAGTTACGGTTGGTTCCTGCAGCTAATTTTTCTTACCAGATCATCCTCATGTTCGTTGCTTCCACGTCAGCTCTACAATAGACGTAGGTATGCGCCGGACATATTCTTCAATCCGGCATTTCAATATTTTATGCAATATGGTTATATAAATAATATGTACAAAAAAATCCAACCTATTTTTATTAGTTTAATATTTATTATTTTATTTAGTGGTTGTCGGCAACTATCATTAAGTACAAATAATACACAATCTGATCAACCGATTGTTTCAGCAGTAAATACTACTACTTGGCAGAGCTATACTAACTCTACTTATGGATATTCTTTTAAATATCCACCAACTTGGCATATTGATGAGCGGTTATTTCAAGCATTTCAACATGATACTAATCAAAAGGTAGAAAATATTCTTTTTTTGACGAATCTAACAAACGATGAAGTGACTGAAGAAATTAATAAATATAAAAATTACCAAGGTATTGATAGTGGTTGGACAAAAATAGCTCAAGGTAAAATAATTACTGTCCAAGCTTCGGATAGAACGATTAATCAAATACACAGTGATGAACTAACACGGTGGTTGCCAGGTAGTGATATAATTACTAATTCTGGCATAACTATAGTGCGTTTTAGACAAACAAGTGATTATGAAATTCCTACCGATGCTGAGCACGGGTTTTTACCATATATCGGTACTCATAAAATTGATGATATGGAAATACATTCGATTGATTTTTTAATCGAGCGCAATAATGATACGGCTGATATTGCAACCTTTGAAGCTATTTTGAAAACGGTGCAGTATCAATAATTTTTTACAACCCCAATATTTCGAATAATTCATCATTTTTCCCATTTTCAGCGCCGTCGCTACTAAAACTTATCCACAGGCAAATTTTCTACTTTTCATTAGCATTTTACCCCAAAAACCCCTCAGCGCCGTCGCTGAATTGGGGTTGTATAAAAATTGAAAATAAGGTAAAACGGGTGAAATATTCATTATGAAAATGATTAACGTATTTTTTCCATTAATTTCATTTGTCTTTGTAAGCGGATTGATAATTTTTTTGTTATTTAAAAAACCGTATAATAAATTATTTACTATACTAATTACTCTGCTGGTGTGTATTAATTTTTGGTTATTCGGAACAGCACAGATGTTTTATAATGAACATAACTATCAACTAGTAATATTTTGGGATAAATTTGTATATCTGGGAGTAACTTTATTGCCGGCTTTATACCTACATTTTGTTTTAATTTTTACAAAGGCTTTCTCGAAATTGGCAATACAAAAACATATTTTACTAGTGGTATATTTATTAGCAATAACATTTTTTATTTTTAGTAGAAGTGATTTATTTATTAATGGGGTTTTTGAATATTCATGGGGAGTGCATACGCAGGCAAAAATATTGCATCATATTTTCTTAGGATTTTTTGAAGTAAATTTTATTTTTGGGCTAATTTTATTATATCGTTATCAGCGTTTAGTGGCGGATCTTTTAGAGAAAAAAAGAACCAAGTATATTATCTTTGCTTTTCTTTGGTTATTTGGTGTTAGTTCAGTAGCTTTTTTACCGGCTTATGGTATTCCAATTTATCCAATACCGTTTCTAAGTGGAGTATTTTTTACTGGATTGATTGTGTATGCCATTACACGTTACCGATCTTTTAATGTACATCTAACATTTAGGCAACACTGGATGAAAGCCATAATAGTAATTAGCGGCAGTATGGTAGCTGGAATTTTTGTATATGGTTTAAGTAGATTGGAATTGCCAGTGGGCGTGGTGGCCAGTGGTGCGGTAATCATGTTTGCGGGGATACAGTTTTTGTTGTTGTATATTGTGCAGCACTATTTAACACGTGGGGAAGTGGATTTGTCGGTGCCGGATCAATTTAAAGGTAGTAATTTAGTACAAACGCATTTAGAGGAGTTACTCCAAAATATTACCCAGGAATTTACCAAAATGGCTTCGGTAAAAAATCTTACCATTTGCATTTATCATCATCGTGAACACTGCTACCAAGCTCTGCATACCAATTTATTTTTTTCCGATCAACACGCCTTAATTCATTATTTCAAAACCGTTGGTTTGGTGTTTAGAACTACACACCAGCAGGAATTAAAAACCATGAACGTAATGATGAGCAGTGAACTGCAAGATTTAATGAAAAAACATAAATTTACGCACGCCGTAGCGTTAAGTAATTATCAACAAATTTACGGCGTAGTATTTTTTAACGCTGTTATGCAACCGGGCACCAACGATGAAGGCGAAGCCTTAGATTGTTGGCACCAGCTTGGCAACCGTTTTGGCCTATTATTACAGCAATTGTTAATCTTTGAATCACTAACCAATCCGCTAAACTTCACCAAACGCTCATGATTATCGATACACCTTCAATTATTTTGTTTATCACGTTTTTGTGTAATTTAGTAATTGGGGTTTATATTATTAATAAAGGAACTAAAAAAGTAGCTAATTTAATTTTTGGGAGTCTTGTTTTGCAGGTGGCATTATGGAATCTTGTTAATTTTTTATCTTTTATATTAATTGATTCATATTTAGTAATATTATTTACACGGTTTGCGTTATTGGCAGTATTATTTATTCCTAGTACTTTTTTGTTTTTTGCATTACATTTTTCAGATTATAAATTATCAATCAATAAGATAATATTTTTATTTACCCCATCAATTTTAATGGTGCCTTTTATTTTTACGAAATACAATATTATAGGATTCAATGGAGATATGAGAGGGAGTAATTTTGTTCCGGGAAAATTATATAGTGTCTATGTAATTTACTTCATTATATTTATTAGTACAGGGTTGTTTCTGCTGGTTCGATATTATCGCAATACAACAAATTACATTAAGCGTAATCAAATTCAATATATCTTGTTAGGCGTGTGTATTTCGGCTGTAGTTGGTATTACTACTAATGCTATATTACCGATAATTTGGTCGGCACATTATAATGTTTATGGTACTCTTACTAGTATTATATTTGGTATTACAACGGCCTATGCTATCACACGTTATCGCTTATTCAACATTAAATTTGTGTTAAAAAAATGGTCGTTAGAATTTTTAGTGGTAATTGGTACGTTGGCAGTAGCTATTGTAGGGGCTTATGTAGTAAAAACTATTATTAAACAATTCGTGCCGCTGGCTGATATACAGGAATATTATGTATTTACCATTTTGTTAATGGTGGGCTACATTTTTTTACAGCAATATATTAAACCGTTTACAAACAAATTTCATAACAGAGATAGCTTAGATTTATCGGTGCCGGAACAGCTAGCATTTAGTAAATACACTAGCAATAATTTACAAGAAGTTTATGATAATATTCAAAAACATTTTCAAACTAATTATCAAATTAATTCGGTAACATTGTTAGTATTTAATTGGAAAGAAAAATATTTTCAATCGGTTTATTTAGATAATATTATCCGGTTTCCCGAGCAGCACGCTTTGGCGCAATACACTAAATATCATCAACACATAGTAGTAAAAGAGGAATTGGAAGCGAATTGTTACGAAATAAAAGGCGATGCCAAAGCCGAATTGCGGGCGTTCATGAAAAAGCAACATATTGCGTTTTCGATAGGACTTATCCACAGCCAGGTGTTATATGGTTTTATCTTCATTAAGCAGGAAGATATTCCAAAGCAGAATGGGCTATATACCAGAGATATTATCGATCAATTGGCTAAAACTAGTCAGCAATACGGGTATTTGCTACAACAGGTGCTGGTGTATGAGGCGTTGACGAGTAGAAAATAGAAATTACAAATATAAAAAAGTAGCATTGGTTGATCATTCCAAATGCTACTCCTTCTATTTCTTCAGTTTCCTGGGTGTCCCATTGATCAGATAGGACACAGCGCCCTCCAGGAACACCTTCCATTCAAAGCGTATGGCCCCTGCATAACAGGGGCCTCCCATGTACCATTTCGGAGCCTCATTTACTTGGTACATTGGGATTCCCATTGCACGATATCGTGCGAGTTTTTCGGCCTCTACTTCGGCCACTACCACTGCTCCTCGAAAGGAGAAGAGTAACAGCCAAAATAATGCCGTTGTCATTTTCCGGAAAAGGCGTTGTCCACGCATTTCCGGATTCACTATTGTGAACACCACCTCCGCTCGGATTTCTCCGAGAAAAGCCTTGCTCATTTCTGGGAAGACTTTTTCAATGGGCAGCGTTATCCTTGTCTGCCTACGGTCGTAGGCAAGTAGGAGGTATCCCGTGACATCTTCGCCACTGATCGTTTCGAACAATATCCAGTGGCCGTCAGGTAGGTTGAACATTGCCAGAATTTCTTCCGGAGCCCATTTTCCAGAATTCCATGCATAGACATTCTGGACAATGAGCTCTAATTCCCCGCTTTTTAGCGAGGTTTTAGATGTAATATTTTTTTCTTTTTTATTACTTTTCATTAAAATCCCCACCAGTGCGGAGATAATAATGCAAGTAACAAGAGAAAAAATTGGTGGCGTGGGTAGAAATAGCGCCGATGTTGAGAGTATTGAAGTTGCTAAATCAAAAAGCGCATACCCTCTTACAACAGCAACCACTTCTACACGAGGACTTTTTTTAGCAGCTAGCCATGCCTGAGCCGGCATAATGAAGGCGATAATCCTGTTCAGAATTAGCCCACAAATGCCGATCCAATTCAGGTCATGCAAGTCTGCAAGTCCCTGCGAACCTAACAAACCTACACTGCCCCAATAAAGTCCTATCAGGGCAATGTGAATTATCCCTTGGAAACCAAGGGATTTCCATTCTGTCTTCATGGCAATCTCCTTGGTTAATTTGATTTGACAAAGAGCAGACTTAAAACTAAACATAAAAAGACAACAATTACAATATTAGATTTGTGAATTATTTGGAATAAAAAATTATTAAGTAGCTATATTTTTTTTAATAATCCGCTATAATATTACAAATGGTCGAAAAAAGATTTATTGTATATGAGGGGGTTGGCAATCGTTTGATTATTTTTAATGATATAAATAATGAATATATTACTTTAAAAAATGGTAAATTTTTAAATAAGTTTAATGTTTTCAAAAAAGAATTAATCGCATTATTATTTCAAGAAAAAGTTGATTCAATGATTATTTTTTATAATAGAAATCATGGAAATAATTTTATTATTTTTGAAAAAGACGGTTCAGAATCAATTCTATGTGGTAATGGCTTGCGGGCATTAGCTCATTTCTGTTTAAATGATAAAAAATCACAGGATACGATAGTACTAAAATCCATATTGGATGAAAAGTTTTATATTAAACGAATTACTTCTAATTCTTTTCAAGTACGCTTTAATAATGTAAATAGTTGTGTTGCAAAAATGAACAATTATTTAGCAAAATCATATCGATCATTAAGTTACAAGCAATTAGTTGAAAAATTAAATCAAGAATTATTACCTAATAACATTAATTATTGTGTTATAGGCATAGTTGATGTTGGACATGAACCTCATCTTGTAATTATTGATCGTAGTATAGACATGATTACATCACTAAACAAAGACAAGAAAAGAATAGCATGGAAAATAATGTGCAAAAAAAATATTTTTCCTTTAGGTATCAATATTAATTTTTGTAAGATTAGTAAAAATAAAAAAAATGTAATATTTTTACAAACTTATGAACGAGGAGTAAATGATTTTACCTTATCTTGTGGAACAGGTAGTGTATGTACAACATACGCTTTATGGAAAATGCTTGGAAAATTAGATAAAAGTGCTAAAATAAGAGTTATGACTAAAGGAGGTAGCTTATTTGTTAAAAAAAATGCATCACTTATTTTTTATCTTACTGGTTCAGTAAATTATCTTTATTATATTTAATATGTTTGTATTTACTATTGTATTATCCTTGATTGTATTCATGTTGGGTGTTTTTGTGGTAGTAAAAAACTTTAGAAAAAAAGAAAATTTATTTTTTTTCTTTTTTTCATTAAGCATAGCAGTTTGGATTATTTTTTTGTATTTATCAAATTCAAGTAAAACACCAGCAACAGCAATTTTTTGGACTCAAGCAACTTGGAGTGAGTCTGTGCTACTCCCAATTACTTTTGTTTTCTTTTTATTAGCGGCTATTTATAGAAAAAAAATAACTTTTTCTGATGTTATTTTAACTGTAGCAACTTGTTTATTTAATCTTTACATTTTTTTTCTAGGTAATGCTTTATCTCATGATGTTTCATTTTATGAAAATACAATTCATGTGGGACTTGGTTCGTCTTTTTTGTTTTTTTTGGCAATGTTTTTTGCCTGGTTTGTTCGGGGCGTATATTTATTAATAATTGGTATATTTAAATTGAAAGGACTTACTCTTCAGAGGATTAAAGTAATACTTTTTTTCTTTTTGAGCGGTTCATTAGTAGCGATTATTACTAACGTTGTGTTAGTGGTTCTTGAATATAATCAATATACTTATTTAGGTCCGGTAGGTATTATTCTTATTTGTATTGGTTCTGCTTATTCAATTGTTCGCTACAGATTGTTTAATATTAGATTTATTATTACCCGCTCCATTATTTACCTAATATTAGTAGCTTTTATTGCGGTTTTATTTGTGGCTATCTCATCTTTTACGGCAAGTTACGTAGAGCGTACGGGCTATATTAATCAATATATTATTTGGACTTTTTTCGCCTTCATTATCGTACTCGGTCTCGACCCGTTGAAACGCTGGTTTGCCAAACTGACCGACTCGGTGTTTTTTAAGGATAAGATAGATTACAATGTAGAACTTAAAACGTTATCGAATCTGATAAACGAGGAAATTGAGCTGGGTTCTTTGGTGACGAATTTTCGGTTGTTGTTGGCGCAGCGGTTGAAGTTGAAACATAACAATGTGTTAATCGCGGCGGAAACGGATAAGGTGTATGTGCCGCTGGATTATTTTACGAATACTAGTTCAGCGGATAGTAACGAGCAGATTCGTAAACATCATTTGTACAATGATAGCCCGTTCATTCAGTACGTGCGGCAGCAGAGGAAAACGATAGTAACAGATGAGTTGGATAGATATATTTATGATTTGAATGATGAGTACAAACAGCAGCAACTCACGCAGGTGCTGGATAATTTAAACGAGTTAAAAGCGGGGGCCATTGTGCCGATTCGGCGGCAGGAAAAATTAACGGGTATTTTGATTATTGGCGAAAAAGCTTCGGGGGAAACGTTTTCTTCGGAGGATATTAATTTGTTTGAAGTGATTGCCGCGCAGTTAGCGGCAGCGTTGGAACGGTCAAGGTTATATCAAGAGGTGCGGGTATTTAATATTAAATTGCAGAAGGAAGTGGAAAAGGCTACGGCTAGTTTGCAGTATACTAATGAACAGTTAACCGATGCCAACGCTCATTTGCAGGAACTGGATCGGGCCAAATCGGAATTTATGAGCATTGCTTCGCATCAGTTGCGCACACCACTTACCGGGATTGTGGGGTATTTATCTATGATTTTGGAAGGGGATTATGGGAAAGTGGATGAAAAAATTGTGAATGTTATGAAGCAAGTATTTCAGGCCAGTCAGCGGCTGGTGCGGTTGGTGAATATGTTACTGAATGTTACGCGTATTGAAGCGGGGCGGTTTACGCTTAATTTTGTGGCCACGAATTTGGTGGAGGTAGTGAACACCGAAATTAATGAGCTAATGCCTACTACTGCGAAAAAAGGCTTAAAATTATCCTTAAGCCAACACACACCAAAACAAGTTATGGTAATGGTGGATCAAGATAAAATTCGTGATGTGATTTTAAACTTAATTGATAATTCGATTAAATACACGGAAGAGGGTAGTGTAACGGTAGAGTTGCAACAAGAAGGCGAACAAGCGCATTTTACGGTTACGGATACAGGCGTGGGTATCGATCCGGCGGACGCGGGTAATTTATTTCAAAAATTTGTGCGCGGTTCCGGCATTGCCCAAATTCAGCCCAATGGTTCGGGGTTAGGGTTGTATATTGTGAAAAAGATTGTAGAAGGCCACGGCGGCAAAGTGTGGGTAGAAAGCCAAGGTCTAAAGAAAGGTTCTACCTTCCATGTGTTAATACCACTCAAGCAGCAAAAAGAATCTTATAAATCCGAGCCGGAAGAAGTTTTTAAAGCGGCCTGATTTTTTATATATAGAATTATTTGTTATAATAGTTCGCATGAACACACTTTTACAACTTAATGTATCTCAAAAAACAGTCCTCCTGCGGGTGGATTTTAATGTGCCGGTGGATGACGCGGGCAATGTTACCGACGTAACTCGTATTGCCGCAGCTAAACCCACGATTGATTTCTTGCGGCAACAACAAGCCAAAATAGTATTAATGGCACATTTTGGCCGGCCAAAAGGCCAGGTGGTAGAAAGCCTGCGCTTTAAACCAATTATTCCTACGATTAGTAAAGTGTTAGAAACGCCCGTGCAATATGTTACCGAATGTATTGGTGAAACGGTTCAAGCCGCTATTCAACAATTACCAGCCGGTGGCGTATTGATGCTAGAGAATATTCGATTTTATCCTGGTGAAGAAAAGAACGATCAAGAATTTGCTCAGGCATTAGCCAAATTAGGCGATGTGTATGTGAATGACGCCTTTGGTACGGCGCATCGTGCGCACGCGTCTACGGAAGGTCTAGCGCGGTTATTACCCCATGCGGCGGGGTTATTGATGCAGCGCGAGGTAGAAGAATTATCTAAAGTGTTAAATAAGCCAGCCCATCCGGTAGTGGCTATTATTGGTGGGGCTAAAATTTCCACAAAAATGCAACTCATTACCAATTTGTTACCCAAGGTTGATTACATGTTGTTAGGTGGCGCGTTAGCGAATACAGTGTTGTTGGCGCAAAATCATAAAATTGGTAAATCGTTGGTAGAAGCAGAATTAGCCGGTACGATTAAAGATTTGTTATCCAATAAATTACATATACCGGTAGACGTAGTGGTAACCAAAAAGGTAGAGACGCCCCGGCGGGGCGTTTCTACTAAAACAGTGGCAGTAGGGGAAGTGGAACCGGATGATTATATTGTTGATATTGGTTCGGATACGATTAAATTGTATCAAAGTTGTTTAGCCGAAGCCAAAACCGTGTTATGGAATGGGCCGATGGGCGTATTCGAAATTCCGGCGTTTGCCAAAGGCACGTTTGAACTGGCTAAAGCGGTAGCCAATAATTCGGCCTATTCTGTGCTAGGCGGTGGCGAAACTGTTAGCGCCATTGATGAACTAAAATTAACTAATAAAATTTCATTTATTTCAACCGGCGGTGGCGCCATGTTGGAATTTTTGGAAGGTAAAAAATTGCCTGGGATTGAGGCGCTTTTATGATCATAAAAACCATTCATGCTCGAGAAATATTAGATTCACGTGGTAATCCCACCGTAGCGGTGCGGGTTACGTTAAAAAACGGTGTTACCGCGGAAGCCATGGTGCCATCTGGAGCTTCCACTGGTGTACACGAAGCACTAGAGTTACGCGATGGTGATAAAAAACGCTATAACGGCACCGGTGTGTTAAAGGCGGTAAATAACGTGAACAAAAAAATCGCGCCATGGTTAATTGGCAAAAATGCTACACAGCAACGTGAGATTGATAACACCATGTTAAAGCTAGACGGTACGGCCAACAAAGCCAAATTAGGCGCTAATGCTATCTTGGGTGTGTCTTTAGCCGTGGCTCAAACGGCCGCTAAAGCCAAGCAATTACCGTTATATGAATATTTACGAGTTACGTTTAAATTAAAATATAAAACCAAACAATTACCGGTGCCGATGATGAACATTTTAAATGGTGGTAAGCACGCCGATAACGGTTTAGCATTTCAAGAGTTCATGATTGTGCCGCAAGCGAAAAAATTTGCCGAACGCATTCGTCAAGGCGCCGAAGTATTTCACGCGTTAAAAAAGCAATTAAAAGCCCAAGGTTTGGCTACGGGCGTAGGCGATGAAGGCGGTTTTGCGCCAACCGTGAAAAATACCGAAACAGCGTTGCAAAATATTGCCGAAGCTATCACAAAAGCCGGTTACACGTTAGGCAAAGACATTAAATTAGCGCTAGATACAGCTTCTTCCGAATTTTATAATAGTAAAACAGAGCGCTATGCGGTTGATGGCAAAGCCATGACAGCCGATGAATTAAATAGTAAATATGCCGATTGGGCAAAACGCTATCATATTATTTCTATTGAAGATGGGTTAGCCGAAGACGATTGGAACCATTGGCAAGTACACACCGCGTTTTTAGGAAAACAATTACAGTTAGTAGGAGATGATTTATTTGTTACTAATGTAGAGCGTTTACAAGCTGGGATTAATCAAAAAGTAGCCAATGCCATTTTAATAAAAGTGAACCAAATTGGTACGTTATCGGAAACGATTGACGCGATTTTGTTAGCGCAGAAAAATAATTACAATGTAATAGTTTCGCACCGATCCGGTGAAACGGAAGATACTACTATTGCCGATTTGGCCGTAGCGGTGAATGCTGAATATATCAAAACCGGATCGTTATCTCGTAGCGAACGAATTGCTAAATATAACAGGTTGTTGGCGATTGCCGAGGAACTCGGGAAATAAACTACCTCACCCCCTAGCCCCCTCTCCTATCCAGGAGAGGGGGAAAAATTCAAATCGCATTTCTCCCTTTCCCCTGTTTAGGGGAAAGGGTCGGGGATAGAGGTAGGCTGTTTACGCTGCTATTGCTTTCGGGGAATGTTCTGTATTATTTGCAGCATCCGCCGTATTTGGCACGGCATCAGTATCTGGTAAAGCCATACGATGTTCTGGTGCTTCAAGCCATTTTCTTGTTTCAGGATCAAATTTATTTTCTAAAATTTGTCTATAAATAGGCACTGGTATTGTGTATAATTCTTTACTAGTATCAATTCTTCCATCACTTGCACGGCGTTCACCAATTACTAACGTGTCAGGGGTTTCAGCTAATTGAATTGCCAAACGATCATTTCTATTGATATAAGTTTCTAGCAAGGTACGAATTTCATCAGGTAGTTGTAATAAACCAACACTTTGAGTTTGTTTAATATCATATAAATGTTTTAGAACGTCAGCTTTGGCTTTTTCTTGTTTTTGCGCTTCATCAGTAGTTTCAGTAGCTACTGCAGCAGCGCTGTTGCTATTAGCTTTTTGTTCAAATTGATTTAGTGAATCATCGTAGTAATCATAAAAATCACCTAAATCATCAGCTTCATCTGGTGGAGCTTCCTCTAGTTGAGGTTGCTCAGTTGATTGTAGTTTTTCTGGTTTTTCTTTGGGTATTTGTTCCTCAGTTTCTGTAGCAGGCGTTTCGTTGGTAGTTAAAATATGCCCTAATTCTCTAAACGTATTTATGTATTCATTAGCTCTTGCTTCTGTACTAGTGCTTTCTAAATTTATGAGAATTTGTTCTAAAGTATTACGCAATTCTGGTTTTTGTTCAGCTAGTTCGTTAATAGCTTGCTTCAGAGTTTCTTTAGCTTTAGCTAGGTTAATGTCAGTAGGGTCAGATTCTAGTGCATGTAAAGCTTCGGCAAGAGCTTCTTTGATTTGTTCAGGTGTTTCAAAACTACGCTCTGGTTGTTCAGCACGCGACTCAATTTTTTCTGGTGCTTTTTCGGTGGCTGGTGGTGGAGTTGGCATAAAATAAATATTAATTTAATTATATTAAAATTTAGCTATTCTAATGATTGAATAATTTTGCGCACAGCTTCAATGCGCTGTTGATCCACTACTTTAAACGCATCGTTTAAAGCTTGAGTACGTTGTACTTGGCTACGATTAATAACTTGTTGTAGTTCGGCGTAAGCCTGTTTTAATAGTTTTATCTTTTCCGCTTGGCTTAATTTTTTTAATGCCACCGGATCAAGCGGTTGATCTAAAATCATGTTTCTAGTTTAACAAAAAAAGGGTGTTTTGTCAAATTTTTTTAGCTGAAAAATACTACCTCACCCTCTTTCCCTCTCCTATTAGGAGAGGATGTCCGAAGGACAGGGAGAGGTAAATTATGTTATACTTTATCTATGCCACACGCTTTAATTATTTTAGATGGTTGGGGAATAGCGCCTGCAAGTAAAGGCAACGCTATTGCCCAGGCGCGGACGCCGAATTTTGATTATTTATGGAGCCATTTTCCGCATACACAATTAGCCGCTTCTGGTTCAGCAGTTGGTTTGCCAGCCGGGCGAGACGGAAATTCCGAAGCGGGGCACATGAACATTGGAGCCGGTAGAGTAGTGGAACAAGACGCGGTAGCAGTGAATAAACAAATTAAATCCGGCACGTTTTTTCGTAATCCGGCACTGTTGAATGCCATTCAGCACGCGCAAGTGCGTAAAACCAAATTACATTTAATGGGTATGTTAGCCAATCGCATGAGTGCGCATGCGTATCAAGATCATTTAGATGCTCTGTTGCAGTTATGCGAACGTAATAATATTAAGCCGTATTTGCATTTATTTACCGATGGGCGTGACGCGCCGCCACACGAAGCAATTAAATTATTAAAAGGTTTGCAAGATCGTTGTAAAATTAACCAGCAAATTGCTACTATCATGGGCCGATCTTATGCTATGGATAGAAATAAGCACTGGGACAACACAGCTAAAGCATATCATGCTATGGTGTGTGGTGTAGGCGAACAGGCCGAATCGGCTGAAGCGGCGATTACGCGCTCGTATAATCGTAACGAAACGGATGAATTTATTAAGCCGTATATTATTAATTCAGCTGGGTTAATAGAATCACGCGATTCTATTATATTTTTTAATTTACGCTCCGATCGAGCGCGCCAGATTACCAAAACCTTTGTGCAGCCCGATTTTAATAAGCGTAATCCAGGTGCGTTTCGCCGGCAGAAAGTGTTGCGACATATTAAATTTATTACCATGACTGATTTTGGGCCAGATTTAGACCATGTGTTATCAGCCTTTCCGGCCGCCGATTTAAATGATACGTTACCTATAGCCCTGTCTCCATTACGCCAACTTTATATTGCGGAAAGTGAAAAATATGCTCATGTAACCTATTTTTTTAATGGCGGTTATGATCACGCGGTGAATGGTGAAAAATGGTGTAAAATTCCATCACCACAAAATCCAGATTACACGGTGGTACCGGCTATGAGCGCAGAAAATATTACCGATCATGTTTTAAAAACAATAAAAAATAACGCTTATGATTTTTACGTAATTAATTTTGCTAATGCCGATATGTTGGGGCACACGGGTAATGTGGCAGCTACTATTAAAGGGGTAGAGGTAATTGATGAACAGCTCGGCCGCTTATGGCAAGTGTTCAAAAAAAGCGGTATACTATTTATTACGGCCGATCATGGTAATGCCGAAGAAATGTTAAATTTAACCACTCAAGAAACAGACACGGAACATTCCAATTATCCAGTGCCGTTTATTATCACTAAACCCGGTGTTAAGCTGGCTAAAACCGGCCAATTAGCCAATATAGCGCCAACTATTTTAAAAGTATTAAACATTGTGAAGCCGAAGGCTATGACTAGCAAAGCGTTATGTTAGGAGACGGACTGCCATTAGTGTTAATTATTTGTGATGGTTTAGGAGTGGCCGCGCCAGCGCGTGGTAATGCGTTTGCGTTGGCGCATAAACCAAACTTGGATTATTTTGCTCGCACTTATCCGGTAATGACGTTGCAAGCCTCGGGTGAAGTAGTGGGGTTGCCATGGCGAGAAATGGGTAATTCCGAAGTAGGGCATATGAATATTGGTGGTGGCAAAGTTATTTATCAAAACTTGCCCATGATTAACAAGGCAATTAGCGATGGTTCATTTTTTAAAAAAGATCAATTTTTAACAGCGTTAGAGCATGTAAAAACTAATCACTCAAAATTACATCTCATGGGGTTGGTAAGTGATGGCGGTGTACATAGTTCACAAAATCATTTAAATGCACTGCTTGATTTATGCAGACAACAAGGTGTGCATAATGTGTTTGTACACGCCTTTTTAGATGGGCGGGATACGCCACATAACAGTGCGTTACATTATATTCAATTATTACAGCAAAGATTACAACAATTAGGCTTCGGTAAAATTGCCACGTTAACCGGGCGGTTTTGGAGCATGGATAGAGATAATCATTGGGAGCGGATTGAGCCGGCTTATCGGGCTATTACCGAAGGGGTGAGTGAACACACAGCTACCGATCCAATGCAAGCTATCGAAGCTTCGTATCAACGCCAGGTGTTTGATGAAGAATTTGAGCCCACGGTAATTTTAAATGATGGTAAACCGATTACTACCGTGCAAGATAACGATGCGGTAATATTTTTTAATTTTCGCGCCGATCGAGCCAGACAATTAACTAAAACATTTATTTTGCCAGCGTTCAATAAATTTAATCGTACGCATTATTTTCAAAATTTACCATTTGTGACTATGATGGAGTACGAAAAAAACTTGCCGGTGCGCATTGCGTTTTATCCAGATCATGTTAAAACCCCTTTGGCTAAAGTGGTGTCCGAAGCCGGGATGAATCAATTACATATTGCAGAAACGGAAAAATATGCGCACGTAACGTTTTTCTTTAATGGCGGCCAAGAGGAACCATTCCCTAATGAGCAGCGGGTGATGATTCCTTCACCGCGGGTATCTAATTATGCCGAGGTGCCACAAATGAGCGCGTTTGGTGTGCGCGACGCGATTATTTCTGGTATTCAACAACAAAGTTATCATTTAATTGTAGCTAATTTTGCTAATGCGGATATGGTAGGGCACACCGGTAATTTAGAAGCTACGAAACAAGCTATTAGTACCATCGATCAATGTTTAGGCGATATTGTTCAGGTAGTACTGCAACAACACGGCACCATGTTAATTACGGCCGATCATGGTAATGCGGAAGAGAAAATCGATTTGTTTACTGGCGACATGAGTAAGGTGCACACTACCAATCCGGTGCCATTTTATATTATCGGTGAGCGGTGGGCGGAACTGAAACAATTTTGGCCAGTAGTACCACATAACGATTTATCACAGTTACAGCCGGTAGGCGTACTAGCTGATATTGCGCCAACTGTGTTACGATTATTAGGCTTGGCAATCCCAGAAGATATGACGGCCAGGAGTTTAATTGAATGATTCGAAGCCCCCTAAACGTCCTACCTCACTCCCCCTAACCCCCTCTCTCCTCTAAGGAGAGAGGGGGAATAAAACCTTAAAATATATTATGTACAAAAAAAATAACAACACATCTCATTACGATATCGTTACCATCGGCACGGCCTTACAAGATACCATGTTTTATACTAGCGACGCGGAAATAATAAAAAATCCGAAACACGATCCTACCAAAGTAAAACTAATTGGTTTTGAATATGGCGCCAAAATTCATAGTAATAATGTGCAATATCATTTTGGTGGCGGCGCGGCAAACACAGCTGTGTGTTGCGCGCGTTTAGGCTTGCGCACTGCCATTATTACTTGTCTTGGTAATGACATGATTGGTGAAAGAGTCATGAAATTATTTAAACAAGAGCGAGTAGCTTACCAACATGTTCAAATAGACACCAAAAAAAATAGCGGTTCATCATTTATAGTGGTAGACAGTAAAACCGATGAACATGTTGCGTTTGTAAATTATGGAGCCAGTAAACATTTACAAGTTACAGCTAGTATATTGAAAAAAATTAAAACCAAGTGGTTTTACGTGCCATCGTTAAGCGTGGCTACTTGGCCACAGTTAATGAAAAAACTAATCGCTACCAAAGCTAATATTGCTTGGAACCCAGGCGCGATTCAATTAGAACAACCACAACAAATCATAAAATTATTGCCGCATGTTACAGTGTTAAACTTAAATAAAGATGAAGCAGTTGAACTGGCGCTGAAAACCGGGTTTACGCTAGCGAACCTGGCCAGTTTAATGAAACATCTTTATCAATTTGGTATGAAATTATTATTAGTAACCGATGGTAGAAACGGCGCACAGGTTTTTGATGGTAAGCAATTTTATTTTGCTAAACCGAATAATGATAAACCAATAGATACTACCGGAGCTGGTGATAGTTTTGGTGCTAGTTTTATTGCTGGTTTAATAAAGTATCCTAATAATATTAATTTAGCGTTGTGTATAGCTACAGTTAATACTACAGCGAATGTGGCAAAAACTGGCGCGCAAAATGGTTTATTAACATGGTCACAACTTCGCCAACAACTTCAGCGCAAATAAGTTTCATGCAACAGGCGCTGGCCTTAGCGCGCCGTGGAGCTGGTTTTGTGAACCCAAATCCAATGGTAGGAGCTGTGTTGGTGTATAACAATAAAATTATTGCTCAGGGGTATCATGCTAAATTCGGCGGTGCTCATGCCGAACGTAATTTATTAAGAACTGCTCTAAAAAAATATTCCAAAACTATTTTAGCGCAAGCTCATTTATATTTAACGTTAGAGCCCTGTAGTCGCACTAATAAAAAAACACCGCCGTGTTTACCGCTGATTTTAAATAGTGGCATTAAGCAGGTGATCATTGGTAGTGTCGACCCACATCCGCAAGAATCTGGTAACAGTATAAAATTATTAAAAAAACATGGTATAAAAGTTAACGTAGGGATTAAAAAAAATGAATGTGATTATTTAATTAGAGCGTTTCGGAAATGGAGCACTACACAGCAACCTTATATTATTGGCAAAGTAGCGTTAAGTTTAGATGGAAAAATTACTACACCAAATAACCAACGTTATTTAGCTAATAAATTAGCTTTGCAACGGGTGCATGAATTGCGTCAGGAATGTTCGGCTATTATGGTAGGAGTAAATACTATTATTCATGATAATCCTAAATTAAATACCCGCTTATCAAAAAAACAACTTCAACAAGCACAACCTCATCATCCTATAAAAATTATTCTTGATCATCACTTGCGTACGCCAGTAACTAGTTGTTGTTTGGATAAAAATACTATTATTGTTTGCTCGCCAAGCATTACTAAAGCAAATTATAAAAAATATCAATGTTTAGGAGTGAAAATATTGCCAGTTAGTAACTTGAAAAAAATATTGTTTTTATTAGGCAAAAGAGGTTTTAGTAGTATTTTAGTAGAAGGCGGCGCTAGTGTTTTAACTAGTTTTATTAACCAACGCTTGATTGATGAGTGGTGGTATTTTATTACGCCACAGTTATTTGGTGCACAGCAGTTGCCGGTAGTAGGCAATTTGCAGTATAGTGTTAATCTAAAGAATATTCAAACTGAATCATTAGGAGATAATTTATTAATTAAAGGCGATGCTCAATACGATCCAATCAATTTTACAGGACATTAAAAAAGGTAAACCAGTTATTTTAGTCGATGACGCCAATCGGGAAAATGAAGGTGATTTAGTAGTGGCGGCAGATTTTGCTAGTGCTAAATGGATTAATTTAATGTTGCAAACCGCGCGTGGCATTGTGTGCGTAGCGTTGCCAGAGGAACGTTGCCGAGCCTTAAATTTGCCGTTGATGGTAGTGGATAACACCGATCCGTATGGTACTAATTTTACAGTTTCCGTTGACGCAAAAATTGGTATACACACAGGGGTGTCGGCTCAAGATAGAGCCACTACCATTAAAGCGCTTATTAATCCCAAAACCACGCCGTATGATCTAGTGCGGCCAGGACACGTGTTTCCATTGCAGGCCAAGCCAGGCGGCGTGTTGCAACGAGCTGGTCATACGGAGGCGGCTGTAGATTTAGCGCGGTTAGCTGGTTTAACGCCGGCTGGAGTAACTTGTGAAATTATTAATGCCGATGGTACTATGGCGCGTTTACCGCAATTATTACGCTTTGCCAAAAAACACAAAATAAAAATTGCGTCAATCGCGGATTTAATTGAGTATAGAAGGAACCATGAACAACAAATTACCCAATTAGCTTCGGCTACCATTCCTACTAAGTTAGGGGAATGGACAGTGGCCGTATTTGGTTCGCCGATGGATCAGTTTCAGCAACATGTAGCGTTAATTAAAGGTGAAATTAAGCATAAAAACAATGTTGTTGTTAGGATGCATTCTGAATGCATAACCGGCGACGTGTTTCATTCACAACGGTGTGATTGTGGTGCACAATTAGCTGCTGCCATGGAGTATATCAACAAAGTTGGTAGCGGCGTGATTGTGTATTTACGCCAAGAGGGCAGAGGGATTGGTCTGGTTAATAAATTATTAGCTTATCGTTTGCAAGATAAAGGTTTAGATACGGTAGAAGCTAATTTAAAATTAGGTTTTGCGGCCGATTTGCGCGATTACGGCATCGGTGCCCAAATTTTAAAAGCTTTAGGTTTAAGCACTATTAAATTGTTAACCAATAACCCTAAAAAAGTCATTGGATTAAACGGATATGGTTTAAAAATTGTTCAGCAAATTCCTTTACAGATCAAAGCGAATAAACATAATAAAAAATATTTGCACACCAAGCAAAAGAAAATGGGACATAAGTTAGTAATTTAAATTCAAGCCCCCTAAATTCAGCCCCCCCAACCCCCTAAAGGGGGAGTTGAATGAAATATTCAAAATATTGATATGATTAATAAATTTTCTAAAAAGCCGGCTGTACACAACGCTGCTAAAAAGAAAATATATTTACAGCTTGAAGAAAAGGCCAAACAAATGCGAAACAATCCTACTAAAGCAGAGGTGTTGTTGTGGGATAGTTTAAAAATGAAGAAATTAGGTGTAAAATTTAGAAGACAACACGTTATTCATCAATTTATAGTGGATTTTTATTGCATTGAAAAATCTTTAGTAATTGAAGTAGATGGAGATATTCATGATTATCAGAAAGATAGAGACGAACAAAGAACGTATTTGTTAGAAAAATTAGGTTGTAAAATTTTACGTTTTCGTAATGAAGAAATATTAAATGATTTGAAAAAAGTAATAAAAATAATTAAAGAAGCTCTCTGAATTATTCCCCCTTTAGGGGGTTAGGGGGCTTACAAAGGGTCAATATGCAAAAACTTATTTTATCCATATTTAAAAAACTTAAATCACCACTACAAACCTCTCACAAGGGTCAAAATGGAATTTTATATATCGTAGCTGGTTCTAAGCAATATCACGGTTCGTTATGGTACGCTATTGAAATAGCTAGTAGATTGGTGGATTTAATTTATGTGGAAACGGATTTAAGTAATTACGCGCTAGTGCGCGCTTTAAAAAAACTTCATCCGGCGATTATTTTGGTTTCGCCTGCAGAACGTAAAACCTATTTGGCTAAGAGTGATTGTGTGTTGTTAGGGCCGGGTTTAGGCAGAAGTGAGCGTACTAAAAAATTGGTGTGTAATATTTTAGCGAGTAGATACTGTCCAGTTAAACGCGTGATTGATGCCGATGCGTTGTATTATTTAACGAAATCATTATATACAGAACAGACTGTAATAACACCGCATGCTGGTGAATATCAAGCTTTGTTTGGTGAACAAAATCCAGTATTAATAAGCCAAATGCTACCAAGTGTTATTGTGGCCAAAGGGCATAAAACGGTAATTTGCCAAAACGGAAAAAGTTGCTATAATAGTATAGGTAACGCGGGTTTAACCAAGGGAGGAACGGGTGATGTGCTAGCTGGTTTAATAGCGGCGCTTGGTTGTACACACTCGGTATGGTTAGCTAGTAGGTTAGCCGTAGTGGCCGAAGGCTGTGCGGCAGAAACATTAGCCAAACGTTACGCTACTCGGTTTTCCACAACTCAATTAATTGAGCAAATACCCAAAACATTTCATCATTATTCCCAATGAGTGTTGCAGAAAAAATCATTTTTAGCGGCAAATCCAATGCCTTATTAGCTAAACGAATTGCTAAAGTGTTAGATTGTAAAATTGGTAAAGCTACGGTAAAACAATTTTCCGATGGGGAAACGTACGTGAATATTGAAGAGGACATTAAAGATAAAAATGTTTATATTGTGCAAAGCGGCTCCGATCCAGTGGATCATCATTTAATGGAGTTGCTCATTATGGTGCATGCGGCCAAGCATTTACAGCCGCACAAATTAGTAGCCGTGATCCCATTTTATCCGTATCGGCGCATGGAAAAAATCGTGGAACCCGGTGAATCACTCACTTTTCAACTAGTGGCCGATTTATTACACGCAGCTGGAGTAGATAAAGTAATCTGCATCGATTTACACAAACATCGTAGTAAGCGATTTTTCCGTTTTCAGCGTAAGGAATTACGCGCTTTTCCGGTGATTGTAAATTATTTTAAACAAAAAGCGCTGCATAATTTTGTAGTAGTCGCGCCCGATAAAGGTAGTATGCCAGAATCCAAGCGTTACGCGCGTGAATTAAATGTACCGTTAGTAAAATCATTTAAAACGCGCAAGAAACACGATCAGGCTATTATTAAACGTCTAGAAGGCGATGTGAAAAATAAAAATATCATTATTGTAGATGATGAAATTAATACGGCTGGCACACTAGTAGGAGTGGTGGAAAAATTAAAACAGGAAGGTGCTCAAGATGTGTATTTTGCTTGCACGCATCCAGTATTATCTGGCCCAGCCATTGAGCGTATTCAACATGAAAGTTTAAAAGAAATTATTGTGACCGATACCATTGAATTACCGGTGAACAAGCAAATTGCCAAAATTAAAATATTATCAGTCGCGGAATTATTTGCTACAGCGATTCGTGATGATCGTTGATTTTTAACAACATGCAATTACCTACAGTAAAAGAATGTCAGGAGTTGTATCGTTTTTATCATACCCCAAGTAACGTACAAGCCCATATGTTAATGGTAGAACGGGTGGCGGTTTGGTTAGCGCAGCAGCGTCAAATCTGTGGTGATCCGGTTAATGTGCCATTAGTATCGGCTGCGGCTAAGCTACACGATTTAGTGCGTATCAAAGACCAGTGGCAATATTTACCAGGGGATATTAAAACGCCACTACAGCATGAAGAAATAAATTATCTAGTATTAAATAAACAGTACCCAGCCGTAGCGGCTATAATTCGCACCCATGGCTTAATGACTATTTTAAAAGATGGATTTGCCAATTTAGAACAGAAAATAGTATACTACGCCGATAAGCGAGTGGATCATCATACGATTGTTTCGCTAGCCGAGCGCTTACGTTTAGGCCAGCAACGTTGGCAGATTCCACCAGAGCAAGATTGTGCGGCAGCTTTGCTTAAGCATATAACTAATTTAGAACAAACTCTATTTAAAGGTTTAGCTGTTCAACCTAATCAATTACGCGAGCATGTATCAAACCAAATCCGGCTATAACTATAATCCTAATTCCATTCGACAAAAAAGCGTGGGAGCCATTATTCTTAATGCCGAACAGAAAGTGTTGTTAGTGTTTTCTACGGCTAATGAGTATTGGGAATTTCCAAAAGGAAAAATGGAACGTGGTGAAAAAGAGTTGGATACTTTGAAACGAGAAATTTATGAAGAAACCGGCATTAAACATTTTCGGCTACAGCCGCTATTTAAAGAACAAATTTATTATAATTTTCGAGTGAATGAGCTTACCATTGCCAAACTAGTGGTGTATTATTTATTTAAAACCGGAGCTAATGTGCAGTTATCAGATGAACATACTAAATTTCAATGGGTAAGTTTAAATGAAGCGGCTGGCATTTTAAAGCATATTAATCAACGCAATCTAATTAAACGAGTACAGCAGTTTTTAATTGATCACCCATTTAATACTTTGTAAATGAATTATCTATGACGATGCGTTATCAATTAGCTGAACCAGCACCGTCTACGTTATTGGCTCAATTGCCAGAATTAATACCGGCTTTAGTGCATGTATTAGCGCAACGTAATATTATAACGGAAGCAGACATAGCGGCTTTTTTACATCCGGATTATTTACAAAATCAATACGATCCATTTTTGTTTCAAGATATGCCAAAAGTGGTACAGCGTATTTTGCAGGCGCGCGATCAGCAACAAAAGGTGTTAGTGTTTGGTGATTACGATGCTGATGGGGTATGTGCGGCGGTATTGTTGTACAGCGCGCTAAAACAAATTGGTATTACTGATTTACGGATTTATTTACCGCACCGTGATTTAGAAGGCTATGGTTTAAATGAAGCGGCGATTAAGCAATTTGTGCAGGAGCAAGTGCAACTGATTATTACCGTAGATTGTGGTATTTCCAATCTTCAAGAAATCAATTTAGCTAAGCAACATGGTATTGATGTGATTATTACCGATCATCATGTTGAGCCGCCACAATTACCAACCAGTGCTTACGCTATTATTAATCCACAAATAAAAACCGATCATTATCCCTTTGCTCAATTAGCCGGAGTGGGCGTGGCATTTAAGGTAGTGCAGGCATTGAGTAAAACACTAGCTCTAGGGGAAGCGTTTGAAAAATGGTTGTTAGATTTGGTAGCCATTAGCACAGTAACAGATTGTATGCCGTTATTGAACGAGAATCGTACGTTGGTAAAATATGGTTTAATTGTTCTGAACAAAACCAAACGATTAGGCTTAAAAAGTTTGTTACAAACGGCTAATTTAGATAAACGAACGGTTACTACCACAGACATTGGCTATCGCATTGGGCCGTGGATTAATGCGGCTGGACGAATGGATCATGCTAACATGGCTGTGGCCTTATTATTAGCGGACAATGAAACCGACGCTTTAAAATACGCGAAACAATTACAAGACACCAATAATCAACGGCAACAGCAAACCGAGCGCATGTTTAATGAAGCCAAGCAACAATTACAAACTATCTTAACTTCGGCGCCCGTGTTATACGCGCAACAAACCAATTGGCCACTTGGTCTAGTCGGCTTGGTAGCTGGTAAATTGGTAGGCGAGTATAACAAGCCGGCGTTTGTGTTAACGCGAAGCAAAGAGCATTGGTCTGGTTCGGGTAGAAGTGTGACCGGTTTTAACATGATTAAATTATTACAGAGCCTAGAAGAATTATTTGTTAATTACGGTGGTCATGCCATGGCCTGTGGGTTTACGTTAAAACCAGAAATAACGATTGAACAATTTTGTACACGATTTAATGATTTAGCCAAGCCGATATTACAACAATTAGATCCAACGCCAACGTTAACCGTGGCGGCTAAATTAAACATTAAAGAGCTAAACTGGGATTTAATTAATCAACTCGAACAATTACAGCCGTATGGTGAAGGAAATCCAGAGCCGTGCTTTTTAATAGAACAAGCTATTATTAAAGATCTGCAATGCGTTGGTACTAAACAGCAACATGTAAAATTATGGTTAGCTGATGAGCTAGGGAATAATATAAAGGCCATTGCGTTTAACCAGGGTGAACAAATGGTGGATGCAAAATTAAATGATAAAATTAATATTATTTCTCGTTTAGGCGTGAACCGCTGGAACGGGAATCAGGAAATCCAGATTACTGTGCAACATATTTTATAGTCGGTGCAGTTGTGCAATTAGTTCTTGACAATAATATATCCATTAGGTATACTTCGGTTATATGAAGACTTTAACCCATATTAAACTAGACACAACTCTTAAACAACAAGCTCAACGATTAGCTGAAAATTTGGGTTTTTCGCTAAGCGCCACAGTTAATGCTTTATTAAAGCAGTTTGTGCGCGAAGAAGGCTTGACTGTAACGCAGGCTCCGCGCATGTCTATTTGGTTAGAAAATCTATTGGCAGAAATTGCCGAAGATATTCGTTTAGGAAAAAATACTGCTAAGCCCATTGCCTCACATGAAGAGCTAACTAATTTTTTCCGTAAGTTGTAATGCAGCAACTATTATTTCATAAGCGTTTTCAGAAGCAGTTGCAAAAACTATCTGCCAAAGATAAGCGCATTACTGAAGAGTGTTTGCATCTGTTTATTGACAATCCCTTTGATTTAAAATTAAAAAACCATCCTTTGCAAGGTAGCTACAAAGGGTGTCGTAGTATTAATATTAGGCCAGATTTACGAGCAATATATGTACAGCTCAAGGCTAATACCGTAGAATTTGTTGCTCTCGGTAGTCATAGTCAGCTGTATAAATAGGTTCATAAACTTAGTTTGACTAAAATAATAGGTATGTTATATTGTATGTATTATTTTACTTACTAATATATTATTATATGCTTTCCACACTTAGTACACTTCAGCAAGAAAATATTGTTACAATACGAGAATTGCAAAAAAATCCTTCTACGGCCTTAAAAAACGTTACGCGCATTATGCGTAATGGCAAAACTTTTGGCTTCTTTTTTGCGCAAAGCGAAATGGCAGATTTAATGGAAGATTTGGAAGCTTTAGCTAGCCCTAATTATCTTCGTTCCATTGCAAAAGCTGATAAAAACATTAAAGAAGGGAAAACTATTCCTTTAGAAAAATTACTCAAAGAATATGGTGAAAAGAGGTAATTACCGTGTAATCGTTCGATGTAACAACAATGTTATTTATGTTGTAAAAATTGGTCACCGACGAGAAATTTATCGATAAATTTACGACAGCGTCTTCTATGAGCTAGTTAAATAATTAATAGAAGACGATGGGCGATGTAACATTATACCTCCTTACTATGCCACATCGCCGGTTAAAAAAAAGAACAAACCTATTATATCGGTGGGCTGGGTAGCAGCAAATTTTGAGCCACTCCATGCCATTGATCATTATCAGTAAGGCCTATGAATCGACTCTCGCACTCGCTCTTCAATTGATACATTGCCACTGAAGCCAGTTGTAATAGAACGCTAGCCTCAGTCCGAAAATGTGAGCTACACTGCCTCGTACAGTTATGCCCACAAATTAAATTAATTCGGGCCATGTCCGCTTGGACATTTCGCAATTCATCTACCAGAGCAGCGTCATCCTCCGGAAGCACTAGTGCACGAAACCAGCTCGACTGCAACATATACAAACCTTGAGGGTACACACGATTAAGTTCATTCTGCAAATAACTGTATAACCAGATAATACCCTCCAAAATTTGTTCAGTTAGTAATAACTCGACATACCGAGCATTTACGATGGCAGCAACTAGCGACGTAGGATTACTAACAGATACCCCTTTCTTGTACAGATCATGATGTGCTTTATACGCACGTGATAGAAAAACGCGTAGGGTTTGCAGCTCCGCATCTGTCAGCTTTGCAACGTGCTCACGGACACCAAAAAAATCGATACAACATTCTGCTGCCCTAATCACTCCATCCAACACCTGCCAATCCGCGAACAGTTTGGGTAGAAAACAATTCACCAATGCTCTGCGAGCTGCTAGTCGAAGGCGCGGCATTGGTTCGATGATATTTATTTCACTACCTATGGATGTGAGAAATTCAGCACAGGCATCGTGTTCTCGCCAGCCACAGTTTTTACTGATAGTTTCCAGTAATCCTGGGGCTTCTTGGACCGAAACTGTTGCGTATTTTTCAATGAGTTGGACTAGGTTCAAATCTTCACGCGCGGTAGACATAAAAACCTCCAGCAAATTGTTAAAGAGCCAAGTATTGACGAACCGCCCAACCTTAGACTATAATGAATGAGTGGCCAATAACACCATGGGGTGATAGAGGGAACCACTGACATAGATGCTCGATTTAGTATAAAATGATAGTAAATGTGGAATCATATAATTATTCTCTTGTTTTTATTATAGTATCATGCTATAATTACAGCGAAATTATTATATACACATAACAATATGATAAAACGTACTCTATTTAACGACATTCTCCCCTGGCTTGGAGAAAATAAAGTCATTATTATCAAAGGTGCCCGCCAAGTGGGGAAAACGACGTTGCTGAATGCTTTGCGTGCTGAACTGGAACAGTGTCATCCACACTCCACTGTCTATTTTGCTATTGATCAAGAGCTAACGAGCGCTTGGGTGCATGATCCAAAGTTATTTCTACAATTTTTGCGTGATCAATATGGTCTAGGTGAAAACAAAAAACTATATGTTTTTTTAGATGAATTTCAATATCTCAAACAAGCTGGTCAATTTTTAAAAACTGTCTATGATATTGCGAAAGATCAATTGCAATTAATCGTCTCCGGATCCTCGTCTTTAGAATTAACTAAAAATGCTGAATATTTAACTGGCCGTAAAATTGAGTTTACGTTGCGCCATTTTTCTTTTCATGAATATCTACTAGCAAAATCTACTTTTACCTATCCACAATCATTTCAATTAACCCAACAGCAGGAGATACAAGATTTTTATACGTTATATCGTCAAGATTTGGAGCAGCAGTTATTATCATTTGCTTATTGGGGTGGTTATCCAGAAGTGGTGGTACAAACACAATCTGACAAAAAACGAGCCATCTTGTCTGAAATTATCCGTACCTATATTGAAAAAGATGTAGCCGGATTTTTACATATTGAACAAGTGGAGGCGTTTAATCGTTTAGTAACGATATTAGCTACTCAAGTGGGCAATTTGGTGAACAAGAATGAATTAAGTAACACCGTCGGACTGAATAAAATAACCTTGGAAAAATATCTTACTATCTTAGAAGATACCTTTATTTTTTCATTTGTTCGGCCTTATTTTACCAATATTCGAAAAGAACTATCGAAGATGCCAAAAGTGTATGTGCAAGATACTGGTACACTGGCCTACGCTCTTCATCATGCCGTACCAACCGACTTCGCGCTACTAGAAGGTAATGTAATTGAGAATATAGTCTATACTGAACTTCTAAAACAGACTAATACCAACTTCATTCATTTTTATCGCACAGCAGCCAAGGCGGAAATTGATTTTGTATTAAGCGGTGATGATCGTTTACTGCCAATTGAAGTTAAATTTCGACAACAAGTTATTACAGTACCATCGGCTATACATCATTTTTCAAAGAATTATGGCAATAACGTCAGTAGGGCTGTCGTTCTTACCCGACATGATTTACGTTTTGAACCAGCGGCTGTGTTTTTGCCAGTAGTATTATTACCGTTTGTAAATTTAAAACCTTTACAAAATATAACTAGTTAAAACCAATGTTTACCGCCATTTTCGAACAAATCGGCCTCTCGCCCAACGAGGCCAAAATCTACGAAACTTTACTATCTACCGGTGAAACATCGGTTTCCACTATTTCAGCTAAAGCTAAAGTGCATCGGCGGAATGTGTATGATGCGATGAATCGGTTGCTGGAAAAGGGGTTGGTGTTTCAAATTTTTCAAAAGGGAGAAAATTTATATCAAGCAGTACACCCAAATAAGTTGTTGGAAGTTTTAAAAGAAAAAGAAACTGCGCTCACACAAGTTTTACCAAAACTTAATACGTTATACGAAGCCGAGCCTCCACAGGAAGCGGCTTATATTTATAAAGGGCTAGAAGGCTATAAAAACTATATGCGGGATTTAGCACGAGTAGGGCAAGAAACATATTTTCTTGGCGCCAAAGGCTTGTGGTTTACGCCAACAATTAGTCAGAAATTTTTGACCGATTTTAAAGCGGAAATGAAACGAAAAAAAGTGAAATATTATACGCTGTACGATTATCGCGTGGTAGAAAAATTACCAAAAGTATTCAATAACGTTGGTGGTAACTATAAAATATTACCGAAAAAATATTCCACTTCAGCCGTCTGTGATATTTTCGGTGATTATGTGGTTACGTTTACGAGTGTGGATGTGGGTAATGTTGGTGAAGATGTAACGGTATTTGTGATGATTAATCATGAATTGGCGGAGAGCTACAAGACTTGGTTTAGAATGTTGTGGGATTTGTGTCCTGGTATGTTATAATAGTTAAGCATGAAAATTTCTAGTCAAAAATTTTGGTATCTGTTTGTATTTGTTACTGGAGCGGCCGTGATGATGTTGGAATTTACGGCATCGCGGTTGTTAGCGCCATGGTTTGGCACATCGTTATTTGTGTGGGGAAATATTATTGGCATTATTTTAATAGCGTTATCGGCCGGTTATTATTGGGGTGGTAAATTAGCGGATAAAGCGCCACGGGCTGATTATCTTTTTATAATCACATTTGTAGCCGGTGTATTAACTAGCGCCGTGCCATTTCTTACGACAGTTTTGTTATCATCGTTACAATTCATATTATCATTTCAACGCCTAGCTATTTTTTATAGTATCGCCGGATCATTTGTTATTTTATTGCTCATTTTTGCTGTGCCGATTGGGTTATTAGGCATGGTCAGTCCATTTGTAATTCGTTTAGCCACTACTAAAATAGAAAACGCTGGCACGGTAGCTGGTTCATTATATGCTTGGTCTACCATTGGTAGTATTATTGGCACGTTTGGTAGCACGTTTTTACTCATTCCATGGTTAGGTAGCCGAGCCACTACTATTATTGCGGCCACTAGCTTAATGTTGATTGCCAGTATTGGTAAACGTAAAATTATTTGGTTTTGTTTAGCGTTATTGGTTCCAATAATTTGGTATGTTGTACCACAACAGTTGGTTGTTAATCGAGCCGATGCTAAAGTGTTAACACAACAAGAATCAGCTTATCAATTTATTCAAGTGTTAGAGTTAGAAGATCGTTTGGCCTTGCGCTATAACGACGGCTTAGGTTCACAATCATATTATATGAAAACCGGTGTATTAACCGGATCATATTATGATTATATCACTGCCTTACCAGCGCTTTATTCATTGCCAGAGCGAGCCAATGTATTAGTATTAGGTTTAGCTGGTGGTACGGTCACCCGAGCGTTGCATCAATATTATCCAAATTTTCAGCTCACGGGCGTTGAAATTGATCCGGCCGTAACAGTCTTAGCTAAACAATATTTTCATTTAAGCGAACAACCAGTGAAAATTATCAATCAAGATGCGCGCACGTTTATGCGGGTTAGTGCAGAGCAGTATGATTTTATTACCATCGATGCCTATGCTAGTGAAATTCATATTCCATGGTATTTGGTAACCAAAGAATTTTTTATTGACATAAAAAATCATTTAACGGCAGATGGTATTTTAGTTTTAAATGTTAATAGCACGGGTGAACAATCATTATTAATGCAAGCGATTTTAGCTACGTTACAGCAACAATTTATTTATGTAAACATTGTAGCCGTACCGAACAGTTTAAATTATGTAGTAGTAGCTGGAGATAAACCAATCTTAGCAAAACCATCAGATTTAGTGGCACCAGCAGAGCTGAAACAGATTATTAAAAACATTAATCAAAATATACAGCCGGCCAGTATAAATAATACAGCGCTAATATTAACCGATGATCGTGCGCCGGTAGAACTTTATACCGAAAAAATGTTGTATGATTATATTAAAGAGCGTTTTATTAAATAGCTATTAAATGTATGAGTAAAACTGTAATTACTTTTTATACCGATGGCGGTGCACGTGGCAATCCCGGCCCAGCCGCCGCCGGCGTATACAGCCCAGAATTAGGCAATTTCAAAAAATATTTAGGCCATGCTACTAATAATCACGCCGAATATAGCGCGGTAGTGTTAGCTATGGAACAGGCGGTTCATTACCAACAAAAACATCCAGCGGTGCAGGAAATTAATTTCTTTTTGGATTCGGAATTAGTGGTAAAACAATTAAAACGAGAATATCGCGTAAAAGATAAAAATCTGCAAACTTTGTTTTTAAAAGTGTGGAATTTAATGGCTAAATTCAAACAGGTTACGTTTACCCATATTCCACGCGAACAAAATAAAAAAGCAGATAAGCTGGTAAATGAGGCGTTGGATGAACAGCCTACCTCACCCCCAACCCCTCTCCTCTAAGGAGAGGGGAGAAATACAAATTATTTATGGTTAAACAATGTTTGCAATGTAACAAAACTTTCCAGATCAATGATCAGGATTTAGCGTTCTACAAAAAGTTGAATGTGCCAATACCGCACCGGTGTCCGGATTGCCGGCAGATTTTACGCATGCAGCGGCGCAATTTTCGGGCTCTGTATCAACGGCAATCCACTTTAAGTAATAAGCCGGTTATTTCTATGTATGCGCCAGACAGCCCATACACGGTTTATAGCTCAACGGAATGGTGGCATGATAATTGGGACGGCTTAACCTATGGCCGAGCTTTTGATTTTAACAAATCATTTTTCGAGCAATTTCACGTGCTTAATATGGCTGTGCCTAAAGAAGCGCTTTATCATGTGCAATGCGATAACTCTGATTATGCTAATTTAGCGTTCAAAGCGAAAAATTGTTATTTGGTGTTTGGTTGCGTGGAAAACGAAAATTGTTTATACGGCCATATTGTTTGGCACAGCAAAGATTGTATAGATGGTTTATATCTTTATCACTGCGAATTGTGTTATCAAGCGATTGATTGCGTGAATGGTTATAAAAATATTTACAGTACCGAATGTACCGATTGCACGGAAATATATTTTTCTTACAATTGCCGTGGTTGTCGCAATTGTTTCGGTTGTGTAGGGTTAGTGCATAAACAATGGCAGTGGTTTAACAAACAACTTACTGAAGAGCAATATCATAATAATTTAAAAGCGGTATTGCCGTTTACGCCGGCAAAAATTGCGCAAATGCAACAACAGGTGGCTGGCCTAAGAGAACAAATTGTTGTGCCGGCCTATTACGGCATTCATAATGAAAACGTATCGGGCAATCATATTTATTATTCCAGTGCTTGTCGACATTGTTTTGATGTAAAACACTGCGAACAATCCAATTATATTTTTACCGGCGAACATTTTGTAGATACGTACGATACCAGTTTCTCGCCCGGGCCGGCCGAGCAGTGCTATAATTCGTTAACGTTGCAAAATGGCCGGAATGTATTTTGTTCTCATTTTATTTTCGATGGCACGAATTTGTTTTATTGCGATAGTTGTTATGCCTGTAAAGACTGTTTTGGCTGTTCCGGCTTACGTCACAAACAATATTGCGTGTTTAATAAGCAATATACGGAAACAGACTATCGTTCGTTGGTGGCACGCATTACTGATCAAATGAAAAAGTTGGGGGAGTGGGGAGAATTTTTCCCAAGCAGTCATTCACCCTTCGCCTATAACGAAAGCTCGGCCTATGAGTATTATCCATTAACTAAAGAGCAAGCATTGGTGCGCGGCTATCGCTGGCGCGAGCCTGATGCCAAAGAATATAGGTCTAGTAATTATACAATTTCAGATGATATCACTGTTGTAGATGATGCTATATTAAAAGCGATTTTAGCTTGCAATCACTGCGGCAAGAATTATAAGTTATTACCACCAGAACTACAGTTTTATCGTCAGGAAAAACTATTTATACCAAAACAGTGTCCGGATTGCCGGCATTTAAGCCGCATGCGGCAGCGTAATCCGCGGCAACTGTGGCAACGATCATGCCCTAAGTGCCAACGTGCAATGCCAACTAGCTATGTGCCTGCTAGACCGGAACAAGTGTATTGTCAGGAGTGTTATAATAAAGCCATCTATTAAATTAGCCATATTTTATGCAAAAAATCTGCCAAGTTACCAAACAACCGTTTACGGTAACAAGCGAGGAATTAGATTTTCAAAAAAAAATTTCACCAACTTTCTCTGGTCAAAAATTTTTAATACCGCCACCAACGTTATCACCGCTAGAACGCTTACGCAGGCGCACTAGCCAACGTAATGAAAACTTTTTTTATCACAACAAATCGGCTTTTTCCGGCCAGCCACTAATTAGTATTTATGCATCAAATAGTAACTGCAAAGTAGTTACACATGATGAATGGTTTTCGGATGCTTGGGACGCGTTATCTTATGGTCAAGCCGTAAATACAACACAGCCTTTTTTTGTGCAATTTGCCAGCTTACAAGCAAAAGTGCCACGCGCCAACGTGGTGGCGCTTAGCAACGAAAACTCAGATTACAGCACCGGCACGGCGTATTGCAAAAATTGCTATTTAATTAATTCCTCGGAATATTGCGAGGATTGTTATTACGGCAAGCTGTTTCAGAGCTCAAAAAATTGCTTGGATTGCACCTACGTTTACAATTCAGAATTATTGTATGAATGTTTTAATGTGGATAAAGGCTATAACTGTAAATACGTTTACAATTCGCAAGATGTCACAGATAGCTGGTTTTGCGACAACTTGCGTGGCTGTCAAGATTGTTTTTTGTGCACTAATTTATTTGGCCAGCAATATTATTTTTTAAATCAGTCATTAAGTGAATCAGAATACAAACAAAAAGTAAAAGAATATATCGGCGATCCAAAAAAGTTAGCTGAAGCTAAAATAACCTTTGCTGATTTACGGAAAAAACGGATTTATAAATACGCTAATATTGTTAAAAGCGAGGCTTGTACCGGTGATTTTATTGCCAACTCCAAACAGTGCGTGGATTGTTACGACATGACCGATAGTGAAGATTGCCGCTATGTGCAAGTGGGCGTGCAGGTAAAAGATTTACTGGATTGTTCCAACATGTATATTAAGCCGGAATTATCTTACGAGGTATTGGGCACTATCGGCACCTATAACGTACATTTTTGCTTGTTTGTTTTTCATTCCAGTGATTTATGGTATTGCGAACAGTGTTTTTCGTGTCAGCATTGTTTTGGCTGTGTTGGTTTGCGCAATAAACAGTATTGTATTTTTAATAAGCAGTATGCAAAAGATGAATATGAGAAACAGGCAGCGCAAATTATTGAGCAAATGCAGAAGACCCATTCGACAAGCTCAGGGCCTAACGGATGGGGAGAATTTTTTCCCAGTAGTTTATCACCATTTGGCTACAATGAAACATTGGCTAATGAATATTTACCTTTAACTAAAACCGAAGCTTTAGCGCGCGGTTATAATTGGCGTGAAGAAAATGTTTTTGCAGCCAAGCAAGATGAATATGTTATACCGCCAAACATCAATGATGTGCCTGATGATATTTGTCAGAAAATATTGTATTGTTCAGCTACTGGCAAGCCGTATAAAATTATTCCGCAGGAATTAAAATTTTATCGGCAAATGGGCTTGCCGATTCCACGTTTATGCCCGGAACAGCGTTATCGCGAGCGCATGCAACTGCGCCATCCGCGGCAGTTATGGAACAGAACTTGCGCAAAATGCAAGCAAGCTGTTAAAACTACCTTTACGCCAGAGCGGCCGGAAGCGGTGTATTGCGAAGAGTGCTATAATAAAGCTATCTATTAATATGCCAGCCTGCCAGCAATGTAAAATTCAATTTAATATAACCGACGCTGATAAAGTTTTTTATCGTGAGTTAGACGTTCCCGAACCAAAATTATGCCCGGATTGCCGTAATCAGCGGCGCATGAGCTTGCGTAATGAACGCACTTTTTATCCAAGAACGTGCGCTGGCTGTAAGAAAGCCATTATTGCTTATTATCCGGCCACCAGCAAACAGGCGGTGTACTGTCCAACGCGTTGGTATTCTGATAAATGGTCGCCGTATGATTATGGCTGTGATTTTGATTTCACCAAGCCATTTTTTCCACAATTTAAAACCTTGTATCAACAAGTGCCAACATTGTCGCTGGATGTAGTTAACTGCGAGAACAGTGAATACGTATCTTATTGCGGCGATGACAAGAGTTGTTATTTGGATATCGCCGGTGAAGCCAATGAGCGGTGTTTGTATGGAAAATTTATTAAATATTGCAAAGATTGCGTGGACAACAGTTTTGTTTATCACAGCGAATTGTGTTACGAATGTGTTAATTGCCATAAATGTTATGGTTCAATTTGGTTGGAAAACTGTCATAGCACCGTTACCTCTAATTATTGTTATGATTTACGCGGTTGTTCGGATTGTACTTATTGTTATAATTTACGTAATAAAAAATATTGTATTTTTAACAAACAATATACGCCAGCCGAGTATACAGAACAACTAGCCAAACTGGATTTAAATTATGAAACATTTTTAACTAAAGTAAAGCAACCAGCTGTAATAAAATATGCCAATATAATTAATTCAGAAAATTGCACCGGCAACGACATTGCCAATACAAAAAATTGTCAAAGTTGTTTCGATGTAACTAATTCGGAAAACAGCCAATGGCTCTATGATGTGTTAGACGCTAAAGATTGTTACGATTTGAACTTTAGTTTATATAAACCGGAAAAATCTTATGAATTAATCAGCACTTTAAACATGGTTAATTCTAAATTTTGTTGTGCGTCGCATTATTGTATGAACATGACATATTGTGATAAATGTAATAATTCTCATGATTGTTTTGGTAGCATTGGTATTACCAAAGGTGAATATGTAATTTTGAATAAACCATATTCAGCGACAGAATATCAAGACATAAAAAATAAAATTATTAATCACATGCGGCAAACCGGTGAATACGGAGAATTTTTTCCGGTTGGCACTACTGGATTTGGTTATAATGAAACCGTGGCTAGCGAGTATTATCCATTAACTAAAGCCGAGGCAACAGCACGTCAGTGGCCTTGGCAAGATCACCTGCCGTTTACCACCGGAAAAACCGGGCCAGGCATTTTAACCTGTAAACAATGCCAGCGCAACTATAAAATTATTGCTCAAGAACAGGAATTTTATCAGCAACAGCACTTGCTACCACCAACCATTTGTCCGGAATGTAGGCACCGAAACAGAAATCAACGCTCTGGCGGGCGTTGTTTACAAGCTCGGCCATGTTCGCAATGCGGTAAAACCGTTATGACGGTTTATCCCAAAGCCGAAGCGGCAGGGGTGTATTGCGAGCAGTGCTATAACAAAGCGATATATTGACATATCTGAATACATACGGTAATATATACTATATGATCACTCAACAATTATCAATTATTCCTACTAGCTATCCAGTGCGTGATTTACAGCGTAAATATACTGATATTTTAGATTTTATTAAAATTCACAAAGCGCCGGCCTTGTTAATTAATAAAAGCAAACCGGAAGCGGTGATACTTGATATTGAAACGTATAATAATTTAGTGACAGATAATTATGAGTACGATGAAGATTATGTTTTGGCTTTAGATAAACAAGCCATGGCGGAGCATCGAGCCGGTAAAACCAAAAAACTGCGTTCATTACAAGATTTATTGTAAGCCATGAATATTGAGTATTCTACAATGTTTGCGAAACAGTTTCGTAAATTATCAGCTAATTTACAACGGCGAGCCATTGCTCGAGAGCGGGTGTTCAATATTAATCCTTTTAATCCTAGTTTACATACTCATAAATTAACCGGTCGATTAAACGGCTTATGGTCATTTTCGATTGATTATAGCAACCGCGTTATTTTTCGTTTTTTAGATAAGCAAACGGTATTATTTATTTCAATTGGCGATCACTCGATTTATCGATAACAAAAAAATTACCCATTATTACCCAGCCGAGTGGGGATACGAGAATATTATTTGTAATAATTGCTATGAACAGAGCTTGTAAACAATGCAATGATTTCAGCATAAAGATTTTTACTATGTGAAATACGAGAGGAGGATAATAAGGAAAGATATTAGTAAGTGCTAATGTATACTTTACGATAATTATAAATTATGCTAAAGTATACTTATGCAGTCTCAAGAATTAGTACAAATAATTGATTTTTGGCTAAAAATAGCGAAGAAAAATAATCTATACGAGCGAACTATTAGCCAAACTATTCATCTGCCGAATAAAGAGGTGATTGATATTGTCGGAGTACGGCGAGGCGGCAAATCATCACTGTGTAAGTTATTGATTAAAAATTTTGCTTCAGCGGACAATTTTTTGTACATGAATTTTGAAGATCCGTTTTTTATTTCTCAAAATAGTCCAAAAATTATTGAACAGCTGGTGCAAGTATTTCAAGAGTATTTTTCCAAAGATTTACGGTATCTTTTTTTTGATGAAATTCAAGAAATTTTGGGCTGGGAAAAAGCCGTGCGCAAGCTTAGGGAAACAGAACAATTTTCCATTGTGATTACCGGTTCATCGTCAACCTTATTAAGCCAAGAGCTGTCTTCTCGTTTAACCGGGCGACACCGCTCATTTACTGTTTATCCATTATCATTTCGTGAATTTTTGCAGTTTCGCGGTCAAAACCACGTGCAACGCAAAAATATTATTGTGCACCAGACGGCGATACTGAAAGAATTTAATCACTTTTTACGCTTAGGCGGTTTTCCAGAAATTGTGGCTACGGAAGATTTAGTGCTGTTAAAGCAATACGTTTTCGATATTGTGCAAAAGGATATTATTAGGCGGTATGATATTCGTGATAAACTGGCTTTAGAAAAATTATTAATCTATCTATACAGCAATACCAGCAGTATTTTTTCAGCCCGAGCTACTGGAGCCGCTTTTCAACTATCGCCAGCTGTAGTAACGCAATATCTGCAATATTTTCAGGATAGTTTTTTAGTTACAGCCATACCGCGTTTTTCATTTTCACTGAAAACTCAGCAAAATAATTTAAAGAAAATTTACGCGCTGGATACGGGCATGATCCAAGTGGTTGGTTTTGCTTTTTCACAAAATAATGGAAAATTGCTTGAAAATGTTGTTTGCCTTGAACTACAGCGGCGGGGACATAAAATATACTATTATAAAACTGCCCATAATGTTGAAGTTGATTTTTTGGTGTACGAGCAACCAACATCCAGTGCCTTAATCCAGGTGGCTTGGACGTTGCGCGATCCAAAAACCAGGCAACGTGAATTAACCGCCTTACTTGAGGCTATGAATGAATTGCATTTAACCCAAGGGCTAGTTTTAACTTATGAGGAAGAGGAGCAAATAGAGCTGAATGGAAAAATTATTCAGGTTAAGCCAGTGTATCAATGGTTGCTAGAATAAAATAAATAGCCAAAATTTTTTTATGCACGAAAGTCGACAACGTCAGTTTAATCAGGAAACGTCGTTTAAAAGTATACGAGCCGAACAAATAGAAACCGGACAAGAATTTTTGGCGTTGTGCACCCCCGGATTATTAGACAAAAGAGTGTCTGCTTATTTGGAAGAAGAAGATTTGCCTAATAACGAGGTTAGTCGAGCATTTATAGAACAGAAAGCCGGGTTAGAGGCGCTGTTCGGAAGCTTAAAAAGTGGTCTAAATTCAGATTTACTTTATCACGGTACCGGTAAATTAAAATATTCCGGAGAAAAATATAGAACTACAGTAGATACTGAAAAAACAAATCCGGTGCTGGAAGAAGTTTTGAGAGCCGGCTTGGTAACACATCATGATCGGTGGTTTCCAACTGAAGACATTGATAGTATTTCGCTGGCTGTCAGCTACATGTATGCCAAATGGTTTGCCAGTAAGTTTCAGCCTATTACCGATGAATTACAATGGCAATTCGGTGATCCAAATGATTTTTTTAGATTTTTTATGGCTGATACACTGTTAAATCACTTGGCACCGGGCAATCTGCCGGAAACAGCGTTTAATTATTTTATAAATAGAAGTAAAATGAAAAAAATCAAGCGGGAGAGAACGGCAACTAATCCCAACCGAGTTTTTAATTGGATTTCAAGTTTACGTAGCGATATAAGCGAAAGCACGTCCTTTAAAAATTTAATAGACGGCAAAACAGATATTCCAGAAAATTACGGAGTAGTTTTGTGTCTTGACAAAAAACAAATACAAACATTTAAACTGCCCTTGGGCGGAGCGCACGAAATTAGAACAAGACAGTCTATACCACCACAGGCTATTCGTGCGGTGATATCGCCGTTACGACATCTGGACGAAACCAAAGCAATGCTTGATAAATCTGGGCACCAGATACAATTGTTTGCCATGGAGTGCGCTGATTTGCATTTAGCTAAATTTCCCATAAAAGATTTAGTGGCGCGAATAGAAAAATAATTTATTGTGAGCAGTGTTACAATAAAAGCTATTGATTGATCTCAAAAAATCAATCATACTGAACATATAATGACTGTTAGGCAACTACAAGAAAGTATTGATTATTGGCACAAAACCGCGCAACATGATTATGATACCATGTGCGTTTTATCACAGAATTATATAATGATTTATGTCAAAAATTTGCCAACACTGTAACCAATCATTCACGATCTATCCTGAAGATCAGGCGTTTTATACCAAAATGCAGGTACCGGAACCAAAATTGTGCCCGGATTGCCGGCAACAGCGAAGATTGATATGGCGAAATGAACGAACGCTCTATACTAGTTCATGCGCTCGGTGTCGGCAACCGATAATTTCTATGTACGTGCCGACAGGATCGCCATACGGGAGAGTCTTTACAGTTTATTGTCAAACTTGTTGGTGGGATGATAAATTATGGAGCCCATTAGATTTTGGGATTGAGGTGGATTTAACAAAACCATTTTTTGAGCAATTTAAGCAGTTGCAACAACAAGTGCCGCGCGTGGCGATTACCAATACCAATAGTGAGAATAGCGCTTATACTAATTACACGGCTAATAACAAAAATTGCTATATGGTTTTTAGCAATTCCTATGGCCATAATGAAGATTGTTATTACGGTACCATGTTGGCTAAAAATCGCAACTGTATTGATGCGATCCAAATTGAAGATTGCGAATTATGTTATGATTGTGTTGATTGTAAACAGAGTTATCGTTTGGTGAAATGTTCAATGTGTGATAATTGCCAAGAGTCATTTTGGCTGGAAGATTGTCGCGGGTGCAGTAATTGTTTTATGGGCAAAGGTTTGCGTAATAAGCAATACTATATTTTGAATCAATCTTATACCAAAGCGGCTTATTTTAAGAAATTAGCCGAGTATAAATTAAATACGCAAACTGGATTTACCCGAGCGCAAACCGAGTTTGCTGATTTTGCGCTAACTTTGCCAGCGGTTTATTCTTATCAACTAAATACCGAACATTGTTCCGGTGATTATATTGCTAATTCAGTTAATTGCCGGCAGTGTTTTGATACAGCCGACAGTGAACAGTGTAGCTATTTGCAATATTCAGTGAACCAAAATAAAGAAGTGTACGATTGTTCGTATTCCGGTGGCTGTGAGCTGGGCATAGAAAATTTAAGTTACGTGGGCGGTTATAATTGTCTGGGTTGTCATATTGTGTGGTGGAATGTAGCTAATTTAGCTTATTGCGAGTTATGTTTTAATAATACTAGCGATTGTTTTGGCTGTATTGGCTTACGTGGAAAAAAATATTGTATTTTTAATAAACAGTATACCAAAATTGAGTATGAGCGCTTAGTTAAACAGTTGAAAGCTAGTATGACGCAAGAGCAAACTTGGAGCCAGTTTTTTCCAGCTAACTTATCGCCGTTTGGTTATAATGAAACGGTGGCGCAAGAATATTTCCCCCTGACCAAAGTCCAGGCGCAAAAAGCCGGCTATTTATGGAAAGATGAAAGCGCAGCCGATCTATCGAATACAGCTGGATTTAATCAGTGTCAGCAGTGCTGTAAAAACTTTAAACTTATCAAGCAAGAAATAAATTTTTATAAACAATTAAACTTGCCTGTGCCAGCATTGTGTTTTAATTGCCGTCATAAAGCCCGCTTATTTCGGCGCCGACCGCGGCAACTTTGGCCACGACAGTGCGCCAAGTGTCACGAATCTATACAAACTACTTTTACGCCAACAAGACCAGAGTTAGTGTATTGCGCAGAGTGCTATTGTAAAATTTTAAGATGAATTACTAAACTAGAGCAAATGGCTCTAGGGCTAGAATCCGTTTTGTATCATTATCTGTAAATACTTGTTTATGGTGTAGTGTTTTTATAATTTTTCATCTAAATAATCTTTTGTAACCATAGTTGTTTTAATACCAGAAATGTCATTTTCAATTTTATTAAAACGTTGATCAATAGTTTGAAAACGTTGTTCTGTATTTGTTGCAAAACTATTTACTGCTATGGCAATAGCTTGAATAGTAGTTGGGGATGAGGTAGGTTTTTAGGATTGCAACAGTAACTTTTTTTTGCTATAACTAATACACCATGATTACGAATAAACTACAATGGAAAATCGGTGGGGAAGCTGGGTTTGGGATAATGACCACCGGTGTTATTTTCTCGAAAATCTGTACTCGCGGTGGATTACGGACGTTTGCATATCCAGAATATCCATCTTTAATTCGCGGTGGACACAACACTTACCAAGTTACGATTGATGCTCAACAAGCTACCTCGCAAATTCACAACGTGCATTTACTGGTGGCCTTAAACAAAGCTAGTGTTACAGCCCATGCCTACGAATTAATGAACGGTGCGGCAGTAATATATGATCCGGCTGATTTTGCGGAAGAAGCTCCGAACCTAGTTGGTAAAGAAATTGTTTGGGTGCCGGTAGCCATGAACGATATTTTAAAAGCCAAAGGAGCCGAGCGCATAGCGCGTAATACCATTGCCATTGGCGCTTCGTTTGGATTGTTAAATTATCCTTTTGAGTACATTGAACAAGTGCTTAAGGATTGGTTTGGGGTAAAGAAACCTAAATTAGTAGAAGATAATTTGGTACTCGCAAAAGCTGGTTATGATGCTACTTATCAAAAATATGCTAATTATCAATTCCAATTAGAGCCGATTAAAGAGAATGCTAGACACATGGTATTGTCTGGCAATCGAGCGATCGCGCTAGGCGCTCTGCAGGCTGGTATGAAATTTTATGCGGCGTATCCCATGACGCCTTCATCAGATATTTTGGGATACATGGCCAAAGTAGAGCGCGACATGAACATTGTAGTAAAACACACTGAAGATGAAATAGCGGCTATGAACATGATTATTGGCGCCGGTATGGCTGGGGTGCGGGCGATGACAGGAACTTCTGGCGGCGGTTTTGCGTTAATGACGGAAGCTTTAGGCATGGCCGGTATGGCGGAGGTGCCGATTGTAACTGTAATGGGTCAGCGGCCAGGGCCATCAACCGGCATGCCTACTTGGACGGCGCAAGGCGATTTACGCATGACGTTGCACGCTTCACAAGGGGAGTATCCCATGATTGTTTTAGCACCGGGCGATATTGAAGAGTGTTTTTATTACACGTACAAAGCATTTAACTTAGCGGAACAATATCAGCTACCCGTAATTATTTTAGTTGATAAATACGTGCAAGAATCATGGCAATCAGTAGTTCCGTTTGATACAAGTAAATTAAAAATAAATCGAGGCAAAGTAGTTGCACAAGCGGAATTAGATAAAATTTTAGCCAATAAAGAAAAGTTTTTACGCTATAAATTAGAACCAGATGGAATTTCGGCACGCTCATTGCCTGGCATGGCTGGCGGGAGATACATTGCTACGTCTTACGAACACGATGAATACAGCACCACTACCGAACTTGAACACGAAGTAACAGCTCAATACGATAAACGCTTTAAAAAATTAGACACGTTTTTACGAAACGATTCGGAAGCGCCAAAATTATACGGCGAACCAAACGCAGCGGTTACGATAGTAGGTTGGGGTTCTACCAAATTAACAGTTTTAGAAACATTGCGTCTGGCTAAAGAGCAAAATATTTCAGTGAATTATTTACATTTTGTGCAAATTCAACCATTACCTGTTCAAGCTGTACAGCAAGCGTTTGCTAATGCAAAAAAAACTATCTGTATTGAAGGAAACAAAACGGGTCAGTTAGAAGGCTGGTTGAAACAGCAAGCTGATGTTAAGTGTACAAAGTCATTGCATAAATATGGCGGTCGACCATTTTATCCGGAAGAAATTCTTGAACAAGTAAAAAAATTATTATGACTATCTCTTTAACAGACACACAAACTCAAGCGCAACCTACTTGGTGCCCAGGCTGTGGTGATTTTCGAATATTATTAGGTATTAAAAAAGCTTTGGTAGCCATGGGCAAACCATTACATGCCAGCTGTATCATCTCTGGTATTGGTTGTTCTGGTAAATTAAATCATTACGTGAACACGTATGGTTTTGAAAGTTTACATGGCCGTACGCAACCGGTCATGACGGGCGTACATTTAGCTAATCATAAATTAAATGTAGTAGCCGTTGGTGGCGATGGCGATGGTTACGGGATTGGTCTTGGGCATTTAATGCACACTATGCGCCGTAATATGAACATGATGTATATTGTGCATGATAACCAAATTTACGGCTTAACCACTGGCCAGTATTCGCCAACTACTCGGCAAGGTACCAAAACAGCCTCTTCACCATTTGGTTCTCTGGAAACCCCAGTTAATCCTGTTAAGCTGGCTTTAGCTTCAGATGGTATTAGTTTTATTGCGCGGGGTTTTGCTGGAGACGTTGATCATTTATATAAATTAATTCAAGCCGGCATGGAGCACGAAGGATTTGCACTAATTGATGTACTACAGCCTTGTACAACATTTAATAAAATCAATACTTACGATTTTTATAAAGAACGAGTATATAAATTAGAAGAAGATGCCAGCTTTGATAAAACTAATAAAGACCTAGCCATGAAGCGTTCAGAAGAATGGGGCGAGCGCATTCCGATTGGTATTTTTTATCAGGCTAATTTGCCACTATATGAAGCCAGTTTACCAGCTATTCAAGACAAAGCGTTAGTGGAACATGATATTAATAATATAAATATTACCGGGTTGTATAAGGAGTTTATTTAGTAATGACTAACACAACTTTTACCATAGAACAAATTCAACAGCATAATACGGCGGCTGATTGTTATTTATTAATTAATAGTAACGTGTATGATGTTACGGCTTATGAAAACGAACATCCAGGTGGTGCGCAAAGAATTATTTCTTATTGTGGCAAAGACGCAACGATAGCGTTTCAAAATCAAGGCGGTGAAGGCCAACATTCTCAGGTAGCTAATAATTTGTTAAATAGTTTTCAAGTAGGCGCGTTAACTACCAGTAGTGCAGTTGCTGTAGTGAATGACCCTATAGACAATAACGGTTTATATGCGTTGCTTCCCGGATTAGAACGTTATCCATTTGTTATTCCTACCACTATAGTTTGGATAACAATTATTATAGTGGTTTTATTGTTAAGACAGTTATTGCCGAATCAATTAACTCGACCAAAATTGTTACGAGCCCTTAGTATTTTATTATTTGTTATTTTTAGCTGCTTAGCAGTGGGGGGCACAATCTTAACTGTTTATGGTAGGTTTAAATTATTCAACTGGAATACTATTCAGATTCATGCGTTCCTAGGTTATAGCTTAGTACTGGTAGGGTTAACACATGCTGTATTGCATCGTCGGGAATTGTGGATTTATGTTACGCGATGGAAAAAATCGGCCAATGTTCAATAAAAAATTGACTTTTTTCGTAAAACGTGTCAAAAATAAGGTAGGTTTGTCTGCCTTCGCCGAGGCTTCGGCAAGACAGGCGGCCAGCAAACCCCGAGTTAATTAGGTGATTGCTCCCGCGTCCGCGGGAGAGGAAAGTCCGAACACTCCTTCGCTGAAGCTACGGAGTGCAGGCACTCATTCAGTGAAGAAAATAGTAGCGGGTAACGCCCGTTCACCGTGAGGTGCAAGGTGCGAGCAGAGACGGTTGTTTTCGTAAGAAAATAACACCCTGAAGTTAAAAGGTTAGGGGAGTGTAACAGTAATGTTACAGTGAAACGGCTAAAGCCTTACTAGAGTGCAAGAGCAAATTTCTGTATTTAAGCATATGCAGAATACAGATGGTGGTTCGCTTGATCCTATCAGTAATGGTAGGGCTAGATAGATAATCACTCTCGACAGAATTCGGCTTATCGATTAGCTCGGGGTTTGCTGGCCGAAAACTTTATTATTTTATGAAGAAAATTGAATTATTATTTAGCGCTATTTTAGTACCACTGGATTATTTAATGGTGTTGTTAGCTGGTTGGCTAGCGTACCGGATTCGGTTTACTACTTCGGTTACTGGAATTTATGAGGTGCTTTATCCATTATCGTTTACTGAATTTTTTCACGGCTTATTAATTTGTGGCTTTTTTTTATTAATTATTTTTGCTTGGAATGGACTATATGATATTGCTGGCACACGCCGGGTACTGGATGAATTTCGTAAAATATTTGTAGCGTGTTCTACGGGAATAACGTTTGTAATTATTTTTTTATTTTTTAATCGTGAATTATTTTCTTCACGTTTTATTATTCTTACTACTTGGGCCATTAGCATTGTGTTAGTAGCGCTGATGCGCTTTACGGTTATTCAAATTGAACGGTTTTTGTTAAAACGTGGTTTAGGTGCCCATCAAGTATTATTAATTGGCGATAATCGTACCGCCCGGGTGTTAAATGATACAATTACCCGTTATCCGCAATTAGGCTTACGGGTTGTAGAGCGAGCCAATAAAATTACTATGGATTTGTTCACTAAATTAGAAAAAATTATCAAGCTAAAACAAGTAGACGAAGTAATTGTCACGGATCCGGATTTTACGCGCGCCCAAGCCAATCAGTTAATTCAGTTTTGCAAAGTGCATCATTTGCAATTTAAATACGCCGCTGATTTGTTTGATGCCCAAATTACAAACATGACCATTCGGCCACTAGCCGGTATTCCGATTGTAGAAGTGCATAATACTGCGTTACGTGGCTGGGGCAGAATCGTAAAACGCTCCCTAGACCTGGTGTTTTCAGCTTTTGTTCTAATATTAATTAGCCCGTTATTAGCCGGTATTGCTTTGGCTATAAAAATAGAATCTACTGGCCCAGTGATTTATCGTAATCGCCGAATTGGTGAAAACGGTAAGCCATTTGACACATATAAATTTCGTTCCATGTTTGCTCAATATTGTATTGGCGAACAGTTTGATAGTTCCAATGAAGCTTTAAAATTAGAACAACAATTAATTACAGAAAAAAGTATTAAAGTGGGGCCATTATACAAAATAAAAAATGATCCGCGCGTAACAAAAGTAGGGCGCTTTATCCGGCGTACTTCACTAGATGAGTTGCCACAATTTGCCAATGTATTATTAGGGCAAATGAGCATAATAGGGCCACGGCCGCATCAACCACGGGAAGTAGCTAAGTATACCGATCAGCATAAAATCGTTTTAAATATGAAACCGGGTATTACTGGCTTGGCGCAAATTTTTGGGCGCTCGGATTTAGACTTTGAAGAAGAGGTGAATTTGGATATCTATTATATGGAAAATTGGAGTATTTGGCTGGATTTGTATATTTCGTTTAAAACGCCGTTAGCGATGTTTAAAGAACGGGAAGCGTTATAATGTGTTATGATATTAACTATATGAAAATTGCTTTAGTACACGATCATTTAGCCCAGGATGGCGGCGCCGAAAAAGTATTGCAGGCGTTCCAGGAAATATGGCCAACTGCGCCCACGTTTGTATTAGTTCATGATGTGCGGTCAGCTAATCCTATTTTTAGGCAACGCCATATACAAACTTCTTTTTTACAACACCTGCCATTTGGTGTATCACATTATCAATGGTTTTTTCCATTAATGCCAACGGCCGTAGAGAGTTACGATTTGATGGATTATGATGTGGTATTATCTAGCACGGCCTCGTTTGCTAAGGGCGTTATTACTCGGCCGGACACGTTACATATTTGTTATTGTCACACGCCGACGCGTTATTTGTGGAGTGATACGCATAGTTATGTGCAGGAGTTGGGAGTGAATCGACTAGTAAAAAAGTTATTACCGTTTTTTTTATCGAACATCAGAATTTGGGATAAAATGGCCGCCGATCGGGTGGATGAATATATTGCTAATTCAAAATTAGTGCAAACCCGGATTCAAAAATATTATAAAAAATCCAGCACCATTATTTATCCGCCAGTAAATACAGCGCAGTTTAATATTGGTCAGCCGCAAGATTATTATTTAGCGGGTGGGCGCATGGTGGCGTACAAACGATTTGATTTAATTGTGGCGGCATTTAACAGAATTGGTCGGCCAATTAAAATTTTTGGTGATGGCCCAGAATTAAATTCGTTGAAAAGATTAGCTAAATCAAATATTGAATTTGTTGGGCGAGTGTCTGGCGAGCAATTAAATAAATTATACGGCGGAGCGTTGGCGTTTATTAATCCGCAGGTGGAAGATTTTGGTATCACCATGATTGAGGCCATGGCTTGTGGTAGGCCGGTGTTAGCGTATCAACGCGGTGGTGCTACGGAAATTGTGCAGCCCGGCATTACTGGAGAGTTTTTTGCGGAACAAACTTGGGAAGATTTGGCCGATGCTATTATGCATTTTAAACCAGAACAATACAATGCACAAACTATTGGAGCGCGCGCCGAAGAGTTTTCATTAACCAAATTCAAAGCCAGTATACAAGCTTATGTTACAACCTCGTATCAAGAGTATAAAAAAAATATATTGATTAATTAATTTTCAAGCTCATCAATTTTATGGAATTAAAACAAGAGTTACAATATTTAAAGAAATTTACTTGGTTTATTATCGGCTTCGGTATCATTACGGCTGTGGCGGCTTTTGTGATAGTAAAGCAACGCCAGCCAATTTATACGACCGTGGTAGATTATGAAGTAAGCTTAGTGAATCGGCCGGTTTCAGCCGATTATCAATATGGTTCTTACTATGATTTAAAAGGAGCGGAATTATTTACTCAATATTTAATGAGTTTGTTAAATAGCGCTGGTGTGATTGAGCAAATTTATCAGCAAGCTAACGTTGGCTATGATATTACTAATTTAGCCAAGTTTACTAGTCAATTTAGAGCCGATCAAGGTTCTGCACAACAATTTACCGTTAAATTTAGTCGTTATCAACAAGCTGAAGCGGATACTTTAGCAAAAGCCATGACTACAGTATTAACTGAACATGCTGTAGCCGCACAACAAAATGAAGCTGGTAAAAATTTATTTTCATTAACAGCTAGTACGCCGGTGATTGTGTATGAACCACTTAATCCTTGGTTAGTAGCCGGAGCCGGGTTAGTAGCCGGTTGGTTATTAGCTGGAGTATTAGTTTATTTGAAAAGATATTTGCAGAGTTAAACTACCTCACTCCCCCTTACCCCCTCTCTCCTCTAAGGAGAGAGGGGGAATGATTTAAAAAATATGATAGAAATTTGCGTTTGTCCGGGTTGTAACCAAGATAATATTGATAATTATGCAGATAAGACAGAAGCAGCTGTAGCGGCTTATTTAGGTAAAGTAGACTGTAGTAATTGTAATCAACCAATACCAAAAGTAACGTTAGAAGATATATCAGATGAACATGTTAAACACATTTTTGAGTTGGCTGAAAAGGGTTACCATTCTGTTGGCCCAAATTTACACCAGCTTACTGATATAGTAAGAATTTATTTAAAAGAAGAACAGGGGCCAGCAATAGATAAAACATCTCCTAGTGAATCAAAAAAGCGTATTGTAAGAACACATGAACCATTAAAGCCTGAAAAATTTTTAGCTGAACCGGATAAAAAATTAGCTAGCGAATTAGAACGTAAAGTTGGCCAGCCATTAACAGCAGCTTATAATGAAGCAACAAAACCACGCCGCAGAAGACCAAGATAAATAACACATAAACTAAAAAAATATTAACAAATTTTTTATTAATATAATTAATATAAATTGGCGCAAAGCCTGGATAATTGGCGGCGGCGGAGCAATTATTACTGATTTAAGTTACATGCTTTTTTACGGTTTAATCGCCGGTATTTTAGCTAAAGCAGAATCGACAGTACTGACTTATGGAGCGATGATAATTGCAATGTTGTTAGTGCCAGCTGGCGTTGGGTTTTTTATGTTGCGAAAGATTAAGAGCCATAGATTCTGGCAATTGATTATTTCTTTAATTATTTATGGTGCCACGCAATGCGTTTTAGCCTATGTGCTTAATCTCTGGCCGATTTTGAGTTTAATAATTATACCTAATCTAATTTTAGCTAGCCTTGGTAGCTTGTTTAGTCTGCGTTATAACGCATTAGCTACAGTGCATCAACCGGTAAAAATAATCAATAAAAAAACTAACCCCATTATTACTAGTTCATTAATAATTAGTTTAGTTATCGGCGGGCTTTATATCATTTTGGCGTGGTGGGATCCGGCGGATAACCGGTGGTTTTGGCCATTTATTATTCTTACGCCGTCATTGGTTTTTCAAGCCGGCTCTTTGGTCATGTCTAGAATTTTAGCCCTGCTTATTATTCCGTATTTATTTATACTCATTGCCGGCACGCGCTGGTGCCACGTACGGATAAAACAAACTACCGTGCCGCTTCAGCGGTTAAAATACCGGTTGTTAATGTTTGGCTTAATTGGTTTATATATTATAGAAAAAGTTATTTTTATAATAAATATTATTCCGGAATAAAGAATCACAGATTATATCAGGTACTTGATTTTTTCGGTAATCTGTGCTATTTTTAAGCAAAATTATATCTATGTCTCATGACAATAAAGAACCAAATAATAATAGTAGGGATGGAGTAAGAGGAAGAATCCTTTTAGAATATGCTCTTGAAAAGGCGAAAACTCCGCAAGAAAAAATTATTGCTATCGATGCGGAAATAACAGATGTTTTTACCCAAGCCTCAGCAAACGCTACCGACCTTAAGGTTGATTTAAGAACATTTAATAACGATCGGAATGATAAGCTAAAAAAACAAGAAATAGCCGAATGGGCACGAACCCATCTGAAAAAATTATTGCGCTTATTTGATATGCGCACTTCAGTGATTGTTAATGAATTGTCCGATAATGAACGTGAACAATATTTTTTAGCTAAAACAAAAGCTACGGAAGCTGATCTAGCAATTTTGTCGATTGATGATCAAAATCAAGCGGAAGAAGATGTTTATAGAGGGGAAGCATCAAATGATCAATCAAATGATCTACAAAAAGAACAACGCATTGTAGCTGCCGCTAAAACAGCTACCGATTTTACTCAGCAAGCAGATCAACAGGTTGCAGTAGCTTCAGCTGAATTAGGTTTTACAGAAAAATCTGATTTAACAACTGCAACAACAAGTGAACTCAAGCCAATTGTTGCTTTAGTTATGGCCGAAGAAGGTACGGGCATAGCGCATGTTTTACAAGAAGGCTTGCAACGATTATCTCACCCTCCGGTTGTATCTATTCATGAGCGAGTACAAATTGGAGAAATGACTTCAGCAATTAAAGAAAATCCAGGCGCAGAAACGATTTTTCTTTGTGCTCACGGCACGTTAGGAGATACGCTTGATTTAAAAACTAAAACAATTATGCAAACCGTAAACTCTGGCGATAGAGTAGTAACCGGTTCTTTTGTAGTTACGGCACAAAAAATTGATTATGCCGACACGGAAGAAGTGCGTGGCATAGAGGTTGGTTACGCTCCTGCAAAAACTGGCAGAATTGTGTTATCTGATCAACAAGTAACAAATTACTTAAAACGAGCTACTGAAGTTAACCCTAACTTAAGGGCAGCAATAATAATGTCTTGTTGGTCTGCTCCATTTACTAAGCGAGCCATGTGCGACCAAAATGTAAACTTAGATGTGGCCATTGCTTACAATACCCCCTTGCCGGTGTCTTTAGCCTTTGGATTTGCCAAAAGCTACGGCTTAGCTTATGCGCTTTTAGGAGAACAAGAAGCCGCCATGGTGGCTGGCGTAGAATCATTGCGCGCTTATTTTAAAGACATTGCCGAAAATAAAAAATTAATTAGCCGAACCCAAGCCTTAAAAGATCAAGAAAAAACAATGCCAGCTGGAGCAAACCATACTGCACTACTAGAAAAAATTGCCTATTTAGAAGCAGTACAAAAAACAGCCAACACGTATGCTAAAGCGACAGATAATTTTATCTTATTCAGAAAACGGCCAGTCAATGATGAGGATGTAGAAGAGAGCACGGGTGTTTACAAGTAGTATTGACAAAAACCAAAAAATTAGTTAAGGTGATGCGTTACAATTTATATGTAACAATTGCTCTTTTACATATAATTTGAAGATAGAGGAATGATGTTTATAGTCATTTTTTTGTTATATATTTATAAACCTTATTCATTTGTTTTGAACAAAATTTTTCGTTGTTCGTAAAGCGTCGCAGCGTCCGTGCCGCGCTCGATGCTTTTTTGTTACAGAATGGCACGAAATAGGAGAAGGTGATGGCAAAGGTTCGAAACCCGAAAACCCTTCTTACAGCCGAGAGTCTCGACCTGGTCGAGCTCAAGGTGGTTCGGAAGGGGTTGTGTCTTTCCGTTCCAGCGGACGGCTACAGTTTTTCGCTGGAGAAACTGGAAATTGTCTGCCAGGATGCCATAGAGGCTGCTAGAACGCTCAAAACTCCGGCGAACTGGCCGCCGGAATTCAGTCCAACCAGCGATCGCATCAATCAAGCACTTGAGCTTGTCCTCCCCGTCACATTTATTGTTGAGGGGGAAAAAGTCTCTGCAGTGCTGGTGAAGCTCGCTCCTGTCTGGCGCGATGGAGACAAAGTCAAGTTCGAGTCAGAAACCGGAAAGTTTTTTTTGTTGACTGACGTCGCGTTCGACGCCGAGACCGCCAGTCTCTGCGGCGGAGAGCTGACCAAGATCGAGGCGTCTGTGGAGCTGGCACCCGGAGGAGAGCCGATCGTGGTAAAAATTGATCCAGATACTATAGCTCCTCCGGATAGAACTGGAGAGTTTCGTGTTTTGTGGGGGTCGGTATTCGAGATCAACGTAGTTTCTTCTGATTCCAAGGTGCTCGAATTGTGGCTGGCCTCTGGACATTATGGAGGCGGTTTTGAGGAGCTGATTATGATAGCCAAAGGAGCGTCTCCAGTTCCGCTGGATTCAACGGGAACAAATGTGGCGTATCTCGTAAACAACAAGGGGGTCGTACGTAGATTTTCTCCGTTGTTCAATATGCCGATGCTCGTCAAGTTGGTGGGAGTGATGCCTCCCACTCTTCTCGAAAGGGCTCGGGATTTTCTGGACAGGGAAAATTTTAACGCGATCTGCGAATCTTCCGGACACGACTTTTTCGTGACGAGGGTCGAGATAAAAAACGTACTCAGATCCTACGAAGAGGTCTAGCACGAACTACCCGGGTGACCTGAAGCCCGGGGACGACGACTGAAAACGACGACGACGAAAAAAAAGCGGCAAACAGGCGTGCCGCTCATCCTTACAAGAGGGTGTTGCTCCGAAATTGGTCGGAGACGTGGAACGGGGGGAGAGACATCCTTAAGGAGGTCATTTCGTCTCTATATTCTCGTTCCAGTTCTCTTGCGTAGCAATATTAATAAATATTTATACCCAGAAGAACTAAAATAACCCTGAGCTTAGTCGAAGGGTTGTTTTAATTAATGCTTTATTCTATGCTTTCCCTATGCGCATTGGCATTGATGTTAGATCTTTAACGGACAGGGAGCCATCGGGGGTGGGGACTTATGTTTGGCATATCGTGAAAAATTTGGTGGAGCTGGTGCCGGATCACGAGTTTAAATTGTTTTTCAGCGGCTGGTCGGTTAACTTGGCTGATAATAGCCGATTACAGGCATTGGCTAGATATAAAAACGTTAAATTAGTGCACTGGCGCTGGCCGAACAAGTTTTATCACGGCTTAGCCTGGCTTGGCTTAGCGCCGCGGCTGGATAAAATTGTGGGCGGAGTAGACGGGTGGTTTGCGCCGAATTTGCATTTTTTGCCGTTATCGAAAAATATACCATTAATATTAACGGTGCATGATTTAAGTTTCGCGCTGTTTCCGGAATTTTTATCTTGGCGCCGACGCATGTGGCATCGGGCCGTATGTAGCCGTAAACTATTTCAACGGGCTAAGCATTTAATTGCGGTTTCGCAAACCACTAAGCATGATTTAGAACAGGTGTATAAAATATCACCAGACAAAATTACAGTGATTTATCCGGGCGTACCGGAAGCAGTTACAGCAAGCCCAACCGAAACTAATATTAATTTACTCGATTTACCTAAACGCTATATTTTATTGTTGGCTACCTTGGAGCCGCGCAAAAACGTGTTAGCCAGCTTAGTAGCGTTTCAGCATTTTTGTGCATTACATAAAGCGAGCGATTTGCATTTAGTGGTAGTTGGTTCAGCTGGCTGGAAATCTAAAAAAATTCTGCAAGCTATTCAAACTACACCACGCGCGCATTATTTAGGCTATGTTACCGCGGCGCAAAAAGCCGCTATTTTACAGCAGGCTATCGGCTTGCTGTATCCCAGCATTTACGAAGGCTTCGGTTTTCCGCCACTGGAAGCTTTGCAATATGGCGTACCGGTGATTGCCAGCCACGTTGGTGCGTTGCCGGAAGTATTACAAAATGCAGTTTATTATATTAATCCGTATTCCGTAGCGGAAATATCAGCCGCTCTGCACGAATTTGACGTCAACACAGCATTGCGTGCGCAGTTAACCCAAGCTGGCCAGGCGGTAATTAAAAATTACGCTTGGCAAAAATCCGCGCGGCAAATATTGGAAATTTTTTCACAAATTTAAAAAAATATGACTAAGCAACAAAAGTTCATGAATCTAGCGATCACTGAAGCCAAGCGGGGAGTGCTGGCTAATCACGGCGGACCATTTGGCGCGGTGATTGTGCGGAAACAAGCGCGCCAGCAAATTGCCATAGCGCAAAATCATAACCAGGTGATTAAAACCAACGATCCAACCGCGCACGCCGAAATGTTAGCCATTCGCGCCGCCGCCAAACGCTTGCGCCGGTTTGATTTATCCGATTGCGCGCTTTATTCTTCCTGCGAACCTTGCCCTATGTGCTTGGCGGCCATTTATTGGGCCGGCATTAAAACCGTGTATTACAGCTGTACCAAGCAAGACGCCGCCGGCCTTGGTTTTAAAGATCAAACAATTTACCAGCAAATAGCTAGTGCAACTAATAAAACAAAAAATAAAAAGCAGTTACCTTTAAAATTAGTGCCACTAGCCAGAGCAGACGGTTTGGCTGTTTTTAAATTATGGTATAATAAAAGTGATAAAGTGCTGTATTAATTATTCAATTAATTAAATAAAATTTATCTATATGTCTTTTTTTCATGTAGCTACATATACTCCAAAATTAAAACCACAAACTAAATGTATGAAATGTGGTAGTGGAAAATTAGTTACTGGTGAATTGGATTCTTATGAACATGGTGTTAATTTTTATATTGATAAACGTACTGAAAAAAATGGTAAAGTTAAAGTATATAAAACGCCAAATTTATTACCAGTTCATAATAGTTCCATGTGTTTGGACTGTGGTTTTATTGAATTAGGCGGTGACATGGGAGATATTGAGTATATTAAAAAAGAATATTTTAAAGATTAAAAAAGGTAATTATTGTATAATTATTGTATATTTTCATAATTGGCAAAAAAGCATGTATAATATCAAAAAAATTAATAATAAAACAGAAATTACTAAAAAACCATTTTCTTTTGTCAGAATCATTTTTGGAATTGTTTTTACTACGGTAGCTTTAGTTATGGCAGGAAAAGTTTTATTTGATTTATTTTTTTTAGATAAGCCGGATAGTAAATCGGTTTATATTATAATAACTTTCTTGATAATTGGTATTGTTACTATTGTTTCCGCTGTTTTAAAAAACAGAGGTGTTAAAAAAATGATATTTGATTTTGAACAAAAAAAATTATTTTGTTATTATGTTAATAGTCAACAAGATAAAGTCATCCCTTTTAACCAAATTAATATAATCACCGAGGAATATATTGATATAGGGCCTTTCAATAGGTTGCCAAATACACTTGGTCGTTTTACAAAACTTTTTTATGAAATATCATTATATCTTGATTTTACTCAAGATGAAAAAAAACCAGCTAGACTGATTATTTGCGATAGAGAATACTATAAAGACGTGATAAAAATTATTCAGTATTTAAATGAGCTAGATAATAAAAAGGTAGTGCGACTTGATGCAGTTGGAAAAATTTTTTCTGCAACGCCAGCGGCTGGTTGGACGATGTCAATAATTTCAACAATTATCTTATCTGTTATTTTAATAATAACATCTTTTATACTTTTAATATCAATGATTGTAGCATTATATATTTTTGCTGTTATTTTAAAAATAAATGAATCAACAATAACACTTATTATCAGCATCCCTATATTAATTTGTGCGCTACCTAGTCCAATTATATTGCTTTATTTATTAAATAAGCTATTCAGACTTTATGAACGTTTTATTAAATTCTGTACTGGAAAAACATCGTTGTATGATATTTACGTCAATATTATTTATCCGCGCTATCGTAAAAAAACAATGCAACTAAATCAGAGCAATAAAACTTTTAGTAGGCGATCGTATTTTTATACAGTTTCTGCATGCGAGCTTGAGGCCATTAGTTATTATTATTATAAATACGATCATTACTAAGTCTAGACTGCGGGTTTATTGAATTAGGCGGCTGTGCAACAGCTAGATGATATTAAAAAAGAGATCTATGGGACGGATTGACAACTTCTAAATTACGCTGTAATATAGAAGTATGATTACAAGAGTAATACAATTACCTTTGAAGAACAGCTTTTTTTTGTTTGGCCCACGTCAAACGGGGAAAAGTACTTTATTAAAAAAAGTATTGTCGCGGCAACATACTTTATATTATGATTTGCTTAAAACAGAAGAGTATTTGCGTTTGTCTACTCATCCAGAATTATTTCGTGAAGAAGTATTAACGCGTCATTCTTCTATAACACATGTGGTTATCGACGAAGTGCAGCGCATCCCGGCTTTATTAAATGAAGCGCATTTTATTTTGGAACAACCGAAGGCTCCGGTAATTATTTTAACTGGTTCTAGCGCAAGAAAATTAAAACGTGGTCAGGCCAATTTATTAGGCGGTCGAGCGTTAACGTTGCAACTATTTCCTTTGCTCGGTATGGAATTAGGTGAACAGTTTTCTTTGCAAAAAGCGCTGGAAATTGGCACTCTTCCCAAAATATATACGGAACCAGATCGTGAGATAGCTAATGCTTTATTACGATCATATGTGGAAACGTATTTAAAAGAGGAGATCCAACTAGAAGCCCAGGTGCGCAATTTAAATCCATTTATCCAATTTTTAACATTAGCGGCGCACGACAATGGCAATAGCATTCATTTTACCAATATCGCTCGTGAAACCGGCGTATCTTATCAAACTGTTAAAGCGTATTATCAAATTTTAGAAGATACATTAATTGGTTTTTTTCTATTGGCTTATAAAAAATCTGTGCGCAAACGTTTAAGCCAGCATCCAAAATTTTATTTTTTTGACCGTGGCATTGTTCGAGCCTTAACAAAAACTCTAACCGTGTCGTTAGAGCGCCAGACCGATGATTTCGGTAGAGCCTTTGAACATTTTATCATTCTTGAAATTATGCGCACGATTCAATATCAGCGGTTGGATTACACCATGTCGTATTACCGAACTGAACATGGTGCCGAAGTTGATCTTATTTTAGAAACGCCGCGCGGCGCTATAAAAGCCATTGAGATTAAATCGACCGACCGCATACAATCGGTGCATTTGCATGGCTTACATTCGTTTAAAGAAATTGTTTCTAAAGCTAAACTAGCCTGCGTATGTTTAACACCACAACGCCGCCAAGTTGGTGATGTTACTGTGTTGCCTTGGTCAGAAGTGTTTGCTTGGATTAAAGAAAAATAGACTTTTTACACCATTCTATAATATAATGATTGCGTTACGGAGGACTAATTAGTTAATTTAGTTTAAAAGCACAACAAATATATGTTTAAACAATCAAATATCAAATTAACAGCGGCTGTAACAGCTGTGTTTATAGCCGCTTTAACGGTTATTGGCGCTGGTTGCACTGCTCCTGTTCCGGTTTCTAACAGCAATACTAATCAAACTAATCAAGCGGTTACTAATGCCAATACCAACGCCAACGACGGTACATATACAATTTATGCGCAGTGGACCATAGCCGTGCAATGGGAAGACGGTACTACAGATGCGGAAACAGTAGAGTGTCAACCAAACGAAACTACCACCGATTCAAACGACGGTATTTTATATGAAGACGGAGAAGAAATTGGTACCTGTGCTTTGGAAGATGGCACAGTAACTTTTGCTTTTGATGACACAGTTTTTACTGGAGAGCTATCCAGCGATGGCAATCTAAACGGCACCATAACCAGTACCGACGGCGATGATATGCAACAGGGCTCGGCTGAAGCCACTAGCGCTGATAGTGATGCAACAGACGATACTGATATAACTAACGATTCAGACACCAACACTAACACTGATTCAGATATTGATACATCTGATGATATAACGATTGAAGATTATGATGTCCGCGGACGCTGGCACCAATATTGGGGTGGCGCAGAAGCGAATGATTCTTACGTTGAATTTAGAGGTGAAAAATTACAAGGCGAGGCCGTGTTATCTGATAACGCCACCGGTTCTGGAGAAACCGTTATTGGTGGTTTTAGCGTTAATCCTGAAGGCAACTTTTTAACTTATGAAGTTAACCACGGCGATCCAGACGCGGTGATTGTATCTGCCGAAGTAGTTGGACCGGATCGTGTGGTTGGTGAATGGTGGAATTCGCGCGATGGTTGGCAGCCTTATGCGGCTGATAAGATAAAAGAGTAAATTTAAGCAGATAATTATTTTAGATTTTCAAACGGTTCGGCATCAACGTAATAATCACTAGGATTGTTTGGGTTTAAATATACCAGCACCGGTTCTTTGGTGGTGTAGTTTTTTAAGGCGCCATTTTGGATAATGTTGCTAACAAAACAGCGTTTTTGCTTAGTTTGCGGATCTACCCATTCGCTGAAAATTTGAAAAGGAGTATTAATAGCCGACCAGCTCAACCAAAATTGTGGCGCACTGTGAAAGGTGGTGGCAATAGTTTGGCCGTGTTGTTTTAACCAAACATAGTGTTTTATTTGCCAATGTAAATAGTACAGCGCACTGCCAAATATGCCAGTAAGTATTCCGCCGATAAGAGTTAGTATGAATCTAATAGCTTTATTATCACCGGTCTCTAGTATTTTAGCTTGGGCTGGATTAGTCCGCTGGTACTGTACTTTAACTTGATCACCCAGCTGATTAAGGTAATACAAATCTGGTTTTCCAGTTGTGGTTAAGGTTTGTCCGGTTGAAGTGGTAAACGTTACAACCGGTCGATTGGCAGTGTTAGTGTTATGTTTGGCGTCTGTTTGGAATTCAGTAACGGTGCCAGTGGTTATGTCTGTTTGATAATCAATCAGCCAAGCTATGCCACTCCAGGTGCCGCCCGCCAGCAACAAGGCGATTCCGCCCATGAGAAATATTAGAATTATTCCTTTTAAGGTAGATAAAATATTCATAAGACTAATATTACAACATTATTGGTTGTTTTAGTAGTTACATTAATAATTGTTGATAACTGGTTGTTGATAACTACCCTTGACAGAATTGATTTTTTCGATATAATGGTGCCCTTGAACGAAATTTTTTAATATTAATTTTGATAATTATGATTATGAATAATTTAAAAAAAATAATGCTTTACAGTTCTACTGTATTAGCTATTGTATTATTTAGCGCACAAAGCGCATCGGCCGCTGAATTAACCGGCAGATATGCTGATAAACAAAGCGGTACCCCAGGGACTTATAACGTGATTAGCGCCGCTGCAGTATATGATCCATCTGTAAAATTTATCGGTAATGATACTACTGTAGCCGGCGCGGAATATATTGAATTTAGCACCAGTATTGCTAAAATTTCTTCTAGTGTAGACATGTCAAAGAGTGCATTAACTTTTTATACAGGTACTAATCACGGACAATTAGCCAATGGGACAGCTATACCATCCGACGGGGGCGTGGTGATAAAATTAGCTGATTATTTAATGCCAGAAACCAGTTTAAATACCAGTGTTAGTAAGCCGATTGCTTGTTATTTTGATGCCACTCAACGAACCGGCCAATGTCTTATTCGTTTATTAGTATCCTCACAAACTTACAGTGTTCGTTCTACTAGTACAGAGTTCAAAGCAAGAACCGTTTTTAATCCAGTCGCTTATTCTGATCAGTACGTTACTGCCAAAAGCAGTCAGGAGGTTGCATATAAGCCATATGTAGACAAAAGTAATCCGGCTCAGGCATCTTTAAAAATTGGTGGGGAATCAGCTGCTACTACATCGGGGATTTATTATTTAGCTTATGATGCCAGTCGTTCGCAATTAGATTTTGTATTAAATTTATACGATGATATAGCCGTTAAAAAAGTACAGTTAGAATTTACTGGTTATGCTGGCAATACGTTAAGCTTAAACGATGAAAAGTCATTTACAGTGTCTGCCTATCCAAATATATATTCGCAAGAATATAATAATGTTACGTTTTCTTATGGTCCAAATACCGAAAAGCAGTTAGTTTTAAAAGATATGTATAGCATAACTGTTACAACAACTGATTGGTTAGATAAGTCTACAGAAAATGATTACGTTTTAGTAATCGATGATACTGTACCAACTATCAGTAGCGGCTCGGTTATTCGGGCAGATAATAATAATACTATTAATACGGCTGAAAAGATTGCCAGTGGTACGGGAGTTAAATTTAAATGTATAGTTAAAGATAATGAAGCCAAAGCGGCCGGTTGTACCATGAAATTGTATAAATTGTTAGATGATAACGGATCTTCATCTAAATGGTTAGCTACTTGGAATAAAGTTAATGAGAGTGATACAGAAACATATAAAAATGAAGATACGTTTACGTCTGATTCGATAACTTTAAGCGAAGGCGGCGATTATTATGTGGAAATGGTTGGTAACAATTTAGCGGATATGAACAGCGCAGTAAAAAGGCTAGATTTTTCCGTTGCGGGTGATGGTACTGCTCCGGTGATAAACAGCACTTATTTAGCGGTTGATGTAATAAGCGGAAACAATATCGGCAAGCCAATAACGTTCGAAGTGTCAGCAACAGATGCAGAATCAAAGATCGCTAAAGTGGAAATACAAACGATTTATTATAAATATAATAACAGCACTGGCTCGCCAGACAGCGTAACAACAATTAACAGCGAAGACAATCTATCCGAGTTTAGTATTTATAAGTTAACGCCTGAAGCAGACGGTACAGGAGAAACTGTATCTGCTCAAGCAAAAGCGGTAGCGTCGGCAAAGGAAGGTAAATATACCATTGAAGCGCGTGTATTTAATATTGTTTCCGACACTAAATATGGTATTGGCTCTCAAACGATAAACATTGGCAAAACAGTTATTAATTCGGCTAGTGCTGACCCCAGTACAGTAATAGTTGGCAATACCTTTAATATTAATTATTCAGTATATAATTCTTTCGAGAAATTTGATTACACACTGACTAACAAAACTACTGGAAAAGTTGTAAAATCAGGTTATGTGTATACAAGCAATCAAAGTCAAGCTTCCTATGTTATTAGTGGTATCACAGCAGAGGGCTGTTCTAATAGTGCAACAACTTGTACACAGACATATACGTTAAAATTACATTCTTATGCTGGTGATACTGCTAAGGATTTTACAGTCGCTGTAGAAGATAATAATCATAACTGTGCATCAATAATTAATGAATCTGCTAGTGACTTTGGCGATGACAATGCTCACGCTACGGAAGTTTATTATAACTGTACGCAAGGTATTGATGGTTATTTAGCGGCTTATGATGCTGATATGTTCAAAATGAAGCTAGTAAACAATAACGGCGTTAAACAGGTGGTTACGGCAAAAGTTTCCAAATATGATGCCGGCACCAATAGTTATAGCCAGCAAAGCCAGCTAACAATGAGCAGTGATAATGCTGTAGACGGCTACGTTTATTTTGGCCAATTAGCCAATGACGCTACAACAATGACATATAAAATAGAACTGACATATTCTACTAAAACAAATTAATCATATCATCTAAAAAAACAAAATCACCTCGTTACTTCATTGAAGCGGGGTGATTTTTTTTACGAATGATGTATACTGAAATGTGCTATGCGCATTGGTATCGATGCCCGATTTTATGGCGGGGAACAATCTAAGGGGCTGGGGCGGTATACGCAGAAACTGCTGGAGTATTTGCTGTGTTTAGATAATGAACACCAGTATGTAGTGTTTGTGCGGGACGTTGCCGCTCAAAAAAAAATTAAAGCGTTATCAACTAAAGTAGCAGTAGTACTGGCACCATATCACTGGTATTCATTGGCGGAACAAATATTTTTTCCGTGGCTGATTTACCGCGCTAAAGTGGATTTAATGCATTTTCCGCATTTTAACGTGCCGTTAATTTATTGGCGGCCTTTCGTAGTTACCATTCACGATTTGATTATCAGCCGGTTTCCAACCGAACGAGCTACTACTTTGGCGCCGGTAACGTATCGTTTGAAACAATTCGCTTATCATCGGGTGATTGCCCATGCGGCGCGGCGCGCCAAAAAAATCATTACGGTATCGGAATATTCCAAACAGGACATGATGGATTATTTTAAACTGCCCGCCGAGCGCATTATGGTAACCTACGAAGCCGTAGACGCGTTTGTAGAAACTACCAAATTAACCGCGCGTGATATTTTAAAGCAATATCAAATTACCCAACCGTATTTATTATATATCGGCAACGCTTATCCGCATAAAAATTTAGAAATTATTTTAAACATGATGAAAGAGCTGAAACAGCAAAACCGGTTGTTTTTTAAAATGGTATTTGTTGGTAAAGAAGATTACTTTTATCAACGCTTAAAACAGCAAGTGTGGGCCATGAATTTAGATAAACACACCGTGTTTACTGGTTTTATACCGGATGCCGAATTGCCCAGTTTGTATCGTTCAGCGTTGGCTTATATTTTTCCTTCAAAGTACGAAGGGTTTGGTTTGCCACCCCTAGAGGCCATGTATTATGGTACCCCGGTATTATCATCACAGGCATCTTGTTTGCCAGAAATTTTAGGTGATGCGGCGTTATACTTTAACTTTAAAGACATTAATGTTATAATAAAACATATTTTTTCACTGCAATCTAATATTACCAAAACTGATTTGCGTCAGCGGTTAATCGCCGCAGGAATTAAACAAGTAGAGCGTTATAGTTGGCCGGCGCTAGCCAAAAAAACCTTACAGATTTATGAGTCAATTTTCACCCAATCTTAAACCCAAAGCCTTACACACTCATATCGATAAAGCGCGCACGTTAGGAGTGCCTAAAACTAACGTAGTGGATTTGCGTGGTGCAAAAAAAACCGTGTCTAACAATATTCATAATCATGTTAACGGCCAGGTTAATAGTAATAAAACTAAAATTAATAATAAAATTAATAAATCCGTAAATAAAAAACGACCCTGGTTAACTTGGTATAAAAGTAAAACAACTAAATCAGTTAAAACTATTAAATTAGCACCAGCCTTGCCAGCTCAGCCTGTACCTGAACAGGCTAAAATTAAAGTAAAGCCTCGGCGTACTAGTCATATCAGGTTGCGGCCATTATTTACCTTTGCTGTGGTTGTGCTTATTTTAATATTGCCTTTTAGTGCTATAGCCATGTATCAGCGGATTAATACGGTGCGTAATAGCGTACTAACGTTGGTGGGGCAAGCATTAGATAAATTAAAACAAGGTAAAGAATCTGTTACTCAGCAAGATTTTAGCACCGCTGAACAATCTTTTTCGGCTGCATCAGGTGATTTTAAAACTGCTCAAACAGAATTAACTACCATCGCTCCGGGCGTGTTAACTATTGCTCAAAATTTACCAGGAACAAAATCTCAGGTAACTAATGCTACAGCTTTGCTTAGTGCTGGTGAACATTTATCAGTGGCCGGTGGAGCGGTTACACAAGCTTTTAAGTTGTTAGCTGATTTTAAACAAAACACTACATCAACCACGGCACAAATTAATCAGCCAGCTTTAACCGATTTGTTAGTAGCGGTACATACTAGTTTACGATCTACGGTGCCAGAATTAGAACAAGCTAATACTGAATTACAAAAGGTACAGGTAAATGAATTACCTAGTGAATATCAAGCCACAGTCACTACAGCACAAACTAGTTTACCTAGTGTTACTAGCAATGTTAAACAATTATTGTCATTAAGCGATACACTCATCACATTGCTAGGCGCTCAGGAAAATAAACGCTATTTGGTGTTATTTTTGAATAATCGTGAATTGCGAGCTTGTGGTGGGTTTATTGGTAGTTTTGCTCAAGTGGATATTAATAAAGGGCGGGTTACCAAAATGGATATTCCTGGCGGCGGTACCTATGATTTATTAGGTAATTTTAATCAGGCTTTAATTTCACCCCAGCCGTTACATCGAGTGAATCCATTATGGCAAATGCAAGATGCTAACTGGTGGGCAGATTGTCCCACGTCGTTTAAAAAAGTGGAATGGTTTTATAGTAACAGTGGTGGCACCACAGTAGATGGAGTAATTGGTTTAACGCCAGATGTAGTAGAACAAATGTTAGCAGTAACTGGTCCGATTGATATGACCGATCCTTACGGTGTAGTGATTGATCAAAATAATTTTTATCAAGTAACACAGGAATTAGCTGAACAAAAATATGAAGTTACTAGAGAATCAAAAAAAATAATTGGTGATTTAACGCCAAAATTATTAGATAAACTATTTAGCTTAGATACTAAAGATTATGTACCGGTATTACAGTTATTATATAATTCCTTGAATGAAAAAAATATTTTACTGTATTTTAATAACAATTTTATTCAGCAAGATATTGTCGCTCGTGGTTGGGCTGGAGCCATCCAAAATACCGAGCAAGATTATTTGCAAGTAGTGGATACTAATATTGCCGGTGGAAAAACTAATCAGGCTGTGCAGCAAACTATTCAACACCAAGCTAACATTGCTGAAGATGGCAGTATAATCGATACAGTAACTATCACGCGCACACATTATGGAAAATCCGATGAGCCGTTAGTGAATCAAAATAATCTAAGTTATTTACGAGTTTATACACCACAAGGTAGTAAATTATTAGCCACTAGCGGTTTTAGTCGACCAGATCCAAAATTGGAATTAGATCCACCGCTTGGAGCGGAGGTAGATAGAGATCTGCAAGCTGTGTCTGGTACGGTTTCAATTGATGAAACTACTGGGGTACGTACTAATGATGAATTTAATAAAACGGTATTTGGTAATTGGGTGGAAGTTAGGCCAGGAGAAACGGCGCGAGTAGTATTGCAGTATCGCTTGCCATTTAAATTAAATTTAGCTGGTTTATTAAAACAATCTGATCGCTATAGTATTTTATTTCAGAAACAACCAGGTGCAGCCGCTGATACGATTATTTCCGAAGTAACGTATCCGCAGGATTTAACGGTAATGTGGTCTTATCCTAATACCGTTATTACCGAACAGGTGAATCATCATGAGTTATTTTCAGGCGCGCTAAATGCGGATTTGTTAGCTGGTTTAGTGTTAGCCAAGTAAATTACATGCTTTATTCCTGGTGGCAACGATTATCAGGGAGTGTTACAGGGGCGGCTGTAATTATTGGTGCCGCTTCCATTGTTTCACGGGCATTGGGTTTATTGCGGGATAATTTAATGGTTAAATATGTTCCGTCTAGTGAGCTAGGGGTGTATTTGGCAGCCTTTAAAATTCCGGATTTAATTTTTAATATCGTAGTGTTGGGAGCGTTATCAGCTTCGTTTATTCCGGTGTTTATTGCAGTGAAAAAGAAACACGATACTACTACCGCGTTTACGTTAGCTAATAGTGTCTTAAATATTTTGTTAGTAGTAGTAACTATTGGTATTGGTTTCGGTTTGTTATTAGCGCCACAAATTTCTAAATTATTAATGCGGACTCATCCGGAGCAGCAAATACTTACCGCACAAATGTTACGGGTTATGTTGGTTTGTGTATGGTTTTTTACGGTTAGTAATGTGATGGCCGGTATGTTAAATGCCATGCGCCGGTTTTTAGCTTATTCTTTAGCACCAATTTTATATAACATTGGCATTATTATAGGAGCCATTGGTTTCTATCCACGCTTTGGTTTAATGGGTCTAGCTTATGGAGTAGTATTGGGCGCGTTTTTTCATTGTGTGGCGCAATGGGTAGCCGCGTGGCATAGCGGTTATCGTTATCAATGGATTTTTTGTTTAAATGTGACTGGGGTAAAAAAAATATTTCAGTTAATGCCGCCGCGAGCGTTATCGTTAGGCATTATGCAGTTAACTAGTTTTGTCTTATCTATATTTGTGCTTGGTTTTAATACTAACTATCTTACTAACTGGACGTATGCTGATAATTTATTCAACGTGCCAATTAACGTAATTGGTGTGTCTTTGGCTTTATCATCTTTTCCGGTATTTTCTCAGGCCTTGGCCGATAATGATTTTGCTAAATTTAAAGAGTTGTTTTCAAATAATATTCGCAGAATATTATTTGTAATTATTCCATTAAGTATCGTAATGTTATTATTGCGCGCGCAATTAGTGCGATTATTATTTGCTTCATTAGGCAAAACGTTATTTAGTTGGCAAGACACTATTATTACGGCTCAAATTTTAGGGGTATTTTCTTTGTCGTTATTTGCACAAGCTACCATACCATTAATGACGCGGGTGTTTTTTGCTCACCATAATACCAAAACTCCGGTGTATGTTAGTATGGCACAGTTAGTGCTTAATGTGAGCTTAGCTTGGATATTATCAGGTACTACATTAGGCTTATATGGGATTGCCTTGGCTTACAGTATTTCTAATATTATCGCGATGCTAATATTATTATGTATTTTACGGGTAAAATATGGAGATTTAGATGATAAACGGATTATTAGTTCAATTGCAAAAATTGTAGCGGCCAGTAGCGCCATGGGTTTAGTGATCCATGGCATTCGTTATTTGGTAGCGCCTTATGTGGACATGCATACTACATTAGGTCTGTTCATACAAACTACAACTAGTTTGGCGGCTGGGGGCTTTATTTATGTGACCTTGGCGATGTATTATAAATTTGAGGAGGCAGATTTAATAAAGGTGTATGTTAAAAAAATATGGCGAGTACTAAATTAAAAACACATTATCGTTATATGCTATTAATTATTGGTTTGTGGTTATTAACCACAGTACCGGTAATAACGCGTTATCCTATTAGTTGGGATGCGGCTCAGTATACTTTAGGAGTGGAGCATTTTTCAGTAGCTATGCATCAGCCACATCCACCAGGCTATCCGTTATATGAATTAACTGGAAAATTATTAGCCAATATTTTTTCAGGGCACACTAGTTTGTTATTAATTACGAATATTTTTGTGTTGGTAGCCAGCCTAGCATTTTATATACTAGTTTGGTTAATTTGGCGGCAGCGGTGGTTAGCTACTGTTTTAACTATAGCGTTGTTAGTTAATCCATTAACTTGGTTTTATCGAGCGGATGGTTCTACGTATCCGATAGATTTAGCTTTAGGTATTGGCTTAGCATTATTTACCTACTTATTTGCGCACAGTAAAGTAGTAACAGAACGTAATCGTTGGTTATATATTAGCGCTATTACATTAGGGCTAGGCAGTGGTTTTCGGCCGTCGACTTTGGTGTTATTGCTACCGTTATTGGTATTACAATGGATTTATTTAAAACAATGGCGCATTATTTTAATCAGCGCAGGTTTATTAATAGGCAGTGTGCTAATTTGGTTTATTCCGTTATTAGGCGTAAGTGGTTGGCTAGAATATTTTAAAATATCTTGGTCGCAATACGGTTACGCCGGTACCTCTAGTTGGTTTACAGTAAATTTATTTAAACATTTTTTAGTTACTACTTTAGTTAGTTGGAACTGGTTATTAATACCAATAGGCATCACTGTTTGGAAACATCGTTACGTAGGAGAAAGGTTTTATTGGTGGTGGGGGTTAGCTTGGGGTGGCTTAGCTACGTTGGTTTATAGCTTGATACATTTTGGTCAGACTGGTTACGCGTTATTGTTAATGCCAATTGGCTATGTATTGGCTGGGCGGGGGATAGAATGGTGTTATTACGTTTGGTATCGTAGTGGTTCATTAAATAAGAAAGTATTTAGTATTTTGTTATTAGTAGTTTGGTTAGTAGCCCACGCTAGCGTGTTTTTAATTTTTACGCCTAGTTATGCGCATCCTAATTACCGTCCACAACGGCGCATCGATTTAATATTACAGCGTTTAGTGAAATTTGCCCCAGCTTTAGCTGAAGCTAATATTTCTAACATTAAGGCGAGTGAGCAACGGATGCAAAATTTAAAAATATTAATTGAACAATATCCAGCCGAAGCTACCCTAGTAATTACTGGGCGCGATGTGCTTTATGGTAATAATATTAGAAATGATGAACCGTTTCGCGAATTAAGCGCGGTGTTGCCTGATTATCAAATAATGCAATTTTCACCTAATTACTTAGATTATTTATCAGCCCAGCATAATCAATTAATCAGGGCTAATACTAATACAGTTGCTGTAGCCAAATCTATTAAATATGTTATTTTAGTGTTCGATCAATTACCAAATACAGTAAAACCAACTCGTTTACTATTAGAACAGCGTGCTTTAAGTGATAATCAAGCTTATTATATCGGCATCATGGATTATCCGTTTACGTTTTTGGGTCATACAATACAACGATAGCTGTACTTCTTGGCCTTTTTTTAGTATAGTACACAGCATTATGGAACTGGCTAAGATCCGGAATTTTTGTATCATTGCGCATATCGACCATGGTAAAAGTACCTTGGCTGATCGGTTATTAGAAATTACTAATACCGTTAGTAAACGCGATATGAAAGCCCAGTTATTGGATTCCATGGATTTGGAACGCGAACGCGGCATTACGATTAAGTTACAGCCGGTGCGCATGAATTATACGTATCAGGGTGAAGAATATGTCCTAAATTTAATTGATACGCCTGGGCATGTGGATTTTACATATGAGGTATCACGGTCGTTAGCTTGCTGTGAAGGAGCTATTTTAGTGGTGGATGCTACGCAAGGCGTGGAGGCTCAAACATTAGCTAATCTTTATTTAGCAATTGAACAAAATTTGGAAATTATTCCGGTGATTAATAAGATTGATCTACCGGCCGCTAATGTGCCGCTGGTTACTCAAGAAATAAAAAACATTTTAGGTAGTAAAGAAGAAGAAATTATCGCGGTATCCGCTAAAACCGGAGCCAATGTGTCGGCGTTATTAGAAGCCATTGTAGAAAGAATTCAACCGCCTACGGCTAAGCCAGAACAATTACAGGCGTTAATTTTTGATTCCAAGTTTGATGATTATAGAGGGGTAATTGCTTATGTGCGAGTATTACAGGGAGAAATTAAGCGGGGTGATAAGCTTACTTTTATGGCTACGCATAAAGCTACTGAAGCGTTAGAAGTTGGCTATTTTACACCACCATTAAAAGCCCAGACACAATTAATGGCTGGAGACATTGGTTATATTGTTACCGGTTTTAAAGAGGTAAGCGATTGTAAAGTGGGCGATACGGTTACCTTAACACATCAACCGGCGGCTACAGCCTTAGCCGGTTACACCGAAGTGAAACCAATGGTATTTGCTGGGTTGTTTTGTAGAGAAGGTGATGATTATCCAAATTTACGAGAGGCGCTTGGTAAATTAAAATTAAATGATGCTGCATTAACGTACGAGCCAGAACGTTCTGGTGCTTTAGGCTTTGGGTTTCGCTGTGGCTTTTTAGGGTTACTACATTTAGATGTGGTACAGGAACGCCTAACCCGTGAATATCGTTTAGCATTAATTGTTACCGCGCCATCGGTAGCTTATCGAGTAACGTTAAATAACGGTAACGTAAAAATAATTTCTTCACCATTAGAGTTGCCGGATCCTACCATGATTAGTTTGATTGAAGAACCGGTGATGCAAGTGGATATTATTACCCCAACTAAATATATTGGAGACATTATTAAATTATTACAAGATCGACATGGAGAGGCACTTACGAATTCGCTGGAATATTTGGAAACCGAGCGCGTGATGATTCATTACCGCGTGCCGCTAGCCGGTATTGTAGTGGATTTTTATGATAAATTAAAAAATGTGTCATCCGGCTACGCTTCGTTAAATTATGAATTTAAAGGATATCAACAGTGTGAAGTGCGGCGGTTAGATATCTTAGTAGCCAGTGATCCAGTAGAAGCCTTAGCCTCGATTGTGTATGAAGCTGAAGCCCAGCGGTTAGGCCGTACCATTGTGAGTGATTTAAAACCAATTTTACCGCGCCAGATGTTTGAAGTAAAAATTCAAGCCGCCATTGGTGGAAAAATTATTGCCTCGGAACGAATAGCTGCCATGCGTAAAGATGTTACCGCCGGCTTGTATGGTGGCGATTTATCACGCAAACGCAAAGTGCTTGAAAAACAGAAAAAAGGCAAAGCCAAAATGAAATCCATTGGCAAAGTAGATATTCCACGGGAAGCTTATATGGCTATATTAAAACGATAATATACTATGCGGCGAACGTTACGAAAAAGATCTGGTAAACAATCTAGTTGGCATGAACCAAATATTAACTTAGTTGGTTTAATTATAGTATTATTGGTGTTTGGTTTAGTAATGTTATCATCAGCCAGTATTGTAGAAAGTTTACAAAATAAAGGTACACCATATTATTATTTATCACACCAGTTGTTGTATGGCGTACTCATTGGTTTGCCGGTTTGTTGGTTATTATCAATGGTAGATTATCATATTTGGAAAAAATACGCTGTACTGTTATTAGTGATTTCCCTTATTTTAGCGTTATTGGTATTAGAATCACATATTGGGCAGGAGTGGCTAGGAGCGCGTCGTTGGTTAAATATTGGCGGTATTATTTTACAACCATCCGAATTGATAAAACTAACTTTTTTAATCTATTTAGGTGCGTGGTTAGAATCTAAAAAAGATGAATTACATACATTAACTGGGTTATTGCCGTTTTTAATTATGTTAACTGTAGTAGCGATATTAGTGGCTATAATTCAAAGTGACTTAGGTACTATGGTAGTAATTAGTATAATTGCGTTAACTGGGTATTTTATTGCTAAAGTACCATGGAAACACATGTTAATCATTAGTGGCTTAGGTTTAATAATATTTACACTAATGGTTGGGGTATTGCCGGTAGTTATGCCAAATCAATTTGCTTATCGACGTGATCGCATTACTATTTTTTTAAATCTTGAATCTGATAAACAAGGGGCTGGGTACCAGGTCAGCCAATCATTATTAGCAGTTGGTTCTGGTGGGTTATTAGGGTTAGGTTATAGTCAATCGCGCCAAAAATGGAATTTATTACCAGAATCAGCGGCTGATTCTATTTTTGCTGTTATTGCTGAAGAAATGGGTTTTATTGTAACGGCTGGTTTAGTGGTGTTATACAGTGCAATTATGTGGCAAGGTTTTAAAATTACGCGAACAATACCGGATATTTTTGGTAAAGTGTTAGCTGGTGGAATTACTACTTGGATTACGTTTCAGGCGTTTGTAAATATTATGGCCATGATTGGTTTATTGCCATTAACTGGCATTCCTTTACCATTAATCAGTTATGGTAGCACCTCGTTAATTACTTTGTTAGGGGCTATTGGTATTTTAATTAATATTTCACGGCAAACGGAATGAAAACTTGTCCTACCTCACCCCCTAGCCCCCTCTCCTCTGAGGAGAGGGGGAATAATGAAAAGCTAATTCTCCCTTCTCCTTTGAGGAGAAGGGTTGGGGATGAGGTAGGTATTTTTTTAGTAGGCGGTGGTACCGCCGGATCAGTAATGCCGTTGTTGGCCGTGGCCGAGCATTTAGTTGATGCTAAAATTTATTTTGTCGGCACTAAAACCGGTGTAGAGCGCATGTTGGTAGGGGAGCGTTTTACTTATTTAACCGTTCCGGCTGGCAAATTTAGGCGCTATTTTTCTTGGCGCAATTTTATTGATATTATCTTTATTAAATTAGCTTTTTTTAAAGCGTTATATTTAATTTTAAAATATAAGCCGCAAGTAATTATATCAGCTGGTAGTTTTATTGCTCCACCAGTGGTGTGGGCCGGCTGGTGTTGCGGGGTAAAAATAGTAGTGCACCAGCAAGATTTACAGGTTAGCTTAACTACTCGTTTAACCGCTCCATTTGCTATGGCGCTTACCAAAGCTTTTAATGATATTTCATTGCGCGGCGCCGAGTGGATTGGCAATCCGGTGCGCGATTTAACTCCTACTACTAATTATTTTAAATTAGATCAAAATTATCCAACAGTATTTATCGTCGGCGGCGGTACCGGCGCGCAAGCCATTAACGATTTAGTCAGTGCAGACTTGTGTGATATAGCGAACGTCATTCACGTTACTGGCAAAAATAAAACACATCCGAATATTCAACACACTCGTTATCATGCGTTTGAATTATTAACCAGTGAATATGCCGAGGCTTTACATAAAGCCGATATAGTAGTAGCCCGAGCCGGCTTAGGCACTATTTCCGAATTAGCGCTTTTAGGCAAGCCGGCTATTATTATCCCCATTCCCCATTCGCATCAGGAATATAATGCGGAGTATTTAAAGAAACGCCAAGTGGCAATTATTCTGTCTCAAGCAGGATTAACAGCGCAATTATTAACAAAAACTATTCAAAATTTACTAAATAATACAGTTTTACAACAACAACTGAGCCAGAACATAAAATCATTGGTTAAACCCAATGCCGCCCGGCTTTTGGCTGAAATTATTTTTGCTCTTGAATAATGCTTTACATTTTGCTAAAATCCTTAAAAGAATATGTTACCAGAACGAGATATTCGCGTTGAAAGTAGACAAAATTATCCAGTGCCGGAAATTTTTAAAGTTGCTCAAACCGGTGATGTTGCGCTAGTTAAGGAGGAATTATTAAGAAATAGACGAGATCCAGAATTAATTTATCTTGGTTTTAGATTATTATTACAACAGGGTGAAGCCGGCAAAAACGCTATTGCAGAATTACGAAAGGCGGGTGGAACAATAGCAGAGATTGCTAGTACCATTACTAATGGTAACGAGTCATATGAAGATGTTGAACAAGAATTAATGCCGGATCGATTCAAAGCAATACTGGATTATAAAAAATTAGTGTTACATGACGATTCAGTATTAGTAGAAATTTTAGAAGAAGCTAAATCCGCCGGAGTTGTGTCAAGGGATTATTCATTACAAGAGCTTATTTTAAAGATACAAAAAGATTCATTGGAAACGATCGAAAAATACCCACATTTAGAGGAAACTTTAGAAAATCATTTAGTAGCATTTAATTCTACTTTTGGAATTAACGAGCCTACTTATTTAGAGTTACTTAGTCCGGAAGAAATTTTAAAATTACGCATGCAAACCAATGCCCCAAGTTTATTATTACTTGGCTCTTTAGGGAAATACTCAGCTCGTGAGTTTGCTAAATTTGGTAAAAAGCTTGATCGGCGTTCACATAATCATGTAGTTGAAATAAAAGACAAACAGGTAAAACTAATTCAGCCATATCAAGGAGAAAATAATTTATGTTTAGTACAAGGTAATGCTTTAGCGTTGCCTTATCGAGCTGATAGTATGGATCAGGTTTACGAGGACCATTTATTAGATAATTTACATGCTAAATCCAAAAGGAACACCAGATTGGCTACTCCAGAACAAATTACAGCCATTTTTACAGAAGTTAGTCGGGTTTTAAGGCCAGGCGGTAGTTTTTGCTTAATTGAACATGGTTATAAGGAAGACCCTATGACGATAAATGATCGGGTTAAATATATAAGTGATATGGCCGAAGCACGAGAATTAATTTGTTTGATTGCTCAAAAACAAGGATTTTTAGTAAAAGCTAATCACAATAAAGAATTGTTTTATATTTTTTTGGCCAATCGCACCAGTGCCAGGATTAGTAACAATGGCATTGCTCAATACGACGCTCCTTTGTTTGCGATGGATATGATTGCTTTACGTTTGGTAAAACAATAAAACTTTAAATAAGCCCAACGCCGCTCAAAATTTGGCAGATAAAATCAAAATTATTTATACTTAAACCGCAAATGGCGGTAAAGCAATTACTTGTTTTAGACTGTTGGTGGATAAATTTCCTTCATCACGAAGATGATTAGCTAAAGAAACAACTTTAGTGTTGATTTGTTTAGTATGAGTAATATTTTTTCCGTACATGTCAGCCAATTTGTCGTCTAAATAGCTTTTTGTTACCATTTGAGCCCGTATTGATGTAGTAGTTGTATCAAGTGATCCGACTTTGGTTTCTAGTGATCCCACATTAATTTCAAGAGACCCTACCTTGTTTTCAATAGATTTTACTTTGGTTTCAATAGATTCTACTTTGGTTTCAAGCTTTGTAACACGTTTCTTAATATCTTTAATGTCTTGTTTAACTTCAGTAAAATTTTCTTCAACGTTAGTAGCAAATTTATTGATGGCCTGTAAAATTTCTGATTTAGTGGTATCTTGTTCCATAAGTACGAGCATGTTATCACAAAAACACACTTGTTTCAAGCCAAGTTTTCCCCAGACGGCGCTATTTTGTTAGAACCGTCGCTAAACAGGATTCATGGATTATTATTCAAATCCAACGCTGTTCAGGGGCGTTTGGTTCAAAATTTATTTTGCGCTTTAGTCCAGGCCAGTTCAAACGTGACTTTTAGAAAATCGGCAAAGGTTTGACTTTGTATCTCAAAGGCCATATTTTCCGTCGAGCTCGAGAGCAGCACATTGACTTTATCATCAAAGATACTTATTTCACCGCCGGTTTGACCGCGCTGTTCATTTTTGATCCAGCGATATTCCGTATTGGCCTGTCTTTTTTTATTTTTTCCATATATTTTTTTATACCACTCAACACCTTCGTCATTTTCTATGGCCAAAACTTTTTCTTTAATGCCTCGTTTGAAGCGTTCAAGCGATTGAAAGGATCCCATTTCATCAAACAGGTTCACATTTTTTTGATTCAGGATAGAGTAGATGGTGCTTTTAGAATCCAACTTGTGATAATACATTTGTTCCATGGCTTTTTTACCTTCAGCAAACTTAATGATTGGTTTTAGGTTGGTATTATTGTGGAGCGACTTTAAATCTGGCAACATAGTTTCTAGTTCTTCCATCCGCCGCTCCGCCTGTCTTTTTTTATTTTCAAGATAATATTTTAGGCGAATGGGTGGCTCAGAAATATAAATACGTTTTTTCTTCAACAGACTGCGATTCACAATTCCAAACACACATAAACGTTCCAGAATATCATAGCCAGTTGTTCGGTTCATATAGGCAGCTTTACTAATAGTCGTCACTGTTCCTTGACCCAATTCTAGAGTTGTTAAATAGATTTTAGCTTCATTTTTTTGTAGGCCAAGTTGAGTGAGTTTTTGGAGTAGCAGCGCATCCATTGGTGTAAGGTAGCAAGTGTTCTCAATAGTGTCAAATGATTCCGACAAAAAAGATTATCTCTTATATAAATATCTAACATTAGGTAATAAAAATGATAAATATGCATGGATGTATTTGTCAGAATGTAGTTTACTTCTAAACTATTGCCAATAACTCTATTTTTAATTTTATGAAATATATCATCACGGGTCATAATTATACGTCGCCACTTTTAACTGCCTTGAGATATCATAAAGACTACAGCGTGTTATCTGAAGCAGAACTCAATGTCGCAAAAGTGGAATTTACGACAGATGATTATATCTACGTACCAGACGAAACATCAGTACCAAGTGTTTTGGAAAAATATTCCAGTAATACTACACCGCAGAAAATTAAGCAGATAAAAAATAAAAAGCAATGCCGTGAGCTGCTGCAGGATAGCCACAGTGATTTTTATTTTGCAGCGATCACGCTTGATAAATTACCGACCGTAAAAATTGCTTCGGGCAAGAAGTATATCATTAAGCCACAGCAGGGCTTCTTTGGTATCGGCGTTAGAGCAATGGATAGTACAACTAATTTAGCTCGGTTAGCGCAAGAACTTAAAGTTGAAATTCAAAAGAGCGGTTCATTTTTTTCATCCCAAGTATTTACTAGTAATGATTTTTTGATAGAGGAGTATATCACCGGTGATGAGTATACCTTTGATCTATTTTACAATGCTACCGGTAATCCGGTGATAACGAATTTTTGTCATCATCCTCTGTCTGCTATTCAGGATTATTTTCACCTGCTGTATTATACGAATGAAGAAATTTATCATACTTACGCTAAGCAAGTGGTTGATTTATTTACTGCATTAAATAAAAAATTGCATATAAAAAATTTACCAATTCACGCTGAATTTAAGGAAAAGAATGGTAGGCTTATGCCGATTGAATTGAACGTGCCGCGCTTTGGTGGCTTTGGTTTAGCGGATTTACCATATTATGGTTTTGGCGTAAATCCATATCAACATTTTTTTGACAGTACGGCGCCTGATTGGCAAACCATTTTTCAAAGTCACCGGCATAAATATTACGGCTGGGTGTTGTGTTACAATCCTATCGGCCTTAACCTGAATGAGTATCGACCAGATTACGATAAGTTAAAACAAGATTTGGGGGAAATTTTACATTTTGAAAAACTCGACTATAATGTAAATCCAGTTTTTGCCATTACTTATATTGCAAAAAATAGCAAAACTGATTTTTCTAAAATTACCCAATTAGATTTTAGAAATTATTTTACAAAATAATCAAAGGTGAAGCTTCTTAAACCGCAAATGGCGGTAAAGCAATTACTTGTTTTAGACTGTTGGTGGATAAACTCTCTTCATTATGGAGATGATTAGCCAAACTAACGACTTTATTATTGGTTTGTTTTGTTAATTTAATAGTTTCACCGTGCAAGTCGGACAGCTTATCATCCAGATAACTTTTTGTTACCATTTGAGACCTTATTGATTTAGTATCTGTTTCAAGTGATCCAACTCTAGTCTCAATTGAAGATACTTTAGTTTCCAGATTTGTGACCCGTTTCTTAATATCTTTAATGTCTTGTTTAACTTCAGTAAAATTTTCTTCAACACGAGTAGCAAATTTATTGATGGCCTGTAAAATTTCTAATTTAGTTGTATCTTGTTCCATAAGTACGAGCATGTTATCACGAAAACACACTTGTTTCAAGCCAAGTTTTCCCCAGACGGCGCTAAACAGAGACGTCGCTAGGTGTCTTATCGTTCTACCTCACTTCACGTCTAATGAGTTTATTTTTATGTTTTTTCTGCTCAGCACGTCAAAATTTATTAAACAATCATGAACAACAAAAGTAGCTTAGTGAATATATATTATGTCTAATTTAAGGATTACATTCCCTATTTTACGCCTAATTTAGGGATTTGTAAATGCCATGATTGATTTTATTTAAAAAAAATGATAAAATTTAGCAGTTATGATACTTGAAGAACAAATTAACTATTGGAGGCAATCAGCTGAGCGTAATTGGAAAACGTCTTTGGATTTATTTAAAACTAAACATTATGATGCGTCGTTGTTTTATGCACATTTAGCGATTGAAAAGATAATTTAAAGAAAGCTAAAGAGATGTTTTTATGGTTAAAAAACGAATATCCAAAAAAATAATTAATTCTATTAACGCATTTGTCAAGGACATCGAAACAGATAATATACCGGTAAAACAAGTATATCTATTCGGATCGTATGCCAAAGGAACACAGCACCGCTGGAGCGATGTTGATGTTTGTATTATTTCTGCAAAATTTAAACAGCCCTGGCAGGCTTTGCAATATTTGTGGCAGAAGCGGCCAAAAAATCTTGACCCCATGATTGAACCGGTTGGTTTTTGTCCAAAAGATTTCAGCGTCATTACATCTTCTTTGGTGGCGGAAATAAAACAAAATGGTGTACGGATTGTTTAAGCGTAGCGCTGGATGGAGTTTATTTTAAAGAATTATATACCTATTATTCTTCTTCACTAGTACTATAATTTTTAATAAATTCAGCCATAATTCCTCCGGCTCTACTTGCTTCTGTGGCACGGTTAGGACCAGTTGAGGGTTGATTTTGGTCGAGCTTTGTTTTCAGTTTATGTAAAAATTTAACTACTTCATCTACATTATCAAACATTTCTACATCATGAGAAACATCAACTCTTCTGTTTTCATTATAACTAGTAGTTGATAATATATATTTACCTGATTCATTTACTGATAAAAGCAAAGAATCTTGATTTACATTATATAATGTAATGGCTAATTCAGTATTTTTGTCAGCGCGAACAACGAGGTTATCTTTTATGTCTTGAGACAAAGCGGAAAATAAATCATTAATTAAATCAACACGGCTAGGCAAAGTATAAGTTCCTTCTGATTCTATTTCTTGCCATTTTTTTAAATCATTTATCATTGATGGTTTTGCAGGTTCTAGATTAAGCGGCAAGGCTTGTGTTGCAACGTCTCTCGTTGTTCTCGGAATAGGTTTTTTATCGTTGCTATCATTCGTTGTATCTGGGTTTGTATCAGCAGTTGGATCTGGTTCTGATGGTGCAGCACATCTTTCATAAGCAGTTCCGCCAATACCTAATAAAGCCGCGGCTGCCACTCCACGTGCCAACCAAGGATTTTGTTTTTTGTCTACTGGTCTATGTAATTTTTCTACTCCAGTTCTCATAATTATGATAATATTTTATCACATTTTTTCGATTTTGTCCAGTGTCGAAAAAGAGGCAAGCTAGCTATAATGTGCTTATGCCATTTTTTACCTCTTTAGCCGATATCGAGCATTATTTACATAAGCAAGATGCTAAGCGCGGCACTGGTTGTTATACATTGGAACGCGTACAGCAAGCGGTGGTTAGATTAGACAATCCGCAGTTAAAATATAAAGTGATTCATGTGGGTGGCACTTCTGGCAAAGGGTCTACTTGCCAGATGATTTACTCTATTCTGCGTTCAGCTGGTTACAAAACCGGCATTTATACTTCACCGCATCTAACCGGGCCGTTGGAACGATTGGTAATTAACGGCCGCAGTATTGGTGAAACTGCTTTTGTGAAATTATTGAATTCTGTTTGGGAAAAAATCAAAGATTTACAGCTCACTTATTTTGAATTATTTACCGTGCTGGCTTTGTATTATTTTGCCCAAAGTCAAGTTGATTATGCCGTGATCGAAGTGGGAGTAGGCGGACGGTTAGACGCCACTAATGTTGTTACTCCTAAAGTAGCGGTGGTAACAGATGTTGGCCTAGACCACACTGATTTATTGGGCAAAACCAAGCGGGCGATTGCCAAAGAAAAAGAAGTTATTATTAAGCCGGGCTGTATCGGTTTAACCGGCTCAACTTATGTAAAATGCGGCCGCCAGCTTAATTTAAATGAGGCTGATATTTTAAAACAAAATTTAACCGGCACGGTATTTAATTATAAAACTTTTAAAAATGTGCAGTTAAATTTAGTAGGTAAATATCAGGTGCGCAATGCTATTTTGGCAATTACAGTAGCTAAAGCGTTGCATGTAAATAAAACGGCTATTTATCAAGGCTTAAAACAGGTTAAATCTAAAGCGCGTTTTCAAGTAGTAAGTAAACAGCCATTAATAATTATAGACGGCGCGCATAATCCGCAAAAAATGCGCGCTTTTACCGATTCTTTGCGCCAAGTAGTTAAAGTTAAAGATTATAATCAAGTGATAGTGTTGTTGGCCTTAAAATATTCAAAAGATGCCACTGCCACTTTGCGATCGTTATTAAAATTTACCGATGTATTAATTTTAACTTCGTTTGATCAAGGCATGTCTTTGCTAACTTTGCGGCAAGTTGCCCGACAATTAAATCCGCGTCTTAAAATTATTTTGCAAAAAGATCCTATTTTAGCTTATCAAAAATTACAAACAATGTTGCAACCTAAAGATTTGGGGTTAGTTACCGGGTCATTATATATGATCGGGAAATTGATGAAGAAAAAGCTTGTATAGCTGTGGTATAAATGATAAAGTATACGCACTAATTAACGCGACTATGCTTTTATTAATCTCATTTTGGAGGTACATAAAATCATGGTTAGGTAACTATCAAAAACTATGATCAATGCCAGCTCAACTACGCAAATTGCCTTATTTAGAGGCAAAACTATTAGAAAAACCATTTATCGTAATGAGTGGTGGTTTGTAATTACAGACGTTATTGAAGTTTTAACAGATTCGGTGAATTCCAAACAGTATTTAAAAAACATGTTAAATCGAGACAAAGAACTCGAAAAAGGGTGGGTTCAAATTGAACATCCCCTTTTAATTGAAACGGCTGGTGGTAAACAAAAAGTAAATTGTGCTAATACTGAAGGTATATTTCGTATTATACAATCTATCCCTTCTCCAAAAGCTGAACCTTTATAAATCATTAAAGTAGAGACGCCCGGCCGGGCGTCTCTACACTTTGATATTATGCTATAATATTGCTATGAACTTTTCTGAAATAAAACAAGTGTATTGTTTGGGTATCGGCGGAGCTGGGGTAAGTGGCTTGGCACGTTTGCTAAAGGCGCAAGGCAAACAGGTGAGCGGTTCGGATGTAGCTGAAACGGCTATTACTAAAGCGTTACGAGCGGAAGGAATTGTTGTAGCCGTGCCACAGGCGGCTAGTAATGTGCCGGCTAAAGCCGATTTATTTGTATATTCTGATGCAGTGCCGGCTGATAATATTGAGCGACAGGCTATTCGTTCATTAAGGTTGAATCAAAAAAAATGTACTTATTTTCACGCGTTAGGTGAATTCATGAGCCTATTTCACCAACGCATTGCCGTATCTGGTACCCACGGTAAAACCACTACTACGGCCATGTTAACCTTAGTGTTAGAAGCGGCTGGCTTAGACCCCACGGCTTTAATTGGTAGTACCGTACCGGTGTTAAATAGTAATATTCGTACCAGTGCCAATAACGAGTATTGTGTGATTGAGGCCTGTGAACATAATGCGCATATGTTAGAGCTATGTCCAAACGCTATTGTATTAACTAATATTGAAGCGGATCATTTAGATTATTATCGTAATCTGGCACATATTCAAGACACTTTTCAAACCTATGTTAATAAGCTGCCAACTAATGGCGTGTTTGTACAAAACATTGATGATCCAGGCAGTGCCATGATTCATTACTCCGGCAAAACAATTACCTATGGTTTAAATCGGCGGGCGCATATTCGAGCGCACACTATTTTAAAATATAAAAACGTGCAGCATTTTACCGTAAATGGTACTACTTACGAATTAAACGTGCCGGGTGATTTTAATGTGTACAATGCCTTAGCGGTAATTAGCTATGCCACGGCGATTGGTGTTACGCCGGATAAAATTTATGAAGGGTTAAAACGCTTTACCGGTACCGCTCGCCGGTTTGAAGTAGTAGGCACGTATCATGATGCGTTGGTGATTTCTGATTATGCCCATCATCCCACAGCGATTCGTAATTTATTAAAAGCCACTAAAGAGCGCTATCCACAACAAAGAATTGTAATGGTGTTTCAGCCACACCAACATAATCGGACGTTAAAATTATTCGATCAATTTATTGATGCGTTTCATAATGTTGATATACTAATTATTCAAGAAATATTTGATGTAGTAGGTCGAGAAGAACAATCCGATCAAGCGATTTCATCCAATGATTTAGTGCAAGCGATACCTTCTAGCGAACAGCAAGTTTTTTATTCAGCCAAGCATATTAATACTAAGCAGTTATTGGCTGAACAAGTTCGAGCCAATGATATAGTATTAATTGTTGGCGCGGGCGATATTTATACTATAGCGGAAGAATTATGTTTAACCAATTATCAACAATAGAGCAAATAGAGCAAAACGTGGCGCTAGCTCCCTTTACCACATTTAAGTTAGGCGGCGTGGCGCGCTTGTTTTTGCGCGCCAAAAACAAAGCCCAGGTCATCACGGCTTTGCAAATGGCTCAAGCAGAAAAAATTCCGGTATTTATTTTAGGCGGTGGTAGCGATATTTTAGTAAGTGAACGTGGTTTTCCTGGTTTAGTAATTAAAATGGAGCTTAATCAACAACGGATTATTAATGAGCAACAGCTATATGCTGAAGCGGGGGTACCAATAAATGGAGCAATTCGTTTTTGCATGCAACAGGGGTTCAGTGGTTTGGAATATGCCAGTGGTGTGCCGGCTTCGATTGGGGGCGCTATTTGGGCGAATTTAGGTTGTCGTGGTTCAGATATTAGCCAAGTATTGCACAGTGTAGAAGTGTGTGATTTAGCCGGCAATAAGAAAACATTTTCTAACCAAGCTTGCCAATTTAGTTATCGTGCTAGCCGTTTTAAACACGAACGCTGGGTTATTTTAGCGGCTACGTTTAATTTACAAACCAAACCCGTGGCTGAACTAAAACAAACTGTGTTAACGTTAACTAAATTAAAATCCGAACAACAAGATATTGGTGTAGCTTGTGCTGGTTGTGCTTTTCGAAATCCACTTACGCAAACTACTAAATCCGCTGGACAGCTAATTGATGAGTTAGGCTTAAAAGGTTATCAAATAGGCGGAGCGAAGATTTCTGAAAAACACGGCAATTTTATATTAAATACCGGTACAGCTACCGTGAATGATCTTGTGCAATTAATTTCTTATGTAAAACAGCAAGTGCGTGATAAAACCGGCGTCCAATTAATGGAAGAAGTTGACTATGTAGGGTTTTGATGGTACACTAATTGTGCTAGTTTAATTATTTATTACTAAATTTTATGAAACAAGGTGGAGACTGCTGTGGTGGCAATTGTAATTGCTAGTTCAGCACAAATTAGCGTGGCGTAAAACCACGCTTTTTTGTATACTTAAAGAACAGATATTAAAATAATATGGAAAATACTGGTGGAAAACTTGTTGTTAGTTTATTAATTATTTGTGGGGCTATTGGTGCAGTAGCGTTTGGTTATGTTTGGTGGAGTAGTAACAAAACTGTTTTATCAAATGCAAACCCAGTTAATAACCTAGGTGTTATATTACCAACTATCGATAACGATCCGGCGATGGGCAATGCTAAAGCGCCTATGCAAATTATTGCGTTCGAGGATTTTCAGTGTCCGTATTGTGAACAGGCTTATGCTATTGAGCGACAATTAGTGCAAAAATATCCTAATGATATTTTATTTGTGTATCGAGATTTTCCACTTACTACATTACACGCGCAAGCCTGGCCGGCAGCGTTAGCGGCAAATTGTGCTAATGAGCAGAACAAGTTTTGGGCGTATCATGATTTAATGTTTGCTGAACAAAAAAATATTACTCAAGCTAATATTTTTCAAACCTGGGCGGATAAGTTAAAATTAAACGGTACCCAATTTGCCAGCTGTTTAAGCAGTCAAAAATATCAGGAAGAGGTGCAACAAGATTTTGATGCCGGCGTGTTAGCGGGAGTAGATCGTACCCCAACTTATTTTGTAAACGGCGTGAAACTAACCGGAGTGTATACGTTAGAAGAATGGGAAGAGGCTTTACAGACTTTGCAATAATAGACCTCATCCCCCTAGCCCCCTCTCCCTAATTTAAACATCCTACCTCATCCCCCCAACCCCCTTCTCCTCTAAGGAGAAGGGGGAGTAGATTTAATTTGTTTTAACACATAACTAATATTATTCATCACTTGTTCATTATTAAAACGTAATACGGTATAGTCATATTTTTTTAACATTAAATCCCTAATCAACTTATACTCATGGCAATAAAAATCAGCAATGTATTGATAGATTGGATGTTGTCGATTAAATTTTAAACCATTTAATTTACGATTTCGTAAATATTGCCATAATTTTTGTTCAGTTACGGTTGGTTTTTTACGAAATTTTTTAGCGATATATTGTAAACGATGTTGTAATTCAATGGTGTTAGATTGTTGTGGACGAATAAACATAAAAAATAAATATAAAAACGCTCAATTAAAAAAATGTGAGCGCTCAATAATAGTAGTATAACTCCCTTCTCCTGAGAGGAGAAGGGCTGGGGATGAGGTAGGTTGTTAGGAGAAGGGGGCTAGGGGGATGAGGTCTGTATTGCTCATGCTTTAAAACGTGCTATAATAATTTAACTATGGTGTATTTAGGAGCCGATCACGGTGGTTTTCACTTAAAAGAGAAAATTAAACAATGGCTAAAGGATGCCGGCATAGCCTATGCAGACAAGGGGGCATTTCAGCTTAATCCAGAGGATGATTATCCGGATTTTGCGTTTGCGGTAGCCGAAGCAGTGGCTAATAATCCTACTGAACACAAGGGTATTTTAGCGTGTCGATCCGCCGCGGGCGTAATTATTGCGGCGAATAAAATAACAGGAGTGCGCGCCGTGGCACCGGCTAATGTAGAAGCCGCCGTTCATTCACGCTTACATAATAATGCTAATGTATTAGGCTTATCGGGCGATTGGTTAGATGAAGCTACCGCCAAAACCATGATTCAACAATGGTTAACTACAGCATTTTCTGGTGAGGTTCGGCATCAGCGTCGATTAGATAAAATTTCATTAAAAGAGCAAGTTTAAATTATGTCTAACACTATTCAAGTTTATCCGGCTATTTTGGAGCAAGAAGCCAGTGAAATCCAGCGCAAGCTAGCTTTAGTAAAACCATTTTGCTCTATGGTGCATTTAGATATTATGGATGGTGAATTTGTCTCTAATACAACAGTGAACGATCCAGATTTGTTAGCAACCATTAATTGGGGTGCTGTAAAAATATCATTACATTTAATGATAAAAAACCCTGTTTTGTATTTAAAAAAATGGGCTCTACCAGCCGTGGAGTTAATGATTATTCACGCGGAAGCGAGTAGTAATTTGGTAGAAGAAATTCGGCTTATTAAGCAGTTAGGCAAAAAAGCTGGTATAGCGATTAATCCGCACACAGCTACATATACGCTAGCTGATGTTATTAACGATTTAGACGCGGTATTAGTAATGGGAGTGGAGCCGGGTTATTCTACCCAGGCGTTTAATGCGGATGTGTTACAAAAAATTAGTTATCTGCGCTCATTACGTTCTGATTTATTAATTATGGTGGATGGTGGAGTAAATAGCGCCACGAAAGATAGTATTATTAAAGCGGGAGCGGATGTATTGTGCGCCAATAGTTTCATTTTTAAATCTTCTAACATTGAAGACAGTATTAATAATTTAAGAACAATTTCCTCATGACGAAAACAACCAGTATCAAACAATTGCGTCTACAGGCCATGGATATTCGTATCGATGTGTTGCAGGCGTTAACGGCGGCTAAATCTGGCCATTCGGCTGGCCCATTAGGGATTGCCGATGTGTTTGCGGCTTTATATTTAAATGTAGCTAATATCGATCCACAGCGGCCAGACTGGCCGGAACGGGATCGGATTGTGTTATCACATGGCCACGTTTGCCCGGTATTATATGCGGCTATGGCGCAAGCGGGTTTTTTTCCACGGGAAGAACTACTTACTTTGCGTAAATTAGGTACTCGTTTACAAGGTCATCCACATCGCACTGAACTGCCTGGCTTAGAAACCACCAGTGGTCCACTAGGTTCTGGATTATCGCAAGCGGCCGGTATGGCCTATGCGTTTAAAATGGACGGCACCAAGCAACACGTGTGGTGTGTAGGTAGTGATGGTGAACAACAAGAAGGTAATATTTGGGAAGGGGTAATGTTTGCGGCCGCCAAAAAGCTAGATAATTTAACCGTAATTATTGATCGCAATTATATTCAAATTGAAGGCTCTACGGAAGATGTAATGCCGCTGGATCCGTTAGGTGATAAATATCGTTCGTTTAATTGGAATGTAATGGAAATAGATGGCCATAATATGGAACAAATTGTCTGGGCCATGACGGAAGCCAAACACATTCATAATCGGCCAACACTAATTATTGCCAATGTTATTCCAGGCTATGGCGTTAGTTTTATGGCTGATGATTATACTTGGCATGGCAAGCCGCCTACGCAGGAGCAATTAGCCAAGGCGGTTGAGGAAATAGAAACATTAAAAAAACAAATTGAACGAGAATAGATCGACCTCATCACCCCCGACTCACTAAACATCCTACCTCACTCCCCCTACCCCCTCTCTCCTCTGAGGAGAGAGGGGGAATAAAATGCAATTTAATAAATTTCTCCTCCTCTCCTTAGAGGAGAGGAGGCCGGGAGGTGAGGTAGGTTGGGAAAGGGGGCTTAAACATTAATATATATTGCAATGCCATTATCACAATCTGCAAAATTAGTTAACAATTTATTTGATACCAAAAATTTAACCATGGCCGGCACCCGTGATGGTTGGGGCAAAGCGTTGGTAGAATTAGGAAAAAAAGATGAACGCGTGGTAGTATTGTGTGCCGATTTAAGCGAATCTACGCGATGTCATTGGTTTCAAAAAGAATTTCCTAAGCGTTACATTCAAGTTGGCGTAGCGGAACAAAATTTAATTACGGTCGGGGCTGGTTTAGCCGCCGCTGGAAAAATACCTTATATGGTTTCGTATGCGGCGTTTTCGCCAGGCCGCTGTTGGGAACAAATTCGTACCAATTTTGGCTACAGTGCTCTGCACGGTATTGTTGGTGGCGCTCATGCCGGTGTATCAGTGGGGCCTGATGGTGCCACTCATCAAGCCGTAGAAGATATTGCCACTATGCGCACGATTGCCGGTGGAGTAGTATTAGCGCCGTGTGATGCAATTCGAGCCAAGCAAGCCACTATGGCGGCGCACAACGTGCCAAGCTTAGCGTATATTCGGTTTGGTAGAGATAATTATCCGGTTTTTACCACCGAAGAAACGCCGTTCCAAATTGGCAAAGCGGAAGTGTTTTATGAAGGCAGTGATGTAACGGTAGTAGCGTGTGGGCCAATGGTTTATGAAGCTTTGTTAGCGGCCAAACAATTAGAAGGACAAATTAGCGTGGAAGTGATCGATTCTACCACTATTAAACCGTTAGACGTGGAAACTATCGTAAATTCCGTAAAGAAAACCGGCGCGGTAGTAACGGCTGAAGAAGCTACGGTAATTGGCGGTTTAGGTGGAGCCGTGGCAGAAACTCTAGCCAAACATTATCCGGCGCCAATAGAGTTTATTGGTATACAAGATCATTACGGTGAATCTGGCAGTGCTCCAGAATTATTTGCCAAGTTTCATTTAACGGCTACTGATATTATTGCCGCCATTAAAAAAGTTCAGCAACGTAAACTAGCTTAACATGCGCATAACAGCCATTGATCGATTTATCGAAACTACTATTCGTGCCGCTGGCAAAAGTGCTAAGTGTAATTTTGGCGTGGTTACTACTGGTAAAATTAAAACCGGCATTCACGATATTGTTACGGAAGCCGATTACGAATGTGAGCGGATTATATTAAAAGCCATTCAACAAAAGTATCCCCAACACAATATTTTAAGCGAAGAAGCCGGGCTACTTGATAAAAAAAGTGATTATACTTGGATTGTTGATCCCATTGATGGTACCAATAATTTTGCCAAGCATATCCCGTTATTTGGTATTATTATAACGTTAGCTAAAGGTAACCAGGTGTTGCATGGCGCTATTTATGACCCTATTCACGATGAATTTTTTTACGCCAAATACAAACAGGGCAGTTATTGTAATAAAAAACGCATTCAGGTTAGTAAGCAACATAATCTAGATAACATGATTGTGTCGATTAGCAATATTCCTCAACGTAGCGATCAGGCGTATTTTGCCGAGTTACGTAAAAAAGTGGCTTTGCATACTACTTATTACAAAGCCTATGGTTCAGCGGCACAGGTGTTATCAGCCGTAGCTTGTGGCAGAATTGATGCTTGGATATTAGGTGGAGCGTATCCGTGGGATATCGCGGCCGGCGCGTTGTTAGTAACGGAAGCGGGTGGAAAAATTACAACATTAACTAATCAACCTTGGCATTGGCCAACCAATAATCAGCAAATTGTGGTAGCTAATCCCAAATTACATCATTCAATAATTAAGTTAATTAATCATTTATGAACCAATTAAAAAAACCGGTAGTATTTATTACGCGGCCCATTCCACAGCCTGGCATCGATTTAATTAAACGTTATGCCACGGTTATTTTACGTAAAACCAACAGCGCTATTTCTCGTAAAGAATTATTGGCCGGTGCTAAAAAGGCCGATATTTTATTACCAATTCTGACTGATAAAATTGACGAAGCCTTTTTACAAGCGAACCCACAATTAAAATTAATTGCCAATTACGGTGCCGGTTTTAACAATATTGATATTGGTGCTTGTACGGCTCAGCGGGTGCCGGTTACCAACACGCCCGGTGTACTTACCACTGCCACAGCGGAATTAACCTTTACCTTAATTTTAGCAGTGGCCAGAAGAATTGTAGAAACCGATGCTATTATGCGTACCGGTAAGTACCCAGGTTGGGGGCCAATGCTGTATATGGGTTATGATATTAACGGCAAAACACTAGGCATTGTAGGCATGGGCAGAATCGGTAAACGGGTAGCTGAAATTGCCAAATATGGTTTTAACATGAATATTATTTATTATAATGATCGAGCGGTTACCGAGGTGGATAAATCTTTACAAGCCAAATCAGTTACCTTAAAACAATTATTCAAGCAAGCCGATTTTGTTAGTCTGCACGTGCCGTTAACGCCGCAAACTCACCATTTAATCGGCAAAAAAGAATTAGCTATAATGAAGCCAACCGCTTGTTTGGTGAATACTTCACGCGGACCGGTGATTGATGAGCAGGCTTTAGTATCAGCTTTAAAAAATAAAACCATTGCCGGAGCAGGTTTGGATGTTTATGAAAAAGAACCGTTAATGGCGGCCGGTTTAAAAACTTTGCAGAATACCGTGTTGTTACCGCACATTGGTTCGGCTACTTATACTACGCGCACGGCTATGGCCATGTTAGCCGCTAAAAATATCGTGGCGTTTATTCAAGGCAAGCCGTTAATTAGCCCGGTGAATAAAATCTAAGCCCCCCAGCCCCCTAAACAGCCTACCTCACTCCCCCTACCCCCTCTCTCCTCAGAGGAGAGAGGGGGAATAAAATAAAATTTAATAAATTTCTCCTCCTCTCCTTAGAGGAGAGGAGGCCGGGAGGTGAGGTAGGTTGGGAAAGGGTTGGGGATAGAGGTCTATGCGTAAAATTATGGAATCAAAAAAAATCTTACAAATTCTCGCCAAAACAGTTTTACAAGCTTTACAGCCGGAAAAATTATTAGCTAAAGCCGTACAATTACGAGGTGGTGTTTTAGTGATTAACAAACAGCGTTATAATTTACGGCAGTTTAAAAATATTTACGTAGTCGGTGCCGGCAAGGCCACTTATGGCATGGCCAAGCAAATTAATCACTTATTAGGCAAGCGTATTACCGCTGGCTATATTAATGTGCCGTTGGCTCATACCAAAACCATTGGTAATATTATTGTTAATAAAGCGTCGCATCCTTTGCCTAATGCGGCCGGAGAACGCGGGGCACGTTTGGTTATGCAATTAGTTAAGCAAGCCACTAAAGATGATCTGGTGATTTGTTTAATTAGTGGCGGTTGTTCCAGTTTATTGCCATTACCAATTGCGAAAGTATCGTTAAATGACAAAATTATTCTTACCCAGCAACTTATGTTAGCTGGCGCGAATATCACTGAATTAAATGTGGTACGCAAGCATTTGTCAGCCATCAAAGGTGGCCAATTAGCATTAGCCGCTAAACCAGCTACTGTTATTAGTTTGATAATTTCTGATGTTATTGGCGATCAATTAGATGTTATTGCCTCAAGTCCAACGGCAGTGGACATGTCTACGTCTGATGAAGCTATTGCTGTGTTAAAACATTATAATCTATGCACGGTTCATTGGCAGCGTTTATTACATCAGCATGAAACTCCTAAACAGTTATTAAATAATGTACATAATATTATAATCGGCAGTAACCAACAGGCATTAGTAGCGGCGGCTAATGTTGCTAAACAATTAAAATTACATCCTTATATTTTAACGTCTACGTTGCAAGGTGAAACTCGCCAAGTTACCCAAGTATTAATGGCTATTGTGCAAGAAATAAAAAAATATAATCGACCAGTACGTCGACCGGCATTATTATTAAGCGGCGGCGAAACAACCGTTACGGTTACTGGAGAAGGAAGCGGCGGCCGCAATCAAGAACTAGTGTTGGCGGCACTGCCTCACTTAACTAAAAATGTTGCTATTATGTCGCTGGCTACCGATGGGGTAGACGGTTTTACTCCCAAACCAGTGGCCGGCGCACTGGCTGATTATAAAACATTGTTACGCAGTAAAGCGAAAAAAATTAATCTACAATATTATTTAACCAATAACGATTCTTATGCGGTTTTAAAGAAATTAGGTTGTCATATTATTACCGGCCCCACCGGCACGAATGTTGGTGATGTGATTATGATCCTGGTCAAATAAGGGTTTTTTTGATATAAAAAGGGAAAGACCTCATCACCCCCCGACCCCCTCTAAACATCCTACCTCACTCCCCCTACCCCCTCTCTCCTCTGAGGAGAGAGGGGGAATAAAATGCAATTTAAGAAATTTCTCCTCCTCTCCTGAGAGGAGAGGAGGCTGGGAGGTGAGGTAGGTTGGGGAAAGGTGATTTAGGGGGCTTCTAATTTTAAATAATTAATCAAGTAACATAAATTATGTCTCAAAAAAAACTCCAACTCTCTAACCGCGTGCTTAAAACCAAAGCTTCGCCGATTCGTAAGTTAGTGAATTTAGCCAACGAACAAAAAGCCAAAGGGGTGAAAGTGCATCATTTTAATATTGGTCAACCCGATTTTCCAACGCCACCTGATTTTTTTACTGAAGTAAGAAAATATAATGAGAAAGTAGTAGCCTATGCTCCATCGCAAGGCCGAGCGGAAACGCAAAAAGCTTGGGCAGTGTATTTTAAGAGCATTGGTTTGGATTTTACCGCCCCGGAAATTATTGTTACGCTTGGCGGCGTAGAGGCGTTATTTTTAGCGCAAGCGGCTTTACTGGATCCGGGTGATGAAATTTTAATATTAGAACCGTATTATCCGTATTACGCTAACCAGTTAGATATTTTAGGTGCCAAATTAGTGCCGATTAGCTTGGATATTAAAAACGGCTTTCATTTACCGCCGGTTAAAGAGATGCAGAAGCAAGTAACTAAAAAAACCAAAGCTATTTTGTTCTGCAATCCATCTAATCCTACCGGTGTGGTGTTTACAGAACAAGAAGTAAAAACCGTAGCCCAATTTGCTAAGAAAAATAATTTATGGATTATCGCTGATGAAGTGTATCGTGAATATGGTTTCGAACGAGCCGCTATATCCATGGGCAAAATCAAATCGGTGCGTGATCGAGTAATTATTACGGACACTACTTCCAAGCGCTTTAACTTATGTGGTGCGCGCGTTGGGGCGATTGCCAGCCATAACCAAGAGTTCATGACGGAGCTATTAAAACTAGCGCAAGCCCGTGAATCGGTACCCACTATTGAGCAAGTAGCGGTAGTGAAATTATTAGAAAATGCTAAAAAGTATTATCAGCCTTCTATTAAGTTGTTCAAACAACGCCGCGATGTAATTTATAAAGAGTTGTTAAAAATTCCTGGCGCAATTGTACGTAAGCCAGAAGGCGCGTTTTACATTATTATTGGTTTACCCATTAAAGATTCCAGCCATTTTGCTAAATGGTTATTAACCGATTTCCGCTACAACAACACCACTATTTGTGTATCGCCAGCTGATGGCTTTTATTGCACGCCAGGTAAAGGCAAAGATCAAATTCGGTTAAGCTATGTAATTGATAGCGCCATTATTAAAGAAGCGGTAGTTATTTTAGGTAAAGCTTTAGCCCAATATCAACAGGATTGGCCGAAACTGTGTAAATAAGACCTCATCACCCTAACCCCCTTCCCCTAAACAGCCTACCTCACTTCCCCTACCCCCTCTCTCCTCTAAGGAGAGAGGGGGAATAAAATAAAATTTAATAAATTTCTCCTCCTCTCCTTAGAGGAGAGGAGGTTGGAGGTGAGGTAGGAATTTGAATTATTACGTAATTTCATATATATTAACTTAATGAATACGCCAACGCCAGCGTCAGTACCCGATCCACATTTATTTACGGCGCATTCCAATGCCAGGCTCACGTTTATTATTGGTACGGTTGTGGGAATTTTGATTATGACGTTAATTGGCGCCGGGTTTTTTATGTACGCGTTATCCGGTGGTAATATTGGTACCTATACTACTATGCCGCTAGATTTTACCCCGAGTTTATTAAAAGACGCTACCGCTCCGGTTACAGCTAGTCAGGCTAGTGTAATAGTGCCAGACGAACAACATATTTTTGGTGCCAAAGAAAATTACACAGTCACTCTCGTAGAATATGTAGATGTAGAGTGCCGGTTTTGTAAAAAGTTTTTTCCGGAAGTGAACCAGTTTGTTAATGATCATCCTAATAATGTGCGCTTAATTATCAAACACTATCCGTTAGAGCAAATTCATCCGCAGGCAAAATTAGCGGCTATGGCGGCAGAATGTGCGGCTAAACAAAATAAGCTACGTGAATATCTGGAGCAGTTATATGAGTTTCAAATTAATTTGTCTACGGAAACGGAATTAACAGTGGCGAAATCGTTAGAGTTAAATATTGAACAATTTCAACAGTGTTTAGCGTTACCGGCCACAGAACAGCAAATTAGCAAAGATGCTACTGAAGCCGTTAGCCTAGATTTACACAGCCAGCCAGCTTTGATTATTTGGCATAACGATGGCAAACTGGAATCCGTGAATGGTTATGTGAATCATGAGTACTTGGAAAGTGAATTAAAAACTTACCTTAATCCGTAAGACCTCATCACCCCCCGGCCCCCTCTTCCCCTGTAAAGGGAAGAGGGGGAGGTTAAATTAATTTTTCCCCCTTCTCCTGCAGGAGAAGGGGGTTAGGGGGATGAGGTCTATCCCTATGTTACCCAATCTCCACTGGTCTACAATTCCACTTAGCCTCATCAATATTCAAGTATGGGGCTTGTTTGTGGCACTGGGTATTTTAGCGGCCGCGTTAGTAGCCAAGCGTTCAGCGGCGCAATGGAAAATATCCGGAGAAACCATGATCGATTTAACGTTTTGGGTAGTGTTAGCCGCGTTTATCGGCTCTAGATTGTTTTATGTTATTACTGAATGGCAATATTTTACTAGTAACTTTGTAGAAATATTTAAAATTTGGGATGGGGGCATGTCTATTAGTGGGGGATTTCTTGGGGCTATTATTACCGCGGTTATTTATTTACGTAAAAAAAAGTTACCATTCTGGCCATATGCCGATTTGGCCGCGTTTGTATTGCCGCTTGGCTTAGCTATTGGCCGCTTAGGCTGCTTTTTTATATTCGATCATCCTGGCAGTGTTACTAATTTTTTTCTAGGGGAAGTGTATTACGGCGATGGGCTAGTGCGGCATAACCATGGATTATATTTGGCCATTAGCGGCGCCGGGTTGTTTGGGGTGTTCACGTTGATTAAACATTTTTGTAGAGACGCATTGCAATGCGTCTCTACAAAAACAAAACCGCCGTTTTTCGTAGGTCTGTTTTTAATCTGGGATGGATTAGTCAGGGTAATGTTGGATTTTGATCGCATACTAGATAGCCGCTGGTTTGGTTTAACGGCGGCGCAGTATATTGGGGTTGTTTCGGTACTTTGTGGTTTTTACTTGACTTTTCGTAAAAAATAGTGTATTATAATAATAATTTATTGAAATAAAAAATATATTTTATGTCAAATATTACTTCTACACAAACTAATCCATTAGAATCATTTGTGGATTATCTCATAACAGAAGCCGGCTATAATAATTTACCAGAGAATTTTCAGTTATCTTATCGCGAGCAATTATTAACCCAAGTGTATCGTAGAATTGGCTTGATTGTAGTAAATGAATTACCAGAACAAGACGTAGTAGCGTTTAACCAACTAGTAGGAGAAAATCCAAGTAAAGCAGATCAGGCAGCGGTTAATCAATTTTTAGAAAGCCATATTGAAAATTTTTCCGAAAAATTAAAAGTTGGTTTAGATGAACTAGCTAAAAATTTCTTAGAAACTGGTAAAAAATAAATAAACAAAAAGGATCGTTGATCATTTATATTTTTTATGGGGGATGATTTCAATAAACAATTAGTGGCTACCGATTTAACCCCCGCACAGATTGAGGAAAAAATTAAGCGTATTAATGAGATTGTGCATGATTTTACTAAAGAAATGAAAGTAATTAAACAGCAAAAAAAAGACGTAATTAACCAGGCCTTGCAGCGCATCGATCACCAAAAAATTCAACAAATATTACAAGATATTAATAACAACTAACTTGTATGGGCAAACACGATAAAGATCTAAAAAAAGATAAAAAAGACGAGAAAAAGAAAAAAGCAAAACCAGATTCAGCTGCTGGTAGTGCTCCAGTGAGTGCAGGTGATGCTATTAATCCAGCCGAACAACGGCAACGTTTTGTTGGGCGCGCGGAACAAGCGGTTAAAGATGTAAATGCTGCTCGTGATGCATTTAAAGCTGCTAGTAAAGAATTGAAAGACGCTGACACGGAAGACAAAATAATTACTGCTAAAGAAAATGTAGAATTAGCTAAAGACACAGCTAAAGCAGCTTTGGTAGAATTACAAAAGGTTATTGAACGAGCCGAACAACGTTTCAAATCTGATTTAAGAGATATTCTTGATATGACTTTAATAACAGGTTTTACAATTGATAATGAACAATTAATAAAACAGCTGGATGATTTAGCTAAGGAAACTGAACGGATTTATCAAGCTAAAATGGTTGGTGTAGTTAATGCTCAAGAAGTAGCTCGCAAAGGAATACCGGCAGAACAGATAAAAGATCTTGATAAGCGATACGTTACCAATTTTAAAGACGGAGATGTAAATTGGGAAATTGGTGGGAAAGCTTTTGCGGCGTTGGATTTGCCAGAATTAGGTCATGCTGAATTAACACGCTCTGATTTTAGTGGAGCGGCTTCTATAGGCGATAGCATAGCTTATAATTATATACAGCCATACGAAGGAACGCCAGCACTAAGTGCTGTGCCAGCTGAATTTACTATGTTAGTAACAGACCATGGAGTAACTATTGAGTATACAGCATATGGTGGCAGAACCGTTGGTCCTAAACCAGCACCTAATCCAGCAGCCGCGGTACGTGAATATAGAAATTTTCAAAGTGAAGTAACTAACTTTATTAAAACGGAAGCCGATAAAAAAGTTAAACAAGAAAAAGATGAAGCAGATTTAACTAGTACCATAGAAAAATATTTAACCGACGCTCATGATGAACAAATCGATTTAGCTAATAATGAAAGTTTAAAGTTATCATTAGATGACTATTTGGATAGTGGTAGTATTTCTGAAAGTGTTAGTGCAGGAAAATCTAGAACCATTACATTAACTAAACCATACAAAGATAGGGCCTATAGTTCTACGGGCGCTTATTTTAAAATAGTGATTGAACCAAATAAGCCGGCGGCTGTGGAATATAAAGTAGCGGATAGTGCTAAAGCGCAAAAATTAAAAGCCAATGATGCTGGTGTATTACAAAGTATATTTAATGATAAATTTGTTAAAGAAACCGAAAAATTCTGTACTGAAAAAAAAGCCAAATTAGAAACTGCCGCAGCTAAAGCAGCATTAGAAGCCGAAGCTAAAAAATTAGTAGATAGTCCAGTAGCTGCTGATGAATGGAATTTGCCAGGCGTTGGCGTAATTGGTAAAGAAATACCAGAATATTTAGCACTTGGTAAAGCAAAAGAAGATAAAAAAGATACGGAAATAAATTACACACTCACGCGTGATTATACAGTAAATCCAACTACGAAAGCAAAATACGCTGATAAACCAGCGGTATTTAAATTGCATGTTGATAAAGATAAAACGGTAGTAACTTATCAATTAGAGGAAGGTGGTGCGGAAATTACAGTGGACGTGAAAGATCCGGCCGACATTAAAAAGGCTCATGATGGGTTTATTGCGGCTATTGAAACTAGCTGTGCCGCCAAAAAATTTACTGATCAACCGAATACTAAAGAATTATTAAATACAGTGCGCATGGAAACAGCGAAACGTGACGAAGCTAAGGACAAGTATGCTGTAATGAAAAATTTGGAAGCGGAATTGGCTAAAGGCGGAGATTTAAAAAAATACATAGAAAAATTAATTAGTGCTTTAGCTAATAAAGATGCTGGTAAAGCAGGTACAGTATTAAAATTAGATGCGGCTGAACTAAAAAATTTAGCCGATCATATTGGCTTGGCAGAAACAGATGCGCAGCTGATGTTTTTAATGCAGGATCAGCAGGTGTATGAACAGGCTAGAGCCGATCAGCAGACAGCGGTACCTAAAAGCTTTTGGCGGACGGCCGGAAAAATTGGCACCATAGCCGGTGTTGGTATTGGGGCTGGTTTGGCAGCTACTACCTTAGCTGTAGCTATGCCAGCGTTTGCAGTTGGAGCGGCTGGTGCGTTGGCTGCCAGAATGGTATTTAATTTGCACGAACATTTTCGTGATAAAAAAGGCGCGGTAAAACAAGAAAAAGGTATTCGTTCTGAATTAGAAAAAACAGATAGCGATAAATATAAACAATGTGTTAACGATGTGTTAGCCAGAATTGCCGTGGCGGTGGAACAAAAAGTTAAAACCAAACGTGACGGTACCGTGCCATTAGAAGTTTCAATAGAAAATACTACTAAACAATACGTTGCAGCGAAGGATAAAGATAAAGGTGCTTTTAAAACTGGTTTAGATCATTTAATATCACAACGAGCCAACCAAATTGAACGTGGCTCATTGGATCAATTAGCCAAGCGTTATGGCATAGCTAATTATGAAGCTATTCGAGATGATTACGATGCCAATCCGACAGATAAAAACAAGAAAGATGCCTGGGAAAAAATGATTAAGCCTATTGAACAAATGGCGGAAGCAGTAAAAAAACTATATTTAGTAGAAGCTGGTAACGATTTATTTGAGGCAGATATGCAACATAATCAGCCAGGTAAAATGGCTAAGGCTCTGGATAATAGCTGGGTAAAACGAGTAGCTAATGTACTTACGTTAGGGGTTGGAAAAAATACAACTACAGAAAAATCTATCCAAGCATTTTTATTTGCTGGCGTTGGTATAGCCACTCGCTATGTACCTGGATTACGTGTATATACTGGAGCACTAGCTGGTGGTAAGCTGGGCATGATGTTAGGTGAAAAAGTTGGTACAAAACGGGCTAGTGCAGTTATGGGCGCAGAGTATGCCAGCGCTATTACCGCTAAGGAATTACATGATATTGATAAGGTAACTTCACCGAAAGAGTTAAGCTTAAAATTAGCGCAAGTGCGTGAACAATTAAATAATCCAAAATATGTTAAAGCCCAAACCAATGAACAAGGCCAGCGTTCAATAGAATATGTTCGTTTACAAACTGAAGCGCAACGGTTAGAAGAATTATTAGTTAACGATGCTAGAATGAGCTTAGGGTTAGCCACCCAGCAGAATGATCATATTGTAGAGCATTATGAAAAACAAAAACAATTTGATCATGTTAAATTAGGCTATAAAGTAGCTGGCGGTGTAGCCGGAGCGGCTTTGGGTGCCATTGGCATGCACGAACTCAATGAATGGTTAGCACAACGAGCCACTGCTCAGACAGAATCCAATTTTCAAAAACAATGGGCTAAGGATCGTCAGGAAATTATTGATCGGCCATTTACTAACGAGCAAATTCAGCGAGCAGCAGCCGCTGTTCGGGAAGATTTATCTCGAGCGCAAGAAGCTGGTACGTTGACTCCAGATCATACTGCGCCAATGGTAAAAATTGAAGATGAAATTACCGGCACAAGTGGTAAGGATTTTGAGTCAAGATCATTATTGCATTTAATCCGGCAAAACGCGAAAGAATTAGGTTATGATAAAAGTTCCGATATAAGCGAATCGGCTTGGGTGAAGAAAGAATTTGCTAACGCAATGCAGGAATTAAAAAGTAAAGGACAGTGGTATAATTTAACGCATGAAGGTGATAAAGTGGTGGCTAATGTAGGCAGTGACGGCCAGGCGCATTATTCGTTTGAGGCCGGTGACCAGGCACCAGCGGTGGATTTGCCGCACGGACACGGGGTTGGGCATGGGGCTGGTAATTCTGTAGAACCAGCTGGGGCACGTGCTGATCTGAATCCGCACGGCATTGAGCAGGCTTTAACTTCTGAGCAACAGTGGGCACATACCCAAACTGATATGTTGCAACACCCAGAACGTTTTCATGGTGTAGATTATCATTTTCCGGCGGTAGGTACTAATCCTGGTACAAGCATGGAAGGTTTAGAAACAGATTTATATGTTTCTTCCGATTATGAACCATTTGATGAACCGTTACGCCAAGTAACGAATCCAATTACCCACCAGCCAGAATATTTTTACGTGCATAATAATGATGGTGTAGCAGAAGTAATTTCCGTAAAACCAGGCACGGCAGATTGGGATAAAATTGTTGCGCCATATAATAATGGATTAAAATATAATGATGTTGATTTAAGCCATTATGGAGAACCGCTCTCAGGCAAGTTTGTTCCGCCAGAAATGAGAGTAGGAGCGATTAAAGATATTATTGCTCAAGAACAACAAGTAAAACAAATGCAGGATATGTTGGCTGATTATAAAGCGCAGCGGGCACCAGCTGAAACTATCTGGCAGGCTAAACAATTATTAAAACAAGTCGAAGATAGTTTTTCTACGTGTAAAGGACGTTATGAACATGGTGTTTATTTTAAAGAGGAAGTAATAGGAAAAATGGCGCAGATTGATATATCTACCAAAGTAGCTGGGGTGGAACCTATTCATGTGAGTGCTTCCAATAGTGTTGGCCAGATTAAGGAAGCAGTAGCAGAAGGCATGCATAGAGCCATGGATAAAATATCCGGAGTGTTAAAGCCACATTATCCGGTTGCTGAAATAGCTGGGCATCATGGTGAACCTCTTTTACATTTTTCACTTGGCTTTGAACGCAATTCAGGTTTGCTCGCTCAAGCGCAGCGTTGGGTAGATGTAGCTCAAGATATTTCTAAGCATGCTTCGGCTGGTGATCCGGCTGCTAAAGAAGCCCTTAGTGTTATTCAACACGCCTTAGAACGAGGTTTGTTGCCACATAAAGTTGAATTCGATGGTAAAGACATTTTAAATGCTACATTGCAAGGCTAAATAAATTTATGCGTTATTTACTTCTGATTAAAGAACACTGGCTAGTAATAACATGCAGCACGTTAGTATGCGCGGCTATTGCCGTTGGTTTATCGTTTATTCCCGATCAATTATATAAATCGGAAGTAGATTTACTAATTGTGCAAAAGCAAAGCGCTACGGTAGATTCCTACACAGCGCAACGGGCGGCCGCTAGCTTGGGAAACAGCTTGGTAAACGTAATTACTTCACTAGATTTTTTGAATCGAGTATTAGAAACTGGCCAGGTAAAACCAGAGCAGTTTAGTATCGATTCGAATGATAAAAAAAGTGCTTGGGAAAAACTGGTAAGCGCCGAAGTAGTGCCAGAAACCGGTATTATTAAAATATTTGGTTATGGCACTAATCCTGCTAACGCGGAAGGCATTGCTACCGGTGTTGCGCAGGTGTTAACTACTAACTCCTCTGATTATTATGGTGGGGGAGATAGCGTATACATAAAACAAATTGAAGGGCCGGTTACTAGTAATAGACCAGTAAAACCAAATATACCACTCAATGGAGCAGCCGCTGGCGCGCTAGGCTTGTTAGCGTCTTATACGTATTATTTGTTAAAATTTGAGGCGAAGAGAACGCGATATATCGCGTTCCCACAGGAATCCCCTGTAGAAACACCTAAGGTAGAGACGTTGCCCAACAAGGTAGAGACGCCCCGCCGGGGCGTCTCTACCATCGTGGAACCAGTGGAACCCCCACAATATAAAGTGTTAGATCGTTTTAACGCGGTAGACGGCAAACCAGATGAGCCAGTGAGCATGCAGGATCATTTGAAACGCTGAATCACAGATTACGCAGATTAAATTTCTGATGACGCTGATAATGCTAATGTTTTTATTATTACATCTTTTACATGCTTAGCGGCCGTTAGAGCATGTTCAGCGTCATTCCAGGATGAATCCGGTATATCAGCTGGGTAACGTGTGGAAATATAGAAATCTGTTAAAAAAATTACATCATCTTTCAGTGTGCTTAAATCATTATTTATTTCAATGCAAGATTCTAATAACCGATCTAACGCATGGATTTTTTGTAATGGTTTTTTATGAAACATTAAAAAAGCTTTCAAATATTTTTCAGCCATTTGTTGCGACAAAAAACAAACACCACTTGGTGTGCCGTCTTTATGTTTTAAAATTGATTGAGCGTTTAATTCATCATTATTAGCTTTGTCTAGCCATTCTTGAACAATGATCGGCAAAATATTAGCGTTCATAAACTATTTTGCCTCTGTTCATAATTTCTGCCAAAAAACTATCGCCTTGAGTAATACGCTGCTTAATTTCCGAGGCTGAATAGGTGATTAAATCTATCGGCGGAAAGTTGTGGCCAAATAAAACTTGGCGTATTTTACGTAAATACTCCATTTTACCAGTAGTATTGGCTACTACTAATAAATCAATATCGCTACCTATGTGAGGAGTACCCCATACTTGTGAACCAAACAACACCACTTGTTCTGGCTGTATTTCTTTAGTAATGGTTTTTACAATATCATTCAGCTGTTTTGTACTCATAATATTGTTATTATAACAAGCTAACTAACACACGTATATATTGACAAATATACAATAATATGGTGCTAAACAGATTTGGTATTGACAAAATCAAAAAAAAGTGATATTCTGGCTCGTTCTTATATGAACCACATTACCTACCAAAAATTATAATAAATAACCTAAAATAAGGTGGTATTGTGCTTTTTGCTCGGTTGATTTAAGCAGAGCTCTCTTCTAACCCACTGGGGTACCTGCCCGCCGTACTCCGTCTAAGGAGGCAGGCGGGAACCCAGGGGTTAGGGTGAAGAGATATCCTCCGCTTAAATTAGCCTGGCAAGGATAATATCTTTGTTACAGGCTTGATCGTTGAAAATTGAGGATTTTTTTTGGAAATTTTTTTGATTTTAGAAAACGAAAAACGTGGCTAACGAATGGCCACAAGGGAGGTTCGATGATTAAGTCCGCCCTAGAGGAGCTACTCAAGAGGTTCTTGAGTGTGCTTCTCGCCCTCGGCCACCGTCTGCCTATTGGGCTTCGACGGCGGTTGGGGGTCCCTGACCCTTCAACCCCACAGTCTGTCGGGCCGCAGGCCAAGCAGCGGGTGCAGCGCGTTTCGGGATCCGGCATCGGCGGGGTTCCCAAACGGTCGCGACTCGCTCGTTTTGATCCTACGGCACACCCCGCTCTGCCTCGGTTGCAAAAACGAGCTGCAAATGCTCTGTTCGCGCGGCTGGGGCTGGAGTGGATACCGGGTGAGTACTTTCAGCTTTTAGCGACTCACCCGGGGCCGGTTCAGGCATTCCGGGAGTTCTGCTCCGCTTACGGGATCAACGTGGATCGTATACGCGCCAAGTCCCCGGCGGAGTTTGTACGTCTCAACCAGGTTATCGGCATCCTCCTCGAGCTCGGTGAGTTTCGGGGTAGGCTGTCGGACGGTTCGCGTGACCAAATTATTTCAGCTATGCACATGGCTAATCACCAGCAGGCTGAAACACTCCTCGACACCGCCAGAATCATGTTAGCGGTGGTGCCCGAGGCGGAGGGGCTCCGTGGAAAAATTCAGCTGGCGGCTTTCGAGCAGTTTCTCAAGATGCTCAAGCCGTTCAGTTCGAACCCCACAGGGCTTTCTCTTGAGGAAGCCAATGAAGCACGGTCTCTACTGGTCGATTTCCAGAAGGAATGGGGTAACTTTCAGTTTCTCATCTCCGTTCTGGGCGGCCAGATCGCCTGGATGCTGCAGTATTGGCCGGCTCAGAATCCGGACCTGATGCGCAAGCAGAAGGTTTTGGACTGGGTTAAGGCCAACGAAGCGTTGATGGACGGTCTCGTTGTTGAGAAAGAGCGGCTCGAAAAAGCAGTGCACGATGCCTCGTCGCTAGACGAGGTAATTGAACTGCTCGAGTCACTCGCTCAAGTACGGGGCGACATTGACGCCTTTATCAAGCAGATCCAGGCGCAGTATGGTGGCGGCAAGTGGCAAGATCCGAAACAGGCTTCCACGTTCGACAAGGACTGGCAAGCCTGGTGCGACGCTTGCGATTTCTTCGGCTATGCTCGGGACACCGAGCATAGCGCTGAGACAATCAAAAAGGCGTATCGCAAGATGGCTCTCAAGCACCATCCGGACAGACATACCTCCGCTCCTCCCAAGGAGCGCGAAGAGCATGAACGTTTGTTCAAGGACGCTGCTAAGCATAGAGCGACCCTTGATAAGGGAAAACCGAAGAAATAAGGAGATGAACGATGGGACTTTTTAGCAAGCTTCGTGGTGGAGACAAGGACGTAGAAAAAAAGAACCCCGAGCAGCAAGCAGCAAGCAGCAGCGGCCAGCAGCAGCCTCAGCGCGCGCTTCCTCCGGGAAGTGCCCAGCAGAGCTCCAGCAGTGGCAGCGGGCCCAAGGCTCTGCCTGGAAGCACCGTAACTGGTGTGGCCAGGCAGCAGCCTCAGTCAACCGCCGTCGGTCGGCTGTCTGAGTCTCAGGAAGATCGTATGGCTCGGTATCGGCAGGCAGGCCAGCAGGCGAAGGAAGAGCAGACCTCGGCCCAGAAAGAGGGCAAGGTCGTGATCCTCATCGATGCCACAGGTTCTCAACAACCCACCATCAATGGCGTCCGGAATCAGATGGATGACATTGTCATGCGGGCAAGAGAGCAGGCCGGAGAGCGTCTTCAGGTCGAGGTTATCGCATATCGAGACTATGGTGACAGCAAGATCATCGAGCGTTCCGGATTCAGAAACGACCCCGGCCAGATCAAGCAGTGGTTGCGCGGTATCTACGCGGCCGGCGGTGGAGAGCGGGGAGAGGATCCATATCCTTACCCCGAGGCTCTGGAATACGGGTTGAACGAAGTGGTGCAGATGCAGGATGTGGTGGACATGGTGCTGATAATTGGTGATGCCCGTGCCCACAGCGCAGAGGAACTGGTGTACTATCGGAAGCGAGGATACCCCGTTCCAAACGGGGTCGCGACCGATGTCGCCAAGACTCTTCGCGACAGCAAGGTCATCATCCACACGTTCCACGTTCCGCATCCCGAGGATTCCGAGTGCAAAGAGGGTAGCCCTCTCGCGCTCGAGAACTTCAAGGCCATCGCCAAAGCCGGCGGTGGGCAGTGCGGAATCTTGGACGGGTCCGAGGCAGTTCGGGACATGGCCGTGATGGCCATTCTGGCCGCCCTCAAGGGTGGCGGTGTGGCCGGAAAAAAGGTGGTACAGGACTACATGGCAAAATACGCTGGGCAGTTGTCTTCCGGATCGCAAGATTTCGGTAATAAGCTGCTCACGGATGGCAAAAAGTAGGAGGTGACATGAAGTTTCTCATTCGGCGAGTGCTGCCAGTTCTCGTGGCGATTGTGCTCGCGCTCCTCGTGTCCTGGTTCTCTGGCAGCCTGAACGTGATGAAGGTTCTCTTCCCCATAGCCGCATTCGGGGGAATGATCTTTATCACAGTGACTTCTGTTAGGTGGTTTTTGAGAAACGACCCTACGGAATATCCTGTCCAACTGACCGCCGTGGCTACCTTGGTTCAAGCCATTGGCATTATCTCTCTGGTTGCTGCTCTTGCAGTTTCCTTGGGGATCGTGTTCGACGGGGTAAAAACAAAAGCTCTGACCGACATGCCCGTCGGTCAGATCGTTGCTCCACTGATGGAGGGTCTGATGTCGGTGGCAATAGGGCTCACCTGTATGGTGGCCCTAAACTATATCGATGGGCTTTCCGGAGGCGGATCGGCAAGTGGTGGTGGTAACACGGGCAATGTTGGTGGCGGGAGCGGCAATATCGGAGCGGTGACGGCCGAGGTGGAAGCATTGCGGACGTCGTTGTCTCGAGCTCGTCTGAACTCGGACGCGCTCAATGGTGATCTCGAGGCGTTCCGGGTACTGGTCGCGGGAATTGGAAAGTTGTTGGTGGATCTGAATGATTTTTTCCCTGACCAGAATGCTGGGGGGAAAAATTAATGGCAGCACACCAACGAAACACTGCACTTCTCCAGTCGCTCATGGGCTGGGAAGTGCTTCTGCTTTTGCTAACACTTTCCATGATAGGAAACATGATCCTTGCAGCCAACGCCAACCGGCTGCAGGAGAACCTGGCAAAAACGACCTCACAGGAGGTCGTCGAGAGAAACAAAAAGCTCGAGGCGCAGGTGTGCGCCATGGCCGAGGAGCTAAAAAAACTCGGCATGGACGCCGAGAAGTTGAAGAAGCTTCAGGCCGAGGCCAAGAACGATCAGCCTCCCATCATCGCGCTGTCCGAAGCGGGTGGTTGGTCGTTCACGTCCGGATCTGCGGACGTTGATGCCACTTTCGAGGCAAAGCTGCGGGATAAGATCGTCCCGCAAATTCTGACGTTGGCCGCGACCTATGGCACGGACATAATCGAAGTAGTCGGACATACCGACGAAACGGTTATGTACGGAAAGATGTCCACTCTCGATCGGGACTTGCTCCTGTTCTTGAGTGGACAAGCCAACGAGATCGTGGCCTTAGGGTCGAACGCTGATCTGGGTTTGTCCCGAGCCGTGACGGTGGCCAAGTTCCTGCTGAATGACACTCGTATCACGGGTGGCAAACTGCAGGTGTTGCCGCTATCGGCCGGTCAGACCCAGATGCCTGATGGTTCTCTCGCGACCGGGACTACCAAACAGCGGAATGACCAGGCGCGGCGACGGATCGAGATCCGTCTGCGCCGCAGCCAGTAGCCGGCGGCCTTTTTTCCAAAAAATCCTCTTTGTTCCTTTCTAAGGTTCCGGCTCAGCCTTGTCTGTACTTGTACACGACGAATTGAGCCATATCCCAGTAACTTTATCTTTCAATAAGTTTAAGATGAGGTTAGCGGAATAATAAAAAAATAAACCCCCACTAGGCTAGATTGCACAGAGTTGCATCTATACAGTCTAGTGGGGTTTTATAATTGAAACACTTTAATCTCGCACTTCACAATTTCGATTTAAAAGTTTTTAATAACTGTTCAAATATAGACAGGTAATTTGGTAAACGCTTATAAAGTTCTATGGCAAAAGACTCATCATACACGTGAACGGATAAATTTCTATCTTCAATCATATTTAACCAACGTTCATCATCTTGAATTAAATTAAGCTTAAAAGCTTGTTTTAAACAATCTTTTGGTGAATAACAAAGAATTTTTTCTTCACGTAAATATTTTTGTAATGATTTCCAAGCTAACTCGCAAGTTAATTCAAAACGCTTAATAGCCGAATCACGATTAGCAATCGTTGGTTGTTCTTGCAAAATTTCTTTTAATCGATTAATGGATTGTTCGAAAGATTCAATAATTTCTCGCATAATATTATTTATAAATATTGAGCATATGCCAGGGCATTTTTTTTAAAATGTTCATCTACTCTATTCATATCTACTAAATCGATACTGCGCAACGTAGGAATGCTATCTAGTTGTCTTTTTATTGATAAATATTTTTCCCAAGGCAAGGCTTGTTCACCAATAATGCCGAAATCCATATCGGAGGCAGGCAGGGCATTACCTTTTGCCCAGGAACCGAACAATATAACACGATAATTATTGGGTAGCTCATGCTGAATAAGCTGAACAACTGTTTTTATTAACATATCTTTATCCATACTTATATTGTAACATGTTTTACTGAATGTTTGAATCACTGAGAATTATTATTCTAAATCACCCTAATCCCATACTTCACAATCTCGTAGGCTAAGGGGTCTGTTTTTGGGTCAAATTCTTTGGGGGTGAAACCATGTGGTTCGATAATAAATAAATCAGAGTAGGGCACAGGTGATAATTTATCTACTCTTCTCATCCAGCCGGTTAATTTTGGTGAAATTATACACATGTCAATATCACTATCTTCGTGTTGTGTGCCTTTTGACCACGAACCAAATACATAAGCGGCCGTAATTGGTAATTTACGTTGTTCCTTTAACACAGTTAAATACGCTGTAACGTATGGGCTTATTGCCTTTGGGAGTATTCTTTTTTTAGCCATAAATAAAACTCATTGATAATTTCAAAAAACTACATCCCAACTATGTTCCGATTCTTTATACCAGTGATTAGCGAGTTTTTTTACGTCTTAACACTCGTATATATTGACAAATATAGAATAATGTGGTCAAAATGCTTGAATCACAGATTACACAGATATTAATTTCTGATAGCACAGATAATACAATTAATTAATTGAATTTATCTGTGCAATCAGCATTTTATCTGCGCCATCTGTGATTCTAGCTGTATTTCAAATCGAACCTAATTGAAACTGTAAGTTTTTAATGTCAGCTTCATGCGTGTCTAATTTTTTATCATGGCTTTTTAGCCATTCAATGGCAAAAGAATGATCGGTTTGAATGGTATGAACATTGGTAGCAATGCCATCTAAAATAATTTCGGTATCATTAGCTTTTTTATTTAATACCGCTACATTCTGTTTTAATTCACTAACATCTTGTTTTAATGTCGATACATCTTGTTTGAGCACTGATACATCTTGTTTTACTACGCCAAATTCTTCTTTGGTAACCATGTTATCTTGCATATAATTAGCAAAACCGTTAATTGCCAATAAAATTTCCATACGATTAGTATCGGATTCTTTAATGTGCTGATCTAATTTCCGATTATTTTGTTGGATAGCCAACATTAAATCGGCATTGGTTGGGCTAATATTCACCGGCTGTACTTGCATAAAAACCATAATTAATAATTAATTGTGGTTGGACAAAAGGATAATAGCAAAAATTTCTAGGTTGGTCAAAAATTGCTATTTTTAGGTATTTTTTGTGATATCCACAGCCCACCATTCCCAGGCTATTGACAGAATCATAAAAAAGTATTATAGTGTTTAGTTCTTTAAAATCAATAATTAACTTTATCGGTCTAGGACCCGATAATTACAGACCCCACCCCAACCCTCCCCTGCAAAGGGAGGGAGAAGAGTGAAAAAGGCGTATTTTCAATACGATCTAGCAATTTAGCAGCCGCTCCCAGCTATATACAATATATATAGATGTAAACGGTGGTCAGAATTGCGTCCTAGTAGATCGCGAGAATGCGCCTTTTTCATTCTACCTTCCACCCCCGGCCCCTCCCTCCTATAAAGAGGGAGGGGAGAAATTCTCCTCCTCCCTTTAGAGGGGAGGAGGCCGGGAGGTAGGGTAGGTTGCTTGTACCGAGCTGTCCCCCCTACGTCCTTCTCCGCTAAAAGCTACGAAGGACTACGGCGGGCAAGCAGCTGGATGGATTGTATTGAGCTGTCAGATGGATGGATATAGGCTTATGCTTGTATCTATCCCTGACAGTTCGATATAAACACCTCAACCCCCCGACCCCCTTCTCCTAATTTAGGAGAAGGGGGAGAGGAGGAAGAGGGAGATAATCGGACGCGTCTCGCCGAAGTCCCGCAAGGGGCGTAGGCGGATGTACTTTGACAACACACAATAGGCAAATATATGAAAAAAGTTTTTACAGAGCATGTCTGTACTAAGCTAACGGTATCTTAGATTCTAGGATATCACTAGCTTAGTGCAACATGTTCAATCAACGTAGCCTCCATCCGCAAATCCGCGGATTGGAGGCAGGTTCTTACAGTAAAAGGAGGTCTATCATGAGTTCGTTGACAGTCGGAAAAGTCGTCCGCGCACTGCCGGAGGGTTACACCCCTTCGGCCATCGAGTTCGCAGTGCTGCTGATCGTTCTGTTGGACGCAGACCGTACGGAAAGCCATATCATCTTCACGGATGAAGGCAAACTGTCGGTTGAACACGCCAACAAGCGAACCAGCTATGGCTGCAAGGCCGAGGTAAGGGCGGACGAAATGATTTCAACGTTCACTTCGGAAACGCCCGTTACCGCACCTCCCGCTTCCTTCAAGGTCATTGACGGTGACGCCCTCCATCTGGAGGAGTTGTTCAAGACCGTTGATACCAAGAAGGTGCGGGAGAGCGTGATGGGAAAATCCGAGCCCACCCCTGCCCCTGAGGAGTCGACTCCCCGCTCTGCCGGCCGGTTCTCCGTTCTCCGCAAGGACCGCGAGTCCGTGCATCCGGTTCAGACCGAACCCGAGGCACAGCGCAAGCTGGCCGAGGAAAAAGCGGCGCGCGAGCAAGCCGAAGCTGAAACCAAGGAGCTGCGTGAGCGGCTCCAGAAGGTGGAAGCGGATCGGAAGGCGACAGAAGCTGAGATCGCGCGTAAGGCAACGGAAAGTCGGCGTGAGGCCGAGTTGGCAGAGTTGCGTAAGCAACTCGAAGAAGCCAAGAAGGCCAAGCCGGATCCCGAGCCAGCAACCGCGGTCGTCAAGATCGAGATCCCGCCCGCTCAGCCCGCCATTCCGGCTAAAACCGGAATCGATGCGGTGACCAACGAGCAGTGGGCGATCATTGCGATTCTTGCCGGGATCGCGGCGTTCTTAATTGGTATGTATTTCCTGGCTTAACACCGTTCAGATTTGGAGGTTCACTATGTTTCGCGGAATCACAGCTATTCTCATCATCATCATCATCGTTTTTGGTGCGTTGAATCTTGGTAAGTACGCCGGGCGCTGGCTCGACAAGAACGGCGCAGCCTCGGCGGCCGAGGTAACCGGTGAGCCCACCGGGCCTCTCGCCCAGGCGCGCGAGCGTTTGGCTGAGAAGAAAGCGGCGGAGGCGAAGGCAAGCTCCTGGAAGCAGGAAGCCGAGAGCGCTCTCAAGCTCTACGGACCGGAGGAGACTCCGGCACCGGAAGCGACGGGAGCCAGCTCCAGCCAGCCGCCCGCTCCGACCACCACTGCGACTCCTACTGGAACGACGACCATCGTACCGCCCGGGACAACCGTGGTCAACGTCAACTGCGGTACAGACTGTTCCAAGCCTACCCCCGCCCCCGAAGAAGTCGAGAAGCCGGCCGAAACCACCAAGCGCCCGCCCAAAAAGCACGTGGTGGTCAAAGCCAAGCCGCTCACTCTGTGTGAGAAGCTCGCAGCAGGACTTGTAGCGGCCGGTCAAAACGGTTACTACAGTTTCTGTGCATCGGGCATTCCGGCGACGACACCTGCGGCGCGCTAAGGCCGCACGGTTTTTGCCCACACCGTAGAAGTGGGCAGTCCGATTCCAGTTTTTCTCGGTAAAATCTGCCAGCGGCCTCAGGTATTCATCCTGAAGTATCACACGACCATCGAGGTCGCTGGCTTTCAGAAAATCAAGGAGATTGAGTTATGAAAAAGTCGATCAGTCTGATCGTCGCTTGTGCCATCGTGGGCGTTATCATGATGGCGGTTCAGTTCTCTGTTTTTGCACAGAATTCTGCTCCGGTGGCCGCTCAGCCTCTCCCGACCCTCCCCACTGGCTATGGCTACAGCATGCCGGGCGGGGTACGAGCCCTTCCCTCGGGTGACTTGACGGTACTCGAGATGCAGGGCGCCTGTTTGCGGAGTGAGGAAGAGGCCAACAAGGCACTCCAAGCCGCCTTGATGAGAGGTGGTGAGGTCGTCGGGCTCGGTATGACCAGCTCGGCAAAGTGCCTAGAGGCCACGGCGAGCCTGCTCGCAGCGCAAAGGGCGGCGGATGTGGCCGGATCGGGGAACGCAAGTGGTGGAACGTTCAAGTACTATAATCATAGTGCTGACGGATCCTCCACCGGTATCTCCATGCCGGCATTCACGTTCGCCGAGACCCCCGTCCGGAACGACGACGTCCCCGACCTCGGCGCCGATCTGCCCGCCGACGAGCCCCCACGCCGGAACCGCTCCTGGGTCCGGCCCGCAATCATCACGACCGGGGTGGTCATCGCGACAGGTTTGCTCACGTACGGGCTGACCCACATGAAGCAGCCATTAGTGACTGCAAATGGTGGCGATGTCAACACCGGCGGCCAGGCAGCGATGATGACAACTCCTTCTTTTCCGGGAACCAACCGGTAAGAAGGATGTCACGGGCATTCCGCCCAACCCGACCGCCAGGGAAACCTTTTCTCATCTCCAGAATGGCGGTTCTGGAGAAAGCGCTCTTTCGAAGCCTATTGTGTGTGTCCTCCGGAAGATTTTATAGATGGCTGCTATAAACGCAACCTTATCTATAGAATCTTCCCGGACCACTTTCCTGAACATCACTCCTGCGCAGTTTTAACGAAGCAGAGTGGTGAGCAGAAACGTGGAACTAGTTTCCATGAGTACTTTGAAAATTTTTCGGAAGGAATATAAATATAAATTTAAATTCGAACCGGGGAATGTAGACCTCCCACCCCAGCCCTCCCTCCTGCAAAGAGGGAGGGAGTTAAACCCCCTGCCTTGCAGGGAAGGGGGTAGGGGGAAGGGTCTAGATTCCCCGTGTTCGAAGAAAATTTTTTTTTCGTTCTCGGGTGTCCCGCGGGGCATCGTTGCCTCGAAGTCAACGGGTCCTGTGGGCCCCCGGGATGTTGTTAACATCGTGAAAAAGGAGAGAAGCCATGAATAAGGCTCTCGCAGGTTTGTGTATGGCGACCGGTCTGGTTTTCTCGACGGCTTGCAATGTGACTGGCGAAGGAGCCACGTATTCGTACGTAGCTCCCGCCGCTTCCCCGGCTCCTACCCAGGTCCCCGGCGACGAAGTCACACAACTCCCGGCCAGCCCGACGCCGGTTACGGAGCTCCCGACCTGTTTTCGAGATCTCGACAAGGACGGGTACGGAGACTCCACTGAAGCGACCTATCCGGTCAATGGTCAATGCCCCGAAGGTTTCGTGAGCGAAGGGACGGACTGTGACGACTATCATTCGTCCGTTCATCCTGGAGCAATCGAGATCTGTGACGGCTTGAACAATGACTGCGATGGCACGGTTGACGAAGGGGGGGTGTGTGCATCTGAGCCCCCTCCTACCACGGAGACCGCTCAGTGTACAGAGGTACCTAGCACAACCGAGCAGCAATGCTCGACCTGGGGAGGGGCAACTCTTCCCTTCGTGGATGGCTCCTGCTGTTCCAATACGGTCGTTCTCGTTGAAGTAGAAGCATATAGTGGTGGAACTTGTTTTGGATTCGCAGACAGTACTCCAAAAAATATTGTAACGTGGTGTACTGACAACCTAGACACGGCCGTTGTTAATTGTAATACAGCAACAGCAGTCGGTACATACTGCTGGTACACCTCATCAGGAGCAAGGATGGCTTGGAGTGCCGCCGACGTCAATCGTTGGCATTTTAACCCGGCGGCGGCTCGTTAGGGTCATCTGACCCGCTCTCCCGCGTTAGCTGAGCCATTTCCTGCGGCTCTATACGCGGGGGAGGATTTTTACCCGCCGAAGCTCGTAAGAGCATAGGCTGGCCTTCCGAAAAAACGCTCTTTACCAAATGGCCTCTGGACTAGCGGATCGTAAGATCTAATAGCCCACGCCCCTACCTTATGGGAACTGAGTTCATGCTATATGCAATCAGTTCTCTCCCATACTATTTCGTTAATTTCAAATTCAAATTGTTTCTGGTAAGAAATTGACAAAATTGAGGGGAGACGATAAAGTATAATTATGACTACTCTAGCATTAAAACATTCTATTATTGAAACCTTAAAAGAGCTTTCACCAAATAAAATGAAGGTAGCGTTAGATTATTTAGAATATTTACGTGAAAAAGATGCTGAATGGGATGCTACCGCTGAAATTTTAGCAAATAAGAAATTATTAAAAGATATTCAAGTAGCTAGAAGTGATTGGAAAAAAGGAAAAAAAGCTAATTTTGTTGCTTGGAGAAATATTTGTAAAACAAAACATGTTTGAGATAGTATTGCATAAACAGGCTCTCAAAATGTATAAACGGCTTCCAACTAAAACGGCCAAATTTGTTGATAGTGCTTTGCAGCAATTAGAACAAAATCCATTTAATGGTAACAATATTAAACATTTGCGTGGTGAATTAGAAGGTTGTTTTCGTTTTATCCAGCTCCTTTCCCTAACTATCTTTTTAAGAAAATATTGAAGAGATTGAGGGGATAGTTATTCACAATTTAATTTTGACACATTTAATAAAATAGGTTACTATTATTTCAGATGATAAGTCTGTCGACTACCGTAAGGTAAGAGACCACTCGAATCCCATACAAAACGTCCAACCATTGGACGTTTTGTTTTGTAAAAAAACCACATTCGTACTTGGAAGGGTGGATTCGTGAGGGGCGAGCATGAGTGGTCTCGTCGACAGACTTATCATTCTGTCCGTTGGGGTTCGATTCCCCCTCGCTCCACCCTTTTAGGTACGAAGAATAGAATCACAGATTACACTGATTAAATTATGATTACACAGATAAATTCAATTAATTAATTAATTGAATTTGTATTATCTGTGCTATCAGCATTCATCAGAATTATCTGTGATTCAAGTATTTTTGGCATGATTTTAATCATAGTTATCATTGAATCAAATAAATCATAGTTCAAGACTAATTGGATTGACTCGATTGAGGGAAAATGATAAATTATAACTAGTATGACTACCACAACCGCTACCACAGCAATGAATCTATTAAATAAAATTTTGCTTAAACAAGATGGCATGGTTATTTTACCGTTGGAAGAATATAATCGTCTGAAGCAACAGGCTGTGCCAACGTATTACCTTAAAGGTAAAGCGGCTCAAGACTTAGACCAATTAGTTACTACTAGCATGCAAGACTATCGTCAAGGTAAGACTAAAAAAATCACTTCATTGGCCGATTTAGATTAGTGATTTATGGACATTGAAGTAACTGATCGTTTTGTTAAACAATACCGAAAATTACCGCAGAGAATTCAAAAGAAAGCCAAACAGCAAGAAATTATATTTCGAGCAAATCCATTTGATGCGCGGTTAAAAACACATAAGTTAACTGGCCAAGAAAAAGAACATTGGTCATTTTCTATTAATTATTCTTATCGTATTAAATTTGTTTTTTCGAATGAATATACGGTGTTATTTATTGATATTGGGACACACGAAATTTACAAATAAAATTACAACACCACACACAGCCAGTGTGGTACGGCCTAATGTCAGTTCTCTCCCTAACTATCTTTTTATCCTTCGACTAAGCTCAGAATGAAGCGATTGAGGGGAAAATAAATTGTCTGAACTATGATTACGCTGATAAACTGATTAGCATGATTTGTTAATCATAGTTATCATTGAATCATAAAAATCATAGTTCAAGACTGATAGTTCAAGACTAATTGACCCAGTCAATTTTAAATGTTACGATGTTTAAACTAATTAATCATTAAATTTTTATTTTATGCTTCAAACGGATCGCAATCCAAGTAATGCTGAATTATTATTAGCAATTCAAGGTTTTGCCAATAATAACGAGCACCGCTTGCAAGGTATTGAAAAAAAAGTGACATGTATTGAACAAACAGTAGCATGTATTTCAGAAGACCTTAAGGAAGTTAAACAAGATGTTTCAGTTTTAAAACAAAAGGCTCAGGATACGGCCACTATTTTAGATGGTATTTCTAAGAATGTCAGCACTACTCAACAAGACCATGTAGCATCTATTGCCTGGATAAAGCGACACGATGAAAATTTTAAAGCCCACGATAAAATTATTGGGCATGATTGTAATTTTGAATTAGCTCTTCAATCCTGAGGGCGAGTCTCTGACGAGCCAGATTGAAGGTAGAATTGCTGCACGGCATGGTTAAGTAGGCGAGTATATAAATTTAGACCAATTTTTTGTAGGTGACCGTGTTGTTTGGTGCCAAGCATGTCGCCGACGCCGCGGATTTCTAGGTCTTTCATGGCCAGTTCAAAGCCACCACCTAATTCTTTAATGGTGTGCAGGGCTTTTAGGCGTTGCTTGGCTTGAGGTGTTAAGCGACTGGCGTAATATAAAAAGTAGGCATAGGCTTGGCGGTGGCCACGACCAACGCGGCCGCGGAGCTGGTAAAGTTGAGCCAGGCCGAATTGTTCGGCGTGTTCTACAATAAGCGTGTTTACGTTGGGAATATCTAGGCCGTTTTCGATGATGGTGGAGGCGATTAAAATATCGATATTACCTTGATAAAATTGATGCATGGTTTTTAGTAGAGTAGTAGCATCTAGTTTTCCATGGATTACTGCAATGCGCGCTTTGGGAAAATGGCGTTGCAGGGTGCTACTGCGAGCGTAAATAGTATTAAGGTTATTATGTACCAAATATACCTGGCCATTACGCTCTAGCTCTTCGGTAATCGCCCGGTGTTCTAGAGTTTCGTTATATTCATCAATTACGGTTACGATACCGTGTCTATTAGCCGGCGCCGTGTTTAACACCGAAATATCACGCAGGCCAGATAGGGCAAAATGTAACGTACGGGGTATTGGTGTGGCGGTCATGGATAACACATGAGCCGAGTGGCGCAAGGCTTTGAGGCGCTCTTTTTGTTTTACCCCAAAGCGTTGCTCTTCATCAATAATTAATAATTTCAGTTTTGGAATAATTAAATTTTTAGCTAACAAGCGATGGGTAGCTACTACCAAATCCATTTGGCCGGTTTTTAATTGTTGAAAAACTTGTCGTTGTTCTTGGTGATTAGTTAAACGAGATAATAATGCTACTTGTATGCCGTAAGATTCCAAGCGGTGCGTAAATAATTCATAGTGTTGCTGTGCCAAAATGGTAGTAGGAGCTAACATAGCCACTTGTCCGCCGTGTAAAATTATATGCACAGCGGCTTGTAGAGCTACTTCGGTTTTGCCAAAACCAACATCACCACAGAGTAACCTATCCATGGGTTTAGTGCTGGCTAAATCGGTAAGAATATCTTGAATGGCTTGCGCTTGATCGCTGGTTAATTCAAAATCAATATTTTGCGCGATTTTATTTTCTTCACTAGTTATTTGAGCCGGTAGAGCAGTAGTAGTGCTAGCTTCACGTTGCGCTTGCAGCTCTAGTAATTCGCGCGCGGTTTGGCGTACGTCTTCTTTTACCCGCTGTACCACTGTTTCCCATTGGGCACCGGATAACCTAGTTAAGCGTGGGTGTGGCGGGCCTACATAACGCTCCACTCGGTTAGCTTTAGTAATGGGCACAAATAATTTATCTTGTTTATCATAGTGCAGTTCCAAATATTGTGCGCCGTCCATGGTAACTAATTTGTGAAACAGAGCAATACCATGATCGATGTGCACCACGTATTCACCGGGCTCTAAACTGGCAATATCTAAATGAGCTTGAAACGTTTCTTCCGTGGCTTCGTCTTGGCCGAAAATATGATCATCGGTAAGAAATAAAAAATGCGCGCTTGGCAAGGCAAAGCCTTCTAGGCCGCGTTGTGGGCCGGTGAAAATAGCATTGGGAATGAACGAGCGTAACTGTTCGGCATGAGCCGTGGCTAACTGCACCCTTAAATATTGTTCAGCATCTTGTTTTAATAAACTAAAGCGCTGGTAATAATATTTTGGCGTAACAAATTCAAAGGTTAAATCTTGTTCATGCCACAACGGTAAATGCGGCGCGTAAGCCGGTGGCCAAACTAATACATGAGTCAGCGGAGCGGCGATTTGTTGGGTAGAAGGATTAAACGAAGTAATTTTTTCCACACAGTTATTATTAAATTCAATGCGTGCTGGTTGATAATCGATTAAATCTACAATGTTACCGCGTACCGCAAACGTACCGGCCGATACCGCTCGTGGTTCGCGTTCTAGCCCTAAATCGGTGAGCTGTTTAGCTAATTGCGAAACGGTTATTTTATCGCCGCGTCTTAAATAGAGCGTTAATTTGGTAAAGGCAGTTTCGGTAAGCACTTGTTGCGTTTGGGTATAAGGGGAAATAATGGCGCGTGCTGGAAAATTAGGGTTCCAATAACGGCCTAAATCTATTAATAAACGGGCTTCTTTTTCATTTTCGGCCAAATACAAAATTGGCCCTTGTTGGGTAATTAAGAGAGGTAGGCGAGTAGCTAGTTCATAGCTAATTTCAGTGAGTGTGCGAAAGTATGGCACAGGCCTAAAATTAGCAGATTATTATGGGCTTGACAAGGTTTTTGGTATTTGATAGTATGGTCGCGCAAAAAGCACCTAGCTATCTAGCTGTATGGGTTTACTCTAAAACAACGACTCCTCCTTAGTTGTTCTAGGGTAGTTAAGTAAGCCTTTTGGTTTCACCTATACAGTTAGTTAAATAGGTGTTTTTTAGTTTTGAATTGACAATAATATAAATTGAGAGTAATATAAAGTAAGATTATCTTACTATTAAAAATTAATATTATGGCCAATATTAATCGCATGGACATTACTAGCGTATCCTCTAGAGGACAAGTAGTTATTCCAGAAGCAATTAGAAAAGTGTTAGGAGTAAATACTGGCACTAAAATGTTTGTATTTACGGATGGTAATAATGTGTTATTAAAACCTTTACCCAATGAACGTTTAACAGAATTTAAAAATTTAATTCAAGCGAGTCAAAAATTTGCTAAGCAACATTTTTTACAGGCTAAACATGTTTCCAAGTTAATTAAACAAACGCGTTATGCGAGTAGTACTTGATACTAATGTTATTATTTCTGGAATATTTTGGAAGGGTGCTCCTGCTCAAATATTAGAATTATGGGCTAACAAAAAAATAGAGGTTTTAGTAACAGATAAAATATTGCATGAATATTTTTTATTACTAGAGCGCATGGATCCAACTAATGCCATTGTAAATAAATGGAAAATATTTTATCTAAACATACTAAAAGATTTTGTCGGGATTCTTTTGATGATATGTTTATTCATTGTGCGTTAGCTGGAAAAGCTCAATATATTATTAGTGGTGATAAAGATTTATTAGATTTAAAAAATATTTCTAATATAATTATTATTAAACCTAAGAATTTTCTAGTAATGACGCAATGATATGAGTATTAATTATTTCCGGTAATAATTTTTCTTCTTCTTTACTAAATTTAGCCAACACATAATCAGCTGTGTCATGAATAATTGTTTGTGAATCTGTGGGAGCAATGCCAATGCGTAATCTTGGGAATTCACTAGTGCCTAATTCGGCAATGATAGAATTCATGCCATTATGACCGCCGGAAGAGCCTTTAGTGCGAAAACGTAATTTACCAAATGGTAAATCTTTATCATCGTATACCACTAAAATATCTTTAATTTCAATTTTATAAAACTGCCACAATTTTTTTACGGCTAAGCCAGACAAATTCATAAATGTTTGTGGTTTGGCGTATATTATCGTATCATTTTTACAAATCAATGCCTGACATGATTTTTGTAACGTCCAGTTATCACAAATCTCATCTAATACCCTAAATCCAATATTGTGTCTAGTTTTTTCATATTGTTTGCCCGGGTTACCCAGGCCAACGATTAATTTCATAAAAATTTTTTAAATGATTTATTTTATTTCTCCCCTCCCTCCTGAGAGGAGGGAGGGGTTGGGGGAGAGAGGTAGGATGTTCATTGAGGAGAGGGGGTTAGGGGGTGAGGTAGGTTATTTAGAGGAGGGAGGGGTTGGGGGGATAGAGGTCTACGAATTTCTCACGTTTATCATAATTGGCACACCTTCAAAATTGCAAGTGTAACGTAAATCACGCTCGAGTTGATTAATAATAGCGGGGGCAACATTTTTTGGGTTAGTAGTTACTAAACGAAACGTGGGTGGGTTTACATTACTTTGATCGAGCGATTTTAATAACAACGGTTTTTTCGTTTGACCAAACGTGATTACTTGTTTTTGTTTTGGACCACGTTCTTGAATACGAAATAAAATATCATTTAAAGTATCTTGTGGAATAGTTCGAAAACGATTTTTATATACATTAATAGCTTCGTCTAATATTTGCGTAATGCGTTGTTTTTGTTGAGCGGAAATAAAAATAATTGGTAGATGATCGGCAAAGTTAATATTGTGCGCAAAATATTTTCGGTAAGCATTAATCGTGCTAGGCGTTTTATCTGGCACTAAATCCCATTTATTTATGGCGATAATTACACTTTTACCTTTACGGTTGGCATAATCTACCAGAGTTTTGTCTTGAGCGCTAACGCGTAACTGGGCTTCTAATAGTAAAATTACTATATCAGCTTTGGTGATGGAATCCAACGCGGCTCGGACACTGCGTTTTTCAATTACAAAATCTGTCGCTTTGCCCATATTACTGTGTTTACGAATTCCGGCCGTATCCAAAATAGTAAACGGTTGATCTTTATAAATAATCTCCGTGTCGTTAATATCGCGCGTGGTATGAGCTTGTTCGTTAACAATTACTCGATCTTCGCCGATTAACGCGTTAAATAACGATGATTTTCCAACATTCGGCCGGCCTACCAGGGTTAACAAAATAGAATTAGTCTGGCTAGTGATACTAGCTATTTTTGGTAAAAGTTCAAATAAAGTGTCTAATAATTCAGCGGTGCCAGAACCGTTTTTAGCTGAGCAAGTAATTCCTGAGTAAGGCAGTTTAGCGTAATTAGCTAACGCTACAGCACTAGTATTATGTCGTTCAATTTTATTAATGCACAATACAATTGGTTTCTTAGTGTTGCGTAGCAATTGGCTGATTTGTTTATCTTGTGGCATTAAATCAGTTTTACCATCTACTACAAATAAAATTACATCAGCTACTTGTATAGCTTTTTGGACTTGATCTTTAATAGCGGCGCCAAGCGAATCTTGCGTGGCGGTGTCTAAACCACCAGTATCAATTACTTCGCACATGTAGCCTTTCCAATGAATTTTGCCGCGATTTTGATCACGCGTAGTATTTTCGATAGGGGAAATAATCGCTTTGTCAGTTTCCGTTAGGCGGTTAAATAAAGTGGATTTACCAACATTAGTGCGGCCAACAATGGCTACGATTGGGGTTGTGCTGGAGTTAGACATATATTTTATTGAATAGTTACTGGTTGGTTAATGACGTCACTACCTAAGACGATAATAAAATCAACGGTATTATTAATAAGTTGATCCGGATCATTTAAGGCTTTAAAATCAGCCAGTTGTGTCGTGGTGGCTACGGTAAGTTGAGTGGCTGTGGTTAAAGCGGTTAGAGCAGCTGGTCGTTGACCAGTGGTTAAATCATAAATTAAAGTAGTACTAACAGGCCGCGGTTCTGGTGCGTTATTTACATTAATTATCACAATATCCAATGGTCGTAACGTTTCAGCTGTTTTAGCCGCTAAACCAGTTTTATTAGTGCCATTTAATATTTGCACTTTAGCTGGTTCGGTAGATTCAGTAATAACATTAGTGTTAGTAGCAGCTATTGAGTTGGTATTAGTAGTTTCTACAGGAGTAATAAAAATGTTAGCTGCTAATTTTTGAATTTCGGAAAAATCACCATTACCAGCTCGGGGCACCACATAAGAAGCGCTGTGTTCATTAACCGTTTCTACTAAATTAGTAGTTTTGTCATCAATCACCTTAGATGTAATTTGTTCTTTAGGAACACTTAATGTCCATTGCGCTAATCTGCCCATTTCCCAAATTTGTAAATTAGTTTTTAAATTATCACCTAAATCATTTAATATAGCGGCAACACGATCAGGACGTAGTAATGTATTGGCTGATAGCACGTGCGCTCGAAAACTTTCCAGTACTTGTTGTTGACGTTGGGAACGACCGAAATCATCCATGTCTAAAGGGTTATTATTAGCTCGTGGATCGGATTTACGAATGCGAGCGAACATCAAAGCGGCTTCTCCAGCTAAATGTTGTTGGCCGGCTTGAAACGTAATAGCACAGTATTCACCATCGTTTAGGTGGCGTAACTGGGCTGTGGGGCAGGGGGTGGCTAAATCTTTTGTGCCATACATCCCAGTGAATGTTCGTTCAATAGTAACATCTAAACCGCCAATGTCATCGATAATTTTTTTAAAGCCAGAAAAATCTAGCACTATATAATAATGTATTGGTAAACCAGTTACATCAGTGATTTTTTCTTCAGTTAAATCGATTCCACCAAAAGCATAGGCGCTATTTATTTTGTGGTATTCGTACCATTTTGGGTTTTTGTCGTTGTAGTATTTAACTTGTAAATCACGCGGGAGTGATAATAGCGCGATTTGTTTGGTAGATGGTTTAATGCTAGCAACAATAATAGTATCGGTTAACTGACTGCCATCATGGCCGCTACCGGCAATACCTAATAATAATACATTAATCCTATCTTCAGCTTCACCTTGTAATGGAGTATTGTTATTGCCAAACAGCTGCCCAATTTGTTGCCAAAGCGATACTGGTTGGTTAGTTTGAATAATTTGTTTGGCCGTATGGTTTAATAAAACATATATACCCGTTACGCCGCATATTAATAATAGGGTTAACAATAAGGCTATTTTTTTCCAGGTAAAGAACTGGCGAATTAGCTGCCAGCGGGTGAGTGAGGTAAGAGATGGCGTTGAAATGGACTGTTCTGGCGGATCAGTTTTTTGCATATGGCCAGTATAGCGGTAATAGTTGATTTTTTCAACCGCGTATTGTATGCTGAACTAGTTATGTTTTCTAAACAAACCACCAGCTTTATTTTAGAGGTAGTGAAAATCGTAGTTATCTCTCTGGCGATTATCATTCCGGTACGCTATTTTTTAATTCAGCCGTTTTATGTAATTGGTGCTTCCATGGAGCCAAATTTTGCTGATTATAATTATTTGATTATTGATGAGTTGAGTTATCGGTTTAATCCACCGCAACGAGGTGAAGTAATTGTGTTGCGTAATCCACAAAAACCGAGTGAGTTTTTTATTAAACGGTTAATAGGTTTACCAGGGGAAACAGTAAAAATTAATGATGGTAAAATATACATTAATGATCAATTATTAGATGAAACAGTTTATTTATCAGCCCAAGTGGTTACCACTAGTTTTGTTGGTTATCGGAATATAAAATTAGGCAGTGATGAATATTTTGTAGTAGGGGATAATCGTGAACATAGCCAGGATTCCAGACGATTTGGTCCAATTAAACAAGCTAGTATTATTGGCCGAGTTTGGATTCGAGTTTGGCCTTTTACGCAATTTACTATTTATAAAAAATAATTATTCATTATGTTAAAAAAGAAAACCGTGGTTAAAGCTAATCCAGTGGTTATAAAAAAAACTAGTCGATATAAAGAACCACCACAATTATTAAAAGGCATGAAAGATATTTTACCGGAAGAGCAGCAATATCGTTTGGCAGTGCTGAAAAAATTAGAGGAAATTGCGGTATCCTATGGTTACCAACGGATTGATACTCCAATTTTGGAGCAAGCCAATTTATTTATTCGTTCTATTGGTGAAGGCACGGATGTAGTTGGTAAAGAAATGTACGTATTTCGTGATAAGTCTGATGATTTAGTAGCGCTCCGTCCAGAATTTACGGCTTCTATTGTACGAGCTTATATTGAACACGGTATGATGAATCGTCCACAACCGGTTAAATTATACACAGCCGGAGGGTTATTTCGGCACGATCGGCCACAAGCTGGTAGATATCGACAATTTCATCAGTTAGATTTAGAAATTATTGGTGAAGGACAGCCAGTAATTGATGCGGAATTGATTGCTATAGGATATTTTTTATTACGTGATTTAGGTTTAAATTCGTACGTGCATATTAATAGTGTGGGTGATGAGCAATGTCGGCCACAATATATTCAAGTATTGCAAGATTACTATAAAGCCAAGCGGAAGAATTTATGTGAAAACTGTAAAAATCGGTTTGCCAAAAATACCCTGCGCTTATTAGATTGTAAAGAACCGGCTTGTCAAGAAATTAGTGCTGATGCTCCACAAATGGTGGATTATTTATGTGTGCCGTGTCGTGATCATTTTGTAAAAGTGCTAGAATTTTTAGATGAAACGGAAATTCCTTATACCTTAAATCCAAAAATAGTACGTGGCTTGGATTATTACACTAGAACCGCCTGGGAAATTTTCCCAGTGATAGCTGGCGAAGAGCAACAACTTAGTCAATCAGCTTTAGCTGGTGGTGGGCGCTATGATGGCTTGGCCCAACAATTAGGAGCTAATCAGCCTACACCAGCTTCTGGTTTTGCTATTGGTATTGAACGTATTATTTTAACTATGCGCAATAATAATATTTTATTGCCTGGTTTATATACCACAGACGTGTATTTAGCACAGTTAGGCGAAAGCGCACAAAAACGATCCATTGCCTTAATGGAACGTTTACGGCAAGCCGGTTTTCGTATTTGGGGCAACTTAGTAAAAAATAGCTTATCTAGTCAGTTAAAATTAGCTAATAAAATTGGAGCCAAATTTACTCTTATTTTAGGTCAAAAAGAAGTCATTGATGGCACTATTATTATTCGAGACATGGAAAGTGGTTCTCAAGAAATTGTTAATATTAAAAAATTAGAAAAAGAATTAAGCAAACGCTTACCACAATCGTTATTAAATAATGCTCCAAAATATATCAGGCCAATTGAACTAGAAGGTTTGGAATCCGAGCAATCTACCGGCGTGGCGCCAGCTGATAAAATAAAACCAGATCCTAATCCGGTTACCGAAGAAGGCTTAGAATAAAAAATTAAGCCACAGCCATATGGATTGCGTTTTTTGCAATATTGTCAATAAAACTATTCCAGCTAATTTTTTATACGAAACCGCTAGTGTGTTTGTAGTTAATGATTTGTATCCCAAAGCAAAAGTGCATGTGTTAGTGATTCCCAAACGGCATATCGCTAACTTAAATGAATTAACTGAAGCTAATGTCAGTATCATGCAAGATATTGGTTTAGCTATTAAAGCTGTTACTGCCCAATTAAATATTGCCAAAACCGGCTACAAAGTAATTTGTAATAATGGCCAAGATGGTGGCCAAGTGATTCCGCATTTACACTTTCATGTGTTAGGCGGGGAAGCAATTAGGGGCGTGACATAAAACTACCTCTCCCCCTAGCCCACTTTTCCCATCTAAACATCCTACCTCATCCCCCCAACCCCCTTCTCCTCTAAGGAGAAGGGGGAGTAGATTTAATTTGTTTTAACACATAATCAATATTATTTATCACTTGTTCATTATTAAAACGTAATACGGTATAGCCGTATTTTTTTAACATTAAATCTCGACTCTCATCACGTTGTTGTTGTAATTTATGAATATCTCCATCAACCTCAATGATTAGTTTGTATTCATGGCAATAAAAATCAGCAATGTATTGATAAATAGGATATTGTCGATTAAATTTTAAACCATTTAGTTTACGATTTCGTAAATATTGCCATAATTTTTGTTCAGCTACGGTTGGTTTTTTACGAAATTGTTTAGCGATATATTGTAAATGGCGTTGTAATTCAATAGTGTTAGATTGTTGCGGACGAATAAACATAAAAAATAAATATAAAAACGCTCAATTAAAAAAAACGTGAGCGCTCAATATAATAGTAGTATAACTCCCTTCTCCTGAGAGGAGAAGGGCTGGGGATGAGGTAGGTTGTTAGGAGTAGAAGAAGGGGTTGTGTAAAAATTTGACAAGTTATAAGTGAAATGGTATATTTTTTTTATGAATTGTAATCTTTTTAAGGAGGTGACAGCGAAACTATGAGTACTATTAATGTTCAGAAAAATGATAGCGAATCAAACGAAAGTTTAATTCGTCGTTTTACGCGTAAAGTGCAATCTAGTCGCAAACTGATTGCTGTTAAGCAAAAACAATATCGCCAACCAATTAAAAGCAGACGTTTGCGTCGGCGCAGCGCTATTTTACGAGCCAAGGTTAAGCAGACTAATGAATTATTGCGAAAATTAGGAAAAAAAGTAGACGAACCAAAAGATCATAAAACAAAACACTAAAAAATAAAAATCATGTCGTTAACCAGTCAGGTACAACAAGATTTAATACAGGCGCTAAAACAAAAAGATGTTGACGCAGTTTTAGCTTTACGTGGTTTAAAAGCCGCTTTGCAAAAAGCTAGTATTGCCGCGCTGGGTAATTTAACAGCTGAAAAAGAGTTAGCGGTGTTACGTACTGAAATAAAACAACGACAAGATTCTAGCACGGCTTATAATGCTGGTGGCCGAGCTGATTTGGCTAGTCAAGAACAAAACGAGTTGAAAATTTTACAACATTATCAACCAGCTCAATTATCCACAGCAGAATTAACGGCACTGATTAAAAAACTAGTAGCTCAACAACCACAGGCTGGTTTTGGTTCGCTGATGAAACAAAGTATGGCAGCAGTGCATGGTCAGGCCGATGGTAAACAAGTACAAACAATACTAAAACAAATATTAGCTCAGCCCATGTGATTAAACCAAAACAACTGCTACAATTTTTATTTGTCAGTAGTAGTGCGTTTATAGCACCATGGTTTGTCATCGCAGCTGATACAGCCAGTACGGTTAACATGGCTTATGGCGATCAAATAATATTAGGTAACAGTTCGCCAATTGATATTGTTATTAGTGTTATTAACTGGGCATTAGGCATATTAGCTTTAATTGCTGTATTGATTATTTTGTGGGGCGGGTTTACTTGGTTATTGTCTAATGGTGCAGAAGAAAAAGTTGAAAAAGCCAAAGCCATTATTAAAAATGGGGTAATTGGCTTAGTAATAATATTAGCTTCTTGGGGTATTGTTACATATATTATTAATAAATTACTAGATGTTACCGATGCCACTTCTACACAAGATACTAGTGGTACAGGGCCAGGTACTAGTACCGGAGCTGGTGCACAATTAAAAATTGATCACACTAATCCATCAGGAAATATTAATGATCCAGCTAATCAAAACGTGCCGTTATGTTATGGTGTAGCTATTACATTTAGCGATCAAGTTATTACTAAAACTATTAATAACGATACGCCAGATGTTGTGAGTGACGATAATATAAAAGTAACGGTAGTAGGTGGATCGGGTGATCCGCTACCAGGTAAGTTTAGTTTTTCTGTAGATAATCCAGCTGTTGTAGTGTTCCGGCCAAATGAGGATTATTTACCAAATACGGATTATCATGTGGAAATAAAAACCGGCACTACTGGCGTAGCCGGTGTGAATGATCAGCAATTACAGATTTACTTAGCTAATAGTTCTAATCATACTAACTTTACGTTTCATACTGGTACAGAGACCGATAAAATACCGCCCGTGGTAGATGTGGTAGATGTGAATCCTTATCCAGAAGATGATGCGGTAGAAATTTGTTTAAATCCTACTATCCAAGTATCGTTTTCAGAAAGTTTAGATCCCACTACACCTAGCGATGCTAATATTTGGTTGTATCAAGCCGCTGAAGGCGTTACACCAACTGATCAGTTGGATATTAGTAATATTAAATCATCTAGTATCGGTGGATTTGCCGACGATACTGTAGTTACTGGCGTACAAAATCAATTAGAGCCAAAAACAACTTATGGGATTAGTTTGTATGGTGGTAAAGATGGTAATAAAAATAACGACGCTATTACGGATATGTGTGGTAATCCGTTAGATGGAAATTATAATGGCACAGCGCAGGGATCGGTTGCTGATGATTTCGTAGATTCTCCAACTAGCGCGGCCAATAAGCAAGCGTTTTGTTATTGCAATTTACCTAGTGGGGAATCTTGCCATGTAAAAGACGGTGAAAATAGTTGTACTACTAAAGCAGGCAATCCATGTAATGCTAGTTGTTCGGCCGCTAGCCCAGATTACGTGGCGTATAATTATCCCTGGACGTGGACAACAGGTACTGAGCCGTATTGTATGCCGAAAATAACCGGTATTTCTCCGGCAGAAAAAAACTATTATAGTGAAAATATCAGTAGTGATGTAGTTACTATTACCGGTGAATATTTATATCCGTTTGTAGACGTAGTGTTTTATAGAAATGTGTTAGCTGGTAGTGGCATAAATTGTTTTAATGATGCCCATGATGTAGAGGAAAAATGTTATGTAGACCATCAAGGTAGTGAACAAATTTTTATTCGTACGGCTGTAGCTAGTCAAACAGAAGGCGTTACAGTACAAAATGCTAATGGGGAAGATACCTCAACGCCAATTGAAATATTGTCGCCATATATCAGGTACACCTCACCTAGTGAAGGCCCAGTGGGACAATACGTTACTATTAAAGGAAAACAATTCGGCGATGAGGTTGGCAAAGTTTACTTTGATGATGTAGAAGCAGCGGTAGTGTGTGATAACAGTTGGACAGATAGGCAAATTATCGTGCAAGTGCCAGAGGGACTGGCTATTACTACGCCTAATATTCAAGTGGTTACCAAAGCCACTAAATACAGTAATCCGCAAATGTTTACGGTTAATACCAAAAAACCTGGCCCAGGCTTATGTAAGTTAGAGCCAGCTTGTTCAGATACCGGCAAAGATGATGTAGTGGGCACAGGTGAAAATTTTGGTAGCAGCAAAGGTAGCGTTTGGTTCCAAGGAATTAATACCATGGATAATTACGTATCGGCACTGGTGCAGCAATGGGCTAATACGCAGTTTAAAACCACTGGTACGCCGGTGGTCAATCCAGATACTTACGATGTGGTGGCTATGGATGCTAATAAAATATCTAGTAATGGCTTGGATTTTAAAATTAGTTGTAATCCACCGCCGGAAGTATATGAATATTATGCTTGTAATGATAGTACGGTATATTTACCGAATCCACGTAGTAATCAAACTAGTGTATGTGTAAACGCAGTAGTGTATTTTGCGTTTAATGCGCGCATGAATGATAATTTGGTTACCAGTAATACTAAAATATATAAATGTAATAACGCTGGTGCTAATAGTGAAAAATCATTTGATGATGATAGTTGTAAAGATGTAGTGGGTGGTAATTATAGTATTGGTACATTAAGCACAACTTATCCAAATTATCATGAAACAACTAATACTGGCACAAGTTACAGTGCTTACAAGTTTAAGCCAGCTAGCAATTTAGCTGCTAATACTTATTATAAAGTAGTAATTCCGGCTACAGTTACTAATTTAGCTGGCCAGCCTATGGCGGCAGATTATAGCTGGAAGTTTCAAGTAAAAGATAATGCCGAAGCTTGTGAAGCGAGTGATTTATTATTAGAACCTGATTATGAAAAAGTAACTAAATACGATCCGCTACACACTTGTTTATTAAACTATAGCGTTGATAGCAGCCAATATACCTTTGAAGCATCGCCATTAACCAGTGATTGTTCACTATTAAACAACACTAGTAGTAATTCAAGTTGGAAGTATAATTGGAATATTGCTAATAGTGATGGAGTAGCTGATACTAATGTGATTGCTTTTTCTGCTAATCAGACCAGTTCGTCTACCACTGATATTGGTTACAATACAGTTTGTTTACAAGGCCAGAATTCTAGTAATATGGGCATGCGCACAGTTACTACTGATTTAGTACAAAAAAATAGCACAGTTACCGATACCGCTGTTGTAGATGTAGATTATGGCTATTGTACCAATGATACCGATTGTTATACCCAAAGTTGTCAGCAGACTACATGTGATCCAGCCAGTCATCATTGCACCCCAGATATTACTGGTTTTAGTCCGGATACTGCTGGTAAGGGTGGTTGTTTAACAGTTAACGGCTGTTATTTTGGCCCAGATCGTAGTGCTGAACCATATTGTTCTTGTGCTAGTCAGAGCAAACCGGATAAAACTTGTTCAGTATCAGTTGGTGGTACCAAATGTTTGTTAAATGATCATTCTACTTATTGCAGTTTAGATGAGCAGCTGTGTGTATTACCAAACAAAGAAACTTGTTCTAGTAATTCAGCTACAGTGCAATATAGTGATAGTGAACAGTATAGTGGAGTGATAACTGGTTGTACTTGTACACTAGCTAATCAAACATGTTCAGTATCAGCCGGAGAAACTAGTTGTATTATTCCTGGACAACAAAAGTGTGATGATAAAAATACTAATTATGTGGCGCCAGCAGTAGGTTCAGTAACATTTAATAGTAATAGTGTTACTACTGAAGCAGAATATCCTAATCCAGATAGCTGTCAGGATGTTTGGGATAATAATCAAATTGTAGTAAAAGTGCCAGAAAGTAATGATTTTTCAGCCGGTAGTTATGGCATTACGGTAAACAGCTATTATCAAGACATGAACGGTAATAATTTAACTGGTTCGAGTGATACAAATTGTGAAATTGGCAACGAAAAAACCGCTTGTTTGTGTTCAGCTAAACCTAGCACTACCCAAGAAGGTTCCACTACCGATTTGGCTGGGGAAAATTTTAATTTGTTAAAAAATAATGAGCAAGAAGCGGTTACGTTTGCAGTAAAAGATGCTAGTGGTAAAGTAACTAGTCGAAACAGTAGTGTGAATGATGGCAAACAAATTTTTAAATGGACAGATACATTAATTCAAGCGGTAAAAATCCCGGCTTATAGTACGGGTGATAGTAGTTTTGGTGTACGAGTGGAAAATAATCAAAGCGGTCAAAGCACAGCCACAAGTAATGCCTTAGCCTTTGCTGTATCGTGTGGTTATAAAAATGATTGTGCTAGTAAATGTTGTTTAGGTGGACAATGTGTGCCTACAGAACAATGTAATATTTGTGCCAGCGACGCTGATTGTAATAACGGTGCGTGTAAATCTACTTGCAATAACGGTTTTTGTAAGCCAGTAGTTACTAAGCTAAGTCCAACTCAAGGCGCTATTGGGCAACCGGTTACGGTACAGGGTTGTTATTTTGGTTCGTATTATGATTCTGCTAGCCAGGTTACAGTTTATAGTGAAGTTGAAGGGGTGGATGATATAATTGCTGATTTAGCTTGTGCAGAACAAGCTTGGAATAATGAGCGAATTATTATTAATATTCCAGACAAAACCTTTACTGATGATAATGACACAAAAGCTGATTTATTAGTTACTCAAGCTTCAACGAATAGTTCTGGTCAGGTGGTTACACAAGTATCGGATATTGTTGAAGCAGCAGTGTTTACCAAAGACAACAGTTGTTCAGAAGTTAGCATGCCTATTTTATGTGATATTAATCCAGAATACGGCGCTTATACCAGTAACAACACTGCTAGTAACACTACGTTAACAGGCTATTATTTTTATGGAGAAAAAGGTGGTTATTGTCCTTGTACTACTAGTGATAAAAAATCTTGCAATATAGCAGAGGGGCAAACTAACTGTGCTGTTACACCAGATACTTATACCATACCAGAACCATGTTCACCACAAACAGTAGACAGTAACGATTCTAACGCAGTTTATAATGCCAGTACTGGTGTATGTGATTATTACGCTGGTGATGGCTCAGGCACAGTGCTTTGTAGCATTCCAGAAGGTGCTTCGGCTTGTATGCCAGCCGATGCCATTACTAGTTGTACAATAGATCCGGCTTGTCAGGCTACTACGCCAAATTATGTAAAACTATCTGGTTCGGTGGTATTTAATAACAACATTCAGGCAGTGATTAATGATTATATTCCAGGTGTAATGCCGGCTTATAATACTAATATTCCCTCATCAGCTGAAAGTGGTAATGTAGTGGCCGTATCTACTACTACAGCGAATCAACAATGTACCAGTAATGGCTTAGATTTTGCGGTAGCGTGTAATACTTGTGCTGATTGTGGTGAGAATACCAGTATGAATTGTAATTTTACGTATCATCCTGGAAACGCTAGCGATCCTAATAATCCTACGTTTGGCGCTTGTACTACCACTACTACAGGTTTTTGTAGGGAAACACTTACGGCTGGGTATAATTCTTGTTGCAATCACACTAGTTGTGTATATGATGACGCCACCACTAAAGAACTAAATAATTATGATGTCGGCACTTGTGCTTTGCAACCACAGATACTAAGTAGTGCATCTATGCCGGTGCCACAAACTACCAATGTTTGTTCAAATGCCAATATCTCAATTAAATTTAATTTACCAGTTACCACTAGTGCCGCGTTTGGTACAGAAGCGGCTAATACACCAGATTTAAAAAATTATGTAACGTTAACAAAAGTAGCTACCGGTGAAGATTTTACTAATGCAGTTACGTTATCAGAAGACGGTACCAGCATTACTGTGTTGCAAAAAAGTTTATTAGAATTTAATACGCAATACCAGTTAACACTACTAGCTAGTGGTAAGGTTGAACCAGGCACCAATCATCAAGGCGGTGTTGTTAGTTTAGCCGACGGAGTAGCAATTGGTTGTGGCGCTGAAGGTGTTACTTGTACCGGTGATAAGCTAACCTATACTTTTACCACGGTACCAGATCAAACTGCGTTCACTAATAATTGTGCGCCAAGTCGAGTTACGTTAGAAGCAAAAAATAGCAAATTCATTGATGCCGGTTATACCTTTACTAAGGCCGGACAAAAAGAAGCCATGAAAGCTGTAGTATATAGTGCTGGAGCCGATAAAGCTTCCACAACAGATGATCAACTAGTTACACCAATTACAGGAGTATATAATTGGACATATAGTTGGAAAGAAAAATATGCTACATTAGAAAATTTGGATGAAAATGAATGTCCGGCGCTTGGTATTATCGAGGGAGGAAATTTTAATGAAAATCAAGCCCAACAAACTGTTACAGCTGGCAAAAAAGATGGTGGCAGTGATACTGTAAGCGTAACTATTAATGCCGATGCAGCTAATGACGATGGTTGGACAGGATCATTAACTGCTACTAGTCCAATGTTGTGGGTTAAGTTTTGTTCCAGCACGGATCAACTAACTATTTATGAAAATAATGATTATAATTTCCGCTGGTCATATTGTCGCGATGGTGATTTACCAGATTTTATAGAAGTTTTTTCTCGTGCTACACAAGATCAAGCTGCCACACAGTACCAGGAAACCGTGCCCTTTCTATACGAAGCAGCGTTTAAAGATGCTACCGCGCTTAAATCTGATAATGATCCGAATGCAAACAACAATATTATTGCTTTGCGGGTTTATCCAAATAGTTTAACTAATGCCTCTAATTATAAAGATAGTGTTAACCCAGATTTATGGTACAGCTTATTTGCTAATACTACAGAAACTCCGCGTAGCATTAATCCAATTGATGGTTATCGGGCGGTACAAGTGAATAATACTTACTATATTGCGGCCACTAATTTAGTAGAAAATGGTACGGCCGGTGTTATTACGCCATATATCTATGTATTGTCTTATAGTAGCAATGCTAATAACGCTACTACGGCGGCGGTACAAGCTATACTAGATGGTTTAGACTTTAACACTAATACTAGTTTATCTTTAGAGTGTCAGGTAGAAAAGCAAAAATTAATACGTGATACAGCTAGAATAAATGATTTTGGTTCCATGGCTTATTTATTACACCAGTATTATGAAACAAATAATGATTATCCTCAATTAGAGTCTGGTTCATATATTACTAATTTAACTACTTCAGTTTGGCCATCCTGGGCGGCTAATTTAGGTAATGCGCTTGGACAAACATTACCAGTTGATTCAGTAAATACTTTTAATAACGCAGCTAAAGAATGTCTTTATAAGCCACCAGATTTATCCGATTCAACTGTGAATCCAAACGCCACCGATCCAACCACCGGTGATTATATTTATTCTTATTACGACGAAAGTGGTACATGTTGGGATCCGGTATTTAAAGATTACAAAGGTCCGGCTGAATCGCATGTTTATCAATATATTTACGATACTACGCAGCGTAATTTTAATTTATATGCTAATTTAGAATATACAAATATTGGTAGTTGGAAAGAAGAACTCAATGATCCTTGTGCACCTTGGGCGCAAAGTTATTCTAAATCAGGCTGTAAGACCTTTAATTATCACGTTGATAAATCATTAACTACCAGCGCTGATTATGGAACCGTTGGCCAATAATGTTAACGCAGAGCCAGTAGTGGAAGATGTGTTTGCTGTGGTAGATAATACAGCTACAGAACCTACTGTTAATACACCAGCCGTAATTATTCCTAAACAAACTAGTTTATCGGTATTTAGTTCAAATATAAAATATTTTTTTTGGCGGTGGCGAAAATTTTTTTTAATTTTGTTAATTATTATATTATTGAGCGTAATAACAGGAGGAGTGCTATTTTGGTTGAAACAACGCGGTCTAACAGCAACTTCAGTAACTAATAAAGCAACTACAAATACAGTTAATGATAATATTGTTACACCATTAACCAATAGTGCTAATATTACACCACCACTTAGCAACACTAATCAAAATAATTCAATTGATAGCGATTTTGACGGTTTAACGGATGGGGAAGAAATAGTGTATAATACAAATCCAAAGAAAACAGATACCGATGAAGATGGTTTGTCCGATCGAGAGGAAGTGCGCGTGTATGGTACCGATCCTAGAAATCCAGATACTGATAAAGATAGTTACACGGATGGTAATGAAGTAAAACATTTTTATGATCCGAATAATACAGATCCAAACAAGCGTTTATTTACTATTCCTAAACAATAATTTTAACTAATTTTTATTTGTAACTAGTATATGGATTTTCCAAAAACAGCTCAAACTTCAATTAATACGCCAGATAACGTGTCGGCTAATACTAATCCGCCAACTGCCAACGACACTATTTATACGATGCCGGATAAATTTATTCAAACTAGCTCTACTGCTGAGCCGGCAGCAAAAAAGAGTGGTCGAGGCAAAACTTGGATATTGATTATTGTAATTGTGGTTTCAGCCATTGCTATTATTAGTGGAGCAGTGTATTACGTGTTAACTAGTGTGATAAATCAACCAGCGGCAGATGCTGTGATAGTAAATAATAATAATGTAACGGCAACTACCAATGCCACAACTAATTTAAATAGCAATAGTAATGCTAACAGGAATTTAAATACTAATAGCAACTTAAATACTAACGGCAATATAAACGGTAACGTTAATGGTTTAGTGAATAATGCCAATAGTAATGTTAATAGCAATAACAACGTTAATAGTAATATAAATATTAATGCTAATACTAACGCTGGTGTAGCAGTGGTTGTAGTGCCAAGTAAAGACACTGATAAAGATAATTTAACCAATGAAGAAGAGGATTTATATAAAACCAAGGCGGATAAACCAGATTCCGATAGCGACGGCTATTTGGATGGCGCTGAAATTATTGCTGGATACGATCCTACCAATGCAGTTAGTTCTGGCCGCGTTAACGCTGGTACGCTGGTAACAACTTACCAAAGTGAGGTTTATGGTTTTAGCATGTGGTATCCCAGTACTTGGATGGCTGAAGCGTTATCGGAAGAAACACCTAATGAAATATTATTTACCTCCAAATCGCAAAATACTGCTGGGCAATTTATTGAAATTTTAGTAGAAAAAAATCCTACTGGTTATAACGCGGCCGATTGGTATACTCATCAAACTGGTACTGCCGCAACTAATCTTAGTAAAATCGTTACATTTGATGGGGTAGAAGGAGTTTTAAGTACCGATGGTTACACGGCCTACTTTACTACTAGTAACAATGCTTATGTAGTTAGCTATCGTTTTGGTAATAGTACAGAGGTGTTTTTTCCAACTACTTTTACTATGATGGCTAAAAGTTTAAAATTTACTAAAAACATGGCTGGTTCTACTAATAGTAATCTAAACACTAACAAAACCAATACTAACCAAGCTAGTAATGCCAATACAACTAATTAAACAAGTAAAAGCTAACCAGCTAAATCAAAAGTTTGTTAACAGGATCTTTCAACAAGTTGGTAAACAAGTACGCTATCCAAAAGAATTTTTAGTTAATGTGGTAACGGTTAATCAAGCGATGATTAAAAAACTTAATACAATTTATCGTCAACAAGCAGCAGTTACTGATGTGTTATCTTTTGCTTATGCACTAAATTATGGAGACATTATATTATGTTATCCACAAGCCGTGGTTCAAGCACAAGACAAGCAAGTGCCTGTAAAACAGGAGGTGGCCTGGTTAATTATCCATGGTATTTTGCATTTACTTGGTTTTGATCATCAAACAGCGGTAACGGCTAAACGGATGCGTAGTTTAGAACAAAATATTATAGCTTATGTTTAAAGTGGGTAATTTTTTTAAAAGTTTTCGTTATGCGCTGCATGGTTTAAGGTATATTTGGTGTAATGAGCAAAGTTTTCGAGTGCAAGTATTGATAGCTTGGTTGGTAATATTAGCCATGATTATTTTTCGGGTGAGTATAGAGCAGGCAGTAGTGTTAATTATGTTAATTATGTTTGTGTTAGTATTAGAAACAGCCAATACTATTGTGGAACGATTTGTGGATATTTTAAAGCCACGCTTGCATTCTTATGTAGAAATTATCAAAGATATGATGGCGGCAGCGGTGTTATTAGCAGCTATAGGTTCAGCTATTGTTGCTTTAATTATTTTTGTACCTTACCTAGTAGCTTTATTTTCGTAGTTATTTTATAATAACACTAAGTACGTTAACTGTGTACAGCTAGGCAGAATAATAATTACTTGCTACAATAACATTAATATGGCCAAAATGAATACGATTACCGGATTAGATATAGGTTCAACCAGTATTCGTGTCGCCGTTGGTCAAATTAATGTCCATGATAATAATCTACATATTATTGGAGCAGCTGAACATCCGGCCGAGGGTATTAATAAAGGAGTAATCACTAGTATTGAAGATGCTGTGTCTAGTATTTCTGGAGCCTTAGATAAGGTAGAGCGCATGACTGGTATACCAACTGAACGAGCTTTAGTAAGTGTAAATGGTAGTCATATTATTTCTCAAGATAGTCGTGGTGTAGTAGCTGTATCTAAAGCCGACGGTGAAGTTCGAGAGGAAGATGTTAATCGTGTCATTGAAGCTGCTCAAACCGTGGCTACGCCACCGAATTATGAAATTTTACATGTTATCCCGCGGCAATTTACGGTAGATAATCAAGCTGGCATCAAAGATCCAGTAGGTATGACCGGAATAAAACTAGAAGTACAAGCGCAAATTATTTTAGGGCTAGTTTCACAAATTAAAAATCTCACTAAATGTGTTTATCGTACCGGTACAGACATTCAAGATTTAGTGTTAGGAGTATTAGCGGCTAGTGAAGCGGTGTTAAGTAAACGTCAAAAAGAATTAGGCGTGGCATTAGTTAACTTAGGTGGTTTAACCACCAGCTTAATGGTATTTGAAGATGGCGATGTAATTCATACAAAAATATTTCCAGTTGGTTCTGGCCATATTACCAACGATATTGCTATTGGTTTACGCACGTCGGTAGAAGTAGCCGAACAAATAAAAATGGAATATGGCATAGCGTTACCAGAAGAAGTAAGAAAGCACGAGGAAATTGATTTAAGCATGATTGATGAAAAAGAAAATAGTCGAGTGGCTCGGCGGGAAGTAGCTGAAATTATTCAAGCGCGCTTAGAAGAAATTTTTACCATGGTTAATAAAGAATTAAAATTAATTAATCGGCACGGCATGTTACCGGCCGGTATAGTATTAACCGGTGGCGGGGCTAAATTAAACAGTATAGTGGATGTAGCCAAGAAACAATTTTATTTACCAGCTTCAGTAGGAGTACCACGGCAATTTAAAACTGCTATTGATAAAATACACGATCCAGTATTTGCTACAGCGCTTGGCTTAGTATTATGGGGTCAAAGTTTAGCTGCTACTAACGCAACTAAGCATTTTTCTTCATTTGCTAAGTTTTCTACGGTTGGTGATGCTACCGTAAAGATGAAAAAGTGGTTTAAGAGTTTGTTGCCCTAAGAACACTTTTTTTGTTCAATAATATTGACTATCTATTCAGTTACTAGTACTATACGTATTAGTAACTATTTGTTATAATTAACACTATATTAATTTTAAATAAAAATATTATATGGCCAATGGAAAATACATGGAAGTTAAACCAGATATAGAAACATTTGCTAAGATATTAGTGGTTGGCGTAGGTGGTTCAGGCGGTTCAGCCGTAGCGCGCATGATTCAAAGCGGTTTAAAAGGAGTGGAATTTGTAGCAGTTAATACCGATGCTCAAGCGTTGCATCATAATCCAGCTAAATATAAAATTCACATTGGCAAAAGTACTACGCGTGGTTTAGGTGCTGGTATGGATCCATCTGTTGGAGCCAAAGCCGCTGAAGAATCACAGGAAGATTTAACTCAACTGGTAAAAGGGGCGGACATGGTATTTATTACCTGTGGTTTAGGTGGCGGGACTGGTTCAGGAGCTGGTCCATTAATAGCAGGTATGGCTCATGATGCCGGGGCGTTAACTGTAGCTGTTGTTACCAAACCGTTTGCTTTTGAAGGAGAACAACGCAAACAAATTGCCGAAGTGGCTTTAAATGAAATGGCTGAACAAGTGGATACTATTATCACTATTCCAAATGATCGTTTATTACAAATTATTGATAAAAAAACCTCATTGTTAGATGCGTTTAAAACCGTAGATGATGTGTTATTTCAAGGTGTGCAAGGTATTTCCGATTTAATTACTGTGCCTGGCTTAATTAATGTGGATTTTGCGGATGTGAAATCGGTTATGTCCAATGCCGGCTCTGCTTTAATGGGTATTGGCAAGGCTACCGGTGAAAATCGTGCAGTAGAAGCTGCTAAAGCGGCTGTAGACAGCCCGTTATTAGAACTAGATGTAAACGGAGCCCGTGGTATTTTGTTCACTATTACTGGCGGTTCCAATTTAGGTATGTATGAAGTAAACGAAGCGGCGCGAGTAATTACCGAATCAGCCGATCCAAACGCTAAAATTATTTTTGGTGCCAATATCGATGAGGCCATGGGTGATGAAATTAAAATTACCGTGGTAGCCACTGGTTTTGGGCATCCTGGTAAGGCTACTAAAAAAATTCAAACGGTTCGACCTAGTCCGTTTTCAGCCGCCACAACTACGGCACGTTCTGTTATTAGTTCCAAATCCGATGATAAATCAGCTAACAACATGCCAGCTTTTCGTAATAAAAGTATTCTTCAAGAACCCCCGGTAGATAATTCCGAAGATGAAGATTTAGAAGTACCGGCGTTTATTCGCCGGAAGATGATGTAGCATAATAAAAAGAGTGCCGGTTGGTGGGATAAAGTGACCGGCGGCACTATAGATAGGAAAGAGCAAATTTATTTCACGACCAGCAGCACTTTATGAGCCTGTTGCTTTTCGAACTGCCAATGTGTGAAATAGAGTGTGCTATCTTTGATGTAGCACACGCAATACATTTTCGGCAGATTTTTACCCTGGTGGGTTTGCCCGTGGGCGTCGATGCTGGAACAATATTCCACTTGTTGGGCACTACATAGCCCATATGCGTAGAGAATTCGTGGAGAAGCTGCTACGAGTACTTCATTGGTATGACGAGCGTTATATTTAACTAGCTCATCATCCAGAAATTCCTGTGGCGTACTTTCTACTCGCTCAAACAGAGCCACAGTGAATTGAGCGTGCGTTTCACCAGCAAAGAACATATCTTGCTCTACTGGGTATTCTGGCGTGTGATCATGTTCCCAAGTCCCGTTACGATTGGACTGTAGGCCGATCAGTTTTTGGGAAAAATCTACCGTGATTACCTGACGATCTACCTCTCTCATTTGGTTCTCCATGATACAAATTTGCACAAAACAACCTCAAGGAAATTCTTGAGGTTGCGTGATAATATTTTAGTTAATACTCAAACACTAACAAATAACCTCAAGTGTGATTGAGTACGACGACGTAATGTTAATGATAAGTAGAATTGATGCATAAATAAGCTGTTATTTTCTTAGCCAATCCCCGGTTTGTTGATTGAGCAATGTAAATATCGAAGCTTGGCGAATGTCTGTTAGACCTAAAATATATTGCATAATCCGGTCGTTACCAATACCATAACCGGCGTGTGGATTGGTAAGTTTTTGTTCCATAATAGTTAAGTACCATTTAAAATCTTCATAGGTGCCACCTCGTTCCCGATGTAATTTATACATAGTTGAAGCAAGCAGACGTTCGTTTAGTTTAGTAAAATCATGTTCACGGACAGCCGAGCCGGTAGCCTCGCCAGAGTATGGCAGAATCAAATCGGCCGACAAACATACTCGTGCATCAATGCTTGATACTTTCATGTTGAAAAATTTAATTTCTTTAGGATAGTGCGTAATAAATACAGGTAATTCTGTGCCGGATGTATTCAGTAGTTGTACTATTTTTGCTTCATGTTTGCTGTGCAAATCATCGCCAAATCGGAGATCTGTAAAACCGTTATGGTTGAGTAATTGTATGGTATCTTCATAACGAATGCGTAAGAACGGCTGAGTGCTGGCTAACTTAATGTTCTGTACATTGTGTTGGTAAGCTTGTGCAAGAATATCGCTATGATCTTTTATTATCGCACTGAACATGGCTTGCACGGCTTGTTGAATATGTTGCAGGAGATTTTCGAACATAGCTTGTTCGTTGTAAGTTTCGCGGGTCATGCCAATCATAGTACAATCAAATTCTTCTTCAATTAAGCGAAATTGGCGTAAATGACGCTCATCTTCAATCTCTTCGTCTCGACCAGAGTGGATAATTGTACATGCGCCAGGAAAAACCTGCAGAGCTTGTTCTAAAGATAATTGACCGGTTTGGGTAAAAAACAGATTCAAGCCAGGCTGATGTGATTGTATTTTGAATAATGTGTCTACATTTTCACAAGCGCCTGTAATACCAACAATGGCTGGTACATCTACATAAGTTAAGCCAGCCTGAGTGTAGTGTTTAAGCACAGCTTGGTGAGCTGTTTGAGTAATGTTTACTATATTTGCAAAATGGTCATTAAATGACAGGTTAGTTGGTAATAAATGTTTGATCATATATGTTAATAGTTATTTTTTATTATATAAAAAACCCTCGTCTCCAACTAGAAACACTTGGTTTCTAGTAAGGGACGAGGATTTATTAAGCCCCGTGGTACCACCCCGATTTCCTTCGATCTTGCCGGTGCAAGCCTCAGGACACTCATTGAGCTATTTTGTTTCTGGGGGCCACCCAGCTAATCCTACTTGTTCCAAGTATTCGGAACTTTCTTCGGTAGCAACCTCGGGAGCGCGCATTTCTCCGTCTGTGGTTGAAATAGTTAAGTTATTAAATTATTAGAATTATGAACTTAGTCTGTTATATCGTCAAGCAAAACTGTGCATAACTGTGTTTAAAAAAAATAACAGGTTGCTTAAAATAATATTAAATAGTAAAATTGCAATATATGCGTTGTCCAGGGTGTTTACATGATGATACCAAAGTAGTGGATTCTCGCGTGCTCGATGAGGGCATGGTAATTAGGCGGCGGCGAGAATGTCCGAAATGTAGTTTTCGTTTTTCTACCAAAGAACAGGTGGAGATTTTGAATTTGAAGGTGCAAAAACGGAATGGTGCTAGTGAGCCGTATTCCACGGAAAAAATCGCTCGCGGTTTGCACATTGCTTTAGAAAAACGCTTGAATGATGAAGAAAAATTTCAAAAATTATTAGCGGCCGTAGAACGAGATGTGCAATTAGCCGCCAAAACTGATACAATAGATTCACGCACTATTGGTGATATTGTGATGAAGCATTTAAAACGCTTAGATAAAATTGCTTACATTCGGTTTGCTTCCGTGTACCAAGAATTTGAGGATTTAGTAGAGTTCCAAGAAGAAGTAGAACGCTTAATTTCTAAACGACGGAAAAAATAAATCAGCAAATAATTATAGTATATGAATCTTCATAAAAAACCAAAACCAGAGTATCATCATAAGAAGCATTTGGGAAAATTACATATTTACACAGGCACTGGTAAAGGCAAAACTTCTGCCGCTTTAGGCACGTTGTTACGTGCGGCTGGCCAAGGCTACACCGTGTTAATGATCCAATTTATTAAAGGGCATAAAGATACCGGTGAATTATTAGCGGCGCAAAAGTTAAAACCATTAGTAGAAATATTACAGTTTGGTCGGCCAGAATTAGCCTCTTGGCAAGAAATCCATGCCATTGATGCCTATTTAGCCGCGCAAGGCTTGCAATATGCTCGTGAAGCCATGCAACAACGCCGACCCGATGTATTAATCTTAGATGAAATTTTGCCAGCCATTCAGCATGAATTATTAAACTTAGAAGACGTAGTGGATTTTTTGGATAATCGTCATCGCAACACCGAAGTTATTTTAACCGGTAGCACGGCTCATCCAGTATTATTAAACATGGCTGATTTAGTAACAGTGATGCAGCCAACTAAACATTATTTTAATCATCCCGATTTTTCCCCAAGATTAGGGATTGAATATTAAAGAATCTCTAGCCACTTATCCACAGTTAACAACCACAACATATTGTGGTATATTGGTATCTAGCAACACTATATATAGTAAATAATAGTATATATAGGTTTTAATAATTTAACCCCTTATTTTATATGTACGAGTTAACTGGCTTAGCCAAACAAGTGTTTTTTGATCGCTATACCTTAAAGGACGAAAAAGGTAATAGCATTGAACAAACCCCAGAGGAAGTGTGGAAACGAGTAGCTAAAGCTATTGCTAAAGCCGAACATACCGAGGTGTTGCGGACAGAATGGGAGCGGCAGTTTTATTCTATTTTGCAGGGGTTTGATTATGTGCCGGGGGGGAGAATTTTGGCCGGAGCCGGCTCGGGCGTGCCATTAACGTTTTATAATTGTTTTGTAATTCCATCGCCCGATGATACGCGCGGTGGGATTGTGGATAATATTAAATTAATGATGGAAATTATGAGCCGAGGCGGTGGAGTAGGGGTTAATTTATCTTCTATTCGCCCACGGGGAGCTTATGTAAAAGGCGTGCACGGCACCGCTTCTGGTGCAGTATCATTTGGCGGTATGTATTCGTTTGCTACTGGGTTAATAATTCAAGGCGGTTCACGCCGGGGTGCGTTAATGCTTATGTTGGATATTGATCATCCAGATATTGAGGAGTTTATTACCGTGAAACGTACCATGGGTCAGGTTACCAATGCTAATTTATCAGTATGTATTTCCGATGCCTTCATGGCAGCAGTAAAGCAAGATAAACTATGGGATTTGCAATGGAGTGGTAAAGTGTATCGCACTATTCCAGCACGCCAATTATGGGATTTAATTTGTGAATCAGCTTGGGCGGCGGGGGAACCAGGCATTATGTTTAAAGAGCGCTATAATAAAGAATCGAATACCTGGTATTTTGAAAAAATCATTGCTACTAATCCGTGCGGTGAACAAGGGTTAGGCGCTTGGTCGGTGTGTAATCTTGGTTCAATTAATGTAGCTAATTTTGTAAATGAGGCTGGTACGTTTAATTATGATCGCTTAGCAGAAGTAGTGCGTATTGCGATAAGATTTTTAGATAACGTAATTGATACTACAGAGTATTTTTTTCCGGAAAATCGAGAAGTGCAGCATAATATTCGGCGCACCGGTTTAGGTACCATGGGCTTAGCTGATGCCTTAATAAAAATGAAAGTGCGTTATGGTAGTTCAGAGTCATTGGAAGTGGTAAAGAAAATGCACCAAGTAATTCGTGATGAGGCGTATCTAGCTAGTGTAGAATTAGCGCGTGAAAAAGGCGCTTTTCCCATGTTTGATCGCACTAAATACGCGCAAGGTAAATTTATTAAGAATTTACCAAATCATATACAGGAAATGATTGGTCGTTATGGGATTCGTAATGCGGTATTATTAACCCAAGCGCCAACCGGTACCACTAGTATTTTGGCCGGAGTAAGTTCTGGTATCGAGCCGGTCTATGATTTTGCTTATCAACGCAAAGATCGCTTAGGTTTGCATACGGTATATCATCCATTATATAAAGCTTGGAAAGACAGTAACCCAGAGGCTAAAGATATACCGGATTACTTTATTAACGCTAAAGCCTTAACGCCCGATGAGCACGTTACAATGCAGGCGTTAATTCAGTCTTACGTTGATTCCAGTATTAGCAAAACCGTGAACGCACCAAATGAACATACCATGGCGGCGGTGAAAGATTTATATATGAAAGCCTACGATTTAGGCTGTAAAGGGGTTACGTATTTTCGTGATGGTTCACGCAGTGAAGCGGTTTTAAGTAGTTTAGATGCGAAAAAACCAGAAACTAAAATACAACCTCGGGAAATTATTTCACCACGTTCTAGGCCAGAGTGTGTACCAGGTATGACTTACAAAATTAAAACTGGTTACGGTACTATGTTTGTTACTATTAATCATGATGATCAAAACCAGCCGTTTGAAGTATTTGCTACTATTGGCAAAGCTGGTGGCGTGTTTGCCGAAGAAGCGGAAGCGATTTGCCGCTTAGTCTCATTATCATTACGCGCTGGTATTCCAGTAACGGCTATTATTGAGCAAATAAAAGGTATTCGTGGACCAATGCCATCGTTCGGCAAACGCGGCATGATTTTATCAATTCCCGATGCGATTGCCCAAGTGTTTATTCAACATCTTGAACAATTAGATAAGAAAAAAGCACCGGATGAATTAAAACAAGACCAAGAAATTGTTGTGAAAGCAGAATCAAAATACAAAACGATTGAAGCGTCTGCTTCGATTGCGAATTTGGGCATTTCTCCAGAGTGCCCGGAATGTCATAGCGTGTTAGCCATGCAGGAAGGTTGTTTAGCGTGCTTTGGGTGCGGCTATTCAAAATGTGCTTAACAGACCTCATCCCCCTAGCCCCCTTCTCCTATCCAGGAGAAGGGGGTATAATTCAATTAATTATATGATGAAATCATTCAACAAAAAAAACATTATTACGGCGGTTATTTTAATTGTTTTTGCGGTAATTAGCCGCATGGTTATGCATGGGCAAAACTATGAAACATTAACGGCCACTACGGTATTAGCCGGAGCCTTATTAGGGCCATATTTAGGATTATTAGTAGGGTTAGGCTCGGTAATTGGCACCGATATGTTTATTGGGAATAGCATGATTTTTGCTTATACTTGGAGTGCTTGGGCAGTGATTGGATTAAGTAATGCGTTATGGTCGAAAAAAGTGGTAAAAACAGCTATTTGGAAAAACAGTGCAATCTTAACAGGTAGCGGCATCATAAGTGTAATATTCTTTTATTTATGGACTAATTTTGGCGTGTGGCAAATGGGTTGGTATTCCTATACGTTTAGCGGCTTAATGCAGTGTTATGTAGCGGCTTTACCATTTTTGAGAAATCAATTAGTGGGAAATTTAATTACACTGCCGGTGGTGGTTACGGTAGGAATAATAACCTATCGTTATTTGCCGGAAGTATTAAAAAATATATGGCAGCTAAGAAAAAAAACATTACCAAAGATACATTAATTGGTGAGGTATTGTGGGAATATCCCGAGGCACAGGAAATTATGCTGAAGTATTTTGGCGACGAAGTGGCTTGTGTTTTTTGTCCTGGGCAATCGTTTGATTCTTTTGGCATGATTGCCGAATTACATGGGGTAGACGAAGCTACTATTAATGCCATGCTAAAAGATATGAACGAGCTAGTTAAAAAAAATAAATAATATAAAAATAATACAAAAAAATATGTTATTAAAACAAATAAAATATAGTTTATTATTTAGCGCAATTTTGTTAGCTGGTTGTGCTATAAATAACAATACGGTTAATACAAATAATAATAATACTAATGTTAGTGTTACGGATCTTGATTTAGCGGAACAAACATTTATTAAATTTTATGATTTATTGAGCAAGCAACAGTATGCTGAAGCAGTAACTATGTTCGATCCAGATTTAGACAATAGTGTTGGCTGGGAACAATTAGAGCAATATGTACCAGAGGAACAGCGTTCAGACCAGGCTAAAATATTAGCCGGTTATTGCACAACGGTAATTGATACTTGTGTGCCAACTACAGTATTAAGCAAAAAACAAATTGGCACCAATAAATTTCATTTTACCGTGCAATTTAAAGATGTAGCCGTTACAACTTGTTGTGATGATAAAGGCAAAATGTTACCTACACAAACAGAATTTACCGCTATTGTAGAAAAAACCGCTACTGGTTTTAAAGTAGTTACACCGCCGGTTTATCACCCGTAATTTAGCTATTCAGCGTAGGGATAGTTTTCGTCGTACGGTTCGGTAGTGAATTGCCATTGTTTACTAAAAGTAACACCATTACGTTTGCCGGAAGCTTTTACGGTGTAAGTAGTATCATAAGCTAGTGGTTTTTCTGGAATAAATATCAAGCTGTTTTGTTGGCTGGCAGAATTAGGATCATTAGAATCATTAGGTGCTTGAAAATAACCAGTTACTTTTTCTCCGTTAGCTAGAAAAAGTTTTAGGTTAGAATCGGTAACTATGTCATACCAGGCAAAAATTAAAGATATTGGATAACCAGCCGGGTATGTACCGTTTACGTTAGCCAAGGGATCGGGAGTTTCACCGGTAATAAAATCAACTGGTACATGAGTTTGCTTAATGCCTGGATAGAGGATTGGTTCATGGTTATCTGGATTAAACGCTGGAGTATTATATTTGTTACTAGTTAACATAGTGCTGGTAGTATACCAACCTTCCGGAGCATATACTGTTAAACAACCGTAACGATAACCTTGTTTTGAAAAATCAGATACCGCCCAGCCCGTAGCGTATAAATTGTTGCGCAACATGGGAATACGATGATAAATGGCGGTGGTTAAAATATCAACGCCATTAGTTAAGCTGGTATTAAATTGGCCAGTTAAATCACTTTGAGTACCAGCTTGATAACCATCTTTGGTATAACCTTTTTTAAAAGGTTTTTCGTAATGAGTAATTTCATCATTCAGGCGCATGTATTCGGTGTGCAGAGCACAGCGTTTATCAATAGAAGTTTTACGATTAATAGATAATAAGCCAGCGGATAAACGTTCCCAATTAAAATAATCCATGCCGGCTTCATCATTATTGTCGCTAAAATAATGTTCAGAGTAAGCAATTTTTTCTGTATTACTAGTGTAAAGTTGAATTACATCAGCATTATTTAAATCAATTATATATTGTTTTTTTAAATACTTTTTCGGTTTCCTTTCGTTATTAGTTTTTACGGCCCGTAATTGAATAGTTGAAACATCGTTTACCAATTTATATTCCAAACGCATTACGGTAAACTGCCGGTCTTCCTTTAAGGCGGCTATTGTTTCAGTAGAAATAATTTGGCCAGCGCTGTTGTATAAACTAAGAGTAATGGTTTTATCTTGCCAAGTAGCTACCACTAAATAAGGTAAATTATTACGTTTTATTGGTAGCGCTTGGATATCATTAACTGCCGCTGGAAAGGTTAGTTCTACGGTAGTATCATTGGTAAATTCAAGCGTGTTATCATCGGTATCTACCGTTACGCTCATGGCTTGCAGAGCAATCGGCCAAATTAAAATACAACTAACTACTAAGCAATAAAATCGCTTTTGATACCACATGCTTATATTTTATAATATTGGCAAGTAATTATCAACCTCGTATTGATGCACTTGGCGGCGGTAATTGTGCCATTCAATTTTTTTATTGGCAATTAATTTAGTAAATGTTTCTTGACCTAATGTTTCGCGCAATAATTCGCTGGTTTCAGCATAATGGATAGCTTCGCCTAAAGTGGCCGGCACGGCTTTAATGCCACGTTTTTTCATTTCACTTGGTTGCATTTCATAAATATTATTTTCGGTGGGCGGTTGCAGTTGATAATTTTCCGCAATACCTTTTAGGCCGGCGCGTAACGCTACGGCAAAAGCCAAATAAGGATTAGCCGCTGGATCTGGACAGCGAAACTCAATGCGTGCGGCGCTTGGATTACCACGTGTTAACGGTACGCGTACCAAAGCCGAACGATTTTGGCGCCCCCAAGCCAAATAAACCGGGGCTTCGTAACCTGGCACTAAGCGCTTATAAGAATTCACGTATTGGTTGGTTACTAAAGCAATTTCGTTAACGTGTTTAATGATACCGGCGATAAATGATTTGGCGATAGTTGATAAACCATATTTATCTTTAGCATCGTAAAAAGAGTTTTTACCATTTTTCCATAAACTCTGATGAATATGCATAGCACTGCCGGCTTGGCCAAACATCGGCTTGGGCATAAACGTGGCATATAAATCATTTTGGCGGGCGATTTCTTTAATAATGAATTTTTGCGTCATCACTATATCACCCATCGTTAAAGAATCGGCATATTTCATGTTGATTTCTTGTTGTGACGGACCTACTTCATGATGGCCACGTTCTACGGTGTAGCCAAGTTTTTCCAAAGCTTCTACTGAACGTTCACGTAAAAAAGTGCCTTGATGAGTGGTTAATTGGTCGAAATAGCCACCATTATCTAATAAAGCAGTACTTTTATCATTTTTAAAATAATAATACTCTAATTCTGGTCCAACAAAATAAGTAAAACCCAGTTTTTTTGCATAGGTCACATTTTGAGCCAGAATATTGCGCGGATCGCTATGATACGGTTCATTTTTGGCATTATCAACCAGGCACATGAATCGAGCGATTTTATGTGAATCGGCATCCAGTGGAATAATAGCGAATGATTCAAGCACTGGTTTTAAAATTAGATCGCTTTCTTCAATACGGGCATAACCATCAATAGATGATCCGTCAAAAAAAATTCCTTCATCCAAATACTGCGCCAAGCGTTGCACCGGACACGTAATGCCTTTTAATTGACCTAATATATCCGTAAACCAAAAACCAATAATAGTAACGTTTTCGGCTCGCACTTTTTTTAAGATGTCTGTTTTGGTCATATAATAAATTTTGTTTAATAAAAAATCTTCGACTCTAACATAGGAGTAGAAGACTACATTGTCTATTTGCATCAGCACGACATTGTGCTAATCAAACATATAATAACACAGCTTTAATTAAATGCCAAGAGGATGGCTTCAGCTACCTCTTGTCTAGTTTTTTTGCTATTCATAGCCTTTTTTCTAATAAGATTGTAGGCAGATTCTTCAGACAAGTGTTGTTGTTTCATTAACAAGCCTTTGGCTTTTTCGATAATTTTTCTAGCCGCCAGAGCTTGTTTTAAATTGACAGTTTCCGATAAAAGTTTGGCGTTGGAAATGGCGCCACCAACTTGGGCGGCGATAGTTTGTATTAATTTAAGTTCTTTAGGAGTATAAATTCTTTTTTTTCTATTTTGAACATTAATTACCCCAACAACATTATTTTGAAAAATAATTGGTACAGAAATAAACGCTTCGAAACGATCTTCATCTAAATGGGGGACAATTTTGAAGCGCTTATCTTGATAAGCCTGCTTGGATATAACGGTTATTTCACGCTGTTGTGCTACCCAGCCGGTAATACCTTCGCCAAACTGCATAGCTACTTTATTAATCATTTTTGGATGTGGAATTTTAGAAGCTTTTAAAATTAGGGAGTGCTCTTGGGTTAAATAAATTAAACAGGAATCAGCGCGCATAGTTTTGGAAACTAAATGTACTATTTCGTGTAATACTTCATCAAGATTTAAGTTATAACTAATAGTAGTTGTAATATGTTGCAATAGTATTAGTTCTTTTTGATGTCGACAGGATGCCATGTTTAATATAGTTAAACCAAGGTTAATAAAATTGCTTCGGCCACTTCCTGTAAACTTTTTTTTGAATCCATAGATTTTTTTCGCATTAGTTTATAGGCTTCATTTTCAGATAGGTTGCGCTGTTTCATTAACAAGCCTTTGGCTTTTTCAATAATTTTTCTGGCGGCGATAGTTTGTTTCAAAATATTTGTTTCAGATAGTAATTTAGCGTTAGAAATAGCGCCGCCTACTTGTGTAGCGATAGTGTTTAAAAGCTGTAGTTCGTTTTTATTATAATGTCTCACATAACGATTTTGAATGTTAATCACTCCAACAATATTATTTTGCCAAATAATCGGCACCGAGAGAAAAGTTTCTAAACGTTCTATGTCAACATTAGGAATAGTAATAAATCGTTTATCCGCGTAAGCGCGTTTAGTTAATAAAATTGGTTGACGTTGTTTGGCTACGCGACCGGTAATACCCTCGCCGAACTTGATAATAACATTCTGCACGGTTGTTTGGCCGGGAATTTTATAGGCTTTAAGTATTAATGTATTATCTTGTACTAAATAAATTAAACAAGATTCGGTGCATATAGTAGTGGAAACTAAGTTTACAATTTCACGCAACACTTCATCTAAGTTTAAATTATAGCTGATAGTATTGGTGATTTGTTGCAATAAACAGACTTCGTTATCGCGTTGTTTGAGTTTTTTTTGCAAAGCGGCGCTAGTATCTTTAGGCATATTAATATCGTACATAGTATACAATTACAGCGCTTTTGCCAAGAGTTGTTGTACGGTCGGATTAGTGCAAGCTTGAATATCAGCCCAAGCGCCGTCATAAGCAATATTACCGTTAGCTAAACAAATAACCCGATTGCTGATAAATCTGGCTTCACGTTGATCGTGAGTAACAAATAACGTGGGAATGGGGCGCTCGTGTAAAACATTTTTTAACCAGTTTAACATATCATATTTCCATAAAGCATCCAGCGAGCCAAACGGCTCGTCTAACAATAATAAATTTGGTTCATAAATTAACGCTCGAGCAATTGATACACGCTGTTGTTCACCGCCGCTTAATTGTTGTGGTAAACGTTTGGCTAAATCTGTTATACCAAACCGTTCTAATAAAGCAGTTACTTTTTTTTGTAAGTCGTTTTTTGAAATGTGCCTAATTTTTAATGGATAGGCGATATTTTCAAAAACTGTTAAGTGGGGAAATAGAGTAGATTGTTGCTCTACCCAACCAATAATTTTGCTAGACAAAATAATATTGCCGGAATATTTTTGCCAGCTCGCTATACTGCGCAATAAAGTGCTTTTGCCGGAGCCAGACGGACCAATAATGCTAATAATTTCCGGAGTGAATAAATCAAAAGATACATCTTGGAGTATAGATTTATGGTTAATAGTTACAGAACAATGTTGTACACTAAGAGTGTTCATAACGTTTGCCTAACAGCATGATTATTAAAATGCCGAAAATAATAGTAAGCAAAACCAGGCTCATGCCGGTACTGGCCGCATGAAACCGATAAGAGCCGCTTAAGCCATAACTTAAGCTCATAACTAATGGCTCGCGATAGGGCGCCAATAATGTGGCTAAAGCAATATCACCAAACACAAACGCCAAACCAAGGGCAAATGATTTAAAAATGGCTGGTGCTAATAGGCGTAAAGTAGCTAAGATACGTTGCCATTGGCTGGCTCCTAATATTTGCAGAGTTTCTATAAAATGCGGTGGACGCGCCTGCCAGCTGGTAAGCAACAAATAACTCACTAAAGGTAAAAGTAATAAAATATAAGCCATAGTTAAAGCTAAAATAGATTTGCCAATTAGCCATAAAGCTAAAGCACCAAACATAACCGGTGACACAGCTAGTAACATGACTATTATTTTTGTTAATTTGGTTTTTTTCAATAACAACACACTTAAACTTGTTAGTATAGTTATTGCCATTACTAACAGTGTTATAGATAATGTTCTAAACCAGGCAGACCAGAATTGCGTACGAGCTAAGGCGGCATAATGATTTTGTCCAAAACCATTAATGAATAAGGCTATTAAAGGCGTGATAATAAAAAATATTAAGCTAAAGCGCATTAATCTTAAGCACCAAATTTTATAAGAAACCGTTGGTTCGGCTAAATGTAAACGTGATTCAGATGTTGTTGCGTTATTTCTCCAGCCAATTAATATTAATAAAGTTAAGCCCAACCATTGCCCGGCAGATAATTGTAAAGCGCTGGTCAAATTAAATTGTTGAGTAACCAAAGTATAAATGTATACTTCTAAAGTTTGGTAACGAATACCGCCTAAAATCAAGGGCAAAGCAAAGCTCATAAATGAATATAAAAAAATCATCACACTTATGCCTAACACAGTTGAACGCAAGCGTGGCCAAACCGCCACGCAAAAAGTTTGCCAAGTTGAGGATCCTAAACTTACGGCCGCTTCCGTTAGATAACTATGTAATAGTCGTAAGCGCAGATGAATGGCTAAATAGGCGAGTGGGACGTTGTAAAATAAGTGGCCGATAATAATAATGTAAGGCGTATACAGTAAGTGAACGGCCGGTAAATTAAACCAGCTTAGTAATGTGTTAACATATCCGGCATTACCCCATAAGGCTACAAAACCGATAGCGACAATGGCAGTGGGCATAAAAATCGGCAATACCATGAATAATGTAAAATATCTTGGCGGAGATTGTTTCCAAGCGTGCTCTAATAAGGCCAATCCGCCGCCGATAAGTAAAGACAACACTACAGTAAGAGCACTTTCCCAAGTGCTAAACCAGAGTTTTGATAAAATTACCGTAGCCATATAAAATCACAGGCCTTTCCCCCTAGCCCCCTTCCCTAAAGGGCAGGGGGAAAAATAGTTAATTCCCCCTTTAGGGGGCTAGGGGGCTTTTAAGGGTTACTTAATGTTAAAAGTAGTATTCCAATCATTTAGCCAGGTAGCATAATTTTTAGCAATTTTATCAGCCGGTAAAGCCATAATTTGTTCAGGCATTGGCGTAATAATTTTACTGTAAGCGGCAGGTAATGACACGGTGGCATCTATTGGCCACATCCATTGAGTGGTAGGTATTTCTTTTTGTACTGAATTGGAGATCATATAATTTATCCATTGTTGAGCTAAGGCTGGTTTGGTAGAATTATTAATAATAGCGACATATTCAGTTTGTTTTAAATAGCCTTCTTTTATGGGAATAGCTTTATAACGTTCAGTATTTTCCTGATCGATATGATAAGCCGGACTGGTTAAATAGCTTAGCACAATAGGCGCTTCGCCTTCCATAAACATAGTGTAATAAGCTGTGTTCCAATCTGGTGTTACTGTTAATACATTATCTTTCATTTTATCCCAGAATATTTTAGCCTGTGTTTCGCCGAGAGCTTGATAAGACCAAATTAATAACTGTGTGCCAGGTGAAGACAAACCGGGCTGTTCAATAATTATTTTATTTTTATATTGTTCATTCGTTAAATCCATTAAGCTAATAGGCTCAGAAAATTGGATAGCTTCAGAATCATATACAAAACCTACATAACCGTAATCGAACGGGGTTAATTCAGCAGTAAACAATTGTTCAGAGCTGGCTTTTTCTAGGTTGACATTGTCTAAACCCAGCACCACATCAGCTTGAGGATCATTTTTTTCTAAAAACAACTGATTAAGCATGGTGCCGGTATCGGGGAAAGTAACAACATTTACTTTGACGTTATTAGCTTGCTCAAACTGTGGGATGATTTTTGGCAATAAGCCGTAATCAGCCGCCAGGCTATCGTAGGTATATATCGTTAGCTCTGGCGGTTGAGCAGGCGTGTTAGTTGAAGTTGCTGTTTTGCTACAACCAGCGCCGAGCGCTAGGAGTAACATAATTGGAATAAAAAATAGTTTTTTCATATTTTTTTGGCGTAGAGACGCAGTGCACTGCGTCTCTACAAAAAATAATTAATTAAAAAATCCCTAATTAGATAGGGAATTAGCCAACGGTTTATTTAAAAAGCCATTAAGCTATATTCCCTGCGCTGGCATTACCCAGATCAAGTTGTTAGGATGTTTTCTCAGTCCCGAGTACTCGGGACACTCCTATACAGCCAGGGTTAGTATATATAGATATAGCTCTTGACGTCAAATAAAATTGTGCTATGATTCATCTAGAAAAGGCTTTTGGCCGTGGTTTATACACCACAAATTGGTCGAAGGTCTTTTTGTTTTTATTCATTTTGAAGGAAAAAATAAAAAATTCTTGCCTCTTTGTTCCAGCTATTAACTGAACCAAATAGGGAAGTGGCGGAAGGAAGGAGAGAAAAGCGTCCGCCGGCGCATGATTAGCCTACAGCGCCCCAACCACCTAGGTATGGTGTTTGAGGAGTAGGCTGCTGCGTGAAAGGATGTTCGCCTTCACGCATTTCTTCAAAAGGAACAATTTTTTTCTCTTTTTCTTCTTTTTTTTCTTCAGTTTTTGCGTCTAACTTTTCATTTTTCATTTTTTTCCTCCAAGTTTGGGTTTGGCGACACATTTGTCGCGAATACAAAAACCCCGCTCATGTGAGCGGGGAGTGGGTTCATTTAAAAAATAAAAATTATCAACTCACTATCTGCTGACACGAGCTAGAAGGTAGTGTGTGGTGATGTTGTTGAGCAGGATTTAGTAAGTTCATAATCATTATAAGATTTGTATTAACGTATTAATACACTAAAACAATAAAATATTCTTGTCAAACCAGCTTGTGGATAACTCAGGTATATGCTATACTACAAATTAATTGAGCGCTCACTTTTTATAATTGAGCGTTTTTATGTATATAAAAGAATTTGATAATTGGAATGTTTTAAAGAAACAACTAAATAATTTCTCCATTAAGCCTTTTTTTCATGAACGAGAAGTTTGGTGGTGTTCTTTGGTACCTGGTTTTATCCTTTAAATTATAAAAATAGAAATTACTATGTGTTATTAACACAGATTAGAGCCATAAGCAATAAAAGGTTGTTACGTAAAATAAGAACTTTACCAAATGATGAGTTTATAAAAATTTGGCAGGCATTGATAGCCTTGATATATAAAACGGCTCTCGCGGAAAGCGAGAGCCTCGGAGGCCGAAGCCAAAAGTATTATTACTATAGCAATGTTTAATAATTTGGTCAAATTTTATCGGCTTGTGAATGAATCATATAATGTTGTATGATAAATCCATGAAAACAACTCACATTTCTTCCAAACAGCTCGCTGAGCTTTATCAGGCGATTTTGCAGTTAAAAAACGTTAATGAATGTAAAAAGTTTTTTCGTGATTTATGCACACTAAATGAACTATCGGCCATGACGGAACGCTGGCAAGTAGCAAAATTAATTGAAGCTGGTGTGCCATATCGTGAAATCAGCGTGCGTACCGGCTCTAGCACAGCTACCATTACTCGCATAGCTCATTGGTTGCAAAACGGGAAGGGTGGGTATAAGCTTATTTTAAAGAAATTGAAACACTGATTACACAGATGAAATCCTGATAACACTGATAAATACAAATTAATTAGATTTGCATTATCTGTGTAATCAGCCTGCCGATTTAGGCAGGCATTATATCAGTGACATCAGTGTTTCAAACCTGGCATTTTGTACAGTAGTGTGTTCCTCTTCCGGCGCACCTGGTTTTTTTAATAGGCGTGCCACAGCGTGAACATGGTTCTCCAGTGCGACCATAGACTTGGCGCTTTTTCCAATACTGACCCAACTTACCGTCTATTTGATAATAATCACTAAATGAAGTGCCGCCTAATTTTATGGCTTGTTTTAAAATTTGTTTAATAGCTTTATATAAAGCTTGTTGTTCTGGTTTAGTTAAAGTTTTTACTCGGCGCATGGGTTTTATTTTGGCTACAAAGCAGCTATCATCGGCATAAATATTTCCAATCCCGGCAATAACCGTTTGATCTAACAGCACTGCTTTAATAGTAGTGTTTGGTTTGTGTTTTAATTTTTCTGCAAAATATTTAAAAGTAAAATATTTAGTTAATGGATCAACACCTAATTTTTTCTTCACAAAATAATTTTTTAATTCTTCAGCACTATATAACTCTACATAACCAAATTTGCGCATGTCTTGAAAATATAACCTTGATTTATCGGTAAATTCAAAAATTACACGAGTGTGATTATTTGGTAATTTATTAATTTTTTCATAAGTCATTGTATGACCCCCTAAAAAAATATCATCATATAATAACTGTCCAGTCATTTTTAAATGAATCACAAAGCCGTAGCCAGATGAAATTTTTAGCACCAACCATTTACCATGGCGTTCAATGTCAGTAACTTTCTTACTAAACACAGATTGTTTTAGCTGTTTTAAAGTACCTTTAAATTTTTTAGGCTCTAAAACAATTACTGTTTTAATAGTTTTGCCTTGAATATGTTGGCGTAAGCCGGTGGCTAATGTTTCTACTTCTGGTAATTCTGGCATGAATTTATTATAACACGTTCGTAACCCACCGGGGTACCTGCCCGCCGTACTCCGTCTAAGGAGGTAGGCGGGAACCCGGGGGTTACTTACTTATATTTTATGTGCTATAATGTTGATATTATTTATTAATTATTGATTATATTTTTATATGTCAACCAGACAATTTCGAGGCAATGTTCCTAAGGGGATTTTATTTAGAAATCCAAAAAATCATGATATTACAGCCAGTACGTTAAAACTAGTGAACGTGCAGTTAGTAGAACATCAAGCTGATTTATTGCATTTGGTAGCCAATGCCCTAAAAAAGTTTTCTACAGAAAAATCAGTATTAGTTAAAATGCAAGCTACTGCTACAGTGATTACTTATTGGATCGTTAATAAAAAATTAGCCGCGACGCTTGGTAAAAAAGTGCAAAGTGCGTTTAAACATTATCATCCGGTAGTGGATATTACCTATCCTAAAGACGAAAGTTTTTATACGGTCACGGTTACGTTTCAAGAGCCGAAATAGACCTCCCGCCCCAATTCCTACCTCACTCCCCCTAACCCCCTCTCTCCTCTAAGGAGAGAGGGGGAAGAATCAAATTGCATTACTCCCTTTCCCCTGGTTAGGGGAAAGGGTTGGGGATAGAGGTAGAATTAGGAGGTCGGGAGGTGAGGTAGGCATTATTTATGTTCAACGAAGACTATTTAAAACTAAACTCCGAACAAAAAAAAGCCGTTGATCATATTGATGGCCCAATGTTGGTGTTGGCTGGAGCCGGTACTGGCAAAACCCAGATTATTGCGTTGCGCATTGCCAAGTTATTATTAGAAACGCAGTTAGATCCGCAGAATATTTTGTGTTTAACGTTTACGGAAACCGGTGCGGCCGCTATGCGCCAGCGGTTAATTAGCATGATCGGCGAAGCGGCTTATTATGTTAGCATTAGTACGTTTCATGGTTTTTGTAATAACGTAATTCAATCTCATGCTGAACACTTTTTGTTTACGCATGAATTAGAACCGTTAACGGATGTGGAACGGGTAACGGTAATGTGCGATGTACTAGATACCTTAGAGGTTAATAATCCGCTTAAACCATTTGGGGCGCCGTATTTTTATTTACACCCGTTGTTAAGTGTAATTCAAACATTGAAACGGGAAAATATTACCGTGGAGCGCTATGAGCAGATTATTCAGAAACAAGAAAATAATTTTTCTGAAATGCAAGCTGAAGTAACAGATTTTATAAATTTAAATGCTCGCAAATTATCTTTATCAAATTGTTTAGCTATTCAGGAGCGTATTAATCAGCCGGTTATTTCTAAATTATTTCAGCGTTATTGTTCTGGTGATGAACCACAAATTGCCAAATTTAAACAAGGGGTGAAGCGCTGGCTGGAACAACAGCAACATCAACTGCCTCGTCAGCGGGCGGTGATCGAGGTTTATAAACGCTATCAAGAACAATTAAAAACTACCGGCTGGTATGATTACGAAGACATGTTGTTATTTGTAGTGAAAGCCTTCGAGGAACACGATGATTTATTAGCCGAATATCAAGAGCGGTACCAATATATATTAGTGGATGAATACCAAGATACCAATGGTGCGCAAAACCGAATTGTGGAATTATTAGGCAGTTTTTTTGAGCAACCGAATGTATTTTCGGTTGGGGATGATCGGCAATCCATTTATCGGTTTCAGGGGGCTTCGTTAGAAAATATTTTATCCTTTTTAGAGCGTTATCCGCAAGCGGAGGTAATTAGTTTAAAACAAAATTATCGTAGCCAACAAACTATTTTAGATGCCGCTTACGATGTGATTAATCATAATCAGCATTCTATTCAACACAGCATTCCTAATATCGAGCAGCGCTTAATAGCCGCTACTAAACACCCAGCGGCACCGGTACAATTAGGTATGTTTAGTTCAGCGCACACCGAACGTTATTGGATTGCCAAACAGATTCAAAAATTAATTACAGAAGAGCAAATTGCGCCGGCTGATATCGCGGTTATTTATCGCAATAATCGCGATGCGAATGAATTAATGGATATGTTAACGGCTTGTAACGTGCCTTATCAACTAGAAGCTGGCGTGGATATTTTACATGATTTATTAATTCAGCAGATAATTTTATTGTTGCGTTATATTGCGGCGCCAGCTCACAATGAAATGTTATTTAACATTTTACATTTTACTTGGCTAGATTTTTTACCGCTCGATATCATAAAAATGTTATCTGACAAAGAACATAAATTGTTAGAATTAGTAACTCAACCAGAATTATTAAAAGAATTACAACTGGAACAATTTAAGAAACTTGAAAAATTCGGTCAGAATTTATTACGCTGGCGTCAATATAGCCTGAACAATTCTTTTGCTCGGCTGCTAGAAGTAGTGTTAGATGAATCTGGATTACTAAAACATGTGTTAGCTCAACCTGATAAACTAGAACAATTAAATCGCATTAATACGTTATTAAATGAAGGTAGGCGCTTGCAGCAAATGCAACACGATTTTAACTTAAGTGAATTTTTTGATCATCTAGCTTTGTTGCGTGAACACGGTTTAACGATTACCGAAGAAGCGTTGCCGACACGTAATACCGCCGTACATTTATTAACGGCACACAAAGCCAAAGGGCTAGAATTTGCGCACGTGTTTATTATGCATTGCGTGGATCAACATTGGGGCAATGTTATTTCACGGCGGCCACTGGCATTACCGGCCGGTATTATTAAACACGATGTAACCAGCGGCGAGGATAACAACGAAGATGAGCGCCGTTTATTTTACGTGGCCATGACCCGGGCTAAACAGCAGCTATATTTAACTTATGCCGCTAAAAATAATAATTCAAAAGCTTTAACGCCGGCACTGTTTGTTGCCGAATTAAATGCTAAACATATTAAGCAGATTGATACTACAATATTTGAAGAGCAAGCTTTAGAACGCTTAGAAACTATATTATTAAAACAGCCAGCTTTGAATCACGCTCAAGCTGAGCGCGATTATCTAACTGCCAAATTAAAAAATTACAGTCTTAGTCCCAGCCACTTGAATGATTATTTAACCTGCCCGCTATTATTTTATTATCAAGATGTATTACGGGTGCCTCAACAAACCGGGCGCGCCGTGGGTTACGGCATTGCTATGCACAGTACTTTGGAAGAAGCGGTGGCGTATTTTTTGCGAGAACAACAAGCACCTAAACTAACTTTATTATTAGACCGGTTTACTTTTCATTTACAACGGCAAAACTTATCCAAAAAAGATTATCAAGAAAGCTTAGATTTTGGCTTGGCCGAATTAACGCAGTATTACGAAGCCAATCGAGAACGGTTTAGTAGAAAATCTTTAGTAGAAAATCGCTTTACGGCTGAAATAAATGGCGTGCCAATTAATGGTAAAATAGATAAAATTGAGTTAACAGAAGATGGTAACAGCGCGCATGTAATTGATTACAAAACCGGCAATCCCGATAATAAAAGCGGTAAACTAGCTAAAGGCGGGGATTACGAGCGACAGCTTTTATTTTATAAATTATTATGTGAAAAAACTAAATCGTTTAAGCCTAACGTAGCATCCGGTGAAATTCATTTTATTCAGCGCAGTAAAAAAACCGACACCTATCCGCATCGGCGTTATGAATTAACCAACGAAGCGGTTGTAGCATTGGGTGTACAAATTAAACAAGTGTACACTGATATCCAAAATTTGAAATTTTTATCAGCTAAGCCAGAAGAATATTGCGGAGAATGCAGGTATTGCGAAATGTTTAACGTTTAACCAGTTTAGTTTTATATAAAACAGTGCCCAACGTGAGAGTATCAACACAAAGTATATAAATAGGCAAAGTGGCTGTGTAAAATGAAAAATTAGGTATGGCTAAGACAGCAATAAAAGCCGAAACGGAAAATAATATCCAGGCAATAATATTCTCTTGGCTGTAATTATGATAACAAGAGTAGATTAAATTAATCACACCAAACGCGTCCATCGTTAAGTTCATTAACAAAGCTATAAAGGCAGAGCCACTTAAATACCAAACAACCATGCTTAATAGTGCACCCACTAAACATATTTTATCTATTTTTTTCCAGCCGGCTTGGCCGTATTTAAGCGCCAAAACCATCACGGCGGCATTACCTAATAATACGCTAATAGCAAAATAAACTGGCGGTAAAATACCCAGTATTTTTTTTATATCAAATGCCTGCCAAGCGCTAGCCGGCACATTTGTGGCTATATAACTAACTAATAGCAACGCACTAATCAACGTCCAAATTACCCAAGCCGCTTTAGCTGGTTTGTCTTTCCGTTTTAAAATATTAATAATATAAACTATAGCACCGCTAATTGTGAGAAAACTACTAATGATTCCAAATATAGTTTGTGTAGACATGAATAAAATAATGGTGTTATAGTGTAAACAGTAGCTTAGAATAATATTTAATAATATGCAATACAACAAAGGAGGACGATTAGCGCTAATAATAAGTGTTAGTGCTTTATTGGTTGGTTTTTTATTAAGTCAGCCTACTTATGCGGCTAATCAGCCGGGGGCTAATAAGCAGGTGTTTTTTGTACATCATTCTACCGGCCAAATTTATTGGGACGGTACAGTTAAAAAAGGTGGTTTAGGTGCCGAATTAACTAACCATGGTTATACCGGCACTGCGCCATGGTGGGACGGTAATACTGATCCACAGGATTTTCCTGGTTTATTTAACGATGCAAATTCTTGGGATATATTCGGTGATAGTGATATTATTATTTTTAAATCTTGTTACCCAGCTAGTGCTATAACCAGTGATGATATGTTAGAACAGTATAAAGATTGGTACCGTGAATTATATGATATTTACCAGGCACATCCTAATATTTTATTTATGCCGTTATCCACGCCGCCATTGCCAAAGGATATGACTAATAGCGATGAAGCTAGGCGAGCGCTAGGTTTCGAACAGTGGTTACTGGGGGAGTACAAAAATAATTATACTGGCAATAATTTAGCACCATTTGGTTTGCATACATTATTAAGTAATAAGAATAACTATTTGAAAAAGAAATTTGTAGCCGATCCTTACGATGGTCATCCACGGCCAAAAGTGGGGCCGGTAGTAGGTAAAGCGATGCGGGAATTTTTAGATACTTTACTAAATTAAGAATCGTCTCTCAAAAACAAAACAATCCCGAGTGGTTCGGGATAAAGTCTTTATATCTCTATATACTTCTGGTTTTGCTACACACGTATCGTTAAAACGCAATCTAGAGCTCTAATTGCTTAGAACTATTGCTAAATGTTGTATGTACCGAATAAGTATAGCACTATTAATAATTTTGTCAAAAATAGCTAATATTAGACAAGCTGTCTTGACAGAAATTATTTTTCTGCTATAATTAAAATAATAAAATATTACAAATTTAATTTAATTTTATGGGAGAAGGAAAACGAGAAAGATTAATACAAACAGAACTAGTAGTAACGGAATCAGCGGCGGGACAAGACATAGAAGTTGGGCAAACGTCTAGTTCTGTGCCTAATGCAGAAAGTGCCAATCTTGCACAACCAGAAGTGCCTGCTGTTACAAGAATGCCATATAGAGATAGGTTAGACAATGGTAGCATTATCACGTTAGCCCAATTAAAAGAGAAAATTAGAGAGATTTATGCACAAGGATTTGGTATTCCAATTACACAAAGAGATTTAAATAATCATTATACCCTTAACGAATTATTGGGTGAAGGCGAGGAAAAGCCTAGTTCTAGGGACGGCAAACCTACAATCAATGTATCACGAATTCTTGATAAAGCCGTGGACAACACTTATGCAAGTGTAGCGCCAATGTTAACAAATGATAGTTCAGTTAGTAATTTTCCTTTAGACAATAAAAAATTAGATGATGCTTTTAAGTGGATGGGTATTACCTCCCAATGTGGTTTAAGAGCGGCTTTAATTGAAGTCGTCAAACATGAATGTGTATGGAAAAAACAACATGGAATTAAAGAGCCAACAACGCCAGCTGCGGCCGCATTTGCATTGCCTGATAATACAGCAGATTTACAGACAGTAGATATAAAAGAGAGGGGTTTAAAAGATGAATTATATATACATCATGTTCATCCTAAATTGTTAGAATATTTTAGAGCTTCTACTTTGGGTGATATTAAGAATACTGTATATGATTCTGAAAAAGTACCTGGAATAATAGAGCAGTTAGAGAAATATTTAAATAATGTGGTGCCTTCAGATTTGTTTGCTAATAGATTAAGACAATTTACATCGTCTTCAGATAGACATACAGTAGTAAGTTTTGATATTATGGTTCAGCAACCAGCTACCGCTGGTGATAAAATTATAGGCCGTGCTAAAGCCGTTTGGCACCGTGCGTTTCAAAAAGAAGGTTACATTAAGGATCAACTAGCTTTAGAGGAACATCATTTAAAGCCGGTACGAATGACGTTTAATATAATTTTTGAAAGATGTGAAAACGGTTTATTAACAGTAGAACAAGTATCATCATAATTTGATTAACTCATTACAATAATATAAGCAATCAAGCTATAATTTTTTGCAGAATAAACAAGGCCTGCCGGTGTTCTGTTACATCGTGCACGCGTAATATATCTGCGCCGTGTTGAGCGGCGTATAAATGAACGGCTAGGGTACCGGGCAGGCGGTTATTTACAGCGGCGCCGGTTAATTTACCGATAAACGATTTTCTGGAAGCGCCAATTAGTAATGACAAATCAGGGAAAGCCTGTTTGAATTTATTTAGGTTACGTAGTATTTCCAGATTATGATTAACGGTTTTACCAAAACCAATTCCGGGATCAATAATAATATTTTTCCTTTTAACACCAGCTTGTTCCGCTAATTTAATTTGTTGCTGAAAAAACTTGATAATATCTAACACTACGTTTTTATAGCGTGGCTGTTTTTGCATATTATGTGGTTCGCCTAACATGTGCATAATTACCACTTGGCATTTGGTTTTAGCGGCTATTTTACGCATGAGTGGATTGCGTAAGCCAGAAATATCGTTAATCATTTTAGCGCATAAATTAATGGCCGCCGCGGCTACCTCTGGTTTATAGGTGTCGATAGATGTAAGAACACGATATATCGTGTTCTTACGGTGTAAAGCTTTTAACACAGGCACTACTCTGTTTAATTCTTCTGTTACAGAAACTGGTTCTGAACCTGGCCTGGAAGATTCTCCACCGATATCAATAATATCCGCGCCAGCAACTGCCATATTTTTTACCGTGGTAGAGACGCATTGCAATGCGTCTCTACCAAAAAATTTACCGCCGTCTGAAAATGAATCTGGGGTTACATTTAATATGCCCATTAATTTAATATTTTTTTTCATAAGGTTACATTCTAGACCTCCCCCTTACCCCCTCCTGCAAGAGGGGGAATAATTAATTACCCCCTCCCTTGCAGGGGAGGGTTGGGGTGGGGTCTAGATTAACTTCAAAAACTCACTCCTAGTATTCATATTATTTTTAAATAAACCGCGAAAGGCGGAGGTGGTTACCACGGTGTTTTGTTTTTCCACACCACGGGCTTGCATGCATAAATGAGTGGCTTTTAAAATCACGCCAATGCCTTTGGCTTGTAGGGCTGCATCCAAACACTCGGTAATTTGCGAAGTTAAGCGTTCTTGGTTTTGCAACCGGCGGGCAAAAATTTCTACAATTCTAGGTAACTTAGATAAGCCGATAATTTTATTTTTTGGAATATAGCCAATGGAAGCTTTGCCATGAAAAGGAAGCAAATGATGTTCGCAGGTGGAATAAAAATCGATATTTAAACATGTTACCATTTCGTCGTAATGCTCACTATCAAAAAATGTTAAATAATCTTCCGGCTGCATGGCATAACCACCGAATAATTTCTCATAGCTTCTCGCTACTCGCGCCGGTGTATCTTGTAACCCTTCACGCTGAGGTTGCGGATCGATTTCTGTAATTAGTTTTTGGATTAATTGTTCAATATTTTTTGGGTTCATATTATATAAGTGTTGAATTTCCCCCTCCTCTAAAATTCCTACCTCTATCCCCAGCCCTTTCCCCTAAACAGGGGAAAGGGAGTAATGCAATTAATTTTTCCCCTTCTCCTATTAGGAGAGGGGGTTAGGGGGAGAGGTAGTTCGTTTAACAACCCTTTAATTGTTTTCTTAGATCTCGGCTCAATTAAATCGGGCGCAATTTCAGCTAAGGGTTCCAGCACAAACCGGCGGTTAGCCAGTTCTAAATGAGGAATGTGCAACGATACCGTATCAATTATTTCATCATTATACAAGAGGATATCTAAATCGATTTCTCGGTCAGCCCAGTGTTCATGGTTAGGATTACGGCCTAATTGATGTTCTATATTTTTTAAAGTAAATAATAACTGTTGCGGTGATTGATTTACTGCAAAACAAATAACTTGATTAAGATACCAATTTAATGATGATTGATTTGGTAAGGTTAACGGCGCGGTTTCGTAAATAGTAGATGATTTGGTAATTATTCCAAGCTTGGATAAGGCAGTTTTAGCTTTAGTAAGATAATCTAAGCGTGGCTCAATATTGCTACCGAGGGCGATATATACAATATTACTCATGGTAAATAACCGACGAAGTAGACGTTTCCCAAAGTTGTACTTGAGTAACCGGTAAATGAGGTATTAAGGTGCGGAAAATCCATTGAGCAATTAGTTCGCACGTTGGGTTAGGAAACCGGTCGTTTAAATTAGTGTGATCTAAAACTTTAATAACATGATTATTAACAATGTCTTTTAGGTCTACAAAATCTACTACCATATCATCGGCTTGCAAATTTTCACTTACAGTAACGGCTAATTTGTAATTATGGCCGTGTAAGTTTTCGCATTTACCATGATATTTAGTTAAAAAATGAGCGGCGGAAAATTCAAACTCTTTAATAACATTAAATGGCATAGATATAATAAATAATATTAAAAAAATTATTCAGGCTGAAAAGCGGTTAAATCAGAAAACGAGCTAATTATTTTTTGGGCTGTGCTAGCGTCGGTTTCAGTAACGCCAGTAGTCCGGTCTAAATTAATTACAAAAATCATACTGTTGGCTGATAACACATACTCAATATTATTTGGATTATTAGTAATAATTTGTTGGCCGGTGAGTGGTTCAGGCAATGATGTAGCGGCAATATCAGTGGTTTCGTTATCACGGCGGTTCACTTGTAGCCATTCGTTTAAGCCAATATCTTTTGGTAATGAATATTGGCGTATGGTAACGGAAAATCCGGTCCAAACCGAATTGGAGACAAAGGTAGTTTCGGCGTTTTTTAGTAACAAATCATCGGTTTCGTACGGAGCTCCAACTAGGGTTTTTAAATCGCTAGTTTCCCAATCGGTTGGTATAGATAACGCATAACGTGTTGTAGCAATATAACGTTGTTGTGGAATGGTAGCTTGCAGGGCGGCTAGCACTGGTACCGGATTATATTCACCAGTATTAGCGTATAATAAATCGCCTAAATAATTTTGTGTTGGATTATTAGTTTTAGGAGCTACTACACCATAAGGCTGTTCTGGAGTGATAATAAATAAATTATTTAATGGTTGTTTAGTAAAATCAAGTGCGATTTGTTCGGCTGAAGTTTTGGTAAGATTATTTACACTCAAAATTGGTTCATTATTATTGGTTAATTGGAAAGAAACGGCCGGTACATCTGGTAATACCGCCAAAGCCTGCAATGTGGTTTGCACTAATATTTTTTCTGGTTTAGTTTCTTCTGGTTTTGCAGCAATACTAATGGCGATACCAGTATCGTTAACGGCAAAACGATAAGTAGAAAAATCCACAGCAAACTGATTTAAGATAGTTCGGACAGCTTGATTATAATAATCCCATTGTTCAGCGGTAACGTTAAAAGGCTTATTAGGAGCAACGTTAGCATTATTATTTAGATTGTTAGTAATGTTAGTATTGCCATATAAATAATTAGCGATTGTGTTAGCTTGATAAATTTGATCGGTACCGGGAATCCAGCCAAATGGAATAACGTTATTAATATTATTACTCGGCACAGAGCTAATTAGTTCGTTAAACCGAGTATAAGTAACGAATTGACTAATCCATGGATTATAAAACATAAAATTAGTAGCGGTGTTATCCCATAATACAATTGGCACGCCAATATTGTTGAAGACAGTATGTTCTTCTAATATCGTACCAGTTTTATTAATTAGCACTAGTTTTGGAACAAATGGTTTAGGATTATCTTTAGTGCTAGTTAGTACAGTGCTTAGTGTATTATTATCTAACCAATGCACTGAATTAAACGTGGTGTAATCTAGCTTAGTAGGATTTTCTAATTGAGCGCCTTGGGCAGTAACAATAATTAATTGATTAAGGCTATTAGTGAATGCTAGATTTTGACCGTCTGGCGACCAGCTTAAATTAAAAAAACTTTCGCTAGTTTCATTGCCGAATAAATCAGTTTCGGTGGCGGTATTAATATTGTAACTGATAATATGTTGTTGTTTAGCGGTGCCGCTTACCCAAGCGATAGTATTTGTTTCAGAATTAGCAGCTATATTTATGCTAGCATTAGGCGCGTGTTGTACGGTAGCTAACGTGTTAGTAGTTATACCAGTAGCGCTTAAACTGTGTTGGATTAACTGATTTTTTTCTATGCCGTACCAAGTATTGCTAGCAACTAAATAATTACTCCATGGTTGAGCAACATTCTCAAGCAATGGGATAGTTTCAAGAGAAATAACGTCGTGTAAATAGAGGGTGCGTTGTACTGGTATTTGCCGAGTTTCTGCTAAAAATAGAATTTTTTTATTTGGACTGGCTAATAATGATGCAGCCGTAGGTTGGGCGGCTAATTCGGCTTCTTTAGCTTGTTGAGCCGCGCGATTTTGCCAATAACGATAACCGGCTAAGCCAATAACACCGAATACAATCACGGCACAGATTAGCCCAATAATAACACGAGTTTGTCTAGACATATACTAGTTAGTAGTATACCATATTTTTTATATGATGCACGATATTGTTCAATCTGCTAAAACGTTGTTAGAACGTATGACCGTGGTGGCACAACAGCTAAATATTACCGGTATGCGGGCGCGGTTAGCGGCCTTGGAACAGGAAATGACATTACCAGAATTTTGGCAGGATCCACCACATGCGCAGACAGTAAGTAAAGAGGTAAAGGATTTACAACAAGAATTAGATATTTGGCACAAATTACAAGAAGAACTAACTACGCTATTAGAATTAGCTACTGAAACATCCGCTGAACAAGATGCTAGCTTTGCCGCCGAAATTACCGAAAAATTTACTCAAGCCCAGCGTCAATTTAATGAATTAGAGTTTCATATTTTATTAAATGGTAAATACGATACAGTTTCGGCGTTAGTTGGCATTCACGCTGGCGCCGGGGGAGTAGATGCGCAGGATTGGGCAGAAATGTTATTACGCATGATATTACGGTATTGTGAACAACGAAATTTTTCGGTGCGCACAGTACATGTTTCGCGTGGTAATGAAGCCGGTATTAAATCGGCCATGTTAGAAGTGGCTGGCCGTTACGCTTATGGTTATTTAAAAAGCGAGCATGGTGTACACAGATTGGTGCGGCAATCACCGTTTAACGCCGATGCCTTACGCCAAACCTCATTTGCCTTAATTGAAGTGTTGCCCGATTTGGGCGAAGCTAGTCCGGTTACTATTAAAGATGAAGATATTCGCATAGATGTGTATCGCGCCGGTGGCCATGGTGGTCAAGGCGTAAATACTACCGATTCCGCGGTGCGTATTACTCATTTAGCTACCGGTATTGTGGTAACTTGTCAAAACGAGCGCTCGCAACACCAAAACAAAGCTTCAGCCATGAAGATTTTAAAAGCCAAGCTACATAAAAAACAGTTAGAAACTGAACAGGTAGAAAAATTAAAATTACGCGGCGAGTACACTTCGGCCGAATGGGGTAATCAAATTCGGTCGTATGTATTGCATCCATACAAATTAGTAAAAGATCACCGCACTGATTACGAAGAAACCGAGCCACAAAAAGTATTAGATGGAAATTTAAACGGGTTCGTGGAGAGTTATTTAAGAAATAATATAATTTTTTTTAATTATGGAATACACAAACATATTAAAACAAGCGTTAGCGGCTACTAAACGCACTAAAATAATGTGGCTATTAGGGTTGTTTGTGGCTGGTAGTAGTAGTGGTTGTAATGTAAACATTCCTGGTAATATTGGTTCAGGTACAAATTATGAGCAATTATGGAATAACGATGTAAATAGTGAATTTAATTATGCGCTGGATTACATTACCTCTAATTTGTGGTGGATGTTAATTATTCTTGGTTTATTAGTGATTGCTTTAATTATTGTTCGTGTAGTGTTACATAATATTGCGGTTGGTGGCATGTTTCGTGGTGCGCAGTTAGCTAGAACCAATCAAACGTTAAAATTTGGAGAATTATTTAAATTTGGTTTAGCTAATTTTTGGAAAGTATTAGGCCTACATATAGTAATAAAAGGCAGTATCGTATTGGGTGCTATGATTATTGCCGTGCCGTTAATATTATTAGGCATTACCATAGTTGGTTTAATTGTAGTGATTCCAGCTGTAATTGTATTAGTAATATTACTTATTCCATTTGGTATTGCTGTGCAAATTATCTTAATGCAGGCTCGGCAATTTTTAGTGTTTCAACAACAAGGCATTATTGAAAGCATAAAATCCGCTTGGCAGTTATTAAAAACGCGGTTAAGTGATAATGTGTTGTGTTATCTTATGACATTGTTAGCTGGTTTAGTAGTTGGTTTAGCTACTATTTTAGGCATATTAATTATTATTATTCCTACAGCTATTTTAGGTTTTATTACTTACAGTGCCTCGGCTTGGGCAGTAATGATTATTATTGGCATATTGGCCGCATTAATATTAATGGTGTTATTACTAGCTATTAAAGGGGTTTATCAAACGTTTATGTTCCATTTTTGGCACATTGCGTTTGCCGAGTTGACACAATCAGAAAAAACTTCTACGATAGTGGCGGCTTAAGCCACCTTAGCTCAGTGGTAGAGCAGCAGTTTTGTAAACTGTTGGTCCTGGGTTCAAATCCCTGAGGTGGCTCCAATTAACTACTAATTACTTTATTTATACTAAAAAAATATGTCTCAAGAGCGGTTAACCAAATTAGAATGCAAAGAGTGTAAAACTACCAATTATTATACACAAAAAAATAAGAAAAAACTTCATCAAGCTGGCAAGTTAGAATTGAAAAAACACTGCCCACAGTGTGGCAAACATACGCCGCATAAAGAGATTAAATAAACAACCATATTCTACCTTCCAACCCCTAACCCCTTCCCTCCTATAAAGAGGGAAGGGGTATTTGTTTTTCTCTTTACATTGTCAAAAATAACAGTTATATTATTGAGGCTCTAGGGGCGTAGTTCAATTGGTAGAGCACTCGTCTCCAAAACGAGGTGTTGCAGGTTCGAGTCCTGTCGCCCCTGCCAGTATGCAGAGTTTTTCTAAAAGGTATTCAAATAAATCTATAAGAAGTATTGGTGAAAATAATCCAAATGTTTTTATCACTGACGAATTGAGAAATAGATTATTATACGAGATTAGATATATAGTTGAAACAAAAACTTTAGAAAATTTTATAATTGTATTGGATTATCCGGCAACTGCAAATAAATATTATTTTAACGATGATAATTTAAAAAATTTTTCACTTGCAGAACTTGGTTACGATTTAACAGAATTTATTAATTGTAAAACGTTAGAAATTAATCCCTCAGTAGCTATTAATGATTATAAAATATTTGATTTAATAGAAATATTAATTATTTTTAGCGTTGAAAATCAAAGGGAGAAAATTGTTAAGAGATTTAATGATATTTTTTCTGACGAAAGTAGCATTTTTTTTATTTATGAAGACAAAATCACAAAAAAAGAAACATCTAATATTAAATCCTTATTACCATTAATAAATGACGATATTTTAAAAAATAAATTGATTGAATTTTATAATATTAATGAAACTACTAGTGACTATAAAATATTATCTCGTATATCAGCCGATCTTGTCCAACGATTATTCAGTAGTGAAGAAAAACAGAAAAAAACTAGAGCTTACGCAGAACAGCTTTGTTCTTTAATAGCAAAACAATGGACAATGAAGAACAGGGCTAGTGAATTAAGTGTTATGATAAACGAAAGTGTCCTATTAGCAAAAAAATTTAACAGTAAAATAGAAGATATTAGACATACGGATAAAAGTACTATTCCTGTGGGTAGTCCAAGTATATATAAAATGATAACCATGAATAATATGGCTATTATTGAATTAACATTGCTATCGTGTCCTGAAAAATATTTTGGTCAAATGAAAGCAATGAATATTAAAAAAAATTATTTAAATAAATATCATGTAGATCCAAATGCTGAATGGACACATTCTAAAAATAATGAAAAATATAACGAAATAAACGTTGAAGATATTCCTTTTTAATCAAAACAAGCAAATTTTATTAAGGGGATAGCTTAAGAAAAAAGACAAATCGAAATAAAAAAAGTAGGATAAAAAAGAAAACATAAGAAATAGACATTAATTGATTAAATTCAAAGTATATACAGGAGGTCTCTTTTATATTTTAATTATTATCTAACCAACCATCACAAAAAATATGTTTAACCAATGGCTACATAAATTTCGTTCGATTTTTGTATTGTTAGTGCTAAGTCTAGCCATTATTGGCTGCACTACTACCACACCTACTTCATACACCAATACTGCTGTCACAAACGTTGCTAATGTTAATACTAATAGCAGCAGCACTGCTAACGTTAATATTAGTAACGAAAATAAGAATACTAATGAATCAGTAAACGCGAATGTAAATAACGGCAATAGCAACTCCACTGTTTCTGCACCTACATCTACAAATACCACTGAAAAAACGACCACTACCTCAACTAGCACTTATGCTCCTAATGGCACCTATCAAAATGTGTATGGAAACACAGTACCTAGTCCGTATGAAGCAGATTCGGTTCCATCTGGTGCTTCGGCTCAATGCAAAGATGGGACCTATAGTTTTAGCCAAAGCCGCAGTGGCACCTGTTCACATCATGGGGGAGTAGCTGAATGGTATTAAGATTAAAATAAAAATTTGCCACACAAGCGGATTTTTGTTCTCTTCTATCAAGTTTCATGTACAGCCATACTCATTACCACTTGTCAGGAGAAGGTTAGTGCTCATGAAGAAAGATGAGTATATTCCCCCTAGTATCTGACAAGCAGTAATCAATACAGCTTGTGTATATAGCATATGATTACTAGGAAATCTACTGTGAACCACTCTGTCAAAAACGATAATAGTTTTTTTATTGTCGTTTTTGGTAGGTGGGGGTTCGGGATGCTGTCTCTTGCGAGCAGTCCATTGATCCGAACCCCAGAACGTTGTGTCGCTGCCCACGAAATGTGAGCTTGCGGTGGGTGACAAGAGCCACCGAGCAGACGTTTTTACCCTAGGTCTGCTAGCCAGGGGGCGATCGCGCCTAGAACGTCACCTCCGGGATGGAGGGACGCTCTGCCGTGAGGGGGCCACCCTCGATCGGCTCGATCCGTTCGCCCTTGACCCCCTGCTGGAAAAAGCAGCTCTCCGACAGTGCGATCGCTCCAGCCTGCTCGGGCTGGTCGAACGGTACGCCGAAGCTTCGCTTCGTCCCATAAGGGGTTGTTCCGAAAAGCCATCCATGCATATAGCTCGTCTCAGTAAAGCCAAGACGCTGCATGGCCTGGCACGCCGGACCGTTTCTGACCCACGACGCATACGGCGCCTGGGTACGGAATGGCCCTTCCTCCTGCGTGCGGTCACGTCCCTCGGCCTTTGCCACGTCCTCAGCGGTGACTTCCAGAACAAAAACGACTTTCGCGATCATGAGATACTCCTTTCCTCTCTGCGAGAGGAGGGTTTGTTGACGTGCCCGCATCTGGAAGATGGGGCGGTGAAAAAACTTTGAGCACACATCAGTGAGTTGGTTTTGGCCTTACGGCTTTTTACCTTCTCTCTGCCGTGTCTCCCACAATAGAGTAAGTTGTTAGCCTACTGTGGGAGAAAATTAAAATGCGTTTGGTTATTGGGCTCAGGTACAAGAAGAAGACAATAAAAAAACGCATTACTGCGAACACTTGTGGTCTCCCAGTGGTTCACTAACTGGGTTCTTCAATCTGCCGCCGAAGCTGCAGACCCTGGCCATAATTTTTTGTGGAAGGTACGTGTTATTTATTAAATAACAAAACATCATAATACATTTTTTAAAATCTGTCAAGAGGCATAGTGAAAAATACCACTAAAATAAGGGAAATATGAAAGTTTAAAGGTTGACATGAGTAACAAATTTGAATAAACTCATACCACCTTATTCAAGGTTTGTTCATTTTTTTGTGTTGAAAACACTAGGCAAGTCAGTTTGGTGTAATGAGATGCAACTATCGTCATAGGAGACAGTCGTGAACGAAGCAGAAGCTTTGACAGATTTCGTGCAGTTCTGGCAGACTCATTTTCCCGAACGAGGTAATCGGGAGCAGTTCTTGCGTGATATCAACGATCGTAGTGAGGGTTTGTACTCCACTAAGCCCGACACAGAAATGTCGGGTTATCAGAACAAGGTGGCGGTCAGTTACGGTATCTATGAAGAAGAACAGCACCAGAGAGATACATTGGCGCGATTGTGGCAGTGTATTTTTTCTGCTGGTGTGATTTCGGGAGCTACTCATCTGGTATCACTTGGTTGTGGTCCTGCTTCGTATGAGCTGTGGCTGTTATCGAGGGGATTAGTTGGTCGAGTCACGCTCGTGGATCATAGCGTTGTCATGTTGCAGCGAGCGCAAGATATTGCTGACAAGCTGAACTTGTCTGATCGGGTTGTAACTGTGGTGGCTGATGCAGCAAAGAATGGTCTGGCTGATTCCTGCGGTGATATGGTTTTCTGCATCAACGCTATGCACTGGTCAGAGCACTGGCGACGTTGGGTGCGTGAGGCGGGTCGTATTGCTAAGCCGCAAGCATCTATTTTTTTGTCCTGCACGTTAAAGCATCCGAGGAGCAGGATTGAGACACCTGACCTTGGTGAAATTGCTCGGTCAGTTTTTTCGGTCAAGAGCTTTAACATGATCCAGGACGTGGCGGCCATGGCCAAGCTCGATCCAAGCACTATGGTAGCACTGTCGTTTCGGTTTTTCGTTTTTGGAAGACGTAACAAGGTGACCAGCAATCAAGCTGGCAAAAAAAACAAGAAGAACAAAAAAAGATAAGGAGGGTTCCATGAACTGGAACAACGCCCGTGATGGGCCAAAGACCCGCGAAGAAGACACATGTCTGCGCTTCGTCGGGTCTTCTTTGTTTTATATCCCGCTAGTCACCTTTTTATTTTTAAAGATGAACACTGGGAAAGGCCTGAATGGTGTCCTCGTAGACATAGAGGATTCAGGCGGGCGGAGCTAAGGCCTCCAAGAGCGACAGGCCATTAATGGCCCAAGTTGGCGGCACAGTTGTGGAGCAAAAGCCCCAGAGCTGCCATACAGAAAAGAAAAAAAACGAAGAGGAAAAAACACCCCTTTGCCGTTCCCCAGAGGAAACGGCGCAAGATATAGCCAGTGACCAGCAGGATCACTAGCAGCACAAAGCCTTCCATGGACACCTCATCAAAATCTAGTTGAGTAGTTCCTCTGCCAAGGCCCGAAGAAATTGTTGTTGCGGCCAACTTACTACCTCAAGCCGTCGTTGTTCGAGATTGAGGTTTATGCCCACCACAGTTCCCACATAAGACTGTAGCTCAGGATGATGCCACAAACCACCATCCTGTATGGCGTAGTAAATCACATTGTCTCGTTCAACTTTTTTCACTGTCCCGAAGGCGACAATACCATCGGGCGTTCCTGAATTTTCATAGAACGAAAAAGTTAGCCTTTTGATTGGCCATTCCATGGCTTGCCTTTCAAAAAACAGGGTGAATTGTAAAAAAGCTGATCAATCTTAGCTGAATGGTAGCCTCTGTCAAATTTAATCCATACAACTATCTACTAAACCGCTTTTTAGCTATACCAACGCACATAACTCACTAACGTGTTTAATAACCAACTCAGGCGTAGGCAACGCTTTCTTCCAGTCGAAAGTTCGAAAGCTGTGCTACCATGCCTGCCATTTACAAAACCGTCAATATATAATGGTTTTTATATTTCATAACCTGCAGTAAAAGCATAATTGGAATTTTTGGAATAAATATTGTAATATATAGCTGAATTAGCTATACGATTAGTAGATTATAAAGATATCAAAGTGAAAAAAATAGATATAACAAGATTGTTTTTATTCATATTGCCAACATTCGGTTTGATATTATTGACGAATAGATTATGGTTTCCATTAATAGCACAATCAATTGGTAAGTATGACGAAGGAAAATCATTAATTATGAATTTAAGTAAAATATGATAGACAATCGTTTTCAAAATCCAATGAATAAATATGTGGCTATTTTTATTATTGTGGCATTAGTTTTAGTAATAGGAACTATATCTCTATCTCTATTTTTAAGTAGCCACACAGCTATTTATAGCCTAGAGAATAATTTAGGTTATTTTATGCCGCTTATTTTCGCAGTGATTGTTTTTATCATCATCGCTATAGTTAAAATTTTTTTTGAGCATAAATATAAAAAAGGCAAAATGCCAGAACAAAAATTATATGCTCAAGATAAAATATCTTTTCAAAAAAGGTTTCTGCACGTGGTTGTTCCAGCTCAAGAAGATACGCAAAAAAAATTTAAAACATCCAAAGTACAACAAGAGATTAAAAAAGCACATATACTATTTTTAGTACAGATTTTGGGAATTGGAGTTCTTGTATTACTTCCCGTTAAAACGAAAATGTTGCTAAGTAATTTTAATTTTGGATATTTAGCCGCAGCTATTGTTATTCCTCTGGCTTTTTATTTACAAAAACGTATGTTCCGGGCGGTAAATTATGATGTAAATGAAGATATAAAATCATCCATAGATCCTATTCTTAAGCAATTGAATGCGTGTGAGCCGCAAACTAATTTAACTACCGATTTTAGCATTACTGCAAAATTTGCTTCAAATTTTTTCATTGATGCTAATATCATTAATTCTTCATTTGTGATGTCTGGTTTATATCATGATAAAAAAGTATTATATAATTATACTGCCTCTTTTACAACAAAAAGTTCACGCATCTTTTCTGTTTCTATACCGAGCACGGCCGCTAATGTGGGAGAATGTTATGTGGAATTAAAAAATATGAAAAATTTTCCTGATTTCAACATTCAAGAGCGTGAAGAATATAAAAATAAGCCGACCACTTTTCAAGATCGCTTTATCACTCAAGGAATAACTAGCGACAATGTACCACATTATTTACAGCAAAAACTATTTAGTTATAATAGGGGCGTTCACATTTCTTTAAAACAAAATAAATTATATTATAAAAATAACTATGTAGGATCTTTGGCTGCACCACATGACGTCTATAGTGTAGTCTTATTATTGGACATTTTGACGGATTTGGCAAAAAATCTTGAAAATTTTTCTAAAGGAAAATTGTCTTGAATATATGCTTAAAATCTGGAGTCACGGGGGTAAAGGGGGAAGGAATTTTTGCCAGCTTCGCGCACCTAACTCAGTGGTATCAGAATAATTTAGCGATTGACGAAACGTCTTTTTTAGGGTATTATCTAGGTAGATTATGTCTAAACAAAATAAAATTTTCATCAATATACCAATGAAGCTGCGGCTTAATTTATTTTAAAATTATTATTGAAAATGAAGACGTAGCAAAAATTACAAGAGAAAAACTTACTGAAAAACCAAAAGGAAAATTAAATGTTATAAGCAACGATGTCGCGATAGCAGATGCGATCATAGAGGACACAAAAAATAATTTTGTAATGGGATTGATTGGAATGGCTAATTTACGAAATTTTGAAAGAAGACCGAATATTATTACCGAAAAACGAAGATTTGGGAATAAAGAAACAGTATTTTAAAAAATATGAAAACAACCCTAAAAACCACCATCACTATCAAAGATATTTGCGACAAGTAAAAATATATGAATAAAAAAGATAAAAATAATACAACAAATAACAATAATTCCGGCGAGATAATTATCTATGAAGGTGCGGATGGGGCGCCTGGTATTGAGGTGCGTGTTGAGGGTGAGACAGTGTGGCTTACGCAGACACAAATGGCGGCACTTTTCGGTAAAGGCAGATCTACCATCACTGAACATATTCAAAATATTTTTAAAGAGAGAGAATTGGATGAAAAAGTGGTATGTCGGGATTTCCGACGAACCGCAGAACATGGAGCAATTCAGGGGAAAACTCAAGAAAATATAGTAAAACATTATAGTCTAGATGCAATTATTTCTGTCGGTTATCGAGTGAAATCCATACAGGGCACAAAGTTTCGCCAATGGGCCACGGCGAGACTTCGTGAATATTTAATTCAAGGGTTCAGCATGAATGATGAATTTTTGAAAAACAATGGCGGCGGCTTATACTGGAAAAAGCTTTTATCTCGTATTCGGGATATTCGCTCTAGTGAAAAAATGTTGTATAGACAAGTTTTAGATCTTTATGCCACCAGCGTGGATTATGATCCAAAATCTCTACATTCAATTAAGTTTTTTAAAATCGTGCAAAACAAATTGCACTATGCTGCGCATAAACAAACAGCGTCGGAAGTCATATACAACCGTGCTGATAGCAATAAAGAATTTATGGGTTTGACGGTTTTTGAGGGAGATTTACCTGTGTTAGAAGAAGTGAGAATTGCTAAAAATTATTTATCTGCGAAAGAATTGGAAAAGTTAAACAGACTTGTTTCGGCATATTTTGAATTGACAGAATTGCGTGCTATGGATCAGCAAGTAATGCATATGACAGATCATATTGCATCTTTAGATAAATTACTTTCTGATTACGGCAAAGGGATATTGATTGATGCTGGAAAAATAACACATAAAAAAGCCATAGAAAAAGCAGAAAATGAATATAAAAAATTTCAAGCTAAAACGCTCTCTCCCGTTGAAAAAGCCTATCTGGAAAATATTAAATTGCTAGAAAAAAAAGTAGAGAAAAAAATGAGTAATTAATTTTTATTTTAAAAATAATACTATGAAAACAACTCTCAAAACCAATATCACCATCAAAGATGAAAATGGCATGGAGCAGTATTTTATAGCGTTATTACATTAATCAGAGTACACTTAAAGTACTAATTATTTACCACAATTATTATGGGTATATTACTTTGGATCATTTTTGGAGGGCTGGTCGGCTGGATCGCTTCCATGATTATGGGTACGAACGCTAAACAGGGCTTACTACTAAATATTGTAGTAGGTATTATTGGAGCAATAATTGGCGGGGTGCTAATGAGTTGGCTAGGTAAAAGTAGTGCCATTGGTTTTAACTGGTATAGTTTTTTAGTCGCTTTGCTTGGCGCAGTAGTGTTGTTGGGTATTATAAAATTAATCAAACGTTAGAGCATTATTGTATATAGCTAAGCTTCTAAGTTAACCTAAAAACCCATATGAATTCTAATCTTGTCCCATCACGCAGTGAAGATGAGCTGACCAAAGTTTCGGATGCCAATTCCGAACAAACAATAAGAAAGAGTACCGCAGTTGGGCCAACCCAACTAGCCCAAACGGTTGCAACATCAACGTCGACACCAACGAGTCAGTCCACGAAAACTGAACGCACTGTTGGCGCCACGCCTAGTGCAGCTAAAGAGTACGATCAGAAAAAAACGCTTTTTCACGCTTACCAAATCATTTGGTATATTTTTGGCTTTATTGAAATTATTCTTGGCTTCCGATTTGTGCTCAAATTCCTGGGCGCAAACCCTGATGCGGGATTTACACAACTGGTCTATATCATAAGCACGCCGTTTGCCAGTCCATTTGCGAATATTTTTCAGGCTTCCACAACTTTAGGAGTGGAAACCACTTCCTTTTTCGAGTGGTCAACCTTAGTGGCGGCCATCGTCTATATCGTTATCGCCTGGGGTATTATGAAAATTTTCAAGTTAGGTAAGCCGACTGACCCAACGGAAGTCGTTAATACGGTTGATCATCAATAATTCCAGTCAAAGTAAAAATACAATCTTCCCCACTGAAAAAAATAACTATAATTACTAATAAAAATACCGTGAGTGATACTAGGTAGTAAACTGTAATAAGCTAAATTCAATATTGAATCAGTTATCAACAGAGCGTTGTCTCGTACTAGCTTAGCTCTGATAAAGGTGATAAACTAAACGCTAGTAATATTGAGTTCATTAACTTTATTTAATTTATAATATTTAGGAGGAAAATATGAAAGTACTTAAAAAATTGTCAGTGGCTATTTTAGCTACTGTTTTTATATTTAATTTAATTGGATTGAATCAAGTTCAAGCCGTTACGACAGTTGATCTTGGTTCAACTGATAATTTTGCTATTTTAGGGGGCTCTACAGTCACAAATACAGGTTCGAGCGTGATTACCGGAGATCTGGGTTTAAGTCCAGGCAGTTCGGTCACTGGTTTTCCGCCTGGCACACTCAATGGGACGCAACATGTGGCTGATACAACGGCTGTGCAAGCGAAAACTGATTTAATCACAGCCTACAATGACGCCGTTGGACAAACCCCGGTGTCGACAGTGTCTACGGAGCTTGGCGGAACAACAAAAACCGCCGGTATCTATAATTCAGCGAACGGTACATTTGGATTAACAAATACTCTAACGCTTGATGCTGAAGGTAACCCCGATGCGGTCTTTATCTTTCAGACAGCATCCACGCTTATCACAGGCGGTTCTAGCGTTGTGGTTCTCACTAATGGTGCCCAAGCCTGTAACGTGTTTTGGCAGGTTGGCAGTTCCGCGACTCTAGGAGCCAACTCCACTTTCAAAGGTAATATTTTGGCTTTAACGTCTGCTACACTCACGACTGGTGCCGCTGTAGAAGGTAGAGTATTAGCGCGCAATGGCGCGGTGACCTTAGACACCAACGTTATTACCAGGGCAACCTGTGTAGTGCCTCCCACGACCACAACTCCCACTCCGACAGAAACACTAGTTCCGCCATTAATTAGCGTTGAAAAAGTGCCTACGCCGCTAGCTTTGCCGGATGGATCTGGTTCAGTGACCTACGATTATACCGTAACAAATATTGGCACAGTCGCCATTAATAATGTTATGGTAACTGATAATAAATGTGATACTGTAGACTTTGTATCCGGTGATGCTAATAGTGATGACATTCTTGATTTGACGGAAACTTGGAACTATAATTGTACCAGAACTGTCGCAAAAACTCTTACCAATACAGTAACGGCGACAGGTGAAGCTAATGGTTTTAGTACCACTGATACGGCCAATGCTACAGTGGTGGTTGGTGTACCTATAACACCACCATTAATCCATGTTGTTAAAACGCCCGACACATTCACTATTCCTAATGGCGGCGGACCAGTAACCTACACCTATACCGTCACTAATCCTGGCACAGTGGCTTTAACGAATGTGAGTGTGGTTGATAATAAGTGTAGCCCGGTAACTTATGTTTCCGGTGATACTAATGGCAGTGATACGCTGAATGTTTCAGAAACCTGGACATATACTTGTACAACAGATCTCACTGGCATAACTACCAATACCGCTACGGCCGAAGGTAGCGCCAATGGTTTTACCGTTATCGATTTCGCAGTAGTAACGGTGGCTGAAGGCACTGCCGATACTAACACCAATACTAACACCAATACTAACACTGATACTACAACTAATACTAACACCGATACAAACACCGATACTACAACTAATACTAACACCAATACTAACACCGATACTACAACTAATACTAATAGCACTAACTCCACCAATATTAATCACCGAATTCCCGATTTTCCAGATACAGGATTAGATCCGGCTGAAAAAAATAGCCCTTGGAATTTCATCATTGCTAGCAGCTTCCTATTAATTTCAACTTTAGTGGTCGTTGCTATAAGAAAACGCACGCCATAGAGTGTGTACGCTCCATCTAATCACATCTATGGTCGAAGCCTAGTGCTACTGATCTTCATAGGGATAGTTTTGTCTGTAGTAGTATTGTACTATTGTCTTCAACTACGCTTACGTCACAACGACACTGCGCCATCAGTTATTGTTGAGCATAGTACAAATGTTGAGCCTGTTCCAGATCGTCCAGGCCAGCCGGTACGTCTTATTATTCCAGCGATTACAGTGGACGCGGCTATAAAAAATGTTGGCCTCACCGCTACTGGAGCCATGGATGTACCAAAAAATCAAGACGATGTGGTCTGGTATCAGTTAGGGCAGCGCCCAGGGGAAACTGGTAGCGCGGTGATTGCCGGACATTACGGGGTATGGAAAAAAAATGGACGAGGATCAGTATTTGATGATTTACACACTTTAAAACCTGGTGATGTAATTTATGTTGAAGATGACGCCGGAGTCCGCATCGCCTTCGTGGTGCGCTCCAGTCGGAGTTATGATCCACAGGCCGACGCTCCAGAGGTGTTTACCTCAGACGACGGCAAATCACACCTTAACCTAATTACCTGTGAAGGTGACTGGAATGCGATTGCCAAAAGTTATTCCAAACGGCTAGTGATATTTGCGGATAAACAATAACCTGCCGAGCCACCTTAATCACTAACTGTTCTTTTGCAGTAGCCAAACCACTATTTTTGTAGTAAAATAAGTAACATGAAGCCAAAGAAACTACCGAACAATAACGTAGTAATTTATCAAACCAAAACGGGTGCTATTCAGTTGCGAGGGGATGTTGATAAAGATACCGTTTGGGCAAATCAGGCACAAATTGCTGATATATTTAATGTTGAGCGTTCGGTGGTTACTAAACATGTTAGAAATATCTTGAAAGATAAAGAACTAGACAAGCGTTCAGTATGTGCAAATTTTGCACATACTGGAAATGATGGAAAAACTTATCAAGTGCAATTTTATAATTTGGATATTATTTTTGTAATATTATTAATTATTTATTTAAAACAGATTCATCTAAAGGCGTAGAATTAACTATTTTATTTAAAATAGGCACATCTTGCACTGAATGAATTGTCCAACTTAAAACGGCAATAACAATACTAGCAACAATACCGGCACCTATGGCATAGCCTAAGCCATTAATAATGGCCATTAAAAAACTGCGTTTAAACGAAAGCTTTTTATCTAGTTGCTGGGTTAATTTTTTAAGTTGTTTTTCTAATTGTTCAGAATGTTTCATATTTTACAGGTAATTTTATATGTATAAAGTAACAATAAAATATAGCAAAATTATTTTATTATGTAAATAAGCTAAGTAAGCTTGTAAGACGCATTTGCCAACTAACCTTGGAAGAAATTAATCTTATTTTAGATTATGCCAAATGGGCAGAGCAAGAATTAAATCAGTCTAAAACAAAATAATTTATTGAAGCCGAACACTGATTCGCTACAATAGTGTGTTGCGTCTAGCCAAACCACTATTTTTGGAGTAAAATAAACAAGTATGAAGCAAAAAAAGTTGTTAAACAATAACGTGGTTATTTATCAAACCAAAACCGGGGCTATTCAGTTACGGGGCGATGTTGATAAAGATACCATTTGGGCAAATCAGGCACAAATTGCTGATATTTTTAATGTTGAGCGCTCGGTGGTTACTAAACATATTAAAAATATCTTCAAAAATCGTGAAGTTAATGAAAAAAGCAATGTGCAAAAATTGCACATTGCAAATTCGGATAAACCAATAAAATTTTACTCGTTAGATATTATCTTGGCCGTTGGTTATAGAGCAAACTCAGCTAAAGCTATTATTTTTCGCCAATGGGCCAGTACAGTATTGCGCCAATATATTACTCAAGGTTATGTGATCAACAAACATCGTATAGCTAATAATTATAAACAATTTCTTGAAGCATTGGATAATATAAAACAGTTATTACCAGCCGAAACAAGCATTCAGCATAGTGATGTTTTAAACTTAATTTCAACCTTTGCAGATACCTGGCTTTCATTAGATGCTTATGATCGGGATGCACTGGCTGATATTGGTGCCAACAAAAAATCTATGAAACTTAACGGCAGTGAACTTATTATTGCTTTAGCTATATTAAAACAAGAACTTATTCGCAAAGGTGAAGCTACGGATATTTTTGCCTTAGAAAAAGGCACTGGAAATGTTGAGGGTATTATTGGTAATGTGATGCAATCGTTTGGCGGCAAAGCCATTTATCCAACCGTGGAAGAAAAAGCGGCGCATTTGTTATATTTTATGATAAAAAATCATCCATTTGTGGATGGTAACAAACGTAGTGGAGCCTATGCGTTTATTTGGTTTTTAAAAAAGGCACGTTTACTCGATACTTCCAAAATCACTCCGGCAACGCTAACAGTTTTAACATTACTAATTGCCGAAAGTAATCCGAAAAATAAACAAAAAATGGTGCGGTTGGTGTTGCAGTTATTGAAGAAATAAAAAATTGCTATACTATAATCATAAAGAGAGTAGTTACTTGACGTTTTGATTTGAATCCTCTAATTTGGGTTATCTTTATTGTTAAGGAGGATTTTTGCTCTTTTACAAACGTGTGTGCGCTCAATGAATAATTCGTAAAGGAATTAAGGGTGGTAAGGGTTATTCACTGAGCGCATACGGAAGGGTGCGCAAATACAAACTGCCTAGCGCCTGGGTTTACAGGTGAGGTAGAGGTTCGATGATTTTAGCCTTCCATTTTTTGAAAGGGGTGCTGTCATGGCACGACGCGTTGTTTTTTTTCTTATGTTTGTTTTGGTTGCGCTTAGGCAAGAGCCATGTCCGTCAACCGTCGACGACGACGGTGACGGAGTCACTGAACAGAGCGGCGATTGCAACGACGCCAGTGCCGCGGTTTATCCCGGTGCTACGGAGACCTGCGATGGCATGGACAACAACTGTGATAGCCAGGTAGATGAAGGGGTTCAAACCACCTACTATCTGGATTATGATGGAGATGGTTATGGCAACCACAACGCCAGCCAGGTTGCCTGTGCACAGCCAACCGGTTACGTGACCGACAACACCGATTGTCAGGATCACTCCTCGTGGGTGTATCCCGGTGCCCAGGAAATCTGCGATGGCTTGGATGGCGATTGCGACGGCATCGTGGACGATCTTCCAGACGCTGATGGTGACGGCTACGGTTCCTGTGACGGGGACTGCGACGACGCAAATCCGGACATTGTTCCGGAACCGACTATTTATGTTGATGACACCAACACCGTGCAGTTGAACGTTCGCTGGTGTCAAAATCAGCGGACATATATGAAAGCTGTTTTTTTGTCATCAATGAACGAAAATGTATTTTGGACACGGTATGAGGGAGAGGTTATTCAGGAAGTATTGTTCAAGATATGGGAGTACTCAACAGCATATACGCTTTATGATATTTATGTCGAAACTGACGCAGACGAGACTCGCATAACTGAGTGCTCAGACAATCCAGAGTATGACCTCACGTATGAGGTTTTTTCAGACGGTGACGCAACTTCGTGGTACAACGACGGCTGTTTGTAGCCGTCGCCCCCTTCCGATTCGGCACAGCATACGCTGTGCTCCCGCCTGTAGTTCTGCTTATTCCAATGTAACGTTGGACTCTCCTACAGGCCCAACGTTTAGTATTCATCTCATAACAGGTGGGTAGCAAACATTGCTTTATAGCTTATTAGTCAAACAGTAAACTAATTTGATATAATTAATAACATGAAAAAAATATTTTTTTTAGGTTTAGCTTTTAGTGGTATATTTTTTTGTTTATCGGTTCAGGCTACGGATAATAATTTGCCAAGCGCAGATTCTTGGGTTTATCAGCTACAAGACGCGGATATTAATGCTTTATCACAAACAGCCTATGATATAGTGGTAATTGATTATGCACAAGACGGCACAGACGACGAAGCGTATACTAATGAGCAAATAAAAAGCTTGCAGGCTAGCGGAAAAATTGTGCTGGCTTATCTTTCCATTGGCGAAGCCGAGGATTACCGGTTTTATTGGCAGACCACCTGGAATGATGCGGCGCCAGACTGGCTAGGACCAGAGAATGAAAATTGGGCAGGCAACTACAAGGTGAGGTATTGGCACGATGGCTGGTGGAACGATGCGTTGCTTCCATATCTCAACCGCATCGAAGCCGCTGGTTTTGACGGAGTTTATTTAGATATTATCGACGGCTATTATTACTGGGGCAAGCATGGCTATGGAGTGCAAAAATCAGCCAACCGCATGGTTAAATTGATAAAAAAAATTCGGGAAAATTTTAATACCAACAATAACGAAGTTATTATTTGTCCGCAAAACGGTGAAACTATCATAGACGATGCCAGTAAAAAATATCGCAATATATATTGGGCTAATATCGACTGTATTGGTATTGAAGATTTATTTTATAATTCTACAAAATCAGATAAGCTATATCGTAAAAAAATATTAAACCGTTTTGCCGAGCACGATAAAACTATATTGAATGTGGAATATATAAAAGAAGAAAAAGAAGCCGACTATTTAAATAAATCTAAAAATCAGCTTTTCTCGATAATTCCATACCGAGCCGATTCGGATAGAGAGTTAAATTTTATTCCAGTGCAGAGCTCTGCACTGGTTCAGTAAGCCTGGCTAATTAGTAAATATCTGTGGGTAGATGATGACTAATTTAAAATAATATATTTACTGATAGTGGTCGATGGTTTGACCAAGCGTGAAAAATTTGCTATGTTATTGAACAATAACAGCAAGCTATGCAAATTATAGATATCTTAAAAAACCGCACTAAAACCTTAATTTCTTTAGAAATTACACCACCAGAAAAAGGGCGCAGTGTGGAAGAAATTTTTACCACGGTTAACAAATTATTACCGTATCAGCCGGCTTTTATTAATATTACTTACCATCAACAGCAAATTGTCTACGAAGAACAAGGTGATAAAATTGTTAAAATACCGCGCCGGAAAAAACCCGGTACCATTGGCATTTGCGCGGCGTTATATAACAAGTTTAAAATTGAAACCGTTCCACATTTAATTTGTGGTGGATTTTCTAAATACGAAACGGAAGACGCGTTAATTGACCTGAATTATTTAGGATTTAAAAATTTATTTGCTTTGCGTGGTGATCCGTTAACGGGGATGAAGAAATTTATACCGGAATCGGCTGGCCATAGTTACGCGGCGGAATTAGTGGAACAAATTAGCCACTTAAATAAAGGCAAATATTTAGAAGAGATAGACAATGCCATTGCTACTAATTTTTGTGTTGGCGTAGCCGGCTATCCAGAGAAGCACTATGAAGCGCCTAATATTGATGCTGATATTAAACACTTAAAAACCAAAATAGATAACGGCGCTAGTTATATTATTACCCAAATGGTATTTTCTCTAGAGGCTTTTAAAGCTTATGTGAAAAAAGTAAGGCTAGCGGGCATTACGGTGCCGATTATTCCCGGTATTAAAATATTAACCAATAAAAAACAATTGGATTTAATTCCTAGTTTGTTTCATATAGATTTACCGCAAGTTTTGGTGCAAGCCATTAAGCAAGCTAAAGATAATAAAGCGGCACAGGAAGTTGGTATACAATTTACCATTAATTTTTGTCAGGAATTAATCAAACTAAATGTACCTTGTTTGCATTTTTATACCATGGGCAAAGGTGATGTAGTGGCAGAAACATTAAAACGATTACAACAACAAGCTCTCATCTAATGAAAAGTTTACGTAGTCAGCGCATATTAATATTTGATGGGGCCATGGGCAGCGAAATTATTAAAGCTGGCTTTACTGCAGCGTGTAATGAATATTTAAATATTAGTCAACCGCGCGCTATTAGTAATATCCATCAGCAGTATTTACAGGCCGGAGCCGATGTAATTGAAACTAACACTTTTGGAGCCGCTCGGCATGTGTTAGCTGAATATCAATTAGATAAAAAAACCAAACAAATTAATAAAGCGGCGGCGAGCATTGCCAAACAAGCTACGAAAAAATATCACCACTGTTATGTGGCCGGTTCAATTGGGCCGGGCTCAAAATTGCCCAGTTTAGGGCAAATTAGTTTTACTGATTTAGTTGATAGTTACACACCACAAGTACTTGGTTTGTTAGACGGGGGCGTGGATTGTTTTATTATCGAAACGGCCCAGGATTTATTGCAAATAAAAGCAGCGTTAACGGCGATTGGCAAAACCAATGCTAAATTACCTATTATTGTGCAAGTTACTTTAGATGAAAACGGCCGCACATTAACTGGTAGCGATATTACCGCTGTGTTGGCTACGTTAGCTTATTGGCCGGTAGAAGCTATTGGGCTGAATTGTGGTTTGGGGCCAAACCATATGTACGAAGCGGTAAAATATTTGAATAAATATAGCCCTAAATTAGTTTCTGTTCTGCCCAATGCCGGGCTGCCATTTTTAGAAAATGGCCAGACCAGCTATAAATTATCTGCGCCAGACTTTGCTGCCCAAATGAAAATGCTAGCTAAAAAATGCGGGGTAAATATTGTTGGTGGTTGTTGTGGTACTACGCCAGAGCATATTAAATTATTAGCCCAGGCTTGTAAAAGTGTTCCGGCTAGAAAACCAGTTCAGAATTTTTCGGCTACTACCGCTTCATTATTTCAAGCCCAAGCTATAGATATTACACCGAAACCATTAATTATTGGGGAACGTGCTAATACCAACGGCAGTAATAAATTTAGAAATATTTTGTTGGATAATAATTATCAAGCCGCGGCCGATTTGGCTGTAACGCAAGAAGCCGAAGGAGCACATTTAATAGATGTATCAGTAGCCACAGTTGAGCGTGATGAAAAGCAGGACATGTGTAAAGTAATTAGTATTTTAAATACGCAAACAAAGTTACCATTAATGATTGATAGTACCGACGCGGCTGTTGTGGAAGCGGCTTTGCAAAATATTTCCGGCCGCGCCGTGGTTAATTCTATTAATTTGGAAGATGGTGGCATTAAAGCTAAAAAAATCATTGCCTTGTGTAAACGTTATCAAGCTGCCGTAGTGGCTTTAGCCATTGATGAACAAGGCATGGCTATTACCAAAACCAAAAAGTTAGCAGTAATAAAAAGATTAATTAGTTTAATAAAAAAAGGCGGCTTAAGCGAAGCAGATATTTTTATCGATGCTTTAACGTTTACATTAGGTAGCGGAGAAGAAAAAACCAGAAATGCCGGCCAAGAAACGTTAGCCACCATTAAGGCCATAAAAAAATTGTGGCCAAAGGTTAATACTATTTTAGGGGTGAGCAATATTTCTTATGGCTTGCTTTTAGCTACGCGTAAATTCTTGAATTCAGTTTTTTTGCAATGTGCTATTAAAAACGGTTTAGACGCGGCCATATTGCATTCTGGAAAAATAGTGTCTTTACATTCCATTCCAAAAACCATTCAGAAATTATGCAGCGCTTTAATATTTAATAAAAACCAGTCAGCTTTAGAAAATTATATTGCCTATTTTTCCAAACATCAAATAAAATCTTTTAAAATTAAAAATAATATTTCTGATCCAGAAAAATTAAGGTTATGTATTATTGAAGGCATAGCGGAATCTTTAGAACAAACCTTAACCCGGCTACTAAAAAAACATAAACCGATAGATATAATAAATAATATCTTATTACCGGCCATGGACAAAGTAGGGGAACTGTTTCATAACGGCCAAAAACAATTGCCTTTTGTGTTACGTTCCGCGGAGGTAATGCGTTCAGCTATGAATTATTTACAGCCATTATTAAGTAAACAAGCGGCTAACAAGGGGGTAATAGTATTAGCTACCGTGCGCGGTGATATTCATGATATTGGTAAAAATTTAGTGGATATTATTTTTTCAGCCAATGGTTACAAAATCATTAATTTAGGTGTTAAGCAATCAGCCGCTAATATCGCTCAAGCAGTCAAGCAGTATCAACCCATGGCCATTGGTTTATCTGGTTTGCTGGTGGAATCGGTTAAGGCCATGAAAGAGTATCTGGAATATTTTAATGATGTGGGAATTCACACGCCGGTCATTTGCGGTGGGGCGGCTTTACGCGCTGGTTTTGTGGAAAAAGACATGAAACCGATTTACAATAATAATGTGTATTATGCTAAAGACGCGTTGGACGGACTAAAAAAATTATATGCTATTAAAAAACATTCCAATTGAGCAAATTTATAAGCTGATTGATCGGCCGGTTTTGTTTAAAACTCGTTGGCAAATGAAAGATCAGCAGCTGGCTGAATATACATTTAGTCAGGTTTGGGCTATGAGCCTAAAACAAGATTTATGGCATCCGCAAGCCGTGTATAAAATTATGCCAGCTAACAGTATTAAGCAATTTAATTTTGCTCTTAAAATAAATGTGGCAAGTAAATTTGCTTTACAATTAGTAACTGCCGGTAGCGTGGTGAAAGACAAAACCACCAAATTAGGTCAGGCCGGGCAAGTGGAGCAGCAATTTTTATTACATGGTTTAGCGGCAGAATTTACGGAAGCATTAGCGGTGTGGTGCAATAATAAAATCGCTCAAATAATTCAGGCTAAAAAAACCCGCCGTTTAAGTCCAGGTTATCCAATTTGGCCAAGTTTAACCGAGCAAACTAAAATTTTTGCGTTATTGAAACCGGAAAAAATCGGCGTAACATTATCAGATACTCTACAAATGATTCCCGAGTTCAGTACCAGTGCCATTGTTTTGCCAATTTAATTATGGTCTAGCCAACTTGTTTATGATAGCTCTAGCAAAAGCTGTTGCTGCCGCTGGGCCGTTGGCGGTAATAATTAAACCATCGTGGACTACGGGCTGATCAATAAATATTGCGCCGGCTTGCTGTAATATAACAGCTGGTTTTTTATCTCCGTTCCAAACGGTGGATTGTTTATTTTTTAATACACCAGCCAGCGCCAAAATAGTGGGGGCGATACAAATGGCGGCTAATAATTTGTGCTGTTGCACGGCGGCTTGAGCAACGCGCCAGGCGTTTTTATCTGTCTGATAAATTGTCGCGCCTGGTCCGCCAACGAATATAATACCAGCATAATTTTCTACTTTCACCGCGCTTAAGGTTATTGTCGCTTGAGCGCTGCCTCCTAAGCTGCCCAGGCATTCGCCCAACTCACTGCTAGCGGTAACAACAGCAATATTAGCCTATAGCAGTAATTTTTTAGGGGTGTCATATTCAATATCCTGATACCCCTGTTGAGCGATGATACAAAGAATAGTTGTCATATGGTTATATATAAAACACAGTTATTATACAATAGTTATTGTTTCTTTGCACGGTATTCCAGTTGCTGTGGATTTTTGCTATAGTACAATTTATGGGTGTAGAATATAAAATAATATCTAAAAAACCATGGTCTGAAATAAAAAAAGATATTATTATTGAATTGAAAAAGAACCAAAATTCTTTAAAAGAAAGCGATCCACAATCAATAAAAGAGCTTAATCTAAAACCAGCCTATGAACTTAATACAGATAATCAAACAGGCTGGCCTGAGGCCAGTATTTACATTGAAGAAAATGGTTTATTTATTACACGACATGATTGTAGTAAAAATGCCTTCTTGCACTTAGATAACATTAAAGAAAAATTGGAAGCACTTGGTGGATATACTATCAAAATAGAAAATGAGCAATTTTATAATTGTGGTGGTAAGAGCGATGAAATTGGTATTATTACTGTTCCGCCGCTAACAGGCTACACTGTACATAAGTGTGATTTTTTTTCTTCTTATATTGATAAGACAGTAGAAGATATTATAATTAGTGATTGTTCATTTGATAACTGTTCAATAGTTGGAAAAGAATTGTCTGTGCTAGTACGTAATGTTTCTGTTTCCAATTTAGTTTATTCTTCCTGTGGTTTTCATAAGGTCATTTTTGATCATGTAATATTTAATAATATTCGTACAAAATATAATCGAGGAAAACGAGACTTGCTATTTTTCTGGGGCTGTTTATTTAACCAAGTTCGTTTGTCAGGAAGAATAACGACACTGAAAATTAATTCCCGACCAGACGATTGTTATGGAAAGGACAATATCAAACAAGCAAACGCATGGGATAATTTTATTCGCAAGTTTTATGCTGATATAGAATTTGCGTTGGATATTCGCCAAGCAAATTTTACTAGTGCTATAGAATTTGATGGAATTCCTGGTAGTAAGATATTATTTTCAAATGACACCGCAGCATTAATTAGTCGCAAAACATGGAATAATGTTGATTTAAAAAATATTAATGATTTTGATACAGTTTTTAAAGATATTATCCAAGATTTTTTAAAAGAATCGATATTTGATGAAACAGTATTAGCCGTTGCAGGTACTGGCAAAGATCAAAAAAACGATTTACGTTTTATTCAACAATTATATGATTTAGGTTTAGCAGAAAAATGTAAAATAGATCATTAATTAATATGAACCATAAAATTATGTGGACAACTTATATATCAAACCCACAATCGATCAAATCAATCTTTGGATCAATTCCAGACTTATCAAGCATTGAACTAATGGAAATTATTCTTCGTCAGGGAGAGCAAGTAGATTTAAGATTTAATGTTATACCGTACCCAGATAAGCCGCCCACTAAATGGAAAGAGTATAATACAGTGCAGGTTATTTTATCTCTATTTTTAGTAGAAAATTTTCAATTACATAATTGGCAAGATCCAATTAAAGGGATATGCACTGTTACAAAAAATTCAGATGCAAAGATTGATTTTAAATTTCAGTCAAAAGGTTGTACTTTTATTTGTCAAACGGCTGCCATGCTTGTTCAGAAGATAAGCGCTTATCACGATACCCGCAGAAAATAAAAATTTCTTTTCTATTTTATGATTACAGAAAAAACAATGTTCACGGTAAAAAAACAAATTACACTATTGGTTCATAACTTAACGCAAATGGGCTATGTTTTTGCTGATCCGCAAAAAATTATTACCCCGCCTCATCCGGAAACCAAATTAATGATAGCGGCCATTGAACAAGTTTGCGGCACGTTACCGGAGGCGTTGAAATCATTTTATGAAATTGTTGGAGGAGTGAATTTGATTGGTTCGCATTCCCAATGGAAAGGTTGTGAATATCCTGATCCGTTGTTTATTTACCCGATTGCTGACGTGATGAGTGAGTTTCAACAATGGCAAGCAGGTTACGCAGCTAATATGGCTGATAATATTGAGGAACCATTTCGTATTCCAATTGCGCCGGATTTTTATCATAAAGCCAACGTTAGTGGCGGCATGTGGTATAACGTGCCATTGCCAAATAAAGCCAGTGATCCTATTATTCACGATGAGCCGCATCAGCTTAGTTTTATTCAATATCTCCAGCTGTGTTTTAAGTGGGGCGGATTTCCAGGCCTAGCAAACACGCCACAACACAATTGGTCAATTGCACAATTAATAAAAAATTTGCAAATATTCTAAACTAACATAATATGAAATTTTATTCTAATTTACTGCAATATACACTTTTTACAGGATTTGGTTTTGTTGCGTTACTGTTCTTTTTTACATCGAGCACAACTAATATAGACTCCCTTGTACTAACGATGATAGGAGTTTTTTGTGGGCTCATGATTGTTGGCAACGGGGTTTTCTTAGTACGAGAATTATGGTATCGCCCGCAACAGAAAAGATTAACTAAAGAATTACCAGAGGTATACGCGCAACAATTTGGTGAAGCGTTGATACAAAAAAATGATATTGAATTGTTTTGTTCTGCCTATACTTTACAATGTAATCAAGTTGGCTTTAAAAAACAGGCGCAAAATACCATCAAGCAGTTACGTTATGCTGATATTGTGTCTATATCTTATCAACAAAAACCAGTACGATCCCGACTAAATAGTTTGTTCATAGCGGCTGTAAAGCATACATTATTCATTACCGGCAAAGATGAACAACATCTAGAAATAGCTGCTGAAATTCCACGATTATTAAAACCATCTCATTTACAGCGCGATGTAACCGTTAGCCATTTTATTTTTTGGTTACTTAAACAGCACCAACAATTGGTAAAGTCTGATCAAAAATAAGCATCTTTTTATGGATAATTATCTTAAAATGTTATATCTTGCAGCGCAGCCTCTGCGCACAACGCCGTTTATGCGGTTTGGTCTGCCATTATTAAGTGTGTTAGTAATATTGGCCTTAGGTTATTTTGGTCTTAAGGGCATGATAAAACGTAAAACTATTTGGCTGTTGCGACCTACTGGACAAATGAGAACGGTGATGAGTGCACAGCAAATAACCGGCGGCATGGGCGAGGTAAACGGCATAGAAGCGGTAATCATTGGAATTATTTATATTATCATGACCATCTTTTTATTCTGTATTTTAGTTCCGTTGTCTTATTATCTTTTAGTAGGATAATTAAGCTATATTCAAAAAAACAAATATCCTGTACTATATACAGCATAAGTAACTAATTTATCATATTTTTTATGGCCAAACGACGTCGCTCACTTAGTGCTCTTAAAACTAGAAATAAAAAACATCCGCGCAAAACCAAGAAACGTTTAGCCGTTAAAGCGGTTATGTTAGCCAAGAAAGCGGCTAAATTTCCAATGCAGAAAAAACGGAAATAAAACGAGTAGCAAGCTATGGTAACTACTATAGAAAATAATACAAGCAATACAAATTGGTCACAAAACCAAAAAAAACAAACTGGTTTAATAATTGGCTGTATCGGTTGTTTTGGCTTGATAATTATAGGTATAATAATAGCAGTAATAGCACTGTATTATTATTACGGAGCTGATTATTGGAATAATTTAGTTAACACTAATAATAATAATCAGCCAGTAGTGTTAGAAGAAGTAAAAAACAACAACGTAACGGTAACTAATCAACCAATTGAGACAGAAGCTAAACCGCCGGCAGATAAAAATTTTGCGGTTGATGAAATTAAACAAAGCTTGAACCAATCCGGCTACCACTATAATTTAAAAGCTCTTTCCAGCAATGATGATACTACTCAATACGAAGATTCTAAAACGTACTCGCCATATTATTTAAGTATTATTGTTGATAATGATACGCAGGAGATAAATTCAATATCGTTGGTATATTTTGATATGTTCAGTAACACGGTGCCAAGTTTTGAGCAATGGCAAGCGCTAGTTAAAGCACTTGGCGACGATTTTGACATAACCAGCTGGTTGCAAGAATATGCAGATAAAGCCGCAAAATCTGTAGCGGAAGAGTACAGTGAGCTAGACAACAAAACTTATAACAACCATCGTTATTCGGTGCTTTATTCAGCAGACGATAGTTCTTTAATGATCTCGTTTAACGTAGCGTTGTAAAAACAGCATGCAACATTATATATTTGTGGTATGGAGCTCTGTTCAATTATTACGTTTTTTTGTATACTTAATCTAGCTTATTAAATAACGAATATATTTTATGATTACAAGGAGGCGTTGGCTAATGGATTTAGTGCTTTTTGGCTTAGGTATGGCAATATTTTTGCCACAATCAGCCGGGGCTGTAAATACCACTAAGTGGTTAGGGCGCTATGAGGGAACGTGGGATGATACTTACGATGAGTGCAGCGGCGATACAGGACAAGATGGTACAATTATTATTCGTTTGAAAAAAATTAAAAAAGATGGCACAGTAAAAAGTGCGGCGGTATTTTTCTCTGATGATACAACCGATCGTTTAGATGCTAAAGGTAATATTTATTATACAGCTAATGGTAAGCGACGTTTACGACTACAATATTTATTGGATTATGGGGTTTATGTTATAGATGCTAAGTTAACCAAAAAAGGTAGAATTGTTGGTGTTTATGAGCATAATGATAATTCCTGCACCTGGGGCGGAACCCTTGATTCTCGTATTGTAAAATAATCACCAAAAAAAAGATCGGGCAGCATTGATCGCCCGGTCTTTTTTGTTTGTTTATTTTGTGCTATTCTGGATCGACATGAAAACTTTAAGTAAATATTTATATCCTTATCGTTGGTTAATATTATTGTTGTTTGGTGTGGTGTACTGGCAAGTGGCGGTTAACTTAGCATTGCCAGATTATATGGCCAGGATTGTGAATGATGGGATTGTGGCTAAAAACAGTGCTTTAATTTGGAGTACCGGCGCTTGGATGTTGTTAATTTCACTAGGCGGCGCGGTAGCTACAGTAATTATCAGTTTTTTAGCAGCGCGTATTGCGGCTGGTTTTGCTAAGAATATACGAGAACAATTATTTACCCGGGTAGAGCAATTTTCTTTAGCTGAATTTAATAAATTTTCTACGGCCTCGTTAATTACTCGATCTACGAACGATATTCAACAAATCCAAATGGTATTGGTAATGAGTTTGCGGCTAGTGTTAATGGCGCCGTTAACCGGTGTTTGGGCCATTATTAAAGCGTATCACACGGCACCGTCGATGACCTGGATTATGGCGTTAGCCGTTGGCGTATTATTAACCATTATTATCTCGCTATTTTCAGTGGCCATACCGCGTTTTAAATTATTACAAAAAATGGTAGACAAATTAAATTTGGTTACGCGCGAAATGCTTACTGGCTTACGGGTTATTCGAGCGTTTAATACGGGAGCGGCTGAAGAACAAAAATTTGCCGGCGTGAATACCGATTTAACCAAGCTGAATTTGTTTTTGAATCGATTGATGGTGATTATGCAGCCAATCATGATGTTAATCATGAATTTTACTACCCTGGCTATTTTGTGGGTAGGAGCCGATTTGATTGATTCTGGTAGTTTGCAAATTGGGCAAATGCTAGCCTTTATGCAGTATGCTATTCAGGTGATTTTTTCTTTTTTAATGATTTCTTTCTTGTTTATTATGGTGCCACGGGCTTCCGTATCCGCCCAACGAGTAGCGGAAATATTAACTACTGAAGCTACTATTAAAAATCCAAATCAACCGGTAACACCTAAAACAAAACCAGGCAATATAGAGTTTAATCAAGTGACATTTTATTATCCAGGCGCTAGCACGCCAACCTTAAATAATATTTTTTTTGTAGCCAAACCAGGTACTACCACGGCCATTATTGGTAGCACAGGTAGTGGCAAATCCACTTTAGTTAATTTAATTCCGCGCTTATATGATGTTACCAGTGGCAGTATTAAAATTGATGGAGTGGATGTACGTGATATGTTATTGAAAGATTTGTATGATTATTTAGGCTATGTTTCGCAACAAGCGGTGTTATTTTCTGGTACGGTAGAGAGTAATATTAAATACGGCGCGCCACAGGCTACCCCAGAAGTAGTACAACAGGCCGCTACTATTACGCAGGCCAGTGAATTTATTAAAACGTTAACTGGCGGTTATGAAGCGGCTATTACCCAAGGCGGTACGAATGTTTCAGGCGGCCAAAAACAACGGTTAGCTATGGCGCGTGCCTTGGTTCGACAACCGCGTATTTACATTTTTGATGATAGTTTTTCGGCGCTCGATTTTAAAACTGATGCCTTAATTCGCCAGGCCTTACGCGCTGAAATTAACCAAAAAACGGTATTAATTGTAGCCCAGCGTATTAGCACTATAAAACAGGCCGATAATATTATTGTGTTAGATGAGGGGGTAATTGTAGGCGAGGGTACACACAGCTCATTAATGAAATCGTGTGCCGTGTATCGTGAAATTGCTGAATCGCAATTATCGGAACAAGAATTAAAACAAAACCAATAATTACATGACCACTCCTAAAATAAAAAAAACTGAATCTGCTCAACCTATCATGGGGCGTGGTTTTGGCATGCTACAAGGTGGCAAGCCAGCCAAAAATTTTCGCGGCACTATGCGGCAACTTATTAAATATTTAAAGCCGTTTTGGATATCGATTATCATGGTGTTTGTATTTGCTATTGCTAGCACGGTATTTGCTATTATTAGCCCAAAAATATTAGGTAAAATGACCAATCAGATTATCATGGATTTAATGCAGCGTACGGCGGTGCATTATGATAAATTGTGGGAATATGCCTCTATGTTGATTGGTTTATATTTGTTAAGTGCTGGGTTTAGCTATGTGCAAGGCTGGATTATGACACGGGTAGCACAAGATATTAGTTTTCGGTTTCGTAAAGATTTAGCCGCTAAAATAAATAAATTACCAATCAAATATTTCGATCAACAAACCCACGGGGAAACCATTAGTTTGGTAACCAATGATATTGATACCGTTAGTCAAACGCTTAATCAAAGCTTAACGCAAATTATCACGTCTATTACTCTTATTATTGGTATTTTGGCCATGATGTTATCGATTAGTTGGCACATGACGCTGGTAACCTTAATTTTGTTACCGTTAAGTTTTACCATGATTGGCTTAATTGCTAAATTTTCGCAAAAATATTTTAAACAACAGCAAGCCACGTTAGGCCATATTAATGGGCACATTGAAGAAATGTATTCTGGGCATGTAATAATGCGCTTGTTTAATGGTGAACAACGCTCGATTCAAAAATTTAATACCATTAATAAAGAATTATATATTAGTGGGTGGAAATCACAGTTTTTTGCTGGGCTGCTCATGCCGTTAATGGGATTTTTTGGTAATCTAGGTTATGTAGGCGTGGCGGTAGTGGGAGGCTGGCTGGCAGTAAACGGCCGAATTAACATTGGAGATATTCAAGCGTTCATTCAATATGTGCAACAGTTTAATCAGCCGATTATTCAAACGGCCAATATGGCCAGTGTTATGCAATCAACGGCGGCGGCGGCTGAACGAGTGTTTGAGTTCTTGGCGATTAGTGAAGAAAATAATATTAACACAGTGCCTGTTACATTAAACACTGTAAAAGGTAATGTAGAATTTAAAAACGTAATGTTTGGCTATCAACCAGATAAAACAATTATTCACAATTTTTCAGCTAGGGTTAAAGCTGGCCAGCGCGTGGCGATTGTAGGGCCTACCGGAGCGGGTAAAACTACCATGGTTAATTTGCTGATGCGGTTTTATGATGTTACTAGTGGCACTATTACAATCGACGGTGTAAATATTCAGGAATTAGATAGAGCCAAAGTGCGCACGATGTTTGGCATGGTATTGCAAGACACTTGGTTATTTAACGGCACGATTCGGGATAATATTCGCTATGGTAAACCAGAGGCGAGCGCTGCGGAAATATTAGCCGTAGCCAAATCGGCTCATGTGGATCATTTTGTAAGTACGTTGCCCCAAGGTTACGATACCATAATCGACGAAGAAGCAAATAACATTTCTCAAGGCGAAAAACAATTACTTACCATTGCCCGAGCCATGTTAATTAATCCGCCCATGTTAATTTTAGATGAAGCTACCAGCGCGGTGGATACCAGAACCGAGCGCTTAATTCAACAGGCCATGGAGCGCTTAATGCTAAATCGTACCAGCTTTGTAATTGCTCATCGCTTATCCACTATCAAGCATGCCGATTTAATATTAGTGATGCGCGCTGGTAATATTATTGAACAAGGCACGCACACTAATTTGTTAGCGCAAAACGGCTTTTACGCGGAATTATATAACAGCCAGTTTTCTATTTCAGCAGCGTGATTTTATTGTGCCTATTTATTTTTTAATTCACGCGCTAATTTTAAGAGTTGTTTTTTATCGTTGTAGTAACTAACAGCTAGTTTATTTTGTTTATCGTATTGTAAGCTGCAATAAGAGCCAACACTGGCTTGAGTATCAATAGTTGATTCAGTATTTTTACTGCAAGTTAAATTAGTGCATTGAATTAAATGCAGGTTGTTTTTATTATTATGGCGCACGGCATAACTGACCATGGGCTTATTGTTTTTGAGCGCTACGCTTAACCCCTGTATCTGCTTTACTATTTTAATTGGTTTATTAGTATCGTTTGCACACGCATCATCTGCACAGCGAACCAAATTAATTTTGCCTTTTTTGGTAGTGGTATTATAAGAGTTATATGCAATAATTGGATTAGAGGTTCGATCTAGAATGATGTCATAATCAAATGATGGATTTTCTCTTAGATTCTCTTCACTTTTGGAAATTCGTGTCGCATTACCACTAGAACACGTTGCATCTGTGCAGTTGTACAACCATAATTGCAAGCTATCAGTACCTGTAATAGCACTCGTTGTAAGTAAAGCCAATAAGATATGGGGAATATTATTTTTGTCCACCACTAGGCGCGCACTTTCAATATTACCTTGAGAACTCAAATCAACATCGGTTGTTGTCTCATAGTCATCGCATTGCATATCACCGCATAAAATAAGATGTAACACACTGCTATCACTGTAACTGATAACCGGCTTTCCGCCATCCGGTGTCAAGGCCATGGTTGGATAAGCGCTCTCCACTTGATCATAATTAGCCAATGTTTTGGTAGTGAAAGTTGTACAAGACAAATCATCACAACCGGCTAATTTAATTTCTTGTGTCGATAAATTTTCATATACCACGCTCAATGGCTCAAAAGCAGCGCTATCGTCGAGGTTAATAACCATGGACGGATTTTGCGCATTTTCAGCTAAAGTGACAATAGTAGGGTTTTTACATTGGTTATTATTACAGGTTGCCAATTTTAGTTCATATTCGCTGCTGATATAAGCAATATGTACGATGTTGTCGTTATCAATACCGATTACGGATTTTTTGCCGCCGTCTTTATCAACTACTACTTTGCTATAATTAGCAGTAGTAGCTTGTGCCGCATTAACAACGAAGCAAGATATAATCATTACTACAGTGGTAGTAGCAACGAAGGTAAGTTTTTTTCTCATAAAATAAATATTTTTAACAAACTTAGCTAATAAATTAATACGCTTTAATCATAACAATAATATCATTTTTTCAATCAAGCTTAATAGTAACTGTTTTTGATGTGGCTCTATTGTATTCAGCTTGATTTTTTTGGTTAGGTTTCCATTTGGCGCGTAATTTGGTTTGGCTGGCAATAGTGCATGGTAATTTAGCTTGGCCGTGTTTATTGGTTTTTAAGGTGGCTAGTAATTGCCAAGTTTGAGTAGTGGTATTTTTTTTATATAATTTTACGCGTTTATTTTTTAAAGCTTTTTTAGTGGCCGCATCTTTTAATTTTAATGTTACTAATACGGTTTGGCCGGTTGATACATTTTTAGAGTTAGTAAGCACTTTTAATTTAGCGCGCGATTTTAAATCATAAATACCGCGGGTATTACCAGCTACCAAACCATCAAATAGCAAGGTTTTAAATGTTTCGCCGCTTTTACCGGTGTAATATACGCTCCAATTTTCTCCGGCGTCACTAGATTTATAGATAATGCCTTTTAGCGTAGAATTTTGTACAGCCGATAAATACAAGGTATTTGGTGAAGTAGAGGTTTGTAGGGTTAAAGTATTAAATTCATATAAACTAGTATCATCATTACCTAAATTTAAGCCATTATTAAATTTTGTCCAAGTAGCGCCATCATCGGTTGATTTATAAAAACCCATATCGGTAGCGCTTGGCCAGCTATTAGCTAAGGCGTAAATAGTACTGGGTGTGGCTGGATCAGCTATAATAGCACGGTATTCGTAATCATCTGGCGCGGATAATTTTTCCCAAGTGCCAGCTGTGTACTTATAAATACCGCCTATGCTGGCATGAACTCCCACAAAAATATCTCCGTCACTGGCAATAGCAATAGAACGCGCGGCGCCGTTATCTGGAAAATTTAAACTAGCCCAGGTGGCACCATTATCAGTACTTTTTATTACACCACCAGTTTGCGCGCCGGCAGTAATATTTGGTCCAACTACTGCGTAAATATTACCAGTAGCATCATTGACTATTTGAAACACGGCGCCAGTTAACGTAATATCAACTTGCGCGGCTGTCCAAGTAGCGCCGGCATCAGTAGAATAATGTAAGCTCTGTGAAGTACTGGCCACCACATTATTCGCGTCGTTTGGATTTATCCAAACAGCATCATAGCTGCTAGACATATAGTTAGTGGTAGGAGAAATTGGATATGTCCAAGTTGGCGTAGTAGCTGTAAAATTTTCCGTTTTAGCTAAACCGTTTTGCGTAGCTACCCACACTATATCTTTATTGCTTGATAATTGAGCAATACTGGTAACTTCTACGGCCGTAATGCCAGTTACCGAAGCTGTCCAATTAGCGCCGCTGTCAGTGCTTTGCCAAAAACCGGGTGCGGTAGTATCGTACAGAATATTATCGTTAGTAGGATCGGGCATAACAATATGACTATAGTTGCCGCTATCGTCAAATTGCGTCCAGCTATCGCCGTTATTATCAGAATAATACCAACCCACGTAAATTCTACCAGTACTATTAAAGTTCATGTTGCCAGTTAGGGGTGTAGTACTAGCTAAAGCAGTCCAGCTGACAGCTCCATCAGTAGAGCGATAAGTGGTTCCGCCAGTAGAGCTAGGCACTAAAAATATTTGATTGGTTACTGGATTAACAAATACTTTTTCAGCAGTCATGATATTGCTAGCGGCAATATTAGCATCTGTCCAATTAGTGCCAAAATCAGTACTTTTGTACAAAGTAGAAAAACCAGCGTTATAATTATAACACAAGGCATATATAGCATCGCTAGCACTAGCTAAAGACCAGATAGTTTCATTGGCGCATACAGTATTAGTGCTAAAATTAGTGCCTTCATCTGTACTCAACATTATTTCATCATTAGTAGTAACAAATAAAGTATTATGAGCATACAGCATAGTACCGGCTCCAGCTCCTAATTCAGCGGCAACGGTATAAGTAGCGCCATGATCGGTACTAACTAACAAATCATTTAATAACGCATAAACATAGCCGTTATTTGGATTCACTTCTACAGCCCGTCCAGATCCGTGATCTACTGTATTAGGTAAACCAGTCCAAGTGGTGCCGCCATCACTGGATCGAAAAAAACCATTCGGTGAGTAATAAGTAGCAATATAAACATATTGATTGTTCGTTGGATCTACAGCTATGTCCCAAGTGTGGCTGCCATACAAGCCTAAATTAGTGGCGGTAGCGGTAGTTTGTTGTTCCACTAAGTTAGTGGTGGTATCGGCCGCGGTCACTGGTTTGGTTAATAAAATACCAAAAAACAAAACAAACCAGCTTAAATAAGCGGTTTTTTTAAGTAAATTGTGCATAAATTTTTCCTCCTAAAATTTAAAGTGATAAAATAAAATTTACTAAGTTAATTATATAGTTTTGTGAAATAATAAACAATAACAAACAGGTGTTATTAAGTAATTTTTTGTAATTGTTTAGCCAACAGCGCTACACTTTCTATTAGTATTATGGAACTTTTTTCATAAGCGTCAGTATGGTTCAATAGGTTGCCCTGCGCATCAAAAACAGACCACACAAATGGAATTAATACTTGGGGTCGCACATCGTGCAATTGCAGTTCAGAAGCAATCTGGCGCAGATGTTCTACCGCGCGCGAGCCGGCGGCTGCTCCACCGTAGCTAACAAAGCCAACGGCCTTATTATTCCATTCTTTATAGGCGTAATCGATGGCATTTTTTAAGGCGCCTGGAATACTGTGGTTATATTCAGGTGTGATAATAATATAGCCGTCTGCTGTAGCCAGTTTATCTAGCCATTTTTGCACCAGAGGATTAGGGTGCCTACCTTGACGCATTGTTGGCGTAACGGCATCCGCAAAGAGTGGTAATGGATAATCGCGCAAATCAACTAGCTCAACACTAGCTGTCTTGGTAGCCTGTACAACATTCATAAACCAGCGAGCAACCTTTTCGCCGGCACGCTCCACGCGAATACTAGCTAGCAGAACTATTATTTTTGGTTTGTTCATATATTTTAAAATTAATAAATTAAATTAACTGAACATTGTAGCATATTATTTGAATAAAAGCTTTTACCGATGCGCTGGGCGGATAAACAGAAGGCGTAGCCAGAGTTTTAACATGGAACGATGGTACATGAAATGATGCTTGGTAGTATAAGGTGGCGGAGTAATTAAAAAAAAGAACAACACATAACACCAAGCGTTTAATTCGTGCAGATAGCTATGGAGCTGTTGCCAAGCAGTTGGCTGATGATCGTAACTTTTAAAATACAGTTGATAATTATTAGCAAACACATGTTTAAAAATGTAACGTACTCTGGGCAGGTGCGTGTTAGTGGCTACAATTAATAATTTGTTCCAGCGTTGTTCATCTACGATTATTTTACTGAAAATAGCGTTGCTAATGGTATCGAGTGAATTTGTTTCTGTGTATAATTGATTTGCTAAAGCGCCTTGTTGGAGAGCGTATTGTTTCATGTTTTCAGCTTCAATTGGAATGTGTTTGCCGCGTAACAAGCCCCAGTGTTTTCCGGAAAATAATATTTTGGTAGCAGGGTTTTTATCTACATAACGTAAAGCAACGTTAATTTCTCGTTGGACGGTTGGTGGTGGCAGGCCATTTGGTTCTACACCTTTACCCAGAATAATAATGGCGTCTAGCAACATGAATCCAGTATATGTTATTATTACTGATATGAAAAGCTGGGGGATTTACTTTTTTTTGGTCTGGCTAATTTGGCCGGTTTGGATAAACGCTGTCGATAGCTGGCCAGCGGATAGCGGCATTACCATTGCTACGTTTTCCGAACCAAGCGGAGCAGTGTGGCATGCGGCTAGAAACAGCTTGTTAATTATAGAAGATAACGGTGATATCCGTGAACTAAGTGATACAGGAACATTATTAAATTCTTGGCATATTAGTGGTGATTTAGAAGGAGCGGCTTTAGCCGAAAATAGTAATTATTTATATATTGGCATTGAATATCCGGAACGTATTGTAGAATTTGATTTAATAGCAGGCGCTTTAACTGGTAAGAGCTGGAACATATCTAGCTGGATGAACGGCAATGCGGCCAGTGGTTTAGAAGGGCTAACATATCATGATGGTTATTTTTATGCTGGTTCACAATTAGACGGTAAAATTTATGTATTTAATGTGGATTTAAATAATAGCGGTGTAGTTAGTTATATTTCTACTATTACGCCGAATGCTAGTTATGTGTCTGATATTTCTGGCTTAGATTATTTAGCTACTACTAAATTGCAATACGTTATTTATGATACTTATGATCGTTTGGTTGAGTTAAGCTCTGATAATACTATTAATAAAGAATATGTATTGCCAGGTGAGGCACAAGAAGGTGTGGCGCTAAAAGCTGATTGTGCTACCAGTACAGCTGCAGTATTTATCGCCCAAGATAGCGGCACGATAGTGAAATACAATAATTACCCAATTATTTGCGATGTTGATGTTGATGGTGATAATGATAATGATAATACAAATAGTACGGATGTTAATGACACTGATAACGACAATGATAATGATGGAGTAAATACAAATACAGATGGTAATGATGATGATAATAATACCGATACGCTAGATAATTATTTACATGAACGATATATTTATATTAATGGCATAGATTATTTGATTTTTAAAACCACACCAATACAGGCATTATTTAAATCAACTGATTTATTTACCGATAATAAGTTAGAAATAGTAGTATTAGGTATATATAAAAAACACGCTAAACTAGTTTCATTACAGGTAGAAAATGGTATCGCCCAAATAAAAAAAACCAAAACTATTCATCTGCATAAAAAAATAGCCGGTTTTAGTTTGTCATTAAACAAAACCAAACAGCGTTGTAAAACCAGATTTAACGATAATATTATTAAAACTTGGCAAATGAAAGCCAGCGGAACGTTTTATCAGTTAAAATGATAACGAGTAATCAGCTACTTGCAATCTAGCTAATACCTCTTTTCCTTCTGCAAAATCCATAAACCTGGGTTGGAAATTTTTATCTATTTTTATGGGTTTAAATTCTAATTTTTTGATAGCGTCATTTTGCCAGGTAATTTTTATTACGGCACCCAATTGCGTAGGCCACGACCAGTTTTGATCAAAAATTAAATTGCCTAATGAATAAAAGATGTATTTACCATTATATTTTTCCATCCGTTGCACTACGTGCGGGTGATGGCCAATTACTAAATCAGCGCCGTTATCAATAGCGGTATGGGCAAAATTACTTTGGGAGGAGCTAATATTCTCGGTATATTCATTACCGTTGTGCATGGAAACAATAATCACATCAGCTTGATCTTTCACAGTATTAATATCAGTAATTAATTTATTAGTATCTAAATTGCGATCATAAGTGTAACACAAAAAAGCAAATTTTTTATCATGTACTATACGAATATCATAATGCTCTAAACAATACGCAATGTTATTATCAGATAAATATTGCTTAGTAAAATCAATACTGGCTACACCGGCGTTACCAATATGATTATTGGCTAACGATGTAATATCAATGCCGGCGGATTGTAAACCGGTTATAAATTTAGGATCCACTTTAAAACTCATCGCCGAATCGGCTACATAATACGAACCGGTTTCTTTAAAAGGAGCCTCCAAGTTAATAAACGCTAAATCGGCTTGCTTAAATTCGGCGGCAATATTCTGAAACGGCAACGTATAGTCGCCGGTATTAGCTGTAACTCGGCCAACATAACGCGATAACATTACATCGCCGCCAAAAATAGTAGTAATGGCCGGTGTTTTACTGGTGGTGAAAAATTTAGCAATCGACCAGCGGCCAACTTGATTAGTATTGGTATGGGCTCTAATTTTAACTAAATAATTAGTTTCCGGTTCTAAATTAGTAAGCGGAATGTAAGGGGTGTTGGTAGTGTAGCGTTCACTAGTTGAGTTATTAGTATTTTTTAACCAAACATCAAATTGATAATGTTTACTTTGCTTATAATGCCAAGTTAAATTAGCTTGTTGATAGGTAATGTTTTGTATAGTAATATCGCGTACTTTTTTAATTGGCGCGGCAGTATTAGCGTAAACATAAAATGGTAATGTTAGCAGTGCACTTATTAATATAATATACAATTTCATATTTTCAGTATAACATACTATATATTATGACTACAGTAATTATTGGTGGCGGAGCGGCCGGAATCATGACGGCGGCCACTCTATTAGAACAACAACCAAAAGCCAATATTATTCTGATTGAAAAGAACGCTATATTGGGTCGCAAAATATTATTATCAGGTGGCGGGCGATGTAACTTAACTACCGGAATACAAGATATAAAATTATTACTCACCAAATATCCACGTGGCCATAAATTTTTAAGAATTGCCATGTATAACTTCTCACCACCACAAGTACAGGACTGGTTTGTACAGCATGGTATACCATTAAAAACACAGCCGGATTTACGCGTGTTCCCACAATCCAATAATGGCCAAGATATTGTTAATGTGTTTACAAAAATATTTTCTGAACACAAAAATATGCAAGTAATGTTGCAACAAACGGTCAAGACCATTATCAAAAAAAATAATGTATTTTCTATTATTTTATCATCTGGTAAAAATATTTCAGCTGATAAAGTGGTATTAGCCGTTGGTGGCCAAGCCTATCGGCAAACGGGTTCTACCGGCGACGGTTATTATTTCGCCGAGCAACTAGGGCACACCATTACGCCATTAGCACCTAGCTTAAATGCCTTTTTGGTAAAAGAAGCCTGGGTAAAGCAGTTAGCTGGCGTATCGTTACCGGAAATTATTTTGCAAGTACCAAATAATAAAAAGTACCAAGCCATCGGGCCGGTGGTATTTACGCATCAAGGCATGAGCGGGCCAGTGGTGTTTGCGTTATCGGCTCAAATTGCGTTTGAACACTATAACCACAACGCACCATTAACCATTACACTGGATTTTGTGCCAAGTTTAAATATCGCACAATTAACCAATCAGCTAAACGTGTTAATTAATACACAGCCTAAACAATTATTGCGTAACACATTACATGGTTGGTTACCAAAATCGCTAGTGTTTGAATTATTACAAAATCTTCATATTTCATTAGAGCAAATTAATGCCACGGTAAATAAAACCATGCGCATGAAGATTGTGCAATGGTTAAAACAGTGTCCGGTGCAAATAATTGGCCGCGCGGCCGGAGAGGAATTTGTTACCGCTGGTGGAGTGGATACTAACGAAGTGAATCCTCGTACCATGGAATCTAAACTTTGTCCGGGTTTATTTTTTGCCGGAGAAATTTTAAATATCGATGGTTTCACCGGCGGCTTCAATTTACAAGCCGCCTGGGCCACCAGCCGGTTAGCCGGGCTAACCTGTGCATTAAAGTAAGAAATTTGCTATACTTAAAGCAGTATTTTTGATTTTTATTATTTATTTTTCACACATATGAAAAGCCTAACAGAATTATTTAATTTTACCGGGAAAACCGCGGTGGTAACCGGTGGTGCCATGGGTATTGGTTATGGTATTGTGCAGCGCTTGCACGAAGCGGGGGCAAATGTGGTGATTGCTGATATCGATGAAACAGTAGGCACACAAAAAGCCGCGGCATTAGATACTGCAGCGGCGCCCTGTACGTTTATTAAAACCGATGTGAGCGCTGAAGCAGATGTGAAACAATTAGTGGCTACTACTATGCAACGGTTTGGTAGCTTAGATGTTTTTGTTAATAATGCTGGTATTTTTCCACAAAAACCGGTATTAGATATGGAGGTTGCGTTATGGGATAAAATTCAGGCGGTGAATGGTCGAGGGGTGTTTTTATGTTGTCGTGAAGCCGGTAAAATAATGAAACAACAAGGCAAGGGAAACATTATTAATATAGCTTCTATTGATGCGTTACACCCTAGCATGGCTGGATTAGCGGCTTACGATGCTTCAAAGCACGGTGTGTGGGGCTTTACCAAAAACCTTGCATTAGAAGCTGGTAAATATGGTATTAGAGTTAATGCGGTAGCCCCCGGTGGAATTAATACCGAAGGGGTACAAAAAATGAGCAGTGGGGCAGTGCCGGCTGGTGTAGATATGGCAGCGGTAATGAAACAATTTATGGCTAAGATACCCATGGGACGCATGGGTGAACCAGATGATATTGCTACCGCGGTATTGTTTTTAGCGAGCGATGCCGCTAGTTATATGACCGGTGAGATTATCGTGGTAGACGGCGGTGTATTGTTATCTTAAATAGTAAAGTTAACATAGATTTTTAATCTGGTTAATGAATATTTACTAAACGGTTATAACCGGAAAATAATAAAGTGATTACTATCATGGCAATCATAGCACCAGCGGTATAAGACACTAAAATAATATCTGGAAATTTTACAATAATACCAATGAATGCCCAAATAATCACTAAACCATAAATTAAATCGTGATTTTTTATTAAATTAGAAACAGTAATAATAGTAGCAACAGCTAATAATACTGCCGCCCACCAAGTTGGATTAACACCCCAATAATCCCACTCATGTATAGTTAGAGCAGCAGAAATGTTAGTAATAGTAGCTACAGTAATCCAGCTTAAATATAAACTAAAGGGAACATATAGTAACCAATGTTCTTTATTATTATTTGGTTTACTTTTGTAAAGATTGAGATAAATCATGATTAGTGAAAATAATAATACCAGCATTATTACCACACTGGTGCCGACATATAAATAATGCCATAACACAATCCAAACACTGTTTGCCAAACAACTTAAAATATACCACAAACGTATCATCATAAATTTTTTATTTGGTTCGCGTTGTTTTGGTAAAGCCTGATAAACAGCAAAAGCAGTTAAGCTAATATAAATTAAGCTCCAAATAGAAAACACATAGCCAGCCGGCACAAAAAACATTGGAATGGCATTGGATACGGCGCCAGTAGTGTAACCATTTAATGGAATAATATTAGCTAAGGCGTTCACACCAATAGTGCCGATAGTAGCAATTATTACTAAAATTTGTTGCACAATAACACTTGATTCTTTTTGTTTCATAACCCCCCTTATATTAATTAACTAGCTTTATTGTACTCTACATACAAAAGATTTTAAATAGGCACCTTCAGGAAAGTACACAGAATACGGGTGATCGGGAGCTTGGCGCACGATGTTTAAGATTTGTAAGTGTACATTAGCCTGCACGGAAGCGCGACGTAAAATAACAGCTAAATCTGTTTCACTTAAAAAATGCGAGCAACTGGAAGTTACGAATATACCACCTGGTTTAATTAGGCGTAAAGCGGCGCGATTAAGAAAATGGTACGCTTTAGCGCCTTCTTCAATATGACGCTTATTTTTAATGAGAGCCGGTGGATCCATGATAATGGTATCATACGTAGCACCAGATTTACTTTGTAACCATTGAAAAATATCGGAGTTTTCTGTAGTCATGCGCTCGGGATTAATGTTGTTCAACTTAGCCTGTAGTGCGCACATAGTTAAAGCCAGTTCCGAAGCGTCTACATTATGTACGGCAGTGGCTTGGCCAGTTAAGGCGGCAATGCCAGCAGTACCGGTGTAAGAAAATAAATTAAGTGTGTTGCCAAAAGCAAATTGCTTAATGATTAAGCGCAAATCTTTTTGATCGAGAAAGAACCCGGTTTTTTGACCGGCTACTACATCAGCCACAAAGCGTAAACTGTGTTCCAAAAATGGTACTGGTTCTGTAATAGTGCCAAAGTGCACCTGTTCTTGAGTGGTTAATTTTTCTTCTTGGCGCGCCGGTGCGTTGCTTTTTTCTATAATTACTTGAGGTGAAAATACTGTTTTAATGGCAGAAATAATAACAGAGCGTAATTTATCAATACCAGCGGTGCCAGATTGAAATACTATTACATTGGCATAACGATCAATAATCAAGCCGGGTAAACCATCGGCTTCGCCAAATACTACACGGTAGCCAGTGGTATTAGTATTCGATCCATAACCAAGTAATAAGCGCAAATCATGCGCTGATTTTATTTTTTGTGCAAACCAAGCTTGGTCTAATACGGTTTGTTCAAATGCAAATATTCTTATGGCTATGGAAGAAGTTTGTGAGTAAGTGCCGGTGCCAATAATTTGGTTATGAGTATCGGCTATATGCACTAAAGCGCCTGGTTCAAGATGGTCTGGTACTTGTGCTAGCGCACCCGAAAAAATCCACGGGTGTTTATAGTGCACATTGGTTTCTTTGCCGGGTTTTAGTGTAATGATGGGGTACATAATTTCAAATCAGCTTTATTAAAGAATTTGAACGTAAATAATAATAAGGCGAATAAGCCGGCGCCGATAAATGGGGTAACATAAATAGGCAAATACGGTTTAATTATATAGACCAATATTCCCATAATTATTCCAGCCAGTAATGCGGGAATAATTTGTTTAAATGTTAACCAAACAGAATCTTGAATAATGCGACGCGCCATAACAAAGAAAATAGTTTGAATAACTAATTCGGTAATTAATGTAGCAATGGCGCCGCCTAAGAAACCAAAAAACGGAATTAAGATTAAATCGAGTATGATATTTAAAATTACGCCCATAAATTCTTGTTTGGTGCGCAAGGGCTGTTGGCCGGTAGTAGCAAATACTTGGCTGGAAGTAATGCCAATAAAGCGTACGGCCAAGAAAACACCAAATATTTGTAACGCCGGCGTGGCATTCCATAATTCTTCGCGATACAATAAATGCATAATATCATCAGCCATGATAGTAATACCAATACCTAAACCAATACCGCAGGCAGACATATAGCGCGTAGACCATTGTACAATCCGGCGATATCCAGGCATGTTTTTTGGAAAGGCAGCGTAGAGATACGGCGTAATAACTTGTAAGCCAATGCGGTGAAACACTAAAAAGAATACAATAATTCTGGAAGCAGCTCCATAACGGGTAATGTCACCAGCCGGTAATTCAGCCCAACCGGTTAACTGGTAAAAGCGCATAATTAATTTATCAATTTCAAAATAAATAGTCATGATGAGAGTTTGGGCGCTAAACCAAAAACCTTCCTGTGTCATGTCACTAATTAAGCTACTGGCAAAACGCGGCCGGACTAATTTAAAGGTGTTCAAACCATAAATGCCAATAAACAAAATAGTAGTCAGGGTAAACATGATGCTAATCCAATACACGCCAATAGTTCTATCGGCAATATAATGGGTAATTAGCCACATGCCGGCTACTTTACTTAAACCGTCCAGCACTTCTATAAACGTAATTAATTCACCTCGGTGTAAGCTACGATAAATAGAACGAAATATCACGCGATATTGAATAATCGCCTGGCCAGTGCCTAAAATAATTAACAACCAAAACATAGTGTTGAAACCGTTTATGGAAGCGTAAATACTTGTAGTTACCAACATGAAGCCTAACCAAGCCATGGTTTCAATAAACAACGCCGTGCCGTAATAACGCTCTAATTTATCTTTGGTTACTTGGGCAGCCGCGCGCATTAGCACCATGCTCATGCCTACTTCACTAGCGATAAAAATAATACTAGTAGCAGACACAGCTACTTCAAAAGTGTCTGCTAACGCGCGATCGTTAAATAAATAATTTGTGCCAATTAATACAGCAATACCAACTAAAACTCTATAAATTAAGCGTGAAGTAATAAGTTGAGTAATAATGCGTAACACGTAGCGACCTTGAGACATAATATAATAGGGTTCGCCAGGAGGCTCACCCTATTGGAAGAAACCAATAGCCAGAGCTTCCTAGCGATGGCTTTAAAGGATTAATTCATTAATAATATTATCTAATTCACTAGATCGTTTGGTAGATTTAACAATTTGTGATTGAGTAAAATTAGTGTTCGGAGCAAAAATATCCATAACATTACCGCCAAATTGTGGATGCAAGGGGAGTTGCATGGCCTGCAAAATAGTAGGAGCCATGTTTATAATATCAGTACTATTAATATCACGGTGCGTAATGCCGTTACCATAAGCTAACAACATCCCATCATTGGCATGATAATTTTTTGCTTTTTTTTCAAATAAAGCGGCTGAATGTAATGAGCCTGATAAATAATAATCACCTTCTTCTATAAATAAATCCGGCGCTGTTTTTATGCCTTTTGCTCCATAGAGCTCTTCTTTAGTATAAACATTCTTTACAACTTGTTTACCGTGTTTATCTTTTATCTTAATCAAGTCCTGTTTTAATCCTCTAATCAAGGTTGCTTTTTCTTCTGGCTTCACAATACCCTGAATAAATCTAGCCTCATCATTAATGTAGAGCAAGCTGGCCATGGAGCCGCGGGGGAACGCTACTTTAGTGTGTTTTAAATCTAAGCGTAAATCCATGCTTACGGAAATTGGTACAAATTTTTTTATTATTTTAAAATATAACCATTTTGCAAGTTTCTCTAGTGTAGAAGATGTAGCTAATAATGAGCGGATAGTTTTACCAATTTTAATTTTTTTGCGTTTACCTTGCGCTTTGGCAATTTCGCGTGATAATTTGCTGTGGCTTTGATGAAACGAGCCTTCGCCGTATGTAGTAGTTAAATAATTATTTTCTTCTAACCAGCGGTTAATAAAAAATTGTTGTTGGTAGGTTTTAAAACCATGATCAGACATCACAAACAGCGTTGTATCTTTATTCATGCGCTGTATTACCCAGCCAATAAACTCATCCATAATGTACCACATGCGTAACGCCGGTTCATAATGTTCATACAGGGCTTTATCGTACGCTACGTGTCCAACCCAATCGGTACCAGAACACAAATAAAAAAAGAAATCCCACGGTTCGTGTAAAAATAATTGTTTCACTCCGGCAATACGTTCTTCTTCTAATTTGCACAGGTCGTTAATATATGGCTCCAAATTATCCGTCATCCGTAATTTTGGATTAGGGGATAAACGGTACTGTTTTAATTCCGGATATTTTTCTTTTAGTGTTTCCGGGTAAATATATTTATCGCCCCTAGTCATTAAACTGGTAATAGTAATATTATTTTTCAGTTTTGGCGGAAAGGTATTTGGTAAATTAATCAAAATTGGCGTGCGGCCACCACGTACCATCATTTCGTAAATAGTGTTTTGTTTTATTTTAGTGCTATCAATAATATCTAAATCATCAATATCATCGCGTACCACTAAAAAATCCAAACAGCCGTGTTCCACTGGGTTCACGCCCGTGGCAAATGTGGTCCAAGCCGGAGCACTATGTGAAGGCATGGTGGAGCGCATCACGGTAGACACACCAGTATTCATGATTTTTTTAATATTCGGCAATTTACCTTGTTCTACCAAAGGCTTCACCAGATCCCAGCTAGAGCCATCTAGGCCTATTACCACTACCTTGTTCTTTAAGTTTTGGTCAGACATGTTCTATATGTTATAGCAGAAAACTATATAAATTTCCATACCTAAAACTCCTACCTCTCCCTGTCCTCCGGACATCCCTCTCCTATTAGGAGAGGGAAAGAGGGTGAGGTAGGATTTATGTCAAATCCCAATATTATCAATAATATTTTGTAATTGTTTTTGTTCCAAACCTTTGATTGGTTGTATATTTGGTGTATTTTGAGCAACAGTAGTTTCCGGCCTAAAAATGTGTTGCAGCACCTGGCCATCACTGTAATCTGGCACTGGCAAGCCTAAATGGTGCAGTATGGTTGGCATTAAATCACACAGGTTAGCATCTGGTAATTGCTCACCGGCTTTAATATCGGCACCATAGGCCATGAACACACCAAATTCATCGTGTTTGTTGGATAGCTCCTGTTCAAAGATATTTTTAGAATGTAAATGGCCTACAATCCAAACATCTTTGGTGGCGCAATGTAAATCGGGGGAAGGTAACGGGGGATTGTCGCCATAAAGTTCTGGTTTGGTGTACACGTGTTCGGTAACGCGTTTACCAGATGGTGTATATAGCTGTTCTAGTTTAGTTTTTATATCAGTACAAATTTTGTTATATTCAGTTTCGTCTTTTACAATGCCATTGGCAAAGTTTTTTACATAATTTACATAGAGTGTTTGCAACATGCTACCGCGTGGAAAGCACACTTTAGTTTTCTGCATGTCTATACCAATATTCACGTCTACATGGATCGGTAATATTTTTTTTACTACTTTTCTAAAGAATTTTTTAGCGAGTTTTTCTAAGGCTGGATGAAAAAAGATAGTTTTAAATAAATTTTTGTTAATGGTTAAACGAATTTGTTTTTTAGAACGGGCTTTATCTAGTTCTCGGCGCCGGGCTGTCATAGTTTCTTCTAGGCTACCAACATTATTAGTGGTTACTAAATAACCTTGTTGTTCCAGCCAACGATTGATATAAAACAATTCTGTATAATAAGTAAAACCATGATCGGATAAAATATAGATATTAGATTGGGCGGGCATGTGTTCTAACAGCCAACCAAAAAAATCGTCTACCACAGCAAATAGTTTCATGGCCTCTGGGTTTTCACCTTTTACCATTTCCGCAAATGCTAAATGAGAAATCCAATCGGTTGATGAAAACAAAAAGAAAAAGAAATCCCAGTCTTCATGCAAAAATAACTTTTTTACAGCTAATATTCTTTTTTGTTCTAAATCAATAATATGTTGAATGTAAGCATCCAAATTTTGCGTGAGTTTAATGTTTTCGTCTGGTGTTAAGCGATAATCTTTTAATTCTGGGTATTTATTAATTAATGTTTCTGGAAAAATAAATTTATCGCCTATAGTCATTAAGCTGGTAATAGTAGGGAATTCAGCTACTTTTGGCGGAAAGGAGTTTGGTAAATTAATCAAAACAGCTTTTTTACCATAAGCGTGTAAAATTTCTTCAATAGTAGGTACTTTAATATCGTTACTGTTTACCGGTTTAAAATCGTCCAGCGATTTACCAGGTACGCAAAAATCATAACAGCCGTGTTTACCCGGGTTAACGCCTGTTGCAAACGTAGTCCAAGCCGGAGCCGTTACCGGCGGCTTAGTAGACAGCAATATGCCACGTACGCCGCCGTCTACCAGTTTTTTTAAATTAGGCATTTGGCCGCCAGCTAATAACGGATCCAACAATTTAAACGTCATGCCGTCTAGACCGATGGTGATGATTTTCATGCATTGGTTATAGCAAAAAATGAATGGTTTTACAATGATGAACCTCATGAGGTTCTACATTTTAATAGTGGCAACAATATCTTCTAACTGTTTTTTCTCTTTCACTAATGGAATATTAATAGTTTTCACAGGCTGTGTATTTTTAAATATATCAAGCACTTTACCATCCATATAAGTAGGGACTGGCTGTTCTAAATCGTGCAACACAGTTGGCGTAATATCAGCGATGCTTTGTTCGGGTAAATTACCTGATTTAATATTTGGTCCCCAAGCTACAAAAATACCATAAGGATCGTGTTTATTGGAAATTTCATCCACAAATAGCGAGCTGGAATGAAATTGACCCACAAACCAATAATCACCAAATTCATAAAATAAATCCGGACAGCGGTCTGGTAAGTTATCACCATAAATTTCTTCTTTGGTATAAACCCGAGTGGTAACTGGTTTGCCATCGGGGCCGGTTAATTTTTTTAATTTAGCGATTATTTCGTTGCGCAATTTTAGATATTCAGCATCATTTAATGTTATGCCGTTTTTATATTTGCGGCCATCGTTAATATATATAGCCGTCATGGTTCTGCCTTTTGGAAAACACACTTTGGTTTTACTAAAATCAAGCACTACATCTAAGCTAATTTTTACCGGCAAAAACGGCTTAGCAATATTATGATAAAACCATTTGGCAAATTTCTCTATAACTTTATTTTTACCAATTAATTTAAGAGTATCTTTATTAATGCTCAATTTTAAACGTTTATTTTTTTGTATGTTAGAACGTTGTTCATCTTGCTTAGAGATGTTTTGATGAAAGGTAGAGGCATCAGCGGTTTTGGTAACTAGATAACCTTCTTGTTCTAGCCATTTGTTAAAATAAAAAGTATGTTTGAACGTCTTAAAACCATGATCGGACATAATATATAAATTAGTATCGGCCGGCAGGTGATCCATAAACCAGCCTAACTGTTCATCAATGAACCGATATAATTCCATGGCTTTTTGGCCAAGCGGCGTAGCGCGCTCGTTCATTAATTTATCGAACATGGCATGAGAAACCCAATCGGTAGCTGAAAACAGATAAAAGAAAAAATCCCATGGTTCGTGTTGCCATAATGTTTTCACGGCTTCCATATGATCTTGTTCTACGGTAATTATATCAGCAATATATTCACTCATTTTGCCTTTTAGTTGTAACGATTCATCGGGAATTAAACGGTATTTTTTTAATATAGGATATTTCTCTTTTAACACTTCTGGAAACACACAGTTATCACCTACGGTTAGCATGTCTGTAATAATTGGAGTATTTAATTTTGGTGGAAAAGAATTTGGTAAGTTAATTAAAATAGAGCGCTTACTGGCTTGGTGAAGTAATTCATAAATAGTTTGGGTACGAATGTGCGTGCTGTTACATAAGTCAAAATTTTCCAAGTTATCAGTTGGAAGCAAAAAATCATAACAACCGTGTTTGCCTGGGTTCACACCGGTAGCAAAAGTGGTCCAGGCCGGTGCCGTGTAAGGCGGCATGGTGGATTTTAACACAGCACTACTACCTTCCGCGCGCAGTTTTTTTAAATTCGGCAACACACCTTCTTGAATAAGGGGGTCGAGTAGTTTGAATGTAGCGGCATCGAGGCCGATAACAACTGCTTTGTTGGACATAAAAAACAACCTACCTCACCCCGCCCTTCGGGCACCCCTCTCCTCAGAGGAGAGGGGAAGGAGTAATGAAGAGCAAGGATCTTATTTACTAATATAATCTTGTAGATTATACTAGAAAATACATGAAACGTCTATATTGGCATATCATAGCAATAGCGGTAATTACTTTATTAGCTTTTTGGTTGCGAGCGGCTAATTTGGGAGCGCTTAATTTTTATAATGATGAATATTATCATGTAAATACAGCTGTTGGTTATTTAAAATTTGGTGAATTTAAGCAATATAATTTTTATACTGAACAATTAGAAAAACCATACACCAGAGCCAGCATATTTACTTGGCAAGTAGCGCAAAGTTTTAAGTGGTTTGGCGTTTATGAACAATCCGCTCGGTTGCCTTCATTGTTGTGGGGAACATTATTGATACCAGTATTAATTATATTATTATTATGTTTTACCAAAGAGCCGTTAATTGCTTATAGCGTTGGCTTATGGATTACGTTTGATAATTTTTTTGTGGACATGTCTAGATTCACGCGCATGTATAGCATGATGTTTGTGTTGAGTGTATTAGTTGTATTTGGTTTTTATGGTTTTACCCAGGCTAAAACAAAATCTAAACGTTATTGGTTGGCTATAACAGGCATGGCAGTATTGTTAAATGTATTAGTGTTTAAAGAATTAACTATTGCGTTAATAGCGGGTTTAGGCGTGTACATAACATTACGTAGTATTATTTATTTAGTAACGCGCAATAAAACAGAGCGTTATTTATTTCGCTTATGGTTAGCTGGTTTAGGAGTTGGTTTGGCGTTGGTATTATTAAGATTAGCCGGTTTAAATACAGTGCCACTCGATGCGTTAACTTGGGGTGCAACACCACAATGGGGTTATTTAACCGATGTGTTAAGTGGTTTGCGTTTACCAACAGTAGGCGGGGTAATGCTATTATTTGGAGCTTTATCTATTTGGCGTTATCGTTCAGCCAAAGCCTTGGTGGCAGTATTATCATTAACATTACTAATTGTGTTTGTGTTTTTTAGTCATCGTTACGATGCAAAACGTTATATTGCTTTTATTATACCGTTTTTATATGTGATAAGTATTGCAGGCGTAACACAAAGTTTGCGCTGGATTGGAAAAAAGTTACAGTGGCGAACAAAAACAGTGTTCATAACCAGTATTGTTTTATTGTTCTTAATTGGATCAAAATTATCATTTCCCGGTGTGTCAGCCGATGGAGTAATTTTGCAAAAAGCGTTAGCGGATGAAACGTATAGTGATCTGAAACGTTCCAACGTTAAATCAGCTTATAAATATGTAGCTGATCATTATGAAACAGGCGACACCGTATTAATCCAAGGGCCACGTTATTATTATTGGCCAGATAATACCATTTCTGTTAGAGAGTTAGGCTATTACAAAAGCTTATCTTTAAATGATTTTAAACAGTTAGAACAGAGCAGTGCTAATGGTGTGTGGGTATTATATAGCGAACAACGTAAACGGCATGTGGCGCCAGAGATACGGGATTATGTTAATAAAAATTATGAAAAGATAACGGGTCTAGATGATACAATGGTTAATGTTTATTATCTGGCCCCTTGAAAGCCCCCCGGCCCCCTAAAGGGGGTGTAATGCAAGTCCCCCTTTAGGGGGATTTAGGGGGCCTTACAGGGGAAATATTATGAAAAAGTATTATCTCTTATTAACTTGTATTCTATTAATTGCATTAGCAATACGTTGTTACGGTATTTCTGCCGTAACCAATGTGGATGAGCCGAATATTGTTAATCGGGCAGTGCAGTTTGCCGATGGGCAATGGCGGATACCGTGGTACAACTGGCCAGCACAATCGTTAATGCGCATTGATGGGGCAGTGTTTAAAGCTTATAGCGTTGTTAAACAACAGCCTGTAAAAATACTTTATCAAGCACACCGTAATACTTTTTTTGTACTGGCACGTTTAATAACAATACTATTTTCATTAATAGCTATTGTATTTTTATATTTAATTGGTAAAGCATTAAATTCTGAAACAACTGGGTTACTAGCCGCTTTATTTTTAAGCGTTAGTTATTTATTTACCATAAATTCACGTTTTGTTACCCCTGATGTGCCAATGACAACAATGTTTTTAGTAGTGTTGTATGCTAGTTTTAGATTACTTAAAGCACCAACGGTTAAATGGTGCATTATTGCTGGTGTAGCTATAGGTTTTGCCGTTGCTACAAAATATACTGGCGCATTAGCTATTTTACCAATAGTAATGGTATATATTTTAAATATTAAGAAAGTAAAACAATCAGTATTCTCAGTATTTATCTCAGCGTTGTCAGTGATTCTGACCGCATTTATTATTCACACCATCTTTAACCCATTCGCTATTATTGATTATAAATTAGTGCTTCACGATGTGTTATTTGAAGCCAAACCAAATCGTCTAGGAGCTGATTGGAGTGGGGAAACTTTTCCATTTTTACGAAACCTTTGGCTGTATCTTAGCGAATCATTAAAATGGAACGGAACCTTGATTTCCTTGATTGGTTATGCAACCATGATTTTCGTAATAATTAAAGATCATAAACACTGGCGCGAACATTTATTACTCCTAAGTTTCTTTTTTGTTACACTAGTTGGTTTATCAATATTAGGATTACATTGGAGCCGGTGGGCAGTGCCGCTTACCCCGTTCATGGCACTATATGCGGCGTATGGAGTAGAATATATTTGGTCCATCGTGGGAACGCGATATATCGCGTTCCCACGAATGGGATTGATGATATTAATATTAATTATTCCCCAAATATTATTAGGCATATTTAGTGGTTACAGCGCTATTCATGATACACGCACGATTACATTAATGTCTGAATATATCAAAGCCAACGTTTCAGCTGGTTCAGTAATAGTAGCCGATACTTATTACTTGGATATTGGTAAACAATTTCAATTAAATGCACCGAAACGTAAGCTTTACAATAAAACCATGGTGGATTATAAAAGTTCTGGAGTGGAATATTTAGTGGTGAAGCCTAAACGGTTAGTGGCCGCACAAAAACAACCAGATAAATATAATAACGTAATTACATTTTTTAATGATTTACAAACCAGTGCCACAAAAGCTTATACTGTACAAGCGCAACCAGCTAGTTTAACGGTACCAAGTTATGATTATCAGGTTTATTGGTGGTTATTGACAAAATTTGTAAGAGGGGAAAAGTTGACAACAATTAAAGGGACGGAGTTAGTGTTATATCGGTTATAATATTTTTGTAGAGACGCATTGCAATGCGTCTCTACAAAAAATTAATGCAATTTCCAATACCAATATACAGCCGGTAAATAAGCTTTAAGATTTTTTAGAGTAGGTAATTTTTTTACACTCACACCTTTAAGATGAGTAATAGGGTAGTTAGTTAAACAACGTATTTTCCAACCAGCGTGATGAATACGCCAACATAAATCTACATCGTTATAATATAAGGGGAAATGTTGGGTATCCAGTAGAGATACGTCATGGTGTGTCTCTACGATGGCCTCACGTCGTATCATTAAGCACGCGCCGGCGGCTTGTTCGATATCAAAATCTTGTTTAAAATCTTTATCTAAATAAAGATACTGTTCTACTCGTTTCGTTTTTAACCAATGCCAGCGTTTATAAAGTAAAGCGTTAAGCAAGGTAATCAAGGTCGGAAAACGGCGGTGCATAAAATATTGTGTGCTACCATCTTTATTAAGCAGGGCTGTAGTTGCGGCGCCGTATTGTTGATAGCGTTCCAAAAAATTTAACATATTTTCAATTGATTGTTCAGGCACAACCGTATCTGAATTTAGCATTAAAATATACTTACCTTTAGCTAATTTGTAGCCTTGATTATTTCCAGTTGCATAACCTTGATTTGCTTGATTAAAGACAGCGACGATATTAGGATTGTTGATATAACGCTCTTTAATCATTTCGGCGCTGCCATCTTTGGATCCATTATCGATTAAAATTATTTCGTAAACAATATTTTTTACGTTTTTTAAAATTGAATCAATACAAGCTTGAGTAATATCTTTGGAATTCCAAGATAAGATAATAATGGAAACGGCCAGGCCCCCCGACCCCCTAAAGGGGGAGTTGGATAAGTCCCCTTTAGGGGATTTAGGGGCCTGCATTTGCCCCAATCTCATTGCTACCACATTCTGCAATTTAAACCAAAAATATCCTAATTGGCCTGGTAAAATATTACAGATAAATCCAGAGAGCCAGAAGGTTAATTTGGAATAAATAGATAATAAGCTCCGCAGTCCCAGGCCCTTTCCCCTAACCCCCTTCCCTAAAGGGCAGGGGGAATAATTATCTCCCCCTTTAGGGGGTTGGGGGGCTTTAATGGAGATGTATCTTAAAAGATGCGGAAAATATTCTTGCACAAATTGTTCATCATGAATCTGGGTAATTAACATATTACCTTTATTTTGCCGAATACGTTTTTGTAATAATTTAGGCAAATTTGTTTCATTACTATGAGTAACTACTACATTTTTTGCAAAGATAATATTAAAACCGGCTTGGTGCGCGCGGGCACCGTATTCCATATCGCCACCATAATCCAGGCGTGTATTAAACCCGCCTAATTTTTCATATATATTTCGCTTGATTGCAAAATTTCGTGTATCAATGCGGCGCAATTTTTTTTCACCAACAAATTTACCAATATTATCTTCATACATTTGTTGTTCATACGTAGCAATTTTATTGGCATTATTACCAGTAGCATAGCCCATTACTGCGTCAATGGTCTCATCAATAAATAATTGTTCAATATTGTATAACCACTGTGGATCAACCGTGCAATCCGAATCAGTGAAAGCCAAATATTCGCCGCGAGCTTGTTCCAAGCCGGTGTTACGGGCTTGATAGGAACCGGGAATAGGTTCGTGTATACAATTATGTAAAACCGGTTCTGGATTATTATCCACCACAATAACTTCATAATCATGTTTTGGATAATCTAAATTTGTAATACTCTCTAAGCATTGTTTAATTTTCGGGTCGGAATAAACCGGAATAATAATCGAGAATTTCATAAAAATTTGGCCTGGCCTTTATTTAAACCAAACCACCCATCAATACTGGCGATTAATAATTCAGAAAAACGTGAACCTTTTTTTAGACGTTCAAAAAAGAATACAAACCAAAAATACCAAAAAAATTGTACAAGCTGTATTGGTGAAGCAAATTTCTTTTCAAACCAAATCATATTACGGACAATTAAGTAGGTTCTAAATTTTCCGATTTTGTGATGAAAAATAACAGCTTGTGGTACTACGGCACAAGTTAAATTAGCTTGCTTAGCACGCAGGCACCAATCGGCTTCTTCGTAATAAGCAAAATAATTTGTATCAAATAAGCCGAGTTGTTGAATGGTGTTAGCGCGTACCATAAAACAATTACCAATTACTACGTCAACTGGTTCTGGATTTGTAGAGACGCATTGCAATGCGTCTCTACAAATATCTTGTTCTTGAAACCGGCTAGTAATTTTACCGGTTACTAAATTAATATCAGCGCCCAATGATTGAATAGTGTTATCTGGTGCTAATACTTTCGGGCCAACCACGGCAGTATTTGGATTATTTTCTAAATGCTTAATTAACTGCTCAATACAATTAGGTGTAACAAGCGCGTCTTGATTTAATAATAAATAATAAGTGTAGACGTTATTTTTTAATAAATCTAAAATTAAATAATTATAGCCACCGGCAAAGCCTAAATTTTCTTCAGAGCGATAAGTAGTTATATTATTAACAAAAGTTTGTTCTAATGGTTTAGCCTCATTATTTACAGAACCGTTATCTAAAATAATAATATCAAAATTTTTATAAGTTGATTCAAGTAAAGCAGTCACACACTGTTTAGTTTGCTCTAAACCATTCCAATTAAGAATACACACGGCTAAACGTTTGGTTGTTTGCGCCATAATTTTAATATTTGTAGCAGTTCTGTTTTATTAATGCTTTTCAGGCTAAATAATACTAGTACATAAATTAAAGCATCGGCTGGAATTAACCATAGTGATTTTGGTAAAAACCATAAAGATAAACCCATAACACCGGCAGCGATAGCTGGTTTCCAGAGTTGTTTGAATAATTTAATAGTTACAATGTGCTTGTTAAATTTATGATAAAAATAAATCAGCAAAAATAATTGTGCTATGGTAGTGGCAGTAGCGGCACCATATAAGCTCCAAACTGGAATAGCAATAAAATTAAGGACTATATTTATAATAGTGGCATATAAAAAGCCATGTAAGTAATCCTTTTGCCGAGCGCAAGCCTGTAAGCTATTGCCAAACGCCGTCCAGATATAAATTAAAGCCGTACCCCATAATAATATTTGAAAGGCGAGTGTAAGAGGAGCTAAGGGGTAATTTGGATAAAATAGATGCATAATGGTTGGCGCCAATATAGAGCCGCCGACGGCTAATGGTAAAGCTATAATACTATTTAAACGTAACAATTTAGTAACGGTAGCCTGTACATTAGCTTTAGCATGATGAAACTGGTGAGTAATAACCGGAAAAAAAGCGTTTACCAACATGCCGGCCAGAGCGGTTAAAAAAAATACTGGTTTATAAGCTGCCGTGTACCAGCCTAATTCGGTGGTTTTACCAAAAAATCCTAATAACGCCGAGTCGAAATAATTCATTAAATAATTACAGCCCAAACTAGCAGCAAACGGCCAAGTTAGGCGAATGTATTTTTTTAACACACTAATAGGCGCACGTATTTTAAACGACGCTATATAGCTACGTAATAATATTAATGTGAACACAATGCCAATAAGAGCGGCAAAAAAATAACCGGCCGCAATGGTAGCTACTGAGCTACGTTGTTGCACCAGCACACTTAAAGTAACGGCCAGTAATAACGCGGACACAGTTTTAGTAATGGCTTCCAATTTTAACCGTTGGTGTGCGCGGAAAAACGCCTCTAAAAACATGCGCGTATTATTTAAAATAATGGCTCCACCGCCTAAAATTACAATTGTAAAATTAAGGTTACGCACCAACACGCAAATTATTAGCATGCTTAATAAAGATAAATACGTGAGCCATAATTTTACGCCGAGCAATTCACTTAACAATTCTTTAGTGCGATTGGTGTTGTAGGCTAGTTGTTGTACTACGTAAGTGCTTAAACCAAAATCAGCAATCATTACACAAATGTTCGCTACAGCAAACGCGTAACTCAATTCACCGTAACGAGTATCTAGTAGATAATTAGCCAATTGTAAAATAACTACAAACAGTAATAATCGGCTAACCATTTCGGCGCCAGTGGCCCACAATATATTTTTGGCTAAACCAGTTTTATTTGGCGAGCTGTTCATAATATTGAATGGCTTGTTGAATAATGGTTTTCCAGGAATAGCGTTCCAGTGCCAGTTTTTTAGCTAGTTCACCTAAACGTTTTTGTTCTGCCGGATTATTCAGTAGTTCAATGATGGCCTCTGCTAAACCGGCGGCGTTATTTTCTTTAGTAACTACGCCGGCATTCACTAACGTTTCATGAGCCCGAACAGTATCAAACGCTACTACTGGCAAACCAGCCGCCATGTAATTAATCATTTTACCACTAGCTTCACTAGAGCTGGCCGGCTTTGGATCCACGGCAATATCGGCCAGCTGTAAATAATGAAACAACGTGGAATAATCCACTTTACCAACTATGCGCAAGGCTGAAGCAATACCTAGTTTTTCAACGCGCTTAATTACATGATTTAGCGGGTAACCGATCAAAACAAATTGCGCGTCTGGTTGTTTTTTTACTACCAGCGGTATAGCGTCTAGCAAGTAATCAATTCCTTTAGTTGGTGTTAAGCCACCAGTATAAATAATTACGGGTTTCTGTAAATTAATATTTAATAAAACCGCTAATTCTTGGCGTTGCTGTTCGGCTAACACGGTAGGCGATTGAGTGGCCGCATCAGGCAACAAACTTAATTTATTTTTCGCTTCCGGAAAATATTCTTGCATGAAGCTTAATAAATCCAGTGAGCTGGTAAACACATGGTCGGCTCGATTAACAATCCAGCGTTCCAGCGCAAATACTAGTTTTTTTAAAACGTGAGATTTTATCACGTTATAGTGTTGCAATTCTTCAGTCAGGCTATCTTGGGCGTCTAAAATTAATGGTTTGCGCAAAAATAACTTTACCCAATAACCAAGGAAAGCCCCTTCATGTAAATGAGCGTGAATAATATCAAAACTGTGTTTGCGACAATTAAACACAATTTTTAACAGCAACAATATATCCAGATAAATTTTATGCCAAGAAAATCCGGCTGATATTTTGTTGTACCAAGGAATATTAACGCTGCGATAAGTTTGCACATCACCTAGATCGCGTCCTAAATGATACGTATATAAAATGGGATTATGCCCCGCTTGTTTTAACGCCTTAATTTCTTCCAGAATCCGAATATGGCAACCGCGGTCGGAGAAATAGGGAGTAGGGGCGATGATTAGGATGTTCATAAATGCCTACCTCACCCCGCCCTTCGGGCACCTCTCTCCTCTAAGGAGAGGGAAATTAAATTAATTAATTTCCCCCCCTCTCCTGAATAGGAGAGGGGGTTTCCGCCAGAGGCGGATCCGCCTCTGGCGGAAGGGGGAGAGGTATGGTTTTGATGATAGTGTAGGATCATTGTTGTATAATCGATTTAACCGTATACGCCTTGCGGCCATTTTGGTAATAATTTTTAATCATAATTTCGGCGAGTAAGCCAAAAATAAATAATTGAATGCCCACAATAATAAATAACGCTGCAACTAATGGCCAGATGCTGGTAGATAAAGCGTATCCATAAAAAATTCTGGCAATAGCTAAGCCAATTAACAACACACTACCTAAGGTTGCACAAATAATACCGGTGCCGCCAAATAAATGTAGCGGGCGAGAGGAGTAACGGCGCCAGAACCATAAGCCCAGCATATCCACCAAGCCCTTTAACATTCGGCCAGAATTATATTTAGACACGCCGGTTTTTCGCGGCGCGTGTTCCACTACTACCTCACCAATCTTAAAACCTTGCCATTTTAGTATGCCAGGAATAAAACGGTGAATTTCACCAAATAAATCTAGCTCATTAAAGCAATAACGCCTGTATACTTTTAGTGTGCAACCAGAATCATGAATGCCGTCTTGTACAAATATTTTACGCAATACATTAGCTACGCGTGAGGTAAAGTGTTTGCTAGTTGGATCCTGCCGATTTTTACGCCAGCCAGACACTACATCTAGGTTATCTTGGTCTAACTTGGCTAATAATTTAGGAATCTCTTCTGGTGGATTTTGTAGGTCGCCGTCTAACGTAATAATAATATCTCCTTGCGCTTGCTTAATGCCAGCGTCCAAAGCAGCCGTTTGGCCAAAGTTAGTACGAAATGTGATTACGGTTAGTGGTTTCAGTGTTATCAGTGATTCAGCAGTATTATCCGTGCTCCCGTCATTAACAAAAATCAGTTCAAACGGCTGATCTAAACCAGCGAGTACTTTTACTAGTCGTTCATGTAATTCCTTCAGCGATCCCGCTTCGTTATAAACGGGAACGATAACACTATATTTTATAGGCATAAATCAGCCAGAACTATACCAGAAACATGTGATTCTGGCAATCTTGACAAAAATCACATTTCGTGATACGTTGCTTCGTTCTTGTAGCAAGCTGAAAATTGTTGCAATGACCAGTTCTTTAATAATTGAATTGAAATTAACGTGTTTAGCAGAAGGGATATGTCTTAAGCCTTTTTTTGTTATATAAAAAATTGTAGATGTATTTCTTCTGGTGAATATGTGAGTCAACAAATGTCCATCAAATGCCTGGCATACCGCTGGGCGAGAGGAGAAAGCAATGAGGTTTTTGAAAAATAATCGTAGCGTCGTCATCCTGGTTTTCATCACGTCCGTGGTCGGGGGGTTTATTGTCGGGCAAATCCGAGATCGTGATGGAGACGGGTACTCGGCGGCCAGGGGTGACTGCGATGACCACGATCCGGCGATCCATCCCGGTGCCACGGAAGTGTGCGATGGGCAGGACAACAACTGCGATGGTTTGGTAGATAACGCCGAATGTGCAACAGCAAGAGCGATGGAACGGATGGTGGAGGATGAGCATATTCGAGCTCTTGTATCGCCAAGTCCAGAGGAGACTCCGAAAAATAACGATAAGCCTCGTCTGGGCGCTCAGCCGAGACCGTTGCATTTTTGGCTCCTAAAAAGTCGTTTTCTTTGCTATAGTTAGCTTCCATATTAATCCTTAACCTGTTAAGAAGCCTACTATGACAAAAAAAACGATCTAAACACTGTCCAAAGTGT